>CAVSEB010000019.1:0-37205 GCA_963726855.1 uncultured Acidimicrobiaceae bacterium
TTGGGCGCGGTGTGCCAGCGGTTGATCGTCGTGTCGTACTGCAGGCCGGGGTCGGCGCACTCCCAGGCCGAGTGGGCGATCTGGCGGAAGAGGTCACGGGCCGGGCACGGTGCGGATCACCGAGCCGTCGGTGCGCGCCCGCAGTTCCCACTGGTCGCCGTCGATGACGGCCTGCATGAACTCGTCGGTCACCCGCACCGAATTGTTGGCGTTCTGGTACTGGGTCGAGTGGCTGTCCACTCCGTCGAGGTCCATGTCGAAGCCGGCGTCGCGCAGCACCCGGGCCTTGCGCTCCTCGATGGCCTTGCACCAGATGAAGTCCTCGACGTCGGGGTGGTCGGCGTCGAGGATGACCATCTTGGCGGCCCGGCGCGTCTTGCCGCCCGACTTGATCGTCCCGGCCGAGGCGTCGGCCCCCCGCATGAAGCTGACCGGGCCCGAGGCGGTGCCGCCGCCCTTGAGCAGCTCGTGGGAGGAGCGGATGCGCGACAGGTTGACCCCCGCACCCGAGCCGCCCTTGAAGATGATCCCCTCTTCGGTGTACCAGTTGAGGATCGAGTCCATCTGGTCCTCGACCGAGAGGATGAAGCACGCACGCGCCCTGCTGCGGCACGCCGTGGACGCCGATGTTGAACCACACCGGCGAGTTGAACGCCGCCCGCTGGTGGATGATGAGGTACTTCAGCTCGTGGTTGAAGACCTGGGCCTCCTCGTCGTCGACGAAGTAGCCGTCCTTGATGCCCCAGGCGGTCAGCGTGTCCGCCACCCGGTCGGCCACCTGCTTGAGCGACCATTCGCGCTCCTCGGTGCCGAGAGTCCCCCGGAAGTACTTCTGCGCCAAGATGTTGGTGGCGTTGACGCTCCAACTCTCGGGCACCTCGACGCCCAGCTGCTCGAAGGCCACCGCCCCGTCGCGGTAGTTGGTGATGCGGGCGTCGCGACGCTCCCAGCGCACCTCGTCATAGGGGTGGACGCCCGGGGTCGTGAAGTGGCGGCGGATGCCGATCTCGGATCGCTGGGGAGCGATAGCCATGGTGCTGGGGTCCTCCTGCGTGGTCAGGGTGGGTTCGGGTTCGCTGAAGAAGCTCTGCTGCTGAAAATGATCTGCCTGGGGTGCTTCCGGTGCTGCTCGTCCTGCCATGCGCCGCCGACACCCCACTCTCTCGTACCGTTCGGGTGGCGTCTCGTAGCGCTGTCCTCAATCAAGCGCCCGGAGGAGGGGTCTTTCTCGCCTCACCACAATATGTAGTGGTGGACCCTCCCCCGAGACACGAGATGCTGTGGTCATTACATCATTGTAGTTACGTCGTTGTCAACGAAATACCTGCAGCTATCCGTGCAGGTCACGGGCCGATCGCGAAAATTTCCCCTGACCAGCGGACCCCTGGCCTGGCCCGACGCCGAGGAGCCCGAGAAGCCCCACGGGTTAGCGTCGCCCCACCATGGCCAGGGTCGTCGCCATCGATGCGGGCACGACCGGCGTGCGCGCCCTGGCCGTCGATCCGGCCGGCCAGGTCACCGACGTGGCCTACCGGGAGCTGACGCAGCACTTCCCCCGCCCGGGCTGGGTGGAGCACGACCCGCTCGAGATCTGGCAGGCCGTCCGGACCACCCTGGCCGAGGTGGGCGCCCGCCTGGCCGAGGCCGGCGAGACGGTGGCCGCCATCGGCATCACCAACCAGCGCGAGACCCTGGTCGCCTTCGACCGCCGCAGCGGCCGGCCCCACCACCGGGCCATCGTGTGGCAGGACCGGCGCACCGCTCCCCTGTGCCGCCGCCTGGCCGAGGCCGGTCATCTGCCCATGGTGCGCGACCGCACCGGGCTGGTGCTCGATCCGTACTTCAGCGCCACCAAGGCCGCCTGGCTCCTCACCGAGAGCGGGCTCGACCTCGACCCGGCCGATCCCGGCCTCTCCTTCTGCACCGTCGACACCTGGGTCCTGTGGAACCTCACCGGCGGGACGGACGGCGGCACGTACGCCACCGATCCCTCCAACGCCAGCCGCACCCTGCTCTTCGACACCGAGGTCCGGGCCTGGTCGCCCGAGCTCTGCGCGCTCTTCGGCGTGCCCGCCCACACCCTGGCCGAGGTACGCCCCTCGGCCGGCCGCTTCGGCGCCGCCCGCCTCGACGACCTCGGTCCGGCCGCCGCCGTGCTCGACGGGGTCTCGGTCTCGGGAATGCTGGGCGACCAGCAGGCCGCCCTCTTCGGGCAGTGCTGCTTCGAGCCGGGCATGGCGAAGGTGACCTACGGCACCGGCAGCTTCGCGTTGGCCAACGCCGGGGCCGAGCGCCCGCCGGCGCCGGACGGCCTCACCGTCAGCTGCGCCTGGGACCTCGGCGCGCACGTGCCGCCGACGGCCCGCGTGGCCTACGCGCTCGAGGGATCCGTCTTCGTCTCGGGTGCCGCCATCCAGTGGCTGCGCGACGGTCTGGGCATCATCACCGCGGCGGCCGAAGTGGGACCGCTCGCCCGCTCGGTGCCCGACAGCGGCGGCGTCGTCTTCGTCCCGGCGCTCACGGGGCTGGGCAGCCCGCAGTGGGACCCCCAGGCCCGCGGCATCGTCACCGGGCTGACCCGTGGCGCCGGCCGGGCCCAGCTGGCCCGGGCCACCGTCGAGGCGATGGCCTTCCAGGTGCGCGACATGACCGATGCCATGTCCGATGCCATGTCCGATGCCCTGCCCGAGGGCGGGGCCGCCGCCTCTTCCCGCCGGCTCGCCGCGCTGCGGGTGGACGGGGGCGCCGCCGCCATGGACCTCCTCCTCGAGCTCCAGGCCGAGCAGAGCCGCATGCCGGTGGCCCGGCCCCGCTCGACCGAGTCCACCGCGCTGGGCGCGGCGACCGTGGCCGGCCTGGCCGAGGGCGTGTGGTCGAGCCTCGACGAGCTGGCCGCCCTCTGGCAGGCCGAGGCCGTGTTCGAGCCCCAGCTGCCGGTGGAGCTGACCGACGCCCTCCACGACGTCTGGCTGCGGGCCGTCGAGCGCTCTCGGGGCTGGGCCGACGACGTCCGACTGATGATCGTTCGCGTTCGGTGACGCCCTCGGAACCACCAAGTCGATGTCGAGCCAGCTGCTGCTGATGATCAGGTGCGCAACCGTCTAGCCCGCGTCACGAAGATCGCAGGAAGGACCCGCGCCGGCCGACGCCAATCCCTCCATTCACCCGCAGCCCAGGCGCAGAGCGACGCCATGGTCCACAGCGGCACCAGGTCTTCGAAGGCAGCGGCAGTGGGACCTCGTTGAATCCACCAGTACGGCTCGACCACAGTGCACGCGACAAGGATCCACAACATCGCTTGCACGATCGCGGGTACTTTCGACCGCCCCCTCGCCAAAGCGGGCGGGATGATCACAACCCAGATCCAGTGGTGCGACCACGAGATCGGGCTCACCATAAGTCCGACCAGCGCGAGGCAGAGGACGGCGAGACAATCGTCCTCCGATGCGAAGCGACGCCAGGCAACGAACACCCCGGTCAGAAGGGTCACGGCGCAAAGAACGAGCCAGATGAGTTCCGCGTCGAGGGCCGAGAGAGGGATCCGGTGGACGACCGCATACCAGCACAGATTGGAACTGAACGTCACCCCGCCAACCCGGTGCGGGTCGAAGACCCGGTGGAGCCAGTAGTCGGCCGAGATTCCCGGTGACAGCAACAAGGCGACCGCCGTGCAGGTCACGAAGGTTCCAACTGTCCTTCGTAGGGCCGCCCAATCTCGCCGCAAGACCAGCGCCACAACAAAGATCGCGGGTGTCAGCTTGATGGCGGCAGCAAGACCGATCCCGACCCCCCTCCAGCGCGCCGGCAGAACGAACAGGTCGACCACGACGAGGAACATCAAGAAGAACTCGATCTGTACGAAGCTCATCCCGCTGCGAGCAGGTTCGAGCACGAGCAACGCAACGAGCGCCCACGTCAACGAACTGAGCCAGCCGTGCTCGGGCTCATCGCCCGTTCGTCGACGAACAATGAAGATGATGGACGTCAGCGTGGCGACATCGACCCCCCAGAGCATCCACTTCGTCACGACGAACGGCGGCCAGGCAACCGTGGAGAAGACGATGAGCGCGAACGGAGGGTAGGTAAAGTTCAGGCCATACGGGGTGTACGAGACCCGGTAGGGGTCATGCCCCGCCAGCCATTGTGCCGCCCCTTCTCGGTAGACCAACAAGTCGGTCCCGAACCCTGCCCCCCACAACACCAGGTAACCCACGAGCGCGATCCCCAATACCGATGCCGCGATGGCCCGTAGATTCCGGCTGTTGAACTTCGGTTTCGTCCTGCGCATCAGTTGGGAAGCGACGGCTGGGTTCCCGGCCAATGAGCGACGTAGCTGCGCCCACTGGGATACACCGCCTTGATGCCTCGGAGTGCGGAGTCGTCGAGTGGGGACTTGAGGAGCGTTGCGAGGGCGTTGAGCGAGCCCAGGGCATGGTCGCCGGTCCCATTGGCGCAGTGTCCAAAGGCATTGACGGCACACGCGACCTCGACGCCTACGACCGAGAAGAACGTGCCGCTCCGGACGTCGGAGCAATGCGATCGGGAGCCCGCGAGGGTGGCGGGAGCGTCCGTGAGTTTTCCCGCCGAATCGGTGTTGTGTGAGAAGCAGTCGGGGGGATCACCGGCCAGGGTCGCATCGGCCAGGTCGCCGTTGCTCGGATTGGCGAAGGTGCCATTGTGGCCGAGCGTGTTCTTCTCGATGACGTTGCCGAACGCGTTGAAGAGGCATGTCGAGGCGCTGATTTGGTGACCGCCTTGGCACAGCGCGTTCGGGTATCCACCGGTGCCTATGTCCGCAGCAGTCGCCACGATGCCGTAAGACCCTTGCGCCTCCACCAGATTGTCGTAGACGAGGTCGTGACGCCCGCCGGCGATGTCGATTCCGGCTCCCAAGAGAACGTCAGAAGGGTCCGGCGAGACATCGACAGCATTGTTGTTGCCGACTGTGTTGTACTCGATGACGGTGCACAGACCGGGCACTGACGGGACCGGGTCATGGGCGTCGGGCGGACACGCCCCGTCCTGTGGTGGTGGTGCGTCCTCGTTGTTCTCGGACGCAAGGTTGATCCCCGCGCCGTTTTGCTGGAACGAGGAGTGGCGCACCACGAGGTTCCCCCCGGCGTCGGTCGCCGAGAACCCGATCACATTGTGCAAGCCGGAATCGTGGTCGAAGAGCGCGTTGCAGTCCTGGCAGCCCGCGATATGGAACCCGGAGTCGGCCATGTTTGACCCAAAGCTGCGATTGATGACTCCGGGACCCGAAGCGTTGGAAACCAAGATGCCCGTTCGTGCGACCGTGATCGAGACACCGACGACGTGGGGAAGCCCTGGCGTCGAGCTTGGCACGAGGTGACGTACCGTTGTGTAGGGCGGTTCTGCGAGGTCGGGTTCGTACGTTGAGGTGGAGGTGACGTAGGTGGCCGTGTACGCACCCATGCCGGTGGTGCCCGAACCAGCTCCGCCGTCGAACCAGATCTGGTTGCCCCATTGATTGGCGCCCGTGGGGCCGATGAAATTGCAGACGGTCAGGTTCTCGATCTGGACCCCGCTCGCCCGTCGGACCACGATTCCGTTTCGCCCAGTGTCTCGAGGCCCAAAGTTCTGGTCACGCTGGGCGCTTGCGCATGACGGTGCGCCTGGCTTGGTCCCGTCCACGATGACCCTGTTGCGGTCGGCCCCTCGGATCGTGATGTCGGGCGTGGTGACGAGTACGCCCGCAGAGGACTTCGGGCTCTCGTGGTAGTCGCCCGGGGCAACGAGGATCTCGTCATCTGGACGTGCTGCATTGACGGCAGCCTGAATATCCGCGAACACGTTCGGGTGGTTCGGCCACCGGCCAACGTAAAGCACGTCACCGTCGCCTTTGGTTGGCGATGCCTCGGCAGGGCCTGCGGCGAGCATGGGACCCGATACCGCGGCGACGAGTGCACACCCCGTGATGAGCACCGCAAATCCGAGCGATGTGTTTCGCGACCGGCCGGCGGGCGTGACCTTCGGAGTCGTCGCCTTCGTCGGCGCGGTCCGGGGGGTGGGCGCAGAAGTCATGTGTGACTCCTACGCCTCTTCCAATGACGCGGCGCTAACCCAACCGAGTCCCGAAGCCCCCACACCGTACGCGAATGCCCAGGTGGCGAAGACCACCCCTGAGAATTCGGAGGGGCTACATCGGCCCTGCTGTTATGGAGTTGTCATGTCGCTCATGCACAATTGATCTATGAGGGTCCTAGTCGTCGAGGATCACACACTCCTGGCCAAAACGATCGCCGATGGGCTACGTGACGCTGGCATCGCCGTGGACATCGCTGTCGATGGGGCCCGTGCGATCGAGCTGGCGACTGTCACTTCCTACGACGTGGTCGTCTTGGACCGGGACTTGCCGGTGGTGCATGGAGACGCTGTCTGCGCGGTACTGATCGCCGGACCCTCCCAGGCTCGTGTGATCATGTTGACGGCCGCCGGAACCGTCGACGACAAGGTGGCCGGGCTCACGCTCGGGGCGGACGACTATCTGGCCAAACCCTTCGCCTTCGCCGAGCTGTTGGCCAGGGTCCGCACCCTCGGTCGGCGACCCCCGTCGCCGGCACCGGTCATTGTCAAAGGGGATCTTGTGCTCGATCGGGCTCGACAGCTGGTGAGCAGGAGCGGCCATCCCGTGGACCTGAGCACGAAGGAGTTCGGAGTCCTCGAGGTGCTCTGTGCCGCCGACGGCGCAGTGGTCAGCGCCGAGGAACTCTTCGAACGGGTCTGGGACAACCATGCGGACCCGTTCTCTAACACGGTGGCGGTGACGGTGGGACGGTTGCGCCGCAAGCTCGGCGATCCTCCCGTGATCGCAACCCTCATTGGTCGGGGATATCGCCTATGAACGAAGCGGTACAGACCCGAGGCTCCCTTCGAATGCGTCTCACGCTCCTCACCGCCGGAGTGTTCTTTGTCGTCGGAGCTGGGCTATTGGCGCTGACCTACGTCTTGGTCCTCACGACGGTGCCGCCTGAGACCCCGGTTCAGGCGCTGCGCCAGCAAGAGGTGCTGATCTGCGAGCAGCAGCAGCGGATTGCAGCGGCCACACCTCATCCGATTCAGCCGTCCGTTGGAGTCGAGGGAGACCTGACTTACTGCCGCGACGCGCTCGCACAAGCCGCCGGGATCGGCAGCACGGCGAACCGATCCAGCACCCTCCACGATCTCCTGTGGTTTTCGGTGCTGGGCCTGATCCTGATGACCGGCGTAGCCGCCGCGACAGCATGGACCCTTTCAGGAAGGGCGTTGCGGCCTCTCCGCGACGTCACGGACGCGGCGGCGCGGGCGTCGAGGGCCACGCTCGGAGAACGACTTGTCGTTCCTAAGCAGGGCGGCGAGCTCAAGGAGCTCGTTCATACCTTCAACGTCATGCTCGACCGCCTGGACGGGACCTTTGTTGCCCAAGAGCGATTTGTGGCCGACGCCTCCCACGAGCTGCGCACCCCGCTGACTGCCCTCGGCGCCGTCCTCGACGTCACCATGGCCAAGGACGAAGTGACTCCCGAACAGCTCGAAAAGATGGCGGTGGACATCGGCGATCTCCTCCGAGAGGCTGATGCCCTGATTGGTGCGCTGCTTGTGCTCTCACGCAGCGACGCAGGTTTGGCGTTGTCCGACGAGGTGGATCTGGCGAGGATCGTGGATCACGCCCTCGACGCCCAAGCCTCAGAGCTCACCGTCGAGCGGGATCTCGTTCCCATCCCTCTCCATGCCGACCGCATTCTGCTGCAGCGTGCCGTGGCGAACCTGGTTGAAAACGCTGTCATTCACAACGACAACCGCTGCTGGATCCGCGCCTCAACGTTTGCAAACGGGTCTGAGGCCGGGTTAAAGATCGAGAGCACCGGGCCAACCATCTCACCATCAGTGTCCGCCGAGCTGTTCCGACCGTTCTACCAGGCCATGGCGCGCACGGGGAACGGTCACGGACTCGGTTTGGCCATCGTTCGTTCGGTGGTCGTGGCACATGGCGGACGCTGCGAAGCGACGTCGCGTCCTGACGGTGGTTTGTCCGTCACGATGACCTTCTCGACATCTTCGTCCACTGAACCTTCGAGCTACCGTCGCCTTCCTCGGCTTGGCCCGGCAACGCGGGGAGAGGATGACCGCGAACGCCAGGGATAGGCACGAGCGGGTGCGTGCCCAGACGTCCCCGGTCTGGGCGCCTGCGCGGGAAAATCCAGCGTGCGAAATAAAGCAAGGAAATCCTTGTTATATTCACCCGAAGGAGCGGACTTCCGCACCGCTCAGAAGGGTGGTTGGCCATGAGCGTGGCGATCGTGACAGGGGCATCTCGAGGGCTCGGGGAGGCGCTGGTCACCGGGCTCGTCTCGGCCGGTTGGTCGGTTGTCGTCGACGGGCGTGACGCCGATGCGCTGGCGGTGGCCGCAGCTCGCATCCGGGCGCAGGCCGGACCCGGAGCCCAGGTGGTCGCGCTGGCCGGTGACATCACCGACGCCGGCCACCGCAGCGACCTGACCGGGGCCGCCTTCGACCTGGGCGGGCTCGATCTGGTGGTCAACAACGCCGGCACGCTCGGCGCGTCACCGCTGCCCCCGCTCGCCGACTATCCGCTAGGCGAGCTGCGCGTCGCCTTCGAGGTCAACGTCGTGGCGCCCCTGGGCCTGATCCAGGACGCGCTGCCATTGCTCCTCGACTCACCCCGGCCCCGACTGATCGACATCACCTCGGACGCCGCTGTCGAACCCTACGACGGGTGGGGCGGTTACGGCGCTGGGAAGGCCGCGCTCGATCAGATCAGCGCCGTGCTGGCCGCCGAGCTCCCGGGCCTGCGCGTGTGGTCGGTCGATCCCGGCGACCTGCGTACGGCAATGCACCAGGCCGCGTTCCCGGGCGAGGACATCTCGGACCGGCCCGAACCGGCCAGCGTGGTGCCCGCCTTCCTCGACCTCATCGAGAGCGACCGCCCGAGCGGGCGCTACCGGGCGGCCGAACTGGCGACAGCGGGGGCGACGCCATGACCACGCTGACGGCCGGCGCACCGGCCCGCCTGCCCGAGCTGCACCCGCTCTCCTTCGACCTGCCCCCCGAGCTCGAGGCGCCGGCCCCACCCGAGAACCGCGGCATCACCCGCGATGCGGTGCGCATGCTCGTGGCGAAGAAGTCCGACCTCTCGTTGGTCCACTCGCACTTCTCCGAGCTCCCGCGCTTTCTCGAGGAGGGCGACCTCGTCGTGATCAACACCTCGGGCACCCTGGCCGCCGAGGTCGACGGCACCGCCCCTGACGGTGCAGCCGTACAGGTCCATCTCTCGACTCAGCTCCCGGCCGGGCTGTGGACCGTTGAGGTCCGCCGCGACGGCGCCGCCCAACTCCATGCCCGCGCAGGCGACCTGTTCGTGCTGCCCGGCGGTGGTGAGGTCACGCTGCTCGCCCCGTACTCACCCGGTCCGGGCGGCGCCGGCGTGCGCCTCTGGGTCAGCCGCATCGAAGCGCCCGATCGGCTGCACAGCTACCTGGCCCGCTACGGGCGTCCCATCCGCTACGGCTACGTGCAAGGCAGCTACCCGCTCTCGGCCTACCAGAACGTCTACGCCACCGAACCCGGCTCGGCCGAGATGCCCAGCGCCGGACGCCCCTTCACCCCCGAGGTGCTGACCCGGCTGGTGGCCAAGGGCGTTGGCGTGGCCCCGGTGCTCCTGCACACCGGGGTGGCTTCGCTCGAGGCCAACGAGCCGCCGTACGCCGAGTACTTCAAGGTGTCGCTCCCCACCGCCCATCGCATCAATGACACCCGCCGCTCGGGTGGCCGGGTCATCGCCATCGGCACGACCGTGGTGCGCGCCCTCGAGTCGGTGGTGGACGAACATGGGCACGTGCACCCGAGCGAAGGTTGGACCGAGACCGTGGTGTCACCCGAGCATGCGGTGCGCTCCATCGACGGTTTCCTCACGGGCTGGCACGAGCCCGAGGCCTCGCACCTCGCCATGCTCGAGGCCATCGCCGGGCGTCCGCTGCTCGAGGTGTCCTACGCGGCCGCCCTCTCGGAGGGATACCTGTGGCACGAGTTCGGCGACGTCCACCTGATCCTGCCGTGACCCCCGACGCCACCGACACCGAGGCACCAGAGTCGCCGCTTCAGCAGCTGCCCACCACCCGGCGCGCCATTCTCACCCTGCTCAAGCGCGAGGGGCCGCTCGATGCCGCCGCGGTGGCCGCCGCCCTCTCGCTCACGCCGGCCGCCGTCCGCCAGCAACTGGCCCGCCTCGAAGAGGACGGGCTCCTGACGCACCACGACGACGACGCCGAGCAGACCCGGCGGGGCCGGCCCCGCCACCTCTACGCCCTCACCTCGGCGGCCGAGACCCTCTTCCCCAAGCGCTACGGCGACCTCACGACCGAACTGCTCGGCTATCTGGGCGGCCCGGGTGCCAGCCAGGTGGACGAACTCTTCGAGCAGCGGCGCCAGCGTCGCGTCGCCGACGCCCTGCCTCGCACCGCACACCTGCCCTTCGACGATCAGGTGGCCGCGCTGACCGCCATCCTCGACGAGGACGGCTACCTGGCCGACGCCGAGCGCCTCGACGACGGCAGCTGGCGCATCACCGAGCACAACTGCGCCATCCTCACCGTGGCGCACGGCTTCTCTCAGGCCTGCACGAGCGAGCTCGCCTTCATCCGCGAGGCACTCCCAGGTGCCACGGTGCGCCGCGTCGCGCACCTGATGGACGGCGCGCACGTGTGCGCCTACGTCGTCAGCCCGCCGGAGTCGTCGAGTCCGCCGCTCTGATCTCGAGCACCGACGCGCCGTCGACTTCGTGGATCTCGGTGCGCAGGAGCTCGATCAGATGATCGCCACCGATCTCAACCACGAACTCGTCGACCGCCTGCCCCTCTTCGCGCTCGAGGATGTTGATCGCGACGATGTCTCCCCCGACCGCCCCGATCCTGCTGGCCACGAGGCCCAGGGCGCCGGGCCGGTCGGGTAGTGCGATGCGCACGACGTAACCAGCCATGGGGCAACGTTAGGCGGTCAATGTGAACTGGCTGTTTCAAACGGGTGAAACTCGCCCGCTGCAGGACCTTTAGGCCGCGGCGGCGTGCGGGCGTGAGGGCACGTATTCGTCGATATACGGACGCTCCGAGAGTCGGGCGATCTCGTGCATCAGCTGGTCGGTGAAGTCGCGGCACTGCGTGTGATCGTGGTTTTCGAGCGGGTGCGCCGGGTCCTCGGGCGGGTCCATCTGCATGGGGGCACCAAAGCGGATGGTCACCGTCTTGAAGGGCCGCATGAACTTCGAGTTGACCGGCTGCACGTCCACCGTCCCGACGATGCCCACGGGGATGATCGGCACTCCGCACTCGCGTGAGAGGCGCGTCACCCCCGTCCGTCCCTTGTGCACGCATTCGTCCATGCTTCGGGTGCCTTCGGGATAGAGGCCCAACAGGTGACCCTGACCCAAGACGTCGGTGCGTGCCGTCTCGAGCGCCCGCTCCGAGGCGCTGCCGCCGGTACGCCGGATGGGGATCTGTCCCGCCGCCCGGAAGAACCAGGCCGTCTTCCACGAGTCGAAGTACTCGGCCTTGGCCAGGTAGGTCACCTTGCGCCGGACCACGAGAGGGAGGAAGAAGGAGTCGCAGAAGGACTGGTGGTTGGCCGCCAGCACGGCGGCTCCCTGCTTGGGGATGTGCTCGCGCCCCTCAACCTTGACGCGGAACAGGACGAGAAAAATTGGGGTCAGGATCGCCTTGAGCACCCAGTAGGCCACAACCACAAGGTACCCCTCTGGCCGACCAGCGCGCCCGGGCCCGCCTGTGCTGAACTGCCAGGGCCTTGACCCACCAGGCCTGGAGAAATGACCGTGACCAACGACAACCTGACCGCTGAGCCCTTCCTCTCAGGCCTCTACTTCGGCGAGTGCCCGCGTTGGCACGAGGGCCGGCTTTGGTACAGCGATTTCTTCGACCACGCGGTGTCCTCCGTCTCCTCCGATGGTGAGCGCCGGGTCGAGGTGGATTTCGACGGGGAACCGGGCGGTCTCGGTTGGCTGCCCGATGGGCGCCTCCTCTTCGTCTCCCGCCTCGACCGGGTCATCATGCGCCGAGAGCCCGACAGCTCCCTCGTGGTGCACGGCGACCTCCGGCCCTGGGCCACCTGGCACGCCAACGACATGGTGGTCGCGGCCAACGGCCAGGCCTACGCCGGGAACTTCGGTTTCGACCTCGACGGGCTCTACGCCGGAACCCTCCACGGCAGTGACATCTCCACGGCCTCGGTGGTCCGGGTGGACCCCGACGGCACCAGTTGCGAGGCCGCCACGGACATCCAGTTCCCCAACGGGACCGTCATCACCGACGACGGCCGCACTTTGATCATCGCCGAGACCATGGGTGGACGCCTCACTGCATTCGACCGCGCCGAGGACGGCTCGCTCTCCCACCGACGGGTGTGGGCGGCCACCGAGGGCGTCTTCCCCGATGGCATCTGCTTGTGCGAGGACGGCACGGTGTGGGCGGCCAACGCCATGTTGCCCGAATGCGTCCGCTTCGCCGAGGGAGGCGAGGTGCTCGAGCGCGTCACCACGTCCATGCCGTGCTTTGCCTGCATGCTCGGCGACGACGACCGCCGCACCTTGTACCTCGTCATCGCGGCAGACAGCGACGGGAACAAAGCTCCGCTTGCTCGCAACGGCGCCATCGAGAAGGTCCGCACGACCGTTCCGGGCGCCGGGCTGCCGTGACCCGGGGCGTGGCGGCGGCGACGCGTGCCGCGGCCGCACTGGGGACGAGCGTCCTGCTGGCCCTCTTCACCGCCTCTGCCCTCCTCGGTGCGGGACCGGCCGGCGCGGCGGCGACCGCAGCCCCGCCCTACGACCTTGCGGTCGGCGGATCGGGTTCCGTCGGGTTCCAGCCCACATTGACTCACCCCCACGGCGCGGCCACCGATTCGGGCTATGCCGACGACCTGGCGGCTCGGGAAGCGACGCGCTGGCCGGGGCTCACCCTCGTGCGCATCGGCTGTCCCGGCATCAGCACGTTGAACATGATCGGGGGGGGCGGGCACTGCGACTACCGCGACGGCACTCAGCTCCAGACCGCCGTCGACTTCTTGCGGACCCACTCCTCCACCGTGTTGGTCACGGTCGACCTGGGCTTCAACGATGTCGTCCGCTGCCTGCACGACATGAACCTCAACAGTGCATGCGTCGCCAGTGGTTTGACCGCCGTACAGGACCAGCTCCCCCACATTCTCGCCGCCCTGCGCCAGGCCGCACCGGCCGACGCGCAGATCGTCGGTGTGGGTCACTACGACCCTTATCTGGGCGATGCCGTGCGGGGCGCCGGCGGCCAGGTGTTCGCCCAAGCCAGCCTCGTGGTCATCGACCGTTTGAACGACATCATCCGCGCCGCTTACGCCAAGGCCGGGATGCCGATGGCCGATGTCGGCGCGGCCTTCGACCTGGGCAACACCACTCCCGTCACGGCGCCTGGATTGGGCACGGTGCCCACCGATGTCGCCCGGGTCTGCGCCTTGACCTGGATGTGTGCGGCACCGCCCCTGGGCCCGAACCAGCACCCCAACGACGCGGGCTACCGGGCGATCGCCGCCGCTCTGGCCGCCACCGTGGCAGGGACGCGCTAAGTCGGGCTCAGCGCCTCGACGCGTTCGGTCCGGGCGTTGTCCGCGGCACCATCGAGCGTCTCGGGCACGGCCGCCCCCGGCTGGCGACCCACGCGCCACGGAACCCGCGAGCGTCCGGTCAGGGGCTTGCTCCAGGGCGTCCGGGCCAAGACCTCGGTCAGGCCAACGCAGGCCAGGAACACGAGGACGACCGTGAGCACGCTGACCAGCGGCCAGGGCAGGACGCCGTTGAGCTGGCGCCAACCCAACCAGCTCAGCATGGTGATGAAGAACAACTGGGCCAGGTAGACGCCGTAGGAATTGTCCGAGCCAGAGTGGACGGCGCGTCGGGTCCGCGCCGAACGGCGTCGATCGACGAGCAGGACGCCGATCAGGTAGATGCAGGCGATGGCGCCCACGTTGAAAGGGATCACGATCGGCTGAAACGGGTCAGAGCTCGAGCCGAACCAAGAGACCACGTGATCCGCCGACAGGTAGTACCAGGCCTCCGCCGCCGCGGCGGCGGCCACGGTGCCGAGCACGATCGTCCACACGTGCCCGACGAGCCACTGGTGGAACTCGTCGAGGTGCAGGGCCATCACCATGCCGGCGATCAAATAGAACTGGTACGACGTCACCTCTCGCGTGGCCCAGTAGCCCGTCATCCAGCTCGGGGCGAGTCCCCAGTGCATCGTCGAGACCAAGACCACCTGCGCCAGTGCGCTCGCCAGCAGAAGGAGCCCGTGGTGCCCCACCGTCTTTCGCACCAAGATGAGACACAGCGGGAAGAGGGCGTAGAACTCCAGGAGGACCAGCAGGTAGTAGAGCTGGTAGTACCCGGTTCCGACGAGGTAGCCGAGGTGGGCCGCGTCGCCCGACACCGTGCCCGGGGCGGATCCGATGGTCAAGAAGAAGTAGATGACGGACCAGCACAGGTAGGGCACGGCCACCAGGGCGAAACGGCGGCGCCAGAAGGTTCGATGATCGATGCCGGGCAGGTCGCGCACGCTGTAGGTGAGCATGCAGGCGGAGACGAACAGGAAGGCCTCGCGGGTGACATGGAGCAATTGCAACGACGCCCCCACGGCAACGCCGGCGGCCAGCGGGGCGAAAAAGATGAGCGTGTGGGTCGACACCACGCCGACCTGCTTGACCGGTCGCATGGCATCGATGTGATCGAGCCGTTTGCGCGTCCCGCGCACGGGCTGCGCCGGGGCCAGTGGAGATTCGTCAGCCATCAAGACCCGGGGAAGGACTGCAGGATCGTCGTCTCCGGTTCGAAGAGCGCCCGCCGGCGCACCTTCCCCGTGGACCCCCTAGGAAGCGCCGAGACGACATGTACGGTGACCGGTCGCCGCGTCCGGACGAGCGCTTGAGCCAGTGCATTGTTGATCCGCTCGATCACCGGGCCTGCCGCGTGGACATCGCCCGAAGATTCGACACCCTCGAGGACGACGAAGGCCACGGGCACCTGACCCAATTCCGGATCGTCCCGGCCGGCGACGGCCACGGCGACCACGGCGGGGTCCGCGCTGACGACCTCTTCGATCTCCCGGGGGAAGACCTTCTCGCCGCCCCGATTGATGACGTCGTCACTGCGGGCGACCAGGTAGACGAAACCGTCGTCGTCGCGCCATCCGAGGTCACCCGTGCGCAGCCAGCCGCCCGGGCGGAAGCGGTCGGCGTGGGTGTCCACGGCGTAGCGGTCGATCACCGAGGCGCCGCGGATCTCGACCTGGCCTACCTCGGTCAGAGCGCACTCCGCCGGGTTTGCTTCGCGCGAGTCGTCCGGCACGACACGCAGCTCGACGCCGACCGGCACGCCGACCGAGCCGGCACGACGCGGCACCGACAGCGGATGAGCCGTGATCTGGCTGGCCGCCTCGGTCATCCCGTAGGTCTCGATGACCGGAATCCCCGTGGTCTCCTCGAAACGGTCCGCTGCCGCGACCGGCAGCGGCGCCGAGGCCGAGCGGATGAAGCGGACGCCGGTCGGCACGAGCTCTCCGGCCCGGAGCTCAGCGAGCCGCGAGACGATGGCGGGCACAGCATTGATCCACGTGATCTGCCTTTGACCCATGAGCTCCCAGAAGCCCGTCCGATGGAAGCGGTCGTCGAGCACGAGGCACGAGCCGGCGACGAGGGAGGAGAGCAAGCCGACCACTTCGGCGTTGATGTGGAAGAGCGGTAGAGAGTTGAAACCGCGGTCCTGCACCGTCAGGTCGTGGTGCGCCGCGACGCAACGAGCCGTGTGCAAGAGCCGGGCCTGTGCAATTCGCGCCACCTTGGGCGGGCCGGTGGTCCCCGACGAGGAGAGCACGACGCCCCCGGAGGACGCGACGGGCTCGACCGGTTCGATCGATGCCCGCGGAGACGGTGTCAGCGAAGCCAGCTCGACCCAGTCCAGCCACTCGCCGGCCCCGGCGGGCCGGTCGGCCACGACCGCCCGTGCCTCGGTTCTGCTCAGCAACGACCGCACGCCACTCGGTCCGGCGTCCGGCATGGCGGGATCCAACGGGGCCACCCAGAGGCCGGCGGCGACCGCACCCACCACGGCGGCCGCACAGGACAGCGGGTCGGCGATCGACACGGCCACCGTCATTCCTGGAGTGAATGGTCCGCTCGCAAAGGCGCGTCGCCAGCGCTCCAGCGAGGCGAAGCTCAGGACCCGGTCACTCCGGGCGTCCTCGGCGTACACCCGCTCCGCCAGCTCCGCAGCCTGCCGGCACACCCACGCGCCCACGCATTCGCTTTCCGGTGCGAGGTCGACCCCAAAAGGCACCGACCGCACCTGAGACGAGGGTGCAGGCGCGAGACGCGTTGCAGTCGGGACGGGCGCCGCCATGTCAGTACATCATCCGCGGATCGGCGTAGTGCTTGAACTCGAGGAGATTGTCGGACGGGTCGCGCAGCACGAAGGTCCGGTGCGCTTCGACCAGACCCTCGAAGCGCACGGACACGTCGGAGAACAGCTCGACCTTGCGCTGCACGCAGAGCGCGTGGAGGGCATCGAAGTCGCGTCCCTCTCGAAACGTCACCCCGAAGTGGCGAGGGTAGAGGTGCAGCTCCGCCGGCGCCGATTCGGGTGGATCCACCAAATGACAGACGAGCTGATCGCCGAAGAAGTCGAGGGTGATGCGATCGGCGTAGCGGCGGGCGAGCTTGCATCCGAGGGCCCCGACGTAGAACTCCTGTGACGCATCGAGGTCGTAGACCGGGATGGCCAGGTGAAAGACGTCGCGGCTCTCCCTCACGAGACCTTCGCCTCGAAGGCCTCCAAGGTGTCGGAGCGGAGACCAAGACGGATCGTCTCGAGTCCGAGGATCGCAGTGGATGGGATGTTGCCCAGATTCACGTCGGTGCCGACCCGCGTGACGAAGTAACACTGCAGCTCCGTCGATGGAGCCTCGAAGAGGAGGCGCTCCACGGGAAGGTCGCTAGCCAGGATCTCTTCGATGAGCCCGAATCGGAGCTCACCGTTGGGCCGGCAGATGCCCGAGCGCCCGCTCTCACGGGCCTCGAGCGTGACCAAGAAGGCGCCGGCGTCGAGGTCGTCGTGCACGCTCTCGATCCAGCGGTCGGGGGCCAGGAGCTCGGAACGCTCGGCGTCCTTGAATCCCACTTCGGAGACGACGTGGAAGTCATCCGCCAACTTCGTGATGTAGCCGACCTTCTCCATGCCCGACAGGCTGATGGTCCCATTGGAGACCTCGACGTATCGGCACGAATAACGCTGGCACAGGTCCCGAAAGTCGTCGAAGCGGTCCTGCAGGACGAATTTCTCGAACAGGGTGCCGCCGAAGTAGTAGTCCACCCCGGCATCGTCGAGGGTGTCGATCTTGCGCTCGAGATCCTTGGTCACGAGCGCCGTGCCCCAGCCGAACTTCACGAAGTCGAGATACTCAGCGCTGCTTTGGACGATGTCCTGAAACTGGCGCGTC
Source organism: uncultured Acidimicrobiaceae bacterium (assembly GCA_963726855.1). Classification (GTDB taxonomy): domain Bacteria; phylum Actinomycetota; class Acidimicrobiia; order Acidimicrobiales; family RAAP-2; genus Bog-473. The sequence goes on from CAVSEB010000019.1 coordinate 17,544, forward strand.
GGAAGACCGGCGTCGACCATCATCGTATGACCCTTGGTCCTGGGCTTGGACGCTCGTGATGGCAGTTCTAGTGCTGTTGGTCGCATGTGTCGCTCCTTGCTGGTTCAGACGCTCGAGAGAAGGACGGGTGGACAGATCTCGTGCTTGCCCAATGACCACAGACCGGCGTTGGGTACCGAACCCCACGCCATCCTGGACACCGGCACCCGGTCGCACTTCGCCAGTGCCATGCGGATGACGCCCCCATGCGTGACGACGAGGACATCGCCGTGGTGCTGACGCTGTGCCAAACGGCTGAAGAACCGGTCGACGCGCTGGCTGAAGTCGTGCAGCGACTCGCCCCCGGGCGGACGGGCTTCCGCGTCGACGACGCGACCGCCGTCGACGCCCGACCATTCGGGTCCGAGATCGCCCAACGGCCTGCCCTGGGCGCAGCCAAAATCGCGCTCGCGCAGATCGACGTCGGAGACCCAGGCCATGTCCAGCTTCACAGAAATGATGGACGCCGTCTGATGAGCGCGGGCGAGGTCACTCGAAATGATCGTGGTCACCGGTAGCCGGCTGACCACGGCCGAGACTGCCGCCACTTGTTCGCGCCCAGCTGGGGTCAGCTCCGGCCCTTCCGCCTGACCTTGTACGAGCCCGGACGCGTTCCAGGTGCTCTCTCCGTGGCGGAGAAGCCAGATCGTGTCTTCAGAGTTACGTTGCTGTTTCACTTCCCTTCACAATGGCCAATGACTCTGTGCCGGCACTGGGAGAGAAGCGAGAGTCCGGTGAGGACTTCGTAAAGAAATTATGAGGTCAGCGCAGTTGTGGCCGCCTCAGGCACGGGACGGTCAGGTCAGCGCGGGTTGCAGAGGCAACGCAGTACTTTCCTGAGTTTCAGCTGACTGGTCGTCGACGCCGAGGCGCGCTCGCTGCTCGGCCCGGATCGGTCCGGTGAGCACCCAGCGCAATGGAGTGAGAAGCAGCAGCCCGGTACAGACCGCGGCGCACGTCATCGTGAGCACGAACGTCAGCGCAACGAGGGCGGCCCAGTCGAGGTGGGCCGAGATGCCGGCGTCACCGAGTCCCGCCCGGATGAGGTTGAGGAAGAGCACGTGGCAGAAGAAGATCCCGCCCGTCAGGCCCGCCAGATACTCGGCCGTGAAGATCCGTGGCCAGCGAGCTCGGACGCCGGGACGTCGAACCTGGCGGCGGTACCAGGCCCACGTTCCGCATTCGAGGGCCGCTACGGCTGCGGTGAACCACAAGAACGCAACCGGCTGGTAGAGATCAGAGGCGTGGCCGGTGTCCGATCCGGTCCAGACCGCGATCAGGTACCACATGGTGGCGACCACCCCGACAAGGACACCCACTGCGATGACGGCGCGCCAACGCCGCTCCACGAAGTCTCTGATCTCCTCGAAGTGCAGTGCCACCAGGACGCCGGCCACGAACTGTTCCTGGTAGGTGATCGCATCGCGAGCCCAGGGCCAGACCGAGGCGATGGAGCGCGTGGCGTTGCCCACGGCACCGAAGTACTGCGTGTAGTGGAGGTCGGCCGCCAAGAGCAACGCGAACAGCAAACTGCCCACCATGATGGTGACGTGGTGCGTGCTCTTGCGCAGCACGCGCAACAGCCAGGGGAAGACCAGGTAGAGCTGGAGAAGGACGACGACGAAATAGAGCTGGTAGTAGCCGTAGACGAGGTAGTTCCAGAGCAGCGAGCCCGCCTGGCCCCAGGCGTTGGTGTCGACCATCGTGAAGACCCAGTAGATCCCCGTCCACACCAAATACGGGACACCGATCTGCAGGTAGCGCCGCCCCCAGAATTCGCCGAGCGACCGTGGCCGGTGGATCTCGGAGTACGTCAGCACGAACGCCGTGAGGAAGAAGAAGGCCGTGCGGCTGAAGTGCAGCAACATCACGAACGCCCATGCCGGTGTGTTCCCTGTCGCGACGTTCCACAACAAGGAGTGCTGCAGCACCACGGCACAGCAGGCGATCACCCGGTACGAGTCGAACTGTCCCAGGTAAGGCGCTCGGGTCGAGGTCGCACCGAGCGGCGGCAAGAGCGGCGCCGCGGACGGGTCGACCGGCGCAGGGCCGCCAGCAAGCAGCGGGGGAACCGTCGACGCCATGGCCGGGATATTGACCGACACTCCTTGAGACAACCTGAGAATGGGGCCAGTCGGCGGCTGTCGCGCAGCGCCAGGCCTCCGGGTTACCCCAGTTTCGTCAGCCCAGTTTCGTCAGCGCGGTGCGGAGGTTGCGCACGGCCTGACCGATGCGCTGCTCGTTCTCGATGAGGGCGAAGCGCACGTGGCCGTCGCCTCCCGGACCGAATCCGACACCGGGCGAGGTGGCCACGTCGGCCTCGCTGATCAGGTACTTGGAGAATTCGAGCGAACCCATCTCCCGATAGGGCTCGGGGATGGGAGCCCAGACGAACATCGTCCCCCGCGGCTTGGCCAGCTGCCAGCCGACTCGGTTGAGCCCGTCGCAGAGGGCGTCGCGGCGGCCCCGGTAGATCTCGTTGATTTCTTTGGGGTAGTCCGGCGCCTCGTTCATGGCGACGATGGCGGCGATCTGGATGGGCTGGAACGTCCCGTAGTCGAGGTAGGTCTTCAGCTTGGTCAGCGCTTGGACGATCTCGGCATTGCCGACGACGAATCCCACTCGCCAGCCGGCCATAGAGAAGGACTTGGTCATGGTGTAGAGCTCGACCGCGACCTCCTTGGCCCCGGGCACCTGGAGGATGGACGGTGGCTCGTAGCCGTCGAAGCCGAGATCGGCGTAGGCGAAGTCGTGCACGAGCACGGTGTCGTGCTCGCGGGCAAAAGCCACCAGGCGCTCCATGAAGCTCAGGTCGACACAGGCAGTGGTCGGGTTGTGCGGGAAGGACAGGACGATGACGCGCGGCTTGGGCCACGACTCCTCCCAGGCGTGCATGAGCCCGTCGAAGAAGGCCTCGCCCGGGTCGGGCGCGCCCAACGACTCGACGTCGGGTCCGCGCAGAGGAACCTGACGCACGTCGGCGCCGGCGAAAAGCGGGCCCCAGATGTGAATCGGGTACGAGGGCGAGGGCACCAGCGCAGTGTCCCCCGGGGCCACCAACACCCACATGAGATGGGAGAAGCCCTCCTTGGCCCCGATGGTGGTGACCACCTCGGTGTCGGGATCGAGATCGACGTCGAACTTGCGCTTGTAGAGGTCGGTGATGGCGCTGCGCAGTTTGGGAATGCCCCGCGACGCCGAGTAGCGGTGGTTGCGCGGGTTGCGCGCCGCCTCTGCCAGCTTGCCGACTGCGACGTCGGGCGAGGGCAGGTCGGGGTTGCCGAACCCGAGGTCGATCACGTCGCGTCCGGCTCGCCGCGAGTCCGCCTTCAGATCGTTGATCGTGGCGAAGACGTAGGGCGGCAGCCCGTTGATGCGACGGAACTCCATCAAGTGAGTCTACGGCTGCCGGCCGACCTGCCCCGACGATGGGCCGGGCGACGCGGCGTGCGCGGCCTGGGCCAGCGCGACCACGTCGACGGGCCAACCGAAGACAACCCAGGTGGCGCCGGCCTCGGACATGAGAGTCACCGTGTCGGCCATGGACGGGGCACTCTCGGGCGGTGGCCCGGCCCACGTGACCTCGAGGGCCCCGGCACCGGTGGACCGCTCGGTGACCAGCGCGGGATCGGCGTCCCACACGTTGAGCACGGCCCCTGCGGCTCGCGCCTCGTCCCCCGCCCGGCCGGTCCGCCCGCCACCCAGACCACGATCCCCTCGCCGGTGAGCTCGCGGGCCAACGCCACCAGTTCGGTCCGCCGCTCGGCCGCCGGCGCAAACGGAATGCCATAGGCCCGATTCTCCTCGGCGCTCAGGCTGTCTCCGGTACCCAGGCCGGCGATGACGCGGCCGGGCGCCAGTCGCGCCAGCGCTCGGTACTCGGCGGCGAGGACGGTATTCGGCACCAGACCGACGCGGGCGACGAGCGTCCCGAAGTCGGTCCGGATCCGTCCGGGCGTGGACCGAAGCGGGCGGCCAGGGCCCCGAGGAGCGGGAAGGGGGCCAGGGCGGGCCGCTCGGGTTGGCCCATGGGCCAAATGTGGTCGTAGCAGAACAGCCCGTCGATTCCCGCGGCCACGGCCGAATCCGCCGCAGCCAGGGCGTCGTCGGGCGTGTCGCGAAAGGTGGGCAGCACCACGCCCGCCCGGATCACCACAAGCCTCCCTGGCGCGCCCCGAGCGCAGCGCCGACGGCGCCGGCCCGCTCGCCGAACGCCGCCGGCACGATGGCTATCTCGGGACGACGCCGCCCGCCCTCCACCTGTTCGGCGAAGGCGCTGCGGGCCGACTCGAAGAGGAGATCGCCCGCGTGCACCAGGCCACCACCCAGCACGAAGCACTCCGGATCGGTGACGCAGGCCAAATTGGCCAGGCCGAATCCCACCCAGGTACCGACCTCGCGGATCACGTGCTGGGCCGCCGGGTCGCCCGCGTCGGCCGCGGCCGACACGTCCTCACCACGCACGCTCTCGGGATCGCCTCCGGCCAGCTGCACCACCGCGTCGAGGCGTCCGGCCATCGCGGCCTGCCGGGCCAGCATGCCCAGACCCGGCCCCGGAGGCGAAGCGCTCCCAGCAGCCCCGGCGCCCGCACGGACAGGCCGGCCCGGCCGGATCGACCACCATGTGGCCGATTTCGCCGGCGAAGCCGGCGGCGCCCACCTGGACCTTCCCGTCGATCACGATCCCGCCCCCGATGCCGGTCCCGAGGGTCACCAGGACGACGTGGTCAAAACCGGACGCGGCGCCGAGGCGGTGCTCGGCCAGCACGGCGAAGTTGGCGTCGTTCTCGATGAGCACCCGGCGACCGGGCAGCCGACCACCGACGAGCTCGGTCCAGTCCACCCCGTGCGCTTGGGGCAGATTGGGGGCGAAGCAGAGCCGGCCCTGGCGATCGACCATCCCCGGGGCGCCCACCCCCACGGCCGCACCGGGCGAGTCCAGCGCCTGATCGAGATCCGCCACCACGATGGCCACGGCATCGGCCACGTGACTACCGATGATCTCCCGGGTCCCAGTGGGCGTGGGGACGCGGGTCTCGCCGACGATCCGGTCGGACGCGTCGAGGGCGACGCCGAGGACCTTGGTGCCTCCGATGTCGATCCCGTAGGTGATGCCGGCACCGCCGGAGGGGCCGGCGCCCTCGCTCACGAGGTGGACTCGACCCGCGCCTTCAGCTCGCGCATGGCGATGGACATGATCCGGCTCGTGGCCCGCATCTTGATGAAGCCGGGGATGGGCACCCGGAGCTCGGCCTCGAGGTGGTACGTCACGTCGGTGCCGCCCGCCTCGCCCGGATCGAAGACGTAGCTCCCGTCGAGCTTGGTCGTGATGTCGCCCTGGGTCAGCTTCCACGCGAGGACGTGGGGCGCATCGGAGTAGTCGTAGGCCAGGGTATATGTGGTGCTGCGCCCGAAGGCGGCCGTCCGGAAGGTCACCAGGAGCGGGCGCCCCTGCTCGTCTCGGTCCTTGACCTCGACCTCCTTCACGTCGTTCGCCCATTCGGGGTAGCGCTCGAGGTCCGCGGCGATGTCGTAGCACCGCTGGGGCGGTGCGGCTACCGACATGTGCTCGGTGGCGGTATCGGCCACGGTGAGGGGTTCCTTCCTGTCTTGTGCACCCGCCGGGTGCTGCGTCAGATTGCCACTCCGGTCAGGGCCTCGGCCAGCCTAGAAGCGAGAACGTCGGGAGCGAAGGTATCCCTCGCCCGGACCCGGGCCGCCTCGCCCATGCGCCGGCGCAGGGCGGGATCGATCAGCAGGGTGCGCAGGGCCTCGGCCAGCGCCCCCGGGTCCTCGGGCCGGCGCACGACCAGCCCGGTCACCCCATCGAGGACGGCTTCGGGGGCGCCCCCGCTGTCCCCGGCGATCTGGGGCACCCCGGCTGCCGCGGCCTCGAGAAAGACGATGCCGAATCCCTCCTGCTCGAGGCCGAACCACCGGTTGCGGCAGGCCATGACGAAGACGTCGGCCGCTGCGAGGAGCCCGGCCCGGTCTTCGTCGCTCACCCGGCCGAGCACCGCAACGGTGACCGGGCTCCGGGCCGCCTGGCGACGCAGGCGTTCGAGCTCCCGCCCACCCCCGGCCACAGCCACCACGAGGTCGGGGTAGGAGGGGGCCAGCCGGGCCGCCGCCTCCAAGAGCACGTCCATGCCCTTGCGGGGAACGAGCCGGCTGACACTGACCACGAGCGGCCCGGCGGCGGGGAGTCCGAGACGGGCCCGAACGGCGGCGCGCTCGGAGTCGGCCAGCGGGACGATCGCGCTCGGTGTCGACGGCCGGGGGGATCTCCACAACCTTCGCGGTCATGGCGGGCGCGGCCCGGCGGGCTTCCGCTGCGGGGTAGCCGCCCGCGGAGACGACGAGCGCGGCGCCCTCCAGCACGCGGGCCAGCGCGTGGCGCGTGCCGGGCAATCTCCCGGGAATAGTCACCTCGGCCCCATGGAGGATCACCCCGTAGGGCACACGAAGACGCGGGCCGAGGAGTCCGAGCGGAAGCGCCGGGTCCAACAACACGAGATCGATGTCGTACGTGTCGACACAGCGGCGCACGGCGGCGAGTGCGCCGGGGGTCGGAACGAAGAGCGTGGACTCGGGCACCCGCTCGATGCGCACGCCCCGAGCGGCCTGGATCCCGTCGAAGTCCGCGGCCCCGGGGTCGGAGCTGGCGGTCAAGACCACGTAGGTCGCCGGATCCAGCCGCTGCCAGAGGTCCCACAGGTAGTTCTGGATGCCCCCGACCTTGGGCGGAAAGTCGTTGGTGACGAGGAGGTGGCGCCTCATGGGCGCCGCCTCCGGCGGTTAGCCGGCCTGGTGGGTGAAGCGCAGCGTGGGCACGAGGCCGGCACGCTCGAGCATGCGCATGGCCCGGGCCTCGTCGGCATCGATGACCACGGCATCGTCGGGCTCCCTCCCGAGGAGAAAGCTGACGACGCAGTCGTCGCACGCCGTGGTGTCGCGCAGCGTGCAGCAATCGCAGTCAATCGTGAGCCCGCCCTCGGGCTCCGTCTTGCTGGAAGTCGTGTCGCTGGGAGTCGTGGTGGTGGCAGTGGTGATGGTGGCGCTGTCCCTGGTGATCGGCATGTGACTGACCCTCTCTGTCTGCCCTCATGGTGAACGAGGGCTGTGACAGGGCCCGGATGCACGCTCGCTCAGTCCCGGGCCAGGCCGGCCAGCGCGGCGCGCAGGGTCTCTCCGACGCCCCAGGCCACCCCTTCGGTGCGGACCACCCGTGCGTCGACCACGACGAAGAAGGGCGCCGCGGCTCGATAGTCGCCGAACGCCGCTCCGCTCATGACGACATCGATCCCCGGCCGCTCCAGCGCAGCGCCGGCCAGTGCCGCCACCGTCGCCGGATCCTCGTCGCCCGGGCTCTTGGTCACCACGACCAGGCGGGCGCGGCCGCCGAGCCCGGCCTCGATCTCGGACAGGCCGGCCCAGAGGTCGCGGCAGCCGTCGCAGTCCGCCGCGACGAAGAGGAGCAGAAGCGGGGCGGCGGCCTCAGCCAAAACGATGGTGCGCGGCGCGCCGTCGATTCCCACGCCGACCACGTCGTGGGGGCGGGTCGCCGGCTGATCGGTGTAGGTCGGGATGGGGCGCAGCCGGCGCAGGATCTCGGCCGGCGGCTCGCTCACGACACCGATTCGGCGGCCTCGTCGATCTCGACCACGCTGCGCCCGTGCCCGCACCAGCGACACACGACCTCGTCGACGTGGCGGGAGAGCACCTGCTCGTCCTCCACCAGCAACTCACCACCCACCGTGTAGTGGTGGAAGGCCTTGGTCTGCTGCGAGATCGTCACGTCGAAGCGCGTGAGGTTGCCGCATCCGTCGCAGCGGTATCGAGTCGGGCTCACCACGTCCACGGTAGCCGGGGCGAGACAGGGCGTCCGAACCGGAAATCACTCGTGGCGGTGTTAAATGCGATTGAGCAGTTCGGTCTTCTTGGCGGCGAACTCCTCTTCGGAGATGATGCCGCGCTGGCGCAGGTCGTCGAGCTGGATGAGCCGGTCCCGGATCTCGAAGTGGCCGGTGGCCGGCGCCGGCTGGTCCGGCGACCGGGTGGCGGCGTTGGTCGGCGCCGCCGGCGACTCCCCCGCTGGGATCTGCGTCGTGGTGCGCGGTGCGGCCAGCGGCGTGCTGCCCGGATCGGTGGCGTCCTGATCGACGGGAGCGGTCCCGGTCGGATCGGACGGCACGGCCGACTGGCCGAACGGCGGCGTGTGGTGCGCCTCTGGTTCGTCGGTGTCCTCGCTGCGGGCACGAGAACGAGGGCGCTGGTCGAACGGAAGCATGTCCGCGGGGATCGGCTCGCGCTGGCCTCCGCCGACGATCTCGTTGATCTGCGAGTTGATGACGCGCTGCACAACGGCCGGCTTGCGCACGTACTCGAGGGTGAGCGTGTTGTCCTCGCCCTGGACATCGATGAGCAGGCTGCCGGTTTGGAGGACACGCTCGATGAGCGCCTGGCGGAGGTTGACCTCGACGATGCGCTGGAGCCGGAGCTGCACCGTGTCGCGCCCGAAGATGCCCTGGCGCACGAGGATGCGGGTCGAGGTCAACGCGATGATGTAGGAGCGCCAGCGGACGTACCGACCCAACAGCCACAGCCCGGGGATGAGGGCGAGGATGAGGAAGGGGTAGTTGGTCCAGCCCGGGGCGCTGTGCCACAGGATCAGGATGACCACGATCACGGCCCAGGTCCCTAGGGAGGTGAAGAGCGGCCCGAAAAGGAAGATCCAGTGCGGGCGCAACTCGGCCAACAGCTCCTCGTCCGCGTTGAGGAACTTCCTGGGGATCATCGCGGTCCAGCGTACCGGCGGTGATGGCCCCGTCCGGGCCACTGCGAGCCGGTGTCGTAGCGTGGGCAACGTGCCCTACAGCGAGGTCGAACCGGACGAGGTCAAGGCCCGGCTCGCCCGCGGCGAGGACGTCTTCCTCCTCGACGTGCGCGAACCGGACGAGGTGGAGGCCTGGGCCTACCCCATCGGGGTGAACATTCCACTGGGCCAGCTGGGCGACCGGCTCGACGAGGTCCCCCGCGAGCGGACCATCGTCGTCGCCTGCCACGTGGGCGGGCGATCTGCGGTGGCGGCTCAGGCGTTGAGCGACGCCGGATGGACGGCGGAGAACCTCACCGGCGGGGCCGTGGCCTGGGCGGCGGGTGACGCCGACACCGACGACTGAGGCCCGGCGAAGCACCTCGCCAAGTCCGGCGCTACACCTTCGCTTCGAGCACGATGTTGAAGGGAGTCTCCGCGGCGCGACGCAGAGTGGAGAAGCCTGATCCGGTCACGATCTCGCGCAGACGGGCCTCCCCGGCCTGGGCGCCCAGAGCGGCGCCCACTTCCTGCGACAACGAACTCGGCGTGCAGAGCAGGGTCGAGAATCCGTAGTAGGCGGCCCCGACCGGGTTGAGGTTGTCGCTCAGGTCGTCCCCGGCAAAGGGTTCGATGAGCATCATCGTCCCGTCCTCGGCGAGCTGCTCCCGGACATGGGCGCAGGCGCCCGCAGGATCGCCCATGTCGTGGAGACAGTCGAAGAAGCACACGAGGTCATAGGTGCCGGTGAAGGTGGCGGCGGAGGCGACGTCGAACTCCACCCGATCCGCCAGACCAGCGTCCGCGGCCCGCTTGCGCGCCGCATCGACCGAGCCGTCGTGGGCGTCGAAGCCCACCACGGTCGAGGCCGGGTAGGCCTCGGCCAGCAGCATGGTCGAGGCGCCGTGCCCGCAACCGACATCGGCGATGCGCCCCCCCGACTTCAGCTTCGCCTCGACACCCTCGAGCGCCGGGATCCAGCTACTGGTCAGGAAATTCAGATACCCGGGCCGGAAGAAGCGCTCGCAGCCGCCGAGCACGTGCTCGTCCTGGGCGCCCCAGGCGAAACCTTCACCCGTACGGAACCGCTCGGCGATGGTGTCGGTGGCATACACCGCGCCGAGGGCGGTCTCAAAGGCGCCGATGACGCAGGCGGGGCTCGTCTCGTCGGTCAGCGGGATGGCGTGCTCGTCGGGGAGGGTGAAGCGGCCGTCGCCGTCGTAGGTCACGTAGCCCCGGGTTGCCTGTTCGCTCAGCCACTCCCGGACATAGCGTTCCGAGGTGTCGGTGGCGGCGGCCAGCTCCGCACTGGTCATCGGGCCGGCGCCCTTCATGGCCCGGTACAGACCGAGCTTGTCGCCGATCACCGCCATGGCCCCGCCGAGCATCGCCCCGACGTCGCCGACCGCCTGCCCGACGAACGCCATCATCTTGTCCTCGTCCATTGCTTCGGTCCTTTCTCCTCATCGACCGATTCATGCCCCTTCCCCGATCGGCAGGACCGCAACCACCTTCGCCGACCTGGGACTTTTTTCATCGGGTCAGTCACTCGACTTTGACTAGTGTCTAGGACGAGTGACTAAGAGTCAAGGCTGGAGACGTCCAGGTCCCTCCACGTTCTCGACGATGCACTGATGGCGCGCGCCTGGGAGCAGCGACAGGTGTCCGAGGCCCGTCAGCAGGCGACGACCGCATTGATGGACGCGGCCGAGGAGTTGCTCTACGAGGTCGGCTACGCCAGCGTCTCAACTCGGTCGCTGGCGGAAGCCGCCGGCATGAATCACGGGCTCGTCCACTACTACTTCGGCTCGATGGACGAGCTGCTCGCCCAGACGCTGCATCGCTTCGTCGAGCAGCTCGCCACTGCGCTCGAAGCGCTCTACGCCGATCCCAACCTGACCTTCGCCGAGAAGTGGCGTCTCGGTGCCCGATTCTGGGTGGACGAGCCCACATCTCGTTTTCCCAAGATCCTGCTGGAGCTCTTGGCCATGGGGTGGAACAAGCCGGAACTGCGAATACGTCTCACCGAGGTGCACGCACGGTTTCGTGGCATCTTCGAGCACTACTTCGGCCAGGCCATGCGCGAGTACGGCCTCGACGAGTCCCAGTTTCCGTTGAAGGTCATTGTGGCTGCGGTCACGAGCTTCCAGTTGGGACTAATCGTCGAGGGACTCTCGAGCGTGGACGAAGGCCACATGGAGCTTCTCGACTGGATACAGGTGTGGGTCGACTCGTTGGAGGCCAACAAGCCTCCGGTCTAAAGGACGGTGTCTGACGGGGTTGTGCTCGATCCCGATCGACGGACCACCTTGCGTTTTGGAAAGCGCGGGTCTCGTCGGGCACCGGGTGTCGGGGCATCAACCGGAACTCCGTAAAGAATCGGCCGGACCTGTATCCGGGATGGCGCGGACCCAATTTGTCCGGGGTCACCCGGATTGACGGCTTCGGATTCTGACGGGGCCGACTGTCCCTCCAGATGTCCCGCGTGTCCCCCGGATAGCCTCGTGTACGTGGCGCGCACGCTCGCAAGATACGACGATTTCGCTGACTGGTACGAACAGTGGACCAGTAATTTTGGACCCTCACTCATCTCCGCTCACCCAGAGTTGACGTCTCCGCTTTCCGGTCAACGAGTGCTCGACCTGGCATGCGGCCACGGCCGGTTGACACGGGACTTGGCCCGTGCCGGCGCCAACGTCGTTGGCGTGGACTTCTCCGCCGCCCTCCTCAACAGGGCCCGCGCCAAAGACTCCGCTGGCATTGCCTACATACATGCCGATGTCACCCGTACACCGAGCTGGTGGGACGGACATACCTTCGATGGCTGCACTTGCGAGCTCGCCATGATGGATATCGACGATCTCGCGGGAACGCTCTCTACAGTGGCGACCGTGCTCCGCCCGGGCGGATGGTTCGTGGCGTCGATGGTGCACCCTTGCTTTCCGGGCGACAACAAGGGTTTGAGCAGCTGGCCGGCCGAGGGTGGTTACGACGCCGAGGGCTGGTGGACCTCGCCGGGCCACAATCCCGACGGTGCCCGGATCCGGGTCGGGGCGACGCACCGGAAGCTGTCCTCGTACCTGAATGGTTTGGTCGATGCTGGATTGGAACTGGAACGCGTCGTCGAACCGGCAGCGCCTGTCCCCACATTCCTCCTGTGGCGGTGTCGGCGGCGCTGACCTCTACTCCGGGTCCAGCAATCCCAAATTCTGGATCGCTTCGGGCGGGCACCACCCCGCCGGAATCCGATCAACCGGATTGACACACCTCTGGGTAGGGCTGGTGGGGATCGAACCCACGACCGAAGGATTATGAGTCCTCTGCTCTGACCACTGAGCTACAGCCCTTCGCGGCCCCCAGGGTAGAGGGCGATACCTCGAGTGATGGGCATGGACCGGCCGTGCCGACGGGACTTCCGAGCACGCCTGCCCACCACGGCCGCCCGTCGGCCCGGCATCATGGTGCCGTGCCGCGCCCCTTCCCCTCGTCGTTCGCGGCGTGAGCGCCATCGCGACCTCGACGGAATCGGCTGCACCGGCGGAGCCGGCACTGGAGCCCGGGACCGCGCAAGGATGGTTCCGGGCCCGACTCGGTCCCTGGTGCATCGTGGCCATCACCTGCATCTGGGGATTGGTCGAACTCCGACCAGAGCTGACCGCGGTTCCCTACCTCGACGACAGCTCGTTGCACCAGCAGATGACGCGCTTCGCGGCCGCCCGCATCAAGGAGGGCCACCTCCCCCTCACGAGCTGGTTCCCCTACCTCGGGCTGGGTTCGCCCCAGTTCCTGCATTACCAGAGCCTGCCGGCCATGACCGCCGGGGCTATCGGCACGGTGGCCGACCCCGATGCGGTCTTCCGGTGGTCCATCTATCTGTTGCTCGCCTTGTGGCCGCTGGCGATCTACTGGTGTGCACGGCTGTTCGGACTGGGCCGCTGGACCGCCGCCGGCGCCGCCGCCGTGGCTCCCTTCCTCTCTTCATGGGCCGGCATCGGCTACGAAACCAGGGCGTACGTGTGGGCGGGCTACGGCGTGTGGACCCAGCTGTGGGCGTCATGGACCCTGCCGCTGGCATGGGGCTTCACGTATCGCTCGCTCCGGTCGCTGCGCGCCATCTTCCCGGCCGTCCTCTTCATCATGCTGACGGTGGCCCTGCACTTCGAGACGGGCTACCTCGCCTTCGTCCCCCTCGTCGTCTGGCCCTTCCTGATTCCGTCGGACCTCAGGCGTCGGCTGCTGCGCGCGGTGGCCATCGGCGCGTCGGCAATCGTCGCCTCGGCGTGGGTCATCTACCCGGTCCTGGCCCAATCGCACTGGGCGGCGCGCAACCAGATCCTCAGCGGGGGCCCCCTCGAGAACGGGTACGGCACGAAGGTCCTGTGGTGGTTGATCAGCGGCCAGCTCTACGACTTCCAGCGCCTCGTCCCCGTTGTCACGATCCTCGTCGGCGTGGGCCTGATCGTGTGTATCGCACGGTGGCGAACGTTTCTCGCCGGGCGGGCCATCGTGACCATCTGGGTGGTCACGCTCCTCATGACGCTGGGCCGGGCCACCTGGGGCTTCCTCTACGACATCGTCCCGGGCAGCAGCGACATCTTCATCCGTCGCTTCGAGATGGGCGTGCAACTCTCCGGTCTTCTGCTGGCCGGCGTGGGGATCGTGGCCATCGGAAGATTCGCGGTCACGCAGGTGGCGCGCCTCCTGCCCGAGGACCAGCGGGGCTGGACCAAGAACCCGACCAGTCACGGCCTGGTGGCCGGCCTCTGCATCGCCGCGCTGCTGATCGGTCTGGCACCGGCGTGGTGGAATATCAGCAAATTCGACGTGCACAACAGGACGAACGTCTCGCTGCAGGCCCAGTCCGATGCGCTGGAAGGTCCTCAGATCGACCATCTCATCGACTACGTGCGGGCGCACCCGCGGGGCCGCGTCTACGCCGGATCGCCGACCAACTGGGGGGCGGACTTCACCGTCGGCGCCGTCCCGGTGTTCAAGTACCTCGAGAGCAAGGACGTCGACGAAGTCGGCTACACACTGCGCACCGCGTCGCTCATGACCGACCCCGAGTACTTCTTCGACGACACCAATCCGGGCGACTACCCGCTGTTTGGCATCGGCTATCTCATCACCCCCGAGTCCATGCCGCCTCCGGTGCAGGCGTCGAAGGTGGGCTGTTCGGGCGAGTACTGCCTGTGGTCGCTGCCCGACTCCGGGTACATCCACGTCTACGACACCACCGGCGTGCTCGAGGCCACCCGGGCCAACGTCGGCACCCAGAGCGAATCTCTCCTCGAGTCACCGCTGCCCAACGAGGACCGAGACCTCACGGTCGCCTTCAATGGGTCCAAGGCGGCTCCGCCCACTGCGCCTGATGCGAGCGCGCTGAGCGGGGCGCCAGGCCACGTCGTGGTCCAGTCGGCCGACCTGGCCAACGGGCAGGCACGTGCCGTCGTCTCCACCAACCGGCGGGCCACCGTGGTCCTCAGCGCGTCCTACGACCCCGGCTGGAAGGCCACCGTGGACGGGCACCCGACGCCCACCGTCATGGTGGCGCCCGCGCTAGTCGGTGTCGTGGTCGGACCAGGGAAGCACACGGTGACGTTCAGCTACGCGGGGTTCGGGTCGTACACCGCGCTGTTCGCCCTGACCCTGGTCGTGCTCGTCGGGTTGGCCATCGGTCCGTGGCTCTGGCGCCGAACGAGGCGTCGAGGTCGCCCAGCTGAAGACGCGGAGTTCAGGTCAGAAAGCGCGTGATCGCAAGCGCCAACGCGAGTGCGGCCTTCTGCTGAAACGCCTCGCTGGTCAGCATGGCCGCGTCGGTGACGTTCTGCATGTTTCCGCATTCGATCAGGACCTTCGGCACGGTCGTCAGATTGAGTCCGGCCAAGTCGTTGCGCTGCGTGATTCCGTCGACACCGTCATAGGTGCTGAGCGGCATTCCAGTCGTGGCCGAGAAGCTTGCGCGCACGTCACCGCCGAAGGCTTCCGAAGAGGCGATGACCTGGTCGTTCGGACCGTCCGCCACCGGCTCGAGTACGGCAAAACCCCGCCCGGTGACGGGTCCACCGTCGGCATGGATGTCGATGGCGACATCGGCATGGGCTGCGTTGATGATCTGGGCCCTTTGGTCGACACACGGGCCGAGCCCGTCGTTGCTCGATCGGGTCAGCACGACCTGCGCTCCCTCCGCCTCGAGGTCAGTTGCCAGGAACTGTGCGACGTTGAAGTTGAACTGGGCTTCGGTGTACCCACCAGCGGTCTCGGTCCCCGTCGTGTCGCAGCCCTCTTCGGTGCGGCCATTGAAGATCTGCTGATTGAGGTAGCTCGGGTTGGTGTAGTTCAGTCCGTTGTGTCCCGGGTCGATGCCGACGATCTTTGTCGCCAGTGGGTGCCCGGAGGGAACTGTCCCGCCGTCGGTGGGCGTCGACACCATCGTCGTCGTGGTCGGTGGCGTGGTGGTGGTGGTGGTCGTGGACACATGGGTCGAGGCAGGCCCATGCGGAGGCGATGCAGCATGAGAGCTCGGGCCGGAGTTGCACGAAGCAAGGAGCGGCGTCAGGGCGGCGATTGCACCGACGACGACGAGTAGGCGGGCGTGAGATGTGAGAATCGGCACGAAGGTTTGAGGGTGAGGCGGTTCGTGGATCCGTGGATGACGCCGCCGTGCAGAACGTTAGCTGTCGGTCGCTCGTTGACCTCGGCACCCTCGGGCGATTGTCGCCGGCAGAGGAGGTCATGCGACGGCAGCTCTTGTCTCAGTCCTTTGCTGCGAATTTTGCAAAGACGAGGAATGCTCCGGCCTCGTCCAACATCTGGGGCGCGATCCCGAGGGTGATCGACATGTCGTTGAGATCGCGGTAGCCACCCAAATTTTCACGGGTCGAGACGATCTCGCTTGCCAGCTTGGCGGTGACACCAGGAAGCGCAGCGAGTGCGGGCGCCGATGCGTGGTTGGCGTCGACCAAGCCTCCATCCTGGAACCGACGTGGCAGATCCGGACGGCCTATGCGCAGTTGCCAGGCCAACTCTGGGTCAGTTTTCAGGATCTGCCGCGCCTCGCGGCGCCGCTCGAGCTCGGTCCTCGCCTCGGCCACAGCCCGCTCCTGCGGAGAAATTGATCCCGTGCTGTACTGCCGCGGGCTTCCTCCTGTGGTCAAGCGCCGCCGGATGGCAAAAGCATGGGCCGAGCCGACACCGACCAGGACGAGTGCAAGAACGCCTCCCACGTTCTCCTGCCAGCTACCTTGACTCTTCGAGGCGACGAGGGTGAAGGAGGCCAGACCCAAGACGAAATAGACCCCCGCCCAGGCCCCGAGGATTCCGTCGCGAAGACGCAGGGCGGCGTAGGCGAACGAAAACCCGGTCCCCCAGCCGAGAGTCAGCAACGGGATCAGTGCCCAAAGAACCGACAGGGACGGTGAGATGCCTCTGCCACGCTCCACTGGTTGGAGGCCGTCCCCGATGATCACCGCGGCTCCTCTTCCTGTTGTCTCGCCCGCCTGAGCGCTCTCTGACAGGACGTCCCTGGTGGGTGCCCTGACCCGGTGAACTCATCGTATCGAGAAATATCTCGATTGCAACTGGTATTTCTCATAGGGTAGTGTTCGTTCCGTGGCTTCTTGCAACAGCTGTAGCGGCGAGGTCGACCCCGGTGCACGCTTCTGCAACCACTGCGGTTCTCCGATGGCGTCGCCGGAAACCGGACCCGCCGGCGCCGGAGCCGCCCCGCAGGCGAGCACGCTGGACGCCGGCACTGCTGAGACTCCTCTGGCCGGTGCTGCCGCACCCAGCCCCGCCTGGTACGACACTCCGAACCAGTCCTCACCGCAACCGAAACCGAAGCCGCTGTGGCGGAATCCGGTTTCACTGGCAGTTGTCGGCGTGGTCATCATCGCCGTCGTTGCTGCCGTCCTGATCCTTTCCAAGTCATCCAACGGTGCCCAGTCGACGGCATCAGCGGCCATCGGAGACCTGCAGTCAGGCAACTGGTCCAAGCTGTGCTCCCTGGTCGAGCCCTCCGAGCAGGCGGCCTGTAATGCCTCACTCAGGGGTCAGTCAGCCGCTTCGCTGTCCTTCCCCAAGATCGCGCTGGCCTCGGTGGTGCTGTCGACGAGTGGCAATCAGGCAACGGCGACGATCACCTGTACCGGCGCGTCCTACTGCGCCCGGTTTGCCGGTGAGAACGCGACAGCCCAACTCGTGAAACTGAACAACGCTTGGTACTTGACGGGTGATTTCAGTAGCTCGGCTGGTTCGGGATCATCGGGGAACTCTGGAAGCGGCACAACTCCGACGACTCAGAACTTTGGGAATTCTGGCAACTCAGGGAGTCTTGGAAACTCGGGGAGCGTTGGGAACTCGGGCAACTCGGGGGCTTGGGGAACTCGGGGAACTCCGGCTATTCGGGGAATTCCGGCAACTCCGGAGTCTCAGGTACCTCGGGGAATTCGGGGAGTCTGGGGAACTCAGGCGACTTCGGGAACTCTGGTAACTCTTGATGGCTCTGCCTCGCACAGCCGTCATTCGCTGATTGAGCCAGAGCGGTCGTGCGTTGCGCAGGGCTGCGCCGATCAGCGGGCCGGCGCCTGAGGTCAGTCGCAAACACTGTCTCTCCCTCGGCCACTTGGAATCTCGACCTGCGACCTCCAACGGGGAGCTCACAACCCCTCGCCGGAGGACTACCCGTCGCCGTTGAGCCACGCCCACGATTGCCCGCCATTGGGCGGCGAGTCATCCATGGCTGAAGGCACATCTCCAAGCTCGGCGACTCATTCGGTCCTCGACGCGCCGGAAACCTGGGTTGCGTAAGATGCTCCCACCTGGGGTCTGGGCAGCTCGAGCCCGGGATTGGCGTCTGGCGAGGAGATAGCTATGACAGTGGGAGATGGACCGCACCCTTGCGAGGGATGCGGCATCGAACTCAAACCTGAAGCAAGGTTTTGCAGGAACTGTGGTCGAAGCGTGTCCACGCCAGTCGACGCGCCCTCCCTTGAGGCCGACGTGACCTCGAGCATGGCGACGGTCGTCGAAACGAGCCCCGCCGCGGAGAAGACGACGACCATTCCAGTAGTGCCCCCGGTGACGCAGCCTCAGGGACCTCCGACAAGACCGGTCCCGTCAACCACCGCGTCGGCCGAGGGCGGCGACCGTTACTCCAACGTGAAGAGCGCTAAGTGGGTCATTGTGGCGGGCGTCGCCGCTGTCGTCATCATCGCTGGGATTGTCGTTCTTCTGCATCATTCAGGGTCTTCTCCCACGAATGCAGCGGTTTCCTATTCATCGAGCACGACCGGCGTTCCGCGCACGAGCGTTCCGCGCACGAGCGTTCCGCGCACGACCAGCACGTCATCGACCTCCACGACGATCGCGGGCGGATCCGCCACTGAGGAAGCAGAGAAAATCAACTTCCTCCTCTCGCAGAGCTCGAACGACCGCAATGCGATCGTCAGCGCCACCAACGACATTTCGAACTGCGGCAACCTCAGCCAAGACGAGACGACGCTCAACAACGCGGCCCAATCGAGACAGTTACTTCTGAACGAACTGCCTAAGCTCCAGATTTCGCAGCTGCCAGGGTCGAGCCAGTTGATTGCAGCTCTGACGACTGCGTGGCAGGCATCAAAGGCGTCGGACACGTCCTACGCTGGATGGGCGGGCGACCTGATCCAGTCGGGCTGTACTCCTGGACAAGGCGGTCAAAACGATTCGAACTGGCAGGCGGCTCAAGCTTCGGACGCTCAAGCCACTTCTGCAAAAACCCAGTCGGCTTCCCTCTGGGCGCCCATCGCCACTGCTTACAGCCTTCCGCAATATACGTACAGCCAGCTCTGAGTCGGATCGCATCTTCGAGTCCCCTTGCGGCGAAATCTAGAACGAAGATCGGCCATCCAGCACGGAGGTCGATTCCGTGAGAGCCGTAGCGATGTTGATGGGGGCCAATCCCTTCGCGTCGGCGTGTGCTCGAAACATATCGATCGCGGTTCACGTGAGAGATCCAAAGCGGCCAACGGATTGGGGTGCTCTGGATGGCCCTCGCTTCGGTATTGGCGTTGACCATTGCGGGCTGCGCTAGCACTGCGTGCAATCGAGTCGAAACGGGCTCCACGGTCGAGGTCTCGGCCAACCGCGCCACCATCCTCCACCACCACTTCGACTACGACCGAAGCCGCGATCTCGCCTTTTGCTTCACTTGATACGTACCTAGCTGGTCGGACCGGCCAGGTAACGGCTGCGGTGTTCGATGCGACGACCGGTCGAACCTGGACCTTCAATCCTCAGTTGACTCAGGACACGGCCAGCATCGTGAAGGTAGAGATCATGGCAGCGGCACTCCAGGACGCTCAGGAGCAGGATCAACCGTTGCCGGAGGCCGAGGCCTCTCTGATGCCCTCGATGATCGAGAACAGCGACAATGCGTCGGCTACGGCGTTGCTGAGCGACGTCGGTGGAGCGTCTGCACTGACTCAGTTCGATCATTCAATCGGCATGACCGCCACCGTCCCCTCGAGCCTGGCCCTCATCCCCGGCACCTCGTTACCTGGCTGGGGTCTCACGACGACCAGCGCACTCGATGAAGTCACCCTGATGTCCAAGTTCGCATATCCCAACACGACGTTGTCGACCAGCTCGCGAAACTACGGATTGGGCCTGATGGAACAGGTCGAAGCCGACCAGGACTGGGGGGTCTCCGCCGGAGTCTCAGCTGGGTACAACCGTGGCCCTAAAGAACGGATGGCTGCCGCTCGGTTCTCGGCTCGGACTGGCAAGTCAACAGCATCGGTTGGGTGAACGGCGCTGGGCGCAACTAC
>CAVSEB010000020.1:0-345536 GCA_963726855.1 uncultured Acidimicrobiaceae bacterium
GGTGACCGACGAGTGGGCGGCCGAGAGCTCCGAGTTCGAGACGGTGGCCGAACTCAGGCGGATATCGAGGACCGGATGAGCCGGGTCAAGCTGATCCAGAGTCAGATGGCGCTGCGCCAGAAGTCCCTCGAGGCGTTGTCCGCCCTGGTTGCCGAGGACGAGGTGCCCGAGGTCCTGGTCGATTCCGAGGTCAACGAGCGCCTGCACGACCTGCAGCACCGGCTCGAGGCCCAGAAGATGAGCCTGAACGAGTATTTCCAGGCCACGGGCTCGACGCCCGACGACCTGCTGGCGGCGGTGCGGGTGGACGCCGATGCCGCCGTGAAGGCCGACCTGGCCCTGCGGGCGCTGGTCGAGGCCGAGGATCTGACGCTCAGTGAAGAGGAACTCGATGCCGAGGTAGCAACAATGGCCGAGCGCATGGGCACAACGGCTGTCGAGCTGCGCCGCCAGCTCGACACGGCCGGCCGGACCGGCGCGGTACGCTCGGAGCTGCGCAAAAGCAAAGCGCTGGAGTGGTTGCTGGACCACGTTGTGCTCTTCGACGAGGAGGGCAACCCGATGTCGAGGGACGATCTCAAGGCGGATGCCTCAGAGGACGGAGCCTCGGGGGACGGGACGGAGACAGGACGACGTGGACCAGGACGGCGAGGAGAACGAGTGAGTATGCAGAGTCCGGGGGATCGCTTGAAGACGTACAACTATCTGGTCCCGACCGTGATCGAGTCGTCGAACCGGGGCGAGCGGGCCTACGACCTGTATTCGCGGCTGCTCCGTGAGCGCATCATCTTCCTGGGCACGCCGGTGGACGACACCGTCGCCAACCTGATCTGCGCCCAGATGCTCTTCCTCGAGTCCGAGGAGCCGGACAAGGACATCCACCTCTACATCAACTCGCCCGGCGGGGAGATCACGGCGCTCTTCGCCATCTACGACACGATGAAGTTCATCAAGGCCGGACGTCTCGACCTTCTGCTTCGGCCAGGCCGCCTCGGCCGCCGCCGTGCTGCTGGCGGCCGGGGCCAAGGGCAAGCGTTTCGCCCTGCCGCACGCCCGCATCCTGCTCCACCAGCCCTGGGGCGGCGTCGAGGGCCAGGCGAGCGACATCGAGCTCCAGGCCAAGGAGATCCTGCGCATGCGCGACCTGCTCATCCGGCATGCTGGCCGAGGACACCGGCCAGACCCAGGAGAAGGTCGCCCAGGACACCGACCGCGACTTCATCATGACGGCCGACGAGGCGGTGACCTACGGCGTGATCGACGAAGTGATCACAGCCCGTAGCCTCGCCCCGCTCGAAGCCATCGGCGCTGCGTAGGCTCGAGACCGGAACGGACGGGAGAGACGATCGGTGGCGAAGTTCGGAGAGGGCGGGGACCTCGTCAAGTGCAGCTTCTGTGGCAAGACGCAGAAGCAGGTCAAGAAGCTGATCGCCGGGCCGGGCGTCTACATCTGTGACGAGTGCATCGACCTGTGCAACGACATCATCGCGGAGGAGCGTGACGAGTCCGCCGAGCTGAGCTTCGAGGACCTCCCGAAGCCCCGGGAGATCTTCGACTTCCTGAACGACTACGTCGTCGGCCAGGAGTACGCCAAGAAGATCCTCTCGGTCGCCGTCTACAACCACTACAAGCGGGTCCAGGCCGGACCGCCCAGCGCAGACGACGGCGTCGAGCTGGCCAAGTCGAACATCCTGCTGCTCGGGCCGACCGGCTGCGGCAAGACGCTGCTGGCCCAGACGCTGGCCCGCATGCTCAACGTGCCCTTCGCCATCGCCGACGCCACCGCCCTCACCGAGGCCGGCTACGTCGGTGAGGACGTCGAGAACATCCTGCTGAAGCTGATCCAGGCGGCCGACTACGACGTGAAGCGGGCCGAGACCGGGATCATCTACATCGACGAGATCGACAAGATCGCCCGCAAGAGCGAGAACCCCTCCATCACCCGCGACGTGTCGGGTGAGGGGGTGCAGCAGGCGCTGCTCAAGATTCTGGAGGGCACGACGGCGTCGGTGCCGCCCCAGGGCGGGCGCAAGCACCCGCACCAGGAGTTCATCCAGATCGACACGACGAACATCCTCTTCATCTGCGGCGGTGCGTTCGCCGGCCTCGACCGGATGATCGAGGGCCGCATCGGCAAGCGGGGGATCGGCTTCCGGGCCGAGGTGCACCGCAAGGATCGCGACGACGGCGAGATCCTGCGCCACGTGCTGCCCGAGGACCTCATCAAGTTCGGGCTCATTCCCGAGTTCATCGGCCGCCTGCCCGTCGTGGGTGCCGTGTCCCCGCTGTTCAAGGACGCGCTCGTGCAAATTCTGGTCGAGCCCAAGAACGCGCTGACCCGGCAGTACGAGCGCACCTTCGCCCTCGACAACGTCGAGCTCGAGTTCACCCCCGACGCGTTGGAGGCGGTGGCCGAGCAGGCGCTGCTCCGCGGCACCGGGCGCGCGTGGCCTGCGGGCCATCCTCGAAGAAGTGCTGCTCGACGTCATGTACGACCTGCCGAGCCGTACCGACGTGGGTCGCTGCGTGGTCGACCGCTCCGTGGTCCTGGACCGGGTGGCGCCGACGCTGGTGCCGCTCGGAGGCGCGCCGGTCAAGGCGACACGGCTCGCGGCGCGCCGCTTCCTGATCCGGCCGGAACCTGAGCCGCTGCGGTGGCTGATCCGGCGGCACCGCCGTTCGAGAACCTGGCCGATGCGTTGGTCTGGCTCGACTCCCACATCGACTTCGAACAGAACATGCCGCGCCGGCGGGCCTGGCCGACGCTCGATCGCATCCACGCACTGACGGCGCTCCTCGGAGAGCCCCAGGACACCATCCCCTCCATCCACGTCACCGGGACCAACGGCAAGGGCTCCACCTCGGCCATGGCCACGGCGCTGTTGTTGTCGAAGGGCCTGAGCGTGGGCACCTACACGAGCCCGAACCTGCACACCGTCTCGGAGCGCATCGCCCGCAACGCGGAACCCATCGACGACGACTCGTTCACGACGGTCCTGACCGAGCTGGCCCTGCTCGAGTCTCTCCTGCCCGAGCGGCCGACCCGATTCGACCTCCTCACGGCGGCCGCGTTCTCGTGGTTCGCCTCCGAGGCCGTCGACACCATGGTGGTGGAGGTCGGACTCGGCGGGACCTGGGACACCACCAACGTGATCCACGGTGACGTGGCCGTGGTCACCAACGTCAGCTTCGATCACACCGACGTGCTCGGCCCCACCCTGGAGGGGATCGCGGCGGACAAGGCGGGGATCATCGAGCCCGGGAGCGCGGTGGTGCTCGGAGACCTGCGCGAGGACCTGCTGGGCATCGTCGAGGCACGGGCGGAGGAGGTCGGGGCGGCCTCGGTCTGGGTCTACGGGCAGGACTTCGGGGTCGAAACGAACCAGGTTGCGGTGGGTGGACGGCTGGTCACGCTGTGGACGCCGGGCGGCCGTTACGAGGATGTGCTGGTCCCGCTCCACGGGGCACATCAGGGCATCAACGCGGCGGTGGCCCTCGCCGCGGTGGAGGCCTTCTTCGGCGAGCCGTTGACCCTCGAAGTGGCGGAGGAGGGCTTCGCGGCCGTGCGCGTGCCGGGCCGCCTCGAGGTGCTCGGGCGCCGTCCGCTGTTGCTCGTCGACGGCGCGCACAACGCGGCGGGTATGGCGACGCTGGGTGATGCGCTCAACGAGGAGTTCGCGGTGGACGGCACCAAGGTGGCTGTCATCGGCATGCTCTCGGGCCGCGATCCCTCGGCGATGATGGCGCCGCTGGCCTCGGCCGGTGTGGCGGCCGTGGTCCTGTGTCAGCCGGACACACCGCGCGCCATGCCGATGGCCGCGATGGCCGAGGCCGCACGAGCGCTCGGGTTGGCCGTGCACGAGGAACCCGACGTGCGCGACGCGCTGCGCCTGGCCCGTGCCATGGTCGACGCCGACGGGCTCGTCGTGGTCTGTGGCTCGCTCTACGTGGTGGGCGCGGCGCGCGCCGACGCACTGTCGTCCGCCGTGCCGTGGGAGGAAGCCGGTCGCTGACCGGAGCGTCGCCGCGTTGTGTAACCTCGACTCCTCGTGGACCGCACCCTTGTCATTGTGAAGCCCGACGGCGTCGAGCGCGGCTTGGTCGGCGAAATCGTGTCGCGGCTGGAACGCAAGAATTTGCGCCTGGTCGCCGCCGAACTCCGAACCATCTCAACAGAAATCGCGGAGACGCACTACGGCGAGCACAGCGAGCGCCCGTTCTACGGCGACCTGGTGACCTTCATTTGCCGCTCACCCGCGCTCATCATGGTGGTCGAGGGGCCCAAGGACACCTATGCCGTGGTGCGCCTCATGATGGGTACGACGAACCCGGCCGAAGCGGCACCGGGCACCATCCGGGGGGACCTCGGGATCGAGACCACCGAGAACCTCGTGCACGGTTCGGACTCGCACGAGTCGGCGGCCCGGGAGATCGCATTGTTCTTCCCGAACCTGGCCGCCTCGTAGAGCCCGCCCCCCAGTGGGTGCTCGGATCGCGGCCCGGGCACCCTACGCTGGCCACAATCGAAATTGCAGGTGACACGGGCGCGGCGCCTGGTCCGCCTTGTGGGGCCTTCCGCCTTCCCGTAGCCTGTGTGCTTTCACCACGAGGGACCGGTCCTGCCGGGCCCCACCCCGTATCCCGTCGGGAGAGATCTAGCTATGGCCGAAAATCGACTTTCCCTGCTCGGTCGAGACATGGCCGTCGACCTGGGAACCGCCAACACCTTGGTCTACGTGCGCGGCCGTGGCATCGTGCTGAACGAGCCCTCCGTCGTCGCCGTCGACATCAAAGACGGGCGCCCACTGGCCGTGGGAGCCGAGGCCAAGCGCATGATCGGCCGGACGCCCTCGAACATCCAGGCCATCCGGCCGCTCAAGGACGGCGTCATCGCCGACTTCGAAATCTGCGAAAAGATGCTGCGCTACTTCATCCACCGGGTCCACCAGCGCCGCTTCGCCAAGCCGCGCATGGTCATCTGCGTGCCTTCGGGTATCACCGGCGTGGAGCGGCGAGCGGTGATGGAGGCGGCGGAGTACGCCGGAGCGCGGCGGGCCTACATCATCGAGGAACCCATGGCCGCCGCCATCGGAGCCGGGCTGCCGGTGCACGAACCGACGGGCAACATGGTGGTGGACATCGGCGGTGGCACGACCGAGGTCGCAGTGATTTCGCTCGGGGGCATCGTCACCAGCCAGTCGGTACGCATCGGGGGTGACGAGCTCGACGACGCCATCGTCTCGTTCGTGAAGAAGGAATTCAGCCTCGCCCTCGGTGAGCGCACGGCTGAGGAGATCAAGATCACGCTCGGTTCGGCCTATCCGCTCGAGCAGGAGCTGCACGCCGAGATCCGCGGCCGTGACCTCGTCAGCGGCCTGCCCAAGACGATCGTCGTGTCGACCGAGGAGATCCGACGCGCCATCGAGGAGCCGGTCTCGGCCATCATCGACGCGGTGAAGGTCACGCTGGACCGGACGCCACCAGAGCTGGCGGCCGACATCATGGAGCAGGGCATCGTGCTGACCGGCGGGGGCGCCCTGCTGCACGGGCTGGAGTTCCGCCTGCAGCACGAGACGGGCATGCCCATCGTGGTGGCCCGTGACCCATTGAACTGTGTCGCCATCGGAAGCGGTCAGTGTCTCGAAGAGTTCGAGGCGCTGAAGCGGGTGCTGATCACCACCTCAACGCGCTGATCGATCGAGTTCCTCCTGGGTGGCCCGGTCACGGCGCTCGCGCCGCACGCTCACGGTCGTCGTCCTGGTCGTCCTCTCGCTCTCGCTGATCTCGCTCGACCTCAACGGCCGGACGCACAGCGTCACGTCGGGCATCAAGTCGGTGGCCAACGACGTCTTCTCGCCGCTGCGCCAGGGCGTGCTCGACATCATCAGCCCCATCGGCAGCTTCTTCGCCGGGGCCTTCGACTATCACTCGGTGCAGGCCCAGAACGAGCAGCTCCAGCGCACCGTGGGCCAGTTGCACGCCGCACTCTCCGAGCGGTCCTTCGAACAGGCGCAGCTGCGCCAGCTGACGGCGCTGCAGAACTTGCCCTTTCTCCAGTCGCTGCCGACCGTCACCGCACAGACGACCGACGAGTACTCGTCGAACTTCACCGCCACCATCACGCTCGACAAGGGCCGGGACGACGGCGTAGACGTCGGCTACCCCGTGGTGGGCAGCGGGGGTCTGGTGGGCGAGGTCATCGCGTCCTACCATCACTCCTCTGTCGTCCAGCTCATCACCGACGGCCAGTCGAAGGTCGGCGTGACCTTCGGTGCTCAGTTCACCGGCATTGTGGACGGGCAGGGTCCTGGGAACGACCTGACGCTGGACCTGGTGCCGCCCCACACCCCGTTGCGCAAGGGTGAGCCCCTCTCCACCAGCGGCCTGCAGGCGGCGGCCTTCCCACCGGGCATCCCCGTAGGCACGGTCGAGTCCTTCCACACCGCGGCCGGGGCGAGCCAGGAGAGCGTCACGGTCGACGCCGCGGCCGACCTCAGCCAGCTGGCCTACGTCGACGTGGTGCAATGGGAGCCGCCGACGTGAGCGGCCGGGCCGTGCTCCGGGTGGCCTTCGTCATCTTCGTGGTCCTGATGGTCCAACAGGTCCTGATGGTGCCGCTTCGCTTCGGCGGGGCCCATCCGGACCTCCTCTGGCTGCTGCCGATCACGGCGGCCCTGCTCGACGGACCCGAGACCGGGGCGATTGTCGGATTCTGGGCCGGGTTGGCCTTCGACCTCGTGCTGCCCACCCCGTTCGGGCTGTCCGCCCTGGTCGGCTGCCTGCTGGGCTTCGCCGTCGGGTCCCTGACGGCGGCGGTGGACCCCCGGGCGGCCTGGCTCAAGCCGGTGGCCGCGGTCGCGGGGAGCGTCGCAGCGGACATGCTGTTCGCCGTGCTCGGCGCGATCATGGGACAACAGCAAATGGTACAAATCGACTTCCTCGCCCTCGCGCTCGTGGTCGCTGTGTCGAGCCTGGTGTTGGTGCTCCCGGTCAGCCGGCTGATGCGCTGGGCCCTGGCCGGGGAATCCAACCGCCGCTCGCTCGTCTCGGCGACCCAGGCCGACAGCAGACTCTGGTGAAGCGCACCCTCCGACACCCGTTCCGGGGCGACCGGCTCCACCCCAAGCCGCCTACCCGGACCCCACGCCGGTCCTCGTGGCGCAGCGATGCCCGCCAGCCGCGCATGCGGCCCCGCAAGGGCGTCAACGTCGCCTCCATCGTCGGCTCGCCCGAGGAGGAGGAGTCGCGCCCGAGCCTGCGCCTGCGCATCGTGGGCGTCATCGTGCTCGTCCTCTTCGGCCTCCTCGTCCTGCGCCTGTGGACGCTCCAGGTGGTCGACGGGAAGAGCTATGCCGCCGACGTGACCCGGAACCAGGTGCGCGTGGTCAGCATCCCCGCGCCGCGGGGCGAGATCGTCGACCGCAGCGGGACCGTGCTGGTGTCGAACACCTCGCAGGAGGAGATCCTCCTGTCGCGGGCCGAGGCGCTGCAGAACCCGGCGATCGTGGGCATGGTGGCGGCGCTGGTCGGCCAGACGCCGAAGCAGGTGCAGGCGTCGATCAACAACGTGCAGTACAGCCCCTACGAGCCGGTGCCGGTCGCCGTGGGCGTCTCGGACGCCACGGTGCAATACCTGCAGACGCATCAGTCGCAGTACCCGGGCGTGACCGTCGAGACGGTGGCCCAGCGCGACTACCCCCAGGGCGGGACGACGGGCACCCAGGTGCTCGGCTACACCGGGTCCATCACGTCGAGCTTCCTGGCCGCCCACCCCAACGATGGCTACACCCAGGGGAGCGAGATCGGCGCGGCCGGGATCGAGGCGCAGTACGAGCAGTACCTCAAGGGCGTCGACGGGCGCCAGGCCCTCTCGGTCGACGCCGGCGGCAACGTCGTGGGGACGCCTGAGCACCACGGCGCCCAAGATCGGCGACTCCGTCGTGCTCAACATCGACGCCGGGTTGCAACAGGCGGCCCAGGGCTATCTGCAGCAACAGATCCTGGCCGACCGCAACTCGATCGACCCGGTCGACAACCTGACGCCCAAGGCCGACAACGGGGCCGTGATCGTGATGAACCCCACCAACGGCGAGATCTACGCGCTGGCCTCGTACCCGTCCTACGACCTCAACGAGTGGGTCGGGGGCATCTCGGCCGCCAACTACGCCGCGCTGCAGGCGACGGGCGCGGAGAACGACGACGCCATCCAGGGCTTGTACACGCCGGGGTCCACGTTCAAGTTGGTGACGGCGACCGCCGCCCTCCAGGACGGGCTGATCACGCCGACCACCCCCTACAACGACACGGGCAGTTTCAAGATCCCGGGTTGCCCGGCGGCCGGCGTGACCAGCACGCAGGGCTGTGTCCTCAACGACGACCCCGGTGACAGCGGTGGCACCTACAACGTCTCGGGCGCGTTGACCGTGTCGTCGGACTCGTTCTTCTACAACCTCGGCGACATGTTCTGGAACGACAGGGCCCAGTACGGCAACACGCCGATTCAGAACGAGGCGACCCAGTACGGCGAGGGCACCATCACCGGGATCGACCTGCCGGGCGAGGCCGAGGGCCGGATCGACAGCCAGCTCGTCCGGTTGAAGCTGCACGCCGAAGCACCCAAGGCCTTCCCCACCGCGACCTGGTACACCGGTGACAACATCGAGATGGCCTTCGGCCAGGGCGCGCACCGTGCTCACTCCGATCGAGCAGGCGGTGGCCTACTCGACCTTCGCCAACGGGGGCACCCGCTACGCGCCCCAGGTGGCCTCCGAGATCGTCGACCCCCTCACGGGCAAGGTGATCAAGAAGCTGGCGCCACAGGTGACCGGGCACGTCACGATCTCGCCGGCCAACTACGCGGCCATGCTCTCGGGCTTCGAGGGCGTGATCTCGAACCCCCACGGCACGGGGTACCAGGCCTTCCCGGGCTTCCCGACGTCGCTGGAACCTGGCCGGCAAGACCGGAACCGCCTCGAACGCATCAGGGCTCGAGCCCAACTCGTGGTTCGTCGCCTTCGGCCCGAACCCCAACCCCCAGTACGTGGTGTTGGCCGTCATCGACCAGGGCGGGTACGGCGCCCAAGCGGCCGCGCCGCTGGTGCGCAACATCTACAACTATCTGCTGACCAACCCGGTCGCCTCGACGATCAAGACCCCGACGCCGTCGAGCCCGCCCAGCTTGACCGAGCCGGCGAGCAACCCGCCGGCCGGGACGCCGACCACGACCACCCCCCGACGGTTCCGGGCCAGAAGCCCTCGGGCACGACGACCACGTCCACATCGACGCCGGGCGGCTGAGCCCTGCCAACGTCGTAACGTGGGCGCCACGATGGAAACCATCTGGCCCCAACTGGAGCGGCTGTTGCCGCAGGTCACCAAGCCGGCGCGCTATATCGGCGGTGAGCAGGGTTCGATCTACCCCGAGCACGGACCGGGCAAGGTGGCCTGGCTGCTGGTCTACCCCGACACCTACGAGATCGGGCTGCCCAACCAGGGCCTCCAGATCCTCTACGAGATCCTGAACGAACGGCCCGACGCCGTGGCCGAGCGGTCGTACGCCCCCTGGGTCGATCTGGAGCAGGCGATGCGGGCGGCCGGGGTCCCGCTCTTCAGCGTCGAGCAACACCTGCCGGCGTCGGCCTTCGACGTGCTCGCCTTCAACCTGTCGGCGGAGCTCGTCTACACCAACGTGGTCAACCTCATCGACCTGGCCGGCGTCCCGCTGCACGCGAGTCGAACGGGGTGCCACCGACGCGCTGGTGGTGGCCGGGGGACATTGCGCCTTCAACCCCGAACCGCTGGCCGACTTCGTCGACGCCTTCGTGCTGGGCGACGGCGAGGAGGTGGTGGGCGAGATCAACGAGGTGGTGAGGGACTGGCTGGCGCTGCCCGAGGCGGAGCGCTCGCGCGATGCCTTGCGCCGGGGACTGGCCGCGCTCGAAGGGGTGTACGTCCCGGCGCTCTACGAGCCGTCGTACGCCGAGGGACGCTTGACGGGCACCGTGCCGATCGACCCCTCGGTGCCCGTCACGGTCGCCAAGCGCACGGTGGCGGATCTGGCCGACTGGCCCTACCCGTCCCGGCCCCTGGTGCCGCTGACCGAGGTGGTGCACGACCGCCTCAACGTCGAGGTCTTCCGGGGCTGTACCCGCGGCTGCCGCTTCTGCCAGGCGGGCATGATCACCCGGCCGGTGCGCGAGCGCCCGGCCGAGCAGGTGCGCGACATGGTGCGCAAGGGACTGGAGTGGACCGGCCACGACGAGGTGGCGCTCACCTCGCTCTCGACCGCCGACTTCTCCGGGATCGAGGGCACGGTGCGCGACATCGTCGACGATCCGGAGAACGGCGGTCGGGTCTCGGTCAGCCTGCCCTCACTGCGGGTGGACGCCTTCACCGTGGGCACGGCCGCGCAGATCCAGAAAGTGCGGCGCACCGGCTTGACCTTTGCCCCCGAGGGTGGCACCTGGCGCATGCGCTACGGTGATCAACAAGCTCATCACCGAGGAGGACCTCTACGGGGCGGTCGACGCCGCCTTCAGCCAGGGCTGGCGCCGCGATCAAGCTCTACTTCCTCATCGGCCTGCCCACCGAGCGCGACGAGGACGTGCTGGGGATCGCCGAGTTGGGTTCTCGCTGTGTCGAGATCGGCCGGCGCTACAACAAGTCGATCACCGTGGTGGCCTCGGTCGGGGGCTTCGTGCCCAAGGCCCACACGCCGTTCCAGTGGTACGGCCAGGACACCGTGGCCGAGCTCGAGCGCAAGGTGGTGCTGCTGCGCACCCAGGCCAAGCGCACCCGGGGCCTCACCATCCGCTGGCACGAACCGGCGGCGTCGGTGGCCGAAGGCTTGGCCAGCCGGGGCGACCGCCGGATGGGTGCGGTCATCGAGCGGGTCTGGCGGGCCGGCGGCACCTTCCAGGAGTGGTCGGAGCGCTTCGACCTCGGGCTCTGGGAGGAGGCCCTGGCGGCCGAGGGGCTCAGCTTCGAGGAGGTCTGCCACCGGGACCGCGGCGGCGACGAGGCGCTGCCCTGGGACCACATCTCGGCCGGTCTGCACCGGGACTTCCTCTGGGGCGACTGGCAGGACGCCCTGGCCGAGGCCTCGGTCGAGGACTGCCGCTGGACCCCGTGCTACGACTGCGGGGCCTGCACCGACGTCGGCCTCGAGCACGTGGTGGCCTCCCCGGTGCCGCCGGCCGGCGGGAGCCAGGGGACGGGCCAGGACCTGCGCCAGGGCGACCGCATCCCGGTGCGCCTCATCAGCCGTGCCTCCTGACACGGAGCCGGTCCCGGTCGAGCGGCGCCTGCGTCTGCGCTTCGCCAAGGCGGGAAAGGTCCGTTTCACCAGCCATCGCGACGTGGCCCGGCTCTGGGAGCGGGCCCTGCGCCGCAGCCGCCTGCCCCTGTCCTACTCCCAGGGGTTCGTGCCCCATCCCCTGGTCAGCTTCGGGCTGGCGCTGCCCACCGGCTGCGAGTCGCTGGGCGAGTACCTCGACCTGCGCCTGGGGGCGGCCCTCCCCGGGGAGACGCCGGTCGAGGGCCTGCCCGAGGCGCTGAGCGCCCTCCTGCCGGCCGGGATCGAGGTCCAGGCGGCTGCCCTGGTCGAGGATACGGAGGGCTCGCTCCAGCAGGAGGTAGCATCGTGTGATTGGGAGTTGGAGGTGTCCGGGGTGAGCAGTGAGGAATTGAGGCAGCGAGCCGAGATGGTGCTCGCGGCCACGGTCCTCACCGTCAGCCGGGAACGGAAGGGTCGTCCGGTGGACGACGATGTCCGACCGGCCATCCGGACGCTCTCCGTCAACGACTCCGATGGTCATCTCCGGGCAGAACTGGCCACGCATCCGCGTGGCATCCGCCCGACCGACCTCATGGCCGCTCTGGGTGCCGACCTGGTGCTCGAGCGTGCCTGCAGAACGCATCAATGGATCGAGCGCGACGGTGCACGCTTCGAGCCGCTCCAGGTGAGCGGGCTCGCGAGCAGCATCGCGGCCGCACAGAACGCAAGGAGGGCTCTCCCTCATGTCCGAGCCGGAAGTCAGACCGACCCCACCGGGTCCAGCGCCGCAGGAGGGCACCAGCCCTAGCCCGCCGGTCGCGCCCCGCCAGGCGTCCCAGCACAAACCCAAGATCGGCGACACCCGGCCCGCGCCGGCCGTGCCGCCACCGGGCCCCTTGCCGCCGGTCTGCCCCGGACGCGCCGCCGCCCGCGCCGGTGGTCGCCATGGAGCGGTCGGGGGCCACCGCGACGAAGGAGCCGGTCACCGAGGTGGCCGAGCCCGCCGGGCAGGACCGGGGCGAACGCGGAGTGGCGGGGCCAAGCGGTCCCGCAGTCGCCGCCGCTCGGGGGCGCGGGACCGCCGCACCAAGCAGGTCGGCCGGTACCTCGTCTGCGTGCACGTCCAGCCGCAGATGACCCAGATCGCCATGCTCGAGGGGCGCTCCCTGGTCGAGCACTACGTGTCGCGGGCGGCCGACGACACGACCCAGATCGACGGGAACGTCTACCGAGGCCGGGTGCAGAACGTGCTTCCGGGCATGGAGGCGGCCTTCGTCGACATCGGGATCCCGAAGAACGCCGTGCTGTACCGGGGCGACGTGCGCTACGACAAGGACGACATCGAGGGCGGGACGTCCTCCCAGCCCCGGATCGAGGACGTGCTCAAGGCGGGCCAGACCATTCTCTGCCAGGTGACCAAGAACCCGATCGGGGCCAAGGGCGCCCGCCTGACCCAGGAGGTGTCCCTGCCCGGGCGCTTCGCCGTGCTGGTGCCCAACTCGAGCGCCTTCGGGATCTCCAAGCGGCTGGGTGACACCGAACGGCGCCGACTGCGCCGGATCATCGACGAGGTGAAGCCGGCCGGCCACGGCATGATCGTGCGCACCGCGGCCGAGGGCGTCTCGGCCGACGAGCTCCAGCGCGACGTCACCTCGCTGCTCGAGCAGTGGAACACCATCGAGGCCGAGGCCAAGAAGTCGGACGCGCCGGGCTTGCTGTACCGGGAGCCCGAGCTGGCCGTGCGCATCCTGCGTGAGGAGCTCAACGGCGAGTACCGGGGCGTGGTCATCGACGATCGGGCTCTCTTCGAGCAGGTCCGCAACTACGTCCAGGCCGTGAGCCCCGAGCTGGCCGACCGGGTCGAGTACTACGACACCGAGGCCGAGGGCCTGCCCATCTTCGAGCGCTACCACGTGCACGAGCAGCTGCACAAGGCGCTGGACCGCAAGGTCTGGCTTCCCTCGGGGGGCTCGCTCATCATCGAGCGCACCGAGGCCCTCACGGTGATCGACGTCAACACGGGCAAGAACGTGGGCAAGACCAATCTGGAGGAGACGGTCTTCCGCAACAACCTGGAGGCCGCCGAGGAGGTGGCCCACCAGCTCCGGCTGCGAGACATCGGCGGCATCATCGTGATCGACTTCATCGACATGGAGATGCGGGAGAACCGGGACCGGGTGGCGGCCGCCCTGCGCAACGCGCTGTCCCGGGACAAGACCCGCACCCAGGTCTTCGACATCTCCGAGCTGGGCCTGGTCGAGATGACCCGAAAGCGCATCTCAGAGGGTCTTCTCGAGACCCTCTCGACCGAATGCACCGTCTGCGGAGGCCGGGGCGTGACCCTCGACGCCTCCGTTCTGCGCTAGCATTTCGCCCTTATGTATGCCGTCATCAGGTCCGGAGGGAAGCAGGAGCGCGTGGCCGAAGGCCAGCGCGTCCGGGTGGAGTTGCTGGGCCAGCCCGTCGGCGCCGAGGTGGCGCTGGAGCCGGTTCTGGTGGTGGACGGCGAGCGGGTCCTGGCGACGCCCGAGCAGCTGGCTGGCGTGTCGGTGACCGGCAAGGTCGTGGGCGAGGAGAAGGGCCCGAAGATCAACGCCATGACCTACAAGTCGAAGTCGAACCAGAAGCGGCGCTGGGGCCACCGTCAGCACTACGCCACGCTTGAGATCACCGCCATCACGGCGGCCGGGTAGTCGAGTCGAGTCCGAGGAGTCCGATATGTCAAAGACCAAGGGTGGTGGTTCCACTCGCAACGGCCGCGACTCGAACGCGCAGCGCCTGGGCGTGAAGGAGTTCGCCGGGACGGAAGTCACCGCGGGCTCCATCCTGGTGCGCCAGCGGGGCACGAAGTTCTACCCCGGCGCCAACGTGGGCCGCGGCGGTGACGACACCCTCTTCGCCAAGGCGGACGGCGTGGTGAAGTTCGGCGAGCGGCGCGGCCGCAAGCACATCAGCATCGTCACCGACTAGCGAGCCGGGCCAGTGCCCGGTCGTCCGTGATGCGTCCTTCTTTCTGGCAGCTCTTCTTCGGCGCGCTCATCCTCTTGGTGGGCGGCGTGCTCTTCGGCCGCTACGTCGTGCCCACCTCGACCACGTCGTCGGGTTCCTCGCTTTCATCGCTGCCGCGCGGTCTACTCGTTCGGCTGCGCCGGTGAGGCGCCCCCGACGATCGACCCGGCGTCCATTCCGGTGGCGTGTGCCGACGGCAGCGCGGTGCTGACCCACCTGACGTGGAGCTCGTGGACCGGCTCGCAGGCGTCGGGCCACGGCACGCTCGAGCTGAACGACTGCACGCCCAGCTGTGCCGACGGGACCTTCTCGCCCTATCCCGCCACCGTCACGCTGACCGATCCCACGACCTCGCGGACCCAGGGCGAGGTCTTCGCCGCGATGGCGGTCAGCGCGCCCGACGGCAAGGGCGGTGCGCTCAAGGTGACTCGGGTGCCGGTGTACTCGCGAAACTGCAACCTGACTGACTGCTGAAAACCGAACTCACGGCAGCGAATGGAAGGTATGACCGAGCCGGAATCCTCAAGTGCCGTGCCTGTGGGACGAAGAATTAGGTATTCGGTGCACGTCGGGGAGGTTCGGTGAGCCGCACTCCTAGAACGGGACGGTCTCTGGCCGCCGCCGTGATGTCGATCCTCATGCTCTCGGCTGGTCTGACTCTCGCCGCATCCTCGGCCGCCGGCGCCAATGGGTTGAATTGGTCGACCATGCCCGGACCCACGCCACCAGTCCCGGGAGGTGCACTCATCGCGCTTTCGTGTGCGAGTGCCCAGTTCTGCATGAGTGTGGGCCCATACGACACCGCCGAGGGTCCGACGTCGTCCGCCGCATGGGACGGCTCGAGCTGGTCCCAGGTCCCCGTTCCCGAGAACGAGGACCTGGGTGGCGTCTCGTGTCTCAGCCGGACCTTCTGTATGGCGGTCGGAGGGGACAAGGTGTCGGGTCTCCCCTTGGCGTACGAGTGGAACGGGACGAGCTGGTCTGGGCTCGCCCTGCCGACCGCTGCCACAGGACAGCTCGTTGGCGTGTCGTGTGTCAGCACGACCGACTGCGAGGCGGCTGGCATCTCGGGCAACGGGCAGAGCCTCACCGCGCGGTGGCATGGACACAAGTGGTCGCTCCAGGCCAGCCCGAGCCCCGAAGCGATCAACTGGTTCTTCAGCGTGTCGTGTACGAGCACGACCTTCTGCATCGCAACCGGTCAAGGGGACACGGGGACACTGATCGAAGAATGGAACGGATCAACGTGGACGGCTGTTCCCAGTCCGACCGAGGCGGACGGCTTCCTGCCTTCTGTGTCGTGCACGAGCCCGTCCTTCTGCGCGGCGGTGGGCTTCGCCGGCGACTCCTCCGACTGGGTGCCGCTCGTGGAGACGTGGAACGGAGCCTCGTGGTCGATTGCCAGCGTGCCTGCCGTGACCGCACCCGCTCAGCTGGCGGGCGTCGACTGCTACCGGCCCAAGACGTGCCTCGCCACCGGCTGGGCGGGAGCCGACAGTCTCGTCCTCAAACTCGGCTCGTCGGGCACCTGGACCGTCCAGAGTGCGCCGGCGTCGAGCCCGGGAAACTCGTCGGCGCTGGCCCCCGTCAGTTGCGTGAAGAGTTGGGCCTGCGTGACGGCGGGCCTGCAGTACGTGAATGACCCGGGCACCACGTTCTTTGCGGAGACACCGCTGGGCCGTTCAGCCTGACGCAGCGCTCAGACCCCCGCCGGTGGCTCACGTACGCTCTGTCGGTTAGGGAACGATTTCGAGCGGCAGGAGGCGAATGGCGCTCGCGCCGTCGTAGGACAGCACGACGCGGACGGCCCAGGGTCCCGGTGGCACCGCCCATCCCAGTTCCGGTTTCGTCGAGGCCGTGCCGACGAGCAGCGGGATCTCGCTCGTGCTGCCGGACGGCACGTCGAAGCGGACCAACGGCATGAGCTGGCCGCCCTCGAAGCAGCCCACGCGCTGACCGGTATCGGGGTGCACCACGGTGCCGTTGATCTGGCCGCTGGTGTTGGCGGCCACGTCGACGGCGCTGTCGTTGTGGACCCGAACCATGGTCCGCAGGTGGGCGCCCGATCTGATCACCATCGCAGCGTCGGGCTCGATGCGCACGGTTTCGGGCAGCGGCGCCAGGTGTTGCGGCGGTGGCTCGTCGAGGATGGCCTCGGACTCCCGATCGGGCCGGGCGAAACGGTCGGGGTAGGGGAACATGCCGATGGTGACGGCCACGGTGTCGCCGAAGCGCCGGCAGATCTCCTCGGCCCGGTCGGCCTGGTCCGCCCACAGCTGGACCCGGAGCACGCCTTGCCTGTGACCCATGCTGGCGATGGCCTCCGAGGCGCACTCATGGAGCGCCGCCTGCACGTTGCGCGGGTTGTGCTTCGACCATTGCGAGCGCCGCACATCGAGGCGATCGGGATAGGTGACGGCCTGGCGCAACTCCGACTCGTGGTCCGCCACGTCGTCTCCCGAGAGCAATGCCACGAGGCGCACGATGGGCGTGTTCTCGAACCACACGGTGACGAACGCGTCAGGATGGCGCTCGCCGAACTGGCGTACGACGTCGAGGTCGTCGAGCAGCTCGAACTGCGCCATGGAGACGTTCTCGTGGCCTGTCTGGGGCATCTCTCTCTGTTTCCTCTGCGGTGCGGGTGGGTGCCGACGCGACTCGGGTCCGTGGCGGGCGAGCGGACCGAGGTCGAGTGGCTGCGGCCTAAGGCCGCTGGTGCAGTTCGATCCCGTTCCCCCATGGATCGCTGCAGAAGGCTTGCTTTCGACCGGTCGTGCCCACGTCGACCGGATCGGTGACCGCCAGTCCCCGGATACGTAGCTCGGCGACGGTGGCCTCGATGTCGTCGTAGACCAGGGCGAAGTGCTGGCCCACATTGGGTGGCGGCGCGAGCTCGATGATGTGCACCTGTTGCCCGTTCGCCGTGTCGAGCCAGGCCCCGGCGAATCCGAAGTCGGGCCGGGTGAAGTTCTGCACCAGGCCCAATTTCTCGGTGTAGAAGGCGATCGCTCCGGGCACATCGGGGACGTTGATGGCGACGTGGTCGACGCCGGCCGGGGCAATCGGGCTGCTCACGGCAGGGATCCTACGACGTGGCGCACGATGTCTGCTACGCCAGCTGCTGCGGCGTCGCCCATCGTGTGGACCTCGGCGATGGCCGTCGGGGTGGCAGCCGCGGCGGCGGCGTTCGTGACCAGGGCCAGCCCGAGCACCTCGGCCCCGGCGTGGCGGGCGGCGATGGTCTCGAGGGCCATGGACATGCCCACCACGTCGGCCCCGAGGGTGCGCAACGCGTTGACCTCGGCCGGCGTCTCGAACTGGGGGCCAGGCACGTGGGCGTAGACGCCAGGCTCGGTGGCGAGCATCTGACCGGCGGGTGGTGGGGTGGCCAGTGCGAGGGCACGCAGTTGGGGCGCGTAGGCGTCGACCATGTCGATGTGGACCGGCCCGACCAGGGGACTGCGGCCGGTCAGATTGAGGTGGTCTTCGACCACCATCACCGTGCCGGGCAACAGATCGGGCCGGATGCCGCCCACGGCGGTGGTGAGGATGATCGTGCGGGCCCCGGTGGCGATGCCCGTGCGGAT
Source organism: uncultured Acidimicrobiaceae bacterium (assembly GCA_963726855.1). Classification (GTDB taxonomy): domain Bacteria; phylum Actinomycetota; class Acidimicrobiia; order Acidimicrobiales; family RAAP-2; genus Bog-473. The sequence continues at coordinate 17,872 of CAVSEB010000020.1, forward strand.
GGGGTGGACCGCCTCGACCGGGTCGAGACCCTCGTAGAGGTGGCTGCGGCCCCCGAGGACCAGCACCCGGCGGCCGCCCAGAAGCACCGACCAGGCCAGGGCGCGATGCCCGCTCGCCGTGGGTGCCGGCCAGAACGGCAGGGTGTCGAGGGTGTGGGCGTCCTCCCCATCGGCCAGGAGCTCGCCGGTGGGGGAGAGCCCGCTCCCGAGGACCACCAGCACGTCGTGGCGGTCGACCCCCAGGCGGCGTCCCAGCTCGGTCGCGCTGCGGGCCGCACGGTCGGCGGCATCGTCCACGCCAATCGATGGTAGAGGGTGACCCGGCGCCCGCCGCGTAACATCAACCGGGATGGCCGCTCCCGAGTCTCCTCATCCCCTGTCCCCGCTGACCGCCGACGAGATCAAAACCGCTCGCGAGCTGGTCTTGGCCCGGGCGACCAATCCTGAAGTCGTGCGCTTCGCCTACCTCGGTCTGTATGAGCCAGCGAAGGAGGCGGTGCGGGCGGCCGACGCCGGCGAGCGCTTCACCGAGGATCGCCGGATCCGCATGCATCTGATCGAGAGCCCGGAGGCCGATGTCACCGAGGCGGTGGCCTCGGTGACCAGGGGAGTCATTGACCACTGGGAGGTCGTACGCGGTATGCGACCGGCACTACAGATCGAGGAGTCGATCATGGTGCTCGCCGCGCTGCACGAAAACGACGAGTGGAATGCGGCCCTCGACCGTCGGGGCATCATCGATCGCTCACTCGTGCAGATCGATCCGTGGCCCGCCGGCACGTTCGGCCTGGACCACGAGGAGAACCGTCGAATCTCGCGCTGCCTGGCCTACCTGCGCGAGTCGAAGGAGGACAACGGCTACGCCCGGCCCCTCGAGGGCCTCATGGCCTACGTCGACATGGGGCGAGGCGAAGTGCTCGAGGTCGTCGACCTCGGCGTCGTGCCCTTCCCCCCCAAATCGGGCAGCTACTACCCCGAGGACAACGGACCACTGCGGACCGATCTCAAGCCGTTGGAGATCACCCAGCCCGAGGGACCCAGCTTCGAGGTGGAGGGCAACCTGGTCCGCTGGCAGAAGTGGACGATGCGGGTGGGCATGGACCCGTTCGAAGGCCTCGTGCTCTGGCGCGTCGGCTACGAGGACGGCGGGCAGGTGCGCCCGGTGCTCTACCGGGCCTCGGTCAGCGAGATGGTCGTTCCCTATGGACATCCGAGCCCGATGCACGCGTGGAAGAGCGCGTTCGACGCCGGGGAGTGGGGCCTGGGCCGCATGGCCAACTCGCTCACCCTCGGCTGTGACTGCCTGGGGGAGATCCACTACTTCGACGACGTGTGGGCCGACGAGCGAGGCCGGGTGCACACGCGCAAGAACGCCATCTGCATGCACGAAGAGGACTACGGGATCCTGTGGAAGCACGCCGACCTGGTGTCGGGGCGCACGGAGGTGCGTCGGTCGCGTCGGTTGGTCGTCAGCTCCATCGCCACCGTCGGCAACTACGAGTACGGCTTCTACTGGTACTTCTACCTCGACGGCTCCATGCAGCTCGAGGTCAAGCTCAGCGGGATCATGTCCACCATGGCGGTGGCGAACGGGGACCCCGGTCCCCACGCACGGATGATCGCCCCGGGTCTGGCCGCCCCCTACCACCAGCACCTGTTCAACGTCCGCCTCGACGTCGAGGTGGACGGGCCTGACAACGCCGTCTTCGAAGTGGACGCCGTGGGCGCCGGTGCACCGGGCACCGAGGGGAACCCGTGGGGCAACGTCTTCGGCACGACGACCACGTTGCTCGAGACCGAGCTGGCGGCGCGGCGCGACGTGGATCCGTCGCGCAGCCGGAGCTGGCGCATCGCCAATCGCTCGGCGCGCAACGGGCTCGGAGAACCGACGGCCTACAAGCTGCTGCCCACCTCGACGCCCACGATCCTGGCTCACCCCGAATCGAGCGTGAGCAAGCGGGCCACCTTCGCCACGCACAACCTGTGGGTGACACCGTTCGCGGAGGAGGAGCGGCGGGCGGCAGGGGACTACCCCAACCAGCACGCGGGCGGGGACGGGCTGCCGGCGTGGACGGCGCAAGACCGGAGCCTGGTCGACACCGACGTCGTGCTCTGGCACACCTTCGGCGTCACCCACGTGCCCCGCCCGGAGGACTGGCCCGTTATGCCGGTCGAGTACACCGGCTTCACGCTGATCCCCTTCGGCTTCTTCGACCGTAACCCTGCGCTCGACGTCCCGCCGAGCGCCGCGCACTGCAGTGACTGAACCGCAGGAGTTCCACCCACCCGTCGAGGAATACCTCGAGACGATGCTCGGGCTCGACGAGGAGGGAGTCCCGGTGATCCAGGCGCGCATCGCCGAGCGCCTCGGCCGTTCCGCCCCCTCGGTCTCCGAGATGCTGGACCGCCTCCGGGAAGAGGGGTATGTGGACCGTGAGGGGCGCCGGCTGTCCCTGACGCCGAGCGGGCGGGCCCTGGCCGAGAAGGTGGTGCGCAAGCACCGGTTGGCCGAGCGCCTCCTGGTGGACGTCATCGGTCTCGAGTGGCACAAGGTGCACCGGGAGGCCGGGCGTTGGGAGCACGTCATCTCCGACGATGTCGAAGCGCGCCTGGTCGAGTTGTTGGGCGACCCGGCCACCTGCCCGCACGGCAACCCGATCCCGGGCTCGCACTCGCCCGCGCCCACGGTGGCCACCCGGCCCCTGGCCGAGGTGGACGAAGGCGAGGAGGTGCGCCTGCTCCGGGTCAGCGAAGAGGTCGAGCTCAACTTGGGCTCGCTCACCCTCCTCGACGAGGGCGGCTTCATTCCGGGTGTCGTGGCCCGGGTCGGCGGGCGCGACGGCGACGGCAACGTCGAGGTGACGGCCGAAGGCGGGAGCCCCATCCACGTCTCCGCGGCGCTCTCCGACCGGTTGTTCGTCGGGGTTCCGTGACCCAGCGGCTGGTGGCCGACGCCGTCTTCGCCGTCGACGACGAGGACCGCGTGCTGGCGCCGGGCGCGATCGAGGTGGACGAGGGTCGCATCACCTGGGTGGGGGATCCGTGGCAGGAGGCGCCTGAGCCGGGGACCGAGGTGCTCGAGCTCGGGGGGATTCTCATGCCCGGCCTGGTCAACTGCCATGGCCACTCACCCATGACCCTGGTGCGCAGCGCCGGCGACGGCCTGCCGCTCGATCGCTGGCTCGCCGAGTCGGTCTGGCCCCGCGAGGGCCGGATGGAAGACGAGGACGTCTACTGGGGCATGGTGCTGGGCGCGGCGGAGTTGCTGGGAAACGGCGTCACCACGACGACCGAGCAGTACCGACACCCGGACGCGGTAGCCCGAGGCTTGCTCGACGCGGGCATCCGCGCCGTGTACACCCCGGCCATCTTCGACGTGCCCGAGACCGGCGACACCTGGGAGGCGCTGCTCGAGAGCGCGTGCCGCCTCTTCGACGAGATGGAGGGCAAGGAGGAGCGGCTGTGCATCGGGTTCGGCCCGCACGCGGCCTACACCGTGCCGCCCGAGGGGCTGGCGGCCATCGCCGCCGAAGCCCAGCGGCGGGATGCGCTGCTGCAGATCCATCTCAGCGAGACCAAGGTCGAGTGCGCCGCGGTGCGCGAGCGCTACGGCACCAGCGCCCCGCAGCTGCTGGCCCGCCACGGTGTACTCGACGGCCGGGTCCTGGCCGCGCACGCCGTCTGGCCCGAGGAAGACGACGTCTCGCTTCTGGTGGAACACGACGTGGCCGTGGCGCATTGCCCCGGCTCCAACGGCAAGCTCGGTGCCGGCGTGGCGCCGCTGGCCGAGTATCTCGAGCGCGGGCTGCGCGTCGGGCTGGGCACCGACGGTCCGGCTTCGAACGACGACCTCCACCTCTGGGACGAGATGCGCCTCTGCGCCCTCCTGGCCCGGGCCACTGCGGCGGACCCGAGCGTTGTGAGCACACGCACGGCGCTGCGCCTGGCCACCCGGGGCGGAGCGGAGGCGTTGGGGCTTCCAGTCGGTTCCCTCGAGGTCGGGCGTCGGGCCGACGTCATCCGCCTGCGCACCGACGACCCGCGCTTCGTTCCGGCGACGAGCGACGACGAGCTGCTCGGTCATCTGGTCTGGGCGGGCGCCGGCTACCTGGTGACCGACGTCTGGGTCAGCGGCGATCGGGTGGTCGAGGACGGCCACTGCACGCGCATCGATGCGGCGCAGGCGCGGGCCGAGGTGGCCCAGCGCGCCCAGCGACTTCTCGGCTCGTAGGCTCTTTCCCTATGCCCGGCTTCGTCGATCAGGCCCAGCTCCACGCGCGCGCGGGCGACGGCGGCGCGGGCGCGGTCTCGTGGCGGCGCGAGGCACACGTCGACCGTGGTGGCCCCGACGGCGGCGACGGCGGCCACGGTGGCGACGTCTGGCTGGTGGCGTCGGTGAACGAGTCCTCGTTGCTGGGCTTCCGCGACCACCCGTTCCGAGCTGCCACCCACGGCGTGCACGGGTCCGGTGGGAAGCGCCACGGTGCCCGGGGCAAGGACCTCGTGGTTCCGGTGCCGGTCGGGACGGTCGTGCACCATCGCGACGGCCGCGTGCTCTTCGACCTGGCCAGCGCCGGCTCACGCGGACTGGTGGCCGAAGGCGGGCAAGGGGGGCGAGGGAACGCGCGGTTCCTCTCCAATCGGCGGCGGGCTCCCGCCTTCGCCGAGCAGGGGGAGAAGGGCGAGGAGTTCTGGCTCGACATGGAGCTCAAGCTGATGGCCGACGTGGCGCTGGTCGGCTTCCCCAACGCGGGCAAGTCCACGCTCATCTCCACCGTGTCGGCCGCCAAGCCGAAGATCGCCGACTATCCGTTCACCACGCTCGAGCCGCACCTCGGCGTGGTCCGGGTCGGCGGCGTGCACGAGGGGACCGAGTTCGTCATGGCCGACATCCCCGGCCTGGTCGAGGGCGCCGCAGAGGGCAAGGGGTTGGGACACCAGTTCCTGCGCCACATCGAGCGGGCCCGGGCGCTCGTCGTGCTGCTCGACCTCGGCGCGCCGCTCCTCATGATGGAGCCGCCGGTGGACCAGCTGCGCGTGCTGCTCTCCGAGCTGGGTTCGTACCAACCCGATCTCCTGGAGCGGCCCCGGCTGGTGGTCGGGAGCAAGGCCGACCTGGCCGGCGACGACGACGGTCTCTGCGATCTCGTGCTCTCGGCGGCGACCGGCGAGGGCGTCGCTGCGTTGACCGATCGGCTGGCCACGATGGTGCAGCAGGCACGCTCGCTCGCGGCGGCGGAGGCGTCGAGCGAGATCGTCGTGCACCGCCCCGCGCCCGAAGGCGTGGACGTGCGGCGCACGCCCGACGGCTGGTTGGTGCTGGGCCGGGCGGCCGAGCGCGCGGTCGCCCTGTCCGACCTGACCGACGAAGGGGCCCAGGCCGAGGCCATGCGCCGCCTGCGCCGTCTGGGGGTGGACCGTGCCTTGGTCCGTGCCGGTGTGCGCGAGGGCGACGACGTCACGGTGGGCACCATGACCTTCACGTGGGAGGACGACGGCACGTGATCGTCGTCGTCAAGGTCGGCTCGAGCTCGGTCTCGGCAGACACAGTGCAGCGGCTCGGCCGCGAGATCGCTTCGGCTCGGGCCGAGGGGCATGTCGTCGTCGTCGTCACTTCAGGCGCCATCGCCGCCGGTTGGGACGCGCTGGGCCGGGGCGAGCAGCGTCCGTCGGACCCGGCTGTGCTTCAGGCCGTCTCGGCCGTCGGCCAACACCGCCTGATGCGCCTGTGGCAGGAAGGCTTCGACGCTCACGGCATCCTCGCCGGCCAGGTCCTGCTGGCGCCGCTCGACTTCGTGCCACCGCACGCAGTACCTGCACGCCCGGGGCACCCTGCGCCATCTCGATCGATCTGGGGGTGGTGCCCGTCGTGAACGAGAACGACGCGGTGGCCGACGAGGAGATCCGTTTCGGCGACAACGACCGCCTGGCCGCGCTGGTGGCCCACCTGGTCGGGTGCGCAGCTTCTCGTGCTCCTGACCGACGCGCCCGGTCTGCTCACGGCCGACCCGCGCCACGATGCCGAAGCCTCGCTGATCGAGGAGGTGGTCGAGATCGACCAGCAGCTGGAGCGGCTGGCCGGCGGCGCCGGCAGCGTCGTCGGCAGCGGGGGCATGGCGTCGAAGCTGGCGGCGGCGAAGATCGCGACGTGGTCCGGCGTGGAGACGGTGATCGCCGACGCCGGCCGTCCCGGCGTGTTGGCCGCCGCGCTCGCCGGCGAGGCCGGTGCCGGCACCGTGTTCAGGGCCCGCGAGCGCACGCTCCCGGCCCGCAAGCTGTGGATCGCCTTCGCCCTCGGCTCGTCCGGCCAACTGGCCGTGGACGATGGCGCGCGCGGCCGCGCTGACCGAGCGCGGCCGATCTCTCCTGGCTGCGGGCGTCGTCGGGGTAAAGGGCGACTTCCGGCCCGAGGACGCCGTCGAGATCGCGGGCCCGGACGGCCAGGTCTTCGCCAAGGGCCTGGTCCGAGTGCCCGCGGCGACGGCGGACGAATGGATGGGCCGGCGCAGCCAGGTCGTCGTGCATCGAGATGATCTTGTTTTAGTAGCCTAAACAAATGACCTCGACGGATCTGGAGCAGCTGGCGGAGCGCGTCCGCGCGGCCGCCCGAGTGGTCGCCCAGTCGTCGAGCATCGTGCGCGACGACACGCTGCGCCTGGCTGCCGACCTCCTCGACGACGAGTGGGCGGCCCTGGTCGAGGCGAACGCCCGTGACCTGGAGCGGGCGCAGTCCGCCGGCATGGCGGAGGCGGCGCAGGATCGCCTGCGCCTGGACGAGAGTCGGGTCCACAGCATGGCGGACGGCTTGCGCAAGGTGGCGACGCTGCCGGACCCGGTGGGCGAGGTCACCGAGGGATGGGTCCGCCCCAACGGGTTACGGGTCTCCCGGATGCGGGTGCCGCTCGGCGTGATCGGCGTCATCTACGAGAACCGGCCGAACGTCACGAGCGATGCCGCCGGCCTCTGCCTGAAGGCGGGCAACGCGGCCTTCCTGCGCGGCTCGTCGACCGCCATCGAGTCCAACCGGGCCGTCGTCGCCCTGTTGCGCCGGGCCGCCGTGAAAGCGGGCCTGCCCGAGGACGCAGTGGCGCTGGTCGAGGACACCACCCACGAGACGGCGGTCGCCTTCATGCAGCTGCGCGGCCTGATCGACTGTCTCATCCCGCGCGGTGGACCGGCTCTGATCGCGTCCCTCGTCGAGCACGCCACGGTGCCCTACGTGCTCGACGGCGACGGGAATTGCCACATGTACATCGACCAGGCGGCCGATCTGTCCATGGCGCACGACCTGGCCCTGAACGCCAAGACGCACCGCTTCGGCGTCTGCAACGCCGTCGAGACGATTCTGGTGCACCAGCAGGTGGCCGGCGAGCTGCTGCCGCGCCTGGGCGATTCGCTGGCCGCAGCCGGGGTCGAAATCCGGGGCGACGAGCGGATCTGCGCGGTGCTCCCGTCCGCCACGGCGGCGGATGAGCACGACTTCGCGTCCGAGTTCCTCGCGCCCATCGTGGCCATGGCCGTGGTGGACGACGTCGGGGACGCCATCGCGCACATCGCCCGCTACAGCTCGGGACACTCCGAGGCGATCGTGACGTCCGACGTGGCCACGGCCGACCGGTTCGTGGCCGAAGTGGACGCGGCCGCGGTGGTGGTGAATGCGTCGACGAGATTCGTCGACGGCGACGAGCTCGGGCTCGGTGCGGAGGTGGGCATCTCGACCCAGAAACTGCATGCGAGGGGCCCGATGGGAGTGAAGGAGTTGACGACGTTGAAGTGGGTCGTACGCGGTGACGGGCAGGTGCGCCGGTGAGCATCAACAGCGCATTGGGACTGCCGGAGAGCGGACCGCCTCGCTTCGCGTCGCTCGACGAGGTCAGGGTCGGCCTGAAGGACGTCGGCTATCTGGCCGACGACTCGATCAGCGGCGTGGTCTATCTGGCCGATCGCCTGGCCAAGCCCGTCCTCGTCGAGGGGCCGGCCGGCACAGGCAAGACACAGTTGGCCAAGTCGGTGGCCGAGCTCACCGGGGCCCGCTTGATCCGTCTGCAGTGCTACGAGGGGCTGGACGAGTCCAAGGCCCTCTACGAATGGAACTACCGCAAGCAGCTGCTGCGGATTCAGGCAGGGGAGCACGGGAAAGGAGAGGTCGACGGCCCGTCGTGGAAGGAACTGGAAGAGGACATCTTCTCGGAGGACTTCCTCTTGACCCGACCGCTGCTCGAGGCCATCCGGGCCAGTGACCCGGTCGTGTTGCTGGTGGACGAAGTCGACCGGGTCGAGCTGGAGACCGAGGCGCTGCTGCTCGAGATCCTCTCGGAGTACCAGGTCTCGATTCCCGAGCTCGGCACCGTGCGGGCCACCCAGCTGCCCGATGGTCTTCCTGACCTCGAACAACACCCGCGAGCTCTCCGAGGCGCTCAAGCGGCGCTGCCTCTACCTGCACATCGACTACCCCGACCTCGAGCGCGAGCGCGACATCGTGCGGGCCAGAGTGCCGGGGATCAGCGAGGAGCTGGCCGACCAGGTGGCGCGGATCGTGCGCTCGCTGCGCACGCTCGAGCTGCGCAAGGCGCCGTCCGTCTCCGAGACGCTCGACTGGGCCCGCACCCTGGTGCTGCTGGGCGTGGAGACGATCGACGCAGCCGGCGCCAAGGACACCCTGCACATTCTGCTGAAGTACCAGGCCGACATCGACCGGGCGTCCAAGGAGCTCTTGTCCTCGGCGGCAGGCTGAGGTGCTCGATCTTCTCTCGGGCTTCGTCACCGAGCTCCGCCGCGCCGGCCTGCCGGTCTCGCTGACCGAACACCTGGACGCGGCCGAGGCGGTCAAGTTCATCCCCCTCGAGGATCGCGAGGCCCTCAAGTACGCGCTGGCCGCCACGCTGGTGAAGTCGTCGTCGCACTGGCGCGCCTTCGAGACGGCGTTCGAGGTGTACTTCGCGGTGCGGCCGGGAGGCGGCGCCCCCGGTGAGGACGGCGAGGAGATCGAAGGCGGGGAGGGCGAGGACGAGCGCGGCGAGGAGGGCCAGGGGCGTGCACCCGGTCAAGGCCGCTCGTGGAAGGGCGGAGGCTCGGGCGAGGGCATGACGCCCGAGGAGCTGGCCGAACTGCTCTTCAAGTCCCTGGTGTCGGCCGACGCCGCCATGATGAACGTGGTGGCCCGCAACTCGGTCGACCGCTACGCCGGCATGGAGCCCGGGCGGCCCGTCGGCGGCACCTACTACCTCTACCGCACGCTGCGGAACCTGGACCTCGACGGCGTGCTGGAGCGGCTCATGGAACAGGCCCAGGCGGGCGCCGCCGGGCGGTGCACTGACCGACCTGGAGGAGCGCCTGGCCCAGGACGAGTACAAGGCGCGGATCGAGAAATTCCGCCGGGCGGTGGAGACCGAGATCCGGCGCCGGCTGGTCGAGGACCGCGGCGCCGAAGCGCTGGCCCGCTCCGTGCGCAAGCCCCTGCCCGAGGACATCGATGTCATGCATGCCACGCGTGACGAGCTGGCCGTGCTTGCACCGGGTCCTGCAGCCGCTGTCGCGCAAGCTGGCCGTGCGCCTGGCTCGCAAGCGTCGCCACGGGCGCAAGGGGCCGCTCGACTTCCGCGCCACCATGCGCCGCTCGCTCTCCACCGGAGGCGTCCCCATCGAGCCGCGCTACCGGCACCCCCGGCCGGCGAAGCCCGAGATCTTCGTGATCGCGGACATCTCGGGGTCGGTGGCCAGCTTCGCCCGCTTCACGCTGCACCTCGTGTACGCGATTTCGTCGCAGTTCTCGAAGGTGCGCAGTTTCGTCTTCGTCGATGGCATCGACGAGGTGACGCGGTTCTTCGAAGGGGTGGTGGACCCCGCCGAGGCGGTGGCCCGCATCAACACCGAGGCCGACGTGATCTGGGTGGACGGCCATTCCGACTACGGGCACGCCCTGAGCGAGTTCCATCGCCGCTGGGGCGACCAGGTGACGTCGCGCTCGAGCATCATGGTGCTGGGCGATGCCCGCAACAACTACCACGCCTCGCAGAGCTGGGTGCTCGAGGACCTGCAGGCCCGGGCCCGCCGCGTCTACTGGCTCAACCCCGAGCCGCGCGACTACTGGGGCTCGGGCGACTCCATCGTGGGCGAGTACGCCGCGCACTGCGACGAGGTCGTGGAGTGCCGCACGCTGCGCCAGCTCGAGCACTTCGTCGGCAACCTGGCGTGAGCGAGGAGCGCTCCCACGAGGGGGTCCTCCGCATCGTCCCGCCGACCGAAGGAGCGTCGCGGATCGTGCTGATCCGCCACGGCGAGGCCGAGTGCAACGTGAACCGGATCGTCGGCGGTCGCCGGGGCTGCTCAGGGCTGACCGACCTCGGCCGTCGCCAGGTGGCGGCGCTGGCCGACCGCTTGTACGAGTCGGGTGAGCTGCGCGAGGCCACCACCCTCTATGCGTCGGTGCTGCCCCGTGCGGTGGAGACGGCGGAGCGGCTCCGGCCCGTGGTCGGTCCCGGACCCACGGCGCTCGGTCCGGTGCGCGAGCGCTGCGACCTGTGCGAGCTGCACCCCGGCGAGGCGGACGGCATGGAGTGGGAGGACGTCGTCGCCACCTTCGGCGTGCCCGACTGGGACCGCGACCCCAGCCAACCCATCGCGCCCGGCGGTGAGAGCTGGAGCGAGTTCGTGCTGTCGGGCTTCGGACGCCGTGCGCGACGTGGTGCGTGCGCACCCCGGCGAGCTGGTGGTGGCGGCCGTGCACGCCGGCGTGATCGAGGCCACGATGATCTCGTTCCTCGGAGTATCGCCCGATGTCTACCGCCGGGGGTGGGTGCGCATCGTCCACGCGTCCATGACCGAATGGGAGTGGGTGCCCGGCGAGGACCGCTGGGTGTTGCTCCGCTTCAACGACGCCTGCCGACATACCCCGCATCTGAGGCGTCGCCGGGTCCGACGGCTCGAGGACCCAGATCAGTCCGATTTCGAAAGGTAGGCCGTGGCCATCACGTCCGGCGCACAGGCGAGCCAGGCGTCCTCGACCGCCTGGCCCAGCGCCCGCTTGGCGACGGTGTCCAGCTGGACGAGGACGGCGGCGTACCCCGTCGAAGTGGGGGATGGTGAAGAAGCCCTTCCGAGCCTCGGCCAGCACGGCCTCCTTGTCCTCGAGGTCGGCGGTGCGCAAGGCGACGATCGGGCCCTGAGGGACCGGTTGGTCGCCGAAGCGCGTGAGGTCCGCCTTGGAGAACGGGCGTTCCCAGGCGAAGGCCTTGCCGTGCACGAACCAGGTTCGGTTGCCGTGCCGCGCTCCCTCGATCACGTCGGGGAACGCGGCGATCATCGTGGCCACGTCTGCTGTCGACGCCATGGCGGCACCATACCGCTAGCGTCGTCCGGCGTGGACGGCTTCTCGGAGGAGGGACTGGCCGGGCTGCACGCGCGCCTTCGAGCCCACGTCGAGCGCGGGGAGGTCCCCGGTCTGGTCGCGTTGGTCGCTCACGGCAACGACGTGCACGTCGAAGTGCTCGGTTCGCTCGCCCTCGGCGATGCTGCGCCGCTCGGACGAGACGCCATCTTCCGCATCGCTTCGATCTCCAAGCCGATCGGCGCGGCCGGTGCCATGGTGCTGGTCGACGACGGCGTGCTGCGCGCTCGGACGATCCGGTCGAGAAGTTCCTCCCCGAGCTGGCCGACCGGCGCGTGCTGCGGAACATCGAGGGCCCGCTGGACGACACGTTGCCCGCTCAACGGTCGATCACGATCGAAGACCTCCTCACCTTTCGCCTCGGGTTCGGCGATGTCATGGCCCCTCCCGGTGCCTATCCCATTCAACGCGGGGCCCAAGAGCTGCAGTTGACGACGCTCGGGCCGCCGTGGCCTCCGTCACCCCTGGGCCCCGACGAGTGGATCGCCCGCTTCGCCACCCTGCCCCTGATGGAGCATCCCGGCCAGGTCTGGCGTTACAACACCGGTGCCATCGTGCTGGGCGTGCTCACCGAGCGCGCCGCGGGCCGGCCCCTCGAGGAGTTCCTACGGGCTCGGCTGTTCGACCCGCTGGGCATGCGCGACACCTCGTTCAGCGTGCCGGCGGACAAGCAGCCGAGGTTCACCACCGCCTACACCCCCGATCCCGACACGGGTGCGTTGGAGGTGTTCGATCTACCGGCCACGGGCTGGTGGAGCGCCCCGCCTTCCCTCGCCAACCCGGCGGGAATGCTCGTGTCGACCATCGACGACTTGTGGGCCTTCGTGGCCGTGCTGGCGGCGGGCGGAGTGCACGAGGACCGGCGAATCCTCTCGGCATCGGCGGTCGAGGCCATGACAACGAACCACCTGACGGACGAGCAGCGGGCCGCCGGCAGCATGTTCCTCGGGACCGAGGGGTGGGGGTACGGCATGGCCGCGCCCGTCCCGCCGACCGGTGAACTGCCCGTGCCCTGGGGCTATGGCTGGCACGGTGGCACCGGGACGACGTGGCGCACCGATCCGGAGCGTGGGCTGATCGGCATTCTGCTCACCCAGCGGGCCATGACCTCGCCCGAGCCTCCGCCTCTGTTCGCGGAATTTTGGGCCGCAGCCACTGCGGCCATGACCTGACCCGGGAGTCCTGGCTACGCTGCGCTGCAGAAAGGACGTGACCGATGTACAAGGTTGTGGTCGTAGGAACGGACGGATCGCCCACCGCGGAGAAGGCGGTCGAGATGGCGGCGGCGCTCTCGCGGCCGCTCGGCGCTCACCTGCACATCGTGACGGCGTACAAGTCCGGCGTGTCGGGCATTGCCGGGGCCTCGGGCGTCGCGCTCGTGGATAGCGGAGCCGGGCATGCCGTGGCTGAGGAGACCGCCAAGGGTGTCGGCGAGCGTGCCGCTGAAAGGTACGGTGACGGGCTCGAGGTGACGACCCACGTGTTGCACGACGATCCGGTCGATGCCATTTTGGGCACGGCGACCCCGGTGGGGGCGGACCTGATTGTGGTCGGGAGCAAGGGGATGCAGCGCCGGATCATCGGCAGCGTGCCCAACTCAGTCGCCCACAACGCCAACTGCGCCGTCCTCATCGCCAAGACGAACTGACCGCAGCGCACGCCCGCGGCACCGTTCAGTGCTTTCGGACGGGCGACCCGGCGGTCGGGATCAGCAGGCGTAGTCGTCGTCGTATTGCTGTGCTGTTGTACTGGACGATCTCGGGTGGCCCCGGCAAGCGGGCGCCATGGTTGTTGACCCAGTTGGAGTAGTCGTTGCACGAGCCAGGTCCGCTCGGCGACGCGCAGGTAGTCGGCCATCCAGTAGGGCACACTGGGCTGATAGTTGCCGACGATGGTGTTCCAGACGGCCGGGCTGGCGTAGATGCCGACATCGGCGATGCCCTCTGTCTCATGGAGGGCGAGGATGGCCCCCTGGACGTACTGGGCGTTCTCCGCCAGGTTGGCTGACCAGTTCTGGTCGAAGTTCTCGACGTCGAGCCACCAGGGGGTGGCTGGTCGCTCCCGCGCCCTTGCCTGCGGCGAAGGTGTAGGCCGCTTGGGCGGCCTGATAGCCCGCATTGCAAGAAGTGTCTCCGTTGCAGCCGGGCACGTTGGTGGCCGAGGTTGCGTAGCTCATGTAGATGTAGAGATTGAGGCCGCCACCCGCCCACCCACCTCTCCCGAGAAGCACGGGTTCGGATTGGACAGTTGGGTGCACGCCGACCTGGCCGACCTGGACGATGCCGATCTGGTGGTCACCGCTCGGGAAATTGCTCGCACTGGGCCTAGCTGATGTCGTACCCGTAGGCACCCGAGGGATAGGTACCGCCCACGAAGCTGCCGTTTCCCGGCGCCTCCGCCATAGCGACGATCGGTCTGTTGAGCGGGCTGGGGGCCGAACCGTAATAGTTGGCGCGCCCCGAAATTCGACACGAGTCCCGTGGCGTCGGTCATCCAGTAGCCGTTGTCGCTGGGGGTCGCCGCCGCCGCCACGATCGGGTGCTTGATGGGCAGCCCGCCCAACGATCCGAAGAACTGGGTGTCACCGTAGGAGAACATCCCGCCGTCGGAGGCGACGAGGAAGTAGCCCGCACCGTTGGGTCCGGGCATCATGCCGATGATCGGCTTGTTCAGCACCATGCTTCCCGTCGAGCCGTAGAAGGCGGCGTCGCCGTAGGCGAAGATGCCGCCGTCGGAGGCGACCAGCCAGTAGCCCCTGCCGTCGGGCGTGGCCGCCATGCCCACCACGGGCTTGTTGAGCGCGATGTTCCCGGTCGAGCCGTAGAATGCGGCGTCGCCGTAGGAGAAGATGCCGCCGTCGGAGGCCACCAGCCAGTAGCCCCTGCCGTCGGGCGTGGCCGCCATGCCCACCACCGGCTTGTTCAGCGCGATGCTCCCGGTGGAGCCGTAGAAGCCGGCGTCGCCGTAGGAGAAGATGCCGCCGTCTGAGGCCACCAGCCAGTAGCCGCCTCCGTCGGGGGTGGCGGCCATGCCCACGATGGGCTTGTTGAGCACGATGTTCCCCGTGCTGCCGTAGAACGGTGCGCCGCCGAAGCTGAAGATGCCGCCGTCGGTGGCCACCAGCCAGTAGGCCGGCACGCCCGTGGCGGCCGCCGCCGGCTGCGAGCTCGTGGCGACGGCCGTGCCAATCGCTGCCGTGAGGGGTAGTGCGAGAAGCAGTAAGGAGAAGACCAGGCGCCGGATCAACTTCTGAGGAACTCCGCGACCCGGAAGGCCAGATCGAGCGACTGGCGCGCGTTCAGTCGTGGATCGCATGTCGTGGTGTAGCGAGCACTTAGGTCTCCCTCGAGAATCTCTTCGGCCCCGCCGAGGCATTCGGTGACGTTGTCCCCCGTGAGCTCCACGTGGACGCCGCCTGGCCAGGTGCCTTCCTCACGGTGCAGGTCGAAGAAGGCCCTGACCTCGGACAGGATGTCGTCGAATCGTCGCGTCTTGCGCCCACCCTCGCTGGCGAAGGTGTTGCCGTGCATCGGATCGCAGGTCCACACCACGACGTGACCCTCGGCCTCCACCGCCCGCAGAATCGGGGGGAGAAGCTCGCGGATCCTGTCCGCCCCGAAGCGCGTGATCAGGGTGAGGCGGCCCGGCACCCGGTCAGGGTTGAGCCGTTGGCACAGGGCCACGACCTCGGCCGGCGTGCAGCTCGGACCGATTTTGCAGCCGATCGGGTTGTTGATGCCCGACATGAACTCCATGTGGGCGCCGTCGAGCTGGCGCGTGCGATCCCCGATCCACACCATGTGGGCCGAGCAGTCGTACCAGTCATCGGTGAGCGAGTCGATCCGCGTGAGGCACTCCTCGTAGGGGAGGATCAGCGCCTCGTGACTGGTGAAGAAGTCGACCTGATGCAGCCCCTCTTCGGCGCCGAGGTCGATGCCGCAGGCCGTCATGAAGCGCAGGGCGCGGTCGATCTCCGAGGCGATGCGCTCGTAGCGCTGGCCCTCGACGGAGGAGGAGACGAACTGCTGGTTCCACAGGTGCACCTGCGAGAGGTCGGCGAAGCCCCCCTTGGTGAAGGCGCGCAGCAGGTTCAGGGTCGAGGCCGATTGCTGGTAGGCCGCCACCATGCGCTGCGGGTCGGGCATGCGCGCCTCGGTTTCGAAGGCCTCGTCGTTGACCATGTGACCGCGGAACGACGGCAGCTCGGTCTCGCCCACCCGCTCCATCCCGGTCGAGCGCGGCTTGGCGAACTGTCCCGCGATGCGGCCCACCTTCACCACCGGCACCCCGGCGGCGTAGGTGAGGGCGACCGCCATCTGCAGGATGATCTTGAGCTTGTCCCGGATGGAATCGGCCGTGTGCTCCGCGAAGGACTCGGCGCAGTCGCCCGCTTGGAGGAGGAAGGCCTCCCCGTTGGCCACCTGACCCAGCTGGCGCATCAGATGACGCGCCTCGCCGGCGAACACGAGCGGCGGCAGCGTCGAGAGAGTGGCCTCCGCCTTCTTGAGCGCGTCCGCGTCGGGCCAGTCGGGCTGCTGAGCCGCGGGGAACTTCCGCCAGGACGCGGCGCTCCAAGGGGAGGCAGTGGGCTGGCTCGTCACCGCACCAGGTTAACGCCGTAGGATCGCCCGCCGTGGCCGCCTTCCGCTTCGCGCTCCAGGTCTCGAAGGCGGAGTCGCCCCAAGAGTGGCGCCGCCTGGCCCGACAGGCCGAGGACCTGGGTTACTCGACCCTCTACGTGCCCGACCATCTGGACGACCAGTGGTCACCCATGGTGGCGTGTGCGGTGGCGGCGGAGGCCACGACCACGCTGCGCGTCGGCACCCTGGTCCTCGACAACGACTTCCGCCACCCCGTGCTCCTGGCCAAGGAGGCGGCCACGCTCGACATCCTCACCGAGGGCAGGTTCGAGTTCGGGATCGGCGCCGGCTGGATGACCACTGATTACGAGCAGTCGGGGATCCCCATGGATGCCCCATCGATACGCATCACGCGTTTGGAGGAGAGTCTCGAGATCATCCGCGCCATGTGGAACGACGGTTCGGCCACCTTTGCCGGCGAGCACTACGACGTGCGCGACGTGGTCGGGTCACCGAAGCCGGTCACCCCCGGCGGGCCGCCCCTCGTCATCGGCGGTGGGAGCAAGCGCATCCTGACCCTCGCCGGCCGCCACGCCGAAGTCGTGAGCATCGTGCCCAGCCTGGCCGCCGGCCATATCGGCCGCGAGGTGGCGGCCGAGTCCGTCGTCGAGAAGTACCGCGAGCGCGTGCGCTGGGCGCGTGATGCCGCGGGGCCGCGCGCCGACGACCTCGAGATGCAGTGCTGGACGGTCGCCGTCCAGGTGGTCCCGAATGCGAACGAGATCTTCGAGGCCATGGCCCCCATGTTCGACCTGACGCCGGACCAGCTGCGCGCCGCGCCGTTGGCACTCATCGGCACCGCGCCCGACATCGCCGACACGTTGCGACGCCGGCGCGAGGAGTTGGGCTTCAGCTACATCGTGGTCCACGAGGCGGAATTCGAGGCACTGGCTCCCGTCGTGGCGGAACTTGCCGGCACCTGACCGTCCCCGCATCGGGATCCTCGGTGGGACGTTCGATCCGCCCCACGTCGGGCACGTGGCGGCCGGCCGGGCCGTCGTGGCCGCGCTCGATCTCGACCGGCTTCTGCTCGTGGTGGCCAACGACCCGTGGCAGAAGTCGGGGCGGCGCGAGATCTCGGCCGCCGAAGACCGCTATGCCCTGACCGAGGCTCTGGCCGGCGAGATCCCCGGGGCGGAGGCCAGCCGGCTCGAGATCGACCGTGGTGGAGCCAGCTACTCGGTCGACACCGCCGAGGAGGTGCTCGCCACGCTGGGCCCGGCCGACCTCTTCCTGGTGGTCGGGGCGGATCTGGTCCCCGAGCTCGAGACCTGGCACCGGTCTGACGACCTCAAAGCCCTGGTCACGCTGGCGGTGGTGTCCCGCCCGACCACGCCGGCCCCGGCGGTCCCCGACGGCTGGCGGGTCGTCTGGGTGGACGGGCCCGACGAGCCGGTCTCGAGCTCCGAGGTCCGTGACCTGCTCCTCGAGGGCCGGCCCATCGACGGGCTCGTGCCCGACGCCGTAATCCGTTGCATGGGTCGCCTGGGTCTGTACGCTGTGGGCAGATGAGCGCCTTGCCAGCCAGGGTGACGGAGCTGCCCGACGGACCCGTTGTTCACGCGTCCCCTGTGGCCGCCCAGCGAAGGGCCGAGCGCAGGGCCGAGCAGAAGCTGGCCCGCCGGGTCCGGCGGCGCTGGGCCTTTGTGGGCTGCTCCATCCTCGTCGTGGTGTTCGGACTGACGGTGGGAATCCTGGACGTGCTCCATTGAGTTCGGGAGTGGACGTGCACGTCCAGCTGCCGCCCGCTGCGGCCACGGCTGCAGAGGCGGCCGACGCCAAACTGGGGCACGACACGGTCGTCTTGGCCATGGGAGAGTTGTTCGGCGTCGTCGACGCCTTCGTGATCACGAGCGCTCCGAACACGCGGCACGTGCGGACGCTGGTGGACGAGATCGAGAAGGTCGTCAAGGCGGAACACGGCTTCGCACCCGTGCGGGTCGAGGGACGGCAAGACCTGACGTGGGTCCTCATGGACTACGGGGACTTCATCGTGCACGTCTTCCTGCAGGAGACACGGGAGTACTACGACCTCGAGCACCTCTGGTCCGGGGCGCCCCGCGTCCCGTGGCGGCCCGAAGTCGAAGACGCCGGTTGACCTTCGGGCGCGTCCGGCTCAGGTCGCGGGGCTGATGACCTGCCAGAGGTAGACCGGACCGCTCACCTGCGATTCATTGGCGATGGGGACGCTTTGGTGTTGCCCGTCGATCTCGAAGACGACTCCGGTGCCGAGCCCATTTTCGTTGGCCACCGTGGCCACGATCTGCCCGACGGCCAGCGCGGTGTTGTTTCCGGTGATCTGTCCGAACGCGCTGTTCATGTTCACCGTGACCACCTGGCCCTGGGTCGTGGTGGAGAGCACCGTCACGTCGTTGGGCAGTGCGGTGGTCACGCCGTTTCTCGCCTCGCCCTGCGACGGCCCCACCATGAGCGACGTCAGGATGGCTTGCAGTGGCGCGGGCGAGGCCACCACCCGTCCTTCTGGCTGCAGCTGCGCGGCGGCGTTCAAGAAGAAGACCTTCACCGGCACCAGCGACGAGAGATTGGGCAGGGTGGTGGTCGTCGTCGGCAAACGAGGATCCAACAACGAGAACGGCACCTTCGAGGGTGGGATCGACTGTGGCGAACTCTGGGTCGGAATGGCACACCCGGCCAGCGCGCAACCCAGCGCGGCCAGAAGGAGGGCCAGACCAGTGCGGCGCCTCACGTGTCGCCGTCCTCGGACTCGTCGCCGTTGATCACAGGCAGGTACAACACGAGGCGCGCCCCGCCCTGGGGCGATGTCTCGACGTAGACGCCACCGTCCATCAGGCGCATGTGCTCGGCCACCAGGGCCAGCCCGAGCCCGCTTCCGGTCCCGGTCCCGCGTCGTCCCGAGGCCGAGCCCCGGTAGAAGCGCTCGAAGACCTTGGTGCGCTCGGCCGGGTCGATGCCCGGACCGGCATCGTCCACCGTGACCTCGACCTGTTCGTCGCCCAACGGTGCCACCCCGATCTCCCGGGCCCCACCGCCGTAGTGGGCTGCGTTCTCCATGAGGTTGACCATGACCCGTTCGAAGCGCCGCTTGTCGACCCCGACGTGGCGGCCCCGCACGGCGGGGTCGATGCGGACCGACGGCGCCGCGGCCTGCCCATCGAGGCTGCGGGCGCCCGCGTCCACCGAGCGCTGCACCAGCTCGGAGACGTCGACCTCTTCGAGGAAGACGTCGCTCGAACCCGCGTCGACCCGGGACATCTCGAGCAGGTCGCTGACCATGCGCTGGAAGCGGCGCAGGTCGTCGCCCAGGAGAGCCAGCGCTTGACGCGAACGGGGGGGAAGGTGGTCCTGCTCTGCTTCGAGCACCTCGAGCGACGCCGCCAGTGTGGTCAGGGGCGAACGGAGTTCATGGCTCACGTCGGAGTTGAAGCGAGCCTCGCGCTCGATCCGGACCTGGAGCTGGTCGACCATCGCGTTGAACGAGTTGGTGAGGCCCTGCGAGGTCGGGGTCGGTCGCGTCGGGGTCGAGACGCGTGTCGAGATCACCCCCGGCGATGGCGCCGGCGGCCCGCGACACGTCGGACAGGGGACGCAAGAGCCGGCTGCTGGCGAAGCGGCCCAGGGCGGTGCCGAGCAACGTCGTGATGATTCCGACGACGAAGAGCGTGATGCCCAGGACCCGCAGTGTGTGATCGAGGTCGGACAGATCGAAGACCTCGAAGTAGTCAGCCTTGACCGACGGGATGGGCACGCCGACAGCGATCTCGGCCGTGCCGGCCGCGGTCCGGTAGGTCTGGGTGGCCGCGTTCCCGGTCACCACCTCGTGGCGGAGCGCATGGGGAATGGACGAGGCACTCACCGAGAGCGAGGACGCGTAGGACTTGCCCTGGTGGAAGAGCACCGAGTGGGCGTCCGACCCGGCATCGATGTTGGCCAGCAGCGTCACGTACTGATGGTCCTTCGATTGCAGCTCGTTGCGCACCACGCTGGCGTTGGCGAAGGCCTGGCGTTGGGCCGCTGTCTCGCGCCCGGCCAGCAGGAAGTGCCGGGTCGTGAAGTAGGAGAGGCCGCCCATGACGATGGAGAGCAGGAGGGCACCGACCCCGAAGACGGCCGTGATCCGGGCACCGATGCCCAGTCTCATGTCAGGGCACCAGCTTGTAGCCCATGCCCCTCACGGTGAGTATGTGCTGGGGCACCGCAGGATCCGCCTCCACCTTGGTGCGCAAGCGCCGGATGTGGACGTCGACCAACCGGCCGTCGCCGAAGTAGTCGTAGCCCCAGACCCGGTCGAGCAACTGTTCCCGGCTGAGGACCTTGTTGGGGCTCGCTGCGAGTTCACACAGCAGACGGAACTCGGTACGGGTGCAATGCACCTCCTCGCCGTTGAGCCGGCGCAGCACTCCCTGCTCGGGGAGCAGTTGCAGGTCCCCGAAGGTGAGCGCGCCGGGCTCCTCTTCGGCGGGACGGGCTCGGCGCAGGAGGGCGCGGATGCGCGCCGCCAGCTCCTTGGCCACGAAGGGCTTGGTGACGTAGTCGTCGGCCCCGGCCTCGAGCCCGGCCACGACGTCGTGGGTGTCCGCCCGCGCCGTCACGATGATGATGGGGACCGCGCTGTTGCGACGCAGAGCCCGACAGCACTCGAAGCCGTCCATCCCGGGCAGCATGAGGTCGATCAACGCGACGTCGGTGGGTGCCTCGGCGAAGAGATCCAGTCCCTCTTCGCCACTGGCGGCGTCCTTTACCTCGTAGCCCTCGCCCTCCAGGGCGAGCCGCATGGAGGAACGGATCCGCTCATCGTCCTCGACGACCAGGATTCGTCCGCTCACGTGCCTCCGACTAACTGATCCAGATCTGAGTGGGCCAGATCGATCCTCCGATCAGCCCGAAAGCATTCTGCCCGCTCGGCGAGGTGGGGTTGTTGAAGTTCTGCACGTTCGGCGTGCCGATGACGGCCCAGACGGCCCGGTCGGTCCACAGGTAGGGCAGGTCGACGGCCAGGCGCTTGTTCACCGTCTTGTAGGCGCTGGCGCGCTGTGGGGAACTGGCTGGCGGCCCGACCGGCCAGCAGGGCTGTCTCGACCTGGGGGTCCGCGTTGCGGGCCATGTTGATGGACAGGGAGCCCGAGCTGACCGTGGTGGTGCTCCAGAAGATGTAGTTGAGGTCCGGGTTGACCGCGCCGAACTGGCGCCAGGCCAGCGCCTGGTAGGTGCCGGCCAGCGCCTGGTTGATGTCGTCGTTCTGCT
Organism: uncultured Acidimicrobiaceae bacterium; assembly: GCA_963726855.1. GTDB lineage: Bacteria > Actinomycetota > Acidimicrobiia > Acidimicrobiales > RAAP-2 > Bog-473. The sequence goes on from CAVSEB010000020.1 coordinate 39,121, forward strand.
GCACGATCGTGTTCTTGACCTGGAACCCGACCGCCTGCCATGCCTGTTGGATGTACTCCTGGGCCCTGATGGCGGCCGGCGAGTTGGTGGTGCCGAAGGTGAAGCTGACGGGACCACCCAGCTGCGTCTGGGCGGTCTTGACCAGCTTGGTGGCCTCGGATGGGTTGTAAGCCGGATAGGGGGTGGTCGAGAAGTAGGGCGAGCCGGGCGTGAAGAGGCCGGTGCTCACCGGGAGCACGTTGTCGTCGATCACCTTGGCGTACTGCTTGCGGTTGATGGCCATGGCCGCGGCCCGGCGCACGTTGGCGTTGTTGAACGGGCGCCTTGAGGCAGTTCAGCTGGACACAGTTCATGTCGGGCTCGCCGGCCACCTTGCCCGAGTCGTCCACGTACGAGTAGCTCTTGTTGCCCCGGAACTGGGTGATGACCTGCGGGGTGTCGGTGATCATCAGGTCGATGGTGCCGGACTTGAGCGCCTCGGCCCGGGCCGACTCGTCGGGGATCGGCTTGAAGGTGATCTGCGACAGGTAGGGCATGCCAGGTCGCCAGTATTTGCTGTTGGCCGTCGCCGTGAAATGGTCGTTGGGGATCCACTGCTTGAACACGAAGGGACCGGTGCCCACGGGATGGCTGGTCCCGTTCGGGTTGGCCAGCATGGACGAGCGCCACCGGGTAGGCGATCTGCCCGCCGATGCCGCCGGCCAGGTAATAGGGGAAGGGCACCCAGGGCTTCGAGAACGTGATGGCCACGGCCAGCGGGCCGGTCTGGGTGATCGACACGAGCGTCGGGTTGATGACGATGCCGGTGAGGACGGACTTGGCGTGGGCCTGGAAGTTGGCCAGGAGCGCGGCCCCGTTGCAGGGCGTGCCGTCGTGGAAGACCACGTTGGGCCGCAGGGTGATGGTCCAGGACGTGTAGGTCGAGTTGGGGACGATCGACTGGGCCAGGTAGGGGGCCCAGTTGCCGTTGGCCAGCACGATGGCCAACGGGTCGAACACCGTGCGGGCGTACATGACGCCGACTTCGTCGAACCGGGCCGTGGTGGGCAGGAAGCCGGACTCCTCGGCGTCGACGCCGAAGACCAGCGAGCCGCCCTTCTTCGGCTTCTTCGTGCTGACGCCGTTGCGCCCCGGCCCGTTGGTGGCGGCACCGGCCATGTCGTCCCAGCCCACTGCGGAGACCCCGGCGAGACCTGCTGCGGTTGCCGCACCACTGGCCAGCAGCGTGCGGCGATCGAATCTCGAGACCATGACCGTCCTCCATTTCACGAAGACTGTTCCCGAACCCAGCGGACCCCCCGTTGGTTCTCAGGGGACGTTAGTGCCCTGGCCGGCTGGAATGCGGGCAGTAGCGTTGCATCGTGCGACCCGACTGGGACCTGCCCGGCTTCGAGGCCTGGCTGGGCGGCCGCTCTCCCGCCACCCAGAAGGCCTACGTGGGCGACGTGCGCGGCTTCGCGGACTTCATGGCTCGGATGGAGATCGACGGTCCCGCGGGGGTCGAGCGCCTCCACCTGCGGCGCTACCTGGCGTCGCTCGGGACCCGAAAGCTGGCCCGAGCCACCATCGCCCGCAAGGCGGCGGCGCTGCGCTCCTACTTCTCCTGGCTCCATCGGCAGGGTCGCCTCCCCGAGGATCCGGCCCGGTCGCTGCGGGCCCCCTCCGGGGGAGGGCGCCTGCCCCGGGTGCTCTCGGGCGGCGAGGTCTCGACGCTGCTGGACGCGTCCGCCGAGACGCCTCTGGACCGGCGCGACCTGGCCGTGCTCGAGCTGCTCTACGCGGCCGGCCTCCGGGTCTCGGAGCTCTGCGGCCTCGACCGCGCCGACATCGACCTGCGCCAGCGCACCGTGACGGTCCTCGGGAAAGGGTCCAAGCAGCGCCGGGTCCCGATCCACGACACCGCGGTCGCCGCCCTGGCGGCCTGGCTCGAGCACGGGCGCGACGACCTGGCCGGCCCGCCCGATGCCGCCTTCGTGAACCAGCGCGGGGCACGCCTCGGACCCCGTGACGTGCGCCGCATCCTGGACCGGCGGGCCGCCTCGCCGACCCACCCTCACGCCCTCCGCCACACCTACGCCACCCACCTCCTCGACGGCGGCGCCGACCTGCGGGTGGTGCAGGAGCTGCTGGGCCACTCCAGCCTGGCCACCACCCAGATCTACACGCACGTCAGCAAGGAGCGGCTGCGCAGCGTGTACGAGGGGACGCACCCCAGGGCGTAGGGCCGCCCGAGCGGCTAACCTGGTCCGGCCCGCCGCCCGGTGGGCGAGCATCATCTACCAACATCACCTGACGCGTCCCACGGTCGCCGGCCCCGGCCGGCGCTGCGCCAGGGGAGAAACCGACTGGAGGAATGCAAACTATGGCCGTCGTTTCCATGCGACAGCTTCTGGAGGCCGGGGTTCACTTCGGCCACCAGACGCGACGGTGGAACCCGAAGATGAAGCGCTTCATTCTTGGCGAGCGCAACGGGATCTACCTCATCGACCTGCGCAAGACGCTCACCGGCATCGAGTCCGCCTACACGTACGTGCGTGACCTGGTGGCCGACGGTGGCACCGTCCTCTTCGTGGGGACCAAGAAGCAGACCCAGGGCCCGGTGGCGGAGTACGCCGAGGCCTGCGGCATGCCCTACGTCAACCAGCGCTGGCTGGGCGGCATGCTCACCAACTTCGCCACCGTGTCCGGGTCGGGTGAAGCGCATGCAGGAGCTGCGGGCCATGCAGGCTGCCGGCGACTTCGAGGGCATGCCCAAGCGTGAGGCCCTCCAGCACACCCGCGAGCTCGAGAAGCTGAGCCGGAACCTGGGCGGCATCGCCGACCTGGACCGGCTGCCGAACGCCGTCTTCGTGATCGACACCAAGAAGGAGCACATCGCGGTGACCGAGGCGCGCAAGCTCGGGCTGCCCGTGGTGGCGGTCGTCGACACCAACTGCGACCCCGACGTCATCGACTACGTCATCCCCGGCAACGACGACGCCATCCGCTCCGGATCGCTCATGTGCCGGGTGATCGCCGACGCCGTGGTCGAGGGCCGCTTCATCGCCGAGCACCGGCGCCAGGCCGCGCCGGCGGCCCCGTCCGACGAGGGCGGCTCGCCCTCACCCCGGCCCCGCCGGGCCCACCGGTCCCGCCGCTGCAGGCCGCTTCCGCCCCGGCGCCGCTCCGGCTCCGCCGCTCCGCTCCGCCGCACCCCGCCCCGCTCCCGCCGAGCCCGTAGAGGTTGCCTGAACCATGCCGAAGTACACCGCCAAGGACGTTGCCACCCTGCGCCAGATGACCGGCGCCGGCATGCTCGACTGCAGGAACGCGCTCGAGGAGGCCAACGGCGACTTGGAGGAGGCAGCACAGATCCTGCGGCTCAAGGGCCTGGCCGGCGCGGCCAAGCGATCCGACCGGGAGGCCTCCGAGGGCGCCGTGGCCGCCGTGCGCTCGGGCGACGCGGCGGCCGTGGTCGAAATGCGCTGCGAGACCGATTTCGTGGCCAAGTCTGACGAGTTCGTGGCGCTGACCGACGAGCTGGCTGCCGTGGTCGCGGCCAAGGGCGAGGACGCCGTCGGCGAGCTCGACGACGAGATCGAGCGCCTGCGCACCACGCTCAAGGAGAACATCTCGGTCGGGCAGGTGCGCCGGCTGGTGGCCGAAGCTGGCCAGGTGGTCGAGACCTACCTGCACCAGCAGGCGGGCCGCGGCGTCAATGCCGTTGCCGTGGTGATCGAGGGCGGCTCCGAGGAGCTGGCCCACGACATCGCCGTGCACATCGCGTTCACCAAGCCGACCTACCTCAGCCGTGACGAGGTGCCGCAGGCCGACATCGACGCCGAACGCGCCACCGTGCTCGAGATCTCGCGCAACGAAGGGCAAGCCGGAGGCCGCCCTCGACAAAATCGTCGACGGACGGATGAACGGGTGGTTCAAGGATCGCGTCCTGCTCGACCAGGCGTACGTGAGGGACGAGAAGCAGACGATCACCTCCATGCTCGGCTCGGCTCGCATCGTGGCCTTCGCGCAGGTCGTCATCGGCGCCTGACGGGACTGATCGTGGGAGAACCCCGCCGGATCGTCCTCAAGATGTCGGGAGAGGCACTCGCCTCTGCCGCCTCAGACGAGACCATTGATGCAGCAACGGTCGAGCGCATGGCCAAGGAGATGGCGCGCGCCATGGAAGGCGGCGACCTCGAGCTCGCCGTCGTCGTCGGTGGCGGCAACATCTGGCGCGGCACGACCGGTGAGAGCGGCGGCATGGACCGTGCCACCTCCGACACCATGGGCATGCTCGGCACCGTGATCAACGCGCTGGCCCTCCAGGACGCGCTGGAACAGAACGACCAGCCGACCCGCGTCCTCACCGCGCTCGAGCATGCAGGAGGTGGCCGAGCCCTACATCCGGCGCCGGGCCATCCGTCACCTCGAGAAGGGCCGCATCGTCGTCTTCGCGGCCGGCATGGGCAATCCCTTCTTCACCACGGACACGCCTGCGGCCTTGCGGGCCGCCGAGATCGGGGCCGAGCTCCTCTGCAAGGGCACCCACTCAGGCGTGGACGGGGTCTACAGCGCCGACCCCAAACTGGACCCGACGGCGACCCGCTACGAGGAGATCTCCTTCATGGAGGTCATCAACCAGGACCTGCGTGTCATGGACCTGACCGCGATCACCTTCTGCAAGGACAACGATCTGCCCATCCGGGTCTTCGACCTCATGAACCCGGGAAACATCCCTCGTGCGCTCAGCGGTGAGCGGATCGGTACGCTGGTCCACTAATGGACGAGGATCTCGCCGGCCTGGTCAGGGACGACACCAGGGAGAAGATGGTCAAGGCCATCGACCACGTCCGCCACGAGATGGGCAACGTGCGCACCGGCCGGGCCTCCTCGGCGCTGGTCGAGACGCTCGTGGTCGACTACTACGGTTCGCCCACGCCGTTGCGCCAGTTGGCCGGGTTCAGCGTGCCCGACGCCATGCTCCTTGTCATCTCCCCCTACGACAAGGGCTCCCTCGGTGCGATCGAGAAGGCGATCATGACATCGGACCTGGGGATCAATCCGGCCAACGACGGGGCCGTGATCCGGTTGGCCTTCCCGCCGCTCACCGAGGAGCGCCGCAAGGAGTTGGTCAAAGTCGTGCGACACAAGGCGGAGGAGGGGCGGGTGGCCATCAGGAACCTGCGCCGGGCGGGCCGCCACGAGCTCGAGTCGCTCCAGAAGGACGGGGAGCTCTCCACCGACGAGCTCGATCGGGTGGAGAAGGAACTCGAGAAGATCACCCAGGAACAGGTGGCGCTCATCGACCAGTTGCTCGCCAACAAAGAGCAAGAGTTGCTGCAGGTCTGACATGCCCGACGACACCAACGACTACGAAGAGCTCGACGCGTTCTTGGGCCTCGGCGATCCCGAGCCCGAGAACGGAGGAGAAGTGGTCGACGTCGTTGACGAGGAACCCACGAGTTACCACTCGGGTCGCGTTCGCATCATCGGTGCGGAGCCGGCCGGCGACAGTGTGCGTGACGCCACCGGACCCGTCGTCGAGGAGCACCCGGACCTCCCGCACTGGAACGACGCGCCGACGGGTCAGGTGCCGGCCATCCTCGATCGCAGCTCCGGCGAGGATCAGCCGGTCGCCCCGCCCACCTGGCGTGAGGAGGAGAACGACTGGGAGGCCCAGGAGGAGATCTTCGAGCCGGCCATGCTCTCCGACGACCTTCCCGCTGTGGGTGCGCTGCTCAGCGAGAAGGAAGAAGTCGACGTCGAGCGGGCACCCTGGCATTTCGAGTCCGACGACACCCTGGTCATCCCTCCGGAGCCCGGAACCGAGGCCGAACCGCTGGTGGTCTCCGAAGAGGTCGAGGTCGAGGTCGACTACGAGTACGAGCCGGCGGAGGTGGCCTCGCACGTCCCTGCGGCCGGCACCCCGGCGGCCGCAGACGCTGCCGCCGCGTCGCGACTGGTCCCGCCGAGTCCGCCCGAGCCCAAGGCGCGGGCGCCGCGCACCACCCGGGTGGCGGCCACGGCGCGTACGGGCAACGTGAACACCGCCGGGACAGGCGGTCGCGACATGCGGGTCGCCATCGGCTCGGGCCTGCTCCTGGGCGTTGCTGCGCTCGTCTGCTTCTCCTTGGGCACCGTGGCCTCCATGGTCATCGTCACCGTGGTGCTCCTCCTGGCCGCGGCCGAGGCCTATGCCGCCTTCCGCAAGGCCCAGTACCACCCGGCCACGCTGCTCGGACTGGTGGCCTGCCTCTCCCTGGTGGTCGAGACCTACAACAAGGGGGTGGCGGCGCTCCCGCTCGTCCTCGTCCTCCTCGTGGTCGGATCGTTCGTCTGGTACCTGGCCCGGGTGGAACCGGCGGCCGACCCCGTGTCCGGCCTGACCTCGACCGTCTTCGTCTTCGTCTGGGTGGGGGCATTCGGCTCCTTCGCGGCCTTGCTGCTGGACCCGACCTTGTTCCCCGATCGCCACGGGATCGCCTTCTTGCTCGCGGCCATCATCGTCACGGTGGCCGACGACATCGCCTCGCTTCTGGTCGGTTCGGCCATGGGCCGCCATCAGCTGGCCCCGTCCATCAGCCCGAACAAGAGCTGGGAGGGTCTCATCGGCGGCGCCGTCGCCGCCATCTTGGTGTCGGTCATCGTGGTCCACTTCATCCACCCGTGGACCATCGGCAAGGCGCTCGTCTACGGCATCATCGTGGCCGTCGTCGCACCGATCGGCGATCTCAGCCAGTCTCTCGTCAAGCGGCACCTCGGGGTCAAGGACATGGGTCGCATCCTCCCCGGGCACGGAGGCGTGCTCGATCGGGTCGATGGTCTGCTCTTCGTCCTGCCAGCCACGTACTTCGCGGTCAAGGCGCTCCACCTCGGGTGAGCTGATGCGCACCGTCAGCCTGATGGGCTCCTCAGGCTCGATCGGCACGCAGGCGCTCGACGTCATCCGGAGCGAGCACGCTCGCTTCCGCGTCCACGCCCTCGCCGTGCAGCGCTCGGCCGACGTCCTCGTGGCCCAGGCCCAGGAATTCCACCCCGACGTGGTGGTGATCGGCGACCCCGATCGCTACCGCGATGTGGCGGCTGGCGTGCCGGCCGGCACGGAGGTGCTCGTCGGGATCGAAGGCATGGAGGAGGCGGCGCGGCAGGCGGACGTGGTCCTGAACGGCGTCGTCGGATTCGCCGGGTTGCCGGTGACCTTGGCCACCCTCGAAGCGGGCAAGCGTCTGGCCCTGGCCAACAAGGAGTCGCTGATCGCGGCCGCGCCGCTGGTCCAGAAGGCACGGGCCACTCCGGGCGCCGAGATCGTTCCCGTCGACTCCGAACACTGCGCATTGCACCAGTGCCTGCATTCGGTCGACGGCACGGCGGCGGTGTCGCGCCTCCTCCTCACGGCGTCGGGAGGGCCCTTCCGCGGCTGGTCGACAGAGCAGCTCGGCGAGGTCACGATCGAGGCCGCGCTGGCCCATCCGACATGGACGATGGGACCCAAGATCACGGTGGACTCGTCCACCCTGATGAACAAGGGCCTCGAGGTGATCGAGGCGCACGAGCTCTTCGGGGTGGACTACGACCAGATCGACATCGTCGTGCACCCCCAGTCGGTCATCCATTCGATGGTCGAGTTGCGTGACGGGTCGACCGTGGCCCAGCTCGCCAGCCCTGACATGCGCCTCTGCATCGGCTACGCCCTGTGCTGGCCCGACCGCGCCGCCACCCCCTTCGGGGCGCTCGACTGGTCGACCGCCCGGACCCTCACCTTCGAACCCCCGGACCGCGAGGTCTTCCGTTGCATCGACTTGGCCTACTCGGCGGGCCGCCGCGGCGGGTCCGCCCCGGCCTGGCTCAGTGCGGCCAACGAGGTGGCCGTCGAGGCATTTCTTGACGGTGCGTTGTCATGGACCGGCATTGCCGACGTGGTGGCCGAGACGCTCGACGCGTGGACGGACGACCAGGTGGACGAGGTCGAGGCTGTGCTGGCGGCCGACGCCGAGGCCAGGGTCCGAGCCCGTCAGGCGCTCGGGCGACGGCTGGCCGGTGGGAGCACCCGGTAGCGTTGGGGGCGCGATGACCCTCACCCAGAAGGACGCGCCGGCGGATCCGCCTGCCCCCGAACCGGAGGCCGTCGTCGAGTCCGGCAATTTCAGCCGGGTGCTGCAATTGATCGCCGCGCTGGCCGTGATCACCGCCGCCTTCATCCTGCTCGGCTGGGGCGACATCCTGCTCTTCATCGTCATCCTCATCGCCATCGTGATGCTCCACGAGCTCGGCCACTTCGTCACGGCCAAGCGGGCGGGCATGAAGGTGACCGAATACTTCGTCGGCTTCGGTCCGCGGCTCTGGTCCGTCCGCCGCGGCGAGACCGAGTACGGCGTCAAGGCCATACCCGCCGGCGGCTACGTGCGCATCACCGGCTTCACCTCGACCGAGGAGGTGTCCGAGGAGGACGAGCCCCGGGCCTACCGGGCCCAGCCGTTCCACCAGCGCATCATCGTCGCTTCGGCAGGATCGGTGATGCACCTGCTCATCGCCTTCGTCCTCGCCCTGATCCTGGTGCTCGGCTTCGGAGTGGCTTCGAACAATTACAAGGTGGGCTCGCTCGAGCACTGGTCGGGCGTGACCCAGACGCCGGCCCAGCTGGCGGGCCTCAAAGCCGGGGACATCATCGTCTCCGTCAACGGCAAGACCTTCTCCGACCCGAACTCCATGCAGACCATCATCGGCCACTCTGTCGGCAAGCCGCTGACCCTGGGCGTGGAGCGCGACGGCCGCCTCATCGACCTCCACGCCACCCCGGTGAGCGGCAAAGGGGTCACGGTCCAAGGGGTGAAGCTGGCCAACCACGGCTACCTCGGCGTGAGCATCGACTCGGTCCCCAAGTCGGTCAGCCTGGCGTCGTCGCCAGGCGAGGCGCTCAGCACCATGTGGCAGGTCACGACGGCGGAAGTGGCTGGCATCGGTCATCTGTTCTCGCCGCACGGGGTCACCTCGGTCTTCAATCAGGTGACCAGCTCCAAGGACGCCAGCGTGGCGGCGAACAACCCCGACGCCAACCCGCGCCCGGTGTCCATCATCGGCATCGGCAATCTCGGGGCGCAGGCGGAGAAGGACGGGTTGCCCACCCTGCTCCTGCTTCTGATCACCATCAACATCGTCTTCGCGCTGCTCAACATGCTGCCGATGATCCCGCTCGACGGGGGACACGTGGCCGTCGCCACCTACGAGTGGATACGCACCCGCAAGGGCGAGGCCTACTACCGGGCCGACATCACGAAACTCTTCCCGGTGGCGGCGCTGTTCATCGCAATCCTGGCCTTCTTCGTCCTGGCCGGGGTCTACCTCGACATCACCCACCCGCTCCAGATCCCGCGTTAGCCGTGGAACTGTCCTCGTCGCTGCTGACGCCACGCCGGCAGACCCGTGGGATCACGCTGGGCGGCGTCCCCATCGGCAACGGTGCACCCATCACGGTGCAGTCGATGACGACGACCAAGACGGCCGACGTCGACGGGACGCTGGCCCAGATCTACGCGCTGGCCGGCGCCGGCGCAGACATCGTCCGCTGCACCTGTAACGAGGAGGCGGCAGCCGAGGGTCTGGCCCACATCGTGCCGCGCTCACCGGTGCCGATCGTGGCCGACATCCACTTCCACCACGAGATGGCGCTCGCCGCGCTCGAGGCCGGCGTGCAGGGCCTGCGGCTCAACCCGGGCAACCTGCGCAAGGAGGTCGAGATCAAAGAGGTGGCGGCCGAGGCCCGCGACCGTGGGGTGCCGATCCGTATCGGTGTGAACGCCGGCTCGCTGCACCCCGATCTCTACAAGAAGTACGGCGGCGCGACGCCCGAGGCGCTGGTCGAGTCGGCCCAGAACGAGCTGGCCCTCTTTGCCGAGGTGGGGTTCGACGACGTCAAGATCTCGGTGAAGGCCTCCTCGGTGGCGCTGATGATCGCCGCCTACCGGCTGGCCTCGGAGACCTTCGACCACCCGCTGCACCTCGGGGTGACCGAAGCGGGACCGCCTCCGGGAGGCCTGGTCAAGGGCACCGCGGGCATCGGCGCGTTGCTGGCCGAGGGGATCGGGGACACCATCCGCTTCTCGCTGACCGCGGACCCGGTGGAGGAGGCGCGGGCCGGCCGCCAGCTCCTCGAGTCACTCGGCCTGCGCGAGCGCAAGGGGCTCGATCTCATCGCCTGCCCATCGTGCGGCCGGGCCCAGGTCGATGTCATCGCCGTGGCCAAGGCCGCGCAGGAGGCGCTCGAGAAGTTGAACCTACCCATCCAGGTCGCCGTCATGGGGTGCGTGGTGAACGGCCCGGGCGAAGCGCGTGAGGCCGATTTGGGCATCGCGGCCGGGAAGCAGAAGGGGCACCTCTTCATCCGGGGCAAGATCATCCGGGTCGTGCCCGAGGACGAGATGGTGACCGCGCTGGTGGAGGAGGCCGAACGCCTCGTCACCGAAGGCATCGAGGCCCGCATCGCCGCGGCCGACGAAGGGGCCGAGGCGGAGGCCGAGGCCGACCGGCGCGCCCTCCTCGAGATCGGCGGCGCCGACCCGAACCACGCCGGCGGAGAAGATCGAGATCATTCGCCGCCACGCCGACGGCGAGCGCTGAGCGACCGCGGGTCACCCGCGACCAGCTCGGGTTGGGCGGAGCGTCGTCCGAGGACGCCGGGGCTGAATGAGTAGCCTGCACCATGGCCAAGGGTGCGATCGTGACGCGCGAGGAGGACTTCCCGCGCTGGTACCAAGAAGTCATCGCCGGCGCCGAGATGGCCGACAACGGCCCGGCCCGCGGCACCATGGTGATCCGCCCGTGGGGCTACGGGATCTGGGAGCTCATGCAGTCCGAGCTCGACCGGCGCATCAAGGAGGCCGGGGCGGAGAACGCCTACTTCCCCCTCTTCATCCCCGAGTCCTTCCTGGCGCTCGAGGCGGAGCACGTCGAGGGTTTCGCTCCAGAGCTGGCCGTGGTGACCCACGGCGGTGGCAAAGAGCTCGAAGAGCCCCTCGTGGTGCGGCCCACGTCCGAGACGGTGATCAACCACTTCTTTTCCAAGTGGGTGCAGAGCCACCGCGACCTTCCACTGCTGATGAACCAGTGGGCCAACGTCGTGCGGTGGGAGCTGCGCCCCCGCCTCTTCCTGCGCACGAGCGAATTCCTCTGGCAGGAAGGGCACACCGCCCACGCCACGCAGGAGGACGCCCGGGCGTACGCCCTCCGCATCCTCAACGACGTCTACCGCACGACCATGGTCGACGTGCTCGGCATTCCGGTCCTCACCGGGTCACAAGACGCCACGCGAGCGCTTCGCCGGAGCCATTCAGACGTGGACGTGCGAGGGCATGATGGGCGACGGCAAGGCGTTGCAGATGGGCACGAGCCACGAGCTCGGGCAGAACTTCGCCGTTCCGTTCAACATCACGTTCTCCAACGCCTCAGGCACGCTCGAACACGTGTGGCAGACCTCGTGGGGCGTCTCGACCCGTCTGGTCGGTGCGTTGGTCATGGGTCACGGCGACGACTTCGGTCTCCGGCTGCCGCCGGCGCTGGCCCCGACCCAGGTCGTGGTGATGGTGGTCAAGGACGCACCCGAGGTCGGGCAGGCGGCCGGCGTGCTCGTGGCCGAACTGGCTGCAGCGGGCCACCGGGTCCGTCTCGACGACCGGACCGACACCAGCTTCGGCCGGCGCAGCGTGGCCTGGGAGCTCAAGGGCGTGCCCGTCCGGGTGGAGGTCGGTCCCCGGGACCTGGCCGAGGGGAACGTGACCCTGGTGATCCGGCATCGACGCGAAAAGGAGAGCGTGGCCCTGGCTGCGCTCGCCGGGCGGGTGGCCGAGGTGCTGGCCGAGACGGCCGCCGAGCTCCTGGCCGAGGCCACCGCAGCCCGGGACGCCCGCACGGCGGACGCCACCACCCTGGAAGAGGCGGTCGAAGCGGCCGGCGTGGGCTTCGCCCGCATCCCCATGGCGCGCGCTCGGGCCCGAGGGCGAGGACCGCCTGGCCCAGCATGCGGTCACCGTCGCGTTGCCTCCAGCGCTCCGACGGCTCCCTCGCCGTGCCTGGCGACGCCGACGAGGACCTCATGGCCGTCGTGGCCCGCTCCTATTGACCTGGCGGTTGCTATAATTCTTCAGCTGTCCATTTAGATATCAGTACCTCGTTGAAGCGTGGGCTGCGGCCCACGCTTTCGCTTTGCGGGGCCAGGAAGGAAGGAGAGGAGGTGATGGCGATGACCGATGAGACGACTGACCTTGCTGGCGCGCTGTCGCCCCTGCTCGAGGCCCGGGGTCTCGACCTGGTCGACGTGGAGCTGCACGGTGCCCAGCTGACCGTGTTCGTGGACCGGGAGGGTGGCGTGGGTCTGGACGAGCTGGGCGCGGCCACCAAGGACGTCTCGGCCGCGCTCGACGAGATCGACCCCATTCCCGGTCGCTACATCCTGTCCGTCTCCAGCCCCGGGCTCGAGCGGCGGTTGCGCACCCCGGCCCACTTCGCCCGCGCCGTCGGCGAGAAGGTCACGGTGCGGGTCAACGCCGGCACGGCCGAGGTGCGCCGCCTGACCGGGACGCTGGCGTCGGCCGACGCCTCCGGGTTCACGCTGAACGGTCCGGACGTGCCGGGCGGGGAGATCCGCATTGCGTACGACGACATCGAGCGGGCGAGGACGGTCTTCGAGTGGGGACCTGCGCCGAAGAAGAGTGAGAGGGTGAAGCGGCCATGAGCAAGACCAACTTCGAATTCCTCGACGCCCTGGGACAGATCGCGCGCGACAAGGGAATTTCCGTCGACACACTGCTCGACGCCCTGGCCAATGCGCTGGTGGCGGCCTACAAGCGCCGTCCCGACGCGGCCGAGGAGGCGGTGGTCACCATCGACCCCGACTCCGGTGAGATCCGGGTGTACGGCCAGGAGCTCGACGAGGAGGGCGAGGTCGTCCGCGAGTGGGACGACACGCCGGACGACTTCGGCCGCATCGCGGCGCAGACGGCCAAGCAGGTCATTCTGCAGCGCATCCGTGAGGTCGAGCGGGACATGAAGTACGAGGAGTACGCCGGGCGCGAGGGCGACATCGTCACCGGCATCGTCCAGCAGACCGACAACCGCTACACGCTGCTCGACCTGGGCAAGGTCGAGGCGCTGTTGCCCCAGGCCGAGCAGGTCTCCTACGAGCGCTACGAGCACGGCGCCCGGCTCAAGGCCTACATCGTCGAGGTCCGCAAGACGACCAAGGGTCCCCAGATCGTCGTCAGCCGGACCCACCCCGGACTGATCAAGCGGCTCTTCGAGCTCGAGGTGCCCGAGATCGGCTCGGGCGTGGTCGAGATCAAGGCGGCCGCCCGCGAGCCGGGACACCGCACGAAGATCGCGGTCTGGTCCAACGACCCCAACGTGGACCCGGTGGGCGCCTGCGTGGGCGCCCGCGGGTCCGCGCGTGCGCATGGTCACCAACGAGCTGCGGGGCGAGCGGGTCGACGTGGTGCCGTTCTCGGACGACCCGGTCGAACTGATCCAGAACGCGCTGGCCCCGGCGCGCGTGCGCGAGGTGCGCCTGGACGAGGAGACCGGTACGGCGACGGTCATCGTGAGCGACTTCCAGCTCTCCTTGGCCATCGGCAAGGAGGGTCAGAACGCCCGCCTGGCGGCGCGCCTCACCGGCTGGCGCATCGACATCAAGAGCGAGACCCAGCTGGCCGAGGAAGAAGCCGGTTACGGCGACCAGGAATGGGCCGAGGGCGAGTGGGTCGAGGACGAGAGCGGCGAGATGGTCTGGAAGCCGGCCGAGGGCGGCGAGGCCATGTCGGCCGAGGAGTGGTCGCACCAGGCGCGAGGAGACGGCGGACGAGGCCGCGGCGGCCGACGCGCCCGCCGCCGAGTCCGGGGACGCCGACGGGGCGGTGCCCGCTGCGGCCGAGCCCGTGGTGGCGACCGAAGTCACGGCAGAAGTAAAGGCCGAAGTGACGGAGGAGGCCGAGGCATAGCCCCGGCACGGACCTGTGTCGGCTGCCGGATGGTCCGGCCGGCCGACGAGCTGATCCGGGTCGTACGGACCAGAGCGGGCGGGCTGACTGTCGATCGCTCCGGGACCGGGGCGTGGGGCCTGGCTCTGCTCGGGATCGTTGGATTGCCTGGATCGTGCCGTGCGCAGGCACGGATTCGATCGGGCCTTCGCCACGGCAATCGCTCGATGCGGAGGTGGAGCGCTTTCAGGCCGACCTGGTGGAGGCGTGGGGGCAGGTGACACCCGATGTGCGAGGATAAGGGGCTGGGCAACCCGCTGGGCCCGGCGTAGGACAAAGGACGAAGAGAACCACTTGCCGAAGAAGATTCGCGTCTACGAGCTGGCCAAAGAGCTCGGCCTGACCAACAAGGAAGGGCTCGAGCTGGCTCTTTCCCTGGGTATCGGGGTCAAGAGCCACTCGTCCTCCATCGAGGACGCCCAAGCGGACCGCGTCCGTCGCAAGGCCGACGCCGACGGTCTGCGCCGACCCGTCCAGCCCGAGGAGCCGGCCCCGGCCAAGAAGGCAGGCAAGGCGACCAAGGCCGCCGAGGCGGCGCCCGCCGTCGCCCCAGCCGTTCGCGCCGGTGCCGCCGCAGCCCCGGTGTCGTCGGCTCCGGCCAAGAAGGTGGCCGCATCGAGCAGTTCCGCCGCAGGCAGCGCCCCGGCCAAGCAGGCGCCGACCCGCCAGGTGGCGGCTCCGGCCGCGTCCGCCTCCGGCGCGGCCGCGCAGGCCCCAGAGGTCCCCGCTCGCTCGTCGCGTCTGATCAGTTCGAGGCCGACCGCGCCGCCGGCCGCACAGCCGTCCGCCGCACCGGCGTCTCGCCCGCCGCGCCGGCGACCGGCGCACCTGCCGCCGCACCTCCTGCAGCCCGGCCGGCGATGCCGACGACCGGCGCACCCGCGGCGGCACCGTCCGCCCCGCCGGCTTCGGCGCCCGCTCCTGCCGCCGCACCGTCCGCCCCGGCGGCGTCGGCTCCGACAGCCGCGCCATCGGCGCCGGTCCGCACCGTCCGCACCGCCCGCGGCTCCGGCTGCCCAGGCGCCGCCCAACGGCGCGGCAGCCGCGGCGTCAGCGCCCACCGAGGCACCGCAGAAGCGCGCGCCGCGGCCACCCGATGAGCCCCTCGGGCAAGCCGGTACCGCCACCGCCCGGTGGACGCCCGCCGCTCGGTCCGAGCGGGCGACCGATTCCGCCCCCGCCCGGCATGGGCGGCCGGCGAGCCCACGGCGCCGCCCGCGGGCCAGCGCCCCGGCGGCGGTACCTACCCGCAGCGCACCGGTGGTCGGCCCGCGCCCGGTGCCGGGCGTCCCGCCGGCGGTCCCGGTGGAGGCGGCGGCGGCTTTGCCGGACGTTCGGGCGGCGGCTTTGCCGGACGCCCCGGAGGAGGAGCACCGACCGGCGCGCCTCCGCCCGGTGGACGCGGCGGCATGCCAGGCCGGCGCCCGCCACAGCGGCGCGCCCGCCGGCGTCGGCGGAACCTCGAGGAGCTCGAGCCGACGCAGATGACCACGTACCAGCCCTCCACGGCACCCGTGCCCGAGGGCGAGGTCATCATCGAGCGCGGCTCGACCGCGCGCGACCTGGGGCCCAAGCTGAACCGCAGCGCCGGGGACATCGTGCGCTTCCTCCTTCTCCAGGGCGAGATGGTGATGGCGACCCAGTCGCTGAGCGACGACATGATCGAGCTCTTCGCGGCCGAGATCGGCGCCGACGTGCGCCTGGTCGACCCGGGCGAGGAGCAGGAAGCGGAGCTGCTGGCCCGCTACTTCGAGGACGAGGAAGAGGAGGACGAGGCCGACCAGCGGCCGCGCCCGCCGGTCGTCACCGTCATGGGTCACGTCGACCACGGCAAGACGCTGCTGCTCGACAAGATCCGCTCGGCCAACGTCGTGGCCGGCGAGGCCGGCGGCATCACCCAGCACATCGGCGCCTACCAAGTGGAATGGCAGGGCCATCCCATCACGTTCATCGACACGCCGGGCCACGCCGCCTTCACGGCCATGCGGGCCCGAGGGGCGCAGGTCACCGACATCGTGATCCTGGTGGTGGCGGCCGACGACGGGGTCATGCCCCAGACGATCGAGGCCATCGACCACGCCCGGGCGGCCGAGGTGCCGATCATCGTGGCCGTCAACAAGATCGACCGGGACAACGCCGACCCCCAGCGTGTGCTCCAGCAACTCTCCGAGCGCGGGCTGGTGCCCGAGGCCTGGGGCGGCGACACCATCACCGTCGAGGTCTCGGCCCTGCAGGGCACCGGGATCGACGCGCTGCTCGAGCAGATCGTGACCGTGGCCGAGATCGAGGAGCTGACGGCCCGGGTCGAGGGCGAGGCCCGCGGCGTCGTGCTCGAAGCTGAGCTCGAAGTGGGCCGGGGCCCCGTGGCCACGGTCATCGTGGAGCAGGGCACCCTGCGGGTGGGCGACCCCGTGGTCGCCGGCGCCGCCTGGGGCAAGGTCAAGGCGTTGGTGGACGACCAGGGCGACCACATCAAGGAGGCGCTGCCCTCGACGCCGGTCCAGGTGCTCGGGTTCTCCGAGCCGCCCAACGCCGGCGACGAGGTGCGGGCGGCCAAGGACCTGAGCCGGGCCCGCACGCTCGGCGAGGCCCGGGCCCAGCGGTTCCGGTTGTCCGGCCACAAGCCGGTGGCGGCCGCGGCCGGCGCCCGGCTCGAGGACCTCTTCGAGCAGATCTCGCGGGGCGAGACGGCGACGCTCAACATCGTGCTGAAGGCCGACGTGCAGGGATCGCTCGAGGCGGTGACCGAGTCGCTCAAGCGACTCGAGCGCGACGACGTGAAGCTCAGCTTCGTGCTCCGCGGCATCGGCGGCATCACCGAGAACGACGTGCAACTGGCGTCGGCCTCCAACGCCACCATCATCGGCTTCAACGTGCGGCCGGATCGCCGCTCGCGCGAGCTGGCCGAGACGTCGCACGTGCAGATCCGCACCTACGAAATCATCTACAAGCTGCTCGAGGACCTCGAGGCGGCCATGCTGGGACTGCTCTCCCCGCTCTACGAGGAGATCGTGACCGGCGAGGCCGAGGTGCGCGAGGTCTTCCGGGTCCCGCGGATCGGCGCCGTGGCCGGGTGTTACGTGCGCGACGGCAAGATCACCCGCGGCTCCAAGGTGCGCTTCCTGCGCGAGGGGACGGTCATCTGGAAGGGCGCCATCAACTCGCTGCGCCGCTTCAAGGACGACGTGCGCGAGGTGGCCGCCGGCTTCGAGTGCGGTATCGGACTGTCCGACTTCCAGGACCTGAAGGAGGGCGACGTGATCGAGACGTTCGAGGAGCGCGAGATCGCGAGGACCTGACCGTGGCGGTACGACGCCGAACGGCGACCTACCCCCGCGACGTTGCGGGTCAACCAGGTGCTGCGCCAGGTCGTGGCCGAGGAACTGGAGCGGCTGGCCGACGCCGACGAGCTCCCCATGGTGACCGTCACCTCGGTGGAGGTGGCCCCCGACATGCGCACGGCGGTCGTGTATCTGGCCTCGCTGCCCGAGGAGACGGCCGTGGTGCTCGAGGAGCGGCGCACGCACCTGCAGAAGCTGATCGGGTTGCAGATGACGATCAAGCGCACGCCCCGGCTGACATTCGAGGCCGATCCGGCCATCGCCGCGGGATCCCGGGTGGAGGAGCTGCTACGCGGGCTCCACGCCGGGGACGAGGCGGAACCTGGTGCGGGGGAACAGCCTCCCCCTCCCGCAGAGCCCGCTTGACCCCCCGCCTGCGGTGAGCGATGCCGGCGCGGTGCACGGGCTGGTCGTGGTGGACAAGGAGGCGGGCATGACCTCGCACGACGTCGTGGCCCGCTGCCGCCGCATCTTCGGGCAGCGCCGGGTCGGGCACGCGGGGACGCTCGACCCCGACGCGACGGGGGTGCTCCTGGTCGGCTTGGGCCGGGCCACCCGGCTCATGCGCTTCCTCACCCCGCTGCGCAAGACCTACACGACCGACATCGTCCTGGGCACCTCCACGTCGACGCTCGACGCCTCGGGCGAGGTCACCGGCACCTTCGACATGGCGCACGTGACGCCCGACGAGGTGCAGCCGCGCCGCGGCGACGCTGACCGGCGAGATCGACCAGGTGCCGCCGATGGTCTCGGCCGTCAAGGTGGGCGGGCGCCGCCTCCACGAGCTGGCCCGCCAGGGTCTCGAGGTGGAGCGGGCGGCCCGGCCGGTCACCGTCTACCGCTTCGACGTCGAGCCCGACCCGTCCCGACGCCGGATCTATCGCGCCGAGATCGAGTGCTCGTCGGGCACCTACGTCCGGGTGCTGGCCCAGGACCTGGGCGCGCGCGCTCGGCGGCGGGGCGCACGTGACCGACCTGCGGCGGACCCGGATCGGTTCCTTCGGCGGCGCCGAGATGCGGCCGCTCGACGCACTCGGGCCCGGCTCGGTGTTGACGCCGGCCCAAGCCATGCGCGACATGGACGCGGTCACGGTCGAGTCGACCGTCGCCGCCTCGATCCGCACGGGGCTCGCCCTCGACCGGGTGCCGCTCGGTGCGGTCGGGGACGGGCCGTGGGCGATGCTCGACGACAGCGGGCACGCTGCTCGCCGTCTACGAGGCCACGGGCACCGACCGCATCCGGCCGGCGGTGGTGCTCGCCGCGGCCGGCTGAGCGCCGACCCGCCCCGAGCGAGCGAGTACCCTCAGGCGCGATGCCCGGACCAGGAACTGCCGTGACCATCGGCGCCTACGACGGGGTCCACCTGGGGCACCGGGCCCTGCTGCGCGACCTGTCCGAGCGGGCCGCGGCCGAGGGCCTCTCGACGGTGGTGGTGACCTTCGACCGCCATCCGGCGGCGGTGGTGCGACCCGACTCGGCCCCCAAGCAGCTGACCTCGCTCGAGCAGAAGCTCGAGCTCCTGGCCGAGTGCGGGATCGACCGCACCCTGGTGGTGCCGTTCGACGAGGCCCGGGCCGACGAGACGGCCGAGGAGTTCGTCCAGGAGATCCTGGTCGACCAGCTCGGGGCCCGTCTCGTCGTGGTGGGCGAGGACTTCCACTTCGGCCACGGGCGCAAGGGCAACGTCGACCTGCTGCGCCGCCTCGGCGCCGAGCACGGTTTCGAGGTCGTCGGGGTCGGGCTGACGGGCGACGAATCCGAGGCCGTGTCCTCCACCCGGATCCGCGCCCTCATCGCGGCAGGCGACGTGGCCGGCGGCGGCCCGACTGCTGGGACGGCCGCACGAGGTGCGGGGCCCGGTGGTGCAGGGCGACGGGCGTGGCGGTCCGGAACTGGGGTTCCCGACGGCCAACGTGGCCGTGGCCGACGACATCGCCCTGCCGGCGGACGGCATCTACGCCGGCTACCTGACCCGGGCCGACGGTTCGGTGCACCGGAGCGCCATCTCGGTGGGCCGGCGGCCGACCTTCTACGAGCCGGGCACCGCCCCGGTGCTGGTCGAGGCCTACCTGCTCGATTTCGACGGCGACCTCTACGGGGAGGCGGTCCGGGTGTCCTTCCGGGAACGCCTCGCGCGCCGAGCAGCGCTTCGACTCGGTGGAGGCGCTGATCGCCCAGATGAAGGCCGACGTCGAGGCGACCGAGCGGGTGCTGGCCGATCTTCCCTGATCAGCGGGGGGCTGCTACCATATTTGGCGGCCGGGAGAGGTTCCCGACGCACTCCGACCAGTTTCTCCCGAGGATTTCCGTATGCCCGACACGCAGTCCACCATCTCCGAGTACCGGCTCCATGACACGGACACCGGCTCGCCCGAGGTGCAGATCGCACTGCTGTCCGGCCGGATCAACCACCTCACGGAGCACCTCAAGGAGCACAAAGGGGACCACCACACCCGGCGAGGCCTGATGAAGCTCATCGGTCACCGCCGCCGGCTGCTCGATTACGTCCGCAAGAACGACGTCGAGCGCTACCGCTCCATCATCAGCCGTCTCGGCATTCGACGGTAGCGGCAGCCCCACACAACCGGGCGTCGACCAGCCACTGGCTGCCAGTCGCCGGTCACCTCGGCGCGACGAGGTGGTCGACGACTGGGAACCAGACGAGGAGATGCCCCCGACATACGAGGAGCATCATGTCTGATGCCATTTCCGTTTCGGCCCCGATCAGCGGGACCGATCGATCCATGTCCTTCGAGGCGGGCAAACTGGCCCAACTCGCCGACGGCGCCGTGCTGGCCCGCATCGGGGACACCGTCCTGTTGGCCACCGCGGTGGCCAGCCCGCTCGGTCCGGGAGGGCACCGACTTCTTCCCGCTGACCGTCGACATCGAGGAGCGGACCTACGCCGCCGGGAAGATCCCCGGCTCGTTCTTCCGCCGGGAGGGCAAGAGCTCGGACCAGGCCATCCTGACCGACCGGCTCATCGACCGCCCGCTGCGCCCCTCCTTCCCCGAGGGCTTCCGCAACGAGGTGCACGTCGTGGGCACCATCGTCGGCGCCGACCAGGTCAACCCGCACGACGTGCTCGCCATCAACGCCGCCTCGGCCGCGCTGATGATCTCGGGCATCCCCTTCGACGGCCCGATCGGAGCGACCCGGGTCGCCTACACGACCGACGGCGAGTGGATCCCGCACCCGACCTTCGAGGAGGGCGAGGAGAGCACCTTCGAGCTGGTCGTGGCCGGCCGTGCCCTGACCGAGAGTGCCGACACCGAGATCGCCATCATGATGGTGGAGGCCGGCGGCACCGAGAAGTCGTGGTCCTACTACGAGAGCGGCGCACCCAAGGTCACCGAGGAGGTGCTGGCCGAGGGGCTCGAGGCCGCCAAGACGTGGATCCGCGAGTCGATCAACCTGCAGCGCCAGCTGGTCGAGGCCTTCACCGCGGCGCGCGGTCCCATCGCGACGATCCCGTTCTCGACCTTCAACGACTACGAGGACGACGTGTGGCAGCGGGTCCAGGCGGTGGGCACCGACGCCATCGCCAAGGCCAACCTGGTCACCACCAAGGCCGAGCGCAACGCGGCGCTGGACGCGGCCGGCGACGAGATCAAGGCCGCCCTGGCCGACGAGTTCCCCGAGCGGGCCGGCGAGGTGAAGGCGGCCATCCGCTCGCTGACCAAGAAGCTGGTGCGCAAGCGCATCATCGAGGACGGCATGCGGGTCGACGGCCGGGGCACCTCGGACATCCGGCCCCTGTCGGCCGAGGTCGACCTGTTCCCGACCGCCCACGGCTCGGCGCTCTTCCAGCGCGGTGAGACCCAGGTCCTCAACGTGACCACGCTGGGCATGCCCCGCATGAACCAGCTGCTCGACACGATCACCCCGGTCGAGTCCAAGCGCTACATGCACCACTACAACTTCCCGCCGTACTCGACGGGCGAGACGGGCTTCATGCGCGGCCCCAAGCGCCGCGAGATCGGCCACGGCCTGCTGGCCGAGCGGGCCCTGCTCCCGGTGGTCCCGAGCGAAGAGGAGTTCCCCTACGCGCTGCGGGTGGTCTCCGACGTCCTGGCCTCGAACGGCTCGACCTCCATGGCCTCGGTCTGCGGCTCGACCCTCTCGCTGATGGCGGCCGGCGTGCCGATCAAGGCGCCGGTGGCCGGTATCGCCATGGGCCTGGTCCACGAGGGCGACGCCTACGTCACGCTGACCGACATCCTGGGCTCCGAGGACGCCTTCGGTGACATGGACTTCAAGGTGGCCGGGACGGCCGACGCGGTGACGGCGCTCCAGCTCGACACCAAGATCGCCGGCCTGCCGGCCGACGTGCTGGCCAAGGCGCTGCTCCAGGCCAAGGAGGCCCGCCTCGCCATCCTCGAGGTCATGGCCGCCACCATCCCCGAGCCACGGCTCGAGCGTGGCGAACAGCGCGCCGAAGATCGTCTCCATGGAGATCCCGATCGACAAGATCGGCGAGGTGATCGGGCCCAAGGGCAAGGTCATCAACACGCTGCAGCAGGAGACCGGGGCCGACATCGCGGTCGACGACGACGGGGTGGTCGGTACCGTCACCATCGGCGCCAAGGACGGCAACGCGGTGGAAGAGGCGCGCCGGCGCATCTCGCTCATCCTCGACCCGCCGACGGCGGAGGTGGGCGTGGTGTACCCGGGCAAGGTGGTCAACATCACCAAGTTCGGTGCCTTCGTGAACGTGCTGCCGGGTCGTGACGGTCTGCTCCACATCTCGAAGCTGTCGTCGCTGGCCGGCGGCAAGCGGATCAACAACGTGGAGGACGTCCTCACCCTCGGCCAGGCGGTCGAGGTGCGGGTCGACGACATCGATCCCCAGGGCAAGGTCTCGCTCTCGCTGGCCAACGCGCCGGAGGGGGCGCCCGCGTCGTCCTCGGGCAACGGGGACAGCGCCCGCAGTTCGCACAGCGCGCCGGCCGCCTCGAGCGGTGGCGGCGGCGGCGGGAACGCGCCCGTCCTTCGAGGATGCGTTCGAGGCCGAGCTGGTGGCCGACCTCGGCGACCTCGGTCCCGGCGGCCCGACCACCTCGGACGACGGCGGCCGCAGTGACCGCGGCGAGCGCGGGGGCGACCGCCGCCCGCGCGGCCGCTCGCGTCGTCGTTGATCGAATCCTCCGTCCTGCCGTGCGGCATCCGCCTGGTCACCGAGACCATGGCGGATGTCCGCTCGGTCGCCGTCGCCTACTGGGTCGGCACCGGCTCGCGTGACGAGCCGGACGACCTGGCCGGGGCGTCGCACTTCCTCGAACATCTCCTCTTCAAGGGGACGGAGCGGCGCACGGCCGCGGCCATCGCCGAGGAGCTGGACGAAGTCGGCGGTGACTGCAACGCGTTCACGACGAAGGAGTACACGACCTTCTACGTGCGCCTGCTCTCCGAGCACCTCTCGATGGGCCTCGACATCCTGAGCGACATCATGTGGGAGCCGGCGCTGCGGCCGGCCGACGTCGAGGCCGAGCGCACCGTCATCCTCGACGAGATCCTGATGCACGCCGACGAGCCGGCCGACCTGGCCTCGGAGCGCTGGCAGGCGGCCATGTTCCCGGGCCATCCGCTCGGGCGCGACACCCTGGGCAGCGCGGAGTCGGTCCAGCGCATCAGCCGCGACGACATCCGGGCCTTCTGCGACCTGCACTACCGGCCGGGCAACATGGTCGTCTCGGTGGCGGGCGACTGCACCCACGAGGCGGTGGCGGACGAGCTCGAACGCCGCTTCGCCGGGCACGCGGGGCGGCGACCGCCCCGGTGCGCCGCGCGCCCGGGCCCGACTCGGTGACGTTCGACGTGGTGCGCCGCCCGACCGAGCAGGCCCACCTGGTCTACGGCGCCCGGTCGGTGTCGCGCTTCGACGAGCGCCGCTGGCCGCTGGCCGTGCTGAACCACGTGCTCGGGGGCGGCCTGTCCAGCCGGCTCTTCCAGAAGGTGCGCGAGGAACGAGGCCTGGCCTACTCGGTCTGGTCGGAGCGGGCGGCCTATGCCGACGCCGGCTCGCTGGCCGTGGTCGTGGGCACGGCACCCGAGCACGTGCCCGAGGTGCTCCAGATCATCGAGGCCGAGCTCGACCTGCTGGCGCAGTCGGGGGTGACCGGCGCGCGAGCTGGCCGTGGCCAAGGGCAACCTGCGGGCCGAGATGCTGCTCTCGGGAGAGGACTCGGGCGCTCGCATGAGCCGCATCGGCGCGTCGATGCTGCTCCACGGCGAGGTGCTCAGCGTGGACGAGGTGCTCGAGCGGATCGAGGCGGTCACGCCGCGAGCAGGTGCTCGAGGTGGCCGGTCAGCTGGCCGCCGCCCCGCGCACCGTGAGCGCGGTCGGTCCCTTCGATGCCGAGGAGTTCGACTCCCACCTTCCCGCGCTGGCCGCCCAGTAGCCTGACCTCCATGTTCAAGGTCGGCGTGGTCGGGGCCGGCGGCCGCATGGGCCAAGAGGTGTGCCGGGCCGTCACCGCGGCGCCCGACATGGAACTGGTGGCCGCGGTGGACCCGGGCCACGTCGGGCGCGACGCCTGCGGCCACACCATCGTGGGCGAGGTCAACGCGCTCTCCGACCTCGGGACCGAGGTCGTGGTCGACTTCACCGTGGCCGAGGCGGTCCGCCACAACGTGCCCCACTACGCGCACCAGGGGATCCACGCCGTCATCGGCACCACCGGGCTCTCGGCCGACGACCTGGCCGCCCTCGAGAGAGCAGTTCGGCGGCAGCCGGCCCCAACGCCATCGTGGCGGCCAACTTCGCCGTCGGCGCGGTGCTGCTGATGCACTTCGCCAAGCTGGCCGCGCCGCTCATGGACGGCGTCGAGGTGATCGAGCTGCACCACGACGCCAAGCGCGACGCCCCCTCGGGCACCGCGCTGCACACGGCCCGGGCCATCGAGGAGGGACGGCGCGCCGCGGGCAGCGCGCCGCTGCCGCCCGATCCCACGACCGACCTCGTCCTGCCCGGGCGCGGCGGGGCGGAGGGCCCGGGGGGCGTGCACGTGCACTCGGTGCGCCTGCCCGGTCTGGTGGCCCACGAAGAGGTCATCTTCGGCGCGCCGGGACAGAGCCTGAGCATCCGTCACGACTCGT
This sequence comes from uncultured Acidimicrobiaceae bacterium, assembly GCA_963726855.1. Taxonomy (GTDB): domain Bacteria; phylum Actinomycetota; class Acidimicrobiia; order Acidimicrobiales; family RAAP-2; genus Bog-473. The sequence continues at coordinate 63,564 of CAVSEB010000020.1, forward strand.
ACGACCGGGTGTCGTTCATGCCGGGCGTGCTCCTGGCCGTCCGCACGGTGGCGGACCGTCCCGGGGTGACGGTGGGGCTCGAGGCGTTGCTGGGGCTGTGAACCCCGAGGTACGGGAGCGCCTGCTCCAGGCGACCTACGACTGCGTGGCCCGCTGGGGGCTGGCCAAGACCACGGTGGAGGATGCGGCGCGCGAGGCCGGCGTGTCGCGGGCCACGGTGTACCGGTACTTTCCCGGCGGGCGCGACGAGCTGATCTCGGCCGTGGTCGGCTGGGAGTTCTCCCGGTTCTTCCTGCGTCTCTACGAGGAGGTGCACGGGGCCGAGACGCTCGAGGAGGTGATGGAGCGCGGGCTGATGTTCGCCCACACGTCGTTGGTGGAGCACGAGGTGCTCCAACGCATCCTGGTCACCGAGCCCGAGGTGTTGCTGCCCCGCCTGACGGTCGAGGCCGACCAGACCCACACGCTGATCGCCGGGTTCCTGGCGCCCTACCTGGTCCGTCACGGGATGGCCGAGGGGACCGATCTCGACCTGGCCGCCGACTTCCTGGCCCGCATGGTGCTCTCCTACATCGGCTCGCCCGGCCGCTGGGACCTCAACGACCCCGAGCAGGTGGCCCTCTTGGTCCGCTCGGAGTTGCTGGCCGGCATCAGGTGAGCGGACCCCCACCCCAGCCGGCACCGACGCCGCCGGCCTGCGGGCGCCATCCGGATCGGCCGGCCTCGGTGCTCTGCGCCCACTGCAACCGTCCGATCTGCACCGAGTGCATGATCCAGGCCCCGGTCGGCTGGCAGTGCCCCGACTGCACCAAGGAGGGATCCAAGCGCTCGCGCCAGGTGCCGGCCTTCACCCGGACCAGCCCGGGCCGGTCCGGGGTGGTGGGCTCGACCAACCCGACGCCCATCGTGCTGACCATCGTGGCGGTCAACGTCGTCGTGTTCTTCCTCGAGCGCTTCGGCACCGACCTCAGCGTCATCGATCGGTTCGGCCTGTGGCCTCACGCGGTCCACGCGCAGAGCCAGTACTACCGGGCCTTCACGGCCATGTGGCTGCACGCCAACTTCCTGCACATCGCGGCGAACATGGTCGCCCTCCTCATCGTCGGGCCGGCGTTGGAGGTGCAGTTGGGCAAGGCGCGCTTCGTCGTGCTCTACCTCATCGCCGGACTGGGCGGCAGCGTCGGGTCGTACCTGCTCAGCCCGCCCTACGTGGTGGGGATCGGGGCGTCGGGGGCCATCATGGGCGTGATGGGGGCCTACGTGGTGATCGGCCTCCGGCGGCGCCTGCCCATCGCCCCCGTGGTCGCCCTGATCGTGATCAACCTGGTGATCGGGTTCTCGGGCACCATCGACTGGCGGGCCCATCTGGGCGGCCTGGCCACCGGCGCCGTGCTGGCCTACATCTACGACGCCGCCGGCCGCCTGCGGGAGCGCCAGGCGGAGCTGGCCCTGACCATCGGGGGCAGCCTGGTCGTCCTCGGCGTCCTGGCCCTGCTCCTCACCTCGGTGGCGCCCGGCCACGTCAACTGGAGCTGACCCTGCAGCGCCTTGGTTGACACTGAGACAAAATCACGCCATACTGTTTCAGCAGTGGGTGCGGCAGAGGCGACGACAAATGTCCTGACCAGGGAGCGACACGGCGAGATCCGGCACCTCGGCGCGGACGACCGCTCCTCGACCCGGGTCCGCATCGTCGACGGGGCCCTGCGCTGCATGGCCCGCCAGGGCGTGGCCAAGAGCACGGTCGACGACATGGCCCGAGAGGCCGGGCTGTCCCGGGCCACCGTCTACCGGACCTTCCCCAGGGGGAAGGACGGCATCGTGGGCGCGGTGGTCGAGACCGAGGTGGCCCGACTCTTCTCGTCGCTGGCCGTGGTCATGGGGGAAGCCCATGACCTCGAGGACGTGCTGGTCGCGGGCATCGTCGAGTCGGCCCGCCAGCTCTCGTCCCACGAGGCGCTCGGTTACCTCCTGGCGTACGAGCCCGGGCTCGTGTTGCCCCACCTGACCTTCGCCCGCCTCGACCAGATTCTGCTGACCGTCGGAGACCTGGCCGCGCCGTTCTTCGGCCGCTGGCTCGAGCCCGAACAGGCCTCGCGGGCGGCCGAGTGGGCCGGGCGGATCGTCCTGGCCTACATGTCGGACCGCAACCCGACGACCGACCTCACCGACCCGGACGAGACGCGGGCCCTCGTGCGCGCGTTCGTCCTGCCCGGCGTCCTGGCCCTCCGCCTCGAGGCCACCGGCGCGCCGGCAACTCTTCCCAACAAACCACTCACCAAGGGGGCAGTGCAATGACCACGGTCGACGACGACCAGACGATGCGGTCCAACGAGGAGCTCATCGGACGCGAGAACATCAACGACCTCGAGGCCGTGCTCAACTTCGTCGGCCAGTACGACGTGGAGGGCTTCCACCGGGTGCCCGACCTCTGCCCGGCCGAGTTCACATGGGACTACGAGAAGGGCGCCAAGCCGCAGCTCGACAAGCTCTACGAGAAGGCCAAGAAGGCGCAGTGGAACGCCTCGACCGACCTGGACTGGTCCATCGAGGTCGACCAGGAGCGCGTGGTCATCGCCAACGCCGAGGCCAACCCCAGCCAGATGCAATGGGACGAGGCGGCCATCGCCGGCACGGTGCTCGAGAAGTGGGACGACAAGCGCTTCATCGAGTTCGGGATCCAGAACCAGAACTGGCTGCTGTCCCAGTTCATGCACGGTGAGCAGGGCGCCCTCCTCTGCACCGCCAAGATCGTGGAGACCGTGCCGTGGATCGACGCCAAGTACTACGCGGCGACCCAGGTCATGGACGAGGCCCGCCACGTCGAGGTGTTCTCGCGCTACCTCGACACCAAGCTGTCGGGCCATTACCCGATGAACGCCCACCTCGGCCTGCTGCTCGACGACATCGTGTCCGACTCGCGCTGGGACATGACCTACCTCGGCATGCAGATCATGGTCGAGGGCCTGGCCCTCGCCGCCTTCGGGTTCATCCACATGATGACGACCGAGCCGCTGCTCAAGAAGATGCTGCGCTACGTCATGGCCGACGAAGCCCGTCACGTCGCCTTCGGCGTGCTCAGCCTGCAGGAGTACTACCAGGAGCTGAGCGCAGCCGAGCTGCGCGAGCGCCAGGAGTTCGCCTTCGAGGCCGCCATCCGCATGAAGGACCGCCTCGTCATGCAGGAGGTCTGGGAGCGCATGGAGGTCCCGACCCCCGACGTGGTCAAGCTCATGTCGGCCGCCCCCGAGCGCGACGACTTCCAGATCCTGCTCTTCTCGAAGATCGTGCCGAACCTCAGGAAGCTGGGCCTGCTCGACGCGGCCGACGGCTGGTTGCGCCAGAAGTTCACCGAAATGGGTGCGATCGCCTTCGAGCACCTGACCGACTCCACCGAGGACGAGGACGCCTTCGCCGACGGCTCTCCCGCCGAGCGCCAGGTCGCCTGAGCGGAGACGGCGTCACTGGTAGCGTGAAGGGGCAATGAGCCCCCTGGAGGACGCGCCCGGTTCGGGCGAGTGATCACCGCGATGGTCACGCCGTTCGACCAGCGCGGCGCCCTCGATCTTCCGGTGGCGGTGGAGCTGGCGCGCTGGCTCGCGGCCCATGGGAGCGACGGCCTCGTGCTGACGGGGTCCACGGGCGAAGGCTCGGTCCTCACCGACGACGAGAAGGTCGACCTGTGGCGTGCCGTGGCCGAGGCGGTGACCGTGCCGGTGGTGGCCGGGACCGGCTCCAACGACACCGAGCACTCCATCGCCCTGACGCGGCGGGCCACCGAGTGCGGCCTCGACGGCGTGCTGGTGGTGACGCCGTACTACAACCGGCCGTCGCAGGCCGGCATCTTCGAGCACTTCCGGGTGGTGGCCGAGGCCGCGGGCGACCTCCCCGTCATGCTCTACGACATCCCCGTCCGCGCCGGGCGCCGGATCGAGACACGGACCATGTTGCGGCTGGCCCGCGAGGTGCCCAACATCGTGGCCCTCAAGGACGCCGCCGGTGATGCGCCGACGACGGCCCACCTGGTGGCCCAGGCGCCATCCGGCTTCGAGGTGTACAGCGGCGACGACAACATGACGCTGCCTCTGCTCTCGGTGGGGGCGATCGGGGTCGTCAGCGTGGCCTCACACTGGATCGGGCCGCAGTTCCGCGCCGTGGTCGACGCCTTCTTGGCGGGCGACCTGGCCGCGGCGCTCGCAGGCCACACCGAACTGCTCGACTCGTTCGACTTCGAGTCGAGCGCGGAGTACCCCAACCCGCTGCCGGCCAAGGCAGCCATGCGGGCGCTCGGCCTTCGGGTGGGTCAGTGCCGGCTCCCCATGGGCCAGGCCTCACCCGAACTGGACGCGCAGGCGGCGAAGATCCTGGCGGCCGTGGGCAAACCGGTGGTCACGGTGCCGTCGCTTGGCTGATCGCAAGAAGCCGAAGCCAGTCCGCGTCGTCTTCCTCGGCGGCCTCGGGGAGATCGGCCGGAACTGCGCCTGCATCGAGGTCGACAGCCGGATCATCATCCTCGACTGCGGGATCATGTTCCCGGACCCCGACATGCCCGGCATCGACCTGGTGCTGCCCGAGTTCACCTACCTGCACGACCGCAGGGACCGGGTCGACGGCATCGTCCTGACCCATGGGCACGAGGACCACACGGGAGGCCTGGCCTACCTGCTGCGCGAGCTGCAGGCGCCGATCTACGGCTCGGAGCTGACGGTGGGCCTGGCCCGGCACCGGGTGGAGGAGGCCGGGCTGGCCGATCGGACCCGCTTCATCCCGGTCCGGGACGGCGAGACGGTGCAGATCGGCGGCGTCGACGTGGAGTTCATCCCCGTCACCCACTCGGTGCCCGAGTCGATGGCCATCGCGTTCCACACGCCCCAGGGCGTGATCCTGCACTCGGGTGACTTCAAGCTCGACCTCCAGCCGGTGGACGGGCGGCGCACGGACCTGTCGCGCATGGGCGAGCTCGCCCGCACGGAGGGGATCCGCCTGCTGCTCTCGGACTCGACAAACGCGGAGGAGCCGGGCTTTTCCGCGTCGGAGTCCACCGTCGGCGTGACGCTACGCCGTGTCTTCGCCGCGGAGCCGGGGAAGCGCCTCGTGGTGGCCTGCTTCGCCAGTCACATGCACCGGGTGCAGCAGATCATCGACGCCGCTGTCGCCACGGGGCGCAAGGTCGCCACGTTGGGGCGCTCCATGGGCAAGAACGTGGAGCTCGGGCAACGGCTCGGCATCATCAGCATTCCCGACGGCATGCATGTCGACATCGAGGACATCGACACGGTGCCGGCGGGGGAGATGTGCGTCATCTCCACCGGCTCACAGGGTGAACCGATGTCGGCCCTCTCGCTCATGGCAACCGGTGACAACAAATGGTTGCGCATCGGCGAGGACGACGTCGTGGTGATCAGCGCCCACCCCATCCCCGGCAACGAGTGGTCGGTGGGGCGGGTGATCGACGACCTGCACCGTCGGGGCGCCGAGGTGGTGCACACGGGCGCGGAGGCCGTGCACGTCAGCGGGCACGCCCGTCAGGGTGAACTGCGGACCCTGATCGCCGTGACCACCCCGGAATGCTTCGTGCCCGTGCACGGCGAGTTCCGCCACATGGTGCACCACGCCCGCCTGGCCCTCTCCATGGGGCTCGACCCGGCGAAGGTCATCCTGTGCGAGGACGGGGACGTGATCCAGCTCGACCAGAAAGGCATCCAGCGCGACGGCCGGGTGCCGGCCGGCTACGTCTACGTGGACGGCACGGTGGGGGACATCGAGCACGGCGTGCTGCGCGACCGCCAGAAGCTGGCCGAGGAAGGTGTGGTCATGGTCGTGGTCACCGTCGACCGCCAGAAGAGCACGCTCAGCTGCCCGCCCGTGATCGAGACCCGGGGCTGGGTCTATGCGCCCGAAGCCGAGGAATTGCTGGGCGAGGCCAGCGAGGTGGTGGCGGCCGCGGTCACGCAGGCCCTGCGCGACGGCGCCCACGACATCGAGGTGCTGAGCCGCCACACCCGCAAGGCCCTGGGCAAGTTCGTGGGGGAGCGCACGCGGCGCCGGCCCATGATCGTGCCGGTGGTGTTGATGGTGTAGCGGTGCAACCAACTGGCCGTCCGAAAGCGGATCCAGTTACGGTCGGTGCATGGCTTCGGCGATCGCCAGTCCCAAGGTGTGGCGGGTGGAGGAGCCCGTGCGCCGTCTCGCCGTCTTCGTCGGTCTCTTCTTCGTGTTCGTCGCCGCCTTCCTGACGGCCGCCGGTGTGGTGTTCCCGGGCGCGGCCGTGTTGTGGATCATGGCGATCGGGGCGATGCTCTGCATGTGGCGCTGGTGCCTGGTGCCCTACGTGGCCTTGACCTCCGATCACCTCGAGGTCCAAGGCGTCCTGTCCCGACGCTCGGTCGGCTACGACTCGATCCGCACGGTGACCCCGGGCAGCATGGGGCTCCAGGTGGAGACGGCCGACGATGGTCACATCCTGATCTGGGCCATTCAGAAGTCGAAGGTCTCCGAGTGGCTGCACCAGAGGACCCGGGCGGACGACATCGCGGCCGAGATCATGGAGCGCGTGGAGGCGGTCTCGGCCTTGGCGGTCGCGGCCTGACGGCTGCCGCCCTCGGTCACGACCTGACGAAGTCCACCAACGCCCCGACCTGATTGCTCACCACGGCGTCGGCGCCCCACGCCACCACCCGTTCCATGTCGGCCACCTCGTCCACCGTCCAGGTCGACACGAGCCGCCCCGCCCCGTGCACCGCGGCCGCGCCCGCCTCGCTCAGGACGCCGAACCATGGGTTCCAGTACTCCGCCCCCAGCTCCTCGAGGAGCGCGAGCGGCGGTTCTTCGCCGTCGGTCCAGGTGAGCCCGATGCGGGCCTCGCCCGAGAGGGAGCGCAGTTGGCGCAGCGCGGGCACGTTGCCCGTGACGAAGAGCGAATGCTCCAGCGCATCGGCGTCGCGCACCTGATCCAGTGCGCCCGGCACCACCTCGCGCCGGGTGAAGTCGACCATCAGGGGCACAGGCAGCGCGTCGAGCACCTGTCGGAAGGACGGGATGCGCACGTCCCCGTGCCCGACCCGGGCCACCTCGGCCCAGTCCAGGTCGCCGACCGACGAGTCGACACCCCAGAGCCGCTCGAGCGTCTGGTCGTGCAGCACCACGATCTGGCCGTCCCGGGTGCGCCGCAGGTCGATCTCGACCCAGTCCACCCCCAATCCGATGGCCGCCGCGAAGGCGCCCAGGGTGTTCTCGCGGTGCCCGACCGCTTCGCCCCGGTGGGCAATGGTGATCGGACGCTCCATCACGCAGGTCCCGCCATGACGCGTAGGCGCCACGCGGCGCCGGTAAGGAACGGCCCGGCCACCGGCCGCCCGGCGGGGAGCATTGGGTTCACACCGCTGACGATCGTCCGCCCCCTCCAACCGGCCGCGCCCGTCATGCAACCGCGAGTGTAGGAGCGGGCGGTCCCTCCACCGCGGCGATCACTCAGAGGAGCGACAGCTGCTCGCCACCCTCATCGGGTGACGCGGTCGCCCCCGGCTCTGCGGGCGCCGGCGGATGGTGGCCCGTCTGGCGGGAGCGCACGCCGCGGTAGCGGTCCCGCCCGGTCACGCCGCAGCGCAGCGCCGCCTCCCGGACCACGCCCGCGATGCGGTCTCGCTCTTCGTCGGGTTGGTAGGCGCCACGCCGGAAGCGGACCCGATGCACGCCGACGAGGTCCGGGCGCTCCCGCTCGAGCCAGTCGAGGTAGTGGCCGCGCAGCGGCCCGCGCAGGTGCAGCGCCACGCCCGAGACGGAGATCGCTCCCGCCGCGGCGCACGCCTCGACCACCTCGCGCAACTGGTCCTCGCGGTCCGAGAGTCCCGGCAACACCGGGGCGACCAGGACGCCGCAACGGACGCCCATGTCGGTCAGGCGTCGCAGTGCGTCGACCCGCCGATCGGGCGGGGGAGTGCCGGGCTCGGTCGCCTTCCAGACGGAACGGTCGAGGGTCCCGATGGAGAACGACACGCCGACGTCGGTCCGCTGCGACGCCGCCGCCAGCAGCGCGGCGTCCCGCAGGATCAGCGTCGACTTCGTCAAGATGCTGAACGGGTTCCGCGCCCCGCTCAGCGTCTCGACGATGCCCCGGGTGAGGTGGTACTTGCCCTCGGCGTGCTGGTAGGGGTCCGTGTTGGTCCCCATGGCGATGTGGTCGCCACCCCACTTGGGCGAGCGCAGCTCGGCGCGCAGCCGCTCCACCGCGTTGACCTTCACCACGATTTTGCGTTCGAAGTCGGTCCCGATGCCCAGCCCGAGATAGTCGTGGGTGGGCCGGGCGAAGCAGTACACGCAGGCGTGGCTGCAACCTCGATACGCGTTGATGGTGTGCCGGAAGGGCATCTGGCTCTCCGGCGGCACCGTGTTGATGATGCTGCGGGCGTTCACGTGGAGGAACTCCATCCCGGCATAGGCGCCCTTCCCGACGTGGCGCTCGGCCACCCGTTCGTCGGGGAAGAGCGTGCCGCCCTCCTCACTCTCCGCCGTCGTCCACCGGAGTGCCATTTGGCTACGATAGCGAACATATGTTCGCAATTCAACGGGTGGGGTGTCCCCAAAAGAGGCCAGGTCAACCCGTAAACTCGACCGCACTGTGGTGACCAAGACCCGCGGAGGGGCCCCGTCGCGTCCTCCTGCCCGTTCAGCGGGGAAGAAGCCGGCGAGCCGGGCCAAGTCGGGCGGGGCCAAGTCGTCTCGGACGACCAAGGCCGCGCCGGAGCGACCGCCCTTCTGGCGAGTCCAGGCCCGCGACCTCTGGGCCGTCGGCCTGGTGACCCTGGGCGTCCTGCTCGCCCTGGCCCTCTGGGGTGGCCAACTCGGTCCCGTCGGCCACTGGGTCGACTATTCCGGGCTCGGACTTCTGGTCGGCTGGGTGCGCGTCCTGCTCCCCGTGATCGTGGCCGGTGCCGGGGCGGCGTTGCTGATCGACCGGGGCGAAGCCGATGATCCCGACCACGTCGAGAGCGCCGACCCCTGGCGTCTCGGTGTCGGCATCGTGCTCGGGCTGCTCGGCATCTGCGGCCTGGCCGAGCTCCGCCACCTCCCGACCTTCACGCAGAAGGACACCTTGCGCACCGGAGGCGGGTACCTGGGCGTGCTCGTCGGTCGCCCGCTCCACGCCGGGCTGGGCACCGCCGGCGCCGCGGTATTTCTGGTCGCCGTCATCTTCGTCGCCGTCCTCATCGCCACCGGCATCCCGCTGGCCTCCGTCTTCCGGGGTGTGCGCACCGCGGCGTCCGCCGCCGGACGGGGCGCCCTCGCCGCCTGGCGGGGCAAGCCGCTCGTGGCCGGTCCCTACGACGCCGCCCTCGACGATGGGGAGCCGGCCTCGTCGGCTGCCCCCTCGGCCTTCGCGGAGGCCGGACCGCCCGCCGCGCCGCGACGACATCGACATCCCGCTGCCCGAGCCGGCGCGGGCGCTCGAGCCGGAGCCGGAGCCCGAGGTCGACCCCGAGCCGGCCGAGGCGGCGCCGGTGCCTGCCGTATCGCACCGCCCCGGCGACTGGACGCTGCCGCCGATGTCACTGCTGCACGCCTCCAAGAAGATGGAGCAGGACCAGAAGCAGACCGACGCCGCCGGCGTGGAGCTGGTGCGCGCCCTGGCCGCTCACGGTGTCGAGACCCGCCTGGTGGGCGCACGTGTCGGCCCGACCGTCACCCGCTTCGAGCTCGAGCTCGGCCCCGGGGTCAAGGTGGCCCGCGTGACCAGCTTGTCCAAGGACATCGCCTACGCCATGGCGTCGCCGGACGTACGCATCCTCGCCCCCATCCCGGGCAAGTCCGCCATCGGTGTGGAGGTGCCCAACCGGACGCGCCAGCTCGTCGCGCTCGCGCGACATCCTCGACTCCAAGGAGGCCCGCCTCACCCCGACCAGCCACCCGCTCGAGGTGGCCATGGGCCGCGACATCGCCGGCCGCGCCGTCATGGCCAACCTGGCCGAGATGCCCCACGTCCTCATCTCCGGCGCCACCGGCTCGGGGAAGTCGTCCTGCATGAACTCGATCATCACGTCGATCCTGATGCGCCAGGACCCCGAGAGCGCCAAGTTGATCCTGATCGACCCCAAGCGCGTCGAGCTCGGTCAGTACGACGGGCTGCCTCACCTCCTCACCCGGGTCGTGGTCGATCCCAAGCAGGCCGCCAACGCGCTGGCCTGGGCGGTGAAGGAGATGGAGCGCCGCTACGACAAGCTGGCCGAGAACGGATGCCGCGACATCACCGGCTACAACCAACTGGTGGACGACGGCCTGGTGGCCTCGCCGCCCAACGACCGCCGCCGCATCCGCGACACGGCGGTCAAGGCCCTCGGCGAAGACCACCCCGCCGTCGACGGCGAGGACGAGCTCGACGAGCCCGAGCCCGAGCAGCGCCTCCCGTTCATCCTCGTCGTGGTGGACGAGCTCAACGACCTGATGATGGTGGCCGCCCGCGACGTCGAAGACTCCATCGTCCGCATCGCCCAGATGGCCCGGGCCGTCGGCATCCATCTGGTCATCGCCACCCAGCGGCCGTCGGTCGACGTGATCACCGGCGTCATCAAGGCGAACGTCCCGAGCCGCATGGCCTTCGCGGTCTCCACCCTCATGGACAGCCGGGTCATCCTCGACCAGCCCGGCGCCGAGCGCCTGGTCGGCAAGGGGGACATGCTCCTGCTCGAGGCGTCTTCCAACGTGCTGCGCCGGCTCCAGGCTCCCTGGGTCTCCGAAGAAGAAGTGCGCGAGGTGGTGACGTTCTGGAAGCGTCAGGGCGGGACGACCGAGCCGGTCGTGGCCATCGGCACCGCCGACGTCACGTCCTCGAGTGATGAAGGATTGGGGAGTGACGACGACGAGCTCCTCAAGCAGGCCCGCGACCTGGTCGTGCGTTCGCAGCTCGGCTCCACCTCCATGCTCCAGCGCAAGTTGCGCGTCGGGTTCGCCCGCGCCGGGCGTCTCATGGACCTCCTCGAGCAAGCCGGAGTGGTCGGTCCCAGCGAGGGATCCAAGGCGCGCGCGGTCTTGATCACTCCCGACGAACTCGACGGGCTCAACGGCAGGTGAACGAGGAAGGCCCGACGACACCCCTCATGGTGGCGCCGTTCACTCTCGAGTCGTTGCGCCAGGCGGATGCCGGCACTCCGGCCGCCCCGCCTCCGCCTCCGCTCCCACCGTCGCGGCGGGATCGTCGCGAGGACGGCGCACACAGACGGTCCCGCCGCCGCGGCCGGCGCGGGCTCGTGGCCTTGCTCGTGCTGGTGCTGATCCTCGTGGCGGCCGGCCTCTTCGCCACGGTCCGGCTCAGCGCGGCCGACCCGGCACCCACCGTCACCTCGGTGCTCGACCGGACGGTCTCCCTGCAGTCGACCCCGGTCAGCCTGCCCTGGCCCGGGATTGGACAGGCGGCCGTCGCCATCCCCTCCATCGGTGTCGACACGGCCTCGGCGCCGGAGAAGCCACAGCCGGTCGCCAGCCTGACCAAGCTGATGACGGCCTACGTGGTCCTCCATGACCACCCGTTGAAGATGGGCCAACTGGGACCCTCCATCACCGTCGTGCAGGCCGACGTGGACGACTACAACCAGGACACCGTCTCGGACAATTCGAACGCGCAGGTGGCCGTCGGTGAACAGATCCCCGAGGTGCAGGTGCTCGGTGGCTTGCTCATTCACTCGGCCGACAACTACGCCGACCTCCTGGCCCGGTGGGACGCGGGGAGTGAGGCCGCATTCGTGGCCAAGATGAACGCCGACGCGGCGAAGCTCGGGATGACGCAGTCGCACTTCGCCGACCCGAGCGGTGTCGACCCCGGCTCCATGTCGACGCCCTACGACCTCTTGAAGGTGACGTCGTTGGACATGACCAATCCCGTGTTCGCCTCGCTGGTGCGGCAGTCGTCCATCACTTTGCCGGTGGCCGGGACCATCTCCACCTACACCCCGTTCCTGGGCTTCGACGGCGTCATCGGGGTGAAGTCCGGGTTCACCACGGCCGCCGGCGGCTGTGACGTGCTCGCCGTCGTGCGCCCGGTGCACGGGGTGCCCACCCTCCTCCTGGCCGCCGTGACCGGCCAGCAGGGTCCGATCGTGCTGGCCCAAGCCGGCCTGCATGCGCTGGCGCTGGTCACCGCCATGGCCCCCGTGGTGGGTGCGACGCCGCTGCTCCACCAGGATCAGGTCGTCGCCCACGTGCGCGAAGCCGGAAAGACGGTGATGGCCCGGGGGACGGCCCCGGTCTCGCTGCTCACGTGGCCGGGAGCCAAGGCCACCATGGTCTTCCACCCCGACCCCTCGCTGACGGACCGGGCGCGCCGGCGCGCTGGCGGGCACCGTCGACGTCACGCTCGGCACGCAGCACGCCGTGGTGCCGGTGCGGTTGCAGCAAGACGTTCCGCAACCGACCATGCTCCAGCGCCTGTTCTGAGCGCGTAGCCTGACCGCCGTGCGCGCCCGCGCCCCCGCCTCCTCGGCCAATCTCGGCCCCGGCTTCGACACCCTGGCCGTGGCCCTCGATTGTTACGTCAGCGTCGAGGTCGAGCCGGCCGACTCGCTCCGTGTGCACTCCGAGGGCGAAGGGGCGGGTCTGTTCGACGACGCCTCGCACCTGGCCGCTCGCGTCGTGGCCGAGGTACTGGGACACGACCGCGTCGCCATCACGGTGCGCTCACAGATCCCGGTCGCCCGAGGCATGGGGTCGTCTGCCGCGCTGGCCGCCGCGGCCGCGGCGGCGGCCGGCGCCGATGATCCTTTCGCCGTGGCCGCCGCCTACGACGGGCACCCCGAGAACGCCGCCGCCAGCGTGTTCGGCGGCCTGCTGGCGGCGACCACCGTGGAGGGCACTCCGGTGCACGCGCCGCTCCTCCTCAGTGCCGACCTGGCCTTCGTCGCCATGGTGCCCGACCGTGATCTGGCCACGCCCGAGGCCCGGGGGGTGCTCCCGGACACGCTCAGCCGTGCCGACGCCGTCTTCAACCTGGGTCGGATGGGTCTTCTGTTGGCCGGGCTGGCCGACCCGGCCCACCTGCGTGCCGCCGCCACCGCGGACCGCATCCATCAGCCGGCCCGCACCGCACTGTTCCCCGAAGCCCCAGGACTGCTCGAGGCTCTGGTCGACGCTGGCGCGCTCGCGGCCTGTTGGTCGGGCGCTGGTCCGACCCTGCTCGGGTTCGTCACCAGGGACAGCCAGGATCGTGTGCGCAACGGCGCGCAGTCCGCGTTGGAGGCGTCGGGTGTGCCGGGAAGGGTGCTCGCGCTGGAGGCCGATCAGCGCGGCATCGTCTACGGCGACGAGGCCACCCTCGATCTGTAGCCGGGGCGCGGTGGGATCACGCCAGGCCGGGCGTGACCTGATGGCGCGCGTCCGGTTCCGGCGCGGCGGAAGACAGGCGGAGGACCTCGAGGATGCCGGCGCCGACGGCGAGCAGCGCGAAGACCAACGTGCCGAAGGCATCGACCGCCTGGTTTCCCGGGCGCACGGCCACGAAGAAGGCGGCACCCGCGCACCAGGCGAGGGAACGATACGGGGAGCGCCGAGCCACGAGGTCGAGAAGGAAGAAGAGCACGCTGGGGGCCAGGAGGTAGTAGGGGAACACGACCGACTCGAAGACGAGCCGGCCGCTCACGCAGGCCAACCCGAGGGCGACGAGTGCTTCGGGGCGGCGCAGCCACGGCCCGCGCCGGGACAGTGCCCACAGGCAGACCGCGGCGGCGAAGAGGACCGGAGCGTCACGGGCCACTGCGGACGCCACGGTGCCCGAGACGCCGGAGAGCGTCAGCACGGTTGCCCCCGAGACGGCACCACCCACGCTGAAACCACTGAAGTTCTCGAGCGTGGCCCGCGGTGCGGAGACCAGGAACGGGAGCAAACCTGCGGCCGCGACGACGACGGTCGTCAGACTCAGACGGAGCCGGGAGCGGGCGTCGGGAGCCACCAGCACGGCTGGCAACACGAGAAGAAGGGCGAATTGCTTGGTCAGGACGGCCAGGCCGAAGAGCGCGCCGGCCAGGATCCAACGACCCCTGATCGTCTGTCCGAGGGCCGCCAGCGCCAGACCCAGGCTCACGATGTCCTGCGGATGAAAGAACTGCACGATGGCGCTGGTCGCCGCAGGCAGGACGGCGAGGAACGCGAACAAGGCGGCGGTGCGCCCGGGGGAGTCCGCGTTCCGCGGCGCGCAGCAGGGACCAGCCACCGGCCGCCAACACCAGCCACCCGAGCACGCCCAGCAAGCCTTGGGCCCGGTACCACGTGGGCAACGAGTTCGTTGCGGTGCCGGACGGGCCGATGTTCCCGCATACGTTCACCCCGGCTGCAAAGTTCGGATCGATGGTGTCGGACGTCTTGGGTTGTCCCGCGGCCCGACTCGGCGTGAGGCACCAGGTGGGCGACCCGACCAGGGAGGGGAAGGCAGCCACGAACGGGGCAGCCAGGAGGGGGTAACCGGGCGGGTTGGGCAGTCCGTCGTCAGCGGCAGCGACGTGCAATTCTCCCGACGCCACGGCGGAGGTGACCTCGGTGAGCGGCGTCGTGTCGCCGTCGGGCGGCGGACCTTGGCGGGCGACGACGATGGCGAAGTAACACGCCGCCGCCCCAACGAGCAGAACCAGCCCGAGGAGCGTGCGGCGCTTCATGGCGCCCATCGTGACTCGTGCCTGATCGGGTCACCATAGCGAGGGCCCGACCCTGAGAGCAGGCCATTAGGGAGACCCGGCCGAAGGGTGCACCCGGCGACCTCATGGAAAACTGTGCGGGGGAGGACTCTTGCCCATCGTCGTCAACGGATATCAAGCTCACCGTGGACCTGCCTGAGGGCGGCGTCGGCTCGCCTTCGGCGACCGGCGTCTTGAACTCCGACGCGCCCGACGAGAGCCCGCCGATCGCACCGGCCGCGCCCACCGTCGCCATCACCCGTCAGGGCTCGGCCACGCTCGCCGCCATCGTGGTCGGCATGCTCGCGGCCGCCGTCTATCGCCGCGGCGCCTTCTACCCATCCGACGCCTTCGGCGTGGCCGTGGTGTCGGGCCTCCTCTCGGTGATCGCGCTGGCCCGATTCAGGGATCGGTTGTCCGTCGCCGTCACGATCACCGTGGGCGGCCTGGCCCTCTGGTGGTTCGTGCGGTCCGAGGCGGTCCACCGTCCCGCCGCGTTCTTGCCTCTCGGGGCGTCGATGCTCGGATTCCTGGCGGCCTACCTCGTGGTCAAGGCGCTCGACGACCGGGACCGGGCCCGGGTGGCGCTCGCGCTCGTCGCCGTGGCCGCCGTGACGGCCGCCGTGGGGATCGTCGCGGTGGTGTGGCAGGTCGATCCTCTGGCCCAACACGTCGGTGCCTTTTGGCAGCTGGCCACACCGCTCACCCACCCCGGCGCGGCCGCCGCGCTCCTCGTGATCGCGCTGGTGCTGGGCCTGGGACTCGACCTGAGCCGCCCACTCGTTCGGGTCGCGCTCTGTCTCGTGGTGGCCGCGTTCATCGGCACGCAGAGCCATTGGGGCCTGCTCGCGCTGGCCGCTGGTGCGTGCTTCGTTCCCGCCCGGCGCTGGCTCGCAGCCTGGTGGCCGTTGGGCATGGGTGTGCTGCTCGGCATCGTCGTGGTGGCGTCGGCCTCGGGTCACCTCGGGCGGTGGCCGGCTCTCCTCCTGCTGGCGGCGGTCCTCACCACAGCGGCACAGCGCCGGGCGCCCGAGGCGAGGAAGACGGTGTCCACGGGCGTCGCAGTCGTCGCCCTGGTCGTGGTCGCAGCGGGCGTGACGCTGCTGCTCCTCCGGCCCCCTGGGGTGGCCGGACCGGCGGACCCACCCAGCCAGGGCCAGACGTTGGCGTGGTCTGCGGCTGCGCATAGTTGGCACTCGTCCATCACGGGGGGCGTCGGGCTCACCAGCGTCCACGCGTCGGCCCAGCCGGTGGATCGGTACCCGGGCCTGACGCCCGACACCTATCTGACCGTGTTGGCCGACAGCGGCGTGATCGGAGCCGTGCTTCTGGCCGGCGCAGTGACCACGACCGCCTGGGGTTGCCGTCGGCGTGACGTGCTCACGTCGTGCGCGGTGGGGGCCGCCGTGGCCTTCGCCGTGGCCGGGGCCGTCAGTCCGGCGTGGGATCTGCCGGCCATCGCCATCCTCGGGGGAAGCGTGGTGGGGTTGGCCACGCGGGCTCCCGGCACGACGGAAGCACGGAGCGCCTGGCGCGGGACCAGGCGAGGAACAGTTGCATTGGCATGGGGATTGGCCGTGGTCGCGCTCGTCGTGGTCCAGATCTCCGTCGGGTTCGCCCGCGACGCCGGCGGTGGCCTCGTGGTCGCCCAGAGCAACGCGCCTCCTCCGACCCCGACCCCCGCCGCACCGGCTCGGTACATCCTCACCGGGCCCGATGTGACCGATCCCTTCATGCTCCAGTGGCACGGGAGCTATTACATCTACACCAGCGAGGGCACGAGCACGTTGAACGTGCCGGTGCGCGTCGGCCCGAAGCCGGGACAGTGGGGGCCACCCATCGACGCGCTGCCCCACCTCCCGAGCTGGGCCGGGGGTGGTCTCACCTGGGCACCCGACGTGCACCAGGTGGCCGGTGGGTGGGCGCTCTACTTCAGCGCCCTGCTGCGCAACGTCCACCCCCAGACCCACTGCATCGGTGCGGCGTACGCGTCATCGCCCACCGGACCGTTCGTCCCGTCAGACCACACCCTCGTGTGCCAGCTCGATCACCGAGGCTCCATCGATCCGCGCGTGTTCGTCGACGGCACGCATCTCGTCCTGCTGTGGAAGTCCGAGGACAACGCCAACCCCTACGTTCCCGGTCCGGACCAGGGTGGCGACACCGGGATCTACTCCCAAGCGCTCAGCGCCGACGGCCGGGATCTCATCGGCCAGCCGGCCAAGATCCTTGGGCCGAGCCAGCCCTGGGAGGGGACGATCGTCGAGGCACCCGACATGGTCGAGGCTTGGGGAACCTACTGGCTGTTCTTCTCGGGGAACTGGTACTGGTCGGCCTCCTACGGGATCGGTGTCGCCGCCTGCGAGACGCCTTTCGGCCCGTGCTCGGACGTGAGTCCGAAACCGTTCATCGGCTCGAATCGTCAGGGCTTGGGACCAGGGGAGCAATCCGTCTTCGAAAAGGGAACCAACGTGTACCTGGTCTACAACCCGTTCCGGGCCGACGATCCGGGCCCGGTGATTCCCCGCCCCGCCGTGATGGCCAGGGTCGGGTTCACGCCCGAAGGGCCGTACCTGGCTGCATCCTGACTGCATCGACCAAGCGTCCGAGCGCTGGTTCGCCCGCAAGGCTATGGTTTGGCCCCTTCACCCGACCGGGAGAGAGCTGGGGTGTGGCATGAAGAGCTGGCAGCCTCGGGCGCGGATGGCGATCATTGCCGCGGCGAGCTTCGTTTTGTTGGTGACGGTCGTGCCACAGATCGCATCGGGCTTCGGCCTCACCTCCCTGGCCAACCGGATCGTCGGCTCCGAGTCGTGCGTGGGGAGCAGTAGCTCGGGATCGAGCAGTTCGAGCATGTGCTGCGGGAGCAGTTCCGGAAGCTCGAGTTCCTCGGGCCAGTGCGGCATGGGCACTGTGACCGGTACCGTCACCGTGACCGGAGCGCCGAAGAACTTCAGGCCTGCCTACATCGGTGCCGGCGCCTGTCCGGCGTCGACCCCGGGGAAGAAGACCTGCGCCAACCCGGTGTATGACCTGACCTCGAACGGCGTCTACACGCTCAGTCTCGCTCCGGGCACGTGGCGGGTCGACGGCTTCTACGAGAACAACGCGTACGGTGGCGCGTTCCTCGGGTCGGCACAGACGGTCACGGTGATCGCCGGTGAGACGGTGCAGCAGAACCTGACGGTCCCGTACGAGAAGGCTGCGTCGGTGCATGGCACCATCACCGTCAAGAACGTTCCGCCGTTCGACCCGGTGTTGAGCTCGAGGTGTTGCTCTGCCCGTCCTTTGCGCCCTACAACGGCGTGACCCCGTCCATCGCCTGCGTGACCGACGGGTCGCCCAGCGGCAGCACCACGACCACCACCACACCGCTCGCGACCGCCAGCAGTAAGACCATCACCGCACCGGCGGTGACCGGCGACGGCACCGCCACGGCGTCCTATTCGGTGTCCGGCTTGCCGCCGGTGACCTGGACGGCCTATCCGGGCTACTGCGCAGAATCGGGCTGCGGCTTCAACGCCAAGAAGGGCGTGACCGTGAACTTGACCCCCGGCGGGTCCAGCACGGCGAACGTGAGCACCAACTTCCTGCTCCCCGGCCAGGCACTCCTCACCGGCACGATCAGTGTGACCGGTGCACCCACCGGCTTCGCGGACGAGGTGGGCGTGACGGCCTGCCCCGTGGGACAGAGCGGATCTGTGGGTTGCGACTCCTTCTACGGCTTGTCGGGGAATCGTTACGTCATGGTCCTCCCCGCCGGGCAGTGGAGCGTGAAGGGCTTCTACCTGGCCGAGCCGTACGACAACGCCGTCGACGGCCCGACCCAGCTCGTCACGCTGGCCAAGAAGCAAACGACCAACCTGTTCCTGAGCGTCCCCTACCAGGTGCCCGGAACGGCCGCGGGCTCCATCACGGTGCAAGGCCTTCCCGCGGGCGTCAAGGTCCAGTCGTACACCGTCCTGGCCTGCCCGACGTCCGAACCCTGGCACGGCGGGATTCCGGCACCGGAATGTGTGAGCGAGTTCTCGGGTCCGGGTGGATACGGATACGGCGCGGCCGATCGGGGTGAGGCAAAGAGTGCGAACCCGGCCGCCAACCCGCCCGCCGGCTTCACCGGAGCCGCGCAGCCCCACATCAACCAGTACTCGTTGCCGACCCTGACCCCTGGCGGGTGGTTGCTCTACGCCGGATACCAGACCATCTTCGGCTCCGTGTCGAACATGACGGGAACACAGGTCAACATCACCTCAAGCAAGACGACCACGCGAAACCTGACGGTGCCCTACAAGCAACCGGCACAGGGGGCGGCGACGGGCACGGTCACCGTGATCGGCGCGCCCACCAATGGCTTCGAGTCGGGCGTCATGGCGTGTTCGGGGCTCCCGACCGCCGGCTCGTGCCCGGGGGAACAGCAAGCTTTCAGCCAGGAGGCCGGGAGCTACACGATGTTGCTCGCGCCCGGGACGTGGTGGCTCGAAGGATTCGTCGACCTCTTCGGTGGTCCAGGGGAGAATCAGTCGACCTCGCCGGCCAAGAAGGTCGTGATCACGCCGGGCATCGAGATCACCAAGAACTTCACGGTCACGGTCACCGCTTCCTGAGCGCCTCGGGGTAACCGCGGAGCCCTGACATGGGCCGTTCGGAAGCGCCGCAGCGCGCCGTCAGAGGTCGCTCTGGACCTTGGCCACCGCGGTCTGGAGCGAGGAGATGGCGTCGTTGACGTTGAAGGTGTTGAGAACCTGGTTGTAGTTGGCCTGGCTCGGCTGCGCGTCGCCGAGGATCTCCATGCTGTTGGCCAGCAGTTGGGCTGAGTTCCGTGCGGCGGTCACGTCGGCCGCCTTGGCGCCGAAGTTCCCACCCCCGGCCAACTTGTTGGCGTAGTCGTGGATCTGTCCCCCGAGCATCCGGTCCGCCGCCTCGAGACAGACGACGGGACTCGACTGGCCTTTGCAGGCGTTCGCCTTCGAGAGGTACGTGGTCAGGTTGGACTGGAGGGTGGCGTCCTCCCGCTTGAGCTGGGTCCCGCTGATCTCCGTGGTCGTCGCGGTAGTCGAGCCGGACGTCGAGACATGTCCCGGACCTGAGCTGCAGGCGGCCAGGACCAGTGGGAGGAGGGGCATGGCCCACCAGACGCGCCCAGGCAGCTTCGGACGGCTCACGGTGGGGAATCGTAGGCCGCAGCGTTCCGTAGACTTCGGCAGATGCCGCGGCGCTACTTCATTCGCACCTTCGGGTGCCAAATGAACGAACACGACTCGGAGCGCCTGGCCGGGCTCCTGGTGGCCGACGGCATGGAAGCAGCCCCCTCCATGGAGGAGGCCGATGTCGTCGTGCTCAACACCTGCTGTATCCGGGAGAACGCGGACCAGCGTCTCTACGGCACGCTCGGCCGGCTCAAGGAGCTGGTCGACGCCCGGCCCGGCCTCCAGATCGCCGTCGGTGGATGTCTGGCCCAGAAGGACCGCGAGCGCATCCAGGAGAAAGTGGGCTGGGTCGACGTCGTCTTCGGGACGCACAACCTGACCAGTGCGCCCGAGCTCTTGCGCCGTTCCGCGCGTGGAGGGCCAGGTGATGGAGATCCTCGACGCGCCGGCGCCCGAGTCAGCCACCAACCCCTTGCTCGGACCGGAAGCGGTGCGCGAGCTGCCCTATGTCGCCTGGGTGAACATCCAGACCGGCTGCGACAATTCCTGCGCCTTCTGCATCGTGCCTGCGGTGCGCGGGCCCGAAGTGAGTCGGCCTCTTCACGACATCGTCGCCGAGGTCGAGTTGCTCGCCCAGCGCGGTGTCACCGAGGTGACGCTGCTCGGACAGAACGTGAACTCCTATGGCCGCGACATCACCAAGCGCCGCCCCCTCTTCGCTGACCTGCTCTGCGCCGTGGGTGCGGTCGAGGGCATCGGACGCGTCCGCTTCACCAGCCCCCACCCCAAAGACCTGCGGCCCGAGACGATCGAGGCCATGGCCGTCACCCCCGAGGTGTGCGAGCAGCTTCACCTGCCCCTGCAATCGGGCAGTGACGCCGTCCTGCGGGCCATGCGGCGCGGGTATACGGCGCAGCGCTACCTCGACAGGTTGGCGTCGGCCCGAGCCGCCATCGACGACCTGGCCGTGACGACCGACATCATCGTCGGCTTCCCCGGGGAGAGTGACGGGGACTTCGAGCGCACGCTCGAGGTGTGCGCCGAGGCCGCGTACGACAGCGCCTTCACGTTCATCTTCTCGCCGCGGCCCGGGACGCGGGCGGCGGCCATGGAGGACGCGTTCGTGCCCGCGGACGTCATCGCGGAGCGCTTCGAGCGGCTCAAGACCGTCATCGACCGCTCGGCCCTGGCCCGGCACCAGGCCCGCGTGGGCCGAACCGAGGAGGTCCTCGTCGAAGGCGTGAGCCGCCGCGACGAGTCCATGCAGTCGGGGCGCACGAGACAGGGCAAGCTGATCCACTTCGCTGCCCACGAGACCGTGCCGGCGCCGGGCGCGCTCGCCCTGGTCACCGTCACCGGGGGACACCCCCATCACCTGTCCGGACGTCTCGAGGAGGTGACGGCGCGGCCGCGCTACCGCGTGCGCATCCCGGTGGCCAGCGCTTGACCGCAGTCGCGCTGGTCGGCGTGACTGCGTCGGGCAAGTCGGCCGCCGCGCTCGGCCTGGCGAAGCGGCGTGGGGATACGGAGCTGGTCTCCGTCGATTCCATGTGTGTGTACCGCGGCATGGACATCGGGACCTCGAAGCCCGACGCGCTGGCCCGTGCCGCCGTGCCGCACCATCTGCTCGACCTGGTCGACCCTGATCAGGATTTTGCCGTGACCGACTTCCAGCGCGCGGCGCAGCACGCGTTGGCGGACATCGCGGACCGGGGCCGTCACGCCGTGCTCGTGGGCGGCACGGGGCTCTACCTGCGCGCCGTGGTCGACCACCTCGAAATTCCTGGACGGTTCCCCGACGTCGCGGCGGCCCTCGAGGCCGAGCTCGACGACGGCCGAGCGCAGCTGCCCGAGCTCCATGCCCGCTTAGACGCGCTCGACCCGGTGGCAGCGGCCCGGATGGAGCCCACCAATCGGCGCAGGATCGTGCGGGCCCTCGAGGTGACGCTGGGCTCCGGGCGGCCCTTCTCCGACTTTGGGCCCGGACTCGAGGCCTACCCGGTCGACGGCATCACCCAGATCGGGATCCAGGTGGGCCCCGGCGAGGTCGACCGGCGTATCGAGGGCCGCTTCGCCGCCATGATGGCAGCGGGCCTGCTCGAGGAGGTCCGGGCCCTGGTCGCTCGCCCCGGGGGGATGTCGCGCACGGCCCGCCAGGCCCTCGGGTACAAGGAGCTCCTGGCCCACGTCGAGAACGGTGTCCCACTCGAGGCCTGCCAGGAGGAGGCGGTCCGCCGCACCCGCCAGTTCGCCCGCCGCCAGGCCGCCTGGTTCCGGCGCGACCCCCGCATCACCTGGGCCAGGGACGGCGGCGAGGCGGAGGAACTGGTGGATCGGGCCCTCGACCTGCACGGCTGACGGGCATGGCCTGCGACAATGGTGGTGTGCATGCCACGAAGCACGAGGGCGCCGGCAATGACTTCCTGGTCGTCCTCGATCCCGACGACAGCTTCCGCTTCACCGTGGCCCAGGTCCGCCTCCTGGCCGATCGTCGTCGCGGCATCGGGGCCGATGGGATCATCCGCGTCGGCCCCGGACGTGACGGCGCCGACCTCTCCATGCAGCTCCACAACGCGGACGGGGGAGAGGCCGAAATGAGCGGCAACGGCATCCGCTGCCTGGCCCAGGCCGCAGTCGACGCCGGCCTCGTGCGCCCACCGCGTTTCACGGTGGCCACCGCGGGCGGACTCCGCACCATCTCCTACGAGGCTGGCCCGACGCCCGGCTGGGCCACCGCCAGCGTCGACATGGGCCCGGCCCGACTCGGTCCGGATCAGCCCCAGGAATTCGACGATCGACGAGCGCGGACGGTCGACGTCGGCAATCCGCACCTCGTGCTGCTCGGACCCGACACCGCGTCGGTGGACATCGCCGAGATGGGACCCAAGCTGCAGTCCGCGTTTAGCGGCGGCATCAACGTCGAATGGATCACACCCATGAGCGACGACCAGGGTGCGCTGCTCGACTTCCGGGTCTGGGAGCGCGGGGTGGGCGAGACGTTGGCCTGCGGGACCGGCAGCGTGGCCGCCGCTGCCGCGGCGCGCAGTTGGGCCATCATCGATGACGACGCCTCGGTTCGGGTCCGCAACCCGGGCGGCACGCTCGAGGTCACACTCGGCTCGGACGGGGAGACGACGTTCCTGGCCGGCCCCGTGCGCAAGGTGGCCGACATCGACATCCATCCCGGGATGCTGTCTTGAGCAATCTGTTGCCCGGGACGCTCATTGAGCGGACGTTTCGGGAGCGCATCATCCTGGTCGGTGTCGTGTTTCCCGGGCTGACGGCGGAGATGGTCGACGAGCAACTCGACGAGCTGGCCCAGCTGGTCAACAGCGCAGGCGCCGATGTCGTCGGTCGCGTCGTGCAGCGCCGTGACGCACCGGACGCGGCCACGTTCGTCGGGAGCGGCAAGGCCCAGGAGATCGCCGCGCTCAGTCAAAGCCTCGATGCGGACACCGTCGTCTTCGACGACGAGCTGTCTCCCGCCCAGCATCGCAACCTGGAGAAGCTGTTCGGGCGGACGGCGATCGACCGCACCGCCGTGATCCTCGACATCTTCGCCCAGAACGCACGGAGTCCCGAAGGCAAGGCTCAGGTCGAACTGGCCATCCTGCGCTACCGGCTCCCCCGACTGCGCGGGCGTGGAACCTCGCTGAGTCAGCAGGCAGGTGGCATCGGGACGCGGGGTCCGGGTGAGACCCAGCTCGAGGTCGACCGGCGCCGGCTCGTGCGTCGGATGCACCGGCTGGAATCGGACCTGCGTGACGTGGAGCGGACCCGAACGTTGCAGCGCCAGAGCCGGGCCCGCGGTCGGCACCGCGAGCTCGCGTTGGTGGGCTACACCAATGCCGGCAAATCGACACTGCTCAACCAGCTCACGGGCGCCGGCGTCCCGGCCGAAAACCGGCTCTTCGTGACGCTTGATCCGCGCACCAGGCAGTTGCAGCTGCCCGGCGGTGAGACCGTCCTGGTCACCGACACCGTCGGTTTCGTGCGCAAGCTGCCCCACGAGCTGGTCGAAGCATTCCGCTCGACCCTCGATTCCGTCCACCTGGCCGATCTGGTCGTGCACGTGGTCGACGGCACGGCGGTGAACGCCGAGGGTCAGATGGCCGCCGTGCACGAGGTGCTCAAGGAGATCGGTGCGGCCGATGTGCCCGAGTTGGTCGTGATCAACAAGGCGGACCAGGCGCCCGACGACGCCAAGGTTCTCGCCCACTCCCACGAGGGCGCGGTGCTCATCTCGGCCCGCACCGGCCAGGGTGTCGGCGAGCTCCTGCGCGTCGTCGCCGACCGCTTGCGCGGTTCGGACCGGGTGGTGGAGCTGGTGGTGCCGTGGTCGCGCGGCGACGTGTTGGCGGCGGTGCACCGCGAAGGCGAGGTGGTGGCCCAGCGCGACGGGGAGGAGTCGGCCACGCTCCAGGTCGTGCTCGACGACGTGGGCCGGGCCCGCTTCGCGGAGTTCGTCAGCTCGTGACCTTCCGCCTACCTCCCTACCCCTACGACCGCCTCGACGGCCTGGCCAAGCTGGCGGCGGCCCACCCCGACGGCATGGTCGACTGCTCCATCGGGACCCCGTACGATCCGCCGCTGCCCGCGGTGGTCGAGGCGTTGGCCACCTCGGGCACCGAGCGCGGGCTACCCCGCGTCGGCCGGCAGCCCCCTATTGCGGCAGGCGGCGGCGGCCTGGCTGGATCGGCGCTTCGGCCTGGCCGGTTTCCCGGTGACGTCGGTCGCCGCCTGCATCGGCACCAAGGAATTCGTGGCCTCCGTGCCCCACGTGCTGCGGTTGCGCCGAGCCGAGCGGGACACCGTGCTCTACCCGGCCGTGTCGTACCCCACCTATGCCATGGGGGCCGAGCTGGCCGGGTGCCGCGCCGTGGCCGTCCCGGCCGCCCCGGGCCGCCTCGGGGGGCTCGATCTCGAGTCGATCCGTCCCGATGATGCAGGGCGCGCCCTCGTGCTCTGGTCCAACTCACCCTCGAACCCCACCGGCGGCCTCGGTGACCTCGGCGCCGAGGCGGCCTGGGGCAGGGAGCGGGGCATCCCGGTGTTCTCCGACGAGTGCTACGCCGAGTTCACGTGGGACGGGCCCCCGCGCTCCATGCTCGAACACGGCACCGAGGGTGTCGTCGCCGTGCACTCGCTGTCGAAGCGTTCCAACCTGGCCGGCGTCCGGGTTGGCTTCTACGCCGGTGACGCCGAGCTGGTCGAATTCCTCCGAGCGGTGCGCCAGCACGCGGGTCTCATGGTTCCTGGTCCTGCGCAGGCTGCCGGCGTCGCCGCCCTGGCTGACGACGCGCACGTGGTCCGCCAGCGGGAGCGCTACCTCGAGCGCCTGCAGTACCTGAGCCGGAGTGCTGACCGCCTACGGCTGCCCCGTCTCGCTCCCCGAAGGTGGGTTCTACCTCTGGGTGCCCGTGCCCGCCGGTCGCTGGACCGACGCCTGGGCCATGGCCGAGTCGTTGGCCCGCGACGGCGGCCTGCTGGTGAGCCCGGGTGACCTCTACGGGGACGACGGTGCCGGCCACGTGCGGATCGCCGTCGTGCAGCCGATGGAACGCCTGGCGCTGGTCGGTGCGCGCCTGGGCTCGGCGTCGAGCGCCCGTGCCTGAGCGCGTCCCGGTGGCCCGCGGGCGCCTGGCTAAGGTGCGGCATGGCTGATCTCCAGGCGAGTATCGAAGAGCTGTGGGAGCGCCGCGACGAGCTGTCGCCCGCGGACACCGACGCGGCGGCACTGGTCGAGGAGGCCATCGAGCTGCTGGACACGGGGCAGGCGCGGGTGGCCGAGGTCGATCCGCGCACCGACGAGGTCGTCGTGCACGAGTGGCTCAAGAAGTCGATCCTCATGCTCTTCTCGCTGCGCGGCATGGAAACCATCGAGGACGGGCCGTTCGAGTACGCCGACAAGCTTCCGCTCAAGCACGGCTTCGCCGAGGCGGGGGTGCGGGCGTTGCCCGGCGCATCCGCCCGTTGGGGCTCGTTCCTCGGCCGCGGCGTCGTGCTCATGCCCTCCTACGTGAACATCGGCGCCTATGTGGGTGCGGGCACCATGGTCGACACCTGGGCCACCGTGGCCTCGTGCGCGCAGATCGGCGAACGGGTGCACCTCTCCGGGGGTGTGGGTATCGGAGGGGTGCTCGAGCCACCCAACGCCGTCCCCGTCGTCGTCGAGGACGATGCCTTCGTGGGGAGCCGTTGCATGGTCACCGGCGGAGCCAGAGTCGGCCGCGGCGCCGTGCTCGGTGCCGGAAGCTTCCTCGACCCGTCGATCCCCGTCATCGACGCCGAGACGGGTGAGGAGATCTCTCGCGGTGTCGTGCCGCCGTGGTGCGTGGCCATTCGGGCCAGCCGTCGCCGTGAGTATCCCGGTGGCGAGTTCTTCGTCCCCTGCGTCCTGGTGATCAAGCGCCTGACCGAGGGCGCTCGGCACGACAAGGCACAACTCAACGCCGTCTTGCGCGACCACGGAGCCAGCACCTGACCATGGCGGCACCGGGCGACCTTCTGGCGGCCACGGCCGAGCTGGTGGCCATCCCCTCGGTGAGCCATGACGAGGGCGCCATCGCCGCCGTCGTGGAGAAGGCGCTCGCGCCCTGCCCGTGGCTGGCGGTCGAGCGGGTGGGGGACAACGTGGTGGCCCGGACCGATCGTGGACGACCCCAGCGCCTGGTCCTGGCCGGCCACCTCGACACGGTGCCACCCAACGACAACGCCGGGGCCCGCCTCGACGGCGACGTCCTCTGGGGGGTTGGCTCCTCGGACATGAAGGGGGGCCTGGCCGTCATGCTCGACCTCGCCACCAGCGTGGCCGAGCCGGCGGTCGACGTCACCTGGTGCTTCTACGCCTGCGAGGAGGTGGGGCGGGCGGACAGCGGCCTGCTCCAGCTCTGGAACGAGCGTCCCGACCTGCTGGCCGGCGACGCCGCCATCCTGGGCGAGCCCACCAGTGCGCTGGTGGAGGCAGGATGTCAGGGGACGCTGCGGGTGCGCGTGACGCTCAAGGGCGTGCGGGCCCACACGGCGCGGCCCTTCACCGGGCGCAACGCCATCCACCGGCTCGGTGCGCTGCTCGGCGCCGTCGCGTCCTGGGGTGGACGCGAGGTCGTGCTCGACGGCTGTACCTACGCCGAACAGCTCCAGGCGGTGGCCGTCGAGGGGGGTGTTGCCGCCAACGTCGTGCCCGACCGGGCCACCCTGGTCCTCAATCATCGCTACGCCCCCGATCGGCAGGCCGCCGAGGCCGAGGCGTTCGTCCGCCACCTGGTCCAACCCTTCCTGGAGCCAGACGACGAGTGGGAGCTCGTCGACGCCGGGGACGGCGCACCACCCTCGCTCGGCCACCCGCTTCTGGCCGCCCTGGTGGAGAAGAGCGGCGCCGCCCCCAAGGCCAAGGTCGGCTGGACTGACGTGGCCTCCTTCTGGGAGCACGGGGTCCCGGCCGCGAACTTCGGCCCGGGGGACCCGTTGCTGGCCCACCATCCCGACGAACAGGTCACCCGGGGCCAGCTGGAGCGGGCACGCCGGGTGCTGGCCGCGCTGATCGCCTGACCTTCACGAGGGATCAGGACCATTTCGCCCTAACGTCGGGCCGATGTCACCCTCACTCTCCGTCGTCCTCCTTGGGACCGGCAATCCGCTTCCCGACGCCAACCGGGCCGGTGCCGCCACTCTGGTTCAGGCCGGCAACAGAAGCTTCCTCGTCGACGCCGGACGCGGCGTCTGCATGCGCCTGGTCGCCGCCGGGGTGCTGCCGGTCATGCTCGAGGGCGTCTTCCTGACCCACCTGCACAGCGACCATGTCTGCGACCTGAACGACGTCATCACCACCCACTGGATCATGAGCGCGAAGCCGACCACGCTGGACGTGTCCGGACCCGCCGGTACGGGTGAGGTGGTGGATGGCGCCCTGGCCATGCTGGCCCCGGACGTGTCCTACCGGCTGGCCCATCACGAAGACTTGACCTGGGAGCCCGAGGTCAGCGTCTACGAGCTCGAGCCGGGCGTCATCCTCGACACGGGCGGCGTGCGCATCGTGGCCGCCGCCACCGATCACCGCCCGGTCGAGCCCACGTTGGCCTACCGCTTCGAGCACGACGGTCGCTCCGTCGTCCTCGCCGGCGACACCGTTCCCTGCGCGGGTCTCGACGAGCTGCTCGTCGGGGCCGACGTCTACGTGCAGACGGTGCTGCGCGAGGACCTCGTGCGCCTGGTGCCCATGCAGCGCTTCGTCGACACCATCGACTACCACTCCACCGTCGAGCAGGCTGCCACCACCGCCGCACGCGCCGGCGTGGGCACCCTGGTGCTGACCCACCAGGTGCCGACGCCGTCTCCCGGGGCGGCCGAAGAGTGGGTGGCCCTGGCCCGGGCCCACTTTGACGGCCGCATCGTCTTCGGCGAAGACCTCATCGAGATCTAGTTGCGGCGTCACGTGCGTTCGCCACGTGCCGGCGCCCTATGACCTGACGATGATGGTGCCCATCGTGTCCTGGTGGATGTGGCAGATGCAGTGGGAGGTCCCGAGCTGAGTCGCCGGGTTGCTAGGGCGCCGACGCCAGGCGCGCGCAGGCCCGCGTGAGCAGATGGAGGTTGTCCTGCCCCGGCAGTCCGTCCACGCGGCGGTCGATCCGCTCGAGCATCTCGCGGCCCTTCTCGCCGTCGAAGAGGTAGCGCACCAGGAACCCGACCTCGTCCTTGGGCATCACACCCGATCCCACCGGCCGCCACAAGCGCCTCAGTGCGGCACGGGTCAACCGGCGCGCCTTCGGGCTGATCTCGAGGCGGCGCGTCGCCTCGGACGAGTAGAAGTCGATGTGCCCACCCTCCTGCTTCATGATGCGCCGCAGAAGCTCGCGCAGCGTGGGGTGCGCGGCCTTCTCGGCCAGGCGTGCGTAGCCGGCCTGCGTCGTCCACTCGTTGATGGCGCCCCAGGTCATGTGGAGCGCGATGAACGCGCGTCCCGAGAAGGCGGCCAGACCGATCGTGCTCATCGTCGTCATGGCCTCGTGCCGCCGCCGCGTGTGCCGCAACTCGGCGATCCGCGGCGCTCCTGCTTCCTCGCCGTGCGCCTCGAGGACGCGCCCGATGGCCTCGCCGTGCCACATCTCTTCGAAGACCCAGCACGACAGGAACGAGGTGATCGCTGGCTCCTGGTGCGCCGGCGTCAAAAGGAGGTCGCGCAGGTAGCAGACCGTGTGGTGCTCGACGTCGTGCATGTAGCGCAGCGCGCGCAGCGCGTCGGGGGCCAGGGGTTGGACACGGAATTCGTCGAAGTCGATTCCGTCCAGGTCCAGCCTGCCCGCCCGGTTCTTGTAGGAATCAATGGTCGTTCGCATAACGCCTACTATTCGGACCAGAGGCGACGCCCGGATGGGGGGAAATACATCCGCCGTGGTGAGCGGTGCCGAACACACCCATATGCCGGATTTGGAAAAGGTCAGCGATGCGCAGCTCGTGACCGCCATCGCTCGCTTCAGCGAGGTGGCGCTGGCCGAGGTGTACCGGCGCCACGGCGGATCCGTCTTCGGTCTGGCCAAACGGGTGATGGGGAGTGCGTCCGAGGCCGAGGACGTCACCCAGGAGGTCTTCCTCCGGCTGTGGAACGAGCCGGATCGCTTCGACCCGGTTCGCGGTTCGCTGCGCTCCTTCCTGTTGGCCCAGTCGCACGGTCGCGCCGTCGACGCCATCCGCTCGTCGAGCTCGCGCCGGCGCCGTGAGGCGCGCGACGCGTTCGACACCGCTCGATCCTCCTATGACCTGCAGCACGAGGTCTGGGATCTGGCCGTGGCCGATCAGGTCTCGACCGCCATGGGATCGCTGCCGGACGAGGAGCGCCGGGCCATCGAGCTCGCCTATTTCGACGGGCGCACCTACCGCGAGGTGGCACAACTCCTCGGACAGCCAGAGGGTACGGTCAAGAGCAGGATCCGCAACGGCATGCGTCGCATGCGTTCGGTCTTGCTGGACGCTGGCGTCAAGGGGGTGGAGGCGTGATCTCGCACGAGGAGGCCAGCGATCTGCTGGGTGCCTACGCGCTGCATGCCGTCGACGCCGACGAGGTGGTCCAACTCGAGGAGCACCTCGACACCTGCCCGCGCTGTCGCGCCGAGCTCGACGGGTTGCGCGAGGTGGCGGCCGCATTGGGCAACTCGGTGGCGGAGCCGCCCGTGGGTCTGTGGTCGGGCATCGTCAGCCGGCTGCCCGAGCACCAGGAGAGCGAGGAACAGGTGCCCGCCATGCCGCAGCTGAGCGGCCAGGATCCCTCGCCCTTCCGCGCCCCGACCCCGGCGACGCGACGCAAGCCGAGCCGCGGCGCCCTGGCCACCGTGGGGGCGTTCGCCGTGGCCGCAGCCGCCGTCGCCGTCGTCCTCGGCATCGGCCTCGTGCAGGCCGATCACAAGGTCTCGCACCTCCAGCAGGCGGCCGGCCAGCAGGCGAGTGCCGCCGTGGCGGCCGCCCTCGCGTCTCCTGGTCACCAGGTGATCGATCTCGACTCGGCCACGAACCGCCAGTTGGCCGAGTTCGTGGTGGTGCCCGACGGGCGGGGCTTCCTGGTCTCGTCGTCCCTGCCCAGGCTGAAGTCGGGGCACACATACCAGTTGTGGGGGATCGTGGGGACCCAGCCGATCTCGCTGGGGCTGCTCGGCCCGTCACCCCGTCAAGCCACCTTCACCATGGCCGGGTCGGTGCAGCCCATGCAGCTCAGCATCACGGCCGAGCCGGCCGGCGGATCCGTCGCGCCCACCGGCGCCATCATCGCCACCGGGACTGTCTGACCCCTCGACCCAGCTGTTAGCTTCGCTCCTCATGCCCGAGGAATCCCAGAAGCGACGCCCCATCGAAATCGGTGCCGAGGCCGAGCCGATCAAGCTCGGCTCGATGCTGCTCACCCTGGTCGAGCCCCACCGGGGCCACGAGGTGGCCTACAACCGGTGGTACGAGCGCGATCACTTCTACGCGGGCTGCATGGTCGGTCCGTACAACTTCGCCGGGCGACGCTGGGTGGCCACGGCCGACCTCAAGGCCCTGCGCGACCCCGATCCCTCGGCCATCACCGGCGAGCCCGACCGCGGCTCCTACGTCGCGCTCTACTGGGTGCTCGACGGCTATTTCGACACCTGGAACCGCTGGGCCCTGCGTCAGGTCAACGCGCTGCACGCGGCGGGCCGCATGTTCCAAGAGCGCGACCACGTGCACACGTTGCTGTACCACTACGCGTGGGAGCACCGCCGCGATCCCGACGGCGTCCCGGTCGAGTTGGCGCTCGACCACCCCTATCGCGGTCTGGTGGCCGAATTCATCGACGCCGCCGACGGCGTCTCCAACGAGGACCTCTGGGCCTGGCTGCGCAACGAGCACCTGCCGGCGCTCATGCCCGGGACCGATGCCGATCTGGTCGCCGCCTTCACCCCGATCGCCCTCGAAGTCGACGCCCCCGGCGACGTGCCCCGCGAGGCGGCCCGGGACAACCGCACCGTCCTGCTGTGGTTCCTCAACACCCCGCCCGAGGTGGCGTGGGACCCGGTCATCGCCGAGCACCGGCGCCAGCTCGAGGCGGCAGGCAAGGGCACGGTGATCGCTGCGCTGCCCTTCATCCCGACCATCGTCGGGACCGACACCTATACCGACAAACTCTGGTCCGACTGAGCCCGGCGCAGAAGCGGCGCCGTCCACCCGACCGCGACCGCTACCCCCGGGCCAGGATTTCGACGTGGGTGACGACGAAGACCCCGTCGGATGAGTCCGCCCAGCGGCGCCAGGCCTCGGCGATCTCCTCGAGTTCCTCCGTCGTGCTGAGTCCGTACTCGACCGCCTGTTCGGCGAAGCGCGAGTAGCGCACGCGGTCGGCCCACAGCGAACCCCACCAGTCCCGCGACTCGGGGTCGGCGTAGGTCCACGTCGAGCTCGACACCTCGATGTCGTCGAAGCCCGCGGCCCGGGCGATACCCGCCAGCCGCGGACCGATGCGCGCGTCGTGACCATTGCGTTCGGTCACCGCCAGGTAGAGCGAGAGCCAGCGCTCGAGCACCGGTTCGCGCGGGGCCCAGGTGAAGGCCGAGTAGTCCGAGTCGCGGGCGGCTACCACGCCGTCGGGGCGCAGCACCCGGCGCATCTCGACCAGCGCGTCCTCGGGCTCCCCGAGATGCTGCAGCACCTGGTGCAGGTGGACCACGTCGAAGGACTCGTCGGGGTAGGGGAGGGCGAAGAGGTCACCCACCTCGAAGCGCAGGTTCTCCAGGCCCAGCTCGGCCGCATGTGCGGTCGCCTGCGCGACGACGTCGGGGGCGGCGTCGAAGCCCACCACGTCGCCCGGTGCCACCAGCAGGGCCAGGTCGGCCGTGATGGTGCCGGGGCCGCAGCCCACGTCGAGCAGGGACTGACCGGCACGCAGGTGGGGCAGCAGGTAGGCGGACGAGTTCTCAGCCGTGCGCCAGGTGTGGCTGCGCAGCACCGATTCGTGGTGTCCGTGCGTGTAGGTCATGCCACCATTGTGGCGTGCCCGAATTGCCCGAGATGCAGGCCCTGGCGGAGCGCCTCGATGCCGTCCTGTCCGGCCTGGTCCTGCGTCGGGCCGATCTGCTCGGGTTCTCGTCCCTCAAGACCTACGCCCCCTCGCCCGGAGATCTCAAGGGCGCCACGCTCACCTCGGTGACCCGCCGGGCCAAGTACCTGGTGTGGCAGTTCGACGACACGAACCGCATCGTCCTCCACCTGTCCCAGGCGGGCCGACTCGACATCGAGACGCCGCCCAAGAAGACGAAGCCGAGGGGCGCGGTGGCCCGCTTCGTCTTCGGCGAGGGCACGGGCGGCCTCGACGGCGAGGGCATCGGCATCTTGGTCCGCGAGTACGGCACGCAGCGCAAGGCCTCGTGGTGGATCCTCGGACCGGACGACCACGGCCCTCTCGCCGACCTTGGTCCCGAACCGGGGAGCGAGGAGTTCGCACACTTCATCCGGACCAGCACTTCCAAGCGCCATCTCACGACCGACCTGCGTGATCAGCACACGGTGTCGGGCATCGGGCGCGGCTGGGGCGACGACATCCTGCAGCGGGCCAAGCTGTCGCCGTTCGCCTCGTTGGGCTCCCTCAAGCCCGAGCAGCGCGAGGCCCTGCTCACGGCGGCCGTGGAGGTACTCGAGGAGGCGCTCGAGCTCGAGCGCGCTCGACCCGGGGGACTCTCCGAGTCGAGCCTGGGCGGCCGCTTCAAGGTGCACGGGCGTTTCGGTGAACCCTGCCCGACCTGCGGCACGAAGCTCGAGCGGGTGTCCTTCGAGTCCTACGAGATGGCCTACTGCCCGACCTGCCAGACGGGCGGCAAGGTGCTGGCCGATCGCCGGCTCTCCCGCCTGCTCAAGTGATGCCGCCGCAAGCAGCCGCCTCCACCGTGTTGCCAAGTCGATCGTCGCCGAGACACACCGACGAGCATGGAGCCACGCGGTCCCCTAGTTCAGCTGACGCACCACCGTGACGACCTTGCCGAAGATGGTGACATCGTCGGGTTGGTCGAACACCATGGGCTCGTAGGCCGTGTTGGCCGGTGTCAGCACGACCCGGCCCTCCTTGCGGGCAAAGGTCTTCACCGTGGCCTCGCCGTCGTTGATGCCGGCCACCACCACATCGCCGTTGTTGGCCTCGGGCTGCTGGCGCACGACGACGAAGTCCCCGTCGAAGATGCCTGCATCGATCATGGAGTCCCCGCGTACGCGCAGCATGAACGACGGGCCCGGACCGGTGAACTGTTCCGGCATGGGCAGCAGCTCCTCGACGTTCTCCTCCGCCAGGACACCCGTGCCGGCGGCCACGTCGCCCACGAGGGGCACGTTGCGCACGGCGGACGCCGTCAGCCTGGTCGTGCTGTCCTGGTCGAAGTGGACCTGGATGGCTCGCGGCTTGCTCGGGTCCCGCGAGAGGTAGCCCTCGCGCTGGAGGACGGCCAGGTGCGTGTGCACGGTTGCGGAGGAGGCCAGGCCGACCGCTTCGCCGATCTCGCGGACCGAGGGGGGATAGCCCTGCTCGCGCTGGCTGTCCGCGATGTAGTTGAGGATCTGCAGCCGCTTCCCGCTCAGGACCTCGGCCATCGGCGTCTCCTTTGCTGCCCGCCCCGGCGCTCCGCCGGGCCCCCCACCGGGGGCGAACATTCGTTCGTGACCCACCAAGATAGCCAGGTCCGAGGCCCAAAGCAAACATCTGTTCGCCGAATGAGTGCTCCAGGCGGACTTCGTGCCTCGAGGCAGCCCGCTGGACGGTCGGCTTAAGTGGGTTCATGCGGCAGGCGGGAGAGGGGACCATTAGTCCCATCGATGGCTTGGCGCACCACGACCTTGCCGCCACAGGGGCCGAGCGCCGCGCCCGTGGCCGAGCCGCCCGTTCCAAGGCGCCCCGCTCGGCCATCGGTGCCTGGGACGAGCGGAACCGCGGGCACGATGCGCTCGAGACCGTGCTGGACCAGAACGCCATCCGCCTGCCCGAGCTGGCGCCACTGCGCCACCAGCGCATGGCCCGCTCGCCGTGGAACTTCTACCGGGGCGCCGCCGCCGTCATGGCCGCCGACCTGGCCTCGCGCCCGCAGAGCGGCCTGGAGGTGCAGCTCTGCGGCGATGCCCACGTCCTGAACTTCGGACTGTGGGCGACGCCCGAGCGCAACCTCAACTTCGACCTGCGCGACTTCGACGAGACGTTGCCCGGGCCGTTCGAATGGGACGTGTCCCGGCTGGCGGCCAGCCTCGTCGTGGCGGCGAACGAGAACGCGCTCAAGACGGCACGGACGGAGGCCGCCGTGCGGGCGGCGGTCGACGCCTATCGCCGGCACATGCGCCGCTACGCAGCCATGCACGAGCTCGACATCTGGTACGAGGGCACGGAGGTCTCGCGCTTCGTCGACTACTTCGAGCGGGCCGACCGGGGCCGGGTCAAGGTGTACATCGAGAAGCGCAAGAACAAGCGGACGAGCCGGGGTGCCTTCCCGAAGCTGACCACGATGGCGCACGGCCGCCCGCGGATCTCCACCGAGCCGCCGCTGCGGGTGAGTCTGTCCGACGACGAACAGGACGAGATCGTCAACGTTCTGCTGGCCGGTTACCGACTGACGCTCCAAGAAGACCGGCGCACGCTGTTCGACCGCTTCGTCGAGGCCGACACCGTGCGCCAGGTCGTCGGCGTCGGCAGTGTGGGCATGGTCGTCTACCTCGTGCTTCTCGAGGGCCGCTCGGGGTCCGACCCGCTCTTCCTCCAGTGCAAGCAGGCCGGGCCCTCGGTCTACGAGACCCATCTGCGTCCCTCCGTCCATGCCAACCACGGAGAGCGGGTCGTGGCCGGCAAGCGGATGGTGCAGAGCGCGACCGACCTCTTCGTGGGCTGGGGCGGCCTCGACGGGCGCGACTACTACGTGCGCCAGTACCGCGACATGAAACTGATCCCGACCACCGAGATGATCGCGCCGCGGCTGGCCCAGTTCGCGACGGCCTGCGGCGCCACGTTGGCCCGAGCCCACGCCCGCTCGGGCGACCCACTGGCCATCGACGCGTACATGGGGAAGGGTGAGGCCTTCACGAAGGCGATGATCTCCTTCGCCCGGCGCTACGCCGTCCAGAACGAGCGTGATCACGCCCAGCTGGTGGCCGGCATCACGCGTGGCGACGTGGCGAGCGTGTCCGGATGACGGCTCCGTGGGCCACGGCTCGGCCCCTCGGTGTCGGCAGCGACGATCGTCCCTCCTGTTAGGTTTTGCGCGGCCGTGAGCATTGGGGGTCGATGTGCGCCGGGGTGGCCGGGACCATGAGTGAGTTCAAGGACCGTTACGGGAGCTGGGCCGTGATTGCCGGCGCCTCGGAGGGTGTCGGTCTGGCCTTTGCCCATGCCCTGGCCGAACGCCAGGTCAACGTGGTCCTCCTGTCGCGGCGCCAATCGGTGCTCGACGCAGAGGCGGCCAATCTGGAGGCGAAGTGGGGGATTGCCACGCGGACCGTGGCCATCGACCTGGCCGAAGCCGACGCGGCCCGACGTGTGGCCGAGCGGACGGGGGACCTCGAGGTGGGGCTGTTCATCTACTGCGCCGGTGCCGACCCCAACTTCGGCCCCTTCCTCGAGGCCCCGCTCGCGGCGGCGGAGTCCATGGTGGTGCGCAACTGCCTGGTCCCGACCCAGCTCTGCCATCACCTGGCCCAGCCGATGGTCGCACGCGGCCGCGGCGGGATCATCCTGGTCTCCTCGGGAGCAGGATTGGTCGGCGCCCGGCGCATGGTGGCCTACGGCGCGTCGAAGGCCTTCGACCTCGTCCTGGGTGAAGCGCTGTGGGCGGAGCTGCACGACCAGGGTGTCGACGTGCTCTCCCTCGTCCTCGGCGTGACCGACACGCCGGCGCTCCGCCGCCTGCTGGCGGAGAAGGGCAATCTGGCCAGTGCAGACGACGGTACGGCGATCCCCGGTGCAGCCACCCCCGACGAGGTGGTGGCCGAGGCCTTCGACAATCTCGCCGCCGGTCCGACGTGGTTCGTCGGCGAGGTCCTGCGCGAAGGCTCCAAGGCCTTGGGCGGCATGGCGCGCAGCGACGCCGCCCGCATCATGCTCGACGCAGGAGCAGGCGTCATGGATCAGAAGCTCAGCTGATGCAGGAGCGGACCCTTCGCGGTGAGGTGCGCCAGGCCGTCGCCGACCTCTTGGTCCGCTATGCCAGCGGGATCGACGGCCGGGACTGGGCGTTGCTTCGGTCCTGCTTCGCCGACGACTGCGATGCCGACTACGGCGACATCGGGCATTGGCACAGCGGCGACGAGATCACGGCTTGGATGGCCCAGACCCACGATCCGCTGGGACCCACCCTGCACCGCATCACCAACGTCGTGGTGCACCAGGACGACGACGTCGTGCGTACGCGGCTGCGCCGTGCACGCCATCATCGTGCTGCCAGATCGTTCGGCCGCCATCCACGCCTACGGCTTCTACGACGACGAGATGGCGCCGGCCGAGGAGCCGAAGATCGCCCGCCGCCTCTTCACCCAGGTGACGACCGAGCTGCACCCCGCGATGGGCTGATATTTTCCGGCGGACCGCGGGCGTGCGGTGTCCGCGGCCCGCCGAAAGCGTCAGCGGGCGCCGGCCAGGACTCCGAGCTCCGCCAGCAGCCGATCGCGGAATTCGTCGAACTCCTCGCCGCCGACGCGCCGGGGCCGGGCCAGGTCCACCGGTTGGTCGAGCGAGATGCGCCCTGCGGTCAGCACCATGACGCGGTCCGCCAAGAGCACTGCCTCCTCGACATCGTGCGTGACCAGGAGCACGCCCGGGCGGTGGCGAGCACACAGGTCAGCCACCAGTTCCTGCATGCGCAACCGGGTCAGGGCGTCCAGCGCGGCGAAGGGTTCGTCGAGCAGGAGCAGCTGGGGCTCGCGCACCAGGGCGCGGGCCAGGGCGACCCGTTGGGCTTCGCCACCCGAGAGCGTGCCCGGCCAGTTGTCGGCCTGTCGGGCCAAGCCCACCTCTTGGAGCGCGGCCACGGCGCGCTCCCGCGTGGCCTGGGCACGTGGGAGACCAAGAACCACGTTGCGCCAGACCCGCTGGGAGACCACCAGGCGCGGCTCCTGGAAGACGACCGTGCGCACCTCGGGCACCCGCACGTCGCCCGCCCCGGCCGTGTCGAGGCCGGCCAGAATGCGCAGCAGCGTCGTCTTGCCGCTGCCGGACGCACCGAGCAGGGCCACGAACTCGCCGTGGGCCACGGTGACGTCGAGATCGGCCAGGACGTCACGCGGGCCGAAGGACTTGGTCACACCGTGGACGACGGCGGCCAGGTCGGTCTCGATGGGGGGGGAGGGGTTCATCGGACCGCCTGGTGCCGTCTCCACGGCATGCTGACGCGCTCGAGGAGGCGGACCAAGAGGTCGGCCCCGATGCCGAGCAGCGCGTAAATGACGACGCACACCACGAGCACGGGAATCTGCTGGAGGCTGTCGGCCTGGCTCACCAGGTAGCCGATGCCCTGGTTGGCGCCGATGCTCTCGGTGAAGACGAGGGCGATCACCGAGATGCCCGCCGAGTAGCGCAGCCCCGTCATGATGGAAGGCAGGGCCAACGGGACCACCACGCGGCGCACCAGAGCCCAGCCCTGCACGCCGAAGCTGCGCGCCGCCTCGACCACCCGCTTGTCGACGTTGCGCACGCCGTTCGACGTGTTGAGGTACATGGGGAACAGCGTGGCCAGGCCGATCAGGAGCACCTTGGCCGTCTCGCCGATGCCGAACCAGATGATGAAGAGGAAGATGACGGCGGGGTAGGGGACCATGCGCAGCATCTGCATGGAGGCGTCGAAGAGCTCCTCGCCGAGCCGGGTCAGGCCCACGACGATGCCGAGGATCAGGCCGATCCCGGCGCCCAGCGCGAGCCCGAAGGCGGCCCGGCGGGCGGAGACAGCGATGTCGCCCAAGAGATCGTCGTGGTTCCAGAGCTGCGCGAAGGCGTGCCAGGTGGCCGTCGGCGTGGACAACGTGGTCGACGGAATGACGCCCGTCCCGGTCAGGATCCACCAGGCGACGAAGATCGATACCGGCACGATGAGGCGCAGCGCGAGCGACCAGCGGCGCGGCCGCCGTCCGACCTCGCCGACGGGCAGCCGGACCAGCCCCGGCCCGGGCGTCGCCGCGGGGGTCGTCGGCGCGCCTCCGGGTGCCGGGGCCTCTGGTCCGAGCGTCAGCTCATCGGGGTGAGCGGCTTGGAGCGTCACGAGATTCCCGCCGCCTTGTCGACCACTTTGTTGAAGGGCAGGTCGAAGACCTTCTTGACGTTGATCGGGGTGGTCAGCAGCCCGAGCTTGAGGAAGGTGGTGGCCTCGTTCTGCTGGTAGCTCACGATGGCCGGCGTGATGGGCGTGCCGGCGGTCTGGTCAGAGGCCACCGCTTCTTTGGCAACGGCCAGGGGCACGCCGTAGGTCTTCACGTAGGTCTGGGCGGCCAATGTCGGGTTCTTGCGCAGCAGGGCCTGGGCCTTGTCGAAGCGGACGATGAAGTCGGCGATGGCCGCCGCCTTCTGCGGGTTGGCCAGGGCGCTGCTGCTCGCCGTGAGATAACCCAGGGTCTGCGAGGCGGTGCCGACGCCGGTGCCCAACACGCGGATCTTGCCCGCGGTGAGGTCGATACCAGTGAGAGGTTGCGTGATCACGGCCGCGTCGACCTGTCCGTTGGCCACCGCGGTCGCCGCGTTGGTCACCGTGAGGTTCTGTATGTGCACCCCGCTGTACGGGATGTGGGCCTTCTGGAGCTCCTGGACCAAGAAGTACTGCTCGACGGTCCCTTCCTGCACGGCCACCGCATGGCCCTTCAGTTGCGAGATGCTCTTGATGGGCGAGCCCACCGGCACCACGAGGGCGTACGGCGACACCTTGGGGTTGATCCCGATGGTGGCCGCCACCACCTTGACCGGGTCTCCCGCCTCTTGGGCGAAGATGGTCGGAGTCTCCGCCATGAAGCCGAGATCGACCGAGCCGCTCGTCTCCGCCGCGATGACGGGCGGCCCGCCGATGAAGTTGGCCCAGTTGACCGTGTAGGGCGCGCCCTTGAGGGCGTTGGTGGCGGCCAGGGTCGTCTGGTACGCCTTGAGCTGGTCACCGAACGTGATGCTGACCCCGGCCAGCGACGGCGAGGCGGACGCCGGGGCGGCCAAGCCGGACACGGCGAGAAGTGTCACGGCCAGGCCGCCCAGCACACCGCACGTCAGCGGCCGGCGACTGCCGGTGACGGTGCGGCGAAACCTCGTGATGGGGTGAATCGGCATGTGTTCCTTCTGGTGAGGTCCCGACGAAGGCCGCCGGGACGGTGGGGGGCTGATGGGGGCGGCGGCCTCAGAAAGGCGTGTCGCCCTTGATGGTCACCCGCTGGATCACCCGGTGGGCGTCGCCGTAGTCGCCGATGGCGTAGTGCATGGTGGTCCGGTTGTCCCAGAAGCCGAGGTCGCCCTCTTCCCAGCGGTAGCGCACGATGTACTCGGGCGTCGTCATGTGGTCGTAGAGGAAGGCGAGCAGCGCGTCGCTCTCCTTGGTGGTGAGACCCTTGATGGAGCGGGTGAAGCCGGGGTTCACGAAGAGGTTCTTGCGGCCGGTCTCGGGGTGCGTGCGCACGACCGGGTGCTCCACCGACTTGAGCTCGGTGAAGGTCTCGCCGTCCCACTCGCCCTGGCCGCGCTGCTTGAGCAGTGCGTTGAAGTTGCGGTTGCCGTCGTGGATCGCGGTGAGCCCGTCCACCAGCTGGCGGATGGGTTGGGAGAGGTCCTCGTAGGCGGCATTGGTGTCGGCCCACAGGGTGTCACCGCCGGCGGGCGGGATGACGATGGCGTTGAGGATGGAGCCGAGCGGCGGGCGCTCCACGAAGGTGACGTCGGTGTGCCAGCGCTCGCGGTCCCCGTACTCCTGGGTCGGGCGCTGCTTGTAGAGCTCGCGGGCCTTCGTGTAGTCGATCTCGAAGACCTCCTTGTGCTCGTCGAGCCCGGGGATGACGGGGTGGGCCACGGTGGGCTCGCCGAAGAGGGCGGCGAATGCCGTGTGCTCCTCGGGGCTCAGGTGGGCGCCCGGGAAGAAGATGACCTTGTAGTCGAGGAGGGTCTGGCGGACGGCCACCACCGTGTCGGGATCGAGGGCCTGGTGAAGGTCGAGGTTCCGTATCTCGGCGCCGATGGTCCCCGAGAGCGGGGCGATGTCGAGCTGGAGCGGCGTGGTCGTGGTCATCGAGAGCGTGCCTCCTGGGGTGGCCGGAGCGGGGTGTGTCCTGAATCCTGACCAATCCCCTCGTATTTGTCAAGTTAGTAGGAATTGGAATGTCACAACCAATGCGTACCGTGCCTGTGTGGCACGAACAGGGGTTCGCTTTGCGGGTTGACAGCGAACAGGTGTTCGTGGTTCAGTGTCCAGGTAGCGAACAGGTGTTCGGAACAGGAGACGCCATGTCGGTCGCATTCGAGCTCGAGTACCCGGCGTACCGCCCCCTTCGGCTGTATGCCCTCCCGGACCCCCCGGCGCGGACCGCACCATCCCCTTCGGTGCGCCGCCGCCGGGCGGTCTTGGCCGCGGTGGCCGTCGTTGCGGCGATCCTGCTGGTCCTGCTGGCCCTGCCGCTGCGCCAACTGGGTGGCAGCACCCTGGCCCAGGCGCAGCCAGCGACCGGGCCAGGAGTACATCGTGAAGAGCGGTGACACCCTGGCCTCCATCGCGGCGAGGGCCGACCGGGCCGACGCCGGTGCGCTGGCCGCCCGCATGGCCCGCCAGGTCGGCTCGACCGTCGTGGTGCCGGGGGAGCACATCCAGATTCCCTGACTATCGTCAGCGGTGTGCGGTGTCCATGGTGCGGTGTCGATGACGACCGCGTCGTGGATTCGCGTCAGGCCGAGGACGGCGATGCCATCCGGCGCCGGAGGGAATGCCTCGGGTGTGGACGCCGCTTCAGCACGCTCGAGCGGATCCAGGAGGTTCCGCTCTGGGTGGTCAAGCGCACCGGGCTGCGCGAGCCCTTCGACCGGGCCAAGGTGATCGCAGGGGTCCGGGCGGCCTGCAAGAACCGCCCCGTCACCGACGAGCAGATGGAGGACCTGGCCCAGAGCGTCGAGGACGCCCTGCGGGCCGAGACGACCGAGCCCAGCAGCCAGCAAGTCGGACTGGCCGTGCTCGAGCGGCTCAAGGCGCTCGACGACGTCGCGTACCTGCGTTTTGCCAGCGTCTACAAGGGCTTCGAGGACATCACCGACTTCCAGCGCGAGGTGGGCCTCCTGACCAAGACCACCGAGCCCAAGCGCAAGTGAGGGCCCGGGCGTGATGGAGGAGACGCCCCCGGTCGTGCTGGCCGTCTACGCCCACCCCGACGATGCCGACGTGGGCTGCGGCGGTTCGCTGGCGCGGTGGGCCAAGGCCGGCAGCGCCGTGCACCTCGTGGTGTGCACCGACGGCGGCAAGGGGACGAGCGACCCGGGTATCGTGCCGTCCGAGTTGGCAGACGAGCGGGCGAGCGAGCTCGAGGCGTCGTCCGCTCTCATCGGGTTGCGCAGCCTGGAGAACCTGGGCCTGCCCGACGGTGAGCTCGTCGACAGCACCGCCTTCCGCGGCGAGCTGGTGCGCCGGGTGCGGGCGCTGCGACCCGATCTGGTCTGCGGGCACGACCCGTCGGCCCTCTTCTTCGGACAGGACTACGTCAACCATCGGGACCACCGCATCCTCGGGCTGGCTCTCCTGGACGCGGTGGCGCCGGCGGCGGCGCTGCCGCACTACTTCCCCGAAGCCGGGCCGCCCCATCAGGTGCCGACGGTGTTGCTCTCGGGCTCGCTCGAGCCCGACGAGTGGGTGGACGTGACCGACACCATCGAGACGAAGGCGGCCGCCGTGGAGTGCCATCGCACCCAGTTCGCCGGTTCGGCGGGTTCGGCCGGTTGGGCGGGCGAGGCGGTGCGCCGGCGGGCAGCCGAGGAGGGCCGGCGGGCCGGCGTGGACTACGCCGAGGGCTTCCGCCGCTTGACTCTCGGTGCCTGAGCCGACCCCTCCTTCGACGCGTCCGCGGCCCGAGGTCCCCACCATCCTCCACGTCGACATGGACGCGTTCTTCGCGTCGGTCGAGGTCCTCGACGACCCCACGCTGGCCGGCAAGCCGGTGATCGTGGGAGGGGCGGGCGCCCGCGGCGTGGTGGCCTCGTGCACCTACGAGGCGCGCCAGTTCGGCGTGCACTCGGCCATGCCGTCGATGCGGGCGCGCCAACTCTGCCCCGAGGCCATCTTCCTCTCGGGCCGTCACAGCCGCTACGCCGAGGTGAGCGGGCAGCTGCACCGCATCCTCCAGGACGTGACCCCGATGGTGGAGCCCATCGGGCTGGACGAGGCCTTCATGGACGTGGCCGGCGCCCTGCGTCTGCTCGGACCGCCCGACGTGATCGGGCACGGTCTGCGCGACCGGGTCCACGACGAGATGCACCTGCGCTGTGCGGTGGGCATCGGCCGCTCCAAGATGATCGCCAAGCTGGCCTCGCGCGCCGCCAAGCCGCGGGCCACCCGTCACGGTCTCGAACCTGGGCCGGGCGTGTTCGTGGTCGGGCGGGCCGACGAGCGCGACTTCCTCCACGCCCACGACGTGGAGGCCCTGTGGGGCGTGGGTCCGGCGACGGCCAAACGCCTGCACGATCTCGGCGTGCGCACCGTCGGCGAGCTGGCCGCGCTGCCCGTCGACACGCTGGTGCGCCGGCTGGGCAAGTCCAGCGGGGCCCATCTCGGCGCGCTGGCCCGGGGGGAGGATCCCGATCCGGTGCGGCCCAACCGGCCGGCCAAGTCCATCGGCCACGAGGAGACGTTCAGCCTGGACGTCGCCGACCCGGCCGTGCTGGAGCGCCATGCCCTGCGCATGGCCGAGTCGGTGGCCACCATGCTGCGGGGCGAGGGCAGCTCGTGCCGCACGGTGACGGTGAAGGTGAAGTTCCGCGACTTCTCGCTGCAGACCCGCTCGCACACGCTCGAGCGCCCGATCACCACCGGGAGCGCCATCGGCCAGGTGGCCGCCGCGCTGGTGGCCGGCATCGACCCGGGCGAGGGCATCCGCCTCCTCGGGGTGAGCGCGTCGGGCCTTCAAGAGGGAGGGGCGGACCAACTCTCCTTCGACCTGGGCGACGGCATGGACGAGGCGAGCGAGAGCGCGGTGGCCCTCGAGCAGTCGTGGCAGGACGTGACCAGCACCGTGGACGCCATCCGGACCCGCTTCGGCAAGAGCTCGGTGGGTTCGGCCGCCGACGTCACCGACGACGGGGTGGTGGTGCCCGCCCGGCGCGACGCGCCGTGGGGTCCCGACGAGTAACGCTCGGCCGGGTGGACGAGACGGTGGTGGCCATCGTCTCGAACCGCTCGCCGAGGTTCCGCGGACACGACGGCGCGCGACCGAGACCCGA
Source organism: uncultured Acidimicrobiaceae bacterium (assembly GCA_963726855.1). Classification (GTDB taxonomy): domain Bacteria; phylum Actinomycetota; class Acidimicrobiia; order Acidimicrobiales; family RAAP-2; genus Bog-473. The sequence goes on from CAVSEB010000020.1 coordinate 107,252, forward strand.
TCCACCGAATTTCCGGCGGTCCAATCGTCGAACGAGCGCGGCCATTGCTTCCGACTACGTCGGCGCAGTGATCGAGTGTCAGGTGCGCTCGGTCTGAGGCCACCAGCGGATCCAGTAGCCGTGCGGGTGGGTGTCGGCCAACCGGACGGGCTCGGCGCCCCCCGAGGCGATGTGGACCAACGCGGTGGACAGGTCGGGTCCCTCCCGCGTGATCGGCGAGGGCGGTGTCGGCAGGCCCGGTGTTTCGAGGGACGTCTCGCAGTAGAGGTGGTGCACCGGGCGACCGGGCCGATCGAGCGTCGCGACCGCGTCGACCAGGGCGCGCTGGCGCTCCTCGTCGAGGTAGGCGGCGACCCAGGAGTGAAAGACGACGAGCGGCCCGTCGCCTTCGACGGTGGCGGCGACCCGGGCCAGGTCATCGACCATGTCGCCTCGCTCGAGTCGGGGCGGGTGGTCAGAGGCGCGCAGGTTGGCCAAGGCCCCGCGCAGGCGGCCGAAGCGCTCCGGGTTCTCCGGCCACTGGCAGGCCAGCAGCCAGCGTGCCGCAACCTCCGAACGCGCGTCGATGGGGGAGAGGTCGAGACCGACCCGCCCGGCCAGGGTGGGCATCCGCAAGGGCGGCAAGCTGCCCAGATCGCCGCGGGCCCGGCACTCGAGGGCGACGGCAGCCCCGGAGGGCCCGGCGGCGATGGTTCGCCCGCCGCCTTCCTGGCGGTAGGTGTAGCCGTAGTCGTCGAAGAGCAGATTCAGCCCGGCCGAGGTGCCCAGGTCGAGCAGCGAAAGCGGGGTGGACGCCGGATAGCCGGCGGCCACGTGGCAGAGGGCGGGCAGCAACGAGGTGCAACGGCCGACTTCGTTGGTCTGGGTCGTCCTGGTGCTGATGAGCTGCTCGAGTTCGCCACGGTGGAGACGGCAGAAGTCGGCGAAGTCGGCCGCCACGTCCGACCGGGGCGGGTGGAAGGGGATGCCGCGGACACTGGCCACCGTGTCGTAGTGGGCGGCCAGCGGATGGTCGGCTCCGGCCAGGAGCAGGTCGTGTACCGAGGCCAACAAGATGAGCGGCCGGCGCTGGGCCCGGGGCGCGTAATCGAGCAGGGAGAGCACATCCTCGTCCTCCGCCACGCTGCGACAGATAGCCGGGTAGACGGTGCCCCCGTCACGTTCGGCCACGGCGGCGAAGCCGCGGAAGTGGTCGGCGAGCGGCTCGTCGACGAGCACGCCCGACCTCAGAAGCTGGCGGGAAGGAGGGGGCTGACGGCGCCGAAGAAGGCGTAGAGCAGCACGAGCACCCCGAGCGTGCCGACGACCCATACGGGCCAGCGGTAACGACGGAAGCGATGGCCCAGATAGAGGACGAGGCCACCGACGAGGACGGCGAAGAAGCCCCAGACGAAGGCGGTGCCCACCGACACGCCGCTGTCACCGGCCAGGTTCTCGGCCTGGGGGGCCCGATGCGGCGTCGTGACGGTGCGCAGGCCCGAGCTCTTGAACAGCTCGGAATGGGCCAGCTTGGCCACGACGACCAGGCGGCTGGAGGCGCTGAAGCGCGGATTGCACGTGGTCAGGGTGAGGTAGTTGGCAAAGACGTTGTCGATGACCGTGGTGTCGCTCGGCGACACCACGACTTGCTTGAAGGCGTCGTACACGAAGACACCCTGCAAGGTCGTCACCACAATGGGATCGCCAGGCTTGACGCCGTCGAGGTTGTAGAAGGGGTGGCCGTAGGTGGTGCGGTGCCCGGCGATGGCGGAGTTGCCCCCCTGGCCCGGCAGCGGCGTGTTGACGTAGTGGCCCGGGCCTTGGCGCAGATCGTCGGTGCCGGTCCCCTCGACCAAGACCTGGTTGAGGCCGATGGCGGGGATACGGATCTCACCGACCGGGCTGCCCTCGGGCGGCGCCTCGGTGCGTGGCGCGGTGACGGGCGGGCCGGTCGGCACGGTGTTCTGCGCGCTGGCCGCGTCGAGGGCATGGACCACCGATTTGTGGTGGGCCTCCGACGTCAGTTGCTTGCGCAATTGGTTTTGCGCGTGCGACTCCTGAATGGAGGTGCCCCAGATCTGGTACGCGGTGAAGAGGAGGAGGATGACTCCGGCACCGATGAGGATGCGTCCGGTGAGGTCGGCCGCCCGGCGGAATCCCGAGTGGCGCGCCCTTTGTTTCGGTGCAGCGACCGCCGCTGAGTCCATTGACTCCTTGGCCGCTCTGCGCTCCGCCCGGGTCTGCGGTGCCGGGCTGTCGCCGTTCGTGGCCTGGCCGCTTGCGGCCTCGGTGTCCGTACTGCCGCCCTGTGCCAGGCCCTGCTCGGTCGGCCCGCCGGGCTGCGGCGAGCTCTCTGCGCCACCCTCGGGGCTGGGGCCGTCCTCGGGCTGGGTCGCCTGCTCGGTCTCGATGGTGTGATCAGTCACGACGTCTACCGCACGGCGAGGGTCAGCCCTCGACCGTGACCAGGGTCCCAAGCGGCGTGAGCGGGAACACGACGGCCGCGTTGGCCGGTGGCATCTCGACGCAGCCGTCGCTCTGGGGGTGGCCGTAGGTGCTCCGGACGAAGCCGTGCAGGGCGTCACCGCCGTTGAAGTAGCTCACCCAAGGGATCCCGGGATCGACATAGTGCGAGCCGTCGGGGTTGGTCCCGCGCATGGTGGTCACGGTGTAGCGGGCGTAGACGGGGAACGTCCCGTCGACGGTGGGGGCGCCGGGCACGCCGGTGTTGGCCGGGGTGCTGTAGACCACGGCTCCGTTCGAATACACGGTCGTCGTCTCGGGCAGCGCCTTGTTGACCAGCACGTAGTTGTACGGGTTGGCGTTCCCGTGACCACTCTGCACATCGGCCAGCAGGTCGGTCCAGACCTGGGGACCCGCGAGCCCGTCGGTCTTGAGGCCGCTCTGGTTCTCGAAGTTCATCACGGCGCCCTGGGTGATCACGTTGGGCTGGCCTTGCACCCAGAGCGAGGTCAGCGCGCTCGGCAGAGTGGACCAGCGCCACGAGAACGTGCCGAGCTGATCGTTGCCTTCCTGGGTCGGCGACGTCATCGGTGCGGCCGGCGTGAACGAGAGCGGCAGGTACCCGAGCTCGGCAAGCAGCTCCTGCAAGCGCAGCGTGGAGCCGGGTGCCGCAGTGAACGTCCCCGTCACCGTCTTGTCCATGTGTTGACCCTGCGAGCCGATGACGCCCGAGGGGCCGCCGGGGATGGTGAGGGTTTCGGTGGCACCGGGCACGAGAGGTCCGGTGGCCTGGTACTGCACGAGCGATGGCGACAGCACCGCCCACGAACCGGCGACGGGCGGGTCGAGCGTCGGCAACGGCGTGTTCGGCGCGAGATCGGTCGAGAACTGCACAGAGATCGTCGAGCCCGCCGCCACACTGGTACCTGTCGGCGAGGTGGAGACGACCTTGAGCACGGGTGGCGGTTTGGTGGGATCAGCCGAGGCCGGCGTGTCCCGCACATGCACGAAGACGACCAGTCCTCCGGCCGCCAGAGCGAGCGCGGCGGCACAGGCGGCGAGGATCGCCCAGAGGTGCGGACCCTTTTCTTCGCGGACGTGTTCTCCCGGGCTCATAGCTCGCCGGCATTCTACCTGGCAAAACGCGGGAATCGCGAGAGGGTCTAAAGGCCCAATTCGCTCCGCAGGGCCCCTGTCACGGCCGTGAGACGCTCAGAGTCGACGACCTTCCCCCCGTCGGACTCACGCACGTAGAAGGCGTCAACCACCATTTCGCCCAGGGTGGAGACCCGGGCAGACACCACATCGAGGTCGGCCTCGAAGAGGGCCCGGGTGATCCTGTGAAGCAGCCCAATTTCGTCGGGAGCCCGCAATTCGAGCACCGTCGCGGTCTCGGAGGCACCGTTGTCCACCTCGACGTTGCTGCCGGGGAGGTGGGCGGCCGAGCGGCGGCGCTGGGCGTAGAGCTGCTCTCGTTCGGAGAGACGCTGCTCCAGCGCGAGGCTGTCGGAGAGGACGGCGGTGAGGTCCTCGCGCAACTTCGCCGTGTCGGGCCAGGTACCCCGGGCGACTTCGACGGTGAACACTTCGACGGCGACCCCGGCCTCGCCGGCCACGTTGGCGGCCCGGACGTCCATGCCGTTGAGGGCCAGCGCGCCGGCCACGGCGGAGAGGAGCCCGCGCCGGTCGGGCGCGGCGACGATGACTTGAGGTGGCTGGAGGAGGACCGAGGGCAGCGCCGTCTGGCGAACCTCGTCGATCAGCGCTCGGTGCGCGGCCGGGATGGTCTCGGGAACAACGGGAGCGCTGTCATCGCCTTGGAGGAGTTTGTCCGTTCGTTCGACCAGATCGGCGACCAGCCCCGCCTTCCACGGTCCCCAGGCGCTCGGCCCGGTTGCTCGGCTGTCGGCCTCGGTGAGCGCGGCGAGCAGATGAAGCGTGAGCCGATTCCCGGACGCCCGGGCAACGTTGGCGATGGTCGTGGGGTCGTCGAGGTCGCGCCGCGTTGCGGTATCGGGCAACAGCAGATGGTGGCGCACCAGATCGACCAGGACGTCGACGTCGGTGGGTGGGAAGCCCATGCGGGTGGTGATGCGGCCCACGACTTCGATTCCGACCGTGGTGTGGTCGCCGGGGAATCCCTTTCCGATGTCGTGAAGCAGGGCGCCGACCAACAGGAGGTCGGGGCGCTCCACGTGTTCGGTCAATCCCGCGGCCAGCGCGGCAGTCTCGAGCAAGTGCCGGTCGACGGTGAAGCGGTGATAGGCGTTGCGCTGCGGCTTGTTACGCACGGCAGACCACTCCGGTAAGAGGCGCACGAAGAGGCCGTGCTGGTCCAGCGACTCGATCTTGTCGACCGCGGGTGGGCCGACGGCAAGCAGATCCACCAAGGCGTGGCGCGTCTCGTCCGTCCAGGGGTCGCCTGGTGCCGGCATGCGATCGGCCAGGCGGAAGAGGGACCCCTTGGCGATGGGCCGGTCGAGCCGGGCCGCCGTGGCGGCCAGGCGGAGTGGAAGAGAGGTGTCGGACGACACCGGCGCTTCGGGGGTGAGCGCCAGTTCGCCGCCGACATCGGTCAGATCGGGTCCGAGGTCCGACAGCGGGATATCGCCGGGCGGCAGGCCGTCGCTGACCGACCGCCTGTTCAAGAGGCGTCGCTTGGGAGCGGGCGTCGGATCCCACAGCCGCCGGCGTCGCCACACGTCGTCACACACCCACGCGATCTGCCGTCCTGCGGTAGACACCGCTGCCATGAGGTCGTCGGCGTCGGGGAAGTCGAGGGCCGCCGCGACCTGGTCCTGATCCTGCAAGAGCAATTTGTCGTGCTCGCGCCCCGCCATCCGGTGAAGCTCGACCCGGATGTCGGTGAGCACACGGGTGGCCTCGTCGAGCGAGCCGAGGTCGGCGTAGTCAGGCAGCTCGGGCGCGTAGGCGGCGATGGCGCGCAGCACGCTCACGTCGCGCAGGCCGCCATGGCTCTCCTTCAGGTCGGGCTCGAGGAGAAAAGCCACGTCGCCGGCCGCGGCCCGTCGGGCGCCCATCTGGTCCTCGAGCAGAGGCAGGTACTTGGTGCCGAGCTTGTCCCGCCAGGCCGCCTTGGCCTTCTCCAGGAGTGGATCGGCCACCCGCGGCTCACCCCAGACCATGCGCGGATCGAGCAGGCCCAGGGCGACGCGGACGTCCTCGGCCGCGGCGGCGAGCACCTCCTGGGGGCGCCGGACCGAGTGGTCGAGCTGGACGCCCTCGTCCCACACCGGGTACCAGATGCCGTCGGCGATGGCCTTGATGTCCCGGTGACCGGTGTGGACCAGGACCACGTCCAGGTCGCTGTACGGGCACAGCGATTGCCTCCCGTAGCCGCCGACGGCCAGGAGGGCCAGGTGGCGCTGGGCGTCCTTGGCTGCCTTGTCGGCCAATTGCGAGAGCCAGGCGTCAGCCTCGGCGGCATAACGGCGGCAGAATTCCTCGCCCTTGAGCCCCGGCTCTTCGAGGAGCCGGCGCCTCCGCTCACGGAGTGACGTATCGGCCGGCATGGCGGGAACGTAGCATTGGGTTCGTGAGCAAAGACGTAACCAGCCGAGAAGGCAAGACCCCCATGACCTTCACCCACGCCGTCGCCATGACGGCGGTGGCGGTCGTCGGGATTCTGATCGCTTTCGTAATCTTTACCAGCGTATTCAGCATCATCTGGTTCTTCGTGAAGATCATTGCCATCATCGCGGTGGTGGCCGGGGTCTTCTGGGTGGTCTCCCGCCTAAAGCGGTAGGTCCCGGGTCAGCTCCTGAGCCGACCCCGCCGTTTCCAGGTGGTTGGTGGCCGGTCCATTAGGCTGGCCGCCCGTTTCGTGCCGGGCGGGTGTCCGGCGCACGGCGGCGTGGCCGAGTGGTTTAGGCAGGGGCCTGCAAAGCCCCGTACGTGAGTTCGATTCTCACCGCCGCCTCCAGGGGTTTCCCTGGTCAGGTGCTCTTTCTTCCTTGACCGTCCTTTACCGCGAGTGACGCGCGTTTGCTGGGGTTTCGCATGATCCGCGTGATGTCGCGTGATCCGACGCGTGATCCATTACCGAATCGCTCGCACGTTCGATTTCGCCGCAAGGGACTGGTGGTTCATCGCTTCCATCGCTTCGGCCGTCTTCTCGGCACACGAATCGAAGAGGTGGCCGGAGACGTTCATCGTCGTGTTGTACGACCCGTGACCCGCTTCCTCTTGGATCTCATTCGGGTGCGCGACCGCTTCGATCTTCATGGCGACGCAGGGGTGTCGGAGGTCGTGCCAGCGGAGATCCGGTCGGCCGATAGCGGCCCGTGCCTTCTTCCACGTCTGCGAGGTGAACGGGGGTGGTGCGGCGTGTCCCCTCGCGTGTTGACGAAGGCGAGCCCGTCCTTCCCACCCTGCGCCCGATCGGCCAGCTGCTCTTCGAGGATCTGACAGAGGAATGGCGGGATGGCCACCGAGCGGAGCCCGGCGTTGGTCTTCGGCTCATCGAAGCCCCTGAACGTGGAGCCCACTTCGACGACCTGCTGGCGCAGGGTGAGGCGCTTGCGCAGGAGGCCGATGTCCCGGCGCCGCAGGCCAACCATCTCGGACCAGCGCAGGCCGGTGTAAGCGGCTGCCCAGACCCACGACCGGCACCACTGAGCCATAGCGTCGGCGAGCTGCTTGACCTCTTCGGGCGTCAGCACCTCGATCTCGGCCCGGCGCACCTGGGGGAGATTCACGCCGCGACACGGCGACTTGACGATGCGCTCGTCCTCGACGGCCCCGACCATCACGGAGCGGAACACGGAGAACCGTGGGAGCACCGCGGAGTCCCGGACCCCACTTGTGCGCATCTCGGCGATCCACGCCTGAACCTCGGTCTTCGTGAACTTGGTGTACCAGGCCAACGCTGGCAGGAGCGACGGGTCCCGCCGGGTCCAGTATCGCGGCAACGATGAGCGGCGGCACGAAGGCGACATGGGCCCGGGCCAAGAGACGCGGGCCGCGCACCGTTGCCTCGAGGTGCGAACCTGACCGGCGGCTCCGGCTCTCTCGTTCAAATTGAAGGATCCCCGATCGTCTACGACGTCTCCTATTTCTGTCGCGACGCCTTTGGAAGGTTCGAAGAGACGATGATGCCCGGCGTCGCGTCACACTTGATCGGTACGACCGACTGCCGGTTCCTCTTTGGGCACGGCGGCCTTCCGCTTGCGCGGACCCGGGCCGGGAACATGCAGCTTCACGACTCGCCTACAGAGCTGCGCTTTACCGCTTCGGTCGACACGAGGCAGAAAATGGCCAACGATCTCGCAATCGCGATCGAGCGTGGGGATATCTCGCAAATGAGCGTCGGCTTCGTGGTCGAGATTGATGCCTGGGACGCGGACCACACGACGCGTCAGGTCTCCCGCCTGCGCAGCTTCGAAGACGTCAGCGCGGTCAGCTATCCCGCCAGCCCATCCACGTCCATCACCGTCGCCGGTGCGGTCGCTTGATCTCTGCGTTGGCGAGACGCGGAACGCGGGGGCGGAGCTGGGCCTGGTGCGCCCTCGCCGGCTCGCCCCGCTCCCGCACCCAATCTTCGCCATGGGGTGTTCTCCATTCCGCCCACATGGCGAACGAAAGTGCAGCGGGGTTCGGGTCCGCCCCGGCCTGGGCCCCGCTGCACCCATCGGCCCCACCATGTTCTTATTGCATCCGGGGTGAGACTTCCCATAACCTTCCAGGAATCGTCGGCCCAGCGGCCTGGGAGACGCCAAGTCCCAGGGTCCCAAACCACTGCGCCGTCGGGGGTCGAAGCGCCCCGTCCCCACATCGTTCCCCCGCCAGGGGACGGGGCAGCTCCCCCGTACCGCGAAGCGACCCCGCTACGGTGGAGTGAAGGTGACGAGGTCGAATCGCTGCCAAGTCCAGGAGAGGACACGTCTGGCTGGCAACGGTTTAGCGGTTCCACTCTGGAACAGCCAGGGATTCGGGATTAACGCCCTGTGAACAGACGCGAAGCAGCCCCGCCGAAGCGGGGCCACTCCACCCGTTGCCTGTTCGGAATCTCCGCTTAGGACGATACTTCATCGGTGTTTCAGGTTCACTCGGAGGCTTCCTCGGGATATCCCGTCAGATTGAACAGGTCGTCATCGTCCATCGTGTCGACGGCGGAGTCCCAACCCGTCGTCAGGCATCTGCCCCAGCCGCACGCCATGCTGAGCAGGTCGCCCATTGCGTCCTCGAGCTGGCTCTCGATGAGGAGTATGGCTGGGTCCTTGCTGCTGCGTCCCGTCTATGCGATAAGCGCTGCGATCGCAACCACTCCCGCCTATGGTCACACTATGCAGGAATGGGAGTACACGGTCTCAACTGCCAACAAAATTCAAGCTCAGGCCGATCTCGACAAACACGCGTTTGAGGGTTGGGAGCTAGTGAGTGGCGCGGCCCATTCCTATTATCTTCTTGTCGAAGACGAAGGCGGTGTCAGATCGCAGCGTCTACGAGTGGAACTTGTTCATTTCTGGCGTCGCCCGCTATTCGAGGTCTAAAGGTCTTTGCCGCCGCCGGCCAAACTCCCTTGCCGCCGTCAATCCGTCGACGTGGACACGGCCGCGTCTGGTTAACCAGATAAGACCCGCACCTCACTGTCGCCTTATTGACGCTTCCACTGTCGCCGTCGCGACAGACAGATCCCGGGCCCACGTTCATGGTTGACCCACAAGCGATTCAGGAGGTTAGTTGCCATGAGAAAATCACTAATAGCACGAGTGCAGATCGCTGCCGTGGGGTTTGTCGCCATTGCTGGCCTCGGCCTCTTGGGAGTGAGCGCTGGTCCCGCAAGCGCAGGTTCAGCGGACGTGACCCAGGGTGCTGGAGGGAGCGCAGCGACGGCCGCGACACCGTCAAGCGTGAGCGAGACCAGGTACATCGCGACCCTAGAAGGCTGCTGCCAATACCACTTCAACGTGTTTAGCAACCACACAGCCAAGAGTTCGTTCATCCCGGCAGACGGATTCAAGGGCATTTGGACGTGGTCGAAGAGCAGCGGCGTCATCACCTTCCAGGAGACCAACGGCTCGGATTGCACCTGGACAGCCGTGAAGACGCCGACGGGACTCAACAGCCAGGCCAGCCCCGGTGTTGCCGACTGCGGCGGCACCGATTACTCATGGTACGCCGTGAAGAAATCGTGATGAGTTCGCCCCGCTGATTTGCATCGGTTCGTGAGAGACCCCGGCGTCGAGTCGGGGTCTCTTGCGATCCGTTACATCGTGGAACACTATCGGGTTGGCAATTGGCGCTCTCGCCGCCTGGCTGGTGATGCTCCTGCTCAAGGAAGAGTTCGACCTCGATATAAGCCGGGCTGGGCCGCTGCTGTCTATGCGGCGGGGATCGCCATTGGGATATCGATGGCCGTGGGCGCCTTTCCGGTCACCCATTCGGTGCAAGTGCACTGCGTCATTCAACTGTCAGTCGCTCCGCTGACAGGGTAAGTCGAAGTGACGTTGGGATTGCGGGCGATCACGGTGGAGTCTTGAATGTGAATTTCTGATCGATACATGAATCCGCGAAACCTGCAACGTCTACCTGCATGAAACCACTGCCGTGCTCTCGGTAGAGCAAACGCAGAGTACAGGGGCAGAGAGAAAGGAGGACTTGGACCATGGGGGAGGAAAGCAAACGGGTCGAAGTGTCACGCAGAATCGAAGCAGCGGCGGCCCTCATCTTCAGGATCCTGGCGAATCCGCAACGTCACATGGATTTCGACGGATCCGGCATGCTCCGGGGAGCCGCCCTCGACCGTCCCATCTCCGACGTGGGCGACACCTTCACCATGAAGATGCATCGGCTCGGAGATGACTACCTCATGCTCAACTATGTGGTGGAGTTCGACCCAGATCGGCGCATATTTTGGGAACCGGCTCCCGGAGACCCTTCTCGGGCCGAGGGTGACGATCCATCGAAGGTCGGCATTCCTGCGGGCTACCGCTGGGGTTACATCCTCACTCCAGACGGTGACGACGCCACCGTCGTCACCGAGGTCTTTGACTACGGCCCATTGCCGGAGGACCTCCTCAGCGATGGCGGGGCGTGGATCAACGGGACCAATTCGGTGCTTGAGTCCATGACGGCCAGCCTTGAAAGGCTTGAGAAGATCAGTACCGAATAGGACCGCTGCCGGAAGGTATCTATCGATCGGTGTTGAGAGCGTTCAAGTAAGGCAACGATCAGCTCCTCCGGAGGAGGCTTTCGACGATGAGTCTGGCGGCGGCGGGGCACGCTTTGGTGAACCCGAGGAAAGGCCCGAAGTCCCTCGTCGCAGCGAAGCCCGTGATGTAGAGGCCGGCGACGCTCGTCTGGAACGCCTCATCGAGTACAGGGAAATCATCGATCAGATCGATTTCGTCGACGAGACCGTCGAGGTAGGGCACGTTGGGCAGGTTGGCTTTGTAGCCAGTCGCGAAGACGATGCGGTCGACGGAGAGATGTTCACCATTCGACAGCTCAACTCCGACGGCTCTCGCGTCTTCTCTGATGTCGACGACCGATGTGCCCGGCCAACGATGGAACTGGTCGGTGGCGAGGCGTGGGGCCAGCCACCACTCCAGAGTGAGGCGGCCAGCCTCCCAGAACTGCCGGGTTATTCGCTCCCGCTCAGAATGGGACAAAGTCCGCCACCACGAGGGCACGGCGAGCATGGCGTCCACATGGTCGTTCACGAACTTCCAGCTGACCCGCTCAAATAGAGGGACATCATGGCGATGGACGATGTCGATCCGCTCGGCCTGTTGTTCACCGATCAGCGCGGCCCATTCATAGGCGCTCTGTCGGCCGCCGACAATGAGCACGCGTGCGCCGCGGAGATCCTCGAAGCGCACGAGATCAACCGTGTGAGCGCCGACTCCGAGCGATACTGAATCGGCCCACGGTGGAAGCTGTTGGAAATGACGAATCCCCGGCGCAGCGACCACCGCTTCAGCGGCGATTCGCTCACCGTTATCAAGGAGTGCTTCGAATCTCTTGCCGCTATGTGTGAGTTGGCTCACGAGGTTCTCCTGCGCGACAACGCCTTTGTTCTCTTGGAACCAGGTGGCGTAGTTGAGGAACACCCGGAGAGGTACAGGATCGATCTCGTTGGGCGCAATCCCCTCCTCTTCGAGAAACGCCTCAAAGGTATGTACGCCCGACGCATCGAGATGCCAGTCGGGACCTGAGCGTAAGCACATCCTCTCGGGCATGTGCTCCTTCCAGAAGGACATAGGTCCGCCGACGATGACCGTCTCGATACCGTGCTCGATTGCTCGAGCCGCCGTCGCCACACCATATGGTCCGGCGCCGATCACGAGAAGCTCTGAACTGTCCATCAAAGTCTCTGCGTCCGAAGTCGACCCACTATGCAGAAAATATACTGATGGCTGACCTGGATCACAGGGTCTGTGCTGATGAGCTCTCCGCCATTATCCGTGCTGACGAATGAGAACGCTCACTCGACGCGTACATCCAAGACGAGTTCTGTGCGGTATCCAGTCCGCCGGAACGGGGCGACCCATTCTCGATCGGTCCAGCAGCACTCAGTCTCGAGGAGCCCGTTTCCCGGGTAGTCGACGGCTCCTACGTTCGATTGAAGTCGTGCTCGGATTGTGACCTCTTGGCGGAACCTGCGAACTCGTCGCTGACCCTCGAAAGGGTCACCCAACGGCGCGAACCGTCCAGAGCGACGCCAACACTGGCGCGACGGATTCGGAACGTCTCGGCAATGTAGGTGATCATCATCCAAAGAAAGGCGGCACCGAAGGCACCCGCGGCCACCCAAGCGAGGTGAGTGCGGGGAATCAAGAACAGAAAAGCCGCCACGAAGAGGGCGATGGACGCCAACCCAGTGTTTCGCCCCGTGCGGCGGGCATTCGAGAGCTCGATGTATGCCTCGTCGGAGTAGGGAAGCCGCACCGTGAGCGTCTCGACTCGTCGCGCGACCCCGTAGATGAGGAGTCCGAGCCATCCGATCGGACCGGCGAGAACGAGGAGCCAGGCGAGCCCAAAGCCGTCGCTTCCTCCAACAGGGACGGTCACCACGAGATGGTCAGCGGTCTCCACGCCGGTCTTGGCGCAGACAGGCGGCAGTCGACCAAGCACGGCATCGTCCACGAACACCGTTGCAGTCGCCATAGAGCCTCCTCGTTGTCATTCTCGCACCATCATGAGCGGTCGTCTATGGACCATCGAATAGGCGGGATGTCATCCCGAAGTCGGACCAGTCGGTCGCTTCGCTTGGGTAGCCCGGAACGCCGGGATAGAGGATCTTGAGAAACTGGGTCCGCCGTGTGCCTAAGGTTCTTACCAGCGTCCAGGGGAGGCCACCATGAGTGAAGAAATCGAAGTCGGATCCGTTGCAGAACTGCAGCCTGGCGTCGTTCGGGGCGCAGGTCGTTATGCCGCTGGGAACTCGAGGGGCGAACTATTCGCCGTGAGTCGACGTTGCCGCCACCTCCGCGCCGATCTCGCAAACGGTTCAATCGACGAAGAAGGTTGCCTGGTGTGCCCGTGGCACGGCGCAAAATACGACGTGTCGACGGGTCGTATGACGCTAGGCCCACAGGGCGCCTTCGCCAAAGTACCGGGCCTCGATTCTGGCTACCGCCTTTTGACCAAGGTGATTCCGTTGCGGCGTGGCAAGGTGACCGAAAGGGACGGGAAGGTTTACGTTCAATAGGGTGCGCTTTGTCCGGCTCCGACAGTCCTAGTTAGCGGGACTGGCCACCAGGAACTCGAGCTTGAGAAGGTCCACCTTCACCCGACCTGACGTCCAAGTGCCGGGCTATGAGGGGTCAAGGTCTCATTGGAGGGCGCCGAATGCCCACTACTGCCGAACTCGTTCGGGATTTCATCGACACATTCATAAGCTGCTGGCCTCGCGGTGACGTCACCAGGTTGGGATCGTTCTTCAGCGAGGATGCCGTCTATCACAACGGGCCGCTGGAACCCGTCCGGGGCCGTCCTGCCATCGAGGCTACCTTCGCCGAGTTCATGACCATGGGTGGCCATGTCGGCGTTGACATTGTCCACATGCTGGCTGACGGCCCGATAGTGATGACAGAGCGAGTCGACCATTTCATCGGAGACGAACTGACGATCTCGTTGCCGATGATGGGAGTTATGGAAGTCCACGATGGAGTCATTACCGCCTGGCGTGACTATTTTGACCTGAGTCAGTTCACGGCGCAGATGCCAGCCCGAAGTTAGGTAGTACGGCGGATGCGGTGACCTGCGCAAGGTGCCCCGGTTCGCAGGGCAGTGGGGCAGTTCGGCACAAGTGGAGCAGGCGTCCGAGCGTCCATCTTTGCTTCAAGCGATACTTGGCTGTCATGTCGGACTTGTGGCAAGTGGCCCGCCACGCCTCACGGAGGTTCGCGGCTGAGGCCCTGGATTATCACCGTTTTCGACCCAGATACCCCGAGAGTGTCTTCGACGACATCATGAAACTCGCAAAGCTCGTCGCGGGGGACGAGGCGATTGAGGTGGGTGCTGGGACCGGCATCGCCACGGAGCCGCTGGTCGATCGTGGTCTTAGAGTGACGGCCATCGAACCTGCCGCCGAGATGGCTGCGGTGGCGGAGACGAATCTGATCGATCGTGCTCAGATCCTCGTGTGTCGGTTGGAGGACTTTCCACTACGACGCTCCGTTGATTTGATTGCATCGTTCAACGCTTGGCATTGGGTCGAGCCAGCGGTGGCTCTTGACCGCGTCGCACAATTGATCAAACCTGGCGGATACCTTGCCCTTATTTGGACAGAGGTGGTCTCATGGGGTCAGGAACCATTCGAAGAACGGCTTGCTGAGGTGTTCGGTGCTCCGTGGGAGAAGCGCTTCGTTCATGTAGACGCTTCGATGCAGCCCGTTCGTGACGATGCGCGGTTCGATGACTTTGAGGTTCGTCGTCATCAGTTCGTACGCAGACTCGACGCAGCAACCTTTGTTGCGGTCACCAAGACCTATGGAGGTCACCGGACGGACGAGCAATACCAAATCATCGAGAGGATCATCAATGATGAGTTCGAGGGCGAAATCGAGAAGGTAGAGGACGCTGCCCTCTACCTTGCCCGGCGTCGCTGATCACACAACAGCTCCGCCCGGCCAAGAGCGGCGGGTCGAGGCGCTTGATCGGTCGAGGTGGCAGGCTGGACTGGTGGGAGGAACCGGAGCCCTGACGACGTACCTGGGAACTGCTCCCGGCGTCGGAAAGACCTATGCCATGTTGCGGGCGGGCCGACTTCGTTCCGGTGCGGGACAGCGGGTCGTCGTGGGCTGGGTCGAACGCCACGGCCGGGTCGAGACCCAGGCCCAGTTAGGAGACCTCGAGGTCGTGCCACCTCGCCCTGTCGCCTACGGGAGCGGGACCTTCGACGAGCTCGACGTCGAGGCGGTGATGGCCAGCGGGGCCGGTGTCGCCCTGATCGACGAGCTGGCCCACACCGTGGTCGGCACGACGAGACCCAGGTGGCAGGAAGCGGCGGACATCCTGGCGGCCGGGGTTGACGTCATGACGACCGCCAATCTGGCCAACTTGGTGTCGGCCCGCGACTACGTGGCGCAACTCACCGGCGCGGGGACGGTGGAGTCGATTCCCGACGAGTTCGTGCGCTCCGGGGAAACCGTGCTGGTCGATCTGCCCGCCGATGCCCTCCGTCGCCGCATCGCCGACGGAAAGGTGTACTCAGCCGACCGGGTCGGAGGCGCGCTGGCGGAGTACTTCCGAGTGTCCAATCTCGAGGCGCTCAGTGCCCTCGGGCGGGCCTGGATGGACGGAACCCTCGAGGCGGTGGCCGAGGAGATGCTCGAGGTGCGCGGGCTCGTCGCTGCGTCCCGCCCGACCGTGGTCGCGGGGGTCTCGGATACGGGCTGGGGCCAACATGTCATTCGCCGCGCCAGCGAACGGGCGCTCGAGGACGACGCCGACCTGCTGGTGGTCCACGTCAGCCTCGACGACGAGATGACCCACCGGCGATCGCAAGCCCACGCCGAGCACCGGGACTTGGTCGCGGAGGTCGGAGGCCTCTACATCGAGATGACCGCGGGGTCGGTGCCCGAGGGGCTGGCCCGAGCGGTGCGGGACCACGGCGCTTCCCGACTGGTCGTCGGCCGGCATCGCTCCCGGCTGGGAGAGATGGTGCACGGCTCGGTCGTCTCTCACCTGCAGCGGCTGCTCCCCGAGGTGCCGATCGACGCGGTTCGTGAGCAGCCGGTGTCACCACGCGCGAGCGCCTGACGAGGCCCGAGGTGCCCCAGGCACAGCCTTGTTCGCCTTCTCTGGAGGGGTGACGCGCTGCTGTAACAGGGTTTACGGACAATGGATGTGAGCAACGAATGAAACCCTGGCTCGATCCAGCTCATAAGGAGACCCAATCGCTATGGCAGTGTTCAATGGCGTGTTTCCGATCCTTCCCGGTAAAGAACAAGAAGGCAGAGGCTTTGCGGCCGCGTGCATGGGGAAGCGCCGAAAGGAGTTCGAGGCTCAGGCGGCTAGGTCGGGACTTATCCGGGAGACTTGGGCTCTGCAGGAGACCCCGATGGGGAGTTTCATGGTGGTGTGGTTCGAGGCTCCCGACATCGAGAAGGCGTTCACGGAGGTCGCCACCTCCAGCGACGAGTTCTCCATCTGGTTTCTTGGCCAAGTCAAGGATGTGACTGGCGTCGACATGAGCGCTCCATCCGAAAGCCCGCTGCCGGACGTCCTGGTCGACTGGACCCCCTGAAGAACGAGCCCCCGCAGGGACACCACTGGCAGCGAGGGGTTCACCGGGCAAGGCAACGTTGGGACTCGATGAAGGCGGCGTAGCGGAGCAGGCCGGACTCGCCCGGCATGGGCGCCGCCATATGTACCGAGCATGGCGACTCAGGGTTCCTCCATACATCGGGCGGGCGGGTAGGGGCGACCTTGAGCGTTACGTCAAGTCGTTTCGAAATCAGTCGGATCACCGTGAGCCTGGTTTTGAGTTGGTAGTTTCGACCCATGGCCATAACGACACGAGTCTTGAGTGTCTCAATTCCAGTCACCGATCAAGATGCTGCCCTGCGGTTCTATATCGACGTACTTGGTTTCGAGCTGAGAACCGACCTTGAGGTTTGGCCTGGAGCACGGCTGGTCGAGGTGGTGCCGCCCGGCTCCGACGTCGGGTTGGTGCTGTTGCCGCCGGATAGCGAGATCCCGATGGCGGTGCGCATGGGTACTAGTGATGCTGACGCCGCCTACAGCCGACTTCAGGGTGCCCAGGTGCATCTGCATAACGACGAAGTTCTCCATCTGGACGGATCCCCGCCGATGTTCTTCTTCGCTGATCCCGACGGCAACGGGTTGGTCTACCTGCAGGAGCCAGACGGCTGAACGGTGCGTGCCAAGAACGCCGGCTCGCGGGCATACCTCCGGTTCTCCAAACGTCTTGGGTGCCTACTCCGCGCCGGGTCGATGCCACCCGGTCGCGAGCCGCTGGTTCAGACGGTGGGCGTGACCGGGCTGACGTTGTAGCGCAGTTCCCCGGTCGACACGTCGATGTCGTAGTACTCGACGCCGGTCTCCACCTGCGGGTCGTCCAGGCCGAAGGCCACGGCGATCTTATTCGCGGCGTTGCGGACGAGATCGAGGGTCAGCTCGGTTGCGGCGCCAGGACCTAGAGCGTCCACGACCTGGACGCCGAGCCCGGGTGGCCACCGGAGCGGCTGCCACACGAAGGCATCCACGACCTCGAGGGTCAGGGCCTGGGCGTCGGAGATACCGCTCGGATCCCTGTCCTCGAACAGATCACTCCCACCTGCGAGATCGATGGCACTCACGCTCCTGCGCGACTGGCAGAGCCGGCAGTCGTGGGCTCTCGCCCCGCGGAGCCTTACCAGTTCGGAGGTCACCGGGTCGAGGGCTGACAGTTTGGCCACCTCGAGGAGAAATCTCTCGTGGGCCAGCCAGGGATCCGAATCGCCAGACGTCGGGATCCGACGCCATTCTTCGCCGAACATCTCGCGCCAGGCGGCATCGGCGCGAATCATCATGTCCTCGGTCCAGAGGGCAAGGACGAAGGTTGGGGCACTGGCACCGAGTTCAGCCAACCCGGCCGCTCGAACCTCAGTGGTCATCGATGCCACATCGACGACCATCTGTTCGGCGAAGGCCATCGCGTCGGATCTTGGAACGGCAGGACCAGCCGGGTCGAGGCAGGCCCATGCGATGTCACGGGCCTGCTCCGCCTGGTCGCTCGGCGTGGTCGAGACGACCGCGTCGATCAATTCGTCCCATGCCCTGAAGGCCGCCGGCGCCTGATCCCGCGCGATCACACTTCGACCTTACTGGTCATTTGACGCGTCATGAAAGACCACAGCCTTGCCCGATACAACCGCCCGGCACGTCCTCCGCGGACTCACCCTCTCCGCCACTACCAAGATACATCAGGGTGGGGGTCTTGCCGCAAGGACCTCTGACGTGCTGACAATGCTCGCGTTGAGCCGAGCCAGGACGCTCGGCGAGAGCGGGAATGCAAGCAGGCCCGAGGGGTCTGAAGGGGGGCCAAAGGATGGACAGCGACGTGCTGGGTTTCGATGAGATCGACTACGGGCAGGTCGAAATCGTTGGCGGTAAAGGTGCGAACCTCGGGGAACTCTCGCGGATCGATGGCGTTCGCGTGCCGCCCGGCTTCTGTGTGACGACTGATGCTTTTCGGCGAATCGTTGCGGAAGCGCCGTCGATCGACGATCGGTTAATTCGGCTGTCGCGTCTGAGCCCGGATGATCACGAGAAGATCCGCGCGCTCAGCGGGGAGATCCGCGGGACTCTCGTCGGGGCCGCCATTCCCGACGATCTAGCGGCGGCGATCACCGGGGCGGTCTCCCGGTTCGGCGAGCACTCCGCTTACGCGGTCCGGTCTAGCGCGACCGCGGAGGACTCGCCGACGACCTCCTTCGCCGGCCAGCAGGACACGTTTCTGAACGTTGTGGGGCTGGCGGCCATCCTTGCGGCCGTCAGCCGGTGCTGGGGTTCGCTGTTCACCGAGCGGGCCGTGACGTACCGCCTGCGCAATGGCTTTGACCCGAGGAAGGTCCAGATGGCCGTGGTCGTGCAGCAGATGGTCTTTCCGCAGGCGGCGGGAATCGTCTTCACAACCGACCCCGTCACGTCAAACCGCAAGGTCGTCTCCGTGGAAGCCGCCTTCGGACTCGGCGAGGCTCTCGTCTCAGGTCGGGTGAACGCCGACGTGTACCAGGTGCGCGAAGGCGAGATCGTCGCCAAAGCAATCGCCGTGAAGCAGCTGGCCATCCACGCCTCCCCGGCAGGCGGAACGCTGGAACAGCCGATCGAGCCAGAGCGTCAGGAGCTGCCGGCACTCACGGATGCGCAAGTCGTGCAACTCGCGCAGTTGGGGCGCCGCATCGAAGGGCACTTCGGCCTCCCCCAGGACATCGAATGGTGCCTGGACGATGACGGCTTCCAGATCGTCCAGAGCCGGCCGATCACCACACTGTTCCCCATCCCTGTGGCCGGAGACGAAGAGAACCATGTGTACGTGTCCGTCGGTCACGCACAGATGATGACCGACGCAATGAAGCCTCTAGGGCTCTCCTTTTGGCAGCTGACCACACCTCGTCCGATGTATGTGGCCGGCGGGAGGCTCTTCGTCGATGTCGCCTCGGACCTGGCATCGTCAGCGAGTCGCGTCGGTCTCTTGGAGGTCATGGGGCAATCCGATCCCCTGATTGGGGACGCGCTAAGGACCATCCTCGAACGCGACGACTTCATCCCTACCGCCAGGGACGAAAGTCCCGCTTCCGCGCCGAGTGGTGGCATGCGCCCCCCAATCGAGACCGATCCGGCCATCGTCACTGGGCTGATCGAGCGCAGTGAGGCTTCGATTGCCGGGTTGAAGAGGGACATCCGTGGGAGGTCCGGTTCCGCGCTGCTCGACTTCATCCTTGCGGACATCCAAGAGCTGCGGCGGATCCTGTTCGATCCGCAGAGCCACCAGGTGTTCATGTCGGCGATGGAGGCCACGTGGTGGCTCAACGACCGTCTGCAAGCCTGGCTGGGCGAGAAAAACGCAGCCGACACGCTGGCACAATCGGTCCCCCACAACGTCACGTCGGAGATGGGGCTGGCGCTGCTGGATGTCGCGGACGTGATCCGCCCCCATCCAGAGGTTGTCGCTTATCTGCAGTGCGTCACCGACGAGGGCTTCTTGGACGAGCTGCCCGAGCTTGCAGGTGGTCGGGAAGTCCGAGACGCCATTCAGTCCTACCTCGACAAGTACGGCATGCGCTGCGCCGGCGAGATCGACATCACGCGCCCCCGCTGGAGCGAACGCCCCACCACGCTCGTGCCGTTGATCCTCGGCAACATCAAGAACTTCGAGCCGGGCGCCGGAGGGCAGCGCTTCAAGCAAGGCCGTCAGGAGGCCCGGGAGAAGGAACAGGATCTGCTCGCACGCTTGCGGGCAGTACCGGACGGAGAACAGAAGGCCGACGAGGTCAAGCGGATGATCGACCGCGTCAGGACCTTCATCGGCTACCGGGAGTACCCAAAGTACGGCATGGTGAGCCGCTATTTCGTCTACAAGCAGGCCTTGCTGGAGGAGGCCGGGCGACTCGTGCAGGCCAGTGTGCTTCGCGAGAAGGAGGACATCTTCTCCCTGACCTTCCAGGAGCTGCACGACGTCGTGAACACCAACCAAGTGAACGACCAGCTGGTCCGCGAGCGCCAGGAAGAGTTCAGGACGTATCAGGCGCTCATGCCGCCCCGGGTGTTGACGTCGGATGGCGAGGTTGTAACCGGGGCGTACCACCGGGTCGATGTCCCGGATGGAGCGCTCGCTGGGCTACCCGTTTCCGCCGGGATCGTTGAGGGCCGGGCTCGCGTCATTCATGACATTGGCGAGGCCGACTTCGAGGCGGGCGACATCCTCGTGACCGCCTATACCGACCCCAGCTGGACGCCTGCGTTCGTGGCGATCGCGGGTTTGGTGACAGAGGTGGGAGGACTGATGACTCATGGCGCCGTGATCGCACGGGAGTACGGCTTGCCGGCCGTCGTGGGCGTAGAGCAGGCCACCCGGCTGATCGGTGATCGGGACCGGATCCGCGTCAATGGAACGGATGGCTATGTCGAGATCCTGACCCAGCAGGGCGCGGAGCGATCGAGGCGAGATCGCTCGCGTTCGGGATCGAAATCGAGAGACGGCGGGCATGAGGAACTCCCTGGTCGCGACTCGCCGCCTCCGTGATGCCAGACGACGCCCGGAGCAGAACGCATACGTTTTCAGCCAGGAGCAAGGCGAAGGCTCGACCATGAAACGCGGCCAAGCCTCGCGGGCCGAGGTATCACCTCGATGGGGAGCCGCTAGCCGGCAATCGTGTTGTGAACGGTCGCGACCATCGGGTCCTTGAGGTCAACCCCGATTTCGTTGAGAATCGGGATAAGGGTCGCTCCGAAGGCGTCGAAGTCTTTCTGGGTTTCCCAGATATCGAAGACCTGGATTTCACCGTTCGACTCCAACGCGCAGTGGAAGGTGCGCCCTTTTGGGCTTCCTCCGCCTGCGGCCTCAAGCTTCTTGATTGCGCTGTCGTACTTCTCGGGGGTGAATCCTTCGTGCACAAAATAGATTCCGAGTGCCACTGGGCACCACCTCTCTGCGTCCGCGACGCAATGTCGATGCTGAGGGAATCCGCCTTGGACTTCGCCACGTCGGACGATAGCCCTCGTCCGACGCCGGTGCCGAGCCGTACACGTGATTTGACGAGATTGCCGTCCCTGGCGCCGAGACATTTGGACGGGCATGAGCACCGTTCGGGTTCCAGATACCGCGGGCATCAGAAGATGGGCGAGGCATCCCCGACCCGTTCGGGCGACCAGCGGCCAGGAGAAGCCGATAACTGCACCAAAGTGGAGTGTTTTCAACATTGCGCCGAGCGGCGTCGCACCTTCAGTAGTCGCCGAGGAAGCCGAGTGCTCCTTTCATCATCGGTAGCGCCATTTCGCTGGGGTCTTGGTTCGCTTCGCTCAAATCGGAAACCCTGGCATGGCTCGCGACGCCGTGCATTGCTGAATTTCGGCATTTGGGTTGTTGAGGCGTGTGAAGGTTGTCGCAGCCCAACGTGATCACCCTTTGCACGACCCACCACAGTGCTGTCCCAGGTGCCGTGACTGCGGTCGTTTCGGTTCGAAAATGGCCAATTTGGCACGGGTAGTCAAGGGGTCCAGCCATGCGATCTGCTTCGACGTGCCCGCACTAGCCTGTAGGGCAGAGGTCGCGCCGCTCAGAATCCTGACCGAAGCGTCGGCGTCGGGGGAGCGAACCGGTTGGACTGGATTCAGCAGGCAGCCTGCAAGGGCAAGACCGGTCCGTTCTTCTCGCGGTATGTGGAGGACCTGGCCCGTGCACGGGTTATCTGTGCGGGCTGTCCGGTGCGCGCCGAATGCCTCGAGTACGCAATGAGCGACCTCAACCTCCTCGGTATCTGGGCGGGCCTCACTGTCGGGCAGCGTCGAGATCGTCGTCAAGGGAGCGCGGCTTAGCTTCTGACCGGGCCTCAGGCTTGCGGTGGAATCCTGGGCGGGGGCCACGCATCGAGCGCGATACGTGGCCCCCGTCGGACGAGATCTAGGAGATCAACTTCTTGTAGGAGGGAAGGCACAAGGAGTTGGCTGTCCCGATCTGGATGGGGGTGAAGCCGGGCCCGGGCTTCTTCGGGTTGAACGGTTGCTGGTTGAACTGGTTCTCGTCGTACACGGTCGGCATGTTGCTCGGTACACCGCTCACCTGGAAGCACAGGAGATGGGCGGTCGCGTTCGTGATCTTCGTGACCTGGCCACTGGCTACAAGGGTCTTCTGGGTCGGGAGGCAGAGCGTGGTCGGGGGTCCAACCTGGACGCGGACGAGTTTCACCGTGAACTGATCCTTCACCATGACGACGGGTGGAATCTGAGTGAACGGCTGTCCGCCTGTCGGGTTCTCAATGGGGTAACAGGTGAAGTGGTCGGGCCTGGTCTCCGACGTGGCCGGGGGGTTGAACATTGGGCCCGTAGCAGGACCAAGAGACTTCAAGGTCGGCAGGCAGAACTGTGACGGTGGACCGGTCGTCAGCTTGGCGGCACCGAATTGGTCGCTCACCTTCACCACGTGGGTAGGCGGTTGCTGTGAGGCGTCGATCGAGATGCACAGGAGGTGCCAACTGGGACTCTTCGCCGGATAAGTGGTGACCTTACCGGCTGCGTTCGTCACCTTCTTCGTGGCGGGATTGCAATGAAGGCTCACCTGCGCACTGGTCTGAGTGAGGTCGATCAGCCCGGGGAACTGGTTCTTCAGTTGAGAGGGGAGTACCGGAAAGGCAGTCCCGGGCGGCACCGATGCGTTGTAACAGATGAAGTGATCGAGACCAGGGGGCTGGGCCGGCGGGGCAGGCAACGCCGAGGCAGCCGATCCGAATGCAAGTGTGGAACTTGCTGCAATGACCGCGAGACCGAATACCGAAGCGATGAGAGAACGAGCGTTCTCACGGAATGCAGAGCGGCAGCGATCGCGCGCTGCCGCGAAGAAATAGGGCCTTCTCTTCATTGGCAGATTTCTCCTGTTCAGTTTTCGCGGCGAAATCCGTGGGAGAACTCGCCTGATCGACAACGTGATTCGAGAAACCTGGGGGCGCCTCTAGTCCTCCTCTATGTAGTAACACGCAGCATGCAATTGGTCAACGCTCGTAGCGCCGAGACGGCGAGTGCCGTCACGGTCATCGCGTGGATTTCATTGGACACGTGCGTTCTGCACCGGACGAAGTGAGTCCAGCCCGGAGCGGGAAATCTTTTCTACGACCTTGGTGTCTTGACCTGTCCCGGGAGCGATCGCGGCAGACCGAACCAAGGGAGCACGGTGTTCTCGAAGCGCGTCAGGGCACAGATGCGATCGCCGGCGAGGGCGATGACGAAGAGGCCCACGCCGTGGCTGCTCCCGTCAGGAGCGTGCACGTAGGCCCCGAACGCCGGCTGACCGTTGGCTCGCGTCGGGACGAGGTCAAACCGTCGGCCCGAGCCAAAGATGCTGGCGCAGAAGCGAGCCACGGCCTCTCGACCTTCGTATTCGAAGGGCATGGGCGGCATCGACATGAAGACATCGTCGGTCAGAAGGTCCACCAGTGCGTCGAGGTCCGCGGACTCCCACGCTCGCACGAACTTCTCGACGACCAACTCTTCCGAGCGTGACCTGGGGGCCGGAGGTTGGTCGACGACCTCGGCCATTGACGGCCGTCGGTGCTCAATACCTGCACGCGCTCGCTTGAGGGCGCTGTTGACCGAATCAAGGGTGGAACTCAATATGTCGGCTGCTTCGTTCGCCTGGAAGCCGAGGACATCACACAAGAGGAGCACGGCCACCTGGCGCGGTGGCAGGACCTGAAGCGCGGTCACAAAGGCCAAGGAGATGGATTCGGCCTGCTCGTAGCGGGATTCTGGGCTGAGGGGAAGACCGAGAGCGCCCTCGAGGAGTGCGTCCGGATACGGCTCGAGCCACGGGACTTCTCCGAGTCGGGTCGGCTCGGGCGGTGCAACCTTGGGCACGTCCCACTCCTTGGCCGGGCGTCGGCTGGCTGACCGACGAGCGTTCAGGCACCGGTTGGTGGCGATCTTGTAAAGCCAGGTGCGGAGCGAGGCGCGTCCCTTGAACCCCTCGAAGCCCTGCCAGGCGGCCAAGAACGTGTCTTGGAGGGTGTCCTCCGCATCCTGGAAGGATCCAAGCATCCGGTAGCAATGCACCTGCAGCTCGCGGCGATATGGCTCCGTGAGTTCCCGAAAGGCGTCTGCCTCGCCAGCTTGCGCCCTCCAGATCAAGTCGGAAGTCTCCACCGTCATCGCTTTCATCTTGCTCTGCTCCGCTGCAAATCTCATCCTCATGTAGACACCGGCGGAAGCGGGAATTGGGCGGTCGATGAGCGCCTAATTCTCCAATCTTGGGGGGTCTACCTCGGTGGCAACTTCTAACACCGAGATGAGGAGAAGTGAAAGATGGGAACGATTGTCGTGGCCACCAACGTGTCACTTGATGGGGTCGTGCAGGATCCAGACGGCCAAGAGGGCTTCAAACACGGCGGCTGGTTCGGTCAGTTCGGAGGTAAGGACCTCGAAGCCTGGGCCAGCGTCGAGACGGCGGAAGCGCTGGACTCTGAGGCACTGCTGCTGGGGCGCAAGAGTGACGACTGGTTCGCGAGTCGATGGCAGGACCGCAGCGGTGAATGGGCAGACCGACTGAACGGTCTGCCGAAGTACGTCGTCTCCTCCACCCTGGGGGAAGCCAAATGGTCCAACTCGACCGTGCTCAAGGACGACGTAGTCAAAGAGGTCTCCAAGCTGAAGCAGGAGCTCGTTGGAGACATCCTGATCTATGCGAGTTACCAGCTCGTACGGACGCTGATCGAGCACGATCTTGTCGACGAATTCAGGCTCGTGATCTTCCCGGTCGTGCTCGGCGCCGGCGAGCGCCTCTTCGGCGAATCAAGTGACAAGACACCGTTGCGCCTCCTCCACGCCGAGACGATCGGAGAAGGCCTGCCGCTGCTCACCTACGAGGTGGTGCGAGACCCACATTGACGAGAGGGTCGAAGGGGCGCATTGGTTCAGCGGACGCCCGGCACGCCGCCGAATTCTGCGGTGGCGTGCCGGGCCGTTCGGTCACCTCGGTTCGACGATGCGGCTCCAGCGGTCCACTGTGTGACGGCCGGTGCCCGCTCGCTTCGGGACTCGGCGGGCGGCGTGCTCACGGCCGCGGACAGACCAGCCTCCGCAACTCGGGCTTCGAAAACAGCATCAAGCCGTGGGCTCATCTCACCAATGCCGCGAGGTGCGATAGAAACGGGTGGTTGCATCACGCGCACTCTCGAGAGAAAGCAAGGACACATGACGTTCGTTCCCTACGATCGGCCGATCCGGG
This sequence comes from uncultured Acidimicrobiaceae bacterium, assembly GCA_963726855.1. Lineage (GTDB taxonomy): Bacteria > Actinomycetota > Acidimicrobiia > Acidimicrobiales > RAAP-2 > Bog-473. The sequence goes on from CAVSEB010000020.1 coordinate 132,603, forward strand.
CCGCCATCATCGGTCTCGGTCGCATCTACGATTTGAACGTTCGAGCGTACAGAGACAATCCCGACGTCGAAGTCGTTGCCCTCGTGGACCCCGATCCACAGCGTCGAGCCCAACGACAAGCCGAATGGCCCGAGGCGCAGACGTTCGCCTCAGCAGCCGAGCTCGCCTCGAGTGGTCTGGCCGTCGATGCGGCCGAGGTTCTGCTGCCTGTCCCACTCCACGTCGAAGGTGTGTGTGAGATGCTCGGCTACGGCTGGCATCTCAACCTGCAAAAGCCAATGTGCAATGACCTGGGCGAAGCCAGGCAGATGCTGGACGCGGTGAAGGCGAACGATCGCGTGTTGCGGGTGATGGAGAACTATCTCTTCTACCAACCGTTGCAGAAGTTGAAGGAGACGGTCGAATCGGGTGATCTCGGCCAGGTGAGCGGCTACCACATGAAAATGGTGGGCAGCGGCCGTGGCGGCTGGGAGGTGCCCCAGTCCAGCTACGAATGGCAGTTCAAGCAGATGCGCCGGGGTAGGGGCATCTTGGTGTTCGACGACGGGTGGCACAAGCTCGCGACCGCGCTGTGGCTCTTCGGCCCCCTGCGAGAGGTGCGAGCGTGGATCGGCGGAACCGAGGTCTTCACCGATGTTGAGGTCGACGCACCCACCACGATCGTCTGGGAGCACCAGAACGGCATCCGCGGCGTTTGGGACATCACCTTGGCCCCAGAGATGTATCTCCGGTCCGACTACTACACCAACGACGAGCGCTGGGAAGTCACCGGCCATCGGGGCTACTCGCGGGTCAACCGGTGCACCGGCCGGGGCATTCAGCAACCGAGCCTCGAGACCTACATCGATGGCGAGATGCGGACGTACCATGCCCTGGATGACGACTGGGGGAGTAGCTTCCGGGACTCAGGACGCCACTGGCTGCGCTGGCTGCGCACGGGTGAGGGCCCCTTGTTGTGGAGTGCGGAAGAAGCCGTCGACGTTCTGCGCTTCGCACTGGCTGTCTACGCCAGCAGCGACACGGGCGGAGCAGGCATCGACCCAGCGTCGATTCAGGAAGACTGACCCTCGAACTGGCTCAATTTTTCCGAAGCTCCGGTTTCAGCCGTAACCGACCTGTCACATAGCGAAAGAAATCCGCCGAGTTCGCCAGGCCAGCCCCTAGGCTCGCGTCATGGGCCAGGGCGATCTACCGACACCTCGGGGCGGCCCCCTGCGGCGCCGCCGGGACAAGCGTCAGTTGGAGCAGTTGGCTGGCGCATCCGAGCGGGATGTCGCGCTGAAGGCCGCGACGGCCCATGTCAAAGTGATCGAGGACCAGGCTGATCAGAGGGAGCGAGATCCCGTGGAGGAAGCACCAGATCCTCCAGTCGAGAGCACCGTGCAGAATCGGACCGGCGGTTTTCACGTGAGAGCCGTCCCGATTGACCAGCCATTGGGCGAAAGTCCGCTGACACCTCCGAGTTCCTGAACCCCGACTGATCCTTCGTGGTCGGCCGAGTAAGCCCTCTGATGTGTGCGGGACGAGGTTGATCCCCAGGGGAGGCTGACTCCAGCCCGCCGAGCAGCAAGACTGCCGAAATGCTTCTCGTCGACGCCGCGAACGTGATTGGGTCGCGGCCCACCGGTTGGTGGCGGGACCGGGCCGGAGCTGCCCGACTCTTTGTGGAGCAGGCCAGGGCTGCGGTTGCCTCGGGCCGAATCGTCTCACCGGTCGTCGTCGTCCTCGAAGGCAAGGCTCGCGAGGGCGTCGCGGTTGGGGTTGCCGATGGCGTTTCCGTCCTGCACGCTGAGGGCAGCGGTGACGATGCCCTTGTCGACACCATCTCGAACGAGCCTGACGAAGTCACCCTGGTCACGGCCGATCGCGAATTGCGGCGGCGGGCCGAAGCCCTGGGCGCCACCGTCGTCGGACCAGGCTGGCTCCTCGAGCTTCTCCAGTAACGGCGGGCGCGTGTCGGGGATCCCTGGGCTCTCCCGCGCGGCCTCGATGGGAGGCTCGAGGCGCTCTCACGGCGAAGGCCGCGACTGCCTCAGTCACTCCTCTCGATCGCCAGCGGGTGTCGCGGTTGGTAGAGACCGAGCTGCCCCCCACCCGGCAGGCCGATTCTCGTCACCGAACCCCACCGCGCCTCTTCAACCGGGGAACAGACCACTCCTTTTTCGGCGAGGGACCCCATCTCAGCGGCGAGATCGTCACACATCATGAACAGCCCCGCGCCGGGCGTGTCATCGGGATGAACGGCAACCTCCGCAGGAGGCAGCCTGAAGATCAACCACCCGCCTCCGGCGTCGACCGAGTCGAGTCCGAGCATGGTGGCCAGGAAGGCGCGGTCGGCGTTTGCATCGGTGCTGAAGATCACGAGGTGAGCGCCGAAAATCATGCCAAATCCTGACCAGACCGATAGCCGTCTGCAACTCATGGCCTCCGCGAGGATCGCAACGGATTGCTTGGCGTGTGAAGAGCGCTAGCCCGCCGGCGACATCGCCCACTGTTCATCGATGGCGGTGAGCACGCCGAGCACGGTGGCGATCGCTTGCTCCGCTTCCGAAAGGCCCACGAACTCGACTCCGGCCCGGACGAGCCCCGGTCGGATCAACGCGGCGTTCTTGATCGCGCCCTCGAGACGGATGCAGACCCAGTCACTGACGACCGGAAACTCAACGGCCACGTTGCGTCCAACGAGATCAGGCACGTCGGGGTGGTCGTCGGCAAGCGTGATACCGAGACCGAAAGGCGAGATGTCGAGGACCGAGCATTCTCGCCACCCCGTGGTGTGGACCTGGTCGTCAATGAGGCAGGTTCCGCTCCAACCCGAGGCCTGACGCGATGCCAGTCTCCGCTCCAACACTTGATGCCTCCATCTCTGAACGCCCTCATGGGCGATCGTGAGTGCCCGCCACAGGGCTCTCAACGTTGACTGGCATCCGTGCCTGGACCTGCATCCGTGCCCGCTCGCACCTGACGTACCTCTACCCAGCATGCCCGCAACGGCGGAACAATTCCCTGGTGAAGGCCGCTGGAGTGCGGGCCCAGGATTCTCTCGGCGTCAACGCGCAACGGCGAACCAGTCAGTGAAGGGCGTCGGCGGGGTCGATGTGCTCGCCACCGGCATCTGGGCCGACGTCAGGGACCCAATTGTTCCTGGAACCTGGCGATGCCCTTGGTGTTGCCGACGACGGCGAGGCTGTGGAGCGCCGCTGTTGTCGTGATCCAGCTCGCCGTCGAGGAAATCGATCACGCTGTTCACATCCACGCCCTCCCATCGGGGCGGCTTCTGATCCGGTGGACCGAGTTGAAGAAACGAGACGTGGGGCGCGCCGATCAGGCTGATGAGGAACTTCGGGGTTTTTGCGTCCTCGTAGATCTTCTTGCCCTGGACATAGGGGATGGTCCGATCGGCGGTTCCGTGCAGAACGAGGATGGGCGTCGTCCGGTGCCCGGCGAAGAAGCGGCCCTTCCCGAAGGGCGCTTCCGTGCCGTCGATGATCACTGCCGCATCGACCCGAGGATCCATACAGCACGTGTTCTGGGTCCACGCCAGCACCGTCATCGCGCCGAGGGAGTGTCCGACCGCGGCGATCCGGCGTGGATCGATCATGCCCGAGAGCGGATTTCCGCTCTGCTTGGAGAGCGCGAGGACTTGGGAGAGGACGAAAGACATGTCACCCGGCTGGTTGACGAGGTCCTTGGCCGTATCCCCTCCGGGAGCAGCGATGTTCGAGAGTGGGAAGGTCGGCGCAACCACGACGAAGCCCCTCTCGGCCCATTGTTGAAGCAGAGGGTCGTAGGCCAGCCCCAACGAGTCCAGCCCGTGGGCGAACACGATCACGGGAAAGGGCTCGCCGTCGCTCGCCGGCTGCGCGTTGGCCGTGGGCTGTGCCGTCGGTGCTCCCACCGCCGGGTACAGGACCCAGGTGTCAGATTTCGAGATGAAAGCGCGGGAGCGCTGCCATTGGCAGGCGTGCCGCGGCTGTCGTCGACCAGGTTGAGGGTCTCGCGCCCGACGCCGTAAGGCGCGTGTGAGGCGGGACCGTGTCCGTCGAGCGGGTCGTCGCGGCGGCCGACGTCGGATCCCGCCGGGGAGACACAGAGCAGGGAGGCAGCGGCCAAGGCCAGACCGGTCAGAGCGGCCGCCAGCCCAGGCCTGCGTCGTCGGCTGCCGTTCGTGCCGTGCCGGCACTACGCGCCGAGGTAGCTGGCGGACAGCGCTTCTTCCATTTCGCCCGGGGAGCCCTGGAGGGCAATGACACCCTGCAAGACGACGGCGGCGGCGTCGGCGATGGGGAGAGCGGTGCGGGCGAATTGCTCGACCAGCAGGATCGACAAGCCGCCCGAGGCCAGCTCGCGGACCTTCTCGTACAGCTCGGCGACCACGATCGGGGCCAGGCCCAGCGACAGCTCGTCGAGCAAGAGCACCTTGGGGTCGGTGGCAAAGGCGCGGGCCAGAGCCAGCATCTGTTGCTCCCCACCGGAGAGGGTGCCGGCCAGCTGCTTCCGTTTTGGGCCGAGCCGGGGGAACTGGTCAATGGCCACCTCCTCGATCCGCTCCATCGGGACCCCGACCTGCGTGGCCATCAGGAGGTTCTCTCGGACGGTGAGGTTCGGGAAGATGCCGCGGCCCTCCGGAACGGTGCACATGCCCCGGCGGGCTCGGCCGTCGGCAGAAACTTTGTCACGTCCTTGCCGTCGAAGTGCACCTCCCCGGCTGCTCGGCGCGAGCGTGCCGGCGCAGACGTTCAGCATGGTCGTCTTGCCGCCCCCGTTCGGGCCCCAGGAGGGCCACCACCGCACCGGTGGGGATCGGACAGGCTGACGCCGTGCACGACCTCGATCGGTCCGTACCCGGCCCGCACGTCACGGAGCTCGAGGATGGGGGAGCCGGCGTTCATGGGGTTCCGAGGTAGGCGTTCACGACCGCCGGGTCGTTCTTCACTTCGTCGGGTGTGCCGCTGGCGATGATCTCGCCGTAGTCGAGCACGTGGATCAACTCACAGGTCCCCATCACGAGGTTCACGTCGTGCTCGACCAGGCAGATGGCGAGTTCACGCTCGGTGACCAGCTGGCGCAGGAGCTTGCCGAACTCCGCCGTCTCTTGCTCGGTCTGACCGGAGGCCGGTTCGTCGAGGAGCAGGACCCTCGGTTGCGTCATGAGGGCGCGGGCGACCTCGACGACCCGGGCCCGGGCGGTCGGGAGCTCGCTCACTTCCCGGTCGGCGACGTCGCCCAGGCCCACCAGCTCGATGATCCGCTCGGTCTCGGCCCCGACGTCGATGCGACCCCGCCGTCCCCAGGTGTTACGGATCTCGCCAGCGACCCGGATGTTGTCCCGGACGGTCAAGGAGGTGAACAGCTCGAGCCGCTGGTAGGTACGAGACAGGCCGCGCCGGGCCCGCGCCGCGGGTCCCGCCTTGGTGACGTCGTGCCCGTCGATCACGATCCGCCCGGACTTCGGTGCCAGCAGCCCGCTGACGACGTTGAACAGCGTGGTCTTGCCCGCACCGTTCGGGCCGATCAGCCCGGTCACTCCTGCGGGAGGTACCGAGATGGTGACGTCGCTGAGCACCTGGGCCCCTCCGAAGGCCAGGCAAACCTCGGAGATCTCAAGAGCGGGCATCGGCCACCCCCTCGACGGCCGCCGGCACGGTGCCGGGGAGCAGGGGCGCCAGCTGTTGCGGCTCCGGTCGCGGCACCGGGCCGCGCTGGGGCAGTGGGCTCGAAGACCTCGGGCCGCACGGTCCGGCCGATCGAGCGGGAGCACAAGGACGATGACGGCGGTCGCCAGCACGAACCACCAGTTGCCGATGACGTGGGTGAGCGTGAGCACGTAGGAAAGCGCCCTCGGCCACCACGCCGAGGGCCAGGACCCACTTGACCTGCCACAGGGGTCGGTAGCTGGCCACGATCTGGGGCACGGCGCCGCTGGGGTTCCGCCCGAGGCTGATACCGATGAGGGCCGGGGCGACCAGGGACAGGTTGGCCATCACGTTCCAGAAGCCACCGCCTCCGTGGTCGGTGCTCAGGTTCGTGAAGGTGGAGGTGAGGGCCTGGAAGGCGGTCCCGGCCAGGATCCCGCCCATGAGGGCACCGGCCACACTGCCGATCCCACCCACCACGGTCAACATGACGAGGGCCAGGCTCACGAAGATGATGTAGGTGTTGGCGTTCACGCTGCCCGACTCGGCCGACAGCAGAATGCCGCCCGAGGCCGGCGATCGCCGCGGAGAGCATGAAGACCGACAGCTTCAGCTTGACCAGGTTCTGGCCCAAGGTGGCCGCCGCCGCCGGGCTGTCCTTCATGGCGGTGAGCCGGCGGCCGTAGCTGCTGCGGCGCAGCGCGATGAGGCCGATCCCGAGCAGGACGAAGATGCAGACGGATGCCGTGAGGAACGTTTTCTGCGAGTTGAAGTCGAGCGGACCGAGCTTTGGCGGCGGGACTTCCAACGCGCCGTTGGGGAAGATCGAGAAATTCACGTGGAAGATGGGCAGCACGTGCGGCAGGATGTCGGCGATGATCATGTCGGAGACGAAGACGCCGAAGGCGAGCGTGGCCAGGGCCAGATAGAGGCCGCGCAGGCGGAGGGCGGGGAGCGCGATGAGCCCCCCGACGATCGCAGTGACGAGGACTCCGAGGATGATGCCCCACAGGGTGATCCGTTGGCCCGTTCCCGAGCCCGTCAGGCCGAGGTGGAACACGATGATGGTGGCGATGGCACCAAAGGAGACTGGGGCCAGGTTGATCTCGCCGGCGTAGCCCGTGAGCAGCGTGAGGGACAGGGCGATGATCCCGTAGATGATCCCGATCGTGAGCGCACCCATGTCGCCGTCGTTCATGATCGGCTCGAGGACAAGGACCACGGCCAGAAGGATGACGCCCCAGATGGTGGCCGAGCGCAGCGTCGGGACCGTGAAGCGCTCCCGGGTGCGGAGCAGCGTGGCCCCGCGCAGGCGGTCCTGGGGCAGCACGATGAGGACGACGAAGAGGACGATCATCGGCAAGGCGATGCGGAAGTTCGAGGCCCAGGACCAGTTGCTGGGGAAGTAGCCGAGCACGTAGGTGCCGGCCAGGCCGAGGACCAGCGCTCCGGCGAAGGTCAGCCAGATGCTGCGCAGCCGTCCGAACATGGCGGCCGCGATGGAGTCGAGCACCAGCAGCGTCAGGACGTGGACGTCGAGCGTGCCGCCACTGATCGGAGTGATGAGGATCCCGGCCAGCGCGGCCAGTCCGCCGCCCAAGGCCCATGAGAACGCGGCCAGCCTCTCCGGGCGGCCACCGTTCAACTGCAGGAGCGCCGGGTTGTCCACGACGGCCCGCATGGCCACGCCGGTGCGCGTGCTCTTGAAGAGCATCCGGATGCCCACCGCGATGAGCACCCCGCAGCCCGAGGGCGATCGCCTCGTGGTCGGTGACATACACGCCGAAGATCTGGAACTTCGCGGCATCGCCGAAGAACAGTTGGTCGGTCCGGGGCACGCCGGGGTTCCAGATCCACTGGGCCAGCGCGATCAGCCCGAGCATGATGCCGATGGTGACGACGATCTTGGTCACCTCGGCCGTCTCGCGCAGCCCCCGCATGATGCCGCCGTAGAGGATGGTCCCGACGAGCGGGGCCAGCACGGCGATCACCACGAACAGGGCGAGCGGGGCCGGCCAGTTCCAGCCGTAGCGGAACTGCCAGTAGGTGAAGGCGGCCAGCATGGCCATCGCCCCCTGGGCGAAGTTGAAGATCCCCGAGGTCGTGTAGGTCAGGACGAGGCCCGAGGCGGCGATCCCGTAGACCGCGCCGGTGACCAGGCCGAGGATGGTGTACTCGAGGAAGAGGTGCATGGCCGGAGCTCCCGCCCGCTCAGGTCACCTGGCGGATGGTCCGGCGCGCCGAGCGCTCATCCCTGAGGCTTGATGACCGTGGACGTCGCGTACTGCGTCGAGTAGCGCTGGGCGTTGAGCGGGGTGCCGACCACCGAACCAGTGTTCTTGACGACGTACTTCGGCGAGCAGTCGAACGTTCCGAGCTTCTTCGGATAGGCCTGGACCCACTTGGTGCCGCTGAGCTTCATGAGGAGGCCGCACTGACGGGGGCAGGTTCTTGGACGGATTCCCCGAGGCATTGAGGCCGCCACCGGTCCAGCTGGTCACCTTGGAAAGGTTGTTGATCATGCACTGGCGGGTGAGGGTGGACCCGCACGCCTTGGCCTCGGTGGCCCAGAGGAGGAACGAGGATGTGGACTGCTCGCCCAGCTGCGAGATGAGTCCGCCGTTCTTCTTCACGATGGAAATGTACTGCGCCACGGCCGGCACGACCTTGGCCGCCTCGAGGGGCTCGTAGGACATGCGCACGTAGACGTTGTTGCCGAGTCCCGCCGTGTTCCACTGCGCGAAGGCCTGCGTGTAGGCGCCGGAGTCCTCGACCCAGATCGGGTTGTAGTTGATCTGGTTCTCCGCCTGCAGGGCGCCGTAGAGCGTCGGCCCGGGAGTGGAGTCGTTGTAGACGATCTGGGCGCCGCAGCTCTGAAGCTTCTGGACGAAGGGCGTGTAGTTGGCCTCGCCGTTGTAGTTGATCTGGACCGGGCAGTTGAGGAACTTCCATCCCGTCGTGGTGTAGGCCTGCACCGCCTTCGCCATCGAGACCTGCTGGGTCGAGAGCGTGGAGTTGTACTGGCCGACCTTCTGGGTCTTGGCCTTGCCGAAGAGCTTTGTGATTTCGTACCGCGCTCGACACGGGGCTGTAGTCGGCCGGGTTCGGCGTGGCCTGGTACATCTCGTAGGCGTTGGCGACCTGCGGGGAGACCGTGAACCCGGGCACCGCGGCCAGGTTGCAGCCCAACCGGGTCTGCTCGCCCAGACTGTCCAGGGCGAAGCCCTCGCCGACCAGCATGAAGTCCTTCTTGCAGGCCTGTGTCATGACCGATCCCGACGTTGGTGATCGCGGCGTCGTAGTAGTCGCCCACGATCTTGCGTCCGTTGATGCCGCCCTGGGCGTTGCACCAGGCGATCATCGCCTTGACGGCGTCGCCCATCTCCTGGTCGAGGCCGGGGAGGCCGGAGAAGCCCCGGTCGTCGCCGTAGGCGATGTTGATGGTGGAGTTGGTGACGCCCTGTGTCGGTGGACCCCTTGGCGCTCCCCTTGCCGCAGGGCGAGGGGAGCGTGCCGAACTTGGTCGAGGAACTCGATGCCGCCCCGCTGGTCGCGGGCGAGATCACGACGCCCGTGGCGATCAGCGTCGTGAGGAGTGACGCCAAACCCACGACTCGCATGCCGGTGAACCTTCTCATGGCCAAACCCCCCGGTCTGTGGAGGTACGACCCTCTCGGGCCCTCGTCCTGGAACTCTGTAATAGGTAGAACAGGTTCCTGTTTCGGGTTGCACACTAGCAACCCCCCGTGCACCGGTCTGGGCGGGCGATCTGGGTGCTCCAGCTGGGCGGGCCGCTCCGCTCGAGCCGTCCCGCCCGCCGCCCACCGGGCGCCTAGCTGACGGGTGCGGTCGTGATTCCGTAGCGCTCGGTGTAGTCCGCGAACTCGGCAGCCAGGCCGGGATACGTCCACCCGAAGTCGGCCGGGTCGTACCGGTGGCGGCCGAAGGCGTCGGCCGGCCGGTCGGCCAGGAAGGCGCGCATGCGCCGGGCGTGCAGCGACCCCACCTCCTCGCCGAAGGCCCGGTAGAGCCGGCAGACGGCCTCAACGGGGTCGGCCATCAAGGTGTCGTACTGGAGGTGCTGGCACCAGCCCTCGGGTGCGCTCTCGTCGAACTTCATGGCCGAGCGGAGGGCGAACGCACATTTGCGCTTCCACTCCTCGGCGGTCGGACGGGGGTCGGTCCGACTGGTCAGCGGACGTTGGCCGGCATTGGCCAGGCTGGCCAGCGAGGTGACGACGGGACCCGGGTCCCGGTGAGTCCAGATGACGCGGGCGTCGGGGTAGGCGGCGAGCATGGCATCGAGGTGCCAGAGGTGGTTGGGCGTTTTCAGGACCCAGCGCTCCGTCGGCTGGCGCGACTGCAATGTCTGGAGAGCCAGCCGATGCTGGGCGTAGGCGGGAGTCATGTCCGCCTGCTCCAGCCAACGGGCATAGGACGGGACGTGTGCTTGCGTCTCGAGCGCCATGCTGCGCACGTCGTACATGAACAGCGCCACGCACTCTTCGGCCAGCGTGGCCCCGAAGGGATGCATCGCCTTGAGCGGGGGATTGAGCTTCATCAACCCCTCGAGATCCTTGGCCGAGCGGGCGATGCGGGGATCCTCTGCCGACTCCTCCAGGCTGGCGGGGGGAACGGGCCGGGCCGCCTCCCATTGGAGCAGGGGCCGCGCCATGGGGTCGAGCCCGAGCAGCATGGAGAGCACGCTGGTCCCGGTTCTGGGCAGTCCCACGATGATCCAGGGGCTCTGAATGCGCTCGTCCCTGACCGCTGGATGGTCGAGTGACCAGCGGTGGAGCTGAATGCGATTCGACAGCGCCGAGGCCAGCATTTTGGAGACCAGGATCCGCCCGAAGGTGGTGAGCTCGGCCTCCTCCTCGCAGCCGCGGAGGAAGACGGCGAGCGGCTCCCGAAAAGAATCACTGCCGAAGTCGTCGGAGCCCGCCATCTTGACCGCTGCCCGTTCGACGGCCGCGGGGCGCAGGGAGGGCCGTTCGAAGCCCGCCCGGGAGAGCTGTCCACCCACCCAGTTGAGGGCGAGGAGCGGACGACTCTTCAGTTCCGAGTCGCGCCACGTGTACTCCAGTTCGCTCACGCGGCTCCGCCGTGTGCCGTGCCGGCGGGTTCGACCACGACGACCGTGCGACCCAGCGATCGGCGCGCCTCGTGCGCATCGAGTGCGCGGCCCGCTTCGTCCATCGTCACCCGCGCACCGATGGCGGGCCGGATCTTTCCTTGGGCCGCCAGGCGCCGCAGATCGGCCTGGATTTCATCGGCGACATCACGTCCGAAGGGATTGAAGCCGAAACGGCGCATGCCCGGGTCGACCGAATCCGCCCAGGCCACCATCACCGCCACGATGTCGATGTTCCCGATGCAGGCCATGCGCAACGGCCGGCCCGTCATGCCGTTGGCGTCGTCGTCCGCGAACCCGACCGCCAGGTAGCGACCCCCGTGGGTCGTGCAGCGCCAGGAACGCTCGACGAAGTCCCCGCCGGTCAGGTCGTAGACCACATCGGCGCCCTGATCGCCGGTGGCACCGAGGACCGCCTCGACGAAGTCCTCGGCCGTGTGGTCGATCACGAGGTCGGCGCCCAGTGACGCACAGAGAGCTCCCTTCTCCGGACCGCCGGCCACGGCGATGACCCGGGCGCCGGCCGCCTTGCCGAGCTGGATCCCCGCAGTGCCCAGACCGCTGGCCGCCGAGTGCACGACCAGGGTCTCACCGGCGGCAAGCCGGCCTCGCTTGAAGAGGGCGAGGTGCGAAGTCTGAAACGTCAACAAGGAGGCAGTCGCCTCGGCGTCGTCGAACTCTTCCGGAGCGTCGAACACCGAGATGGCATCGGCGATGGCGTAGTCGGCGATACCGCCCAGCGCATTCTTGGTGATGGCCACGACGCGCTTGCCCAGCCACGCTTCGGCGCCCTCGCCGGCGGCATCGACGACGCCGCACACGTCCATGCCGAGCGTGAACGGTGGAGGCGTCGGCACCGAGACCAGGTTGCCCCGACAGCGATCGATGTCGTTGAAGTTCAACGAGGCCGCGCTGACCTTCACCCGAACCTCGTTCGGTCCCGGCTCGGGTCGCTCAATGGTCTGGACTGCGAGCACGTCCCCCGGCTGGCCGTGACGGGTCACCTGCAGGGCCCTCATCTTTGCCATGCACCCTCCTTTGCGTGGTCCCCTCCCGGGCACGCCGAAGCCGTTCCACGGCTGAGGTCCCAGGGCGTCGCGAGGCTACCCGCCACTCGGTGAGCGACAGACCCGAGAGCGGCTTCGATGTCCTCGGCCAGTGCGACCGCCTCGAATCGGTCAGCCGTCGGCGGTCACGTCGACCACCACCGGCGGGAGGTTTTGACCCGACGCGGTGTGCAGCGTGACGTCGACGGGATACGTGCCCGGGACCGCGGCGGTGACCGTCAGGCTCTGCGGCGCCGGACTCGGGTCACCGCACGAGGAAGAGGTGAGCGTGCCCGACGACGGCGTCACGGACACGCCGGCCGGAAGCGCCGCCGCGTGCCAGTCCACGGTGACCGACTGGCCGTCGGACGAGTCGGCACCGAGCTGGAGCGTCGCCGGCTGCCCGACGGGCGCACTGAGGGCGCCGCTCGGGACCGAATAGCCGACCGCGGGAATCTGGCCCGCCGTGTACGACGGCGGGGCTTTGGCGGGGTCCGCACCCCAGGAGGGATCGGCCTGGGCGGAGAGGGTGAAGTCGAGGGTGCCGCCGGTCTTGATCACCGAGGCCGGCAGCCAGGGCAGAGTCCACTGGCCGGCCGGCGTCGAGCCGCTCGACGTGCTCGAGGCCGTGGCGCACGAGGAAGTCCCGGTGGTCGGCCGCGGCGGCGTCACCCCGTGCACGGTGAGGGCCCGGATGTAGGGCCGGGAGGCCGCCGCCCCCGGGGCGTCCTCGACGAGGCGGTGTCCATCTGGAAGCTCGATGCGCACCGACGAGAACAAGGGGCTGGCCAGGGCGAGCGTCGCCGTGCCGGGGGTGATGGGGAAGAGCCCGATCGCGGCCCACACGTACCACGACGAGAGCGCACCGAGGTCGTCGTTGCCCGGCTCGTCGACCGGCGCGTCGGCGTACTCGTCGTCGACGATCTTGCGCACGGTCGCCTGGGTGTCCTCGGGCGCGCCGAACGAGTCGAACTCCCAGGGCGCCCACTCGCTCGGCTCGTTGCCCGACCAGTCGTAGGGCTGGTACCGAGTGGCGTTGAGCGAGCTGAAGTAGGTCGTGAGCGCCCTGGTCGCCTCCGCGTCGCCGCCCATGAGCGAGGCCAGGGCCGACAGGTCCTGGGGCACCGACCAGGTGTACTGGACCGCGTTGCCCTCTTCGAACCCGATCTGGCCGCCCGGCTCGAACTGGGACATCTCGAAGGCGGCCCCGGGCGGGAAGCTGCCGTCCTGGCCCCGGGCCTGGATGGAGCCGTTGGTCGGGTCGAACTCGTACTCCCAGCTGGCGGCGCGCTGCGCCATTTGGGTGGCGGTCGAGGCATCGTGCAGGGACTCGGCCAGCTGTGCGATGGCGAAGTCATCGATGGCGTACTCGAGGGTGACCGAGCCGCCGATGGAGTAGTCGATGGAGGTCAGGTCGAGCGAGCCGGCGTTGACGTAGTGCTGGCTCAGGTACTGATTCAGGTACTGGCGTTCGATCTCGAGCCCGTGGCCGGTCTCGTTCTCCGTGGCGCCCTTGACCATGGCGCGTAGCGCGGCCGAGGTGTCGAAGTCGGTGGCCCCCATGGCGTAGGCGTCGGCGATGATGGGGTCGGCCGAGTCACCATTCATCTGCGACTCGTCGCCGCCCACGATGGCCCACTTCGGCAGCCAGCCGTTCTGGCCGGCGTCGTCGACCAGCGACTGCACCATGTCGTCGGACGCCGACGGGCTGAGCAGGCTGATCAGCTGGACCTCGCTCCGGTAGATGTCCCATTCCGAGAAGTCCGCGTATTCGGCGCTGTGGCCGGCATCGACGGTGTGCACGTGGCCGTCCGATCCCACGTAGCGGCGGTTGTCGTCCGACACGACGTCGGGGGCGAGGAGCGAGTGATACAGCGCGGTGTAGAAGGTGTGCTCCTGGGCCGGTGTGCCGCCGGCGGCGTCGATGCGGCCCAGGACGCGGTTCCAGCGGGCCGTGGCCTGGTCGGCCACGTGGGTGAGCGACCAGCCGGTGTCTTCGGCGGCGAGGTTGGCCCGCGCGTCCGCCGTGCTGACGAAGGACAGCGCGACCTTCATCACGACCGAGCGCCGGGCGGCGTCGGGGGAATCGGTGTCGAAGCTGACGTAGGCGCCGCAGCTGGTGCCGGTGCAGGCGCCGGCGCCGGCATCCACCCCCGCAGTCGTCCAGGTTCCGTGGCCGGTAAAGGGCTGCTCGAACTCAGCGACGAAGTGGACCGTGTAGTTGTTCCCGGTCCCGCAGAACTGGCCGCTGGTGACCTGTCCCTCCACCTCGTCGTTGCCGATGACATGGACCTGGTCGGCCGAAACCGGGTTCACGCTGCCGCCCACCTTGAAGAGGAGGTTGGACTGGGCCCCCTGGGGGAAGGTCACCCGGGCGATGCCGGTCCGTGTCGTCACGGCGAGGCTCACGTCGATGGCGCTCGGACCCGGAGCGAGCGCCACCTGGTAGCGGCCGGGCGCGGCCGCCTCGTGCTGGTGCGAGAAGGGCTGGGTGGTCGACTCGGGGGACGCGCCCACGGCACCGACGGTGGGCAGGATGGGCACGTCCTGGTACGACGGGCAGCCGGTGCCGCTGAGGTGGGTGAGGCTGAACCCGTCAATGCTGGAGTCGCTGACGTCGTAGCCCCCGCCGGACGCCACGGCGTTCGGGGTCGTGTCGGGGCTCCACTGGATCATGCCGAAGGGGAGGTCGGCACCGGGGAACTCGCCCACGGTGCCCGGATTCACCGGGCCGGTGCCCGTGCCGTCGAGCGGGTGGACGAGGGCGGCGGGGTCGGTGACGGTGGTGGCGTTGGTGTCGTCGCCCATGACGCGTGTGTGGTTGGCGGACGCGCCGGCGGGCCCGGCGCAGGTGAGGACGCCGGCCAGGAGAAGGAGCGGGGCGGCGAGCGCGCAGCGGGTCCGGGGCGTTCGTCGCCGCCCGGCGTCGTCCGCACGCGCCCCGGTCCTCGCCCAGACTGTCTGCACTCTTAGTGCAGTGGCCCGGCGGCGCTGAGGGCGCTGTGCACGATGGCGCCGGCTGCGACCGAACCCGCGGCCATGAGCACGGCGGGCGAGAGGCCGGCCGGCAGCCAATCGCTGGGTCGCCTCGTGCCGATCAGCAGCCGGCGGCGGCGCAGTCGACGGGGCGAGAAGGTGGTGTGGAGGTCGGGCCGCCGCTGGCCGGGGCGACGACCGTGATCGCACCTGTGGCGTGAGGCGGTGGCGCCGAGCGGGGCGAGCGCCGGACCCGGTGAGCCAGTGGACCGAACGGCCCGCCTGCGCCGGCGGGACGAGGAGCGAAGATGCCAGCAGGTGGCGATCAGCCCGGCCAGCGCCACCGGAGCGAGCGGGCCCGGGCCGAGCCGGAGCGTGGCGACGAAAGCCCACACGTCGACGATCGACCAGACGACCAACGCCCGTCGTGCTGTGGCCCGGGTGAGCAGGCCGCCGGGCCGGGGGATCGGAAGGCGGAGTGCGGGGAGGTGCCCGGCGAACCGGGCGAAGGCGTAGGGGTCGGCCGACGCAGTCGGGAAGTGGTAGGTGGCGTCGTCGAGAGGGTCGGGCGGGGGCCGGTCGCCACCGTCGTCCGCCACCGACGATCTCGGTACGGAGGGCGGGGGTCCGGTCCTGATCGCAACCGTCTGCACGTACGGAGACTACGACCGGGGACCGGTCGGTGCCCGTCCCGGCCCTGGTGGGGGATCCAGCGGGGATCCGCGGCTCTGTCACAGGGTGCTGCCATGCTCGATTCATGGCTCGGTGGACAGCGGGGGAGGTGTTGGCCTTCGACTTCGAGACGACCGGCGTCGACCGCTTCAACGACGTCCCCGTCTCCTACGCACTCGTCCTGGTCGACGCCGGTGTCGTGGTGCGCAGCTGGTCCGGGCTCATCGACCCGGGCCGTGAGATCCCGGTGGATGCGACCGAGGTGCACGGAATTACGAGCGAACGGGCCCGGGCCGAGGGCATGCCGCTCGACCTGGCGGTTGCCCTCGTCACCGACGCCATCGTCTCGGCTGGTCGGCGCGGGGTGCCCATCGCCGGGATGAAGCTCGACTACGACCTGACCATGGTCGACACCCAAGCCAGGCTCTGGTGGGGTCATGGCCTGTGCGAGCGGGGTTGGTCCGGTCCGGTGCTCGACGCGTCGGTGATCGATCGCCACGCCGACCCCGACCGCCGAGGCCCTCGCACGCTGACGAATCTCTGCGAGCACTACGGCGTGTATCTCGGCAACGCACACGACGCGTCGGCCGACGCCATCGCTTCGGCGGGCGTGCTCTTTGCCCTGGCCGAGCGCTATCGGGTCGTGGGGGAGTGCGATCTCGATCGCCTGCACCGCGAGCAGATGGGCTGGCATCGGGAATGGGCCAAGGGTTACGACGAAGTGCGCTTCACCCAGTGCAAAGGCCCGCTCGACCCGAGGGACTACATCTGGCCGGTGGCGCCGGCCGCCCTCTCACCCGCCGCCTGAGCGAGCGTCCAACAGGTCCCAGACCATGTCGACGCCGTCGTTGCCGTCGAGGACGACCTGGGCCGGGTTCATCTTTTCGATGTGACCGATGAGGCCGTTGTACACGGAGTAGCCGACGAGCTCCTGGAGACGGCGCGGGAACGTCTTGACCAGTGAGGGCGGCACGCCGAGTTGCTGGTTCTCTTGCTGGCGGATGTAGCCGGCGCAGTAGTTCATGGCGATGCCGACGCGGCGTTGATCGGTGCGGTTGGCCCCGCCGCCGTGCCAGAGGCTCCCGACCCACACCAGGACGCTTCCCTTCTCCATTTCGGCCGGAACGGTGTCGTAGCGCTCGAGCGGGTTGGGGGCCTCGTCGCGCCGGTGGCTCCCGGGGACGACGCGGGTGGCGCCGTTCTCCTCGGTGAAGTCGGTGATGGCCCACATGGTGTTGCAGATGAGCGCGACGTGCGGGCGGGGAATGGGGATCAGCTGGTCGTCGGCGTGGATCGGCTGCGCCTGCTCGTCGGGACCGATGGCGATGGAGGAGAGGGACGAGATGAGAAGGCCCGGGTCGAGTACCCCTTCGACGACGGGCAGCACGTGGGGGTGGATCGGGATCTTCTCGAAGGTGCTCCCGTGCACCAGCAGGTTGTAGACGCGCATCGTGTGCAGGCCCTCGAAGAGGTTGGTGGCGGGGACGGTGCCGAGGTCGCGTTCGAGCTTGAGGAGGGCCTCGTCGATCTCGTCGATCAAGTCGGGTTCGATGGCGTTCGGCAAGACGGTGTAGCCGTCCAGGTCGATCCGCTCGAGGTGGTGCGCGAGATCGGGGACGGGGCTGGTGGCGCCGGCCGCCGTTCCGGTGTCGTTGCTCTGCGGGAGTCCGTCTTTGTGGATCACGAATCCCAATTGTAGGGAGGTCGGGTGGTCTCGGCACTGGGCGGCCGGCATCGGCCTCGGGCCAGGAGCGATTGGGCCCCGGTGGTAGGGTTTCTTGCTTCGGGGCCGTTGGCGCAGTTGGTAGCGCACTTGCATGACGCGCAAGGGGTCAGAGGTTCGAGTCCTCTACGGCCCACCGAGAAGACGCAGTTCGGCAGCGGGGTCTGGGCTCTCGGTGCGTGATGTTCTTGACGAGTCGGATATCAGGTACCGGCGATTTCACCCGTTAGCCACGCCCAACGCATGGAGCTGGGGCAAGATTTGCGGGGCCAACGAGAAGTCGCCCGCCCACGTGAAGTGGACGCCGTCGGACGAGCGGACCTGGACCCCGTTGATCACCGCCTGGTAGTGACCCTCGGGGTCGACGATCTTGTTGAGGTCCAGGACACTCACCACCTTTGGGTGTTCGGCGGCCACCTGGCGCAGCATGACGTTGAACTGCCGCACCCTCCACGGAGCGTCCTCGGGCCACGGGCTGCCGTTGAGGGTTTCCCCGCTCGAGTAGTAGGGCGTTGTTGCGAGCACCACCCGAGCTCCCGTGGAGGACAGCGCCGCAACGGCGTGGTCAATGTTGGTGCGCAGAATGCTGTCGTATCCGGGCTGACCGATATGGACCCACGTTCCCACCTCATAGCGGTCGACGATGTCCAGGCGGGTGAGGAGCACCACGACCTGAGGCCTTACCCTCTTGAGTTCACTCGTCCACGCGGCCACACGATCTTTGCATTGCGGTGTGGGCGTCACGACGGAGTCCTGGACCCGGTAGGGGGAATCCTCGAGCGAGCACGCGGAGAGACCCATATTGTCCAAGGTGATTCCGTACTGATGGCTCACCAGCCGCAACCCGTTCCCCAGCATGAGCGCGATCGAGTCGCCCACAAAGAGGACCCGGACGGGAGGACCCGGTGGCGCAGCCCTCTGCCGCGGAACCGCGCCCGGAAAGTACCCCAAGGCGGCCGTCAGGTCCTGGTACGGCACGGGTGCTGCGGCCGTCGGCTGAAAGAAGGCCGCCACCAACACGACTGCGGCGATGACCCCAGCTTCGATTCGCATTTCTCGCGAGCGGCGCAGTGCGCCGCGTCGGATAGGCATCTCGATCAGATGGAAGGAAGCCACTGCCACGGTGAAGGTCGCGACGATGCGGACAAAGAAGAGCGCCGGACCGTCGAGGCCAGTGCGTGCCCCGTCCAGGCCCACAAAGATCGGCCAGTGCCACAGATAGAGGCCATAGGAGATACGGCCGATGTAGCGAATCGGCGTGAGCGAGAAGCATCGAGCGACAAGTGAGGATCCGCCAAGGGTCACTCCTCCGACGAGCGCCGCCGCGAAAAGAGCGGCGAGCGTCAGACCACCTTCGTACGTGGACGTCCCACCGATCGTCATGCTGGCGGAGAGCACCACCAACCCTGCGCACCCGACCGCAGCGAAAACACCCCAGAACCTGGCTCCAACTCGGCGGACGGCAGGAGCCCACCACGAGAGACCGAACGCCAGGGCTGCACCAATGAGCAGCGCCTGGGCCCTCGTCGCAGTGTTGTAGTAGATCGCTGTCGGATCCTGACTCGGGTCGTAGAGATACACCATGAGTGCTGCTGACCCAGCGGCGGCGAGGAGCGTGAGCGCCAAGATCTTCGCTCGGGAGAGGCGCAGCTTGAACGCCCCCAGTAGGAGCAGGGGCCACACGAGGTAGAACTGCTCCTCGATCGCCAGCGACCATGTGTGGAGGAACGGAGAGGGTGAGCTGCCGAGGTCGACATAGCTGGCTCCCGTCGAGAAGTGCCAGTTGGCGAAGTAAAACAGCACACTCCGGGCGTCGGAGCCGAGGTTCGGATAGTCGCCGCGAGCAAAGAAGTGGACCCAGAGCAGGACCGCGCCGACCATGACGACGAGCGCAGGAAGAAGACGCCGGGCCCGCCGGGCCCAAAACGACAAGAGCGCGATACGACCGGAAGTGTCGTGCTCGTGCACCAAGATGCTCGTGATCAAGAACCCAGAGAGCACGAAGAAGGTGTCCACCCCGACATATCCCCCGGGCACGAAGGTGGCGCCGCCGTGGTAGCAAAGAACGAGCACGATGGCGAGCGCCCGCACCCCATCGAGCGGTGGGTTATAGGGAAGCTCGCGTTCGGGGATATCTCCGCCGACATGCTGGTCCGTGCTCACTTCAGCTGCGGAGTCGGCTCGTGTTGGGGGCGCCTGGGCTTCAACCATCACACATCAGATGTTCCTGGCGCCGGAGGAGTCGGTAGATCCTGTCCAAGGCCACGTGGACCTTAGTTCTGAGCCGGAGGGAACTCTTGGCGCCGTCAGTCCGCCGGAATCCGAAGAGCCGTTTGCCGGCACGGCCGATCGAGCTTCTCAGGGGGATGAGGCGACGTCAGTCGAGCGGGTGGAGCCTTATCTGGCGGGAATTCGCGTGCCGAGGCTCGGCCGTAGGCGGCTCAAGGAACTGAGCCCCGATGACGTGGATCGCCTCAACGCGGAGAAATTGGAGAGGTGATGCCAGGTGTCGTGGTTGTGATGGGCTCACGGGCGCCGCCCGGTTGAGGGGTCAAGGATCTCTGTCATCGCCCCAGCGGATTCATAACGTGATCCTGCGGCCACGCATTGGGCCGTCGAGTGGCACACCACTCCGTTCAGAGAACCGGTTCCCGCCAGTGTCTGAATGCTTTGGTTGGCGACAATCGTGGCGGTCGCCGGATCAATCGGCACCGCTTCTCCGACGGAGGGGTCACCCGTGTCGTTGCCTACGGCCAGGCACAAGGAAATGGACGGACAACTCACGGCCGTCAACATTGCCGCCCGCGCCGATATGGATCGATCGCTTTGGCCCTTTGACAGCGCTCCTGTTTTCGGGTCGATCGGCACTGCCACCGACGGTTGGCTGGCACCCCAACCGACCGCCAGGCACACTGTGGTCGACGGACAGGCCAGGTCGACCAGGATGCCTTTGTGGGTGACGCTTTGGACGCGTTGTCCATGGCGTATCGCTCCGGTGGCCGGATTCAACGCTACGGCAACCCCGGCGGACCTGTCGGAGTTCTCCCCGACGGCCACGCAAAGATTCGCCCCGGGACATGCCACTCCTTCGAGCCCGACGCCACCCGTCCCCGCAATGGTCCGTACCCTCTGGTCCCTCGAGATGGTCCCAGCCGGACTGAGGGCCACCACGACGCCCGACCCGCTGGAGTCGTGTCCCACGGCCAGGCACTGTTTCCGTGACGCACACGCCACCCCGGACATGAAGATGCCTGAGATGGTGTGGAGTTCTTGACCTCTGCGTACCTTTGCGGTATTCGGGTTGAGAGGAACGGCGATGCCCGTTGTGTCATTGCGATTGTCACCCACGGCTAAACAGACCGAACCGGAAGGGCAGCTCACGCCATTAAGGGACCCGCTCGATCCAATCAGTTGGATCGATTGCCCGGTCGAGAGGTCACCCGACACCCGATCGAGAGAGGCTGCTCCTCCCGAATTCGCGCTCGACGCTACGTTTCCAACGCCGATGCACTGGCTGGCGGAAGCACAGGCGACACCGTTGAAGGTGTTCATTGGCATGAACTCCTGAGCGACAGCGCTGGCCGATGTGGTCATGAAGATGGCTGACCCGGTTGCAAAGCCGACCCAGGTCAACGCCAGCATCAAGGAGCCAATTCGAATGCCTCGGGTACACCGGTTCATCACTACCAGTTAAGCCCGGTTTCCCGTCCCGGCCGGTGCGCACACATTGAACGTGCCGCGACACTCAGGGCACCGTCGGCGGTGATCGTGCAACTCCGAACCGAGGTCGGACCTTAGGTCGGTCACGGGGTCCTGGTCGTCCTCGCCAGCCATTGAAAATGAGGTTATTGACGGGCGAAAAGGTCCCGCACTGTGGCGCCCTCGTCCCGATAGGCGATTGGGGCCACCCCCACCGGCGAGGCGGCCCGAGGTTTATCCTCTTCTCCTTGGCGGAAACTCCACGGACTCAGTACACCAAGAATCGCGACGGGCACTCGATCGCCTATCAGGTAGTAGGCGACGGTCCCGTCGACATCGTGCTCGTACTCAACGCGGGCTGCCTCGATCTGACGTGGAGAGATCCGGTGTCGATGCGGTTCCGCGAGCGCCTGTCCCGGGTCGGCCGGGTCATTTGCTTCGACTGGTCCGGAATGGGCGCATCCGACGAAATTCCTCTGGGAGCGCTTCCCACGCCCGAATTGTGGTCGGAGGACATCCGGGCTGTCCTCGAAGCAGTCGGCAGCCGCCGGGCCTTCGTGTTGGCAAACCAAAACGTTGGGCCCCTCGGCATTCTTTTCGTTGCCCTCAATCCAGAGCGGGTTTCAGGACTGATCCTGGTCGATTCCTGTGCCCGGCGGCGCCATGCCGATGACTATGGGATCGGATCGTCGGACGATGTCGTCGATGGGTATGTCGCATCGTTGGTCGAGCACTGGGATTCCGACGAGATATGGAAACCCCAAAACCCGAGTCGGCGCAATGATCACGCTTTCCTAAGTCTCCAGGCTGTCAATCTGCGTCTTGCCATGTCACCCTCCATGGCCAAGGCCGCCATCGAGTGGCTTTCGCGCGTCGATGTGCGAGGAATCCTTGGGGCCGTGCATACGCCTACGCTCGTGTTGCACAGCGACCAGCACCCACTCAATCCGATCGAGTTCGGCCGATATCTCGCCGAGCATATTGAGAAGGCCCAGTTCGTCACCCGCCTCGGAGGGGAGAACTTCTTATTCTGCGCGGACGAAGGCAACGAAGTGGTGGACCGGGTGGCCGAGTTCATCACGGGGGCGCCTCCGGCCATCGAGCCCGACCGGGTGTTAACGACTGTCTTGTTCACCGACGTGGTTGGATCGACCGAACTGGCCGCCCGCCTCGGTGATGCCGACTGGCTCCAACTTCTGGCACGCCACGACGAACTGGTCGACAGGGAGATAGAGCGCGGTCGCGGCCGCAAGATCAAATCAACTGGCGACGGGATGCTCGCCACCTTCGATGGACCGGCGCGAGCCGTCCGCTGTGCTCAGTTGATCGCCGCCGGGATGCGGCACCTCGGCCTAGAGATCCGTGCGGGGGTCCACACCGGCGAGGTCGAACTTCTCGGGGCCGATATCGGTGGCATCAGCGTCCATATCGGCGCCCGGGTCGCGGGGCTGGCCGGAGCCAGTCAGGTCCTTGTCTCAAGCACGGTCACCGAACTGGTGCGAGGCTCGGGGATCGAGTTCGAGGACTTTGGCGAGCACTCGCTTAAGGGCGTCCCCGGTGTGTGGAGGTTGCTGGCCGTCAAGAACTGACGTCAACGCCCCTGCGGGTACCTCTGACCGCTTTAGCAGCACCACCCGCGAAGCGTGCCGGAGCGTCCCACCGGCCCGTCGATGTGGGCCACGCTTGCCTGCGCGTCAGCCGTCGCTGACGCTCTTCGGACCTTCCTTGTCCGAGTCCATGGGAGTAGTCATGGCAGGCCGGTCGAAGGCGGCACCACGATGCGCAATCCAACGG
Organism: uncultured Acidimicrobiaceae bacterium; assembly: GCA_963726855.1. Classification (GTDB taxonomy): domain Bacteria; phylum Actinomycetota; class Acidimicrobiia; order Acidimicrobiales; family RAAP-2; genus Bog-473. The sequence continues at coordinate 155,283 of CAVSEB010000020.1, forward strand.
AGATGGAAGTGAGAGGGCCGAGCCGCGCTGTTTCTCACTTCGGGCTCAGGATTCACAGACTTCACAGGCCCGACCTGCACGAGTTGGATTGGTTCACGAGCCTGCAACGCGATGCTCAGAAACCGCTCAAGGACTCCTCACGTCCGCTGAACCTCCGTTCACAACCATGGACTACCAGGAGGGGGAACCCACTCCCTAGGGTTCCCACGAAATCAATGGCACTCTTGATCATCTGCATTCCCGTCATGATCCTTGCAGTCGCATTGGCTGTCTTGCCGCTAATCCTGATGTCACACGCCGACCACCGTCGTCGCAAAGCGGAAACGATTTCCCGTAGCGATTGGACTCCGAATGAGCGTGACACGGAATCCCCGGTCCTCGCGGCCTGAGGAAGCATCTCAGGCCGTCGCAGAACTTCTACAACCCCATGTGTGGCCGTTGAAACGCGTGAGGCTGTCACCGTCGCGAGCAGTTGCTGAACGCCGCGGACCCGTGAAGAAGTATCAATGTGTTGGGGTACCTCGCGGGCAGCTCCGTTGGGTGTCTGTGGGTAGCCGTCTCCGCCGAGGTCAGACCGGGCTCAGTTCGCCTGGTGCCTTCATCAGTTGACCGCCTCGCCACACGTGGGTCACATTGGCGGGATCGGCGAGGATTCCGACGTCGACGCTGGGATCGCCCGAGAGGGCGATGACGTCCGCGTCGTAACCGGGCTTGAGCTGTCCGGATTGGGGAGCCTGGCGGCCAAGTGTCGATGGTGCCGTGGCCGTCGCCGCCTCGATCGCCTCGAGAGCCGAGAGCCCGTACCGGACGAGGTGGCCGAGTTCCGCACCGTTTTGGCCCCACCGGGCGGGGGTCGTTGGGCCGGAACCGCCGACATCAGTCCCGGCTGCGATGCGCACCCCGTGTTCGTGCGCGATTCCGATCGCCTCAGCGTGGCGGTCGGCGATTGCCAGTAGCTTGCGCTGCGCATAGTCCGGCAGTCCCGCCGCTTCCCCGTAGGCGAGGAACTCCTCAACGATCAGACGGGTCGGCACGAGCACGGCGTCGCATTCCAGCATGGCCTCGGCGCACTCGTCGTCGAGGTACGTCCCGTGCTCGATCGTGCGCACACCGGCTTCGAGTGCGGCCATGATCCCGGGCTTGCCGTGGCAGTGAGCCGCCACGATGCGTTCGGCCTGGCCGGCCTCCTCGACGATGGCGCGAAGCTCATTGTGGCTGAATTGCTGGTGGATTGGATCGTCAATCTGGCTCATGACGCCGCCGGAGGCACACACCTTGATCAGCCGGGCTCCGTCGCGCAACTGGAGCCGGACGGCACGCAGGCACTCGGGCACACCGTCGCACTGCCGGAGCATCCCGATACGGTCCGCGAGATCACAGACCCAGTGGACGGGGTACATGTGCAGATCGGCATGACCGCCGGTCGGGCTGAGGACCGCTCCGGCTCCGAACACGTTGGGACCCTTGACTGTGCCCTCTGCTACCGCGCGGCCCACCCATACTCCGAGGCCGCCCACCTCGCGGACGCTCGTGAATCCGGCATTGAGCGCCACCGCGGCGTCCTTGGCCACACGCATGGCCGTCAAAGGGGAGCGTTGGTGGCCAATTCGGCGAGGTCCGGTGTGAATACGCCCATGAAATGCGCGTGGCAGTCCCATAGGCCCGGCAGCACTGCCGGGACCCGGTACGTTCCCGCTCTGGGCGTGGCGGGCGCGCCGTCCCTCGGTCCGGCGTACGAAACGGTGGCCCCATCCAGCACGACGCATCCGTCGCGGATGGGCTCGCCGCGGCCCGGAATGAGTATGTCGGCCTCGATGCGTTCCACTTCACCCCCTTCGGGATCGCCTAGCACCAGGTCAACAGACAGAGTAAATCGTCACTGCTTGCTTGGACCATCCGAAGCTTCGATGTACCCGGTCCCGGTGGCATGAGACGGTTCGTATCGGAATCTGCCCCAGAGAGTTCTCCGTAGCAGTAGGTGTAGCAACGCCGCCGGATACAGCCGAATGCACCCGGATTCCTGCGAATTGACATCCCAGGCCAGGTGCTTGAAGTGAACGCTGGCGATTCACAGCGAACTGCTTCTGAGGGGATGACGCGCAAGGGGTCAGAGGTTCGAGTCCTCTACGGCCCACCGACGCGACTAGCAGGGGAACCGCAACGGCCCACGTGACTTTGACGGAGCACCCTTCGGCTCGGTTCCCGCGGGTCAAGCTGGTGCGGCGTGCGTCGTCGGCGGGTCGGCGGGGTCGCACGTGACGATTGATTTGTCCAACAAGAAGAACCCTAAAGCCTTCGGGGGAACGTTTGACCAACACGGCGTCCGATTCGGTGCGGCGGTTGTCGGCGGAACGGCTTCGGAAAGGCCTTCGCGATGCCTCGTTTGCCCGGAAAGCCAGGCCGGCGCGGGACCACCGTGACCCGCGCCGACCTGGCTCTCGAATCAGCCACGACTAATGAGGTGCGACCCCCATGACGGCCGTGGTGACGTTGCTCTTTGCATTATCTGCGTCTTTCCGTGCGCTGACAATCGTCGTGTGACTGTCGATGAAACTGATATGTCGGGACGCGGGATGTTCCCCGACCTAACTCGGGTGCACGAGGGTGCGCTGGACTCACGAGATCATGGGGCTTCGTGAGGCTTACTTGAGGCCCTTCGCCCCAGATGGCCTAGCGCATTATCGCCAGCGCCTTGCCCGCCACCGAGTTCCGACGTAGCAAGCGGCTCCAACCGGAGCCAAAGCGTAAGCGTGTGTGCCCACGACTATGAGTCAGGTGGCAAGCCGTTGATCGGCCAGAGCCAGGACATACTCGACACGTGTTGGACCTCGTGTCCGAGACTCTAAGACGCCCACCCGTATGATGTCGGCGCATGGAGGGCTCGGACCTGATAGGCGACGGTCTTCTCGCAGGCTGGCAGCGGGAGCTGGCGAAGCCACTCTCCGGCCGGTTGTGCCTGATCAGTTGGATACTGGCATCGGGAATCTTCGTCGGGCTGGTCGCCCTTTTCGGCGGCCCCACGTCCAGCGACTCAGCGGAGTCGCTCTACCCAACCTGGGCCATTGCCCATGGCGCTCTCAGCTGCTCTTACCCTCCCGCCACGACTGCCGTCAACTTCTCGGTGGATCTCATTCCGGTCCCGACCGTGCCCCCTCTTTGGCCGATCCTCTCGGGCGGTCTCACGGCATTGTTTGGTATCGGTCACGCCGTTTCGTTCCCCACGCAGCATGCCATGGGCACAAACTGTCAACTCGCCTACACGAAGATGTTTCAGTGGTCGAGCGCCTCAAGATCGTTGTTCCCGACGCTCGATCTGGGTTACGCAGCCTGGTTCGCACTGCTCGCGGGATTCGTTGCCCTGCTGCGCGCCGGTGGCCGGGGCCGCACTCGATGGGAGGCATTCGGAGCTCTGTTCCTGGCCGTCGTCCCAGTCGTATGGATGCCCTTACTCTACGAATATCATCCACAAGACCTCGTCGCGCTTGGGTTGGGGCTCGCGGGCACGGCCTGTGCGATTCGTGGTCGGTGGCTGTGGGCTGGCGTGTTACTTGGACTCGCCATCACGTCACAGCAGTTCGCCGTGTTGTTCCTCGTTCCCCTTGTGGTCGTGGCTCCCTGGAGAGATCGCGTGAGGTTGCTCATAGCATCCGCTATGGCGGTGCTCATCGTCTCGGTTCCATTTTTAGTCGCGAGCTCCGGGCGGGCCATCCATGCCGTTCTGGTGGGCACGGGTGATTCAACCACCGGCGGCGGCACTATTCTTTCCAGATTGCTGTCCCACCGCATCGGTTTGGTGACCGCGAGGACGACACCTCTCGTCGTCACTTCCCGCCTGATGCCCATTGTGGTGGCCCTGGTACTGGCGTGGTGGGCTCATCGCCGTCTCGGTCCCCGCGCCACGGAACCGATCCCTGTGGTGTCGTTGGCCGCGGCATCGTTGGGCACGCGGCTGGTCTTCGAGGAGGGTCTCTACGGTTACAAATTCCTTTGTCTCGCCGTCTTGCTTATCGTTCTCGACATCCTCAGGGGGAGGCTACGTGGGCAACTGTTGGCCTGGCTCGCACTCGTGACGATGGCCTTCAACCCTATTCGCGTGCAAGACCCGTCTCACTGGTGGCCCTTGGACGCGCGTACCGCGCTTCCATTGCTGTGTATCGCCGTCGTCCTTTGTGTCGTTGCGCGTGATGTGATCCATCGCAAGGTCCGTTGGTATCTGCTGGTGTGGCTCGCCATCGCCGTGTACGGCTTCATCCGGTGGCCTGTCTGGTCGTCGAAAGGGTTTCTCTCGCCGTACCCGCTGTGGTTCTGGCAAGTGATTCTGGTGGGCTCTGGAGTTGTCATGGCAATCAGTCCTCTCGTCGCATCGATCAGAGGTGCGCCGCGGTCTGAACCGGCGGTCCACGCGCAGAGGTGATCTTTCCAGTTGCTCTCAGTCGCAGCCGGTCGTGCTTCTTCTACACCCGTGGATTCATTGGTGCGATTGCCGAGTTGGAAGAGCCCATGAAACCGTCGTTATCTTGGGTGCAGGATTCGCCGGCCTGGAGCCGGTGATCAGATTGTCTGAGGATCTCCAGGGCGGGAATCGAAGTCAGTACTCAATGCTGTTCACTTCTTGACCGTCAGGTCCAGGCTTGGTTCTGAGCCCGTCAGACTGCGACGTCGGCTGGCCGTCTTGGTCGACTTTCTGCGTCGTCAAATAGGCGAGCGGACTGACAGCCAAGATCACGCCCGAGCCGACCAGGACCACCTGCCAGAACCACAAGGGAAGCGGAGCGGGTAGCCCGCTTGGCAGCCAGAGGGGCCAGCGGACAAACGCTCCTGCGGCAATGGCCAACCAGGCGACTAGATACCAGCGAACCCTGTGATGGACCGCATCCCAAATGATTGTGCACAGGACGACAGCGAGTGGAATGTAGACAATCGCAATCGCGACGCGATATTGCCACCACGGGGTAGTGATCTGGTCGAAACGAATTGGTTCGAAGACCATGGTCACGAGGGAAATCCATGCCAGGAGTTCCCCTCGAACTCTTCCGCGGACGATGTCGAGACTGACGAGCAGGACGGCGAGAGCCAAAAACTTGTACCCGTAGAGGTCTTGTTCGAAAACGAGCCGCATGCTCAGGGAGGTCGCGATCAACGAGAGCAGAGGGATCGGCTCGAGTCGCGCGTGGACCCAGCCGGCGAAGCGCCCACAATGGGAGGGCCACGGCCACAACGATCGGTGCCACTCGTGAAATGAATATAAGTGGTGCAGTTTGCATGCCGCCGAGAGGGGTGGGATGCGAGAGAAGCTTCCAGAGCACCGTGCCGCCCCGGGTACCCGAGTCACCCGTCCCGGCGAGCACAGAATGGATCGCTCTTCCTGAAGTCGCAACGAGAAACGGCAGTGAAACGAGGGCGACGGACAAGGCCGCCGCTGCGAGCACCCTCCACCGGTTCCTACCTGGAGCGACGACGACCACGGGTACCAGGATCAGGAGGGTGAATTGTTGCGAAACAAGGGCAAGTCCCAGGACTATGCCCGCCCACAGCCACTGACCTCGAAGGGCACATGCCGTGCCCGCGAGCCCGAGTCCCACGGCAACAAGGTCCTGCGGGTGGAATTCGAACAGAATGGGCATCCACACGATGGGGACGGGGGCAAGAAACACCGCCCCGAAGGCCTCCCATCGCGTGCGGCCTCGACCGACCGCTCGCAGCAAGGCGATGAATCCGGCCAGCAGCACAACCCAGCTGGAGTAGCCCAAGCGAAGTGTGGCAGACAGAACATTCGACTCAAGCGCCCAGCGATACATCTTCGTGTACCCGTTCGTACAGCTCGCGCCGAATGCATGCTGCGTCGGGAACGGCACGGCGTGACCAATTCCGGTCAGTGCCGACAGGCCACCCGAAATGAGAGGCCAGAGGGGCGGTACGGACGGGACCGGTTGGTAGACCTGCGAGAAATTGGCGGCACTGCCGGGAGGATATGAGCAGGCGAGACTCCCGTGGGCGATGGCCCACGTCGGATAGAGCGACTCGACCGCGTCGCTCCAAGTGGGGTCACCCAAGAGGACGACTGCCCCGACGAAGATCGCGGTGGCGACGAACCAGCTCGCGAGGCACCACCCTCCGGACAGTGGCTTCGCAAGCTCGCGTTGCCAACGGTCGATAGACCCTTGGCCAGGTTCTCCCAAAGCATTCACCGACGTCATACTAGAAACCGGCGGACCAGCGGCTATGGCGACGATGCAAGGCGGTCGATGCGAAGGGCTCAGGGCGTGAGCGGCTGATGTCATCGAGAACCGCCGAGCGATACTCGACCACTTCTGGCCGTATTCCGCGACGGAGGTCAGGCCGGGCCGACGGTTCGGAGGGCCCGCAGGGTGCTCACACGCGAAACGTACTCCAGCGTGCCGTTGATCTGTGGGTCTGTTGCCGGCCCTTCCGAGTTGGCCAGACCATCGTATGCAGGCCGCGCCGGCATGTGACCCGATTCGCCTCAGCCATGGCGTCAGCTGCTGGAGTGGAATTGCATGAGGTCGCGTCGCTTCGGACTCACATACCCATTCTCGGCAAACCATCGCGCCGCATCGGCCATGGCCGCCGACGACGCTCGCGACGTGTAGCCCAGCTCTTGGCGTGCCCGAGCGTCGGTGAACATCATGTTGGTGGTTGACATCCGCGCCGCCTCGAGGGCGGCGAACGGTTCTCGCTTCAGTATCCGTCCCTCAACCAACTGGGAGAGCGCTCCGACCCCCAACGCAAGCGACCTCGGAACCTGCAACCGCGGCGCGGGAAGGCCGGTGACGGCCGCAAGGCCGGCCAGGAAGGGACCCATGCCCATGTTCTCCCCCCCGACGATGTAGCTGCGACCGACCACCCCACGCTCCAGGGCCAGAAGATGGCCGGTGGCCAGGTCGTCGACATGGACAACGTTGAGCGTCGTGTCGACGAACGCGGGAATCTTCCCGTTGAGGAAGTCCAACACCAGCTTGCCGGTGGGCGTTGGCCTGATATCACCTGGTCCGATGGGAAACGTCGGCAGGACAAGCGAGATCGGCGCTCCCTGAGCGGCGGCGCGCAAGATCTCATGTTCAGCGACGTATTTCGTCCTCTTGTAGAGGCCAAACAAGTGCGCAATATCCGCATAACAGGTTTCGTCGGCCGCTTCGCCCCGGGCAGCTCCGTCGAGCCCCAACACGCCGACAGTGCTCGTGTAGATAATCCGTTCGCATTGCGCGTGCCGCCCTGCCTCGACGATGTTGAGGACACCTCCGACATTGACGTCGTAGAAGTCTTTCGGTTGCGGAGCCCAGAATCGGTACATGGCCGCGAGGTGAAAGATGAATCGCACGCCATCGCAGGCCTTGGTGAGGGCATCGCCGTCGCGTACGTCGATTTCGATCAACTCGACGTCGAGACCCTCGAGGTTCCGTAGGTCGCCCGCCGGTTCGATCAGCGCGATCACCTGCGCGTGGCGAGCCAAGAGCGCTCGGACGACGGCTGACCCGATGAACCCCGATGCGCCGGTGACAGCGACCCGGTCGCCCGCCGCGATCGTCAAGTCGGAGGTCACTGACCCACCGTGTACGTGAGGTGAGCCGAGGTCCCGCTTCCGCTCCCGTTCCCGTTCCGCGATGCGGGAGGGGGATCGTACGCCGCGTGAGGTCGAGCCTTCCCTGACTTCCGCAGTGCGCCCTTGGCCATCGTGCGACCAAACTCGAACAGCAGGCCAGTGCCGCTGTGCGCGTCCTTCAGCACGTCATCGAGAGCGCCGACGAAGTAGTCGATCTCCTCCTGCCCGCAGATGAGAGGCGGCAACAACTTGATGATGTTGACGTTGTCCGCGGCCACTTGGGTGAGTATTCGATGGCGGTGGAAGAGCGGCACCACCATCATTTGACTGAAAATGGCTGGGCGGAGGTGCTCGAGGGTATTGAAGCGCCGGCGAAGGGCCTTCGACTGTGGGGGTCCGAACTGCAGCCCGATCATCAACCCCTTGCCCCTGACCTCGTGAAACATCTCGTAACGGTCGACTAGGGGCGCCAGCGCCGCTTCGAAGGCCAGTCCGTTCTGGTGGGCCCGGTTGACAATGTTTTCTTCGTCGAAGACGGCCAGAGTCGCCAGGCCCGCCACCATGGCCAACTGATTCCGTCCAAAGGTCGTGGAATGCTTGAGCGCCTTCTCGAGGGAGCTATAGACGGACGAGAACACGCGGTCGGTCATCAAGACTGCGCCCACCGGTACGAATCCTCCCGACAGTGCCTTTGAGACCGTGATGATGTCCGGCTTGAGATTCCAGTGCTCCAAGCAAAAGAACTTCCCGGTTCGCCCCAGACCGGTCTGCACCTCATCGAGGACGAGCAGAGTTCCATGAGATCGGCAGAGCTCTTGAACTTCGGCCCAGTATTCCGGAGGGGCCATGTAGACGCCTTTCCCTTGGATGGGCTCGACGATGAAGGCAGCGACATCACGGTTCTTCAGCGCTCGGCGCAGGGACTCGAGATCGCCGAACGGTACGGATTCAGAGCCAGGGAGCAGTTGACCAAAGCCCTCACGGAACTCGGCTCCACCATTGAGCGAGAGCGCACCGGTCGTCAGCCCATGAAACGCGTGCTCGGCGAACAAGATGCGTGGTCGCTGGGTGGCCTGCCGGGAGAACTTGATGGCTGACTCAATGGCCTCGGCACCCGAGTTACAGAAGAACACACGCTCGATGTCCTCCCCGCACCGGGCGACCAGTTGCTCGGCCAGGATCCCCGGGAGAAGGGAACAGTCCATCTGCACCATGTTGGGGAGATCGAGGTCGATGGCCTGGTGGAGTGCGGCCTTCAGCGCAGGATGGCTCCGACCGAGGGCATACACCCCGAAGCCGGAAAGAAAGTCGAGATATCTCTCACCCTCGGCGTCGAAGAGGTAGGTACCCTCGCCCCGGACGTAGAAACGATCGAAGCCGATCGTCTTGAGCACCCGGCTCAGCTGATGATTCAGGTGCTTCTCGTGAAGCGCGTAGTTCTCTCCATGCCGCGATTGGAGCAACTCGCCCACATCGAATGCCATACCTCTCCTTTGCGATTCTGCCCGGGTCGTCTCACAAGGTAACGGCATGATTTCGCGGCTCAGTGAAACGAACGTTCGAATAGCGCATGCAAAGCTGACCGGTCGCAAGTGGAGCGCGGCGCTGGGCGTGACGCCGTAGCGTCGAAGGTCCGCTCAGCATCGGGAAGCCTGGTCGCGCCTCGAGTCAGTCCCAACGCTCGTGAGGATCCGCCGCCCTGTCGCAAACGAAGGACGCAGGCGGGCGCCAAACCCCGGATCGCTAGGCAACGTGGAAGCTCCGGACTTCACATGACGACCGGGGATGGAGGATCGGTGTCTGGCGCGCAGCTGTGCTGTACCTGGATCTCGCGTCATTGGACGACTCCGTTGCATTCGACGTACTGCCTTCGACCCGACCTACTTGCTCGCCGGGTACCGGAAGGTACCAAGTGTCAGATGCGGCATTCGGTCAGCTGCGATGAGAGGGAATGTGATTGCTCCCGTGGCGAGAGACCGTCCGTCAACTCTGGGGTCCGCTCGACCCAAACGTCACCTGTGAATGCAGCCAGGGGCCGACGTCGTCCCGCACCATCAGAGGGTTCTCGACGGCTCGCCCGAGCCGCTCGATCGGTAAGCCATACTCTGCAACAGGCATAGCTACTGAATTCGTTCCGGCGCATGGAGGACCTCATGAAGACCGTCTTGATCTTGGGCGCAGGATTCGCCGGCTTGGAGCTGGCGACCAGGCTGTCGGAGGATCTCGAGGGGGAGGTCGAAGTCACGATCATCGACGGCCACGACTCGTTCGTCTTTGGCTTCTCCAAGCTCGATCTGATGTTCGGGCGGTCCGACCTCGCGTCGGTCCGACTGCCGTACGCAAACCTGAAGAAGCCCGCGGTCACCTTCCGCCACGAGACCATCACGTCCATCGACGCCGCCTCCCGGCAGGTCACGACGGACGCTTCGACCTATCAACCGGACATTCTGGTCGTGGCGCTGGGCGCCGACCTCGACCCGGATGCGACCCCGGGAATGGTCGAGGAGGGAACCGAGTACTACTCGGTCGAGGGAGCCAACAGGGTTCGGGACGTTTTGCCCAATTTCCAAGGAGGCGACGTCATCGTCGGGGTGTTGGGTCCCTTCTTCAAGTGCCCCGCTGCTCCGTTCGAGACGGCCATCATGATGCACGACTTCCTCGAGAAGAATGGCCGTCGGACACGGAGCACCATCAAGGTGATCAGCCCCATGCCAAAGCCGATTCCGATTTCGGAAGAGGCTTCGGCGGGGATCCTCAAGGCGCTCGAGGAGCGCGACATCGGCTGGTGGCCCCAGTCGAAGGTCATCGCCGTCGACCCTGAGACCAAGACCGCAACGCTGGCCGACGAGCGAGCCGTCCACTATGACCTGTTCCTCGGTATTCCGGTCCACAAGGCGCCATCAGTGCTCGAACACTCGGGACTGTTGGAAGAAGACGGCTGGATCGCCGTCGACCACGCCACATTCGCCACCAAGTTCGAGCACGTCTATGCCGTCGGGGACGTGACCAGTGCCCCGGTACCCCGGGTCGGAGCCATCGCTGAGGGCGAGGCCCGCACCCTGGCCGATGTCCTGGTCCATCAGATGCGGGGTGGCGCGGCACCGGAGCCCTACAAGGGCATGGCGACGTGCTATGTCGAGTTCGGTGGTTCCCGGGTGGCACGGTTCGAGGCCAACTTCCTCGGCGGACCCACACCGGTCGGGACATTCACCGAGGCTTCCGACGAGTTGGCCGCGTCCAAGTTCGAGTTCGGAGCGACTCGACGCCAGCGATGGTTCGGGTTGCCTTCCTAACTGCGGAGCTTGCGGCCCGATCGGTTGACGAAGGTCCACCCGCAGACCGGGTCGATAAATCGCTTTTGGACGCGAAAAAGGGGCCCGCCATCCGGCGAGCCCCTTTTTCGCGTGTGAAGCGGAACGACTAGGACTACTTGGCGATGGTGAAGGAGGTTCCCTTCGCGAGCGTCAGCTTGATCTTGCCCGTCGTCATGTTCTCGGTGACGCAGAACTCACCGTTCACTGCCGCACCGACTGCGGTGCTCTTGGTGGTGTCCGCAGTGACGTTTCCGGTGATGAGCTCGTCGGCGAGGTCAGTCGTCGGGCACTTCGTCCCAGCAGATTGGGCCTCGCTGAACGTCGTCGACTTCCCGTTCGTCCAATTGATTGTGCCGGAAGTGTCACCCTCGGTTCCCGTGGTCGTGCCCTTGCCGCCGGTTGTCCCGGAGCAAGCGCTCAAGGTGATCTTGGCCGAGAAAGTCGACGCGTTGACCTTCCCGGTCCCCGCCGTGCAGATGATCCCATGCGGCTTTGCGGCACCGGCGGGACTAGCTGCCAGAGTTGAGACTCCGGCAATAGGGACGATCACGGCCGCCGCTGTGGCAGCACCGATCATGATTCGATTCTTAAGCACTCTTGTTGTCTCCTTCATCTAGGTATTTGTTGACCCGGGGAGAATCCGTAACGACAACTCCACTAGATGCTCCCCCCCTTTTGCGGGCGGACGCCCTCTCCATTTGCGCTCTCACACAATCGTGAAAGCTGGAGGAGTTTCACTCGTGGTTTCGCTGTTGTCAATCATCCCTCGGAGTTTGAACATTCGAGGTGTAACGAGCACGTGACGCGTGTCTCGATGGTGTGTCACGGATATCCCGTGCGCGTGGCGCGATTGTCACGCAACGTTCACCGCATCCAAACTCGGTCTATTCGAGAGAATGGGTGTGCATCGTTGCGTTGACCTCACCCGCAGTGTGACTACCCACCGGTAACCATTCACAGGCCGTGCGCAGGCCAGTCCAAGAAAGTGCGAAGCGAGCTGTGCGCAGGCCAGCCAGAGCAAGTGAAGCGAGACGAGCGGTCCGTTGCATTCGAGCGGAAAAAATATTTTCTGACGACCGTGTCTTGCGGCGTACGGGAGCCGATCAGTCCTTCATGAGCGTCAGGTGGCCTCGTCGTGGTCGGCCTGTCGCCAAGGGGAGGAGGCTCACCCCTGGCCCGCGCGGCCACCATGACCGCCGTGCCCATGGCCACCGCCGGAAGGCAGGCTGCCGTTGCGCTCCTCCTCATGAAGCTGGTGGAGGAGGGTCTTGCCGAGATGCCTCGGGGCCGTGGTCGTCGTCACGAGGGACGTCGTCGTCGTGGTCGTGACCACGGTGGGGGTCGATGCCACGTGTGTCCTGACCGCTGGCACGCCACGCCCAGTGGTCTGCGCGCCGCCCTCGAGAAGTACGAAGAGGGAGACGATCAGAGCACAGGCGGCTGCCCCGGAGAGGGCAATTGCGGCCCAGAGCTTGCGCCGGCGTGGCGGAGCTGACTCGGGTCTGCTCGTCAGAGCGGCCGTCTGGGTGGCCCGGGCCGGGGCGGTCGGCGGGGCGGCTGCCAGTCCGGCCGTATTCGACGCCGCCGGGGGCGCAGCAACGGCCGCCGGGAGGATGATCCGGGTCGGCACTTCGGCCGGATTCGTCGGGGGACGCAGGGCATCGAGCATGGCGTCGGCCGACTCGAACCGGCTCGCCGGATCGACCGCCAAGGCCCGGCCGGCGATTCGGTGCAAGGCGGACGGCATTCCACTCGGAAGGTCGCTGCCGGCGACGACGCGCACCCCGGTCAGGGCCTCGACCATGACGGCTCCGACCGAGTAGAGGTCGGATTGCGCCGAGGCCGGCAAGCCGGCCGCTCGTTCGGGCGCCAAATAGCCCGGGGTGCCGAGCACGACGCCGGTCATCGTCTCGTCCGGATTGGTCGGCAGCGGACGGCCTTGGTTGAGACCCTTGGCGATGCCGAAGTCGGTCAACTTCGTGTGCCCGTCGTCAAGAAGCAAGACGTTGCTCGGTTTGATGTCGCGGTGAAGCACGCCGTGGCGGTGGGCGGCTCGCAGCGCCGTCAGCATTTCGGTGACGACCATGACCACCCGACCCGGGGGCATGGGACCCGGCGCCATCTCGTTGCGGAGGGTGATGCCGGGCAGTCGTTCCATGACGAGGTACGAGTGACCCTTCTCCTCGCCGAAGTCGAGAATGGCCACGATGTGTGGATGATGGATTTGCGCGGCAAAACGAGCTTCCTGTTGGAAGCGGCGCTGCACGTCAGGGAGGGCATCGGCCTCGGGTCGGAGGACCTTCACGGCGACAGGCCGTTCGAGCGTCAGGTCGAAGGCATCGAAGACACGTGCCATACCACCTTCACCCAGCACGCCGTCGAGGCGGTAGCGACCGCCGACCACGACCGAAGTCGCCAGCGACTCCATCTCCCATGTCTACCCGCGCCCGACGGTGCTCAAGAGTCGAGCTGCCGCGGTGTGGGTAACCCCTGGTCAGGAGCCTGGCGGTCGCGGCGCGGCGAGGTGCGGAGGTGCGACAGGTTGTGCACCTGTTGGTTGCAACGGCCGTCGAAAGAACGATCGGATTCGTGAGCGAGTAGCTCCGTCACATTTTCGCCAGTGTGCGGGTCTAAGGAGTGAGAGCCGGGTTGAATCGAGAGAACCCGGACACGACAAGGAGTGCGCACCATGGAGCAACGAATGACCAACCCCGCCCTGCTGTTCCCCGAGACCTTTCAGGCGCTACAAGCGCTCGGTGCCTCGTCGGCGAAAGCTGAGCTCCCGGAGAAGACGACGGACCTCGTGCACCTGCGAGCCAGCCAGATCAACGGCTGCAGCCTGTGCGTCGACATGCACGCTCGGATGGCACAGAAGAGCGGCGAGACCGATCAGAGGCTCTTTGCTGTCGCCGCCTGGCGCGATGCCCCGTTCTTCACCGACGCCGAGCGTGCTGCGCTCGCGTTGACCGAGTCGGTCACGCGCTTGGCCGACCGGGCCGACCCCGTTCCCGACGACGTGTGGCAGGAAGCGGCTCGGCATTACGACGAGCTCCAGCTGGCGGCCCTGCTCGTGCAAATCGCTTCGATCAACGTGTGGAACCGGCTCAACGTCCCCATCCGTCAGGAGGCGGGGGCGATTCCGTTGCCCCAGCGCTGAGAAGGCGGTCGGCTCGAAAGGCCAGCGTGTGCCTCAGCGCCTCGATAGCGGACCGATCAGTAGACCCAGACCGTGGTGCCGATCGGATCGATGTTGGCTCCCCAGACCCACTCGATGGCCTCGTTGCTGATACGAGCGCATCCGTGCGACACGGGGTAGGGCGGGACGCTGCTGTCGCCGTGGATGGCGTAGCCCTCGAAGAAGAACCGGGGCATGAAGAGGGTTCCGAGCGAGTCGGTCACCGTACCGTCGACGACGCGGAACGTGTGGAAGACCCCCGTCGGGGTGGTCGCCACATTCGTCTGGCCGTCCTGGGTGTACGTGTAGCCCCCGCCGGTGGAGGTGTTGAGCGTCCAGACGACCTGGTCGTTGTTCACCACCATGATGAGGTCGTTGGCCAGGTTGATCTGGATCTGGTAGCCGCTCTCAGGCTGCGGCGTGGGCTTGATGCCAGCCTCGACGGCGGCCCAGGTCGACGGTCCGACCACGCCGTCGGGGTTGAGTCCGGCCGCCTTCTGGATCGCCCACACCGCTTGCTGGGTGCTGTCGTCGAAGTTGCCACTCGTCGTGTCGACCCAGTACCCCAAGGAGTAGAGCTGCTGCTGCAGCTGCGCCACGGCGGCACCGGTGGACCCGAGTTGCACGGTCGGCGGGGCGGGCGGCGTCGGAGAGGGCAGGAGCCAGTAGCCGGCACCACTTGGTGTCGCCGCGATGCTCCGGATCGGATTGGTGAGCGGAGCGCCACCCATGGAGCCGTAGAAGCCGGTGCCGTAATTGAAGACGCCACCGTCGGCGGCGGCCAGCAAATAGCCGCTGCCCGAGGCAGCCATGGCGACGATGGGGGAGACCAGCGGGGTCCCGCCCATGGAACCGAGGAAGGACGCCGTCCCGTACGTGAAGATGCCGCCGTCGGAGGCCACCAGCCAGTAACCGGTCCCGCCGGGAGCCGGCGCCATGCCGACGACGGGTTTGTTCAGGTGGATGGAGCCGGCTGAGCCGTAGAAGCCGGCGTCGCCGTACGTGAAGATGCCGCCGTCCGCGGCAACCAGCCAGTACCCCTTCCCATCGGCCGTGGTCGCCATGCCCACGATGGGCGAATTGAGAGGTTGCCCACCCCTCGATCCGTAAAAGCCGGCGTCGCCGTACGTGAAGATCCCGCCGTCGGAGGCGACCAGCCAGTAGCCGCCGCCATCCGGTGTGGCTGCCATGCCGACCACTGGCTTGTTGAGGGGGATGGAGCCGGCCGAGCCGAAGAAGCCGGCATCGCCGTACGTGAAGATGCCGCCGTCGGAGGACACGATCCAGTAGCCCTTGCCGTCGGAAGTCGACGCCATCCCCACATCAGGTGCGTTGAGGGTGAGTCCGCCCGCCGGACCGTAGAAGCCGGCATCGCCGAAGTTGACGGGCTGGGCAACGTTGTCAGCGGCTGCGGCGCTGGCCGTTCCCGTGCTGATGGCCAGGAGCGCCGGGGTGAGAGCGAGACAGGCGATGAGCGAGGCGAGGACGGGAAGGCGCCTGCTCGGGCGCCCTGTCGTCGTAAGGGGGGGCATGGAGCTCCTTAGGGTCAGCTTCGCTGGGCCAGCACGTCGCGATTCACCAAGGTGATCGGGTTGCCGCCCGCGTGGGCGTTGCTCTGGTCGAAGACGTCGGTGAACTGTACATCGCACTCTTCCCTGGTCACAGCGCAGTTGCGCTCCGTGGGCACGACACACTGTCCTTCGCCACGATGGGAAGGATGCACGCGAAGGGCTCGGGTCTGAGCACAGCGTGGTTCAGCCTGGTCGTTCCCAACGGCTCAGCTCGCGTACATCGCCGCTCTCGAGGTCGTAGAGCAGGCCGGTGACGAGCTGGAGATTTGTGAGATACGGCGTGGCGCCCAGGCGGGCGACGTCTCGTTCCAGGGCGTCCGAATGATCATGGAAGCTGAGGAAGTCCAGATCGGCTCCGGTGAGAGCACCCAACTCCGTGTCGGTCACGCCCTCGAGCCCGCACCCGGTGTGCTGGACCACGGCCACGGTGTCCACCCCGAGGACCGCCGTGGACAGAGCCAGGCTGCGGAGCACGTCGTCGGTGACCCGCCCCCCCGCGTTGCGGATCACATGGGCCTCGCCCAGCTCCAGACCGAAGAGTCCAAAGACATCGATGCGGGCGTCCATGCAGGTGACCAGAGCCAGGCGTCGGCTCGGCTCGCGGCTGAGGTGCGCGGTTCGGCCGTCGAAGTGGGCTGCCGCCGCCAGGAGGTCGTCCACCTGCGTCATGTGCGAAACCCCTGTCCGTGGTGTTCGTCGAGGACGGGGACCGTTCCCGGCCGTTCGGGCAGGCCAAGGCGGATCGGGAAGGGTGGGAACGGCGCCATGGCCACCATCTCGCTGCGGTCCAGGACCGGGGCAACGGGCACACCCGCCTCGGTCAGTGCGGTCACCAGGTCGTCACGCGCCCGCCCGGCGATCGCCGCTGCCACCTCCTTCTGCAGTTCCCCTCCCCGGCCGCTGCGCGTGTCGAAGTCCAGGTCCGCCAGGTCGTCGAGGCCGAGCTCCTGGCACAGACGTGACCAGAAGTGCTGTTCGTTCACGACGCCGAGTGAGATCTGTCGCTCGTCCGCCGTCGCGAAGAGGCCGTAACCCGGGACGACCTGGGCCTCCGAGGCCGCCTCCGCCGTGCCCGTGGTGGCGCCGGTCCGTCCGGTCCAGGTCGACATCACGTCGGTCATCGACACGTCGAGGTAGGCGCCGAGGCCGCTCGAGGCGCGGCCCAGCAGCGCGGCGCAGATCCCGAAGGCAGCGGTCACGCCCGAGGCCAGGTCGGCCGCGGGAAGGCGGGGCATGGCCCCGGCACCACCCTCGGGCGTCAGCGCACCGCCCAACGCCTGGTAGTTGACGTCGTGCCCCGGGAGGGCGGCCCGTGTCCCTTCCTGGCCATAACCCGAGATGGAGCAGTACACGATGCGAGGATTCGTCGCCCGGACATCGGGGTCGCCGAAGCCGAGACGGGCCATCACCCCGGGCCGGAATCCCTCGACGACGACGTCGGCCTGCTGAGCCAACTCGAAGGCGCGGGCGCGATCGGCCTCATTCTTGAGATCAAGCACGATGCTGCGCTTGCCTGCATTGATCTCGTCGAAGAGACCCCCGTAGTACCGCATCGGGTCACCGCCAGGCGGTTCGATCTTGAGCACGTCGGCACCGAGGGCAACCAGGAGGGAGGTGGCGTAGGGGCCTGGGCGCCAGATGCTCATGTCGAGGACCTTGGTGCCGGCGAGAAAGGTCGACGCTCGATTCATCGGGCGCAGATTCTTGCATTCTGCGCAGCGGTTACCCTCATCCGGTGCTCGGCTTCTTCTCGTTCACCGAGATCACCGATCCCGGCGCCCACGAGGCCTACAACCTCTGGCACGTCTTCGACCACCAGCCCGAGCAGTTCACCATCGACGGCATCAACTTCGGTGAGCGCTGGGTCCGGTCGCCCCGTTGCCGGGCGGCAGAGGTGGCGTCACGGTCACTCCTCGACCCTTTCCACTACATGACGCTCTATCTCCTGCGCGACGAGTCCGTGATCCCGCCGTTCTTCGACCTGGCCAAGGACCTCCACGCCAAGGGTCGCTTTTTCCGGCAGCGCAAGGCTCTCCTCTCCGGTCCCTTCGAGATCGAGGGCAAATGGGCCGCACCGCGTGTGCTCGTCTCACCCGAGGCGGTTCCCTTCCGGCCCTCGCACGGGCTCTACACCGTGGTGGGTCCGATGCTCGAGGCCTCCAGGCTCATCGAGCAGGACGGGGTGGCCGGCGTGTGGCAGTTCGCTGCCGAAGGCCGCCACATCACGGTGGCCTTCGTGGACGGCGACCTCTGGAGCGTGGCAGAGGACCTGGGATCGTTCTGCCGGGACCACGCCGAAGGGGTCGAGTGGGCCGGGCCGCTGGAGCGGGTCGATGCCAACGGCTGGGACTGGTTCGCTACGCTGAGCGGCCGATGACCAGTGGATCGCAGTCGAAGGCCCAGCGTAGAGCAGAGAACCAGCGCCGGGCGGAGGAGCGTCGCCGCGCCGAGCAGCGCCAGAAGCGCTTACGAGTCGGTCTGTGGGGACTCGGCGGTGTGGCCGTCATCGCGGTGGTGGTCATCCTGATCGTCACGCTGACCGGCGGGAGCAACCCCGGCGTGCCGCCCACACTCAAGAACGCCGAAAGTCGCGCTCGAGCCCATCCCCGCTTCCATGAAAGCGAGCTGGATCCAGCCGCCCGCGGGCACGCCGGGTCCCGAGAAGGTCGCCATCCCTTCAGGTCCCAAGCTGGCCACCCTGATCAACGCCAGCACGGGTCAGACCGTCGATGGCGTGAGTTGCCAAGCCGGTGAGCAGCTGGTCGTGCACGTGCACACCCACCTGACCATCTTCGTGAACGGCAAGGCGCAGGTGATCCCCTACGGCATCGGAATTCCCCGGCTTCCAGGCCCAGAGCCTTCCGGGCGGGCCGTTCGTCGAGACCGGGAGCTGCTTCTACTGGCTGCACGTGCACGCCGAGGACGGGATCATCCACATCGAGTCGCCCAACACGACGAACACCTACACGCTCGGCCAGTTCTTCGACGAGTGGGGCGTGCCCCTGAGTACCGACCAGGTTGGCCCGGCGAAGGGCAAGGTGACCGTCTTCTTCACCTCCCCGGGAAGCAGCCCGCCCTCTACACCGGCAACCCCCGCAACCTGCCGCTCGGCGACCACTACCAGATCCAACTCGTGGTGGGGACGCCGATCGTGGCGCCGTATCAGGTCACGAACTGGGGCGGGCTGTAGGACCGGTGGAGGTCGATGCGATCGTCATCGGCCTCGGACCTGGTGGGGAACGTGTTGCCCGCTCGCTGGCTGAAGCGGGGCTCGACGTGGTGGGTATCGAAGCCGAACTGCTCGGCGGCGAGTGTCCCTATTGGGGGTGCATCCCGTCGAAGATGATGGTGCGGGGGGCCGACCTCCTGGCCGAGGGTCGCCGCGTGCGCGGCATGGCGGGTGCGTCCTCCGTCACTCCGGACTGGTGGCCGGTGGCCCGACGGATCCGCGACGAGGCCACCGACAACTTGGGACGACCGCGTCGCGGTCGAACGCTTCGAGGGCAACGGCGGCCGGTTCGTCCGCGGCCGGGCCCGGCTGACCGGTCCGAGCCAGGTGGAGGTCGGGGGCGAGACGTTCACGGCGCGCCGGGCGCTCGTGTTGGCCACGGGCCAGAGACCTTCGGTGCCGCCGCTCTTCGAGGGGGTGCCGCACTGGACGAACCGGCAGGCGATCGCCACCACGGAGGTGCCGGCTTCGCTGCTGGTCATCGGCGGTGGCGCCGTCGGGCTGGAGATCGGTCAGGCCATGAGCCGCTTCGGTGCCCAGGTCACGGTCGTCGAGCAGGGTCCTCGGCTGCTCGGCTCCGAGGAACCCGAGGCGTCCTCGCTGATCGCCGAGATCCTGCGCCGGGAGGGGATCGAGGTGCTCACCGACGTGCAGATCGACTCGGTCGGCTCGGCGGGAGATCACGGCGCCACCGTGCACCTTTCCGGCGGGCGTGCCGTGAGCGCCGCTCGGATGCTGGTCGCCACCGGGCGACACAGCGACCTGGCCTCGTTGGGGGTGGCTGCGTTAGGCCTGGACGAGACGGCGGCGGCCATCCCGGTCGATGGGCGTCTGCGGGTGGCCCCCGGCGTCTGGGCTGTCGGGGACGTGACCGGCAAGGGCGCATTCACCCACGTCGCCGTGTACCAGGCCCGTATCTGCGCGGCCGACATCTTGGGCCACGCCACGACCGAGGCCGACTACCGAGCCGTCCCCCGGGTCACCTTCACCGATCCCGAAATCGGATCGGTCGGACTGACCGAGGCCCAGGCCCGAGACGAGGGGGGCGACGTGACGGTCATGGCCGAGCCGATTCCGGATTCGGCCCGGGGGTGGATCCATCGGGGCGAAGGATTCGTGAAGCTGGTGGCGCGTGACGGCCTACTCGTGGGCGCCACGTCCATGGGGCCGATGGGGGGCGAGGTGCTCAGCATGCTCACCTTGGCCGTCCACGCGCAGATCTCGCTCGAGATCCTGCGCTCCATGATCTACGCCTACCCCACGTTCCACTTCGCCGTGGACTCGGCGCTCTGGTCGCCGCCGAGCAGCGCGTCGAAGATCGCCCCCGCCTGATGAGGTAGGAGGGACAGATGTCCCTCGCCCGAGACGACGGTGACGATCGACCCTGCGATGTGGGCGTGGAGGAACTCGCGATACGCGGGAGGTCCGGTCGGGTCGTCCGAACCCTCCCAAATTTGCACGGGACGATGGATCTCCTCGAGGGCAAAGCCCCAGGGGTCTCCGAAAATCCGGTAGTCCTGGACGCAGCCGGCGGGGCCCTGACGCATCGATTCGCGCACGAAGGACAGCGCCAACTCGGGCGGTCCCCACTCCGAGATCACGCTGCGATCCACTGGCGGGAACGAGCGCATGACGGCGCGCAGCAGCCGGGTGTTGCTCGTGTTGACGATGGTGACCTTCATGATGGCGGAGGCCAGCCACGGTGCGTGGCGGCTCAGGAACAGGAAGGCGCGGTCCTCGGAGGTCAAGCCCCGAGTCGTTCCGTAGGCGTCCAGGGGCACTGAGCTCGAGAGCAGCGCGACCGCAGTCACCCGATCGCGGAGCCGAGCGGCGCAGGCGGCCGCGTACGCCCCGCCAGCCGACCAGCCCATGACGGCGAAACGCTCGATCCCGAGCGAGTCGGTGAGCTCACGGACGTCATGGGGCCAGTCGAGGAGGCGCCGTCCCGCCTGGTAGGTCGAGAGACCCATCCCGGGCCGGTCCGGCGAAATGAGGCGCACGCCCTTGGCCACCGCGGCTTCGTGGGCTGGGGCGGCGTCGAGGCGCGAGCTCATGCCACCATGACAGCTCAGGACCGGGAAGCCGGCCGGGTCCCCGTACTGCTCGTACGCCAGGACCCTCCCGTCACGGAGAGTCAGGACGTCGGTCACTCCGAGGCGGCCTTCTGTCGCCCACCATGGCGGTGCGCGCACCGTGTCTTTCTGAGAGTGCCGCGAGCAGGTACCTGCACAGAAGCACGCTATAGGGTGCCAGCATGAGCGCGAACGTCGACGACCTGGTGGACGGCCTTCTGGCCGACTTTCCGCCCGCCACGACTCCGCCCCAGCGATTCCTCGAGGAGCAATTCGATCGGGGTCTGGCTTGGGTGCACTTCCCGCCCGATTGTGGTGGGCTCGGCCTGACTCCCAAAGATCAGCAGCGCGCCATGCAGCGGCTCAACGCGGGTGGCGCTCCGGCCCCCGGGGTCAAGAACCCGATTGGGTACGGCATGTGCGCACCGACGATCGCCACCCACGGGACGCCCGAGCAGAAGGCGCGCTACCTGCGCCCCCTCTTTTCCAACGAGGAGATCTGGTGCCAGCTTTTCAGCGAGCCCGGCGCCGGGTCCGACGTGGCCGGGCTGGCGACTCGGGCCGAGCGCGACGGCGACGAGTGGCTTATGAACGGTCAGAAGGTCTGGACCACCTTGGCCCACCTCTCCTCGTTCGGCCTCATCATCGCCCGCAGCAATCCCGATGCACCGAAGCACAAGGGCCTGACGGCATTCCTGGTGGACATGAAAGCCCCCGGCGTCGACGTGCGGCCACTCTTCCAGATCACCGGCGAGGCGGAATTCAACGAGGTCTTCTTCACCGACGTCCGCATGGCGGACAGCCAACGAATCGGCGGTGAGGGTGAAGGCTGGGGCGTGGCGGTCACCACCCTCATGAACGAACGCGTCTCCATCGGCGGCGCCGTGACCCGGCGCGGTGGGGGCAGGGTCGGTGACGCCGTGCGCATCTGGAAGGAGCGCTGGCAGGGCGACACCTCTCCGCACGCGCTCGCGCTCAAGGATCGCCTGATGTCGAGCTACATCCGGGGCGAGGTCTACTCAATGACCAACATGCGGGCGGCGCAGACCCGACGGGCCGGAACTCCTGGACCCGAGGGTTCGGTGGCCAAGCTGGCCATGGCCGAGGAGAACAAGCGCGTCACCGAGCTCTGCCTCGACCTCCTCGGGCCCGAGGGCATGCTTTTCCCCGCCGGCTACCCCATGGTGCGGCCCGACATGGTCGGGATCGGCTCGGCCGACGTGCACAAGGTGTTCCTGCGCATGCGTGCCAACTCCATCGAGGGTGGTACCTCCGAGGTCATGCGCAACATCCTGGGCGAGCGCGTCCTCGGTCTGCCCGGTGACGTTCGAACCGACAAGGGACTGCCCTGGAAAGACATCCCGCGCAGCTAAGGCCATGATCGACGTTGCCGCAGAGAAGCGGGCGGTCGGCCGGGCTGCCGCCGCCCTGGTCGAGAACGGTATGCGGGTCGGCCTGGGGACGGGCACCACCGTGGCCGAGCTCATCCCGGCCCTGGCCGAACGCCGCCTCACCATCACGTGCGTGGCCACCTCGCCCGCGACCGAGGTCTCGGCGCCGCGCCCACGGCCTCGACGTGGTGCCCTTCGACGACCTGGACCGGCTCGACCTCACGATCGACGGCGCCGACCAGGTGGATCCCATCGGGTGGCTCGTCAAGGGCGGCGGCGGGGCACAGACCCGCGAACGGATCGTGGCCGCGGCCGCCGACCGCTTCGTGGTCATCGTGTCCTCGGACAAGCCCGTGTCGCAGCTCCACGCTCCGGTGCCCCTCGAGCTCTTCGCCTTCGGCCTGGCCTCCACCCTGCGCAGGCTGGAGTTCGCGGTGGTGCGGGATGCGCCGCGCACCCCAGACGCCGGCGTGCTCGCCGACTACGGCGGAGTCATCGACGATCCGGCCCGGTTGGCCACCGAGTTGAGTGCGGTGCCGGGCGTGGTCTCCCACGGCCTCTTCCCACCCTCCATGGTCAGCACCGTGCTGGTCGCCCGGGGCGAGGCGGTCGAGTCGATCCGCCCTGGCTGAAGGCCGTAGGGGGGAGTTCGGGTCGAAGTCGGCCGTGCGGAGCGCTCAGGCCGTGGCGGTGAACGTCACCGGCAAGGCACTGGGCGAGCGGAAGATGTCGCCCCTGATGTGCGGGTCGCTGTCGCCCGGCTGCAGTGCCAGGTCGTCCAGGCGGTCCAACACCCGATTGAGCAGGACTCGGGTCTCCAACCGGGCCAGATGCATGCCCAGACACATGTGCGGCCCGTGGGCGAATGCGATGTGCGGGATGGCCGGGCGGAAGATGTCGAAGGTCTCGGGGTCGTCCCAGCGGGTTTCGTCGTGGTTGGCCGAGCCGAGGTGCGTGGTGATGCCCTCGCCTTCCTCCAAGGTGATCCCGGCGATCTCCACCTCGCAGGTCGCGGTCCGCGAAATGGTGAGGAGCGGTGGCTCGAACCGCAGCGCTTCCTCAATGGCCTGGGGGAGGAGGGAGCGGTCTGCCCGCACTGCCTCGAGTTGGTCGGGATGGGTCAGAAGCAGGTAGAGGAGGTTGCCCGATGACCGGTACGTCGTTTCCGCACCGGCCGGGAGCAGGAGCCGCAGGAAGGAATAGATAGCCTCGTCCGAGAGGCGCTCGCCATCCACCTCGGCCGAGACCAGGTCGCTGATGACGTCTTCCGCCGGATGGGCTCGCCGATCGGCGACGATGCCCGCGAAGTACTCGCGGAGGGATTCCGACGCGGCCAGCCCGCGGTCGATGTCGGCCACCAGGCCGATGAGTTCGATCGACCAGCGCTGGAACTGGAGGAAGTCCCCTTCGGGCAGTCCCAGCAGACGGGCGATGACCCGCACCGGGAACTCGAAGGTCAGCTGGCGGACGAGCTCGGCCTGCCCGTCTTCTGCGAAGCGGTCGATCTGTTCGTCGACGATCGGGCCGATGAACTCGGGCTCCCAGCGGGCCAAGGACTTCTCGCGGAAGGCATGGGCGACCAGGTTGCGGTGGGTCCGATGCTCGGGGTCGTCCATGCCCAGGATCATGTGCCCCATCACCATCCCGATGGAGGTGTCGTAGCCGGTCGAGGTGAACGTCTTGGCGTCGCGCAGGATCCGCGAGCAGTCCTCGTAGCGGTAGGCGATCCAGCCCGGCTCGATGTCGAATCCCTCCGGCAGGACGTCGGGCGAAATGGTGAAGCCCTTGGCCACAGGGGTGTCCCGGCGCTTCTCGATCAGCGCCGGGTAGGGGTCCCTGGTCGTTCCCGACACGACGTCGTCAAAGGCGGTGAAGGGGTCGTATTGCTGGGCATCGGTGACCATGGCGGGCGCTCCTCGAGAGTCGATGGGTGACGTCAGTGTCAGGTTACGGCGAGGCCCACGGTGGCGCATCCCACCCGGCGATTCGGGGAGGGACGGCGTAGGCTCCAATTCCAATGAAGACGCTGCGTACGCCCGATGAACGGTTCACCGGCCTGCCGGGATTCAACTTTGCGCCCAATTACGTCGAGATCGCCGATTCTGAGGGCGGCACGCTGCGCGTCCACTACCTGCGCGAAGGTGATCCGGACGCGCCGGTGGTCCTGCTCATGCACGGCGAGCCCTCCTGGTGCTACCTCTACCGCAAAATGATCCCTGTCCTCACCGGCGCCGGGTTGCAGGTGATCGCGCCCGACCTGGTGGGGTTCGGCCGCTCCGACAAGCCAAGCGAACGCGGCGACTACACCTTCGCCCGCCACGTGGAATGGATGCGCGACCTGCTCTTCGACCAGCTCCACCTGCGAGGGGTGACCCTGGTCTGCCAGGACTGGGGCGGGCTGATCGGGCTGCGCCTGGTGGGGGAGCATCCCGAGCGCTTCGCCCGGGTGGTGGCGGCCAATACGTTCCTGCCCACCGGGGACACCAATCCCGGTGAGGCGTTCTTCTCCTGGCAGCGCTTTTCCCAGGAAGTGGACGAGTTTCCGACGGGCGTCATCGTCAAGGGCGGCTGTGTGACCGATATTCCCGAGGAGGTCCGGGCCGCCTACGACGCCCCGTTCCCCGACGAGACCTTCAAGTCCGGGGCGCGGCAGTTCCCGATGCTCGTGCCGTCACGCCCCGACGACCCGGCCCACGACGCCAACGTTGCCGCCTGGGTGGGCCTGGCCGCTTTCGACCGGCCCTTCCTGTGCGCCTTCAGCGACATGGATCCCATCACCAAGGGCGCCGACCGCAACCTCAAGGAGCGGATTGCCGGTGCGAAGGGCCAGCCCCATACGACCATCGTGGGTGCCGGGCACTTCCTCCAGGAGGATCGAGGCGAGGAGCTGGCCCAGGTGATCGTGGGCTTCGTGGCCGCCACGTCGTGATGCACGAGCACCGCGTCGTCCTCGTCGGGGCCGGGTTCTCCGGGCTTGGCATGGCCGCCCGCCTCAAGGAGATGGGCATCGAGGACTTCGTCGTGCTCGACCGCGGTGACGATCTGGGTGGCACCTGGCGCGACAACTCCTATCCGGGTGCCGCCTGTGACGTCCCCTCGAACCTCTACTCGTTCTCCTTTGCGCTCAATCCGGACTGGACGCGCGCCTTCTCCTCACAGAGCGAGATCTGGGACTACATGCGCCAGTGCGTCGACCGCTTCGATATCGGCGGCCATCTCCGCTTCGGCCGCGCGGTGGCCGAAGCCCGCTGGGACTCCGAGGCCGAGCGCTGGCACATCCGGACGGTCGACGGCGAGGAGTACGCCGCACCGGTGCTTGTCTGGGCCACCGGCCCGCTCAGCGAGCCGACCATCCCGGACTTCCCGGGGTTGGCCGACTTTCGGGGCAAGGTCTTCCACTCGGCCCATTGGGCCCACGGCTTCGAGCTCAGTGGCAAGCGGGTCTGCGTGGTCGGGACGGGTGCCTCCGCCATCCAGTTCGTGCCGCAGATCGCACCAGTCGTCGAGCATCTCTACTTGCACCAGCGGACGCCGCCGTTCATCATGCCCCGGCGCGACCGCGCCGTGTCCCGCCTCCGTCAGTCGCTCTATCGCGCCGTGCCCGCGACCCAACGGCTCTCTCGCCTGCGCATCTACATGCTGTTCGAATCCTTGCTGTCGATCTTCGTGGGCAATGGAACCAAGCGCAAAGAAGCGGTACGCAAGCTCGCACTCGATCATCTGGCTCGCCAGGTACCGGACGCGGACCTGCGCCAGCGGCTCACTCCGGACTTCGAGCCCGGATGCAAGCGCATGCTCCTCTCCGACGACTACTACCCCTCACTCACGCGGCCCAATGTCGAGTTGGTCGACTGCCCGGTGGCGTCCTTCACCGCCCACGAGGTCGTTGGCCAGGACGGCATCGCCCGCCCGGTCGACGTCGTCATCATGGGCACCGGCTTCGAGGCGGCCGAACCGCCGTATGCCGGGCACATCGTCGGGCGCGACGGTGTCCGGCTCTCGGAGCTCTGGAAGGCCAACGGTGTCGAGGCCTACGCGGGTTCGACGGTGGCGGGGTTTCCGAACCTCTTCTTGATGATCGGGCCCAACTCGACGCTGGCCCACAACTCCATGATCTACATGATCGAGTCGCACATCAACTACATCGCCAGCGCGCTGGACTTCATGGCGCGACCCGGTGTCGGGACGGTCGAGGTACGTCCCGGAGTCCAGCGGCGCTACAACGAGCGCCTGCAGAAGCGGCTGGAACACTCGGTCTGGGTGGAGGGTGGCTGCACCAGCTGGTACCTCGACCACCGCGGCCGCAACACCACCTTGTGGCCCGACCACACGTGGAAGTTCCGCCGGCAGACCCGGCGTTTTCACCCCGGCGAGTACATCGTCCGGGCGTAGATCCGCACCGACGCGAAGGTCAACACGACGGCGAACACCGCGAGCGCGCCGATCTCGGGCAGCACGGCGGCGAAGCCGACATTGTTGTAGATCAGTTTGACGAACGCGTCCATGGCCCAGGCCTGGGGGACGATATGCCCGACGGTCCGCACGACGGGGCCGACCACGTCGAGCGGGTACAAACAGCCGCCGAGCATGCCGCACACGATGCCCAGGACGACGGCGACGGAGACAGTCTGTTCCTCCGAACGGGCTCGCGACCCGAGGATCCCCGATGCGCCGGCGTAGCTCAGCGAGAGCAAGAGGAGCACCACGAAGACCGCGGCCGGATTTCCCCAGTGCACCCCGAAGAGCACCCGCCCGACCAGGAGCAGGCCGGCCGACTGTCCCGCCGCCACCACCAGGCACGAGACCGTCTGCGCCGCCATGACCGAGCGGCCCAGGATGGGCGCCGCGGCAAGGCGGCGCAGCATCCCGATCCGGCGTGACTCGACGAGCCCCGAGGACAGCAGGAGCACGGTGATGCCGAGGAAGAGCACGAGGTCGGCCGGCGCCACATAGGCGAAAGGGCTGATCGGCGGCGGAATGGCGGTATGGGCCAGCGTCACGTCGGTCACCGTGGCGCGGGTGCCCTCGGCCGCCATGAGGTCGAGCAGAGCGACGACGTCGGTGCGTGCCTGGACGGCACTGGTATTGGCGCCCTCGGTGACCAGTTGGACGTGCAGATGTCCGGGAGCTGCCGGCAGGGTGACCAAGCCGGCGACCACCCGGCCACGCAGGATGTCGTCGTCGAGCGTGGCTCGGCTGGCCTCGGCATGCGCCTTGAGCCCGTCCGTGCGGTCCACCAGTTGAAGCAGCCGGGCCGGCGGGTGGACCAACCCCACCGGCTCGCGGGGACTACCGGCCAGCAACCCGGTGACCAGGATGAAGAGCACGGGGAAGGCCGTGGCGACGAAGACGAGGCGTGCGTCGCCGACGGCGCGACGGACGTTGACCCTGACCACGGGGATCACGGCGCCACCATCCGGCGCACCCTGGTCATGGCGGCCCCGATGGTGATCACGGCGATCAGGCAGAGCACCACGAAGGGTCCGACCACGTCGCTGACCGGGGCGTGCAGGAGCGACAGCCGTCCGAATCCGACGATGGCCCAGCCGTTGGGCGTGGCCAGGCTGAGCACCTGGAGGAACGGGGGCAGGGCCCCCGGTGGCAACAGGTTCCCGCCGAGCAGGGCCAGGACCAGGCCGACGATGAGCGAGGCCGCGAAGGCTTCGCGCTCGATTGCGGGCGAACGACGTGACCAGGACGCCGAAACCGCACATGGCGGCGACCGCACCGAGGCACATCAAGAGCACACCGAGGGGGGCGCCCCAATCCGCCCCGAAGGCGGCGGTGGTGGCCCCCCAGACAACCAGGATGGAGACGAGGCCGGTGATCCCGACGGCCAGCAACTTGCCGGTGACCACGGCGCTCGGCCGCACGGGCGAGGCCGCGATGCGCACGAGCGTCCCGCCGGTCCGCTCGAGCATGAGAGAGCGCATGCCGAGACCGCTGCCGATGAAGAGAAAGACGACGGCAATCGACGGGGCGAAGTAATCGAGGACGGCCTTGCCTCCGTTGCCCACGGTGGCCGTCGCGACCTCGAGCGACGCAAAGTCCGACGGAGGCCCGTTGCCCCAGGCGCGACGCGTAGAACCGGCTGGCCAGCCCCGCGGCCACGGCCTGCGCCGTCTCCTGTCCGACCAGGGCATTCGCCCGATCGACCACCTTGAAGCCGGGCGTCCTGGTCGCCCCCGGCGAGACCATCGGGATCAGGAGGTCGCCCAGGCTTCGGTGGACCCGATAGGCCACGACCCCGGCCGGCCAGGGTGCCGTCGGCCACCTCGCGCTCGAGGCGGCTGGGTGTGAGCAACAGTGTGGACGGTCACGTTCGGTGGCAGCTGCGCCGCCTGGGCCGCCGCCCGCACGACCGCGGCGGAGGCCCCACTCACCCCGATGGGCAACGGACCCGTCGGCGGGCGATTGGCGAAGGCGAAGCCCAAGATGCCGGCGATGGCCAGTGGGGCGAGCAGAGCGGTGATGAGCACGGAGCGGTCGCGCAGCCGCCGCCGCAACTCGTTGAGGGCGATGATGCCGGTCAGGGCCCAGCACTCCTCACCGGTCACAACCGCAGAAACTACCTTTGCCCAGCATGATCGCGTTGGAGCCCGTTGGCCACGTCGTCGGTGGACGCCGTGAGCCTGTCGATGACGAATGGGGCCAGGTGGAAGCCGTGATCTCCTTGGACTCGGAGCGGTTCGGAGACGACGCCGTCGCCGGACTGGAGGCGTTCTCCCATCTCGTCGTCGTCTTCCAATTCCACTTGGTCGACGAGTCGGCCGTGCAGACCGGCGCCCGCCATCCACGGGGGAATCCGGACTGGCCCGAGGTGGGCATGTTCGCCCAGCGGGCCAAGATGCGACCCAACCGGTTGGGCGTGTCGTCCTGCCGACTGCTCGGCGTCGCGGGTCTCGACCTCCGGGTGCGGGGGCTCGATGCAGTGGACGGCACGCCGGTGCTCGACGTGAAGCCCTACATGCGCGAGTTCGAGCCTTCGGCTTCCGAGGTGCGCCAGCCCGCCTGGGCCACCGAGCTCATGGCGCAGTACTGGTGAGGTGCCGTGCGTCCGTCACCCGATTGCGCCGGCACGTTGGTCCCGTCGAGTGACGTCAGGGTGAACTCGGGTCGACCTGCGTCTAGGTAATTCCACGTGGTCTCGCGTCGCTCCCGGACGTGTGTACTGCGCCTACGCCAAAAAAGGGCAGATTCCACTCTGAAAAGGCCTTGTCGATCACTCTATGGCGGTTTAGGTTCCGACCCGGATCAGGTGGCGGTCGTCCGTCGCGGCGGACGACAAGGCGAGGAGAATGACATGCAGCAAGCTTGGCGACGTCCATGGCGCGCTCTTTCAGTCGGAGCGTTGGCCCTGAGCGCTATTGCAGCCGGAGGTGGCGCGCTCATCGGGAGCGCGGTGGTGGCATCCTCATCCGCGTCGGCGACTCCGCCCACGTGCACCGACTTCTGGAACACGGCAACCAGCGGCAACTGGGACCTTGCGTCGAACTGGAGCACCGGGGTGCCCGGTGCGAGCGACGTCGCCTGTATCACGGTCGCCGGCACGTACACCGTGACGTATCAGCCGTCGTCGGGCGCCGAGTCGGTCGATGCACTGGTGCTCGGATCGGGCACGAACGGTGACCAAGAGGCACTGAACGTGCAGGGCACCTGCTCGGACAACGTGACGCTCACGACGAAGAACACTGCGGCAGGGGACACCGATCTCATCAACTCGACTGGGCACCTCTCCCTCACCAGCAGCGGCTGTGGCAACGCATCGACGCTGGCCATCGGGTCGACCCTGGTCAATGAAGGCACGATCTCCACCGACGCCGGCGCCGGCAACAGTGGGCGGACGATCACCGGTGGGGTGACGAACGACGGCACAGTGAACGTCAACGCCTCGGCGTCGTATTCCGGCGGCACGTGGGACAACGCCGGCGCGTTCAACCTCGCCACCGGTGAGACCCTCACGGCGAGCACGTCGCCCACCACCTTTA
The DNA here is from genome assembly GCA_963726855.1 of uncultured Acidimicrobiaceae bacterium. Taxonomy (GTDB): domain Bacteria; phylum Actinomycetota; class Acidimicrobiia; order Acidimicrobiales; family RAAP-2; genus Bog-473. The sequence goes on from CAVSEB010000020.1 coordinate 185,584, forward strand.
CCGACGACACCAGTGGCTCGGTGGTGGCCACCGGCACCGGCCAGCTCGTCGTCGACGGTGGCGACACCTACAACCAGGGCAACGGCACGACCTCTGGAACTGCCGTCTTGCTGGCCGGGCCGGCGACGGGATCGGGGATCGCGCTCCACTACACCGGCACCGGCGCCTCCACCATCTTGGCCGAAGGCGGGACGGGCACCCTCGACGGTGCCATCGCGACCGGCCAGGTGCTCTCCATCGACGGCACCTGCTCCAACAACGCGGTCGAGACCGTCGATCAGAGTGAAACCAACGCGGGAACCGTCCACTTGAGCTCGATCGGCTGTGGCAATGGGGCCACCCTCGCCGTCGGGTCTGGCCACACGTTCACCAACCAGAGCGGCGGCATCATCGACGTCGACGGCGGCGCGGGAAACGGGGGACGCGTCGTCACGGGCAATCTGACCAACGACGGCACGGTCAACGTGAGTGCCTCCGGCTCCTATGCCGGCGGCACGTGGGACAACGGCGGCGCACTCAACCTCGCCGACAGCGAGACGTGGACCGTGAGCACAGCGCCGTCCACCTTCACCAACGACACCGGGGGCTCGGTCACGAGCAACGGGACTTCGCACACGGGTGAACTGGTCGTCGACGGTGGCAACACCTACAACCAGGGCAACGGGACGACCTCCGGCGAGGCCGTGCTCCTGGCCGGACCGTCAACGGGATCGGGGCATCGCGCTGCACTACACCGGGACCGGCGCCTCGACCATCGTGGCCGAGGGCGGGACGGGGACCCTCGACGGTGCCATCGTGGCCGGCCAGGTGCTCTCCATCGACGGCACCTGTTCCAACAACGCCCAAGAGACGATCGACGCCAGCGAGACCAATGCGGGGACGGTGCACCTGAGCTCCATCAGTTGCGGCAACGCCTCGACGCTCGCCGTCGCCTCGGGCAACACCTTCACCAACCAGGCGTCCGGCGTCGTGGACGTCGACCAGGGTGCCGGCAACAGCGGCCGCACCGTCACCGGCACCGTGACGAACAAGGGCCACGTGAACGTGAACGTCGCCGCGTCCTACTCGGGCGGCACCTGGACCAACTCCGGGAACCTGGCGATCGCGACGAGCACGACGTTGACCAGTCCGGTCTCGGGTGGGGTGACCTTCACCAACTCGACCGGGGGCTCGATCACCCCGACGGGTAGCGGCCTCCTCCAGCTCGACGGCGGCAACACCTTCAACGAGGGGGCGGGGACGACGACCGGAACCGAGCCCGTCCTGCTGCTTGGACCGAGCTCCGGCACAACCGGCCAGGTCAAGCTGCACTACACGGGGACCGGCGCGTCGACCATCGCCGCCGAGGGTCTGGGCTCGCTGGACGGGACGATGTCGACCGGTCAGACGCTCGACGTCCTCGGGACCTGCAGCAACAACGCCAACGAGGTCATCGACCAGCCGATGACGACCACCGGCACCATCGACCTGAGCAGCATCGGGTGCGGTAACCCGTCGACGCTGTCCGGCAAGAGCGCCGCGGGCACGGACAGCCTCTCCATCGGGGTGGGCGGCGTGCTGCAGACGGACCAAGGCGCCGGCAACGGTGGCCGGACCATCGACGACGACGTCGTGTCCAAGGGCACCGTCAACGTCAATGTCTCGACGACCTACACCGCGGAGAACCACGGCTTCACCAAGAAGAAGGGCACGCTCAACATCGCAGCTGGCGCCACCCTGACCGAGTCGGCAGTTGCAGGGTCTACCTTCACCAACAAGAAGGGCGCCATTGCGGGGTCGGGTGAGCTCCTCGTCGAGTCGCCCGACACCTTCGCCGATGCGCAGGGCACCATCACAGGAGCCACGGTGTTGGTCAACGGGGCCACCCTCGATTACCTCGCTGTGCCCGTCGGGAAGATTCCGGGTGCCGGCACCGTCGAGACCGAAGGCGCGTCGACATTGATCGGAGCGCCCTCGGCCGGTCAGACGGTCGAGGTCCTCGGCTTCTGCAGCCTCAACGCCACGCTGACCGCCAGCGGGAGCTTCACCGACAAGGGTGGCATCGTCATCAGCAGCACGGCGTGTGGGAACAACGCGACCCTCGTCCTGCCTGCGGGCGACACGCTCACCGTCGGGCCCACGGGAAGTCTCTCGTGGCCCAACGGCGCCGGGGGCGCCAAGGCGATCACCGGCAACGTCATCAACGACGGGACCATCGGAAACTCTGGCGATGTCGCGCTCTCGGTCTCGGGCACGCTCACCCTCGGCTCGAGCGGGACCTACGCCCCGAGCGAGACTGGCGGCAGCTCCGACTCCATTACGGCGACCGGCGGCGGCACCCTGGGTGGCACACTGGCGCCTGCCGGAACGATCACGTCGGGCCAGACCGACACCATCTTGAACGGTGCATTTACCGGTAGCTTCTCGGCGACGAACGGGTGGACGGTCGCGGTCAACCCGACCAACGTCACGATGCACCACGCATAGGCCGCAGACAACGGCACCAGGTGGCCAGGGAGCGGAGTCGTCGGGCGACCGGCGGCTCCGCTCACCAGGTGGGTGGGCGAGACTTCAGCCATGCGCACCAAGGAGATCGACGTCGACACCTCTGTTCGCCGGGTCGTCGACCTGACCGGGGAGCTGGCCCGGTTCTGCGCCGGCCTGGGTGACGGCCTGGTCAACGTGCTCGCCCCCCACGCCACGGCAGGACTGGCTGTCATGGAAACGGGCGCCGGGTCCGAAGGCGACCTGCTCGGTGCCCTCGAGCGCCTCTTGCCCCGGGACGACCGGTACCGCCACTCCCACGGCTCACCCGGCCACGGAGCCGATCACGTGCTCCCGGCCATCGTGAGCCCGTCGGTCACCCTGCCCGTGCTGAGCGGGCGCGTCGCCTTCGGCACCTGGCAGTCGTTGGTGCTGGTCGATCTCAACGAGGACAACCCGCGCCGGCAGGTCCGCTTCAGTTTCCTCGCCGCGGCTCCGGGCTGAGCCCGGCGAGCCGAATCAGTCGAACATCGGCCCCAGATCGCGCGTCCGCTTCAGCTCGAAGAATCCCTCGGTCCCGGTGCACAGCAACACGCCGTCCCACAGACGGCCCGCCGCCTCACCCTTGGGGGCGGGCGTCACCACGGGACCGAAGATGGCCCGGCTGTTGTAGTGGATCACGGGCGTACCCACCTGGTCGCCCACAGGGTCCATGCCGGCGTGGTGCGACACCGCGAGCGCCTCGTCGAACTCGTCCGAGGTGGCCGCCTCGGCCAGCGAGGCCGGCAGGCCGAGCTCCTCGAGCGACTCGGCCAGGATCAACGGTCCCTGGGTCTCGTCCCTGCCCCGCCCCTGTACGTGGATGCGGGTGCCGAGCGCCGTGTAGAGCGGCAACAGGATTTCGCTGCCCTTCATCTGCTCTGCCGCGATGCACACCCGCACCGCCGCCTTGGCCCGCTCCATCAGAACCGCGGTAGCGCTCGGGCATGTCTTCGCGGTCCGCATTCAGGATGGCCAGCGACATCACGTGCCACTCGGTGTGGATGTCGCGCACCTTCTCGACCTCGAGCATCCAGCGCGAGGTGATCCAGGCCCATGGGCACAGGGGGTCGAACCAGAAGTCGGCGCGGTCCTCGGCGGGGGTGATGGTCATGGGATACCTCCATCGACGCGCAGGATGGCGCCGGTCGTGTACGACGAAGCATCGGTGGCGAAGTAGAGGGCGGCGCCGACGACCTCGTCGACCTCGCCGATCCGGCCCAGTGCGTGATTCGGCATGCCCCGTTCGAGCATCGCCGGGTCCCAGGCCTTGGTGATGTCGGTCAGGAACGGCCCGGCCATGATGCAGTTGACGCGTACGGTGGGGCCGAAGGCCTTGGCGAAGCCCTCGGTCAGCGCGTTGAGGCCGGACTTGGCCGCGTCGTAGGGCAGCATGCCGGGGGCGGGACGGAGCGAGCCGGTGCTCGAAACGTTGATGATGGATCCACCATATGGGCCGGCCGCCATGCGCGTGCCCACCAGCGCGGTGAGGCGGAACGGGCCCTTGAGGTTGACGCCCAGCGTCTTGTCCCACAGCTCCTCGGTCACCGACTCGAGGTCCGGATAGAGCGGCGACATGCCGGCGTTGTTGACCAGCACGTCGACCCGGCCGAACGCGTCGTAGGACTGCTCCACCAGGCCCTCGAGTTCGTCCCAGTGGCCGACGTGACAGGCGACGGCCAGGGCCCGGCGGCCCTTCTTCTCCACCTCGGCCGCCACGGCCTGGCAGTTCTCGAGCTTGCGGCTGGCCACGATCACGTCCGCTCCGGCGTCGGCGAAGGCCAGCACCATCGCGCGACCCAGCCCGCGGCTCCCCCCGGTGACCAGCGCCACCTTGCCGGCCAGCGGTCGCGCCTCTGCGTCCTGTCCGGTGGCCGCGCTCATACCCCCGCCGCCAGCAGTTCGGCCACGAGGTGCGTGACCGCCTTGCCCATGGGGATGTGCAGCGACTCGTTGGGGCCATGGGCGTTGGAGTGCGGACCCAACACCCCGGTGGCCACGAACTGGGTGCCGGGAAAGCCCCGCTGCAGGTCGGCCAGGAAGGGGATGGAGCCGCCCTCGCCCACCGCTCCCGGATCGCGCAGGAAGCGCTCGTTGGACACGCGGTTCAGGATCGCTGCGACGTCCTCGCGCAGCGGTTCGGCCACCCAGCCCTGGGCCGCCGCCTCCATGTCGATGGTCACGTGCGCTCCTTCGTCGGTGGTGATGGCCGAGATCAAGGCGTCGCTCGCCGCCTGGGCGTCGACGTCGGGTGGCAGGCGCAGCGAGAACTTGAGCGTGGTCGAGGGTCGCAGCACGTTGCCTCCGTCGCGCGGCTTGGGCAGCCCGTCGGCGCCCGTCACCTCGAGGGCGGCCCCCCAGGTGCGCGCCGTGAGCCGCTGCACCGGATCGGCCGCCAAGAGCTTGAGTCCCTCGACCACGGGCGCCGTGCTGTCGGGGAACTCGATGGCGATGGCCCGCAGGTTGTCCAGGTGCGCTTCGGGGATGCCCTCGCCCTGGAGCGCGGGCAGCACGATGCGCCCGGTCGTCTCGTCCTCGATACGCGAGAGGATGCGGCGCAGGATGCGGAAGGACGACGGCACGACGCCGCCGCCCTGGCCGCTGTGGATGCCCTCGGTCAGGACGTCGACGGTCACGGTGGCCACCAGGTTTCCCCGCAGCGACGAGGTGAGCCAGAGACGGTCATAGCTGAGGCCGCCCGAGTCGAGACAGACCACGAGGCGCGGCGTCCCGATACGCGCCCGCAGGTGCTCGAGATAGGCGGCCAGGTCGGGGCTGCCACTTTCCTCGCTCGCCTCAATGAGCACGAGGACGCGGCCCTGCCCGCCGCCCGCCGCCGCCAGCCCGTCACGGCGGCAAAGGTCGCGTAGCCGTCGTCTGCCGTTCCTCGCCCGTAGAGGAGTTGGCCCTCGCGCACGGGTTCGTAGGGGCCGAGGCCCTCACGCCACGTGCCGAGCGGCGGCTGCTTGTCCATGTGTCCGTAGACGACGATCGGATCGCCGCGGCCTCCGTTGTCCACCAGCAGCACGGGCGTGCGCCCCGGCAGCTGGACGACTCTCGGTCGAGAGGCCTCCGCCCTGATCGTCCACCCATTGGCGGAGCAGGACGGCCGCCGCGTCGATGTGGCCGTGGGCCTGCCACTCGGGGTCGAAGGCGGGGGAGAGGCAGGGGATACGGGTGTACTCGCTGAGCGCGGGGAGGACGCGCTGCCTCCCAGGCCTCGTCGATCTCGGCGGCGTCGATGCGGGTGGCGGCGCTCATGAGGCCGACGCCGGGCCGCTGCCGCCGGCCGGGGGCTCGGTCAGCTCGGCCAGCTTGTCGAGCGTCTTGGACATCGTGCCCGCAAACTGCTGCGCGACCTTGCCGCTGCGCAGCAGGAAGCTCTGCTTGTCCTGCGGAGATGTCCCAGGTCTCCGTGACCTTGGTGCCTGCGCCGGTCTCCTCGAACTGGTAGCGCCAGATGCGCCCGCCGAAGAAGCGCCCCAGCGGTCCCGCCACCTGGGTCTGCCACGCGATGCGCCGGTCAGGTTCGAACTCAATGACCGTGTTGCTCATGGAATAGGGCACGCCGAGCTTCATCGACATGTCGAAGACCGAGCCGAGGCGCAGGTGCTCGGGTGCGCCGTCCTTCACCTTCACGACGGATCCGGATCCGTCGATCTCGGCGTGGCGTGAGGCGTCGGACACGATGGCGAAGATGGCCGAGGCCGGCGCCTTGATCACCCGGTCCACGCTGACTGTGGTGCCGCTCATGCGGGGTTCCTGAACATTGGGCCGAGGTTAGGGCTCGGACACGGCGTGAGCGACGAGGTCGCTCAGCTGGACCCATTCCAGCGTGGCGGCATGGGTGGCCTCGAGCACCACCGGCGGTGCCATCCCGGCCTCGAAGGCCTCCTGCCAGCGCGGCGCGCACAGGCACCACTGATCGCCGGGCTGGAGCCCGGCGAAGCCGAACTCGGGATGCGGAGTGGAGAGGTCATTGCCCACCGAGGCGGAGAAGGCCAGGAAATCGACCGTCACCCGGGTGCACACGGTGTGCACGCCGAGGTCCTCGGCGCCCGTATTGCAGCAGCCGTCGCGGTAGAAGCCGGTCACCGGGTCGTAGTTGCAGGGCTGGAGCTCGTCGCCGAGCACATTCTGGGCCATGAGCCATTTGAGCACGGAGCCAGGGGCCGGTCGAAGCCACCCACGACCTGATCGGTGTGCTCCCGGTCGCTCAGGAATCGGCGAGCGGCACACCCTCGTAGCGGTCGAACCAGGCGAACGAGCTGACCGGCGCCCGGGTCAGCCGGTGCGGCTGGGTCACCGGCCGGCCGAGCACGACCAGGCCGGCCACCGCCACGGTGTCGGGAATGCCGAAGAGTGCCTGCACCTCCGCCTCGCGCCGGATGGCCACGGTGGTCGTCACGCCCCCGAGGCCCTCCGTCCTTGCCGCCAACAGGAGACTCCAGACGAAGGGATAGATCGATGCCCCGCCGACGAAGGTGTAGCGGGGGAGGTCACGGTCGATGGTGGCCAGCACGGCCAGGTCGGCCAGCACCAGCAGGAGCGCAGGTGCGGTGTCGAGCGTCTCGGCGAAGCCCGGGTTGGCCGCCCCCGCCTCGGCGAACTCGGGTGCATGGGCGACCGCCGCCGCCTCGGCCGCCCGGTCGGCGAGAGGGTTCATCGGAACCAGTCCGGCCGCGCCCATGGCCAGATACTCGTACCAACCCTCGAGGTAGAGGTCTCGCAGTGTCCGCCGCTTCGCCGGGTCCTTGACCACGATCACCCGCCAGCCCTGCCGGTTGCCGCCCGAAGGGGCGAAGCGGGCGGTGTCGAGCAGGCGTTCGAGCACCTCGTCGGGAACGGGGTCGGGGTGGAACTGGCGAGCCGCTCCGGTCGAACGCAACGTGGTGACGAGGTCGAGCGATGTCATGGAGTTGCCCACGGTAGCGGGCGCTGGTACGCCTAGGTCGTGCCGAGCGCAGCCGCTGCCACTCCTGCCGCCGATCGCCTGCGGGCCTTGAGCCCGCTTCCGCTGGTGGCCTCGCCCATGGCCGGTGGTCCTTCGACCGTCGACCTGGTGGCGGCGGTCTCGCGCGCCGGCGCCTTCGGTTTTTTGGCCGGCGGGTACAAGACGGCCGAGGCCCTGAGCGAGGAGATCGCGGGCGTGCGCGCCGCCGGTGTGGCGTCGTTCGGGGTCAACCTCTTCCTTCCGGGCCAGCCGACGTCGGACCCCGAGGGGCTGGCCGGCTACCTCGAGGCGCTCGGTGCGGACGCCGCCGCGCTGGGGACCATGCTCGGTGATCCCGTGTGGGACGACGACGACTACCCGCGCAAGGTCGACGTGCTGCTCGCGGACCCGCCGGCGGCGGTCAGCTTCACGTTCGGCGTGCCGGCGCCGGACGTCGTGCGGGCTCTCCAGGCCGCCGGGTCCCTCGTCGTGGTGACCGTGACCACTCCCGAGGAGGCCGGCGCGGCCCTCCGGGTCGGTCCCGACGCGCTGTGCCTGCAGGGGTCCGAGGCCGGCGCGCACCGGGGCAGCCTGGCCAACGACTTCCGCCCCGATGCCGACCGGCCGATCCGCGCCCTGCTCGCCGCGGTCTGGGGTCGGACCCTGGTGCCGTTGATCGCCGCCGGGGGCGTCGGCGGCCCCGAGGACGTGCGCGATCTCCTGTCTCGGGGCGCCACCCTCGTCCAGGCCGGGACAGCGTTCTTGCGCTGCCCCGAGAGTGGGGCGCCCCCGTTGGCGAAGGCCACGCTGGCCGATCCCTCGTTCACCTCCACCGCGGTGACCCGCGCCTTCAGCGGTCGCCGCGCCCGTGCCCTGGTCAACGCCATGGTGCGCGACCACGCCGGAGCGCCGGCGGCCTACCCCGAGATCAACAACGCCACCCGACCACTGCGCGCCGCCGCCGCGGCTGCCGGGGATCCCCAGCACATGAGCCTCTATGCCGGCAGCGGGTATCGCCGGGCCGAGGCGCGGCCGGCGGCCGAGGTGGTGGCGCATCTGGCGTCGGACATACCGGCGTGAACCGTCGTCAGCCCAAGGAGAAGTTCGAGTTCACACCCCCCGACCTCGCACACGCCTGTGGCGCCCTGGCCCAGGTGCGCCAGGGCGGTGACGGGTGGATCAACCTCCTCCCGGGCGTGCCCGAAGATTCGGTCAAGGCCGCGGAGCCGTCGGCCGGCCTCTTTGCCATGTTCGGAAACCGGGTCTCGCCCGTGACCATGGCGACGCTGATTCCGCCCAAGGCCGACCGACGGGAAAGCGAAGGCGTGTCGGTCGGGCTGATGCACCCGACGGGTGGCAAGGCGATCGCTCGGCTGGCGCTCGCCGGCATCGACCTGCCCGACGGCTGGCTGGTGCGCCAGGACCACGTGCGGCGCGGGCTTGTCCTGCGCACGGCGGCGCACGCGTCGGAGGAGGAGATCGTCACCTGGAGCGTGGAGGCGGGCGAGGCCCTCTGCCTGGTCGAGACGACGGGGCGCTGGCAGGCCATCGTCTACCTGCCGTAGGCCTCTTGCCATACTGCACGGCGTGCCAAGACCGGATCTCTCGAGGCTGCGAGACGCAGTCGAAGCATCGTGGAGTGCCGAGACGTCGTACCGCGGGGTCGTGCAGCCCGGCAATCCCGCCTACGGGCAGTGCTATCCGACGGCGCGGGTGGTCCAACACTTCTTCCCCGAGGCCGAGGTGGTCGAGGGGGAGGTCTGGACGGGCGAGGACATCGAAGCGCACTTCTGGAACGTCGTGGACAAGAACGGCACGGTGGTGCACGTCGACCTGAGTTGGAGCCAGTTCCCGGCGGGATCATCCGTGCGTGCGTACGCCGTCCGGGACCGCGCCGACCTTCGGCGACGGCCCCGAGACGGTGCGCAGGGTCGAGACGCTGCTCGGCCGGGTGACCGCGCGGCTCGACGTCGGGATGCCGGCCCTGGCGCACCGTCGGCGTCGACCGGCGCCGGCGCCGAACCCGAGCCGAGCATCATCTAGCCTCCGCGCATGGCGACGGGGGGCCGACGCGACGACGCCGCACTGGTCGAGGGACTCGGCCGCTGGATGTCGGCCCACCCCGAACAGGTGCCCACGGTCCTCGGCGACCCCGAGTCCGCACCGACCATCAGGTCGATCGCCCACGCCGACGGCGGCCAGGCCAACGAGACCGTGCTGATCGACCTCGGGCCCGGGCGTTCGGGCGTGGTGGTCCGGCTCCCGCCGCTTCAGCCCACCTTCCCCGACTACGAGCTCGCCCCCAGGTTGCGGTGCAGAACGCGCTGGCCGCCTCCGGGGTCCGGGCGCCGGCCCCGTCGGTGGCGGTCCGACGATCCGGAATGGATCGGCGCTCCTTTCCTGGCCATGCCGCTCGTGCGCGGCGACATCGCCGGACCGGCGCCGGTCTTCGACGACTACGTCACCGGAGCCACCCCGTCCTGCAGCGACGCATGCACGACGGACTGCTCGACACCGTGGTCGCCGTCCACGCGGTGGACTGGCGCGCCGCCGGCCTGGGCGAGGTGCTGTCGGGGACGACGGTGGCCGCCGCGCTGGACCGCTGGACGGCCTACATCGACTGGTCGTCCGAGGGTGCGCCGCTGCCCGCGCTGGCCGAGGCGCTGGCGTGGTGCGCGGCCCGGGTGCCGGGCGAGACGGCGCCGGTCTTGCTCTGGGGCGACGTGCGACTGGGCAACCTCGTCTTCGACCAGGAGCGGCGGGTGCGGGCGGTGCTCGACTGGGATCTGGCCTCCATCGGGCCGGCCGAAATGGACCTCGGCTGGCACTTCGGCCTCGAGTACATGATGGAGTCCCTCTTCGGGCGCCGCGTCGCTGGTTTTCCCCGGCGCACCGAGGCCGTGGCCCGCTACGAAGGGGCGAGTGGTCGCTCGCTGTCGGACCTCGACTGGCACGAGGTCTTCGCGCTCGTGCGGGCGCTCGCCATCAACGACCGCCACCAGCGGATCAGCGGCGACCGGCGGAGAACCGAGAACCCGATGGGTGCGGTCCTCCTGGCCCGCATGGCCGCCGCCACGTGACGGGCCTGCGTCTCGGCGTCGCCCACCACCTCGGTTGGGCCGTGGCGGTCACGGCCTCGGCCGACCACGTCGTCGTCGACCGCCGCCGGTTGGAGCTGATCGAGCCTGGTTTGCCGGCGGCACCGATCCACCACGAGGGTGGCCCACACGACCTGCACCGCCAGGGAGCGCCACTCGGCGACGATGCGCTGGCTGCGCTTGGTGGCCACGGTGCGGGCGTCGGTGGTCCGTGCAGACCGCCGACGCCTTCGACGGCCTGGAGAGGACGGTGTCACCACCGATCGTGTCGCTGTCGCTCCGTGCGTGGCCGGGCGATTTCCCGGCCGACATCGCCGTCGCGCGACGTGTGCCCTACGAGAGCCGGGCCGACTCGGTGATGTACCGCCAGGTGATGGCGGAACTCGGCCGAGCCCGCGGCTGGACGCTCCACTTCTACGAGGCCAAGGACGTCGAGGACGAGGCGGCGCGGAGCCTGGGGACGCGGGCGCACGCGGTGCTGCACGGTCCGCGCACGACGCTCGGACCACCGTGGTCCAAGGACCATCGGATGGCGCTGGCCGCCACCGTCGTCGCCACCTGATCGCGCCTCAGGGGACGACGGGTGGCGTCATCGGGTGCACGACCCCGATGAGGAAGAGGACGGTCAGGACCGCCTCGAGCGAGCCCATCAGCACGACCAGGACGCCCCTCGTCGTGGGGCGCACCTTCCAGGCGACGGCGGCCAGGAGCGGGAAGGCCACCATGGTGTAGCGCGGGATGCTGTTGTAGTAGTACGCGCTGAACGCCAGAGCGAGGGTGCCGATGGTGTAGAGCCACCACGAGACGGGCACGGAGCGGGCGGCGCGGGTGAGGGCCAGGAGGAAGACGACGCCGACGTAGGCCGAAGACCAGCGGCGGCTGCGCACAGTGCCGTCTGCAGCAGCGCCAGCCCGTGCACGCGCAGGGTGACCACCTCCACCAGCGCCCGCAGCGGCTCCACGAACCACACGAAGTGCTGCCCCTGCCAGAACTTCTCCGAGGTCAGCGAAGGCCAGCGGCGTGCCCACCATGGCCCAGCCGTAGACCATGAACGCGGCCAGCCCGAGCGGGGCGATCGCGGCGGCGACCAGCGGCCGCAGCCGGCGTTCGCGCCAGGCCGCCGGCAGCGCCACCGCGAGGACGCACACCACGACGACGACGCCGGTGTTGCGCGTCAGTCCGGCCAGGCAGGCCAGCAGCGCGGCGGTGATCCAGCAGCGGCGCCGCCAGCGCGTAGAGGCACCCGGCGGCGGCGGTGAGGAAGAGCCCCTCGGTGTAGGCGAACGAGAGGACGCACGACAGCGGGAAGAAGACGAAGAGCAAGGTGGTGCGGTCCGCCACGACGTCGCGCCGAGGACCTGGCGCACGGCCAGCCAGATGGCCAGCGTCGCGGTCAGCCCGAAGACGAACGCGGCCAGCACGGCCGCGGCGGGCAGGCTCAGCCGCGTGACCTCGGCCACGGCGCGGATGACGGCGGGAAAGGCCGGGAAGAAGGCCCAGCGGCTGCCCTGGCCCTCCTGGTACAGGCGATGCGGGTAGCCGTGCTGGGCGATCAGCAGGTACCACCGTGCCGTCCCAGAAGGAGCCCAGAGTGCGGACGACGTCGAGCCACGGGTAGAGCACGGCGCCGCGACGAGGGCCGCGCCGAGGACGAGCGAGGCGGGACGCCAGGTAGTAGCCGGCGGGCCGGAGCAATGGCCGCCAGCGGGCCGGGCGCGCCGGCGGGCGAGGTCGACGGTCGGCCCGGCCGACGTGGCGCCGTCGGGAGTCGCCGGTGCGAGCGTCGGCGATCGGCGCAGTCGAGGTCGTCCCGGTCGATCTCGATCAGATCGGTCACGGCGTCGGCGGCCGCGCGGGCGGAAGGCCCAGCCCCGCAGCAGGGCGAAGCGCACCAGCGACGCCGCCCCGTTGGCCAGCGTGACGGCGACCAGCGCGGCGGCCAGCGAGGTGGTCCCGAGCACGCTGCGCCAGGGCCAGGGCGGCGGTGGTGGCGATCAGGCTGACCCCGAAGAGCACGGCGGCCACGGTGACGAAGCTGGCGCCGGGACCCGGCGCCGCTCGGTTCGCCCGGCTTCGCCGCGCTGGCCAGCGCCCGGTGCAGCGCGGTGTTGACCAGCGTGCAGAAGGCCAGGGCGCAGCGCGTTGGCAGACCAGGGTCCGAGCGGCCCGCCAGCCCAGCGCGAAGAGCAGCAGGTAGCTCAGCGTGCTGAGCAGCCCGACGCCGGCGAAGGAGAGCAGCTGGTCGGCCGTGGCCACCTCGGCGGCGGGGGCGTCGGGGGCGCCGCCGGCGCACCGCCCGGAGCGAGCGCCCGTGCGAGAGCCGCCACACGCCCCTGAGGTCTGCGGCGCGGTCGACACGATGTGGACCCGCGAGTCGGGGTCGTCCACCCACTCGACGGGGATCTCGGTCACGCGCAGACCGAGGCGCTCGGCCGTGACCAGCGAGCTCGGTGTCGAAGAACCAGGCCTCGTCCTCGACCAGCGGGAGGAGCTCGAGTGCCCGCTCGCGGCGCAACGCCTTGAAGCCGCACTGGAAGTCGCTCATCTGGCTGCGCAACGACGTGCGCACGAGCAGGCTGTAGCGCCCGCGAGATCAGCTCGCGCTTGGGTCCGCGCACCACCCGGGCGCCCCGGCCCAGCCGGGTGCCGACGGCGACGTCGCCGTGTCCCGAGAGCACCGAGGCGAGGAGCGGCATCAGCGCGTGAGCGAGGTCGACAGGTCGACGTCCATGTAGGCGACGACCTCGGCCCCGCTGGCCTCCCAGGCCGGCGCAGCGCGTGGCCGCGGCCCTTGCGGGTCAGGATCATGGCCTGCACCCCGTCGAGGGTCGACGCCAGACGCTGGGCCACCAGCGCGGTGCCGTCGGTGCTGCCGTTGTCGACGATGGTGACGAGCGCCGGAAGGGCAAGGACTCGTTCAGGTAGGCGCGCAGCGTCGCGATGCGCTCGACCAACTGGTGCGCCTCGTTGTACACGGGCACGACGATCTCGACCTGGGCCGAGACCGGACGCGGGCGACCGCTGACAGGCCGCGCGCCCGCGGGCGCGGGCTCGCTGTTGCCCCCCGCCGACGGCGATGGCCCCTGCCGCAAGCTCCATTCCACGTCCCCCACGTCGCGACTGCAAAGGCGAGGCGCGTGGTCTGGCACGCCGGCTCCGTTTCCCCACGCCAGTGTGCGGCGCGGGTCTCGGCGGGCACATGAGGCAAAAGGACCAGATCGCCTGGTCCGGCGGCGTGGAGGCGCGGCCCCCCGGGGAGGGGCCGGCCGTCCCGGCGGGGGTCAGCCCTCCAGGAGGGAGAAGCCGAGGACGCCCGCTTTGGCCACGTCGTAGCAGAGCGTGTCGTAGGGCTCGACCAGGCCGTAGGTGACCTCGCCGTCGCACTCGATCCGGCAGTGGTGCTGGTCCTGGCCGGCCAGGCGGCTGCGCACGGCCGGGTCGGTCACGTCGAAGGTCTCGGCGTGCACGACGATTTCGTCGCCGCTGGCCACCGCCATGCCGTGCCACAGGTCGCCGTCGGGCGTGCCGCCGTTCGGACCGCCGTACATGCCGCAGCGCAAGAATGCGATCTGGTGGCCCAGGCGCTCGAAGGTCATCGTCTTGACCGTGTCGTCGGCGAAGACGAGGTCGACCTCGCCCGCCACGCAGCAGGTGGGTGTCGGGCTCGAAGCGCATGCGGTGGCGGCGCTCGCGCAGGGTGGCGCTGCGCTTGCGCGGGTCGCCGAGGTTGTAGAGGACGTGGTCGCCCCAGATGCCGAAGTCCTCGAACTCGACCCACTCGCCGCTGTGCGGATGTTGCATGCCCATGTAGCGCCCCGGTCCGCCCACGCCGTCGCGGGTGCCCCAGTGGTGGTCGCGGGTGCCGCGGTGGGTCGTCGGTCGACGAGCTCGAGGCGCGTGCCGTTGACGTCGACCCAGCCCTCCTGACGCCCGAAGCCGTCGTAGCCGGCGATGGGGCTCATGGCGCGGCCGCTGACGATGATGCCGGCGCCCAGCTGGCGGAAGACGGGACGCTTCGTGTCGAGCCAGGTGATGTCGAAGCCGATGCGGTCGGCCGCCTCGCCGGCGGCGCCGCTCTCCCGCCACTCTCGGTGCCCTCACCGGTGGCGGCGCCACGGCGTCGGGGTCCAGACGGAGGCGCCAGCGGCGGAAGGGCTCGACCACCTCGAAGGGAAGCGGCCCGAGCGTCATGTCCATGCGGTCGGTGCCGAGCTTGCGGTGCGCCCGCACCGTGGTGTGCCGGCCGCGATGGTTCACGATGGCGAAGGCCTCGGCGGTGCCGAGGTTGGGGTAGAAGGCCAGGCCGACGACGACGAGGAGCTCGCCCACCGTGTCCTGGCAGGTGAACCACACCCGCTCGTAGGCCTGGGCGTCGGGCGTCCACATCACGCGCACCGGGTAGGGCGCGTTGTGGACGAGGAACTCGTCGAGGCCCGAGAGCGGGGCGTGCTCGCCCGAGGCCGGGTAGGGGGAGGTCACGAGGCGCCGGTGCCGACGGAGGAGCGGTCGTCATCGGTCCGTGCCGTCGTCGACTGCCTGCTCCTGCAACTGCGAGTACGTCGCATCGTTCGACGCCGGGGTTCACCGGTCGGATCGGGCTCCGGTGGCCGGTCCAGGGCCCGGTCTCGGCGGTGCACAGTACGCTCGCCCCATGGCGGCCGACCAGCGCACCGAGGCTGACGCGTGCGCTCGATCCGCGTGACCCGGCCTTCTTCCTCCGCCCCGACTACTACGAGGTGCTGGCCCGCCTGCGCGCCGAGGACCCCGTCCACGCGTGCGGTCCTGGCTTCTGGGCGGTCACCCGCTACGAGGACATCCGGGACCTGAGCCGCGACCCGTCCGCACTTCTGCTCGGGCCGTGGGGCGCTGGTCAACGACCCGCTCCGCGCCGGCCGCCGGGCAGGCGCTGTCGGCGCCCTCGATCTTGCACATGGATCCGCCCGAGCACGCCTCCTTCCGCCGGCTGGTCAACCGCCGCTTCACGCCCCGCGCCATGCCGGGTCTGGGCGAGTCGATCCGCCGGACGCGCGTCGACGTTGCTCGACGGGGTCGACGACACCGGCGAGATCGACTTCGTGGCCGAGCTGGCCGCACCCTTCCCGCTGATCGTGATCGCGGAGCTGCTCGGCATCGACGAGGCCGACCGCGAGGACTTCCGCGCGCTGGTCCGACGCGGCCATCGAGTCGCCCGATCTGCCGCCCGCCGAGACGCCGGCCGCGCTCGGCGAGCTCTCGGCCTTCATCGTCGAGCACATCCGGTCCAAGCAGCGCCAGCCCGGGCGACGACCTGGTGTCGCTCCTGGTGGGCAGCGAGGTCGGGGGCTGCCCGCTCAGCAGGGAGGAGCTCTTCATGTTCCTCTTGACCCTGCTGGTGGCGGGCAACGAGACGACCCGCACGCTGCTCTCGGGCACCGCACTCGTGCTGCACGAGCACCCCGACCAGCGGGCCCTGGTGCGGCCGACGGCTCACTGGTGCCGGCGCGGTGGAGGAGTGCCTGCGCTGGGTCACTCCCGTGCACGCCTTCTGCCGGACCGCGACGGCCGACGTGAGGTGGCCGGCACGCCGGTGCCGCGGGCGACTACGTGTGCATGCTCTACGCCTCGGCCAATCGAGACGAGCGCATCTTCGGCGCGACGGCGTCGGCCTTCGACGTGCGGCGTCCGGTCAACCCGGTGCACCTCGCCTTCGGGTTCGGCGAGCACGTGTGCCTCGGCGCCAGCCTGGCCCGGCTGGAGGCGCGGGTCTTCGTGGAGGAGCTGTTGGCGCGCTTCCCCGCTACGCGGTGACCGGGCCGGCCGAGCGGGTGCCGTCGACCACGGTCGCCGGGATCCGCTCGCTGCCGGTGGTGCTGGCGCCGGCGGCTAGCGGCCCGGCCCGGGTCCTGAAGCACGGCCTGGCGCAGGTCGTCGAGCAGCGCCTCGACCGCCGCGGCGTCGGCGCTCAGCCGCAGAGCCCGCCGGCCCGCTCCGAGCGCACCAGCCCGCTCTGGCGCAGCACCTTGACGTGCATGCTCACCGTGGGCTGGGCCAGGCGGAAGAGCATGGCCAGCTCGCCGACGGTGCTCGGCGCGGTGGCCAGCGAGTGCAAGATGGCCAGGCGGGTCGGGGTCGGCCACCGCCTTGAGCCGCCGTGCCACCGACTCGGTCCGGGCCCGGGCCACGACGTCGCCCTGGCCCACGCCGGTGCCGATCACGATCAGGCCGGGGAACTCGAGGTACATGCAGGAGCCGAAGAACAGGCACGGGACGAACAGCAGCGACCTGCCCCGATCCAGGCCGCTCAGGATCGAGGGCATGCCGCTCGCGCAAGGTGTCACACCCCGGGAGTACAAGTGGTTCCAGTGATTGACCGTTCTGGTCGTACTGGGCCACGACGTGACGGCCGGCTTCCTCGATGAGGGGCAGGGCCTGTTGCCACATGTCGTTGACCGGAGCCCAGACCTCCTTCAGCAGGTCGAGGTACGCGCGACCAGCGCGGGGGACTCCTTGAGCAAGCGGAGCCGGTCGAGGCGTAGATCGCGCGCTCCTCGGGGCTCTCCGACGGCATGTCGAGCACTGGGCAGGGGACTCCCTGAGCCTGGGAACCGGGAGGCGTCGACGGCGAGCTCGTCGGGACTCTCGGGCGGCATGTCCAGCTCGACCGGGACGGTGGCCACCGCGTCTCAATGGCCCCCCAGAGCGCGTCGGGATCGGTCTCGCAGGTCCCGCCGCCGTGGTGCGCGAGCACCTGCATCTCGGTGAAGCACGTCTCCTCGGAGCCGTCGTCCCAGAAGGTGCGGACGCGCTCGGCCAGGTCCTCGCGGCCGTTGAACATCTCGGCCAGCTTGGGGTACTTGGCCTGCATCGGGGCCGGGCCGCCACGGAGAGAAACCAGGAGAGGTCGCTGGCCAGCGAGGCGGAGGCGGTGACCGAGGGCTGCTGCACTCGGGTGGCCGTTTCATCGATGAACATAGGCATACACCTATATTAGAATATTCTTGATTACTTGTCAACTGCGGCTAGGATGGTCTTGGCGGCAAGTGAGAGCAGGAGGGAGCGAGAGAAGCGGTCAGAAGAGGTGAGACGCGATGATCCAAGGGAGGGCAGTCGAGTCAATGGCAGCGGCCCACCGTCAGGATCTGCTGGAGACGGCAGGTGGACGGCGGGTCTCGCACCGGCCCACCGCATCGACGAGTGAGCCGAGCGCGACGCAGCGCTCGGCCACCGGGATCCCGGTTCCCGGTGGCCGAGCAGTGCGCCGGGTCAGGGCTCCGCGAGTCGGTGCCTGGCTGATCGCCTTCGGAACTCGTCTGGGCGGAGCAACGATCCGCACCTCGTGAGCCCGGGAGCTGCCGGCCGCACGCGCCATCCGGCCGGCGGTTCCGGGCCCGAGTGTCCGCGATCGGCAAGAGTGCGCCATGCCGGCCGCTCGCAACGTGCTCTTCATCACGCTCGACCAGTGGCGGGGCGACTGCCTCTCGGCACTCGGCCATCCGGTGCTCGAGACGCCGACGCTCGACGCGCTGGCCGCCCGGGCGTGCTCTTCGCCAACCACTGGGCCAACGCGGCCCCGTGCGGCCCGTCGCGGGCGTGCCTCTACACCGGCACCTACCAACACCACAACCGCTCGATCTCAACGGCACGCCGCTCGACGCCCGCTTCACCAACGTCGCGCTGACTCGCCCGGGCCATGGGCTACGACCCGGTCGCTCTTCGGCTACACCGACACCTCCGTCGACCCGCGGACGGTGCCGCCCGGCGACCCGCGGCTGTACAGCTACGAGGGCGTCCTGCCCGGGTTCCGGGCGCTGGTCGAGGATCCGTGGGAGCAGGGCAGCCCGGCCTGGGGACGCTGGCTGGCCGACGCACGGCGTCGACGTCCCGGCCAACCCGCACGACCTCTACCTAGCCGATGGAGGGCTTCCCCGGCGCCGACGACCACGGGTCGACGTGGGCGCCGGCCCGCTTCCCGGCCGAGCTGTCGCAGACGACGTTCGTCCGCGACCGCGGTGATCGAGTGGCTCGAGCAGCACGGTGACGAGCCCTTCTTCGTCCACGCCTCGTTCATCCGGCCCGCACCCGCCCCGGCGCAACCCGGTCGGCTATCACGACCTGTACCCCGCCGACGACGTCGGGCCCTTCGTCGGCCGCGCCGACGCGCCGAGGAGGAGGCGGCCATCCACCCGCTTGGCGCCGGTGGTCATGCAGCATCCCGGTCATCGGCGCGCCGCACGACGAGCGCGAGCGCCGGCAGCTGCGGGCCACGTACTACGGCGCCGCAGCGCGAGGTCGACGACGGCTGGCCGCCTCTGTTCGCGCTACCTCGAGACGCAGCGGCCTGGCCGAGTCGACACGCTGGTCGTCGTGACCAGCGACCACGGCGAGATGGGCGGCGACCACTGGCTGCTCGAGAAGCTCGGCTACTGGGACGAGAGCTACCACGTCCCGCTGATCGTGGTGGACCCGCGGCCCGCGGCCGACCGGGCCGGGGGCGGGTGTTCGACGCCGTGACCGAGTCGGTCGACGTGCTGCCGACCATCTGCGAGTACATCGGGGCCGAGGTCCCGCTGCAGGCGGACGGCTGGTCGCTGGCGCCGTTCCTCGCAGGCCGGCGCGGCGCCCGAGCACTGGCGCGACACGGCCCACTTCGAATGGGGCTTCTCGGACCCGGTCCAGGCGGCTCGCCGAGCGGGCGTTCGGCATGCCCATGAGCCACTGCTCCCTGGCCGTCGTCGCGCGGGCCCCGGCACAAGTACGTGCAGTTCGCGCGGCGCCGACGTGCTGCCGCCGCTCCTCTTCGACCTCGACGCCGACCCCGGGCAGACGCACAACCTGCTGGCCGGCGTGGGCGGCGCCGCCGGGAACGCGGGGGCGCCGGGCAACGGCAAGGCCCCGGCGGGTTCCGAGGTGCCGAGGCGGCCTGGCCGGCCTCCCAGGAGCTGCTCCGGTGGCACATGCGCACGGCGGAGCGGACACTGAGCGGGCGCTTCCTCGAGCCGACCGGGGCCTGGTCGAGGCCCGCGACGCCTGGCGGTGAGCCCCGACGTGTGTGGAAGCTGACGCCTGTTCACGGACCCCCGCCCCGCTGGGCGGTGCCGCCGGGGCTGGAAGACGAGGTCCACGAGGAGGCTGGCGCGTAGTGCCGACATGTATGGCAAGACGGTCGTCGTCACCGGCGGCAACTCGGGCATCGGGTACGAGACGGCCGCTGGCCCTGGCCGCGATGGGCGCCGGGTCACTCGTGACGGCGCGCAATGCCGACAAGGGCCGGGCCGCCGTGGCCGCCCTGAACGACGCCGGCGGCGGACAGGCCACGGTCCAGCTCGTCGTCTTCGACCTGGCCGACCTGGCGTCGGTGCGGCGGGGGGCGGCCGAGATCCTCGAGCTGGCGCCCCGGCTCGACGTCCTCGTCAACAACGCCGGCCTGGTGCTGAGCGACCGCGGCGAGACGGTCGACGGCTACGAGGCCACGTTCGCCATGAACCATCTCGGGCCGTTCCTCTTGACCAACCTGCTGCTCGAGCGACTGCGGCAGTCGGCGCCCGCACGGGTCGTCACCGTGGCCTCGACCGCCCACGCGGCCGCCCGCACGGGATTCCCTTCGACGACCTCCAGTCGACCAAGGCGCTACCGGGGCATGCGCGGTCTACGGGGCAGTCGAAGCTGGCCAACATCCTCTTCACCCTCGAGCTCGCGCGGCGCCTCGAGGGCACGGGCGTGACGGCCAACTCGCTCCACCCGGGACGGTGCGCACCGGCTACGGCGCCGACGGCGACGCCCGCGGCTTCCTGGCCTTCGGCATCAAGATCGCCCAGCCCTTCTTCCTGTCGCCGGCCAAGGGCGCACGGACGTCGGTCTTCCTGGCCTCCTCGCCCGAGGTCGAAGGCGTGAGCGGCAAGTACTTCGTCAAGTGCAAGGCCCGAAGCAGCCGCGGCGCTGGGCGCAGGACGCCGAGGCGGCGGGCGGCCTGTGGCGGGTCAGCGAGGAGCTGGTCGGCCTGCCCCAGCACCAGGAGGGCTGAGCCGTGCGCGTCCTGGTGACCGGGCGCCGCCCGGGCCATCGGCCGGGCCACCGTCGAGGTGCTGGCCGGGCGCGGGCACGAGGTGGTGGCGACGGCCCGTCACCCGGACGCTGCTTGACGGGCCTCCCGGCGGCGCAGGTGCCTGGCCCTCGACGTGGCCGACGACGCTCGGTGCGCCGCGCCCGTGGAGGCGGCGGGCGAGCTCGACGCCGTGGTGAACAACGCCGGCGTGCCGGGGACCGGCCCGCTCGAGACCTACCCGCTCGACGTCCTTCGCCCGCGTGCTCGAGGTGAACACGCTCGGACCGTTGCGCCTGGCCCAGGCGGTCGTCCCGGCCTGGCGGGAGCGGGGGAGCGGTGTGCTGGTCAACATCAGCTCGGTGCAGGGCAAGATCGGGACGCCGCTCGAAGGGGCCTACGCCGCGTCCAAGCACGCGCTCGAGGCGCTGTCGGAGACGCTTGCACTTCGAGCTGGGCCACTTCGGGATCCGTGTCGTCATCGTGGAGCCCGGCTACATCGCGCCGGGGATGAAGCACGCCGACGACCACGTAGGGCCCGGAGATCTACGGGGAGCTCCACCGCGCAGTGGGACGGGACGGTGACGCACGCTGGTCGGCCCCGAGGGTCGGCCCGGACCTGAGCTCGTGGGCAACGCGGTGGCCGACGCCCTGGAGGACCCGGAGACGCCCGTTGCGGGTGGAGGTCGGGCACGGACGCCGCCATGGTGCTCGAGCTGCGGCGCACGCTCGGGCGACGCGGAGTTCGAGGCCACCATGCGCGAGGCGCTCGGGCTACTGGTGAGCCGTGGAGGGGGAAGCCGTGGAGAAGCTGATGTACCTGGTCTGGCTCGAGGCCGACGAGCACCGCGCCGATGTGGCCGACACCTGTTGGGACCGGTGCCGAGGAGCTGCTCGGCCTCGGGCCCCGAGGCTTGACCATCGACGTCTGGGACCCCGAGAGCGACATCCCGGCGCCCGTGCCCACCCCCGAGGGGGAGACGCCGCTGCACGGGCTGGTCTCGGTCTGGCTCGACACGGTCGAACAGCGGGCGCCCTTCGAAGAGGTGCTGGGCTCCTGGGCGCTCGCGGCTGGCCGGTTACTCGGTGGTCGAGTCGCTCTACCGCGACTACGGCGGCAACCAGTGGTCGGCGCCGCGCGACTGGCCCGACGGCGAGCGCTCACCCGGGCGTGCTCACGGTGGCGCTGCTGCAGCAGCACCCCGAGCAGTCCTTCGAGGAGTGGATGACGAGATGGCACACCCGGATCTCGCCGATCACCGAGGCGATCCAGCCCCGCTGCCGCTACGTGCGCAACGCCGTCTTCCGGCCGATCACCGACGGGGCCCCGCCGCTGCGGGGCATCGTGGAGGAGGCCTGGCCGTCCCTCGAGCACGTGACCGACCCCATGCTGTTCTACTGCGCCGAGGGCGACCCGCGAGCGATGAACGCCCACGTGACCCAGATGATCGAGGAGATCAACGCGTTCGTCGACCTGAGCACCTTTCGCAGTGTCACGATGAGCGAATGGATACTGAAGTCATGACGAACACGATGGAGCCGGGACGAGCTCGATCGGGCGCACGAGCACTACATGGAGACGGCGAGCCGGTGCGCCGCCAGCGGGGAATGGCGGGACTGGGCCGACCTGTTCACCGACGACGCCGTGTACCTCGAGCACACGTTCGGGACCTTCCACGGCCCCGACGAGATCTACACCTGGATCGCTCCGCTCATGGCGGAATGGCCGAACCGGGCCATGAACTCGTTCCCACACTCGTGGTGCGTCTGCGACGAGGAGCGGGGCTGGTGGATCTGCCGGATTGAGAACAGGATGCAGGACCCCGGCGACGGGTCGGTGCACCAGGCCCACAACATCACGGTGCTGCACTATGCGGGCGACATGAAGTTCTCCTACGAGGAGGACGCATACAACCCGGCCGCCTTCGGGCCGATGATCGAGGGGTGGCTCCAGGCCTACGAGCGCGGCGACCACGGGCGGCCCGGCGCGGCAGCGAGTGGCGTCATCGCTCCGATGACCGAGCAGAGGTGCGCGCCTTCCTCACCGTCGCGTCCCGCCGCACACCGGAAAGCTGGCGACGGTGCGCGCCGACGGGCGGCCGCACCTCGCCCCGTCTGGTACGACGTCGACAACGACGGCACCCTGCTCTTCAACACGGGTGTCGCGACGGTCAAGGGCCGCAACCTGGCGCGGGACCCGCGGGCGTCGCTCTGCGTCGACGACGAGCGGCCACCCTTCAGCTTCGTCGTGGTCGAAGGCCGGGCGGAGCTCGAGCGACGACCTCGGCCGAGGTGCGGCCGGTGGGCGACCGTCATCGGCGGCCGCTACATGGGCGCCGGAACGGGCCGAGGAGTACGGCGTCCGCAACGGCGTGCCGGGCGAGCTCGCTGGTGCGCTGCGGCCCGTCCCGCGTGGTCTCGGGCCTCGACCTGGCGGACTGAGGCGACGGGTCAGGCCCTCGGCCGCTGCGCCGGCACCGGCGCCGCTCAGCACGTCCGGGCGCTCGCACCGGCCGGGCAGGCGCGGCCCAGCGGTGTCGGCCGACCGTCGGCACGGCGAACTGGCCCGAGCGGCGTGATCGCGACGGCGAGCAGCACGGCGATCAGCAGCAGGTCGGGAACGATGAACGTGTGCATCATGCGCAGGAGACGCCGTGCACGGACGTCACCCCGGCGAAGGCCCAGAAGGTGCTGATCACGATCAGGGCCGACGCAGGCGGCCCGACGGCCGCCGGCGCCGAGCACCACGATGCCCCAGGTCACGTACCAGGCCCACACGATCGGACCGAGAAGCGCCAGGACGAGCAGCGTGAGCCCGAGGTTGCGCACGGCGCCGTCCTGGGGCGAGCGCAGAGGAGCCGCGCAGCCCGACGTAGGCCGCGATGAGCAGGCCGAGGACGCTGAACACGGGGCGCACGTCCATGGTGGAGATCGGGAATCTGGAGGACGTGGCTGACGATGGAGGCGGCGCGGGCGACAACGTTCACCGGCGTCACGCCGGTGAAGGACGCATCGGCCGTCGTCGTGGTGCGGATCCACCCCCACCCGGTGCCCGAGATGAGCGCGACCACTTCCATGGTGGCCAAGGCGATGACGCCGGCCACCGCGGTGTGCGCGAGGCGACGGCGCACGGGCGCGCCCGGTCCGGCCCACACCCAGCCCGAGGAAGAGCACGCCGAGCGCGGCGGGCGATTTCACCCCCGCCGCCAGCGCGCACAAGATGATGCCCGGCACGGTGCCCGACGCGTTTGGCCACGGCGAGGCCGGCCATGAGCAGGCCCACCATCAGCGCGTCGTTGTGGGCGACCCGCCGAGCAAGGACAACAGGACGAGCGGGGAGCCGGCGCCGAGGAGGACGGCATGGGCCGGGTCTCGTTTCAGCGACCGGGCCAGCGTGGGTGTGGCCGCCACCATCAGGCGCGATGCCGGCCAGGGCCAGGAGCCGCAGCAGGAGCAGGTCGGCCAGGATCTCGTGGCCCGAGGCCTGGTCGAGCACGCCGTCGGCGGCCAGGAAGGTCGGCCCGTAAGGCGACTCGGTGTCCGACCACACCGAGTCCGCCATCTCGTTGAACGGCGTGGCCCCGAGCACGCTCGGGCCCATAGGAGTACGGGTTGATGTGGTGGCTGACCATTTCGCCTTGCGCGGCATAGGTGTAGACGTCGCGACTGAAGAGCGGCGGGGCGAGCAGGAGGGGACCGCCCAGATCGACGACGACGAGGACGACGCGCTTGACGGGAAAGCCCTGGTGCCCGCGCAGGTAGCGCAGCAGGCCCAGCCAGACCCGGGTGAGGAGGATGAGTCCGCCGAAGACGAGAGCGAGCGACGCAGATCGGTCGGCAACGACGCATCGGTGCCGAACGACCCGAACAGCACCGCCGGGCATGCCGAAGAACCACGCTGCCGGGAAGATGGGTCTCGAAGGACTGCC
This sequence comes from uncultured Acidimicrobiaceae bacterium, assembly GCA_963726855.1. Lineage (GTDB taxonomy): Bacteria > Actinomycetota > Acidimicrobiia > Acidimicrobiales > RAAP-2 > Bog-473. Next base: position 210,064 of record CAVSEB010000020.1, read on the forward strand.
CGCCCATCAGCGAACCGAGGACGATGGCGGCCGTGCCGAGCAGACCGAGCAGCGCCGTGCGGACCAGTCGAACCGGCGCCTGGTCGCCGGACGCCGGCACGTGCGACATCCGGGGGTCCGCGGTCGACGTGTGCAACGTCACTGCGCTTGGTCCTGGATCAGTGCGCTCGGGGCCACGAGCTCCATGGAGGGGGATTCCTTCGTCACGAAGTTGCAGCCGGGGTGGTGCCGGCCGAATCGTCATGAAACTGCAGTGATTCTGTCACAGCCAGCGCTTCGGAACAGGGATCCCGAAACGTTCCTTAACAGGATTCCCAGGTAATATCCCAGCATACAGCGGAAGACTCCGGCTGTCACGCACGTGAAATCTGGCGGTCACTCGAACGGAAGGTGTCAAGGTGCGAATTCTGGTCTTGGGGGGCGACGGATATCTGGGCTGGCCGACCGCGCTGCATCTCTCCCGGGCCGGCCACGACGTGGCGGTGGCGGACAACTTCGCCCGGCGGGGCTACGACCTCGAGATGGGGGTCGACTCCCTGGTTCCGATCGCCTCGCTGCACCGCCGGGTCGAGCGCTGGGAGGAGATCTCGGGGAAACGGCTCGAGGTGTTCATCGGCGACCTCACCGAGGACGCGTTCGTCTACTGACATGGTCGGCCGTGCCCGGCCCGACGCCATCGTCCACTTCGCCGAGCAGCGCAGCGCGCCCTACTCCATGGTGGACCGCAAGCACGCGGTGTACACCCAGGTCAACAACGTGGTGGGGACCCTCAACCTGCTCTACGCCATCGCCGAGATCGACCCCTCCATCCATCTGGTCAAGCTCGGCACCATGGGCGAGTACGGCACGCCCAACATCGACATCGAAGAGGGGTACATCGAGATCACCCACCGGGGACGGACCGACGTGCTGCCGTTCCCCAAGCAGCCCGGCAGCTTCTACCACCTCTCCAAGGTGCACGACAGCCACAACATCGCCTTCTGCTGCCGGGCCTGGGGCCTGCGCTCGACCGACCTGAACCAGGGCGTGGTCTATGGCCAGTCCACCCCGGAGACGACCATGCACCCGGACCTGGCCACCCGGTTCGACTACGACGCCGTGTTCGGCACGGTGCTGAACCGCTTCGTGATCCAGGCGGCGGCCGGGGAGCCCCTGACCGTCTACGGCAAGGGCGGCCAGACCCGTGGCTTCCTCGACATCCGCGACACGTTGGCCTGTATCGAGCTGGCGATGCGCAACCCGGCCCAGGCGGGCGAGTTCCGTGTCTTCAACCAGTTCACCGAGTCGTTCTCCGTCGGCGACCTGGCCCGGATGGTCTCCGAGGCGGCCGGCGGGGCCGAGATCGTGCACCTGGAGGATCCCCGGGTCGAGCTCGAGGAGCACTACTACCGGGCCGCGCACACGAAGCTGCTCGACCTCGGCCTGCTCCCGCACCTGCTGGGCGACGAGCTCCTGAGCGATCTGCTCTCGATCGCCCGCAAGCACATCGACCGGCTGGAGCGGGCCGCGCTCGCCCCCAACGTGCAGTGGCGCAACGACCTCGAGCGCCATCTCGCGGACCTCGCGGGCCGAGCTGGGCGGGCGCAGCCCCGAGCCCTCGCACTGAGCCCGATCCCCGCGCCAGGGGGTAGCTTCGCCGGAACCGTTCGGGGTGGCCGGCGCCCCCCGGCCCCGTCTGCCACACGCGGCGGGCCCGGGGACCCCAAGATGGCGCGGCACCCTAGGCACCTCTGGAAGGCAACTCCTCGCACGTGAACCGAGTCCGAGCGCACACGGGACCACTGTGGCCCTACCTCGTGCTGATCGCGGTGCCCTTCTTGGGGTTCGTGCTGCCGGACCTGATCAGCGGCCGCCTGATCATCACGGGCGACAACCTCCAGCAGAACTACCCACTGCACGTCTTGGTGGGGGACATGCTGCGTCACGGCCAACTGCCGTTCTGGAACCAGTACATCTTCAGCGGGACCCCGCTGATGGCCGACTTCAATGCGGGCGCCTTCTACCCGCTGATGGGTTTCTTCGTGGCCCTGCCCGACCGGGCGGCCTGGATCGCCACCGAGGTCGTTCTCTTCTCGGGCATCGGCATCAGCATGTACGTCTTCCTGCGGGCGCTGAAGCTCTCGACGATGGCCTGCGTGCGTTGCCGCCGCCACGTTCGCCTTCGCCGGTCCGGTGCTCAGCCAGGTCAACCACGTCGACATGACCGAAGGGTTCCTGGCCATCCCCTGGATGCTCCTCGCCGTGCACCACATCGTCCGCGACGGCCGCTGGCGCTGGTCGATTCTGCTCGGCATCGCCTTCGCCAGCGTGATCCTGGGCGGGGCGCCCGAGGCCATGCTCGACGAGGCGCTGCTCGTCCTGGCCTTCGCGGTGATGTCGGCCGGTCTCAACGCCCAACGCTGGTGGCGCGTCCTCTCGCGCGGCGCCACCGGTGCGGTGCTGGCCTTGTCGCTGGCGGCCATCCAGTGGCTGCCCGGGCTCGAGGCCATCCGCAACTCGCAGCGGGGGAGCGGTGTGGTCGCCGCCGCGGGCAGCTACCCGAAGCCCTTCAACATCCTCTGGCTCGTTCCCTACATCAACGGGGGGTACGGCCACCTGGGCGAGGCCCAGTTCTTCAGCCAGTACAACCTGCCCGAGGTCGGTGTCTACCTCGGGATCCTTCCGCTGGTGGCGGTCATCACGCTGCTCCATCCGCGCTGGCCCAGCCGGATTGGGCCGCGTGACCGACTGACCTGGTACGTGGTCGGCGTCTTCGGCTACCTGCTGGCGCTCGGCTCCAACACGCCGCTGGAGCATCTCTTCAACAGCCTGCCGCTCTACGGCCATCAGCGGCTGCAGAGCCGCAACATGATCACCGTGGCCACCGCGGCGTGCGTCCTCTTCGCCGGCTGGCTCGATCGCTCCGAGCGGCCGCAGGCCGGTGACGCCATGACACGCTACGAGCGGGTCATGGGGCTGGTGCCCTTCGGGTTGCTGGCCGCACTCGGCGTGTGGACGCTGACCTCGCCCGCCGGTCGTGGTGCAGACGTTCGCCGGCGTCTCCATCCGCCCGTCGATCGCCAGCACGGTGCGCGAGGCGGTGCTGATCGCCCTCCTCTTCTGTGCCGGCGCGGCGGCCGTGGTGTGGCTGCGGGCGCGCCTGTCGACGACGTCATGGCGCTGGGTCGCCGCGGTCTTCGTCGCCGCCGACATCGGGCGTGATGGCGCTGACCAGTCAGTTGACGATCTCGCCCCCCAACGACCTGCTGTCGGGTTCCACGCCGATCCAGCAGCTGATGGCCGCCCACCTGCCTGCCGGGCAGTCGTCTGGTCAACTACGACCCCCAGACCTACGACAGCTATCCGGGCAGCCCCCAGGGCATCCCGGACCTCAACATCATTCCGCGGCTGCCCTCCGTGTCGGGCTACGCGTCGATCGTCAACAGCACCTACGAGGACGCCACCCACACCCACACGCAGGACGACCTGGACCTCGGGCAGCTCTCGTCGGGGGCACTCGACCAGCTCAATCTCCGAGAGGTGGTCAGCCTGCCCGAGTACTTCTTGGTGCCGCTGGCCGCCGTGCCCGAGTCGATCGACGCGATCACGCAGGTCAAGGAGAACTTCGGCACCGACCCGGTGCTGTCTCGCGGCTACGGCGCCAACTACAACGACACGGCATACCCCTTCTATCCCGGGGACCGTCCGGCTGTGTCCGCCGGTCGGTCCGAGTCCTGGTTCTTCGGTGAGCCGCTGGCGACCGACGGCGGCCACCGTCGCTGCTGAGTAGGCCGGCGACGGCGGGGACGTCGGTCCGCTTCGGGATGCTGCGCGCCGACGGATCGACGCGGTGGGGACGCGCGACCCCGGTCCCGTCCGGGGCGACGCAGGCCAGTGATGGCGCTGCCCTTCGGTACATGGGTCGGTCTGTCCCTCCAGGTGCTCGGGGGGTCGATCCCGTCCCACCGGGTCATCGTCACGGCCGAGGGTGCGCCCTACGAGCTCGATGGATCCCTCTCGTCGGCGCTCATGCCCGGACCGTGGCGTGTGGCCGGCTTTTCACAGGGCTATGCGGTCTTCACCTCCGTCAAGCCCTCGGGGCCGATTTCGGCCCTCACGACGGGCGGGCGCGCCGTGCCCGTGCAGGTGCTCTCGAGCACGCACCAAGTCGGAGGAGATCCGTGTGCGGGCACCAGCCGGCGCGGTGGTGATCCGCTCGGTCGCCTGGGACGCCGGCTGGAAAGGAACGGTGTCGGTCAACGGGGGTCCGGCCCGGACCGTCACCGTGCAGTCCCACGATCTGGTCCAGCAGATCCGGGTTCCGGCCGGCGACGATCTGGTGACCTTCCACTACCGGCCGCCCCACCTCTTGGTGGCCAGCGTGCTCAGCATCGGGTCCGTCGTCGTCCTCCTCGCGCTGCTCGTCGGCTGGCTGGTCGTGGGTCGCCGGCGCCGGGGTGGCCGCGACGGCCGGAGGTGGCGACGTCGCCGCCGCTCAAGTGTCCGAGGAGCAGACGGGCCAAAGCGACAGGTGCCGGCGACCCGTCAGGTCCGCGCCGAGCCGGAGGCGTCGGCGCCATCGGTGCTCGAGCGCGGCGCTCCCTGAGCGCACCGCGTTCGGTGGCGACTCGCGAAGAGCGAGCGAGTCGTCCTTCTAGAGGGAGGGGTGCGCCAAGGTGAGGAGGAACTCCCCGTCGTCGGCGCCCCACATGCCCTCGACCGACGAAGCCGGCTTCGCGGAGCTCGCGCTCGATCCGTTCGGGGGTGAATTTCGCGCTGATCTCGGTCAGGAGATCCTCCCCTTCGTCGAAGTGCACGACGAAGCCGGCGCCGGTCAGCGTCACCTCGGTGGCCTCCTCGGCGCGCAGCCGCATCTCGATCCATTGCTCGTCCTCGTTCCACAGGGCGACGTGGCGGAACCGGTCAGGATCGAAGTCGCCCCCGAGTTGCTCGTTGAGCACGCGGAGCACGTTGCGGTTGAAGTCGGCGGTGACGCCGGCAGCGTCGTCATAGGCGGCGACGAGCCGCTTTCGGTCCTTGACCAGATCGGTGCCGATGAGCAGTGAGTCGCCGTCGGACATGGTGCCGTTCAGCTCGGCCAGGAACCGGGCCCGTTGGACGGGGTCCAGGTTGCCGATGGTCCCGCCCAGGAACGCGATCATCCTGCGTCCCGTCAGCGGGGATCTCGCCCAGGTGCTGGTGGAAGTCGCCGATCACCACGTGAATATCGAGCTGGTCGTATTCCTCGGCCAGGGTGGCCGCCACGTCGCGCAGGAAATCGTCGCTCACGTCGAAAGGGACGTAGCGCGACAGCGTCCCGGCCTCTTGCATGGCGGTGAGCAGGACCCGGGTCTTGTCGCAGGCGCCGGCGCCCAGCTCGACCAGCGTGTCTGCCTTGGAGAGCTCGGCGATGTCGGATGCGTGCGCCTCGAGGAGGGCACGCTCGGCCCGGGTCGGGTAGTACTCGGGGAGCTGGGTGATGTCTTCGAAGAGCCGGCTGCCCCGCTCGTCGTAGAACCAGACGGGAGGGATGGACTTCACTCGGCCTTGCAGGCCTTCGATGGCGTCGGCGCGCATCTGGCGCCGCACCTCGTCGGGGGAGAGGTGCACGTCGATCGTGTAGGTCATGTCGCTCAGGGGTCCTGGGCCAGTCGGACGCCGCTGAAGGCCCAGCGGGCACCGGGGGGAAAGAAGTTGCGGTAGGTCGGACGCACGTGCCCTGCCGGGGTGGCGCAGCAACCGCCGCGGAGGACGTACTGGCTCACCATGAACTTGCCGTTGTACTCGCCGACGGCGCCGGGCGCCGCTCGGAAGCCGGGGTAGGGCGAGTAGGCGCTCGACGTCCACTCCCAGGTGTCGCCGAAGATCCCGTTGTCCGTCAGGACGGGCCGCGGGTGCGGTGGGGCGGCTCGAGAGGATGTCCTCGCGGAGGAAGTTGGTGCCCTCGCCGTGCGTCAGCGCAATGGTCTCCCACTCGGACTCGGTGGGCAGCCGCATCCCGGTCCAGTGGGCGAAGGCGTCGGCCTCGTAGTAGCTCACGTGACAGACGGGCTCGTCGGGGTCGACCGGGCGCAGGCCCGAGAGCGTGAACTGGAGCCACCGGTCGGGCTGGTCGGGATCACGCGTCCAGTACAGCGGCGCGTCCCAGTGCTGGGCGTTCACGACCGCCCACCCGTCGGAGAGCCAGAACTCCGGGCGGCTGTAGCCGTCGTCCTCCATGAACGAGAGCCATTCGCCACAGGTCACCGGCCGATCGGCCAGGCCGAACGGGGTCAGATGGACCGTGTGGACCGGGAACTCGTTGTCGAAGCCGAACCCCGTGCCGCGGTGACCGACTTCGACCGGGCCGCCGTTGTGCTCGAGCCAGCCGGCCTTCGGCGGGTGGGTGGCGGCAGGGCTCGGCGCGATGTCCACGTACGCCGGGTAGCAGCGGGTTCTTCGAGAGCACGTGCTTGATGTCCATGAGCAGCAGCTCTTGGTGCTGCTCCTCATGGTGCAGACCGAGGGTGATCAGCTCGGGGAGCCCCGGCTGGTCGAGCTCCTCGAACAACGACGCCATGGCCCGGTCGACGTGGGCGCGCGGTAGCGCGCGATCTCTTCGATCCCGGGTCGCGACAGCTGGCCGCGGTCGGGACGCGGATGCCGTGCGCCGACCGTCTCGTAGTACGAGTTGAAGATGTAGGCGAACGCCTCGTTGTACTGGCGGTAGGAAGGCGCGTAGCCGCCGAGGACGAAGGTCTCGAAGAACCACGTCATGTGGGCGCGGTGCCACTTGGTCGGGCTGACGTCGGCCATCGTCTGCACGGTTTGGTCCTCCGCGCTGAGCACGGACGCCAGACGCTCGGTCGTGGCACGAACTTCCACGTAGGCGTCCTGGAGATCAGACGGCGAAAGTGGTCCGCTCTTCCTCATGAGTTCCCGTCCCTTCGCCCCCCGCCCGGAGCGGTTGCGCACACGGCCGGCGCGGTTTCGGATCACCCTACCCAGGGGGTCTGACAACCAAGCGCGTTTACCGCAGAATTCACGCAAAGGCCAGGTAGCAAGCGTGCCTGTCCCTGGCTACGTTGTCTTTGTGGACGGGATTCCGCTGTCCCTCGAGGCGGTCGACGCCTATCTGGGCGCTGTGGACTGGCTGCGCGGGGTGTTGGGCCGGGCCGAGGTGGTCGGTGCCTGGCCTGAGCCCAGCGCCATCGCCGGCTACACCGTCGGTGGGGTGGCGTCGCACGCGGTCCACAGCGTGCTGTGGCTCGAACAGCTCCTCAAGGATGTGGAGCCGGTGGGGCTGCGCGCCGTCACGGTGCTGGAGTACTTCGGGCCTAATCGGGTCGAGGGGTCCGACGACACGGACCCCTTCTCGGCGTCCCTGCGGGCCGCCGCCGAGGCCTTCGCCCAGACGGGTCCCGAGATCGTCATCGCGGCCTGCATCACGGCGCGGGACGAGCTGGTCGGGTTGCTCACGCGACGCCTCGGTGACACGGGCTGTGCCGGTGGTCCGGGTGCCCGGAGGGCAGGTGCCGCTCGGGGAGTACCTCCGGACCCGGGTGCTCGAGATCGTCGTGCACGGCGACGACGTGGTGTGCAGCGTGGCCGGCATGAGCGTGGCCAGCCCGCCCCCGGACACCATCGGGACGTGCATGGACGTCTGTCTCGAGCTCGCCCGCGCCCGTGCCGGTGATTTCCCGATCCTCCGGGCCTTCACGCGACGCGAGCGGGCCGAGAAGGATGTGTTCCCGGTCCTCTGATCCCGATGCCAGACGGTGAGCAGAGGACGGGGATCGCTTTAGGCCAGCACCTTGCGGCGGAAGTTGCGCAGGCCGAGGGTGAGGAAGACGACGCTGAAGGCGACGATGGCCGGGTAGATCACGTAGAGGTGCATGTGCGCGGCATCGGTGAACGCGGCCCGCATCCCGTCGTTGATGTAGATCAGCGGGTTGATCAGCACCAGGATCTGGAGCCAGTGGACGCTTCCCAGCTTCACCGCGGCCAGCCGGGTCCACTGGTAGTAGGTGCCGCCGAGGAACGTGATCGGCAGCACGATGAAGCCGAACATGAGTCCGAGGTTGCGCGGCTCGAACGACGTCCCGAGCAACAACCCCAGCGACGCCATGCAGATGCAGGACAGCGGGACGAGGGTGAGGATCAGGCCCCAGTGCAGGTTGATCTGCGCCTCGACTCCGGCCGCATGCACCACCGAGGCGATCGGGAAGACGATGATCGCCGAGATGAGCCCCTGCGCGCCGCCGGAGATGACCTTGGACATGGCGACCAGCCAGATCGGGACAGGGCGCCTGTACCCGGTCCTCGATTTCGCGGGTGAAGCCGAACTCCTGGGCCAGCGGCATGGCGACGGCCTGGATGCCCTGGAACATGATGGACAACCCGACGACGCCGGGGACCAGCACGGTGGCGAAGGCCGACTCCGCGCCGGGAACGCCGCTGGCCCCACCGATGCCCTGCCCGATCTTCGGGAAGACGTAGAGGAAGACGAAGCAGAGAAGGAAGGGCTGGACCAGGGTGCGGACCGTGAACTCGACCCAGTGCTTGCGGAGCACCAGGAGGTCACGCCGGATGAGCGCACCGAGGGCAGTCCAGCTGGCCGCCGGCGGCCGTGCGTGTCGGCTTCAGCTCGACGTGGCGGGACGAGGGGGAGCCGAAGGACGATGCTGCGGCGTCGGTCGTGGTGGTCGCCATCAGTCGCGCAGGTCCTTTCCGGTCAGCCCGATGAAGACGGTCTCGAGCGTCGGTTCGGCGACGTTCAGGTCGGCCAGGGTGAAGCCGGCCGCCTCGGCCGCCTCGACGACTCGAGGAACCAGTCGCTCGGAGCCGCGCACCTGGAGCTCGACGCCCCCTTCGATCGGGCGGGTCCCCGTGAGGCCGTCGACGCGGCCGGTGAAAGCCTCGGCCAGACGGTCCTGGTCGCCCGCAGCCTTCACGGTCACGATGGTGTCGGCGTCGACACTTCGCTTGAGCTGCGGCCGGCGTGTCGAGGGCGAGGATGCGCCCGTGGTCCATGATGGCCAGCCGATTGCAGAGATTGTCGGCCTCCTCCATGTAATGCGTCGTCAACATGATGGTCTGGCCCTCGGCGTTGAGGCTTCGCAGCAGCTCCCAGAGAGCCAGCCGGCCCTGTGGGTCGAGGCCGGCGGTGGGCTCGTCGAGGAACAGCACGGCCGGGCGGTGGAAGATGGCGCGGGCCACCATGAGCCGCTGGGCCATGCCGCCGGAGAGTGCGTAGACGGAGGCCTTCGGCGAAGCGGGTCAGCTGGAAACGCTCGAGCAGATCATCGGCGGTGCGCCGGCACTCGCGCGCGGGGATCCCGAACAGGCGTCCGTGGTAGTAGAGGTTCTCCCACGGGGTGAGCTGGCGGTCGAGTGTGTTCTGTTGCGAGACGACGCCGATGATCTGTTTGACCAAGGTCGGTTGGCGGACCACGTCGATCCCGCCGACGAAGGCCTGGCCGCCGGTCGGGATGACCCGAGTGGTCAGGACGCCCACCGTGGTGGTCTTGCCGGCGCCGTTCGGACCCAGGAGTCCGAACACCTCTCCCGTCCCGACGCTGAGGTTGAGCTCGTCGACGGCCCGGAAGTCCGTGCCCGTGATAGGTCTTGGTGAGCCCGACCGTCTCGATGATTGACTTCTCCCGCCGCGAGGGCCGGGCCCTCGGGTGCGGTGGTGGCGGTCGAGGTCGTCATGGCGTCACTGTGCACAGTATCCGGCGGGGGAGTGCGCCCGCCCTGGTCGGGCGCAACCTCCTAGTCCTCGCCGAGGATCTGGTAGAGCTCCTTGCGAGCCTTCTGGATCACCGCGATGCCCCGCTCGATCTGCGGCCCCTCGCCGACGCCCGACAGCTGCTTGGCTGCGCCCATCAGCTGCGCGGCGGCCAGCCGGAGATTCCGGATTTGGTCCTCCGACTCGCCGTCCTGGACGGGCATGGCGGCCTGCTCGGCCTCTTCCCGGCCGGAGTCGGTCAGCGTGTAGGTGCGGCTGCCGTCGACCTCGTTCGACTGCACGACGCCGGCGTCCTCGAGCATCTGGAGGTGCGGGTAGACCGACCCGGGGCTCGGGCGCCACAGGCCGCCGCTCATCTCCTCGAGGCGGCGCATGATCTCGTAGCCGTTGGCCGGCCCTTCGCGGAGGGCGACCAGCATGGCCTTGCGGATGTCGCCACGGCGCATGCGCCGTCCTCCACCCCAACTGCCGCGCTCGGCCGCCCAGCGGCCCCGGCCGCGGGGTCCGCCCCGCATGCCCCGCCCGAAGTGCTCGTGGAGGTGGTCATGGACGTGACCGCGCAGCGTCTTCGTGATCGTGCGGGTGTTCGTGATCGTGTGAATGTCCGTTTCCCATTGTGGGTGTTTCCTTTCCATAAAAGAATGAGTTGGTCAAAGATTGAGTTGGTGTTGCGTGTTGCGGATCCGAAATCAGGAGACCGGGCTCAACCTGATGGCTTGCTCGGGGCAGGCCACGACACAGAGTCCGCAGGCATGGCAGTCCTGGGCCCGCACCGCGAGGCGGCTTGGCGCTTGTGGGCCATGCTGCGCAGCTTGCCCATGACGCTGAGCGACGCGAAGTCGTCGTCGGAGATCCGGGTGACCTCGAACACGTCGTAGGGACACACCTCGGTGCAGTCACGTTTGCCTTCGCAGCCGCGTCAGGTCGATCACCGGCACCCAGGTGGCGGGTTCGGCCCGGCAGCGCTCGCCGGGGCGGTCCGGGTTGACCCGGGCCTTGCGCACCTTGGCTGGATTCGTCCGGCGGGCTGCGGCAGCCGGGACCGGCTCGTCGCCGAAAGAGGCGGACTGTCCTTGGTTCGGATCCATCGGTGGCCTCCTGCTTGGGTGTGGGTTCCGGGCGCCTTGTACCAAGCCCGGCTTCCGATCTTTCGGATAGTTAATGATATATCGTTATAGGTCTTTGATGGTACAAAATACGCCGAAAAGTCCAAAAAAGCGCCTGGCCAGGAACAGATCGGCCAGTCTCACGCACGAGGATCGGGTTGCGGTGCCCATACTGATGGGAGTCGAGCAAAGGGACGGGAGCGGAGGCGCCATGGGACTGTTCACCTCGCACAAGAAGCGGATGGTCACGGTCGAGCAGGCCCTGCCCGGTCGTGAGGAGCAGATGCCGGTCACGGCGCCCCACCTCGTCCTCGGCACGACCGATCACCCCGCCCTTCCCCGAGGGTCTGGAGCGCGCCATCTTCGCGATGGGCTGTTTCTGGGGGGCCGAGCGCCTGTTCTGGACGCTGCCCGGCGTGTACACCACCGCAGTCGGCTACGCCGGTGGCTTCACTCCAAACCCCTCCTACCGGGAAGTGTGCGGCGGCCGGACCGGCCACGCCGAGGCGGTGCTCGTGGTCTTCGACCCGGCCCTGATCAGCTACGAGCAGCTGGTGCGCGCCTTCTTCGAGGGCCATGACCCGACGCAGGGGATGCGCCAGGGAAACGACGTCGGAACCCAGTACCGCTCCGCCATCTACACCACGACACCCGAGCAGGCGCAGGTGGCGAAGGAGGTCGAGGCCCGCTTCCAGGAGTCCTTGTCCGAGGCGGGCTACGGCACGATCACGACGGAGATCAGGCCATCGGTGGCGTTCTTCTACGCGGAGCCGTCTCACCAGCAATATCTGGAGGCGAACCCGGGCGGCTACTGCGGCCTGGGCGGGATCGGCGTGTCCTGCCCGGTCGGTCTGCCGGGGACGTGATCAGCGCAAAGTAACTCGTGCCCACGTCGTCAGCCCGACGTTGCAGCGCAAGGTCGTCAGCGCAGGGCGGTGATCCTGTCGAGCGCGGCCTCGGCCTCGGCCACGAATCGACGCACGAGTTCGCCCGCCGGCACGAGTTCGCCAATGGCACCGACACCCTGCCCGGCCGGGTAGCACTCGCGGTCGACGTCCACCCCGTCGGTGAAGGAGTCGCCGCCCAGGTGCATGGTCCCGTTGCCGTAGGAGATGCCGAGCTGCTCGGGGAACTTCTTGAGCTCGTCGGGATGGGCGTCGTAGTAGTCGGTGTAGGCGTTGCGGACGACGCGCATGGTCTTGCCCGAATAGGCGCGGCTGACCGTCGTCTGGTCCTCGTGGCTCGACGAGCAGCTTCTCCTTGTACCCGAGCACGCCCCGGGCCTCGGGCGTGGCGATGAAGCGGGTGCCGACCCAGATGCCGTCGGCGCCGAGCGACAGGGCCGCGGCCAGGCCGCGCCCGTCGAAGATCCCACCGGCCGCCACCACCGGGACGCGGGCCCCGACCGCGTCGACGATCTGGGGGATCAGGGGCAGCGAGGCCACCTGGCCCGTATGCCCACCCGCCTCGGTGCCCTGGGCGACGACCAGGTCACAACCCGCCTCCACGGCGCGGACCGCATGGTCGACCTTGCCGCACATGCTCACCACGAACACACCGTGCCGGTGACAGAGATCGACGACCTCGGTCGGCACGCCCAGGCCGGCCACGAAGGCTGAGGCGCCGCCCGTCGATGATCATCTCGACCTGCTCGGTCATGCCGCCCGGCATGGCCGTGAGCAGGTCGACGCCGAAGGGTCGGTCCGTGGCGGTCCGGACTGCCGCCATCTCGGCCACCATCGTCTCGTTGCCCATGGTCGAGGCGCCCAGGCAGCCGAACCCGCCCGCGGCGGAGACGGCGGCGGCGAGCTCGGAGTACGAGACGCCGCCCATGCCGGCCAGCATGACGGGGTGCTCGATCCCGAGCAGATCGGTGAGTCGGGTGTGCATGGGAGGGCCTTCCTGTCTCGGTTCGTGATCTGTTTCTCGGTGCCGACGAGGTGCCGTCGGTGGCGGGTGGCCCGATCGGGCCTGACAACCGGCGATGTCCGGCGCGCCAGCCGGCATCTGCCGTGGCGACCGTAGCGCGGCTCGCCTCCGGGCCCGAAGGTGGACGCGACCGACCGGAGCGCGGCGGGTCGCCCGGCCCGCCGCCGGACGGAGGCCGCCGGGAGGGGTCCGAGCGGAGTCGGGCGGCGGGCACCCATAATGGTGCGGGGAGAGGATCTGATGGGAGCGAGACGTGGCAGACGTCGGTGAGCTGGGGGTCGATCTCGCAGCGGAGGACCCGCAACCGGAGGACCCGGTAGCCGAGAAGATCACCAAACAGCGACTGTGGTTCATCCTCGGGGCGCTCCTGCTCGGCATGCTGCTGGCGGCGCTGGACCAGACGATCGTGTCGACGGCGCTGCCGACCATCGTGGGCGACCTGCACGGCGGGTCCCACCTGGCCTGGGTCGTCACGGCCTACCTCCTCGCCTCGACGGTGTCGACACCCCTGTGGGGCAAGTTGGGCGACCAGTACGGGCGGAAGGTCTTCTTCCAGGCGGCGATCGTGATCTTCGTCATCGGTTCGGCACTGTGCGGCTTCAGCCACACGATGACCGAGCTCATCCTGTTCCGGGCCCTGCAGGGACTGGGCGGCGGCGGGCTCATGGTGGGTGCGCAGACCATCATCGGCGACGTCGTCTCGCCTCGCGAGCGCGGACGCTACATGGGTCTCTTCGGGGCCATGTTCGCGGTGGCCACGGTCATCGGGCCGCTGATCGGCGGTCTGTGCGTGACCTACCTCTCCTGGCGCTGGGTCTTCTACATCAACCTGCCCTTCGGCATCCTGGCCCTGTTCGTGACCCAGGCCGTGCTGCCCGGCCACCTGCGCAAGGTGCACCACAAGATCGACTACGCCGGCACCCTCGTCCTGACCGGTGGCGTGACGTCGCTCATTCTGTTCTTGAGTCTGGGCGGGATCTCGTGGCCGTGGCGCTCGACGCCCAGCTACCTGACGGCGGGGATCGGCGTCCTGCTCCTCGTGGCCTTCGTCTTCGTCGAGTTGGCGGCGGCGGAACCGGTGATCCCCATGAAGCTCTTCCGCAACCGGGTGTTCTCGGCGGCCGGCTCCATCGGCTTCGTCATGGGCTTCGCCATGTTCGGCGCGCTGACGTTCCTGCCGCTCTTCATGCAGAACGTGAAGCTGGTCAGCCCGACCGTGTCGGGCCTGCGCATCCTGCCGCTGATGGTGGGCATGCTCGGGGCCTCGGTGACCTCCGGCCGCCTCGTCACCCGCTGGGGCCGCTACAAGATCTTCCCGATCGTGGGCACCGCGTTGATGACGCTCGGGGCTTACCTGATGTCGACGATCGACGCCTCCCTCAACGCCTGGGTGCTGGCCTTCTACATGTTCGTCTTCGGGACCGGCATGGGCCTGATCATGCAGGTCCTGGTGGTGGCGGTGCAGAACTCGGTCGACTACCAGGAGCTGGGCGTGGCCACCAGCGCCTCCACCTTCTTCCGCATGATCGGCGGCTCGTTCGGCACGGCGGTGTTCGGCGCCATCTACGCCATCGTGTTCAACCACACCTTCGCCGCGGCGCTGGCCAAGATCCCGCCGTCGCTCCTCAAGTCGTTCAACCCGCAGACGCTCGACCTGGCCCTGCTCGCAGAAACTGCGGTCGACGGCAGCCGGGCTGGCCTTCTTCGACAAGTACGTCGCCGCGGTGACCCACTCCATTCAGACCGTGTTCCTGGTGGCGGTGCCCATCTCGTTCTTCGCCTTCCTGCTCAGCTTCTTGCTGCCCGAGGTGGAGCTGCGCAAGACGGTGGGGACGTCGGACCTCGGCGAGGCGCACGGGATGAACCGGTCGTCGCTCAAGGAGATCGAGCTGGCGCTCGAGCGCCTGTCGTCCCGGGAGAACCGGGGCGAGCTCTACCAGACCCTGGCCACGCGGGCCGGCGTCGACCTGCCGCCACGCTCGGTCTGGCTCCTCTACCGGCTGGCCGAGAACCCGGCCTGTACGACCACGGACCTGGCCCGGCGCCTGAAGGTCGACCCGATGCTGATCGCGCCCGGGGTCGAGGGGCTGGTGGCGGCCGGGATGGTCGAGGCCCGGAGCCGGGACGGCGACCACGATCTGCACGTGACGCCGCGTGGGGCCGAGGCGATGGAGCGCCTGACCGAGGCTCGGCGCAGCGGGCTCACCGAGCTGCTCGAGGGGTGGAACCCCGAGGAGCATCCAGAGGTGATCGAGATGGTGAAGGACCTCGCCCACTCGCTGCTGGCCGACGACGAGCGGTTGGTGGCCGACGCCATGCCGCACGCGGCGGCGGCCGCCTCGGCGGACTGAGCACCGGTCCGCCGGCGGCCCGCGCTCAATGAGTGCGGAAGAATCCTTGCCCGGTACGCCTTGTCTCTGTATGCGAACTGGCCTCGTCACTTCCACCGCCCTAACTGATGGCGAGCACCAAGACGACAAAGAGGACATAGCCACCGATGATGCAGCACCCCGGCTGCTCGGCGGAGACCCTGTCCGACATACGCGAGGGCCAGCGTGATCGCCGTCAGTCCTACATACCAACTGGCAACGAGCATCCCAGATGCCGAGGGTTTCGCCAGACCGATCAGCGCGGCGGGCAGGAGGAGTCCAAAGGCAACGTTGAGCGAGTTCGAGTTGAGCGCAGTGCTGAGTGCCGCCGCACCGCGGCCCCGCCGGGCCAGGTAGATCGCCGAGACAGCGTTGGGCAGGCTGGTCACGGCGGCCAGGATCAGGCCGCCCAGAACGATGTCAGGGACGTGAAAGTGCGTCGCCCAAGGACGATGCGCCCTGTTCCATGGCGACACTGGCCAGCGACGACGACAACCAACCCACAGCCCGCCACGGCCGCGTCGACAGGAGTACCTCGACGAGGGTGGATTGCCTCTTCAAGCTCGCTCTCCTCCTCGACGACCGCAGCCGTGATCCAGACGTGTAGCGGTTCGGGCGCCCAAACAAGTCCAAGGATCCGTTCGTGTGCTCCTAGGAGAACCACGTACGGGATGAGGACGCAGACGACGAGAACGAACCCGGTACGTGGCCGAGAGTGCTCCTCCGACGCTGAGCAGACAGCAGATGCCGATCAACATCGCGGCGACTCCACCAAGGACGACCACCTTGCGATGGAGCCTGATTCGGCCCGCCACGACAGCACCCAGCCCGAGCAGGGCCGCCAGGTTGAAGACGTTGGAACCTAGGACGACTCCCGCCCCAACGGATGACTGGTGGTGCACCAAGGCGGTGATCGACGCCGTGATCTCCGGTGCATCGGCAGCCAAGTGCCGCCACCATGCCAAGCAGCGCTTCTGACAGCCCGAGTCGCTCTCCGACTCGCTCGAGACGTGACACCAGTACCCAACTCGTGCCCAGGCTGACGCAAGCTCCGAGGACGAAGGCCAACCCGGCAAGACCCACGTTCATCGGTTCTCGGTTCTCCCGAAGCCGGGCGCGTGTGAACGGTCGTCTCGGAACACACCCAGTGCCTCAAGGATCACTCGCCAGTTCCGGGTCGACACGCGTACTTCTTCGACAGGACTCTGCGGCACTCCGGCAGTGAGCGTACCCTCCCCGGATTTGACGGTGCGTCTGTTGCGGACATCAACCCAGGGCGTCGGGTGGTGGTATCGGCACGAAGACAGAGTGCTCTTCGAACTCAATGGTCGGCCTCGAACTGGCGCCGGGTGCCGTGCGAGGTTGTCACGCCCCGGGTTCTGGACGGTCGGCTAACCGCCAGCGTTGTCCGTCGGGGAGGTGGTGGTCGTCGGCGGCATCGTCGTCGTCGTGGTCCCGGATCCGCTGTCGGCGGTCGTGGTGGTCGTCCCGCCGCCGCTGCTGTGGGTAGACGACGAGCCACCGGTTCCCGTGGTCGTGGTGGTGCCGCCGGTGGCCGGCGCGGTGGTGGTGGTCGTGGCGGGGGCGGCCGGCGCCACGAAGGGCACGGACTCGGCGTGCATGGTGGCCACGCTGGTCGACGGTGTCGCGGCGAGGTTGGTGCAGCTTCGGGCCGAGTTCCAGGACTGCAGGGCCGTCTGCGCGGGGGCGCCGGTCAGGGGCTGGGGCAGGCCGTTGAGGATGGTGGCGGGCCGGAAGGCGACGCCGGTGATGTGACGGCCGACGGCGGTGATGATGAGCGAGCCGCTGTCGGTCTCGGGTGCGGTGTCGTCGTAGAACGCGAAGTTGCCCAGGCCGTAGTCGACGTAGGCGCTGCCCATGTAGCCCGCGCCCAGGAGCACGTGCGCGTTCGTGCCGATCACGATGTCGGCCCCCGCCTTGACCAACTGCTGGGCCAGCGGACCCTGCTGCGGATTCGGGCAGGCCTGTGTCTCGGTGCCCCAATGGACGTAGACGATCACCGTGTCGGCGCTCTTGCGCACCTGCTGGACCTCGCGGACGAGCGCGGTGGGGTCGATGGCCGAGGCCAAGCCCGACTGGGTGCTCGTTGCCGTCCAGCCGCTGATGAGGTTGCTGGCGATGACCTGCGTCGCCGAGATGATGGCGATCCGCTGGCCGTTCAGGGTGACCCGGTAGGGGGTGAAGGCCTGGGCCGCGTTGTTGCCGATCCCGATGATGGGGTACTTCGCCTGCGAGGCGATGGTGAGGTTCTGGGACAGCCCCTGCGGGCCGCAGTCCTCTCCATGATCGTTGGCCTCGGTGGCCACGCCGATGCCGGCCGCCTTGAGGGCGGTGATGGCGGAGGCGGGCGCGTCGAAGATGTAGGGCTTGGACTGGGGCTCGGGGCAGACGCCGTTCGTGACCGCCGTCTCCAGGTTCACCATGCTCAGCTGGGTGTTGGCGAAGAGCTGGGGGACCGTGCTGCCCAGCGCGGTGGTCGGGTTGCTGGCCAGCCGCTCGCCGACGGCGCCGGCGAAGTGGACGTCCCCGCCGAAGCCGAGGGTCACCGTCTTCCCGTCACCCTTCCAGTCCGGGTTCAGCGGCGAGCGCTTGGGAAAGTGCTGGGCGGCCGTGACCACCGTGCTGCTGGTGCTCGACGAGGACTGGTCGGACGAGGGCGCCTTGCCGCCGCCGCCGGACGAGAAGAAGATCAGCCAGATCAGGAACAACAGGAACACAGCCCCACCGACGGCGAACTGCTTCCGCCGCCGGCGGACCCTGCGTGAGACCACGGCGGCACTATGTCACACCTGATGGGGTGCCTACCGGGCACGCCCGCAGCCGTGTCGTGCCAGGCGCTGGTTCGTCAGGCGGCGCCGAGCGTGTCCCAGTGGGTGGCCAGCGACGCCACGAGGCCGAGGCAGGAGGCCTCGATCATGCGCAGGCACTGGTCGAACACGGCATCGTCGCCGTAATAGGGGTCGGGGACGTCGGCGCCCACGCCGGAGGCGGGGTCGAACGAGCGGAGCAGGGCCAGCCGATCCGGATCCGCCCCGAGGCCACGCAGCGTCTGCTGGTGGCGGCGGTCGAGCGCCACCAGGAAGTCGATCTGGCCGATGTCCGCCCGCGAGAACTGGTGGGCCACGTGGGGGTGGCGGGGGTAGCCCGCCCGGACGAGGGCGTCGGCGGCGAGCGGGTGCATCGGTTCGCCCTCGTGCCACGGGCCCGTCCCGGCGCTGCGGACGTCCAGGTGGGTCCCGAGATCGGTCCCGTCGGAGAGTTCGGTCCGTTCGGCCAGGCTCCGGGTGATGACCTCGGCCATGGGGGAGCGGCAGATGTTGCCCGTGCAGACGAAGGAGATCCGGTAGCGCTCGCCGTGGCCCAGCCCTCCGTCGCTCAGGCCGTCGTTGCCGATGCCGGCGAGGGGTGCCGGCGGCACGGCGCGACTGCGGCGGGGCGTCGCGCCGGCGCCGGCGGTCCGATCGCTGCCCGATCCGGGGCTCATGCCGCGCCGTATTCGCTCTGCAGCGTTCTCTTGACGATCTTGCCCGTACCGGCCCGGGGCCAGTCGGCCCGGATCTCGATCTGCTCGGGAATCTTCTGGGTCATGAGACCGGCGTCCTTGCAGAAGGCGACGATCTCCTCGAGCTCGAGGCCGCCCGCGTCGTCGGTCAGCTGCACCACGGCGCACACGCGCTCGCCCCGCTCGGGGTCGGGGAGGCCGATCACCGCGACCTCGACCACCTTGGGGTGGGTGTAGAGCAGGTCCTCGATCTCCTTGGCGCTGATGTTCTCGCCCTTGCGCACGATGACGTCCTTCAGCCGCCCGGTCAGGGTCAGATAGCCGTCGGCTCGCAGGCGGCCGAGGTCACCGGTGCGGAAGTAGCCGTCCTCGTCGAACGCATCCTTGGTCAGTTCGGGGTCGGTGTAGCCGTGAAAGACCATCGGGCCCTTGACCCGGATCTCGCCCTCCTCGTCGGGACCGGCGGGCTGGGCGTCGAGACGGACGATGCGCACGTCGGCCCCTTCCACCGGCCGGCCGTCGGTGTTGGCCAGCTGCTCGTCGGTGTCGTGGGGCGAGCCGTTGGCGATCATCGGCACCTCGGTCATGCCGTAGCCATGCACCACGCCGCGCCCGCCGATCTCGTCGCGCACCTCGTAATGCAACTCAGGCGGTTTGGCGGCGCCGCCACCGACCATGAGGCGCAGCGTCGGGAGGATCGGCCGGTCCGGCTGCTTGCGCTGCTCGCCCAGGTAGGCCACGTAGAAGGCGGTGCTTCCGCCGACCACCGTGGCGCCGTAGCGGTTGAAGACCTCGAGCGCGTCGGGAGCCGAGAAGGCCTCGAGGAGCACGGCCGGGAACCCCATGGACAGCATCGACATCAGATAGTCGGGTCCCCCGATGTGGGCGTAGGGGAACGCGATGGACCCGACGTCGTCGGGCCCCATGTCGAGGGCGCGGGCGAGGCCCCACCCGCCGGCGATCAGCGTCTGGTCGGTGTGCTGCACGCCCTTGGGGTCGGCGGTGGAGCCCGACGTGTAGTAGATCCAGCGGATCGGGGCGTCGGCGGCGGGGGCCCCCAGGGGCGGTGCGGGCAGGGAGGCGGGGTCGGCTTCCGGCAGGCCGCCCTGGGTGGAGAAGAGCGTCGGCGCGGCGGAGGTGTCCCCGAGGGCGCGCTCGGCGAGCGCGGCGTAGTCGGTGTCGCGCCAGGTGCCGGGGTGCACGAAGAGGGTGGCGCCGGTCTGGCGGAGCGCGAAGCCGACCTCGCGCTCGCGGTAGAGGTGGATGATCGGGTTCTGCACCGCTCCGAGCCGGGTGAGCGCAATGGAGAGGACAACCGTGTCGATGCGGGTCGGGAGCTGCCACGACACGACGGATCCGGTGGTGACGCCCATGGCGTGCAGGCCGGCGGCCACCCGTTCGGCCCGGTCACGGAACTGGCCGAAGGTGAGCGTCTCGCCGTCGGGTGCGATGAGCATGGGGTGGTCGGTCGAGGCCTGGGCCCGGCGCTCGACCAGCTCCCACATGGTCTGGGCGCCGGTGAGTATCTCGCGGGTGCTCGTGCTCATGGCTGATGGCTCCTTGGCGGCGTTGCGTGCGTCCCGATGGCGTTTCGGGACCACTCTCATAGCAGGTGGCGTGCCGTGGGGGTGAGGCCGGGACGGGGCGGCACCGCTGTGAGGGCGGCGCACGGCAGAATGGAGGAATGGCAAAGGCCAAGCGTGCCGGGGGGGCCCAGCCGGTCGTTGCGGACGGCGGCGACGACGGAGCCGAGGAAAAGGGTGGCCGGAGCACGGTCGCCATGGTCGGCTTGGCGGTGGCTGCCATCTTCTTCGTCTGGTTTGCGCTGGCCAACCTGAGCAAGGTGAAGATCAACTTCTGGATCTACGACCGGTCCGAGCCCCTGATCCTCGTCATTCTCATCGCAGGAGTGCTCGGCGCCCTGATCGGCGCCCTCCTGATGCGGCACCGGACCCGGGGCACGTCCGAGGACTAGGTGGGCGGCATGGGCCACGGGCGCTGTCTGGGTTGGGGCTGAGCGATGGGAATGGGGCGAGTGACCGCGTGCGGATCGAAGTTCCCGCGTTCTAAGCTGCAGCTGGTGGATACAGCTGTTCGGGCAGGGCAACTGGGACAAATCCGCATTGTCCGCGCCCTTCCGGCGTGCAAACATGTCGCTCGGATGGATGTGGAGATCCCAGGGGGCCGTATCTAGTGCCGCTTTCCGACCACGAGCAGCGCATTCTCGCTGAGCTCGAGGAGTCGCTGGTTCGCCAGGACCCCGAGTTCGCCGAGCGGGTGCGCTCCGAGACGGTGTATCGGCACGCGGGCCGCTACTGCAAGTGGGCGGCGGTGACCTTCGTCCTCGGCGTGGTCATCCTGGTTGCCTTCTACTCCAGGTCGGTCCTGGCCGGCTTTCTGGGTGTGGTGATCATGTTCGCCTCAGCCGTCTGGTTCGAGCGAAATCTGCGCCGGATGGGCAAGGCCGGCTGGCACGACATCCGGCGGGCCAAGGACGGCGAGGCCGCTCGTGACGGGTCGGCGCCGAGTGGCATCGAGGGTGCGGTGAGCGACGCCCGTGACTGGTTCCGCTCGCGCTTCCATCGCCGGGAGGAATGACCAGCTGGCTGTTTCGTGCGCCCCGCCGTTGCCGGCGGGGCTTTTTCGCGTCTGAGGGTCGGTCCAGTGGCCAGGTCGGGTCGTGCGGGGTCGGGTCGGGTCGGGGTCGAGGGGGGGCTGGCGTTTCGCGGGTGCGCGCCGCAGCGGCGTGTGCTCCGTAGTCTCTCGACTCGTGGCAGATCTGGCGCTGGCCGTCGACATCGGCGGGACCAAGCTGGCCTGCGGCCTGGTCACCGAGGACGGCGAACTGGTGCTGCGGACCCAGGTTCCGACGGCGGCCGCGTCGTCGTCCGGCGAGGAGCTCTGGTCGCACCTGGCTGCGCTGGTCACCGAGACGCTGGACCGAGTGCCAGCTGACGACAGCCTCGCGGTCTGCGGCGTCGGCTGCGGGGGGCCGATGAGCCCCGGCGGCGAGGAGGTGTCGCCACTCAACATCACCGGCTGGCGCCGGTTTCCCTTGCGGCGCCGGGTGGCCGACCTGACCGGTCTGCTCACGTTCGTGGACAACGACGCCAAGGCCCTGGCTCTCGGTGAGGGCTGGGTTGGCGCAGCCAAGGGGTACGGCGACTACATCGGGATGGTGGTGTCGACCGGTGTCGGCGGGGGAGTGGTCCTCGACGACCGCCTGCTCTCCGGTCGCTCGGGCAATGCGGGACACGTGGGTCACGTGATCGTCGTCCCCGACGGGCGGGACTGCCCGTGCGGCGGCCGCGGCTGTCTCGAGGCCGAGGCGTCGGGCACGGCCATCGCGGCCATCACGGGGCGGCCGGCGTCGGAGGCACCGCCGGAGTTGGTGGAGCGCACCGGCCGGCTGGTCGGCCTGGCCATTGCCTCGGTGGCGAACCTGCTCGATCTGCCCCTGGCCGTGGTGAGCGGCTCGGTCGCCCTGGGCTTCGGCGATCCCTTCTTCGCGGCGGCCCAGACCGAAATGGATGTGCGCTGCCGGCTCGACTTCGCCCGCGGGACTCGAGTCGTCCCCGGCGGCCTCGGTGACAGCGGTCCGCTGATCGGCGCGGCCCGGGTCGGCTGGAGAGGGCTGGGGTCGGGGACGCTGGAGTGAGCGATCGTGGCGGCGGCTGGTCACGCAACGTCGGGGTGGTATTCGGGGCCGTCCTGGGACATCCCTCCCTGTGGTGGCCGGCCCTCGGCGCCGTGCGCAGGCTGGCCCGACGGGGCTGGTGGCACAGGGCTCCTTTCCTTCCCGTACCGGGCGAGGCGTACTGGCACTTTCGGCTCGTGACGGCCTACGGCGGGGACGGGAGTGAGGGCGACCTCACCAAGGAAGACGTCCTCGCCTTCCTGCGCTGGTGTCAGAGGACCCGGCCCCCCGGCGGGTAGCCTCTGTCGGGTATGGAGCGGGTGCTCCTCCTCAATGCGACTTACGAGCCGCTTGCACTCGTCTCGGACCGTCGTGCTGTCGTTCTCATGCTGGCGGGTCGAGCCGAGTCGGTTGCAGTCCGCGGGGACTGCAGGGTGTTCCACTCCGCCCGGATCCAGGTCGACGTTCCCTCCATCGTCCGTTTGACCCACATGGTGCGGATTCCCCGCTGGGCCCGGACGCCTCCGGTGACCCGTCGTTCCGTGCTCCGGCGCGACGGGGGATTGTGCGTGTACTGCTCGCAGCCGGCCGACACGATCGACCACGTCATCCCGCGCAGCCGGGGCGGTACACACGAGTGGACCAACGTGGTGGCCGCCTGCAAGCGGGACAATCTCGTGAAGGCCGATCAACTCCTCTCCGAACTGGGGTGGACGATGCGGGTGAAGCCGGCGCCCCCGGACGGGCATCTCTGGCGGTTGCGGCACCTGTCGGACGTGGATCCGCTGTGGGAGCCGTATCTGGCGGCGGCCTCC
Source organism: uncultured Acidimicrobiaceae bacterium (assembly GCA_963726855.1). GTDB lineage: Bacteria > Actinomycetota > Acidimicrobiia > Acidimicrobiales > RAAP-2 > Bog-473. Next base: position 233,152 of record CAVSEB010000020.1, read on the forward strand.
TAATTCGGCTTGCCTTCCCCCGCAGCATCGTCACCCTTCTTCGACGTCGAGCGCTTTCGTTCCGAGCCCCGCCGGCTGGCGGTGGTCCGGGCCGTCGCCCAGCCCACGCTCGTCCTGGGTAGCACGCAGCCGCCGACCGTGGTGTCGGAGGCGGCGGCCGCGGCGGCCGGCGTCGCGGTCGAGCGCCGGCGCGGCGGCGGGGGAGCGGTGCTGCTCCAGCCGGGCGACCACCTCTGGATCGACGCCTGGATCCCGCGCGCCGATCCCTTGTGGGTGATGGACGTGGCGGTGGCGGCCGAATGGGCCGGTTCCTGGTGGTCTGCCGCGCTGAGCGAGGTCGGCATCGACGGGTTGCGCGTGCATGCCGGGAAGTCCGAGCCAGGGGTCGCTGGGAGACCTGGTGTGCTTCGCGGGCCGAGGTCCGGGCGAGGTGTTCGCCGGGGACCGCAAGCTGGTCGGGCTCTCCCAGTGGCGGGGCCGGGAGGGCGCGCTCTTCTCCTCCTGCCTCTACATGCGCTGGGATCCGGGTCCGCTGGCGGCGTTGCTGGCTGCAGGTGAGGGTGGGTCCGACACGTTGGCGGACTCCCTGCGGGCCGTCGCGGTGGGGGTGGCCGACCTCGGCCCGCGCACCGGGTCGGCAGAGGACATGAGGGCGTTGGCGGATTTGCTGCTGCGCTCGTTCGACCAACTCTCCTAGCGGGGTCGCCTCCGGGGCGTTCGGCCGGGAACTGCCGTCGCCCGATCCACGAGCTGACTCGGGCTGATCGCTCTCTCGACCCGTCCTGAAACCCTCGGGGTGCGTGTGGCGCGGGCATTGGGAAGCGCCGGAGCCGAGGCCGTGACGCCTGGAGTGTTGCTTTTGGGTTGCGAATGGAGCGGAGTAGTTGTCTAGTGGGGGAAAGGGGCGTAAAGTGGCGCGAAATGGTGTGAAGGGGTGCCAAGGGACTTTCCAGGGGCGCTAAGGGACGCAAATCAGGGAGCGTCGTGGGAGATACGGCTGGTGGCAGGGTTCGTTGGGAGATACGAGCATTCGCTCGACACGAAGGGCAGGGTGATCCTGCCGGCCAAATTCCGTACCCATTTCGAGCACGGCGGGTTCTTGACGGAGCATTCGGAGGGCTGCATCGCCCTCTGGACGCTCAGCGAGTTCGAGCGGCAAATGGAAGGGATGCAGGAACAGGCCGCGCAGGGACGTGCGGAGCGGAACCGGGCTCGAGTCTGGGCCTCGAGTTCGGCCGAGGTCGAGATCGATCGTCAGGGGCGCATGCCCATCCCGGGACATCTGCGGAACTTCGCGGGGCTGGAGACCGAGGTGCTCGTCCTCGGTGTCATCGACCGGGTCGAGTTGTGGAACCCGGCGGCCTGGGACGAGAAGGTGCAGCCCGAGGAGGGCTGGTTGCTCGGGGACTCGCAGGAATAAGGAACAGAGAGACAGGGACAGACACAGACACAGACAGGAGGACTCACTCAGCAAGGACGACGATTGACAACGCGAGGACTCGCGAGACGTGCAGGACCATGTGCAGCTCCTCGACCGGTTTTCTGGAGGTTCACTCCACCCACTTCCAGGCCGGTCGTTCGGATCTCCACCTCCCTCTCGACCTACCGGCCGAGGGGCTGCAGATGGCCCATTCGTTCTCACACATTCCCGTGCTGCGCGACGAAGTGGTCTCGCTCTTTGCCTCCGTGCCACCCGGAACCGTCGTCGACGCCACCGTCGGGGGAGGTGGGCACGCAGAAGCACTGCTCGAGGCCTATCCCGCGCTGCGGGTCATCGGACTCGACCGCGACCCGGAGGCTCTCGAAGCCGCCCGGTCGCGACTGGTTCTGTTCGGGGACCGGATCACTCTGATCCGGTCCCCGTTCTCGGCTTTGTCCTCCGTCCTCGAAGCCCAGTCCGGTGCGACGCCGCTCTCGGGCGTGCTGCTCGACCTGGGCGTGAGCTCGCCCCAACTCGACGTTGCGGATCGGGGATTCTCGTTCCGTTCTGACGGCCCGCTCGACATGCGGATGGATCAGTCCTCGGGTATCGCCGCCGCCGAGTTGGTGAACCAACGCTCCGAGGCCGAGCTGGCTGCTCTGTTCCGCGAGAACGGGGAAGGGCGCCTGGCGGGCCGCATCGCACGGGCCGTCGTCGCGGCCCGGCCCATCACCTCGACGCAGGAGCTCGCCGACGTCGTGGCGGCCGCCGTTCCCGCGGCGGTTCGCCGAAAGGGCCACCCGGCCCGTCGCGTGTTCCAAGCGCTCCGGATCGAGGTGAACGACGAACTCGGCGAGCTCGCCACGGCTCTGCCCGTCGCGCTCTCTGCGCTAGCCGTCGGCGGCGTGTGCGCGGTGATCAGCTACCACTCGGGCGAGGACCGCCTGACCAAGCGGATGTTCGCCGATTTCGAGACGGGCGGCTGCGTCTGCCCACCGGGACTCCCGTGCGTGTGCGGTGCCGTGGCCCGCCACCGCCTCGTCTTCCGCGGCTCGCGCAAGGCATCTGCGTCCGAGATCGCCGCGAACCCGCGCTCGGAGAGCGCTCGTTTGCGCGCCATGGTGCGAACTGAGGCTGACTGATGGCGCCCCCCTCCGCCTCCACGGCGACCGCGCCGTCCCGCCGTCACGGCGCATCTCATGCCAGCCGACCGCGCCGCCCTTCGCTGCGCATCGTTCGGCCACGGAGCGGAAAGCCCACCAATCGTGGGCGCATGATCGAAATCGTCGCCCTCGTGCTGGTGGTGGGGTCACTCATGGCCGTGGTGATCGGCCAGGCCGTCCTGGCCAACGACCAGGTCCAGATGTCGGCGCTCCAGCACGAGCTGTCTCTGGAGCAGAGCACACACCGTCAGGCCGAGCTGCATGTGGCGGACCTCATGACTCCCCAGCGGATCGTGGGCGACGCCACGAAGGCCGGCATGGTGCACCCGCCCCAGGTGATCGAGCTGCCCTACGTCCCTCTCAACGCGCCCATTGCGACGCCCAACGTGACGCCGGCACCTGCGCCGACGACCACCACGACGACAGCGCCGGCCACGACCACTTCGACCACCAGCGCCTCCACCACCCCCGCGAGCGGATCCACCACGCCGTGAGCGTCACCACCCGACCTGACGTTCGGCGCGCGCGCGCCGACACAGCTCCACGGACCACCGCCCGCGGCGCCTCGACGGCGACCCGGACGTCGCCCAGGAGGCCGACCGGCCAGCGAAACGCCGCGGTGGCGGCTCCGCCCCGCCCGACGGCGCGCCCGGTCCGTCCGGCCCGACCCAGCGAGCGCCCGCGTGCGACCCCGACCGGCCGCCCGGGCCAGAGGCCGACGACCAGCTCGCGGCCCACCGCGGCGAGACCGCACCGCGCCCCGGCGAAAAAATCTTCCGGTCAACATGGGAGGTCGTGGGCCACCAAGACGTTCGTCCGGCGGGTCAGGCTGGTCCGCCTGGTCCTGGTGCTGGCCCTCGTCCTCATGATGGCCCGACTCGTCCAGATCCAGGTGCTGCATTCGGGAAGTTACGCCGCCGCGGCGCGCGGTGAGTCCTCCATCACCGTTCCCCTTCCGTCGCTCCGCGGCGGGATCTACGACCGCGGCGGCGCCCCCTTCGCGATGTCGGTGGCCACCGACGACGTGGTGGCTGACGACTTTCAGGTGGAGCACCCGGTGCAGACGGCACAGGCGCTCTCCCCGCTGCTCAGCGTGCCCGCCACCACTCTGGCCCCCGAGCTGCGCCGTCACTCCGGCTACGTCGTGTTGGCCAAGCAGGTCTCGAAGTCCGACGGCCAGAGGATCGCAACGGATGCGATTCCCGGCATCACCTTGATCGATGACGCGAAGCGGATCGTGCCCAATGGGAACCTGGCCTCACCCGTTCTCGGCTTTACCAACGCTGCGGGCAAGGGTGCCGCTGGACTCGAGTACCTCTACAACCCCCAGTTGGCTGGCACCGGGGGGCGCGAGACCATCATGGAGTCTCCGTCTGGCGTGCCGTTGCCCCAGTCACCGGTCACGAACCAGGTGGCGACGAAGCCCGGGACCGGTATCGAGCTGACCCTCGATACGCAGCTGCAGTACGAGTCCGAGCAGGCGCTGGCCAAGGCCATCGTCTCCTCGGATGCGGTGAGCGGCACCGCCGTCGTCATGGATGTGAAGACGGGCCAGATCCTCTCCATGGCCAATCTGGCGGCGACGCATCCGAAAGCCCTCGGCGCGACGCCGGCCACCACCTCGGCCACGCCTTCGGGTGGTGTCGTGCCCATTGGACCCAGCGATGCCGTGGACGAGGCGCCGAGCAACCTCGCCGTGACCCAACTCTACGAACCGGGGTCGGTCTTCAAGCTGGTCACCTTCTCTGCCGCGCTCCAGGAAGGTCTGATCAACCCCAACTCGGTGTTCACGGTGCCCGATCAGATCAGCCTGGACGGCTCGACGTTCCACGACGCCGAGCCGCACCCGACGGAGCAACTGACCGCCACCCAGATCCTGGCGCAGTCCTCGAACATCGGAACCTCGGAGATCGCGCAGGGCGTCAACGAGACCCGGCTGCTCAATCAGGTCAAGGCGCTCGGATTCGGCCAGCCGACCGGGTTGAACTTCCCGGGCGAGTCTCCTGGGCTCCTGGCCACCGCGGCCAACTGGGAGCCAACCGACTACGTCTCCCTGCCGATCGGGCAGGTGGACGCAGTCAGTGCGCTCCAGGTCCTCGACGCCTACAACGCCGTGGCCAACGGTGGCACCTTCGTCGCACCGAAGCTCGTCCAGGCCACGGTCAGTCCGTCGGGAGCCATCACGCAGGCCGCGCCGTCGGCCACGCACGAAGTGTTCTCGCCCTCGGTCGACTCCGAACTCACCTCCATGCTCCAACAGGTGGTGAACGAAGGCACGGGCAGCAGCGCCGCCGTGCCCGGGTACACCGTCGCCGGCAAGACGGGCACCGCGCAGATCCCGACCACCGGGAAGGACTCCTACGTGACCGGCGCGTACATGGCCTCTTTCGTCGGTTTCGCCCCGGCGGCCAATCCGACCCTTTCGATGATCGTGGTTCTGGACCGTCCGACCCCGATCTTCGGCGGCACGGTGGCCGCGCCCGTCTTTTCCCAGATCATGAGCTGGGCGCTCCACCGCTACGACATCCCCACGACGCCGGGAGCCCAGACGAGCGTGACTCCGGGCGCCAGCACCGAGTCGGCGAGCGCCCAGGCGCAGGACATCACGTGAGGATGGCTGCTCACACACGCCTTGCCGTGGTGACGCAGCGGTGCCCGACGCATGTAACGCTGTCGGGTCGAACATGCCTACCGTGCCCATGAATCTCCTCTTCGACGACATCGAAGTCATTGAGTCGATGGGGGACCCGGCGACCGTCGCTGGTCGGCGGGATCTCCCAGGACAGCAGGCGGGTCATGCCGGGTGATCTCTTCTGCTGCGTCCCGGGGATCGTGGACGACGGACACGCGTTCGCCGTTGACGCGGTGGAGCGGGGTGCCGTCGGCCTCCTGTGTGAGCACTTCATTCCGGAACTCGAGCACCGTCCCGTCGTGCAGAGCCGAGTGGCGCCGGGCACCATGCGCTCGGCCATGGCGCGCCTGGCCGCGGCCTTCTACGAGTTTCCTTCCCGCGACCTCCTGATGGTCGGCGTGACCGGCACGAACGGAAAGACGACGGTCACGCAGATCCTCGGGGACCTGTTGGCGGCTACCGGATTCCCGACCGATGTCATGGGGACGCTCTCGGGCGCGCGCACGACTCCCGAAGCGACGGAGTTGCAGCGTGTGCTGGCCGAGGTACGCGATCGTCAGCGAGCCGACGGGCAACGTCACGCCGTCGCCATGGAGGTGTCGAGCCACGCATTGATGCAGTCTCGTGTGGAGGGGATCCATTTCGACGTGGCCGTCTTCACCAACCTCAGTCACGACCACCTCGACTATCACGGCACCATGGACCAGTACTTCGAGGCGAAGGCGACACTGTTCTCGGCCAACCACGCGCTGCGTGCGGTGATCAATGCCGATGACCCTTGGGGGAAGCGACTGCTCGAGCGGGTACGGATTCCCGCCGTTGCCGTGCACCGGACCGCAGCCACCGACATCGTCCTTGCGCCGGGACGTACGGAGTTCACCTGGCGCGAGCGGCGGGTCCGCACCGCGCTCACCGGTGCGGTCAACGTCGACAACGCGTTGCTGGCAGCCGAGGCCGCGGTGGCGCTCGAGATCGACCCGGACGCGATCGCCGACGCTCTGCGCGTCGGTTTCCCCGGTGCCCGGACGCCTGCAGGTCATCGCAACGCCGGGCCAGCGGAGTGGCGTGGACCGCCCGCCCTTCACGGTCTTCGTGGACTACGCGCACACGCCGGCCGGACTCGAGGTGGTCCTCGGTGAGGCTCGGAGCCTCGCCCGGGGCGGACGGGTGCTCAGCGTTTTCGGCTGCGGTGGCGATCGGGATCGGGCCAAGCGGCCGATGATGGGCGAGGTGGCGGTTCGCCTCTCGGACATTGCCGTCCTGACCTCGGACAATCCTCGGTACGAGAATCCCGGTGCCATCATCGAGGACGTGTTGCGTGGAATCCCCAACGGAAAAGAGAACAAGAAGGTCGTGGTCGAGCCCGACCGGCACCGTGGCCATCCGGCGTGTCCTCGAGCTGGCGCGCCCCGGTGACATCGTGGTCATCGCCGGGAAGGGACACGAGACCTACCAGGAGATTGCAGGGGAGCGGCTGCCCTTCGACGACGCCGTCGAAGCCCGAGCGGTGCTGTCCGCCCGCTACGGTTCGGACCCCTCGACCTGGGGTGCGATTGCGGTAAAGGCGACGGCGGCCGACAGCTCGCAGCCCGAGGGCTAAGGCCCGTGCTCGGTCTACTCGTTTCGGGAGGCGTCGCGCTGTGGGTCTCCATCCTCCTCACCCCGGTCCTCATCCGCTATTTCCGCAGCCGCGAGATCGGCCAGCACATCCGCGAGGACGGACCCGCCTCGCACAGCGTCAAGGCCGGTACGCCGACCATGGGTGGCATTGCGATCGTCGCCGGCACGGTCCTCGGCTACGCCGTCGGCCACATCGGCACCCAGGTGCGGTTCTCGAGGACCGGATACCTGACGGTGGGGGCCGTGGTGGCTTTCGGCTTGATCGGCTACCTCGACGACTACATCAAGGTGCACCGGCGACGCAGCCTCGGCTTGAACAAGCGCGCCAAGTCGGGCGCGCAACTGGTCTGCGCGCTCGTCTTCGCCGAGCTCGCCGTGCACTGGGCGCATACGTCGACCGCGCTCTCGTTCACCCGAGCGCAGCCCATCGGGATCAATCTCGGATCAGTGGGCTGGGTGATCTTCGCCGTCCTCGTCATGGTGGGCACGTCGAATGCGGTGAACATCACCGACGGAGTGGACGGATTGGCCGCCGGGTCGGGGACGTTCTGCTTCGCCGTCCTCTCCATCATGGGGTACTGGATCTTCCGCCACGAGTACATCTACCACGTGCTTCCGGCGTCGGCGATCGACCTGTCGTTGCTCGCGGTCGCCCTCGCCGGGCGCCTGCATCGGCTTCCTGTGGTGGAACGCGGCGCCGGCCAAGATCATCATGGGCGACACGGGATCCCTGGGCATCGGCGCCGGGTTGGCGGCGCTCTGCCTGCTGTTGAACCTCGATCTCCTGCTGCTCATCATCGGCGGCCTCTTCGTCATGGAGACGCTGTCGGTGATCCTGCAGGTCATCAGCTTCCGGGTGTTCCATCGCCGCATCTTCCGCATGGCGCCCATCCACCACCACTTCGAGCTCGCCGGCTGGCCCGAGACGACGGTGATCGTCCGCTTCTGGATCCTCGGCGGGCTCTTCTGCGCGCTCGGGCTCGGCATCTTCTACGGCGACTTCCTGACGGTGGCGAAATTCACGTGACCCTCCACCACCTCGCAGGCGCGGTGCGAGAGACTTACGACGTGCAACGGGTGTCGGACCGTGCGGAAGGGCGCGCCCGCGTGTCGGCCAGGAGACGGCCGTGACGCCGCCGCCCGCCTCCGCGACAGCCACCGCCACCGTTCTCGCGCCCGGCCCGTCCGACCCGGCGTGTCCCGTCGATCGCGTCGCGGTCGTCCAAGGATGCCGGCATCCGCATCGCCGGCCGGCAGATCTCGACCTCCACCCTTCTGCTGGTCGACGTCGCGTCTCCTCTGCGTCTTCGGGCTCGTCATGGTGGGGTCCGCGTCCACCGTCATCTCCATCGCCACCTACGGGACGCCGTGGGCCATCTTCATCCGCGAGGCCATGTGGATGGCCATCGGCGGCATCGTGCTCTGGCTCGACGATCCGATTCGACTACCACAAGCTCCGGCGGATCAGTCCGATCCTGCTCGTGGTGACCTTCGCCCTCCTCTTCGTGGTGCTCGTGCCCGGGCTCGGTGTCCACGTCCAGGGTTCGAGTCGCTGGGTCGGGTTCGGGCAGCTGCGACTCCAGCCCTCCGAGCTCATGAAGCTGGCCCTCACCGTCTTCGCCGCTGACTTCATCACCCGGCGCCTCGATCAGGATTCGACGCGACCGCCGGATCATCGGACCCGTGCTCCTGGTGAACCGGCGCGGCCTGCGTGCTGATCCTCGCCCAGCCCGACATGGGGACGGCCATGGTCCTCGGCGTCATCGCGCTCGGCTCTCCTCTTCGTCTCGGGTGTGCGCCTGGGTCCGGTCATGAAGGTCATGGGGGCCCTGGTGGTCCTGGCCGTCATCGTGGGGCTGTCCTCCCCGTACCGGCGGGCCCGGCTCCTCTCCTTCGTCGATCCCTCCGCCCACGGGTCGAGCTCGGGGTACCAGGTGGTCCAGTCACTCATCGGCTTGGGATCGGGCCACCTCTTCGGGGCGGGCATCGGTGGCGGGCAGGCCCAGTGGGGCTATCTGCCCAACGCGCACACCGACTTCATCTTCTCGGTCATCGGCGAGCAGCTGGGCATCCTGGGAGCTCTCTTCGTCCTCTTCCTCCTCGCCTCCTTCGTCTGGCTGGGCATCAGGACCGCCACCCAGTCGCGGGACCATTTCGGCGCCCTCCTGGCCCTCGGACTCGTCGCCTGGGTGGCGGCGGAGACGGTGATCAACATCGGGGCCGTCGTCGGTCTCCTGCCGGTGACGGGGATCCCTCTCCCGTTCATCTCCTTTGGCGGGTCCTCCCTCGTCATCACGATGGCCGCGGCCGGCATCCTCATCAACGTCGCCCGGCAGTCCGAAGGGCGGCCACATGCTCCGGGCGTTGCCCGGCCCGGCCTCGACGTCGCACGCAACCAGAGGCGGGTCGGCCGGCCGGGTGGCTCGCACCGGCCGGGGTCGGTGAGCGCACGGGCGCGGAGCGGTGATCGCAGGCGGCGGCACCGGCGGCCACGTCGTCCCGTCTCTCGAGATCGCGCGCGCCCTGGTGCGTCGCGGGCACGAGCCACAGAGCATCGAGCTCTACGGCTCGCGTCGCGGCCACGAGGCCACGACGTGGCCCACCTTGGAGTTTCCCTTCACGCTCCTGCCGGGTCGAGGGATCCGGCGCAGCCTGGCGCCTCGGGCGATCCTGGCCAACATCGGTGCCGTCGCCGGCCTGCTCTGGGCCTGCCTGCGGGCCTTCGCCTCCTTTGCCCACCGTCGCCCACGCGTCGTCGTGATCGTCGGCGGGTATGCCAGCTTCCCGGCCGGGCTCGCCGCCCTGCTGACCCGGGTGCCGCTGGTCTCCATGACGACCGACGCCGTTCCCGGCGCCGTCAACGGCTTCCTCGGGCGCTTCGCCGCGGCCAATGCCGTCGCCTTCCCCGAGACGGCGCTGCCGCGGACCCACGTCACCGGGACGCCGGTGCTCGAGCGGGCTGACTTCGCTCGACCGCACGCCCGACGGCCAGGCCTCGGCGCGGGCCGCGCTGGGCTTACCGTCGGACCGGCCGACCGTGGCCGTCTTCGGCGGCTCGCTCGGGGCTCGGCGCATCAATCGCGCCGTGGCCGAGGTGGCCTGCTCGTGGCGGGACCGGTTGGAGGGATCCCGTTCGCTCTACCACGTGACCGGGCGAAGGGACTACGAGGAATTCGCGACCGGTGTCGGCGGCCCGAGCGACCAGCCGACTCGACAACGGACATCTCTGCTACCGGGTCGTGCCCTTCGAGGACCACATGGCCGAGTTCTACGCCGCGGCGGACGTCTGCGTCACCAGGGCCGGGGCCATGACCGTGGCCGAGCTCCTCATCGCCGGCGTGCCCGCCATCCTTGTCCCGCTTCCCGGCGCTCCACGCGACCACCAGACGAAGAACGCCGAGGCGTTGGTCCGGACCGGTGCGGCCGTGCACGTGCCCGATCCCGAATGCGACGGCCGCCGGCTGGCGGACGAGCTCGAGGCACTGCTCTGCGACCCGGCCCGGCTGCACGCGATGCGCGAGGCCGCACAGGGTCTGAGCCACCCCGACGCCGCCGCCCGGGTGGCCGAGCTGGTCGATGCCAATGCCCGCTGACGACGACGTGATCAGCGGCGGGGGAGGAGGCACCCATCTCGCTGGACCTGTTGGTGCCCCGACGAATTCACATCATCGGGATCGGCGGGGCCGGGATGAGCGCCATCGCCATCGTGCTGCGGGCCATGGGCCACGTCGTCTCGGGCTCCGACCTCCGCGACTCGCCGCGTGGCGGAGCGCCTCCGTTCCCAGGGCATCACGGTGTGGATCGGTCATCGGGCCGAGAACGTCGGTGACGCCGACGCCGTCACCTCTTCGCCCGCCGTACAGCCCGAGAACGTCGAGCTGGTCGAGGCCCAGGCCGCCGGTCGTGCTCGTCGTTCCCCGCTCGGCCATGCTCGCCGCCATCTGCGCCACACGACGATGCCTGGCCGTCGCCGGCACGCACGGCAAGACGACGACGGCCTCGATGCTCTCGCTCATCCTGGTCGAGGCCGGCCTGCGCCCCTCCTTCGTCATCGGTGCCGACGTCAACGAAATCGGGACCAACGCCGTGTGGGACACCGGCGACTGGTTGGTGGTCGAGGCCGACGAGAGCTTCGGGACCTTCCGGGCCATCCGTCCCGATGTGGCCGTCCTCACGAACGTCGAGCCGGACCACCTCGACTACTACGGGACGTTCGACGAACTGCGGACGGCCTTCTCCGAGTTCGTCGGCGCGGCGACGGAAGGGGCCGTGGTGTGTGCGGACGACCCCGAGGCTGCGGCCATCGGCCGAGGAGCGCGAGCGCCATCACGATCGGCTCGGCGGGCGGGGCCACCTACCGGATGACCGATCTTGAGTTGGCCCGGAGTTCGGTGTCCTTCACCGTGGAGGGACCCGACGGCACGCTGGGCACGCTGGACATGGGCGTGCCCGGTCTGCACAACGCGCGGAACGGCGCGGTGGCCGCGGTGGCCGCGCTGCTGGCCGGTGCTCCCTTCGAGGCAGCCCAGGCCGCGTTGGCCCGCTTCGCCGGGGTCACCCGGCGCTTCGAGTTCCGGGGCGAGGCCGCGCGGCGTCACCTTCGTCGACGACTACGCCCACCTGCCGACCGAGGTCCGGGCCGCCCTGGCCACGGCGCGCACCGGGCGGCTGGTCCCGCGTCGTGGCGGTCTTCCAGCCGCACCGCTTCTCTCGCACGGCCGCCCTGGCTGCCGAATTCGGCACGGCCTTCGCCGATGCCGACGTCTTGGTCGTGACCGACGTGTACAGCGCCGGCGAGCCGCCGGTGCCCGGCGTGTCCGGCCGGCTGGTGGCCGACGCCGTCCGCTCGTCGGATCCGCGGCTGCCCGTCGTCTACGCCCCGGCCTGGGAGCGGCTGCGTGACGCCGTGGCCGAGACTCTGCAGGCGGGCGATCTCTGCTTGACCCTGGGCGCGGGCGACCTCACGTCGCTGCCCGACGTCCTGCTCGACTCGCCGTCGTGGTGACGGCCGCCGCGGTGCTCGAGGCCCTGGGCGACGCTGCTCGGCCCGCGGGCCAGGCGACACGAGCCGCTCGGACCGATGACCACCTACGGAGTCGGCGGGCCGGCCGCGCTCTTCGCCGAGGTGGAAGGACCCGAGGACCTCGAGGCCGTCCGCACGGCCTGTCGTCAGGTGGGAGCCGCCGGGGCAGGGCCGGCCGATCCGATCGCCGTCTTCGTGATCGGCCGCGGGTCGAACCTCTTGGTGGCCGACGCCGGCTTCGAGGGGCTGGTCCTGCGCCTCGGCTCCGGCTTCGCCGGGCTCGCCCTGCCCGGACCCGGCGTCGGTCGAGCACCGCAACCGCCGAGGCCGATGCTCGACGAGCCGTGCGAGCCGGTGCCGCGCTGTCGCTGCCCGTGCTGGCCCGCCGGTCGGCCGACGCCGGGTGGTCGGGGCTCTCGTGGGCCGTCGGCGTGCCCGGATCGGTGGGCGGGGCCGTCCGCATGAATGCCGGTGGGCACGGCTCGGACATGGCGGCCTGCCTCGTCCGGTACCGCTGGCTCGACCTGTTGCGCGACGACGGAGGCACCGACGGCGTCGATCGTCTCGACTACGGCTACCGGCGCTCGAGCATCGGCCCGTCCCAGATCGTCCTCGAAGCCGACCTCGCGGTCCGGCCCGGTTCGGCCGACGACGAGCGCGCCAGCGTCACCGACATCGTCAAGTGGCGCCGGGAGCATCAACCCGGTGGCTCCAATGCCGGCTCCGTCTTCACCAATCCCGAGGGCGACTCGGCCGGGCGCCTGATCGAGGCGGCCGGGCTGAAGGGCTTCCGTCTCGGGACGGCGCAGGTGTCGGAGAAGCACGCCAACTTCATCCAGGCCGACAAGGGCGGGCGCGCCGACGACGTGCGCGCCCTGATGGAGCACGTGCGCGCCGTCGTGAAGGAACGGAGCGGGATCGAATTGGCGGCGGAGGTCCGCCTCTTGGGCTTCGACGCCGGGAAGACTGGACCGGTGGGTCGGACGGAGGACGGAGACCGATGACACCGCCCGTGGCGGAGAAGACACGCCCGAGCGGTCAGGGCCGGGCCGGGGGCCGCATGGACCCGCGCATCTCGGCCCGCCGGGCAGCGGTCCTCCGCCAGCAGGGTCGCCGCCGCCTCTACATCCTCGTCGGCGCCCTGGTGCTGACCCTCTTGCTCGTCGGTGCGCTGGTTCCTTCTCCACTCGCCGATCTTCGCGGCCCGGAGCATCACCGTGACCGGAGACGTCCACGAGTCGGCGGCACAGGTCGTGGCCGCCGCCGGCCTGGCCAGCCACCCGCCCCTGCTCGACGTGAACGGGGGAGCGGCCGCGGCGGGGATCGAGCGGTTGCCCTGGGTCCGCTCGGCCACCGTGCCACGTCTCTGGCCCGACGGCGTCCACATCGCCGTGAGCGAGGAGATCCCTCGCCTGGTGCTCGCCGGGCCCGGGAAGCACCTGGGCCGTGGCGAGCGCGGACGGGCGGGTGCTCCAGGTGGCACCCGGGGCGCGGCCGCCCGGCCTGCTCCTCCTCACCGTGCCGGTTGCCCCCGGTGCGCCCGGGTCGCTGTTGTCGCCCAAGGACGACGCGGGCCTCAAAGTGGCCTCCACCCTGCCCCCGTCGTTCTCCGCGCAGGTGACCGCGGTGACCGTCGAGCCAGGGGGCTGGGTGCAGCTCTCCATGACGACGCCCATCGCCGTGAACATCGGCTCCGCCTCCCAGTTGACCGCCAAGTACGAGGACGTGTCGTCCGTCCTCGCGGGTGCAACCCTCCATGCGGGAGACGTCATCGACGTGAGTGTTCCCGACGCGGTAACCGTGACGCCAGGGTGATGCCTTATGCTTGACCTGCCCGAATGCCCCCCGTATGGTGGGGTCACGTTGCCGTGCTGTGAACTTCAACCTTCCCCAAAGGTTCAGGGATTGGTCGCTGGACGCACGTCCCCGGCAACGCGGGGCGGGACCTATCAGCGAGCAGTCGGTCGGCGATCGACCCGGAGACGAGGGAGTTCATGACGACCGTGCCATCCCAGGGGAACTACCTGGCCGTGATCAAGGTGGTTGGGGTCGGCGGAGGCGGAGTCAACGCCGTCAACCGGATGATCGACTCGGGACTGCGCAACGTCGAATTCATCGCGGCCAACACCGACGCCCAGGCGCTGCTCATGAGCGACGCCGATCTCAAGCTCGACGTCGGCCGCCAGCTCACCCGGGGCCTGGGTGCGGGGAGCGATCCCGAGGTCGGGCGCCAGGCGGCCGAGGAGCATCGCGCCGACATCGAGGAGGCCCTCCAGGGGTCCGACATGGTCTTCATCACGGCCGGTGAGGGCGGCGGGACCGGCACCGGCGCTGCGCCCGTGGTGGCCGAGGTCGCCAAGGGCGCCGGGGCGCTGACCATCGGCGTCGTCACCCGACCCTTCACGTTCGAGGGCCGGCGCCGGGCCATGCAGGCCGAAAAGGGCATTCAGACCCTCAAGGAGAAGGTCGACACCCTCATCGTCATCCCCAACGACCGGTTGCTCACCGTCTCCAACGACAAGACCAGCATGCTCAGCGCCTTCAAAATGGCCGACGAGGTGCTCATGCAGGGTGTGCGGGGCATCACCGATCTCATCACCGTGCCCGGGCTGATCAACACCGACTTCGCCGACGTGAAGATGGTCATGATCAACGCCGGGACCGCCATCATGGGGATCGGCTCGTCCATCGGCGACGGCCGGGCCGCCAACGCCGCCCGTGCCGCCATCACCTCGCCGCTCCTCGAGGCCTCGATCGAGGGCGCACGCGGCATCCTGCTCAACATCGCCGGCGGGTCCGACCTGGGTCTGTTCGAGGTGAACGAGGCGGCCGAGATCATCCACTCGGTGGCCCATCCCGACGCCAACATCATCTTCGGCGCCGTGATCGACGACACCATGGGCGACGAGGTGCGGGTGACCGTCATCGCCGCCGGCTTCGAACGCTGGGAAGAAGGTGCTCCGCCCAAGGGCGCCGACCGCGTCGCCTCGATCTTCGACACGCCCGAGCCGGTGGACATCTTCGCCGACGCCACGGGAACGGAAGAAGAGCTTGACCTCGGCGACGACGATTTCGACGTCCCCTCCTTCCTGCGCTAGCGACGAGGTCGCATCGAGGCTCGCGGCGCTCCGGGCGCGCATCGAGCGCGCCGGCGGCGACCCCGAGCGCATCCGGGTCGTCGGCGTCACCAAAGGCTTCGGACCCGACGCGGTGGAGGCGGCGCTGGGCGCCGGGCTGCGCGACATCGGCGAGAACTACGCGGCGGAACTGGTTGAGAAGGCCGGCCTGGTCAGCTCACCCGCCGGGCAGCGGCCGGCGACCCCGTCTGGCACTTCCTCGGAGCCGTGCAGCGCAACAAGGTGGCCGCCCTCGCGCCGATCGTCGGCCTCTGGCAGAGCGTGGCCCGGGTCACCGAGGGGGAGCGGATCGCCCGCTTCGCGCCCGGAGCCGCCGTCATGGTCGCAGGTCGACACGACGGAGCTGCCCGGCCGCAACGGCTGTCCGCCCGATCAGGTGGCCGACCTGGTCGGGCGGCTCCGCGCGCTCGACCTCCGCGTCGTGGGCCTCATGACGGTGGCCGCGCCCGGTCCGGCCGAGGTGGCCCGAGCGTCCTTCGAGACGGTGGGCCGTCTGGCCGACGGATCTGGGCCTCGGGGAGCGTTCGATGGGCATGAGCGACGACCTCGAGGCGGCCGTCGCCGCCGGCTACGACCATGGTGCGCATCGGGCGGGCCCTCTTCGGTGAGCGGCCACCGCGGCACGGCTGAAGGTGCTGCGTAATGGGGGCGTTGCGGCTCCCAGCCCCCCTGGCGAGCAGGCACTACGCTGTGCCGGGACAGGAGAAGGTATGTCACCCTCGTTCATGAAGAAGACCATGGTCTATCTCGGCCTGCTCGATGACGAGTACGACGAGTACGACGACCTCGAGGATCGGGCGCCCCGCGGCTTCTCGGCCGCGACCAGCCGGGTCGAGGCCCGCCCTGCCGCCCCTGAGTACGACCAGGGCCCCGCCGAGGAGTTCAGCGGAGGGATGAGCCGGGTGCGGACCATTCCACGCGAGTCTGCCGTCCCGGCCCAGCCCAACGCCGCTGCGGCCAGCCGTGCCGCCCCGCCCGAGCCAGGTGCGGGCCATGCCGGCCGACACCACCATCACCCCGTCGGCACCCCCACCGCTGGCGACGGCGTCGGCCCGGGTGCACGTGGTCGCCCCCTCCCGCTTCGGCGACGCCAAGGAGATCGCCGACCGCCTCAAGGACAGCCGGCCGGTCATCGTGAACCTCCAGATGGCCGACCGTGACCTGCAGCGCCGCATGATCGACTTCTGCAGCGGCGTGACCTACGCCCTGAGCGGCGAGATGGAAAAGGTGGCGGACCAGGTCTTCCTGCTGGCGCCGACGAACGTCAAGATCTCCGACGAGGAGAGGCAACGCCTGGCGGACCGCGGCTTCGGCCGGGACTGACCCCAGTACCCTGAGGGGCTGGTGAACGTCTTCAAGCTGCTCGCATGGTTGATCGAGGCCTATATCTGGCTGTTCATGATCCCCTACGCCCTTCTGAGCTGGTTCCGAATTCAGCCGGGGACGACCCTGGCCCGGGTCCAGTACTTCCTCTACCGGGCGGTCGACCCCGTGCTACGCCCGGTGCGAGCGATCATCAAGCCGATCGGCGGTCTCGACCTCTCCTTTCTGGTCGTCATCCTGGTGGCGGAGATCGTCCTCATTCCGGTCCTGCGCGGCTGAGGCCCATACCCCGAACGCCAGGATGGGATAGGTAAGCTTCGGGTCCATGGACAATTCGCAAGCTCCCACATCGATCCTCGACACCCTGCGCACGGTCGAGTTCCGCCTTGGTCTCAAGGGGTACAACGTCGATGAGGTGGACGAGTACCTGGACCGCGCCGCCCAGGAAGCGGAGGGACTCCAGGAGCACGTTCGCCAGCTGAACGAGCGGCTGCGTCAGGCGAGCGAGCGCATCTCGCAGCTCGAGCGCGAGAAGCGCGCCGCCCCGGTGCCGATCGAGGCGAGCGAGGAGGTCGCGCCGGTTGCCGCAGCCGCGGCGACCGACACCCGCTGAGCGACGAGACGCTGCAGCGGACCTTGCTGCTGGCCCAGAAGTTCGTCGACCAGACCAAGCGCGAGAGCGAGGCCGAAGCGGCCGCGATCATCTCCCAGGCCGAGGAGACGGCCCGCGGCCTCGATCGCGGCCGCCGAGGCGACCGCCGCGCAGATGCAGGCCGAGTCGAACAAGAAGCTGCGTGACGAAGTCATCCGCCTGGAGTCCACCCGTACCGAGTTGGCCACCGATGTCGAGAGCATGGCGCGTCACCTCGAGTCCGAGCGCAACCGGCTGCGCGGCGCCCTCAGCGACATTCTCAAGTGGGTCGACGAGAACGTGCAGCCGGCCAACTCCCTCATGGGTGTCCGGCCCAAGGCCGCGGCGATCGCCGCCGAGCGCGGGACAGGCGGGCGATCCGGCCGGAGCCGGGGACCGAGCTGGCGCCGGCGGACGACGGGCCCCCCACGCTGAATCTGCAGAGCGCCTCGGGCGCCGCCATCTCGGGAGCGCCCCGCCCCGTCTAGCACCGCCGTGTAGGGGAACCGCCGTATTGCCCCTGTCAGAGCCGTCCTGTATGGTCACCCGCTCCCTTGGCGCGGTCGTCGTCGGGGACACCAGCCGCCACGTGTGGTGTGAAGGAGGGCGGAATGACCCCAGCCAGCAAGAGCACCCAGGTCAAGCGGGTGTCGGGCGTCGCGGGCAGGCTCGTCTGCGGCAGGCGGGAAGAAATCCGCCTCCTCCAAGGTTGGAGCATCGACGACCAAGAGTTCCGTTCTCTCAAAAAAGAAGGCAGTCCCTGTGGTGAAGAAGGCCCCCAGCACGACCAAGAAGGCTGCGCCTTCGGCGAAGAAGCCGTCCGTGGCCACCAAGAAGGCCCCGGCCAAGAAGGTGCCGGCGGCCGCGGTCAAGAAGGCGGTCCCGGCCAAGAAGGCGCCACCGGCGGCCGCCAAGAAGGCGGCTCCGGCCAAGAAGGCGCCGACGACGGCCAAGAAGGCTCCGGCCGAGAAGGCGCCGGCCAAGAAGGCCGCCGGCGGTCGACGGCAACGGCGCCGCCCCGGCGGTCGTCGTCGCCCCGCGGACGACGTTCACGCCCAAGCCGAAGCCTCCGGCGCCGGTGCGACCCAAGAGCGGTCCCTATTCCAAGGACCTGAAGTTCCTCGACGAGGTCCGGGAACTGCTCAATGACGAGCGCGCCATCTACCAGGAGCAGGCCACGTCGCTGCGGGCCGAGGCCGACTCGCTGGCGCTCGAGCGCGAGCCGGGCGACGTGCAGTTCGACGAGGAGTCGGGTGAGGGCGGCACGGTGACGGTGGACCGTGAGCGCAACCTGGCGCTCTCGGGCCAGGCCACGATCGCCGTCGAGGAGATCGACGACGCCCTCGTGCGCATCGTCGACAAGACCTACGGCTACTGCGAGCGCTGCTACCAGCCGATCCCCAAGCCGCGGCTGCGGGCCCTGCCCTACGCGCGGCTCTGCGTGGCCTGCAAGAGCGGGGGCCTGTCGCGTCGCTGACCCGAATCCGGGTACTGGCGTTCGCCATCGCAGCCGTCGTGGTGGTCGCCGACCTGGTGACCACGTCGCTCGCCATCCGCCACATCCACACGGTGAGCCACGTCTGGGGCCCGTTCGGACTCGCCCTCACCTTCAATTCGGGTTTCGCCTTCAGCCTCTTCAGCGGCCGGGCCGTGGTGGTCACGGTGCTGCTCTGCATCGGCCTGGTCGTCCTCGCCGTCGTGGTGTCTCGGGTGCGCACCGTGCCGCTCGCCGTGGGTGGCGGGCTGGTCCTGGGCGGCGCGCTGGGCAACCTGGCCGAACGGATCTTCGGGGGCCACGGGGGAGAGGTGCCCGACTTCGTCACCCTCGATCACTGGCCGACCTTCAACCTGGCCGACGCGTGCGTGACGGTGGGCATCATCATCGTGATCGCCTGCCTTCTCTTCGGCCGGCCCGACGCCCCCGACACACGACCCGCCGCCACCGCTGACACAGCCGGCCTCCGAGGCCGAGGCGGACGCGCCGTGACGGCCGAGCCGACCGATCCAGCGCCGACGGCGACGTCGTCACCACCGACGTGCCCGCCCTCATGGCCGGGATCCGGGTCGACCGGGGCGTCTCCATGCTGGCCAACGTCTCCCGCTCCGCCGCGGCCGAGCTGGTCAGCGCCGGCCGGGTGCTGATCGACGGCGTGCCCGCCCTGTCCGGGCAAGGACGTGCTGCGCGAGGGCTCCGAACTCACCGTCCACGTCCGCCCACCCGGCGAATCCGCCGTGGCGCCCGAGTCGGGCATCCTCTTCGAGGTGGTCCACGCCGACGACGACGTCGCCGTCGTCGACAAGCCGGCCGGCCTCGTCGTCCATCCCGGTGCCGGCCACGCCGAGGGCACCCTGGTCGGCGGCCTCCTGGACCGCTTCCCCGACCTGGCGACGCTGGTGGCCGAGGGCGTCTGCCCGCCCGACCGTCCCGGCATCGTGCACCGGCTCGACAAGGGCACCTCGGGACTCCTCGCCGTGGCCCGCACGGCCGAGGCCTACGCGGCCGCTCGTCGACCAGCTGGCCACCCGGACGATGGAACGCCGCTACCTGGCCCTGGTCCAGGGAGCGGTGGCCGAGGACAAGGGCGAGGTGGAGGCGCCCATCGGCCGCTCGGCCCGCACCCCGACCAAGATGGCCGTCACCGCCTCGGGCAAGCCGGCCCGCACGGCGTACACGGTGCGCGAACGCTGGCCCGCCACACCGACGTCGGAGGCCACGACCCTGCTCGAGCTCGCCCTCCAGAGCGGGCGCACCCACCAGATACGCGTCCACATGGCCGCCATCGGGCACCCCGTCGTGGGCGACGCCCGCTACGGGACCGCGGACAAGCGCCTCGGCGAGCGGCAGGTTCTTCCTGCACGCCTTCGGGTTGGCCTTCACCCATCCGCGGACGGGAGCCCGCCTCGAGTTCACGTCGCCATTCCCGGCGACCTGCGAGGCGTACCTCGCCCGTCAGAGACTTCAGGCGGCCTGGTGCAGGCCGACGACCTCGACGTCGGTCGAGAGCGCGGCGAGCGCCTCCTCCTCGGCCCGGCGGACCCGGCGCACTCCGACGCCGAGGCGCTCCGCCGTCGACTGCAGCGACGCCGGGGTGTCCCCGTTGAAGCCGAAGCGCAGGCGCAGCACATCGCGCTGGAGGTCGGGCAGCCGCTCGATCGCCTCGCGCACCTGCTCGTAGACCATCGTCTGCTCGACGTCACTGGCGAAGTCGGAATCGTCCGGCGCCACCAACTCACCGAGAGTCGTGGACGACTCCAGGGCAGCCGGCTGGTCCAACGATGCGGTCACCCGGGCCACGTCCTCGAGCGACTCGCGCTCGTCGGCCGTCATGCCGGTGGCGTCGTCGAGCTCCTTCTCGGTCGGGGCCCGGCCCAGGGTGGTGGCCAGCTCCGACTTGGTCAGCTCGAGCCGCTGGATCTGCTCACCCACCTCCAGAGGGATGCGGATGGTGCGGCCGTGCTGCTGCACGGCGCGCTGCAGCGCCTGGCGGATCCACCAGGTGGCGTAGGTCGAGAAGCGGAAGCCCCGCTCCCAGTCGAACTTGTCGACGGCCCGCATCAGGCCGAAGGTGCCCTCCTGGACGAGGTCCGCCATGTCGACGCCCCGGTCCTGGTAGCGCCGGGCCCAGTGCACGACGAGTCGCAGGTTGGCGGCCACCATCTGCTTTCGGGCCGCGTCGTCTCCCGCCGCGACCCGCTTCGCCAACTCGACCTGCTGCTCGTGGTCAGGCATTGGGAACTGGTCGAGGTCACGCAGCATCAATCCCAACGTGTCCGACGTGCTCACCGCGCTCTTGCTCATCATCGCTCCAGACGTTTCTTCGCTCGCTCTCAGTCATACGTTCCCGGCAACGACCAGGATCAACCTGGTTCTGGCTCGGTACAACACCAGCTGTCCCTCGATCATTCCAGGAGGATGTTCGGAGCCGGGTTTGCGCCTCGAACCCCCGCCGTGCTGGTCTGACGCGCCC
Source organism: uncultured Acidimicrobiaceae bacterium (assembly GCA_963726855.1). GTDB lineage: Bacteria > Actinomycetota > Acidimicrobiia > Acidimicrobiales > RAAP-2 > Bog-473. The sequence continues at coordinate 254,069 of CAVSEB010000020.1, forward strand.
ATGCCGCCCCGGTTGGTGCTGCTCAGGCATGGGGCCACCGAATGGTCACAAAGTGGTCAACACACGGGGCGCACGGACATTCCCCTCCTCGACGGCGGGCCGGCGCCAGGCCGAGGCGGTCGGAGCGCTCCTGCGGGGCTCTACGGCCTCACGGAATTCGCCCAGGTCCTCACCAGCCCCCTGATCCGGGCCTCGGACACCTGCGCCCTGGCCGGTTTCGAGGGCGAGGTCGACCCCGACCTCATCGGAGTGGGACTACGGCGCCTACGAGGGCCTCACGACCGCCGAGATCCAGCAGAGCCGCCCCGGCTGGGACCTCTGGAGCGACGGCGTGCCCGAGGGGGAGACGGCGTCCGAGGTGGGCCGCCGGGCCGATCGGGTGGTCGAGCGGGCAAGATCCGTCGCCGGCGACACCCTCGCCGTGGCCCACGGCCATCTCCTCCGGGTGGTGGCCGCCCGCTGGCTCGGCCTGCCCCCGGCGGCCGGGCGCCTCTTCATGCTCGACGCCGGTGCCCTGAGCATCTTGTCCTCCGAGCACGACCGCCCGGCCGTGCTCATGTGGAACCTGGTGACCCCGCCGGAGCTGTAGCGCTCAGACCGGCGCCGGCGCCGGCGCAGGCTCAGGCAGCCGCAGCCGCAGCCGGAGCCGGAGCCGTGGCCGCAGTCGGCGCCACGTTCCCCTGGGCCCGATCGACCATGTCGGCCAGGCTGTAGGACTGCAGGTGGGTGCGGATGGTCTCGCCCACGTCGGCCCAGACGGCAAGCAAGATGCACTGGCCCTCGTGGTCGCAGGCCCCGTTCTCGTGGGGCAGGCCGAAGTCGCCCGCGGCGATCGGACCGTCGACCGCGGAGACGATCTGGTCCAGCGAGATCTCCTCAGGCGGCCGGGCCAGGACGTACCCGCCTCCGACGCCACGCTTGGAGCGCACCAGTCCGGCACCCTTCAAGGCGAGCAGGATCTGCTCGAGATAGGGCTGGGGCAGGCCCGTGCGCAGGGCGATGTCGCGGACCGAGGTCGGCGTCTCCGCCCCATGGAGGGCCAGAGAGAGCAGCGCCCTGCTGGCGTAGTCACCCCGTGTCGAGACCCTCACGTGCGTCGATCCTACCGGCCCGGGGGCACGTATCGAGGGTCCGCGGGTCGTAGGGTGGGCCTTCGTGAACGATGGCATGGCTGCCCCGGCGGCGACGGCAGGTCCCGACGCGGCGGCAGCCGGAGCCTCTGGGGAGCCCGCCGAGCTCGTCCTGCCGGACTTCGGTGGGGCGTGCCTCCAGGGTGTGGTGCCGGGCCTCCTCCACCACCTGGGCGACCCGACCGGCACGCCCTTGCCCAGGCTGGGCGCCCGCCTGCGTGGCCGGCGCCCGACAAATTGTGCTTCTGGTGATCGACGGGCTGGGGGCCGAGCAGCTCGGAGCCCGCAGCCACCTGGCCCCGGTCCTCAGCGGCGGTGCCGGGCAGTCCATCACCTCGGTCGCCCCGAGCACGACCGCCTGCGCGCTGACGACGCTGGTCACGGGACGGGTCCCGGCCGAGCACGGCGTGGTCGGGCTACCGGGTCGCCCTCGACGGCGAGGTCTTCAACGTCCTGCAGTGGTCGATCCACGGGCGCGACGCCCGCATGCGGGTGCCGGCCCAGCAGTTCCAGCCCTGCCCGTCGTTCCCCGGGGCCACCGAGACCGTGCCCGTCGTCACCCGCTCCGACTACGGGCCGACGGGGTTCACGGCGGCCCATCTCGGCCAGGTCGACTTGCACCGCTGGCACACCCAGGCCGGCCTGGTCACCTCGGTCCGCCGCCTCACCTCGGCCGGAGCGCCGTTCGTCTACGCCTACTACGAGGGCATCGACAAGATCGCCCACGCCGAGGGCCTCGGCGACTTCTACGACGACGAGCTGCGGCAGTGCCGACCGCCTGGTGGCTGACGTGCTCGACGTGCTCCCGCCCGAGTGCGCGCTCGTGGTCACGGCCGATCACGGCCAGGTGGACGTGGGCGGCTCGGTCGAGGTGCTCGGGCCCGAGATCATGGACGGCGTGACCCTGATCAGCGGCGAGGGGCGCTTCCGCTGGCTCCACGTCCGCGACGGCGCACTCGACGACGTGGCGGCCACGGCGCAGGACCTCTACGGCGACATCGCCTGGGTGCGCACGAAGGAACAGATCGTCAAGGAAGGATGGCTGGGCGGCGTGCCGGCGCCGGCCGTGTCCTCCCGCCTGGGCGACGTGGCCCTGGTCCCGTTCGTCGCCACGGCATTCCTGGACCCGGCCGACACGGGTGAGCTCCGCCTCAAGGCCCGGCACGGGTCCCTCACGCCGGCCGAGATGCTGATCCCGCTGCTCGGGTGGTCCACGTGAACGAGCCACCCCACGTCATGCAGAATGGCCGCGTGCGAAGGGACCAACCGGCGAAAGCACAGCAGGAGCAAGGGCACGGCACAGGCAACGGCGCCGGAGCGCGACGAGCAAACACGCGGCACGAGCAAACGTGCGGGGCACGACGACACGCGACACGAACGAATCGATGAGGATTGGATGAGGATGGTGCGCATGGCGGCGGGACGACACTGATGGCCGACACGAACGACGATCGCACTGCGAGCTGAGCCCTGTCGACGCAACCGAATCGACCGACATGGGGGCTGCGCGTGGCGCCGGACGAGGTCCTCGCCGCCGCTGCCGCCGAGGGCGCGGAAGGGGAGCAGGACCAGACCGAGTCGATCAGCGAGCCGGCGAAGGTGCTGCGCATCGGCTCCATGGTCAAGACCCTGCTCGATGAGGTCCGGGCCGCACCCCTCGACGAGAAGAGCCGGGTCCGTCTGCGCGAGATCTACGAACAGTCGGTCCAGGACCTGTCCGAAGGCCTCTCCCCGGACCTGGTGGCCGAGCTCCGGCGGATGACGCCGCCCTTCGACGTCGAAGCCCCGAGCGACGCCGAGCTCCGCATCGCGCAGGCCCAGCTCGTGGGCTGGCTCGAGGGCCTCTTCCACGGGATCCAGGCCACGCTGATGTCCCAACAGATGGCGGCTCGGGCCCAGCTCGAGGAGATGCGCCAGCGCGGGCTGCCCTCTGCGGGCGAGACAGGTCGGACCGGCGCCTACCTGTGACGGGGTCCAGCGCCTCGCATGCAGCCTGGGCGCCGCCCCCGTCTGGCCCGGCGCATCGCTGAGGGCGGGGAACCGAGCGATCGAGGCTACGTCCACAGCCACGCCTGGAGGAGGCACATCGTGAGTGACGGGATGGATTCGGGATCAGGAGTCGACTCCGGGGGCACGGCCGGTCCGGGGCCAGGCGCCTTCCCGGGCAACGCGCCGCCTCCACCACCGCCCTCGACCGCACCTCCTGTCCCACCTTCCGCTTGGGCTCCACCCCCGCCGCCTCAGTACCCCGGGGGCCCCGGGCAGTACCCGGGGGCATATCCGCCACCGCCACCACAATGGGAATCGGGCCCAGACCGGGCCCGTCTACGCCAGTTGGGGCATCCGGGTCGGGGGCTACCTCATCGACTTCGTGATCTTCGCCGCGGTGACGGTGGTCCTGGTCCTCCTGATGCGCCACAGCCATACGCTCGAGATCCACTACATGATGAAGCGGGGGACGCAACCGCCAGCGCAGCATCTCGGCCCTGCCGCTCCTCATCATCGGCCCTGCTCTACCTGGTGTACGGCACCATCTTCTGCGGCAGCCGCCGCGGCCAGACGGTCGGCATGATGGCCGTCGGGGTGCGAGCCGTCCGCGACGGCACGTTCGAGCGCCTGGGCTACACCAGGGCGGGTGTTCGGGCGCTCACCGAGGGCGTGTTGCGGTCGTTGGAGCTGCTCAACCCCTTCCTCATCCTGGTCTGGTTGATCGACGTGCTCTACCCGGTCTGGGACAAGAAGCGCCAGACCCTCCACGACAAGGCAGGGGGCTCCGTCGTCCTCCGCGGCCAGCCACCGCACCGGATAGATTGCAAAGTCCCGGGGGAACCACACCGGTGTAAGTTCGAACGTGGCGAAAGGAGGGCCGGTGTCGGAGCGGTCGTTTACGCATCTGCACACCCACACCGAGTTCTCCATGCTCGATGGGGCGGCGCGGGTCAAGGATCTTGTGGCGGCCGCGGTGGCCGACGGGCAGCCCGCGCTCGGCATCACGGACCACGGGAACATGTACGGGGTCTTGGACTTCTACAAGGCCTGTCGGGCCGCGGACATCGTCCCCATCATCGGCACCGAGGCCTACATGGCCGGCGAGTCGCGTCATGAGCGTCCGGTGCGCCGGGGCCGGGTGGACGACACGGGCGGTGACGTCGAGGGCGGCCAGAAGCTCTATTACCACCTGACCCTCCTGGCCGAGACGGTCGAGGGCTACCGGAACCTCATGAAGCTGTCCTCCGCCGCCTACCTCGAGGGCTACTACTACAAGCCGCGGCTGGACTGGGAGCTGCTCGAGCGCCATCACGGCGGCCTCATCGCCACCACCGGCTGCCTGGGTGGAGTGGTGCTGCAGGCGCTGCTGGCCGGCGACTACGACGGGGCAGAGCAGCGGGCGGCCCGGCTCCAGGACATCTTCGGCCAGGGCAACCTCTTCGTCGAGCTCCAGGACCACGGCATTGCCGACCAGCACCGCACCAACCCGCAGCTGGTCGAGATCGCCAAACGCATCGGGGCGCCCCTCCTGGCCACCAACGACAGTCACTACACCCACCGCGAGGACGCGGTGGCGCACGATGCCCTGCTGTGCGTGCAGACGGGGGCCCTGCTCTCCGACACCAACCGCTTCAAGTTCGAGGGGACCGAGCACTACCTCAAGTCGGCCGCCGAAATGCGCCACCTCTTCCGCGAGGTTCCTGAGGCGTGCGACAACACGTTGTTGATCGCCGAGCGGGCGGACGTGCAGATCGAACTGGGGAAGCCCAGCCTGCCCGAGTTCCCCGTGCCCGATCGCTTCACCGGGGCCACCTACGAGGAGCGCGCCCAGGCCTACCTGAAGGACTTGGCGTTCGAAGGGCGCCAAGGAGCGCTACGGCGACCCGTTGCCGCCCGAGGTGGTCGAGCGACTCGAGTTCGAGCTGAACGTCATCGGCGACATGGGCTTCCCGGCCTACTTCCTCGTCGTCTGGGACCTCATCCGCTTCGCCCGGGAGTCGGGCATCCGGGTCGGCCCGGGCCGCGGCTCGGCCGCCGGGTGCTGCGTGGCCTACTGCCTGCGCATCGTCGACCTCGACCCCATCCGCTACGACCTGCTCTTCGAGCGCTTCCTCAATCCGGGCCGCAAGCAGATGCCCGACATCGACATGGACTTCGACGAGCGCTACCGCGCCGACGTGATGCGTTACGCGGCCGAGAAGTACGGGAGCGACCGGGTGGCCCAGATCATCACCTTCTCGACCATCAAGGCGCGGGCGGCCGTGCGCGACGCCTCGCGGGTGCTGGGCAAGCCCTACATCGTGGGCGACAAGATCGCCAAGGCCATGCCCCCGCTCATCATGGGTCGGGACACGCCGCTCCGGGCCTGCCTGGAGAAGATCGAGGGCTACGAGGACGGCTATGCGACCGCGGGTGACCTGCGGGCGATGCACGACACCGACCCCGAGGCCAAAGAGGTCATCGACGTGGCCCTCGGCCTCGAAGGCCTCCGTCGCCAGGACGGTATCCACGCCGCCGCCGTGGTGATTTCCCGCGATCCGCTGACCGACTACCTCCCGATCCAGCGCAAGCCGGATTCCGGCGGAGCACCCGAGGACGCGCCCATCGTCACCCAGTACGAAATGCACGGCGTCGAGGAACTGGGCCTGCTGAAGATGGACTTCCTGGGCCTGCGCAACCTCTCGATCATCGAGCGGGCGCTCGATCTGATCGAGGCGGACACGGGCGAACGGCCCGACATCGACAACCTCGACCTGGCCGACGAGCCCACCCTCGAGATGTTGCGCAGAGCCGAGTCGGTCGGCGTGTTCCAACTCGAGGGCGCCGCAATGCGCCAGACCTTGCGGGCGCTGGCGCCGACGAGCTTCGACGATGTTGCCGCCCTGGTCGCCCTCTATCGACCCGGCCCCATGGCGGCCAACATGCACCGCGACTACCCGGAGCTCAAGAACGGGCGCAAGGAACTGACCTACTTGCACCCCGACATCGAGCCCATCCTCAAGGACACCTACGGGTTGATGCTGTACCAGGAGTCCGTGATGCGAGTGGCCCAGCGCTTCGCCGGCTACTCCCTCGAGGAAGCGGACAACCTCCGCAAGGCCTGCGGAAAGAAGATCCGGGCCTTGATTGCCGCCGAGCGCGAGAAGTTCGTGGCGGGCTGCGTTTCCGAGGGCTACGGCGAGGAGCTCGGCACCCAGCTCTTCGACATCATCGAGCCCTTTGCCGACTACGCGTTCAACAAGTCGCACTCATACGGCTACGGACTCGTCGCCTACCAGACCGCGTGGCTGAAGGCGCACTACCCGGTCGAGTACATGTCGGCGTTGCTGACCTCGGTCAAGGACAACAAGGACAAGACGGCGGTCTACCTCGCCGAGTGCCGCAACATGGGGATCGAAGTCCTCGTGCCCGACGTGAACCGCTCGGTTGCCGAATTCGCCCCGGACCGGTCAGCTCCCGATGCCGTTCCCGCTGCCGATGCTGCTGCCGATTCCGATTCCGACGCCGACGACGAAGCCGACGCTGCAGTGGGCCCGGCCACCGACGGTCCCGCGCCAACAGCAGAGGAGGGTGGCCTCGACGAGGAGGCCGGCCCGACGCAGGCCGGCGCGACGACCGAGGACCCGGACGCCCCCCTTCCCACCGCCGCCGCGGCGCCTCGCGGCACGCCGGGCCATCGTGTTCGGCCTGGCCGCCGTGCGCAACGTCGGCGAGAGCCTGGTCGAGCGGATCGTGGCCGAGCGCGAGGCGGGTGGGCCCTTCGAGGACATCTTCGACTTCTGTTCCCGGGTGGACCCGGTCGTGCTCAACAAGCGGACGATGGAGTCGCTCGTCAAGGGGGGCGCGTTCGACTCGCTCGGCCATCCCCGCCAGGGCTTGTGCCTGGTCCTCGAGGCCGTGGTCGACCGGACGCTCGAGCGCCGCAAGGAGCAGGACTTCGGCATCACCACGCTCTTCGCCGCTCTCGAGGAGGAGGAATCCGACCCGGGCTGGGGCGGAGCGAAGGTCGCGATCCCCGAGACCGAATTCGACAAGGCGCAGCGGCTCGCCTTCGAGAAGGAGATGCTCGGCCTCTACGTCAGCGACCACCCGCTCATGGGCTTCGAGGCGGCCCTGTCCCGCCACACCGATTCAGCTCTGGCGGACATGCGTGAGGAGGATCCCGTGGCCGGCGACCGGGCGCCGGTGCGCTCGGTCGGGGGCGTGGTCACCGACCTCAGGCGGTCGTACACGAAGAAGGGCGATCTCATGGCCCGGTTCGTGCTCGAAGACCTCCAGGCCGCCATGGAGGTCTTCGTCTTCCCGAGGACCATGGCCGAGTACGGGGCGCTCATCGAAAACGACGCCATCGTCGTGATCAAGGGCCGGCTGGACACCAGGGAAGAGGAGCCGAAGATCGTCTGCATGGAGGTGTCACGGCCCATGCTTGATCGGGGCCAGTCCGACCTCCACATCAAGCTTCCCCTCGGCGTGCTCACCGATCGCAGGGTCGAGGGCCTCAAGGACGTCCTGTCCGGCCACCCAGGCCCGTCTCCGGTCATGTTGCACGTGGGGGAGAAGGTGCTCCGCTTGCCGCCCGAATTCAACGTCGACTGCAAGAACGGTCTCGTGGGGGAGCTCAAGCGGCTGCTGGGGCAGACCGCCGTCCTGTCGTGAAACCTGGTGCCGCGGATGCGTGAAATTGGCTCCTGAGCTGGGCTTCTAAATGCCGATTTCCGCTCCCGCCAGCTGGCCCCGCGGCGTCCGGTCCGGTTGGGAACGGACTCGGACGAAGCCAGTAGACTGGACCTCATGCCGATCGTAGTGAGCACCAAGGATTGCACCGCGCTCAGCGACGCTGAGCTGGTCGAAATGGCGGATCTCTGTGCGGACCGCCCGCCCGGCTACGACATCGGCTTCCTCTCCAAAGAGCGGGAATCCTGGGTCCTCATCACCCAGGCCCGCGAGGGCAACAAGCTCCGCGGCTATTCGTTCTGCACCCTCGAGCGCATCGGCGGGACCCCGTCGCTCCTCGTGGGCCTGGCGCTGGTCGACCGGACCTCGCGGGCCGAAGCGGCCCTCAAGGGGATCATGGCGGACCAGTACCGCCGTGCCCTGCTGGCCTTCCCGGACGAGGACGTCCTGCTCGGGACCCGCCTGCTCTCACCGGAGGGCTTCCGGGCCTTCGCCGGTCTTCAGGACGTCGTGCCGTTCCCCGATCACAAGTCCTCGGGCGAAGAGCGTGCCTGGGCCCGTCGGCTGTCCAAGCGATTCGGGTGCGAGAGCCGGCTGGACGACCGGACGTTCATCCTCAAGGGTGACGGCGGGGTCGCCGGTGGACTCGACTTCATCGCTCCCAAGGTCAAGATCCCTGAAGGCGTCGACCAGCACTTCACGAGTTTCGACGCCGACAAGGGCGACCGCCTGGTGGCCTTCGGTTGGGCCATGGCCGAGGACCTGGCCGGGGGCAAGCTCGGCCGCTGAGGCCTCAGCCGGCTCGAGGGCGCTCCCTCGAGCTCGCAGGCACACCACTTCAGGGTGTCTCGACCGGTCTCTCTGGGCTCAACCCCGGGGCAGGACGGCCGCGCAGACCTTGTAGCAGTGCCCGTCACGCGGCGGGCTGACCGTGACCAGGAGATACTGCGGATCGAAGCCCAGCGCCGTGGCCAGGCTCTTCCCGCTCAGTCGCTCCCGGCGAGCCGCATCGAGCGCCCGCGCCGCGTTGCGGTCCTCGACCGGGAGCCACACGTCCTCGCGGTCCCAGCCGAACCGCACCCAGGTCGTCCCGTCCGCTTGGCGGCGAATCAACTGGGGGCTCCGGGTGGGCTCGATGAGGGCAACCGAGGGACGGAAGCCACGGAACTCCCAGTAGGGGGCGGATGGACCAGGGAAGCCGAGGAGCGGGCCATCCGGGGACGCCACCAATCTTTGCAGCAGCTTGCGCAGCTGTCGGCCCCGCAGCGTGCCGACATGGCGCGGCAGGTCCTCCACGGTCGTCGCCTCGGGCTGGGCCAGGTCGTCGCGCTCGGGGTCGGCCGCCAGCGTCACCTCGACGACGTCGAACGTGGCGATGTCCGGATCGTGGTCCTCGGGCCACGGCACGCGCACGCGCATGACGGTCCGCGTGGCCAGGTCGACCACCGTCGTGTCCTCCCGGGTGGAGGAGAGGACCAGGAGATGCAGGGTGGAGCCACCGGACGTGGGGATCCACTCCTTGCGCCGGGCCGAACGGCGGAGCAGGCGGCCCGGATCGGTCGGGGTCGAGGGCTCGCGCTTGGCGGTAGCGCGTGCCGCCCCGGCTCTCGGCGTCGCTCGCCCTCCCTGTCCCCTCGCGCCGACCGAACTCGCCCGTCTGCAGCCTGCGGCTCCAGGCCGCGGTCGGAGCCGTGGTCCAGGCCGGGATCCATGGCGATATCCCGGCTCGTGTCCGTGTCGGTGTCGACCCCGGAGTCCCGGCTGCCCGGCCCCGGATCGGTGGGATCGTCGAAACTCATACCGCTACATCTTCTAGCTGGGCGGCGAGGGTGGGGATGTCAGCCGCCGGCATCAGGCACGATCGGGCCTGGCAGACGAAGGCCTGGCCGGGTTGGGCGGGCCGGCCTACGGAAGAGCGGTCCGTCGTCGGGCTCGCCCCAGGCCAGCACGGCGGTGGGGAGCCACCGGCGGCGCACCTCTGCCAGCAGGTCGGGCCGCTCGCCCGTGATGACGATCTCGTGCCGGTGGGTCCAGAGGGGGAGTGCGGCCACCAGGTCGGGGAGCGCGCCCGGATGCCGCTCGAGGAGCGGGCGGGCCAACGCGATCGTCCGCTCCACCGCGGCGTCGAGGCGGGCGTCGTCGACCAATGCGTTGACCCGGAGCAGTGCCGAGACGGCGATCGAGTTGGTCGAAGGGAGCGCTCCGTCGAGAAACTCCTTGGGACGGACGACGAGCGTCTCGGCATCACTCCCGGAGGAGAAGAACCCACCGGACTCCTCGTCCCAGAACAGGTCGAGCAGCTCGTGCGTCGGCCTGGCGGGCCCGCTCGCGCCAGAGGGCCTTGCCCGTCCACTCCGAGAGCCGCAGGCTGGCTTCGGCCAACCAGGCGTGGTCTGCGGCCACGGCCAGGTGGCGAGCACGTCCACCCTGCCAACTCCGCATCAGCCGCGAGCCCGAGTACATCGAGGACCAGAGGAACTCGCCGATCTCTTCGGCCCGCTGGCCGTAGCGGGCGTTGCCGGTGCGCGGCCGCAACCTCGGCCAGCGTCGCCACCGTCATGGCGTTCCATTCGGTGAGGACCTTCTCGTCCCGCGCCGGTTGCACCCGCTGCGTCCGTGCTGCGGCCAAGAGGACCCGGGCCTCCTCGATCTCGGGCGGCCGGGCCAGGGGTGCGCCGACGGGGCGCACCGGGATGGAGCGACCCTCCCAGTTTCCTCTCGGCGTGATCCCGTACCACTCGGCCGCCGGGCCCACGAGACGTTCGGGCAGCAGCTCCACGAGCTCGTCGAGGGTGAATGTGGCATGCGCGCCTTCGACTCCGCCTGCGTCGGCGTCGAAGGACGAATAGAGCGCGCCCTCGGGCGTTGAGAGGTCGCGGAGGACGAAATCCAACGTCTCATTGACGACGCCGAGGTAGTCGGCCTTGCCGGTGACCTGCCAGGCATGGAGGTACGCCCGGGCCAGGAGGGCCTGATCGGTGAGCATCTTCTCGAAGTGCGGGACCAGCCAGCGAGCATCGGTCGAGTAGCGGCAGAACCCGCCCACCAGATGGTCGTAGATGCCTCCGGCCGCCATGGCGTCGAGTGTGCGCACCGCCATCTGCCTCGGCCGCCTCCGCGCCCGGGCCCTTGCGGCGGGACCGGAGGAGGCACAGCTCAACCAGGGTCGGACGTGGGAACTTTGGGGCGGGACCGAAGCCACCCCACTGCGGGTCGTATCCCGCGGCCAATCCCTCGACGACGAGGTCCTGCAACCGGTCGGGATCGAGCGCAGTCGTCGCTCGCCGGCACGTGCAGCTCCGGCCCGGCACCGCCATCTTCGGCCAAAGACTCGGCGAGGCGCATCTCCTTGCGCACGGCGTCGGCGAGGGCGTCCGCCTGCTCGCTGCACCTGATCCCGGTCGTTCACCCAGGCCTCACCGAGCGCCTCCACGACACGGCGAAACGAGGGCATGCCATGGCGCTCCTCGGGCGGGAAGTACGTCCCGGCATAGAACGGCCGGCCGTCGGGAGTGCAGAAGACCGACATCGGCCAACCGCCGGAGCCGGTGAGAGCCTGGGTGGCCGCCATGTAGACGGCATCGAGATCTGGCCGCTCCTCCCGGTCGACCTTGACCGACACGAACCACTTGGCCAGATCCGCTGCCGTGGCCGGGTCTTCGAAGCTCTCGTGCGCCATGACGTGGCACCAGTGGCACGAGGCATACCCGATCGAAAGAAAGATCGGCTTGTCCTCCTGCTGGGCCCGGTCGCAACGCCGCCTCGCCCCAGGGGTACCACTCGACCGGGTTGTCCGCGTGCTGGCGCAGGTAGGGGCTGGTCTCGTCGGCCAGGTGGTTCACCCCAGCGATGCTAGGGCGCCTCTCGGGGAATGACGTCCCTGGTGCCGCTCGTGCAAGGCTCAGCCCATGGAGCTCGACCTCAAGGACAAGACGGCGCTGATCACGGGCGGGAGCCGTGGCATCGGCCTGGGCATCGCCGCCCGGTTTCTCGAGGCAGGGGCCAACGTGATGATCAGCTCCCGTACGGCCGACGATCTGGCCGAGGCGGCTGCCGGCCTGGTTGCGGGGGGTGCACCAGAGGAGCGAGTGGCCTGGGTGGCGGGCCACGTGGGCCATCCCGAGGACGCGCAGTCGTGCGTGGCCGACACCGTGGCCCGCTTCGGTGGGATCGACATCCTGGTCAACAACGCGGGCACCAACCCCTACTTCGGTCCGATGATCGACATCGACGTGGTCCGGGCCCAGAAGACCTTCGAGGTGAACCAACTCTCGGTGCTGGTCTGGACGGCCGCCGCCGTGAAGGCGGGCCTCCGTGGCTCGGTGATCAACGTGTCGTCCATCGGCGGTTTGGGCGTGGAGCCCAACATCGGTTGGTACAACGTCACCAAGGCAGCCGTGTTGCACATCACGAAGCAGCTCTCCTACGAGCTGGCCCCCGACGTTCGGGTCAATGCTCTGGCACCCGGGTTGGTGAAGACCAAGTTGGCTGCCGCTCTCTGGGAAGGACCGGGGGAAGAGCGGATCGCCGGCGCGCATCCCCTTGCGCCGTTTGGGTCTGCCCGATGACATCGCCACGGCTGCGCTCTTCTTGGCCTCCGACGCCGCATCGTGGGTGACCGGTCAGACGTTCGTGGTGGACGGCGGGCACGGTAGCGGCCGACGGGTGGCGTCGGCTGAGGCGTCTGTCACAATTCGAGGGGCCGCTCCGTCTCATGGTGTTGACGACCGACAACCGAGCGAAAGGTGGCATGACATGGCACACGTCCCGTTGGTTGACGAACCCAAGGGCATCATCCCCCGACTCTCGTTCCGTTACGCCAAACGCCGGTTCGGACGGATGATCGAGCCCATGGCCGCTGCCGCACATCATTCCGGCGTCTTGGTTGCCGTCGGCGCGCTCGAGACGACGGTGCAGATGGGCATGAAGAAGCTCGACCCGACCTTGCGCTGGTTGGCCATCCAGATGGCCGCCGGCACCATCGGCTGCTCGTGGTGCATCGACTACGGGTACTACGAAGGCATGAACGAAGGCATCGATCCGGCCAAGGTCCGGGCCGTGGCCAGTGGCGGGAGAGCGACCTCTTCGACGAGAGAGAGCGAGCCGTCCTCGAGTACGCCGAGAAGGCCTCGAGCACCCCAGCCGAGGTCTCCGACGAGCTCGCCGCCCGGCTTCGGACCTGTGTTCAGCGACCGCCGAGATCGTCGAGCTGGCGGCGTGGGTCGCGCTCGAGAACCTGCGGTCGCGCTTCAACGCCGGTCTGGGCCTGCACAGCCAGGGTTTCTCGGAGTCCTGCGAGATCCCGCCGGCGGCGCCCGGACGGGCGAAGACACGCCCCATGCTGCCGTTGCGTGACGCCGAGGCCGACGCGGCCACGTTCGAGGAATGGCGGTCGCTCCTCTTCGGCATTGCGTATCGCATGTTGGGGAGCGCCGCCGACGCCGAGGACGTCGTGCAGGATGCCTCCATCCGCTGGATCCGCCGAGGCGATGAACCGGTCCGGTCGGTCCGGGCCTACCTCGTCACCATCGTCACCCGCCTCTGTATCGACCAACTCGAGTCGGCCCAATCCCAGCGGATCTCGTATGCGGGCCCGTGGTTGCCCGAGCCGGTGGTGATGGACGACACGTTCGCGGTCGAACAGGCGGACTCTCTCTCGCTGGCCTTCCTCGTTCTCCTCGAGGAGTTGACTCCGCTGGAGCGGGGCGCCTATCTCCTCCACGACATCTTCGGCTACAGCTTCGAGGAGGTGGCCCGTTCCCTGGGACGGTCGGAGCCTGCGTGCCGCCAGCTGGCCTCGCGGGCTCGCCAGCGCATCGAGATGCGGCGCCAACGCTTCGACGCCGACCTCCAGCACGGTCAGGAGCTCACCGATCGCTTCCTCTTGGCGTGCGCGACGGGAGATCTCTCGGGACTCCTCGACATGCTCTCGGAGGACGTCGTCGTCTGGACCGATGGCGGCGGCAAGGTGCGGGCGGCCGTCCGGCCGGTGGTCGGGTCGTACCGCAGCTCGCGGTTCCTGCTGCACGTGGCCAAGAAGGTGGCGGGCATGCCCCACCGCGTGGTCCTCAACGGGCAACCCGCCACCGTGTTCATGGATGGCGACACCGTGGCGGCGGCCATGGTTCTCGACATCCTGGACGGCATGATCGTGGGCGTTCGGGTGGTGTCGAATCCGGACAAGCTCGAGCGCCTCGGCGCAGCCCTCGGTTCGGGTGACTCGGTGATGTGAGGGACTAAGGCTGGTCGGAGTCGAGCTCCCGGCGTCGGACCTTGCCCGCCGCCGTGCGCGGCAGGTCGTCCACGATCACGAGCTCTTTGGGGGCTGCCCACGGCGCCACCGCCTCGGCGACGATGTCGCGCAGCTCCTCGAGCGTCGGCGTGTCGTCGCTCGGGACCACCCAGGCCACGACCCGTTCGCCCCATTCAGCGTCTGGTCGCTTCCACACGGCCACCTCCGCCACGGCTGGATGCGCGATCAGAGCGCGCTCGACGCTGTCGGGCCACACCTTCTCGGCCCCGGTTGTGATGACGTCGGCCATGCGGCCCGAGACCGACAACTGGCCATCGGTACCGAGCGCACCCCCGTCGCCGGTGGCGAACCACGAGTCGAGTTCCGTCCGGCCCTTCCACGAGCCCCGTTGCGCCATCGCGGTAACAGCGGAAGAGCATCGGGGCCCGCAGGAGGATCTCGCCCTCTGCGCCGGCGGCTGATGTGGTCGATCCGTCCGGACTTCGAACGGCCAGCTCGACTCCCTCGAGTGCCCTCCCGTCGTACACCACGCCGGAACCCGTCTCGGTCATGCCGTAGGTCGTGACGGTGTTCGGGGGCAGCGCAGACGGGGGTCTGCTTCCTCCGAGCAGGATGCATTCGAAGACGGAGGGGTCGAGGCGCCCGAGCGCGGTCGCCACCAAGGAGACGTGGGTGACCCGACCGGACCGACCACTCGCCTCGACCTCGTCGGCATCGAAACCGGGCATGACGACGAGCGGGGTGCCGCTCACGATCGACCTGGTCACGACCGACAGTCCACCGATGTGCGCCAGAGGGAGGCAGGCAAGCCAGGTATGCCGTGCGGGGTCGATGCCCAAACGGGCCGTCGTGGCTGCGCCGGAGGCCGCCACGGCTTCGTGAGTGAGCACGACACCCTTGGGCTGACCCGCCGTGCCCGAGGTCGCCACCACCAACGCGTCGCCGGCCTCGACCCCGACGCCGTCGGGCAGCTTGCGCTGCTCGCCGTCAGAACCCACGATGCGGGTCGGCCGTAGCGCGTCGAGCAGGACCCGCTTGGCCACCGGCGGCAGCCTGGAGTCGAGCGGCGCCGCCGCGTCGCCGGTATCCCAGATCGCCCGTAGGGCGTCGACAAACCCCATCCCACCAGGGAGGTCGAGTGCGACGAGTTCTGGCACTGGCCAGTAGCGTAGGTCGCCGTGCAGACCGTGATCACTGGCAAGCCCCACGATCCCCTCGATGAGTTGCGCCAACTGCCCCTCCCGGAGTTCGAGGAGCGTGGCGCCTTCAAGGACATCCGCTACGAGGTGGGAGAAGGCATCGCCAAGCTGACCATCTGCCGGCCCGAGCGCCGCAACGCCTTCCGGCCCCAGACCCTGTTCGAGCTGACCGACGCGTTCACGATGGCCCGCGACGACCCTGACGTCGGGGTCATCATTCTCTGCGGCGAGGGACCTGATGCCTTCTGCTCGGGTGGCGACCAGAAGATCCGCGGTGACGACGGGTATATGGGCGACGACACCGTTGCCGAGCGCGGAATCGGGCGGCTCAACGTGCTCGACCTCCAGGTCCTCATGCGCCGGATCCCCAAGCCCATCGTGGCCATGGTGGCCGGGTACGCCATCGGGGGCGGCCACATCCTCCATCTCGTCTGCGACCTGTCGATCGCCGCGGACAACGCCCGGTTCGGCCAGACGGGACCCAAGGTGGGCAGCTTCGACGGCGGCTACGGGTCCTCCATCCTGGCCAGGACCATCGGCCTCAAGCGGGCCAAGGAAGTCTGGTTCTTGTGCCGCCAGTACGACGCGGAACAGGCGCTCGACTGGGGGCTCGTGAACGCCGTCGTGCCTTTGGACGACCTGGAGAAGGAGACCATGGCCTGGTGCCGGCAGATGCTCACCCTGTCGCCGATCGCCCTCCGCATGATCAAGGCCGGTATGAATGCCGCCGATGACGGCCTGGCCGGCGTGCAGCAGCTGGCCGGCGACGCAACGATGCTCTTCTACATGACCGAGGAGGGACAGGAAGGCCGGAACGCGTTCGTCGAACACCGAGCTCCGGACTTCTCCCGGTTTCCCCGGCGTCCGTGAACCCCCCGCTCAAGCTGTGGGTGGCCGGTGCGCGGCCGCGCACACTTCCCGCGGCGGTGGTCCCCGTGCTGGTCGGCACGGCCGTCGGGTACCAATCGAGCGGCCGGTTCCTCCTGACCACCCCGCAACTCACGAGCTCGTGTCACACCGCTGTCTGCGCAACCTTCGTGCGCGAGTTGAACTGGCTCAACGCTCTCCTGGCCTTGCTGGTCGCTCTCGGTATCCAGGTCGGCACGAACTACGTCAACGACTACGCCGACGGTGTGCGGGGCACCGACGAGCACAGGGTGGGACCAGTGCGGCTCGTGGCGGGCAAGCTGGCCACGGTGCGCCAGGTCAAGTCGGCCGCTCTCTTCGCCTTCGGCGTGGCCGGGATCGCCGGCCTCATCCTGGCGGCTCGGGTGACCTGGTGGTTCATTCCCCTGGGATTGCTCTGCGGCGTCGCGGGATGGGCGTATACCGGTGGTCCGCAAGCCCTATGGCTACCTGGGCCTGGGCGAGGTGTTCGTCTTCGTCTTCTTCGGGCTGGTGGCGACCGCGGGCTCGGCCTACGTCCAGCACGCACCGTTCACGATCTCCATCTCTGGCCACCTGTTCGCCTATTCCTACGACTGGGCCTACGCGTTGTGGGCCGGCGTCCCCGTCGGACTGCTGGCGGCGGCGCTCCTCGAGGCGAACAACGTGCGCGATCTGGAGACGGACACCGAAGCGGGAAAGAAGACGCTGGCCGTGCGCCTCGGGCGGCATGGAGCCGGCGTCCTCTACACCGGAACGCTGATGGCCGCAGCCGTCGGCGTCGGCATCGTGGCTCATTACGAGGTGTGGGCTCTTCATCGCCCTGGCCGCCATCCCCCTCGCCATTGCTCCCGTCCGCCTGGCCTTGAGCGACAAGAAGGGCCGGGAACTCCTGCCCATGCTGGGGGACACGGCTCGCCTGCAGATCGTGGGCGGTCTGCTGTTGGCCCTCGGTGTGCTCTTGTGAGGCAGCTCAACCGGGATCGACGGCGCGCAACCAGTGAGACACCAGGCGCGCCACCGGCGCGGGCTGAGCCAGGTGGACGGCGTGGCCTCCGCCGGGGACGAGCGAGACCACGCCGCGAGGAGCCAGGCCGGCCAGGCGCAGAGCGTGTCCGGCGAATCGGAAGTCGTCGGTGCCCGCCAGAGCGAGGACGGGCGCGACGAGCGAACCCAGGCGGTCCCACGAGGGCGTCTGGGTGCCCGTTCCGCACGAGTCGCAGGCTCCAGGCGAGACCCTCAGCAGTGTTGCGGAGGCGCTCGGTCCGGTCGGCCGCACCCGTCTCCGCTGAGGCGGTTGAACATCGGGACCGCTGAGCCAACGATCGATGAACGCGCCGACGTCGCCCGAGGACTCGAGCTGGTCCGCCATGGCGTCATCCGCCGCACGGCGCTCCTCCCGCAGGCCGTCGTCCTCGATGCCGGCCGTCACGCCGATGAACACCACGTGGCGCAAGCGTCAGTTCGGCCTCGAGCGCGACGTGCAGCGCAACTGCGCGCGCCGAGCGAGTACCCCAGCAGGTCACAGGGCTCGTCGCCGAGAACGTCCTGCACCGCTTCGGCGACCAGGCGAGCCGTCGTCGGCAGGTCGGCGCGCACGCCACCCGAGTCGCCATGTCCCGGGAGGTCGACGGCGACCACCGTGAAATCCTTCTCGAGCAGCTCGCCAAAGGCGCCCCAGAGCCGACCCGTCTGGGTGAAGCCGTGCAACGCCACCAGCGGTCGGCCCGAACCGCGTACCTCGACATGGAGTGGCACGTCGGGTGAGCGTACAGGCCACGTTCAGCGCCACCCTGGTCGACGAATGGGTCCGCCGTGGCGTCACCGACGCCGTGATCTGCCCAGGTTCACGCTCCACACCCATGACGATCGCCCTCGCCGCTCGCCTCAAGGCGCACGTGCGCCTCGACGAACGCAGCGCAGGGTTCTACGCCGTCGGTCTCGCTCTGGCCACGGGACGGCCAACCGTCATCTGCGTCACCAGCGGCACCGCTGCGGCCGAACTGCATCCGGCGGTCGTGGAGGCACATCACGCCCGGGTACCGCTGATCGTCTGCACGGCCGACCGGCCACCAGAACTGCTCGACACGGGAGCGCCCCAGACCATCGATCAGGTCGGGCTGTTCACGACGGCGACCCGGTGGTCGGCCAATCCGGGCGTGCCCACACCCGAACAGGCCCCGATCTGGCGGCCCCTGGCCGCCCGCGCCTTCGGGGAGGCAATGCACGGGTCATCTGGTCCCGGTCCCGTCCATCTCAATCTGGCCTTCCGCGAGCCCCTGACCGGCACGCCGGACGAGCTTCCGGCCCGTCCCGGTCCGGCACTCGGCTCGCCGGCCATACGTGCAGCCCTGCCCGATCTGGTGCCCCTCCAGGGCAACGGCATCATCATCGCCGGCGGGCTTACCCCCGAGCCGCCGACCGCCACGCTCGTCCAGGCGCTGGCCGATCGCCTCCACTGGCCCGTGCTGGCCGATCCCCGGTCGGGCTGCCGCTACCCGGGCACCATCGCTGCGGCCGATGCCATCGTCCGGACCGACCCACCTCCGCCCGAGACCGTGCTGCTCCTGGGATCACCGTGGCTGTCCAAAGCGCTCGGCGAGTACGTCTCCCGACGCCGCGGAGAACGGGGCTCGGGTCGTGGTGGTCGACCCCTGGCACCAGTGGACAGACCCGACCCGCGTCGCCACCGAGTTCCACCATTGCGACGCCGACGAATGGCTCGCGGCTGCGATCGAGTCGGCAGCAGGCCGGTGACCCGGCGTGGTTGGCTTCGTGGCGAGCGCATGGAAGATGCGGCGCAGAGCGCCATCGAGGAGACCCTCGCCACTGAGCTCAGTGAGCCGCTGGTCGCCCGTCAGATCTACGCCCACGCAGCCAGCAGCGGCGCCACCGTCGTCGTGTCGGCATCCATGCCCATCCGAGATCTCGAGTGGTACGCCGCGCCGCAGCCGTCGCCACCGCGCGTCCTGGCCAACCGTGGCGCCAACGGCATCGACGGCGTCGTCTCGACGGCCCTGGGCGTTGCCGCCGGGGCGAGCGACTCGCGCACGACCATCGCGCTCCTGGGCGACCTGGCCTTCCTCCACGACGTCTCGGGCCTGGTCAACCTCGACCCCGAGGCTCGATGCACGTTCGTGGTCGTCGACAACGGCGGGGGAGGGATCTTCTCGTTCCTCCCGCAGGCGGGAGAGCTCGAACCGGAGGTCTTCGAGCGTCTCTTCGGAACGCCGCCTCGCAGCGATATCGGCGCGGTGGCGCGCGGCTTCGGGCTGCCGGTGCACGAAGTCACGACTACGGACGAATTGAAGGCGGCCCTCGACCAACCAGCTCCCGCCATGATCCATGTCCGGGTTCCAGAGCGGGCGTGAGAACGTCGCCCTGCACGAAGCGATCAACCAGGCGGTCCGTCGCGCGCTTGGGTGAAGGCGGGTGAGGGCGTTGACCTGCTGATGCGGCCGGTGGGACTTCGGAAGGTCAGCTCCGTGTTGGCGTCGCCTGAGACCGTCCATCCCAGTTCGTGGACCGCCCGGTGGTGCTGGTCGCACAGCTCGATCAGGTTGTCGAGGTCGGTTGCCCCGCCGTCGATCCAGTGCCGGAGGTGGTGGACGTCCGTGAATTCGACATGAGTACATCCGGGAAAGCGGCAGCCCTTGTCGCGCCGGCGTATGACGATTCGTTGCGCGTCGGTCGGATCTCGCCGGGTGCGGCCGAGATTGAGCGAGCGACCGTCTGGTCCGTCGCCCGAGAGGAAGATCTTGGAGTCGCAGGCCAGGCGCCGCGCCACTTCGGTCGAGACGGGACCGAGCACATCGAGCTCAGCCGCTCCGGGGCCACCCGCCAGGAAGGAGAGATCGGCGTGCACGACCATCGTCGGGCGATTGCGCCGCATGCCACCGGCGCGGCCGTTCCCGTCGTCAGCCGCTGAATCCCCTTTGCAGACCGCCACCAACGCGTCGGCCATGCGTTGGTCGAACGGGGTGTGCTCCCGCACCTTTCGAGAGGCGCGACCGACCAGTGCGCTCTTGACGACGGCGTATTGGTCGACGGGAAGGACGCCCGTGAGACTGCGCCGTCGATCGTCAAAGCGGAGGAACCGACGGGCGTAAAACCCGGTCGCCTGCAGGTCCGATTGGTTGCGCGAGGCGGTCGCGAGCTCACGGACCTGCTTGGCCGACCAGTGGGTGGCTTGCTCGGCGAGGGACGCATCCGTCTCGGGCTTTGCCACCTCGACGAGGGGTTTGACCTGATCGAAGGAGAGTTTCCCCTTCGAGAGGGCATCGGAGATCTTGGGCAGCCGCCGCAACTTGGCCGCCGCCGTGACCCACTCGCGGGCGGTGCTGGCCGACACGCCGCAGCGCAAGGTCAGCCAGGCCACCATCGAGGACGAGCCGTCGACCCGCCAGGCCTTCCGCCGATCGAGCTCCACGATGGCGTTGAGCAGCTGGCTCTGGTGGGCCGAGATTGCCTTGTGGTGCTGCGCCACGCTGGCAATCAGCGACTCTGTCCTTCTCGACACCGTCTCAGGTCGAGGCCCGTCTTGGAGTGTCTTCGATGGCATACAGAATGAACGGTCGCCCCGACGTGCGGGAGTCGTCGAGACTTCAGCGGAAATTCGTTCGCCCTGTTTCAGTACGCCGTACTCGCGTTCTGAAGACGATTGTGACGGTTACTTGTGCGACAGCTCGAGGGCGGCTCGTCGGTCGCCGATGACGCGTGCGCCTGCCCAAATGAGCAGCAATCCCACCCGCTGTCGTGAACGGGAGAACCGCGGAGACTGGTCACGGTGTCGGATTGGTGGCTGACCTCGGCTGCGATGTGCACCGAGGAGATCCTGATGTCTTGCGTTGGCGAGAGCTCGCAGTAGTTCGGGGTGCATGTGGTTCTCCTTGAGAACAGGGAAGAAGTATTCACGGGGGATGTAACAACGGCCACGGCGCAGCGGTGCCGGCGGCCCGAAAGTGTCAGGAAGCGGCGGCGCTGTCGCGCTCGCCGGAGAACTCGATGCTGGTCAGCCCAGCAGAGCGTGATTACCCGCGGCAGCGGCGGCGCACAGCATTGGATTCTGATCGTTTGTCGACAGCTTCATGTGCACCTCCTTCGTGCTCGCGTTCGAGTCGCTATGGAAACATATGCACGCACGAATGGCGAGCACTGTGTGCGAGAACGCAATGAACGTGCGCAGCGCCGACGCTGGCCGCCGTTGGAGCGGCGATCCGCGACGGTGTGAACACGCGTCGAATTCGCCACCTCCGACAGAGCACGTGCGCACTCGACTGCGCGTGCCCGGGCCGGGCGCACCCAGTCCTGCAAGTGGCGAACCTCACACTGCTGAATCACCTGGCGTGAATGCGAAGCGCTCAAACAATGCTCGGCAGACGACGAGACGGGTATTGGCAGCCCGACCCTCAGCGATAGCGGTCGGCCGGCACCCACTCACCGTGACTCCGGAACGGCAGCCGCTCGGGCAGGTGGATGACCGCCTCAGGCGAACGCCGGCCGAACGACGAGGCGTCGAGTACGTAGAGATCGCTCGCTCCCCGATCGGGGTCGTCCACCACGGTCAGGAGCCAACCCTCCTCGTCGTTGTGGCCCTCGACGGACCGCACGAAGATCGGCTCGCTCACCCGCCTCCCCTCGGCGGGGCTCCACGACGCCACCTCGTCCCGATCGAGGTCGAACTTCAACAGGCCGGCCGGGTGAACCAGTGCTCCTTGGTCGGAGCCACCGGAGGCCGACCCGTCAAACTCTAACCCTAAACCTTCAGTTGAGCCTAACCGTGAAGTGGAACTTGAGGCGCCGGGAGAGGGTGCGAGCTCCACGGCGTAGCCGTACCGGAAGGACTGGCCTTCACGGATCTGGTCCATCCGTGGATACTCCACCCGCCGGTCGTCCAACTGTGTCCGCTCGACGCGATCGCCGACGAGCCGCCACCGCTCCAGCACGGCCAGACTCCCGCCGATGGGCGTTCGGCCGATCCCGCCGGTCCCACGACAGACGCCCCAAGGTCGACTGGTTGTCCGGCCTCGGGAACGTCGTAGCGGCACACGAACAGCACGACATCGGGATCGCCGTCCGATTCGTTCCCCGCACCGACTCGTCCGAGCGGCCGAGGGCCGGCTTCTTCCCACGCGCCCAACACGTGAGTGACCAAACACGGGTCGACGCGGAACCAGCGCACGAGCGAACCGTCGCCGCCCCGGGGGACCACGCCGACCCACCCCTCGGCGCCGGGCACCCACCCGAACGGCACCGCCGGCTCGGACACCACCGCAGAGTCGCCGTCCTCGACCGACCGCGCCACTGCCGCCACCGCCGACCGCCACCGCCACCGCCACCGCCACCACCACGCCGCCCCGCGAGCCGACGAGTCGGCGACTCGATGAACACCACGTGCCCCTCCGTCACCCCGATGTCGTGCTGCCACGTCGCGCGTTCGAGCGAGACCGACTGCGCGTTGCGCAGGCCTCCGCTCGCATCCCATTCGCCCAGGCGCAACCAGACTTCGCTCTCCCCGCCGGCGCGACGCGTCGGCGTCGTCACCCACGCCCAACCCGTCGTCCACCGAGAAGAGCACCCGGGCTCCGTCCGACGCCACCCGATGCACGTGCGAGGCGATGGGCACCGTCAGGCCGCCTCCGAACTCTTCCGCCGACAGCAAGCGGGAGTACTGCGACGGCAGGCCCGACTCGGGCAGCGCCAGCACCGAGCCGGCATGCCAGAAGACACCGGCATCCGCCGGCGAGTCGACCCGCAGGTACGACACCGCCTGGCCGTCGCGCAGCTCCACGGCGTGGAGCGCACCCCGGGCCGTCCCGGCGCCACCGTCCGCTGAGCCCGGCCCCACCCGGTAGAGCATCCCCTGGAGGTCCGGCGGCAGGGACCCCTCCATGGGCAACGGCACCACCCCGGAGAAGCCTGTGCCGAGCACCATGCGGCCAATCAACCTACCTGCGTATGGCAGCATCAGAGGCATGCCCACGCTTTCGGAGGACCTCGCCTTCCGCGGCCTGATCCACCAGGTGACCGACCCCGACCTGCCGAAGCGCCTCGACGACAAGACCGCCCCCATCACCCTCTACGCCGGCTTCGACCCGAGCGCCGACAGCCTGCACGTGGGCAACCTCCTCCAGCTCTGCACGCTGCGCCGCTTCCAAGAAGCTGGGCACCGCCCCATCTCCCTCGCCGGCGGGGGCACCGGCATGATCGGCGACCCGGGCGGCAAGCAAGATGAGCGCCAGCTCCTCACCCTCGAGACCATCGAGTCGTACCTCGAGAGTGTCCGCCCCCAGCTGGGCCAGTTCCTCGATCTGGACCGGGCCCTCCTCCTCAACAACGCCGACTGGTTGGCCACGCTCTCCACCCTCGAGTTCCTGCGCGACGTCGGCAAGCACTTCACCGTCAACCAGATGGTGGGCAAGGAATCGGTCAAGTCGCGCTTCGAACGACCGGACCAAGGCATCAGCTACACCGAGTTCAGCTACATGCTCCTGCAGGCCTACGACTTCCTGCGCCTGCACGAGGACTACGGCTGCGATCTGCAGATCGGCGGCAGCGACCAGTGGGGCAACATCACCATGGGCGTCGAGCTCATCCGCAAGGTCTGCGGCGACGAGGCCTACGGGCTCACCACGCCGCTCGTCGCTCAAGCCCGACGGCACCAAGTACGGCAAGACCGAGAGCGGCACGGTCTGGCTCGATGCGCGGCGCACCAGCCCCTTCGCCATGTACCAGTTCTTCGTCAACACGCCCGACGAACAGGTCGGCCAGCTGTTGCGGTTCTTGACCTTTTTGGATCACGACGCAATCTCCCGACTGGACTCGGACACGGCGACGCACCCGGAGCGCCGCCAGGCCCAAAAGGCCCTCGCCCGCGCCGTCGTGGCGATGGTGCACGGGGAGGCCGAGGTCTTCAGGTGCGAAGAGGCCTCGGCCGCCCTCTTCACCGAGGAGATCGCCGGCCTGAGCGAGGACATGCTGCTCGCCGTGACGGAGGACGCGCCGACGACGGAGTTGAACCGGTCCGAGCTGCTCGATGGTGGCCTCGGGCTGGTCGACGTGTTCGAGCGCACCGGCCTGGCCAAGTCGCGCCGCGACGCCCGACAGCACCATCGAGAGTGGTGGGGTCTACGTCAACAACGTGAAGCAGAGCGACGTCGCCCGCACCTTCGGCCCGTCCGACTTGCTGCACGACCGCTATCTGGTGCTGCGCAAGGGCAAGCGCGACGTCCACATCGTCCGGGCCACCTGATCCGCCACGTATGGACCGACGCCGGCGCCACCGGACCACGACTCTCGCCCTGCTGTTCGTCATGCTCGGATCGGCGCCTGGCCTTGACCTCGTGCGCCGGGGCGGACCAGCAGGGCTCGGCCGCCCACCGCATGTCGGTCTGGGTCAAGGGCACCAGCTTCGGCGCCAGCATCGGCACCCTGGTGGCCGACAATGCACGCATCGCCAAGGTGGCGCCCAACGGCGCCGGCGCCCTCCACGCCGCCTGCAGCACCATGATCAACGACGCCGAGATGGCCAACAGCTCGCTGCCCTCGCCCGACCCCACCGTCACCGACCTGCTGACCAAGGCCTACGGCCTCGAAGGCGACGCGGGCAACGACTGCTACAACTCGGGCGCCACCAACCAGACGCTGCTCACCAAGTCCGAGCGCGAGGGCATCAAGGCCGACGCCCTCTACGACGAGGTCATCCAGCGCATCCGCCAGATCACCGGCAACGCACCGGTGACCACGACCACGTCGGGCAACAGCGGCAACTCGGGCGTCGGAGGGATCTTCGGATGACAGCGCCATCACCACCGCCACCATCACCCTCAGCCGGAGGTTCCGACGGCGCCACACCCGACACCGCAGCCGACGAGTTCGACCGCCACCGCCGCCGTGTGCTCTGGAGTCTGACCACCGGCCTGTACCTCGTCGGCAGTCGCGCCGGCGACGAGGTCAACCTCATGACGGCCAACCTCGTCGTCCAGGTCTCCATGGAGCCGAAGCTGGTCGCCGTCGCCCTCGAGCACGAGTCGGTCACCGCCCGCCTCGTCCGCGCCGGCGAGGCGTTCACGCTGACCGTCCTGGCCCGGGCCGACCGCGACGTCGTGCGGCGCTTCGTCAAGCCGGTGGTCGACGTGGAGCGGGCACCCGACGGGACGGTGACGTCCATGAGCGGCCAGGCCGTCGAGGAGGTCGGCCCCGGGCGCTTGCCCGTTCTGGCGTCGCGGGCGTCCTATCTGCTCTGCCGTCTCGAGCGGGTCGACGAGTTGGGCAGCCACGACCTCTGCATCGGCGAGGTGATCGAGGTGGGAGGCGAACCGGCCGAGGTCGAGGTTCTCCGCATGGAGGACACCCGCATGCATTACGGGGGCTAGGAGGGCTCCTCAGCGCCAGCGCCAGCGCCGGCGCCGCCCTCGTCCCCCGAGGCCGCCTTGGGCCGCAGGTCGATGCGCAGGGTCAAGATGCCGTCGACCAGCTCGGCTTCGGCATCGCCGATCATGGCGTAGTCGGTGAAATCGCGCTGGGCCTGCTCACGGAAGCGCACCCGCTCGGGGCCTTCGATGGGTGGCATGCCCCGCGTCCGCACCGCCTCGGCTCGCTGGCGAAAGCGGGCCACCATCTCCTGAGGATCGAACGCCGCAGGCACGGGCTCAGCGTAGATGGTGGAATGGAGGGCAGTGAGTGACGACCTGCCCCACCTCGCCAAGCCAGTGACGGCCCAAGAGGTGGCGGCCCATGTCAAAGAGGCCCTCGAGAGCAACGACGTCGAGCGCTTCGGTTCCCTGCTCAGTCCCGACGTCCACTGGGGCGCGCCGGGCGATGCCTCGCCGCCCTGTCAGAACCGCAAACAGGTACTGAAGTGGTATGCCAAGGGGCGCGAGGCGGGGACCCGCGTGGCCACGGTCACCCATGTCGAGGTGCGCGGCAACGCCGTCCTCGTCGGGATGCGCCTCGAGGGAGGAGAGCAGCGCTGGCAGGTGCTTCGGGTCGGGCCGGACGGGGTAAACGACATTCGGGGGTTCGAAGAGCGGGATCAAGCAGCCGACGGATTACCCCTCTGAGCTGGGACAGGGCAGAGCAGGGCCAGCGAGCCACTACACTGTCAAAACGGTCGGACGGGCCCGTGCGGTCTGGCCGTGGGGCGGCTCGCGTTGGCGCGGACCGGGTGTGACAAGGAGTTCTCGTGAAAAAGGGACGCCATCGGCGCTTCGAGGAAGCGCGAAGCCTGAAGCGGTCTTCCACAGAGTCGACAGGGAAGTGCGTCGAGTGCGGGGCTGAGCCGGACGACGTGCACGCGACGTGGTGCATGGCCGAGGAAGACAGTACGACCGCATCCTCGGTTCCATTCCGTCCACGTCCACCACGGACGACGATCCGCTCAACGACTGATCTGCCGTTCGGCTCATCAACCGGTCGGGTGATCAGTCGGCCGGCTAGATCAGCCGCAGCGCGAGGCTGGTCCCCTTCAGGCTGACGGGGTCCGACCCCTCCATCTGTACCTCCACCGCGCCGACTGACGTCGCCTCCGTGTCGGAGCGGCGCCGCACGGCCGGGTGGGGGAGCGGCACACCCTGCTGGCGCAGCCGGGCCCGCTCGTCGAGCAGTGAGACCATCTCCTTGTAGACCTTGGCCCCCACCATCTCGGTGAGCTCGGACTCCATCTCTTTGTAGACGGGCTTGGTGCCCACGAAGGCGTCGGGCGCCTCGGTGCACCACCAGTGGAACTCGCGCCCGCCCTTGCCCCAGTGCCGCCGGTCCCACTGGCGCACGACCGAAGTCACGTGACCGCCCTCGTCGTCGACCTGGTCCTCGCGCCGTAAGGGGAGTTGCCAGCACACTTCGGGCTTGAGCGACATGAAGTTGACGCCCCGGCGCTCGGCGGCGATGTGGAACGCGCAGCCCGCACCGGCGGCAAAGTCCGGCTTGTTCAAGAAGATGCAGGCGTCGCCGACCAACTTGGTCACGGTCTCACCGTGCTTGTTGACCTCGATCACGTTCTTCTTCTTGCCGTGGTTCTGCCATTCCTCGGGGGTCAGGGTCGCCGCCGCCTTCTCGACCCGCCGGGCGTCTTTCTTGTCGACCAGGTGGGCGCCGTAACTGCAGCACCCCTGCACCAGTTCGGGCGCCGGCCCGGTGAGCACCCCCTGGCAGCCGTTGCCGAAGATGCAGGTCCAGTTGCTGGTGAGGAACGTGGCGTCGAAGACCCACGTCCGCTCCTCCTCGTCGTCCTCGAAACTCAGCCACTCGTGCGGGTCGATTGGTTCACGCGCCATGGCGAGCGACGTTACAGCGTGCGCCTCCTTCGGCGAGGCACGATTCGACGCGACTTCGCGCCACGACACGCGCCGTTTCGAGATCGCGCGTGTCCGCGTCCCACCCCGGGCACACGCCCGGACCGCGCCGTCGTCACAGACGCCGCCGTCCGGGTCCATCCCCAGCAGACATTGCGCGGGCAGCTCCACGAAGAAGGCTCTGAAATTCCGGAAAGAAGCAGTGGGTCATGGCGGTCCGATGGAGGCTGCCAGAGACGCCCGGGCGTCTCTGGCGCAGCGTGTCCCAAAAGCGGGCGAGCCCGGAACACAGGCCACGCGTCGCAGGGCCCGAACTGCGGAAACCGGGGGTCAGGTGCTAGTTGGGGCCAGCCGGATCCGGTGGGTGGCCCGGGGGCAGGCCGGTGGGTAGGGGATGTCCTGACCAGCCCGTAGACTTCCGGGCATGGCAACGACCGCAGAAGACCTCCAGACCACCGCCCCCGTCGTGACGCTGACGCCCGAGGCGTTCGGCATCGTGAAGGAGGCGATCGGGCAGGAGCCCGACCCGGGCTCGCTCGCCCTGTGGCTCGAGGTGCGCGGCGTGCAGGACGGCTCGTTCGTCTACGACCTCTACTTCCAGGCCGTCTCCGACGCCGGCGAGGGTGACGCCCGTCACACGCACGAGGAGCTCGTGGTGATCGTGCCCGAGGCCAGTGTCGACCGTCTGCGTGGCGCCCGGCTCGAGTGGTCCGAAGACGGTGGCGGTGGCCTGGTGCTGGTCAACCCGAACACGCCCACCGTCGAGGAGGCCAACCCCGGCGTGCCGCCCGAGATCTTGGCCAAGGGCATCAGCGGGGCGCTGGCCACCCGGGTGATGGCCGTGCTGGAGCAGGCGGTCAACCCGTCCATCGCCAGCCATGGCGGCCGGGCCGACCTGGTCGCCCTCAACGAGGAGGACGGCACGGCGTACCTGCGCCTGTCCGGCGGGTGCCAGGGCTGCGCCATGTCGCAGATGACGTTGCGGCAGGGGATCGAGACGACGCTGCTCGAAGAGGTGCCCGAGCTCACCAAGGTGACCGACGTCACCGACCACGGCAGCGGCGACAACCCCTTCTACGCCTGAGTCCCGCACCCGGGCGCGCCGGCTGCGTGCGCATCGGGTCGCGACCGAACCCCGGAGAACGATGAAGCCGTCGATGCGGCGCGTCCCAGCTCAGGGGGCGCGCAGGCCGTCCGGTAGCGTTGACGTTGTGCTGCGCTTCCTGACCGCGGGGGAATCCCATGGCAAGGCCCTCGTCGTCGTGGTCGAGGGACTGCCCGCCGGCCTGCCGGTCGAGGCGTCCGACATCGGCAACGAGTTGGCCCGGCGCCGCCTCGGGTACGGGCGCGGCCCGCGCATGCGCTTCGAGGCCGACGAGATCACGCTCGTCGGCGGCATCCGCCACGGGCGCACGCTCGGCTCGCCGGTCGCCATCGAGATCGCCAACAGCGAGTGGCCCAAGTGGACCGAGGAGATGTCGCCCGACCCCGGCGCACCGGCCAAGCGTGCTGACCCAGCCCCGGCCCGGCCACGCCGACCTGCCCGGGATGCTCAAGTACGGCTTCGACGACGCCCGCGACGTGCTCGAGCGGGCCTCGGCCCGCGAGACCGCGGCCCGGGTGGCGGCGGGGACGCTGGCCAAGCTGCTGTTGCTGCCAGCTCGGGGTGTCGATCGTGAGCCACATCGTGCGGCTGGGGGAGGCGGCGACGGGACCCGACAGCCCGCGACCGGGACCGGCCGACCTGGACCGGGTCGACGAGAGCTCCGTGCGCTGCTTCGACCCGGCGGCCGAGGAGGCGATGATCGCTGCGGTCAAGGCGGCCGGCAAGGCCGGCGACTCGCTGGGCGGCGTGGCCGAGGTGCTGGCCTACGGCGTGCCCGTCGGGCTGGGCAGCCACGTCCAGTGGGACCGCAAGCTCGACGCCAACCTGGCCCAGGCCCTGATGTCGATCCAGGCGGTCAAGGCGGTCGAGATCGGCGAGGGCTGGGACAACGCGGGCCGGCGCGGCTCGGAGGCCCACGACGCCATCCTCTACGACGAGTCGGACGGCTACGTGCGGCCGACGGACCGGGCCGGCGGGATCGAGGGCGGGATCTCGAACGGCGCGCTGGTGGTGGCCCGGGTGGCCATGAAGCCGCTGGCCACCTTGAACCGGCCCGTGCTCCAGACGGTCGACGTGGTGACGAAGGAGGCGACGCTCAGCTTCCGCGAGCGCACCGACACCACGGCGGTGCCGGCCATGGGCGTGGTGGCCGAGTCGATGATGGCGCTCGTCCTGGCCAACGAGGCGCTGCGCAAGTTCGGCGGCGACTCGCTGGCCGAGATCGTGCGCAACCGCGACGGGTACGTCGAGGCGCTGGGGTCGACGCCGTCGGCCGCGATGGGCCTGCCGGGCTCGGCCTCGGGCGACTTCATCGGGAACGAGCCGGAGGCCACGCCGGACCCTGACGGCGTCGGCAGCACGGCGGGATGACGCCCCGCATCCTGCTGGTCGGGATGATGGGCGCCGGCAAGACGACGACCGGTCAGCTGCTGGCCGCCGCGCTCGGCTGGCGCTACTGCGACTCGGACGCCGACGTGGAGGCCGACACCGGGCTCACCGTGCCCGAGCTCTTCGCCCGCGACGGCGAGGCCGCCTTCCGCCAGGCCGAGGCGACCGTGCTGGCCCGGGCCTGCGCCGACCCACTGCCCTCGGTGGTCTCGGTGGCCGGCGGCGCCGTGCTCAGCGCGGACAACCGGGCGCTCATCGCAGCGGGCGGCACCGTGGTCTGGCTGCGGGCGCGGCCCGAGACGCTGGCCGCCCGGGTCGGCGACGGCGTCGGCCGCCCCTTGCTGGGCGACGACCCGGCTGAGGCGATGGTGCGGCTGTCCGCGGTGCGGGCGCCGTTCTACGAAGAGGTGGCCCACGTGGTGGTCGACGTCGACGAGCTCGAACCTGACGAGGTGGCCGAGCGCATCCTGGCCGCCGTCGGGGCCGACCTGGTGATCGACGAGGTGGAGGGCACGTGAGCCAGGCCGGCACTGTCCTCGGGACCGGCGCCTGACGTGCACGCGCTCTCGGTCGACCTGGCCGACCGGTCCTACCCCATCCTGGTGGGCGCGGGCGCCCGCCACGAGGTGGCGCGCTTCGTGCCGCCCGGGGCCAAGATGGCGGTCGTCGTCACCCAGGAGGCGATCAGCGACGCCGGCTGGCTCGTCGGCCTCGACCCGGGCCTGCCCTTCGAGGTCTGCACCATCGCCGAGGGTGAGGAGGCCAAGACGCTGGCCACGGTGGAGTCACTGGCCCGGCGCTTCGCCGCCTCGGGCCTGTCCCGGGCCGACGTGGTGATCGCGGTGGGCGGCGGCATCGTGACCGACGTGGCCGGGTTCGCCGCCGCCACCTACCACCGGGGCACCGCCTACCTCAACGTGGCCACCTCCCTGCTGGCCCAGGTCGACGCGGCCATCGGCGGCAAGACCGGGGTCAACCTGCCCGAGGGCAAGAACCTGGTCGGTGCGTTCTGGCAGCCCCAGGCCGTGCTCTGCGACACCGAGACGCTGGCGTCCCTGCCGCCGCGCGAGTGGGCCTGCGGGCGGGGCGAGATCGCCAAGTACGCCGTTCTTGGGCGACGCGCCCAGCGCGGACCAGCCGATCGAGGAGCAGGTGGCCCGCTGCGCCGCCATCAAGGCGGCGGTGGTGTCCGAGGACGAGCGCGAGGGAGGCCGGCGCATGATCCTCAACTACGGGCACACGCTGGCCCACGCGCTCGAGGGCGCCGCGCTGAGCGACCACCCGGACTGGGACCTGCGCCACGGCGAGGCGGTGGCCATCGGGATCCTCTTCGCGGCGCGCCTGGCCGAGCGCCTGGGGCGGATCGACGCGATGCGGGTGGCCGAGCACCGGGCGGTGGTCGGCAGCTTCGACCTGCCCACGGACCTGCCGCCGGGGGCGCAGGCCGAAGAGCTCGTCGCCTTCATGGGGCGGGACAAGAAGGCGCAGCAGGACCTCACCTTCGTGCTCGACGGCCCCAAGGGGGTCGAGACGGTGCGCGGCGTGGCCAGCGCGGACGTGGTCGCTACCCTGGCGGACATGGGTGCCCGACCGTGAGCCTCGTCCTGTTGCTGTCGGGGCCGAACCTCAACCTGCTCGGTGAGCGCGAACCCGAGATCTACGGCACCGAGACCCTGGCCGACCACGTGAAGCGGGCCGAGGCGGCGGCGGCCCGGCACGGGCTCGACCTCGAACACCGCCAGAGCAACCACGAGGGCGACCTGGTCGACGCCGTCCACGGGGCGCGCGGGCGAGCCGACGCGCTGGTCGTCAACGCGGGCGCGCTCAGCCACACGTCGTGGTCGCTGCACGATGCGGCGGCCGCCTTCGACGGGCCCCTCGTCGAACTGCACCTCTCGAACCCAGCTGCCCGCGAGCCCTTCCGCCACACCTCGGTTCTGGCCCCGGTCGCCTCCGGCGTCGTCGCCGGCTTCGGCGGGCTGGGGTACGAGCTCGCCATCGATGCCGTCGCCGCACTGCTGAAGGGAGCACAGGACCGATGACCACCACGAGCGCCACGTCCACCACCGGGGGCGCCACGGGGGCCGCCAACGCCGGAGCGCGGGCCAACCCGTACACCCCGGCCACCACGCCCCTGCCCCCGATCACGGTGACGGGCCGCATCGACCGCCTGCGCGCCGCCTTCGACGACCTCGGTGTCGACGCGCTCGGTGGTGACGACGCTGCCCAACATCCGCTACCTCACCGGCTTCTCCGGTTCGGCCGGCGTGCTCACGGTGTCGCGCCAGCGCGCCCTGCTCACCACCGACGGGCGCTACCGCACCCAGTCGGCCGAGCAGCTCGAGGGGGCCGGCGCCGCGGCGCAGGTCGAGATCGAGATCGGGCCGGTGGCGGCGCAGCGCAAGGCCGCCCTCGACGTGCTCACCCTCCAGGCCCGCATCGGGCTCGAGGCCGACAACATCACCTGGAGCGGCCAGCGGGTCTGGGCCGACCTGGTCGACCACGACCACCTGGTGCCGACCTCGAACGCGGTGGAGGCGCTGCGCGAGCGCAAGGACGCGGCCGAGATCGCCCGCATGGAGCGGGCTGCGGCCATCGCCGATGCCGCGCTCTTCGAGGTCCTCCCCCTCATGAGCCAGGGCGTGACCGAGGAGCACTTCGCGCTCGAGCTCGACACGGCCATGCGCCGGGGCGGCGCCGAGAGCACGGCCTTCGACACCATCGTGGCGGCGGGGGAGAACTCGGCCAAGCCGCACCACCACCCGGGCGGGCGCCGCATCGCACAGGGTGACCCGGTCGTGGTCGACTTCGGCGCCACCTTCGAGGGCTACCGCTCCGACATGACGCGCACCTTCTGCGTCGACCGCGACCCCGAGGGCGAGCTGGCCCGCATCTTCGAGGTGGTGCAGACCTCGCAGGCGGCCGGCGCGCAGGCGGTGCGCCCCGGCATCAGCGCCAAGGAGGTGGACGACGTCTGCCGCCAGATCATCAGCGAGGCCGGCTGGGCCGACCGTTTCGAGCATGGCACCGGCCACGGCGTCGGCCTCGACATCCACGAGGCCCCGACGGTCTCGCAGCTGGGCACTGCTATCCTCGCCCCCGGCTTCGTCGTCACCGTGGAGCCTGGTGTGTACGTTCCCGGGCACGGTGGCGTCCGCGTCGAGGACACGCTCGTCGTGACCGAGGACGGCGCCCGCCCTCTGACCCAATTCACAAAGGACATCCATGGCAGTCTCGACCAATGACCTGAGGAACGGCATGAGCCTGGACCTGCCCGAGGGCCTGTTCAGCGTGGTCGAGTTCCAACACGTCAAGCCGGGCAAGGGCGGCGCCTTCGTGCGCACCAAGCTCAAGAACCTGCGCAGCGGTGCGGTGATCGAGCGCACCTATCGGGCGGACGAGAAGCTCGAGCAGGCCATCATCGACAAGCGCGACATGCAGTTCCTCTACCGCGACGGCACCGACTACGTGTTCATGGACACCACGACGTACGAGCAGATGAACGCCGCCCCCGACACGCTGGGCGACGCGCCGAACTACCTGAAGGAAGGCGACGACGCCAACATTCAGATGTACAACGGCGAGATCGTCGGGGTCGACCTGCCCGCCGCGGTCGAGCTCACGGTCACCGAGACCGAGCCCGGGATGCAGGGCGACCGCGTCTCGGGTGCGCGCAAGGCGGCCACCCTGCAGACCGGACTGGTGGTCCAGGTGCCCCTGTTCGTGAACACGGGCGACGTCCTCAAGGTCGACACCCGTTCAGGCGAGTACCTGACCCGGGCCTAGCGCCCGGCATGACTGACGACGCCCCCCGCCACCAGCAACGGGAACGGGCGCTCTCCCTCCTCTACGAGGCCGAGCTCAAGGGGGAGGATCCCGTGACCGTGGCCGACGCCCTGGCCGTGCCGCCCGACCCCTACGTCCGCACCCTGCTCGAGCACGTCTCGGTGGGGCGCGAGGAGGCCGACCGTCGCATCGGTGCTGCCT
This sequence comes from uncultured Acidimicrobiaceae bacterium, assembly GCA_963726855.1. Lineage (GTDB taxonomy): Bacteria > Actinomycetota > Acidimicrobiia > Acidimicrobiales > RAAP-2 > Bog-473. The sequence continues at coordinate 287,971 of CAVSEB010000020.1, forward strand.
CGGCCAACTGGCCCATCGAGCGCATGGCCGTGATCGACCGCCTGGTCCTGCGCCTGGCCGTGGCCGAGTTGGCCGACCCCGGGGGCCCGCCCACGGCCGTCGTCATCGACGAGGCGGTCGAGCTGGCCAAGGCGTACTCGACCGACGAGTCCGGCGCCTTCGTCAACGGCATCCTCTCCGCCATCGCCCGCGAGGTGAAGCCGGGCTGATCCGCCGTGCGCCCCATTGATCATTCGACACCAGTAGTGCTAATCTCATTAGCATCATGCCGGACCTCCACGTCGACCCCAGCGACCCGGTCTTCCTCCACGAACAGGTAGCCGCGGAAATCCGTCGCGCCATCGCCGATGGCGAGGCCGTCCCGGGCGAACGACTTCCTCCGGCCCGGGACCTGGCCACGGTGCTGGGCGTGAACGCCAACACCGTCCTTCGGGCCATGCGACAACTGCGAGACGAAGGGCTCGTCGAGTTTCGGCGCGGGCACGGGATCACGGTCAGCGGCGCCGCACCCGAGCGCAGCGCGCTTATCGCGCGGGCGCGGGAGCTGGTGCGGTACGCCCGGATGCAGGGCTACCAGCCCGACGAACTGATACAGATCATTCAGGGACTGCAGTGACGCTCACCGTCGGGCCACAGCGGGTCACCGAGGCGGAGAGGACCGAGGCCCTCATCCGCGAGGCACGGCGCGAGCAGCGACGCCGTCGGCGGCGCAGGGTGGCGTTGCTCTCGCTGGTTCTCGTCGTCGCCGCCGTGGTCGTGACGGCGGTCCAGGGCGGTGGTCCCGCCCGCCCACGCCCGCGCCCTCCCGCTCCTCGGCCCGGCCCGCAGGCACAACGAAGGGTGAACGGCCCGTCGCTCGGTCTCGCCACGTCGTACCAGTTGACCGGCCCGCTTGGCGTCGCGGTCGACCGTGGGGGGGACGTCTACTTCACCGATGGCAACCGGGTGTACGAGGTCGTCGGGGCGACGCAGCAACTCGAGGTCGTGGCCGGAACCGGGGCGGGCGGTTTCTCTGGCGACGGCGGTCCAGGCCCGGAGGCCAGGCTGTCCGACCCGGGCAGCGTCGCCGTCGCTCCGAACGGCGACGTCTACTTCGATGACGGCGATCGGGTGCGCAAGGTCTCGGCGGCCGACGGGGTCATCTCGACCGTGGCCGGAGACGGCCGCCCCGGCTCGAGTGGCAACAGGGGCCCGGCCGTCAGAGCGTCCCTGAACTTCGCGGGCGAGGGGACGGCCGTCGGAGGCCTCGGCGACTCCATCGCCGTGGGTCCCGACGGGGACCTGTACCTGGCCGAGCCCGCCAACAACGAGGTCCAGAAGGTGTCGCTGGCCACGGGGGTCATCACCACGGCGGTCGGTCCGGGGATCCATTGTGGCCCGTTGGACGGGATCTGCCAGGCGGCCACCCATCCGTGTGCGCCGGTGAGTCTTGCGGTCGACAGCTCCTCCAACCTCTTCGTCGCCACCGGGTGTGGCTCGATCCGCGAGAGAGTCGCCGCCACCGGTGTGACGTCGACCATCTTCACCACGAACAAGGATCCCGCCCTCGCGGGGAAGGGGAGCGCGCACGATCCGACAGGGTTGGCGGTAGGCAACGACAACACGCTCTTCGTCACGGAGGCCTTCGGCCGGCGGTTGCTCGAGCTCAACTTGGCCAACGGGCGGGTCGTGGCGGTCGCCGGCACAGGCGTCGAGACCTTGCCGGAACCGGGTCAGACTGCGGGCGACGGGGGACCGGCTGCCACCGCCAGCTTCGGTGGGGTAAGTGGCGTCGCCGTCGACGGGCAGGGGAACGTCTACGTCGCCGACTTCTTCAACGACGCCATTCGGATGATCGACCACAACGCCGGCGTGATCTCGACCGTCGCCGGGCAGATCCCCACGTCACCGGAGCAGCAGGGACATTGCTGCTGAGCGGCGGACCGCCAACACCGCCGGCACCGCCAACACCATGTGACTCCCGCAGCCGAGGCGCCACGATGACCGCCGCGGGCGGGCGCGATAAGGTGTGTGTCTGACCGTGAAGTGAGTCCCGTGAGGCTCACACGGCAGGAGGAGCAGTGGCCGAACGCGAACGCAGTCATACGCGACCCCTCGGGGGCGTGTTCGTGGCCCACTCCCAGGTCCTTACCTCGGCGGACGTCCAGCGCGCGCTCACGCGCATGTCGCACGAGATCATCGAGCGCAACGGCGGGGTCGACGACGTCGTCCTCATCGGGCTGCAGACCGGCGGCGTCCCGCTGGCCTCGAAGATGGCGGAGATCCTGCGCCACATCGAGGGCGGCGAGCTGCAGGTGGGCACGCTCGATGTGGCCTTCTACCGCGACGACATCGGCCTGCGTCCCGTGCTGCCCGAGGCGGTCACCGACGTCCCGGTCGACCTGGCCGGCCGGGTGGTGGTGCTGGTCGACGACGTGCTCTTCACCGGGCGGACCATCCGGGCCGCCCTCAACGCCCTGAACGATTTCGGCCGGGCCCGGGCCGTCCAGCTGGCCGTGATGGTCGACCGGGGCCACCGCGAGCTGCCCATCCGGCCCGATTTCGTGGGCAAGAACCTGCCCACGCGCCGCGAGGAGATGGTCGACGTCGGCGAGGACGGCGTCTGGATCGGCACCCTGGAGGACCGGTGAGCGGCCCCCAGCATCTGCTTTCGGTGGCCGACCTGGGCGGCGCGGACGGCATCGGCGAGGTGCTCCGGGTGGCCGAGGCCTTCGCCGAGGTGGAACGGCGCTCGGTGCCCAAGGTGCCGACCTTGCGCGGCAAGGTGGTGGCCACCCTCTTCTTCGAGGAGTCGACCCGCACCCGGCTCTCCTTCGAGACGGCGGCCAAGCGCCTGTCGGCCGACGTGCTCTCGCTCGCCGTGGCCTCGTCGTCGGTCAAGAAGGGCGAGAGCCTGCGCGACACGGTCGAGACGGTCGAGGCCATGGGCATCGACGCCGTCATCATCCGGCACTCCTCCTCGGGCGCGCCGCATCAGGTCACCCGCTGGGTGGAGCGGGCCGCGGTCATCAACGCGGGCGACGGCTGGCACGAGCACCCGACGCAGGCCCTGCTGGACTGCTTCACCGTGCGCCAGGTGCTGGCCGAGCGCAAGGGCGTGGCGCCCGGCGATCTCGGCGTCGGCTGCTTCGAAGGCCTGCGCGTCCTCATCGTCGGCGACGTGCAGCACAGCCGGGTGGCTCGCTCCGAGGTGCTGGCCTACACCGCCCTGGGAGCCCACGTCACCCTGGTCGGACCGGGCAGCCTGCTGCCGCCCTCGCTCGAGGGCTGGCCGGTCGAGGTGGCCACCGACCTCGACGACGCGCTGGCCGACGCCGACGTCGTCTCGTTGCTGCGCCTGCAAGCCGAACGGGGGAGCGGGTCCTTCGTCCCCTCGCTGCGCGAGTACACGGCGCGCTGGGGCCTCACGGCGCGCCGGGTGGAGCGGCTGGGCGAGGACGCCATCGTCACGCACCCCGGCCCCATGGTGCGCGGCGTCGAGATCGCCTCGGACGTGGCCGACCTGCCGCGCACGGTCGTGACCCAGCAGGTGACCAACGGGGTGGCCGTGCGCATGGCCATCCTCTTCTTGTTGCTCGGGGGCGAGCTGCCCGGAGCGGTGGGGGTGCCGGCCGTTGCCTGATCCCACACTGGTCATCCGGGGCGGCTCAGTCGTCGGTCCCGAGGGACTGGCCCGCCTCGACGTCGCCGTGGCCGGCGACACCGTCCTGGCTGTGGCCGCGCGCATCGACCCGCCGGCCCGGTGCACGGTGCTCGACGCCGCCGGCTGCCTCGTCGGGCCCGGCCTGGTCGACCTGCACACCCACCTGCGCCAGCCCGGCCGCGAGGAGGCCGAGACGGTCGAGAGTGGGGCCCGGGCCGCCGCGCTCGGGGGCTACACCGCAGTCGTGGCGATGCCCAACACCGAGCCGGCGATCGACTCGGCCGGGGTGGCCCGCCAGGTGCTCGACCTCGGACGGGGCGCGCTGGCCGAGGTGGCGGTGGCCGGGGCCATCACGGTCGGGCGGGCCGGCGAGTCCCTCGCCCCGATGGGGGAGCTGGCCGACCTCGGGGTGACGCTCTTCACCGACGACGGCGCCGGCGTGCAGGACGGCGGGCTCATGCGGCGCGCCCTCGACTACGCCAAGGGGCTCGGCGTGACCTTGGCCCAGCACTGCGAGGACACCTGCCTGGCCAAGGGCGGTGCCATGCACGAGGGGTCGTGGTCCAGCCGCCTCGGCATCCCCGGCATGCCGGCGGCGGCCGAGGAGGTCATGGTGGCCCGCGACATCGCGCTGGTCCGCCTCACCGGCGCACCCGTGCACTTCCTCCATCTCTCCAGTGCGGGCTCGGTCGAGCTCGTCCGCCTGGCCAAGCGCGAGGGGCTGCCCGTCACGGCCGAGGCGGCGCCCCACCACATGCTGCTGACGCACGCCGCGGTGGCCGGCTACGACGCCGTCTTCAAGGTCAACCCGCCCCTGCGCACCGACGAGGACGTGGCGGCGGTCGTGGCCGGGCTGTGCGACGGCACCATCGACGCCATCGCCACCGACCACGCCCCCCACGCGCCCGAGACCAAGGACGCGCCCTTCGATCAGGCGCCCCCGGGCATGCTCGGCCTCCAGACGGCGCTGCCCATCGCCTGGCAGGTCCTCTCGCCCCACCTCGGACCCGAGCGGGTCTTCGCCCTCATGAGCACGCAGCCCGCCACCATTGCCCGGTTGCGGGCGACGGACGCGCGCCCGGGGGGCACAGCGCACAGGGCGGGCCGGTCGAGCCGGGAGCCACCGCCAACCTCTGCGTGTTCGACCCCACCGCCACGACGACGGTCGATCCCGATCGCCTGGCCAGCCGGAGCCGCAACACGCCCTACGCCGGCCGCACCCTGACGGGCGCGCTGCGCCACACGGTGCTGCGCGGCGAGCCGGTCGTCATCGACGCGACGGCACAACGATGACGCCTTCGCTGCCGGGGTACCGGGACAGGGCGCCCGCCCTGTTGGTCACGGCCGACGGGACCGTGTTCGCGGGCGAGGCCGCCGGCGCGCCGGCCCCGATCGCCGTGGGCGAGCTCGTCTTCAACACGGCCATGAGCGGCTATCAGGAGGTGATCACCGATCCGTCGTACGCCGGGCAGGTGATCGCCTTCACCAACACGCACATTGGCAACTACGGGACGAACGCGGCGGACGACGAGGCGGCGCGGGTCCATTGCCGCGGCGTGGTGGTGTGCGACCTGGCCGAGCGGCCTTCCAACTGGCGCTCGACCGAGGCCCTCGAGCCGTTCCTCACCCGTCATGGCGTGCCCGCGCTGACCGGCGTGGACACGCGGCGGGTGGCCCGCCACGTGCGCGACGCCGGCGCCGTGCCCTGTGCCTTCGGCACGGCGAGCGAGGCGGAGCTGCGGGCCGCCGCGGCCGCCGCGGCCGGCACCGACGGGCTGGACCTCGTGTCGGGGGTGACCGTGGCCGTGCCGTACACCCGGCCGGCGAGCGGTCCGGCGCTCGGCGCGCGGCGCGGCGGCGCGGCCGGGCTGCGCATCGTGGCCTACGACTTCGGGGTGAAGACGACCATGGTCGACCTGCTCACCACCCTGGGCGACATCACCGTGGTCCCGGCCGGCACGGCGGCCGACGAGGTGCTGGCCCTCGAGCCCGACGGGGTCTTCCTCTCCAACGGCCCGGGTGACCCGGCCGCGCTGGGGGGGCCGACGGGCGCCATTGCCGACCTGGTGGGCCGGGTCCCCATCTTCGGCATCTGCCTGGGGCACCAGCTCCTGGCCACCGCCCTGGGCGGACGCACCTACAAGCTGCCCTTCGGGCACCACGGGGCCAACCACCCGGTCCAGCGCCTCGAGTCCGGCGTGGTGGAGATCACCAGCCAGAACCACAACTACGCGGTGGCGCCCGACTCGGTCCCCGACGCCGACGTCACCCACGTCAACCTCAACGACGGCGTCATCGAGGGCTTCCGCAGCCGCCGTGCGCCGGCGTTCTCGGTGCAGTACCACCCCGAAGCGGCGCCCGGGCCCCACGACGCCCGCTACCTCTTCGAGGCCTTCCGCGACCTCATGCTCACCCACCCCACCTCCGCCCGGGCCCGGGCCGGGGCGCGCTGAGGGCGGGGAGGACACCCAGTGCCGCGCCACGACGACCTCTCGTCGATCCTCGTCATCGGGTCGGGGCCGATCGTCATCGGCCAGGCCTGTGAGTTCGACTATTCGGGAACTCAGGCCTGCCGCGTCCTGAAGGAGGAGGGGTACCGCGTCATCCTGGCCAACTCGAACCCGGCCACGATCATGACGGACCCCGACACGGCCGACCGCACCTACGTGGAGCCGCTCGACCCCGAGGTGCTCGAGGCGATCATCGCCAAGGAGCGACCCGATGCCCTGCTCCCGACGCTCGGCGGGCAGACCGCGCTGAACCTGACCATGGAGCTGGTGCAACGGGGCACGCTGGAGCGCTACGGCGTCGAGGTCATCGGGGCCAAGCCCGAAGCCATCACGACGGCCGAGGACCGCGACCAGTTCAAGGCGGCGATGGAGGGCATCGGCCTCGAGGTGCCGCGCTCGGGCTTCGCCCACTCGCTGGCCGAGGCCGAGGAGATCGCGGCGGAGATCGGCTTCCCCATCATGGTGCGCCCGAGCTTCATTCTGGGCGGCAAGGGAACGGGCATCGCCGAGGACGCGGCACACTTCGGCCAGCTGGCCGGCGAGGGCCTGGCGGCCAGCCCGGTGGGCCAGATCCTGGTCGAGCAATCGATCGCCGGCTGGAAGGAGTTCGAACTCGAGGTCATGCGCGACGGTGCAGACAACTGCGTCGTGGTCTGCTCCATCGAGAACTTCGATCCCATGGGGGTGCACACCGGCGACTCCATCACGGTGGCGCCGGCGCAGACGCTGACCGACGTCGAGTACCAGGCCATGCGCGACGACGCCTTCGCCTGCCTGCGCCGGGTCGGGGTGGAGACGGGCGGTTCCAACGTGCAGTTCGCGGTGGACCCCGAGACGGGGCGTCGGGTCATCATCGAGATGAACCCGCGCGTGTCGCGCTCGTCCGCGCTGGCCTCCAAGGCGACCGGCTTTCCCATCGCCAAGATCGCCGCCCGCCTGGCCGTGGGGTACCGGCTCAACGAGATCCCCAACGACATCACCAAGGCGACACCGGCCTCGTTCGAACCCACCATCGACTACGTGGTGACCAAGGTGCCGCGTTGGGCCTTCGAGAAGCTGCCCGGGGCCGACGGCCGGTTGGGCACGCGCATGCAGTCGGTGGGCGAGGTGATGGCGATCGGCCGCACCTTCTGCGAGTCGTTGCAGAAGGCCCTGCGCTCCCTCGAGCAAGGACGGACCGGGCTCAACGCCGATCCGGGCGAGGCGGTGCTCGACGAGCTGAGCGAAGAAGAGCTCTTGTCCCGCATCGCCGTGGCCACCCCCGAACGCATCTTCGAGGTGGAGGCGGCCCTGCGTCGCGGCGTCGGCGCCGACGCGGTCGTGGCGCGGACCGGGATCGACCCCTGGTTCGTCCACCAGCTCGAGCGCATCTCGGTCGAGCGGGCGCGCCTCGAGTCCGCGCCGGCGTTGGCCCGGGCCGATTACCGGCGGGCGAAGCGCCTCGGCTTCTCCGACGCCCAGATCGCCTTCCTCCGGGGCGAGCAGGCCGACGACGTCCGGGCGGCGCGGCTGGCCGAGGGCGTGCGGGCCACGTTCAAGACGGTCGACACCTGCGCGGCCGAATTCGAGGCCTTCACGCCGTACCACTACGCCACCTACGAGGAAGAGGACGAGGTGCGCCCGTCGGAGCGGACCCGCGTCGTCATCCTGGGCTCGGGTCCCAACCGCATCGGCCAGGGCATCGAGTTCGACTACTGCTGCGTCCACGCGTCCATGACGCTGCGCGACGCCGGCTACGAGACCGTGATGATCAACTGCAATCCCGAGACGGTCTCGACCGACTACGACACGTCGGACCGCCTCTACTTCGAGCCACTGACCGACGAGGACGTGGCCAACGTCCTCGAGGCCGAGCTCGCGGCCGGCGGGTCGGTCGCCGGCGTGATCGTGTCGCTGGGCGGCCAGACACCGTTGAAGCTCGCTGGTTCGCTCCCGCCCGAACTCGTACTCGGGACCAGCCCGGCCTCCATCGACCTGGCCGAGGACCGCGAGCGCTGGAACGCGCTGTGCGCGCGGCTCTCCATCCCCCAGCCTCCCGGCGGCACCGCCTCGACCGCGGCCGAGGCGCTGGCCGTGGCGCAACGGGTCGGGTACCCGGTGCTGCTGCGCCCGAGCTACGTCCTCGGGGGGCGGGCCATGGAGATCGTCTACGACGACGAGGGCGTGCGCCGGGTCATGCAGTCCATGACGACCGGCGCGCTCGCCCGCGAAGGTGGTGTCACGGCCGAGCGGCCGGTGCTGGTCGACCGCTTCTTGGAGGACGCGATCGAGGTCGACGTCGACGCCGTGCGCGACGGCGCCGGCGAGATCCTGATCGCCGGGGTGATGGAGCACGTCGAGGAGGCCGGGGTGCACTCGGGAGACTCCGCCTGCGCCCTGCCCCCGCAGACGCTCTCGGCCGACGTGATCGAGACCCTCGAGCGGTACACGACGGCTCTGGCCGAGTCGCTCGAGGTGTGCGGGCTGCTCAACGTGCAGTACGCGGTGAAGGACGGGCAGGCCTTCGTGCTCGAAGCCAACCCTCGCGCCAGCCGGACGGTCCCCTTCGTGGCCAAGGCCACAGGCGTCCCGCTGGCCATGGTGGCGGCCCGGGTCATGGTGGGCCAGACGCTGGCCGATCTGCGCACCGAGGGCATGCTGGCACCCGACGTGATCGGGCGGGTCCCGGTGCTCGACCACGTGAGCGTCAAAGAGGCGGTCCTGCCCTTCGACCGCTTCCCCGGGGTGGACACGCTGCTCGGGCCCGAGATGCGCTCGACCGGCGAGGTGATGGGCGTCGACATCACGTTCGGCCTGGCCTTTGCCAAGAGCCAGATGGCAGCCGGCACACGCCTGCCCGACTCGGGCACCGTCTTCCTCTCCTTGGCCGACCGGGACAAGCCGGCCGGACTCGAGGTGGCCCGGTCCTTCAGCGAGCTCGGCTTCTCCATCGCCGCCACCTTGGGCACGGCGGGCTACCTGCGCTCCGCCGGCCTCGCCGTCGACACGCTGGTGGCCAAGGTGGGGGAGGAGGGCGTGGCCTCCGATGCCGTCGAGCTGATCGCCCAGGGCAAGGTGCAACTCGTGGTCAACACGCCTCGCGGGCTGGGTCCCCGGGCCGACGGTCAGCACATTCGCTCGGCCGCCGTCGCCTACAAGGTGCCCTGCCTCACCACCCTGGCCGCGGCCCGGGCTGCGGCGGCGGGGATGGCCGATGCCCGCTCGCACCCGCTCGAGGTGCGTCCACTCCAGGACCTGCATCCGGCCCCCAGGGGTCGCGCGCGATGAGCGCCGGCTCCGCCGACCGGCGCGCCGTCGGGCTGGCGACGCGGGTCGGTGCCGTGGCGCTGCCCAACCCGGTCATGACGGCGTCGGGGACGTCGGGACACGGGACCGAGCTGGCCGACTACGGGTCGCTGCGCGACCTGGGCGCGGTCGTGGTCAAGTCGCTCTCGGTCGATCCCTGGCCGGGCAACCCGGCGCCGCGGGTCCACGAGGTCGGACCAGGGATGCTCAACAGCGTCGGGCTGCAAGGTCCCGGACTCGACGCATGGAGGGCGCGACGAACTGCCGGCGCTGGCCCGGTCGGGCCGCGGGTCGTGGTCAGCATCTGGGGGCGGACCGTCGAGGAGTACCGGCGGGCGGCCGACGCGGTGGCGCGCGCCGCCGCGTCGGGGGACGGGGCCTGCATCGTGGCGCTCGAGGTCAACGTGAGCTGTCCCAACGTGGAGGACCGCTCCCGCATGTTCGCCCACTCGGCCGAGGCCACGGGGCGGGTGCTGGCGGCCACGGCCTGCGGCCTGCCTCGCTGGGCCAAGCTGAGCCCGAACGTGCCCGACGTCGTCGAGATCGCCAGCGGTGCCGTGGAGGCCGGGGCCGAGGGGCTGACCTTGGTGAACACCTTGCTCGGCCTGGCGTTGGACACCGAGACGGGCCGACCCGTGCTGGGCGCCGGCGGGGGCGGGCTGTCCGGCGCTGCGGTCCACCCCGTGGCCGTGCGGGCGGTGTGGGAGTGCCGGTCCGCCTTTCCCGACCTGCCCCTCGTCGGCGTGGGCGGCGTGTTCTCGGGTCGCGACGCCGTCGAGCTGCTGCAGGCCGGGGCCGACGCGGTGCAGGTGGGCACGGCCACCTTCCGTGAGCCGCGAGCGCCGTGGCGGGTGCTCCGCGAGCTCGAACAATGGTGCGACGGCCATCACACGACGGTGGACGCGTTGCGATCTGGCGCCCGGCGACGCGAGCGGATCGCTCCGGCGCGGGACGAGCCCGAGACGGCGGTCCGGAGCGTCGGGAACGATGACGTCGTGTCAAAGAATGGAGGACACCATGGCTGACGGGTTCTTGGACCGGGTGACGGCGGCGGTCGCCGACCGCGGCCCGCTCTGCGCTGGGATCGACCCCTCGGCCACCTTGCTGGCCGACTGGGGACTGACTGACGACGTGGTGGGACTGCGGGAGTTCTGTCGCGTCTGCGTCGATGCGTTCGCCGGCGCGCTCGCCGTCGTCAAGCCGCAGGTGGCCTTCTTCGAACGGCACGGCTCGGCCGGTCTGGCCGAGCTCGAGCGGCTCATCGACGAGGCGCGCTCGGCCGGCCTCGTGGTCATCGCCGACGCCAAGCGGGGTGACATCGATACGACCGCCGACGCCTACGCCGAGGCCTGGTTGAGCGAGTCCAGCCCGCTGGCGGCCGATGCGGTGACCGCGCACGCCTACCTGGGCCTGGGTGCCCTGGCGCCCCTCGTCCGCCTCGCCGGCGAGACGGGGCGAGGTGTCCTGGTGGTGGCCCGGAGTTCGAACCCCGAGGGGCGCAGCCTCCAGCTGGCCATCACGGCGGACGGCAGTGCGGTCGAGGACATGCTCCTCGGCGAAGTCGCAGCCCTGAACGCCTCAGAGGAGGTGCCGACGGGCACGGTCGGGGCGGTGATCGGCGCCACCCTGAGCCCCTCGAAATATCCATTGTCCCAGCTCGGAGGGGTCGTTCTGGCTCCTGGACTAGGCGCCCAGGGGGCGGGACCGTCCGATGTGGCCGCCAGGTTCGCCGGATGCGCCTCCGGCACCGTCCTTCCCAGCAGCTCCCGGGGCTTGCTCAGACACGGTCCGGATCCCGCAGCCCTGCGTCGCGAGGCCGTCTCGCTGTCCCGCGAATTGGCCGCTGTCATGGCCTGAATCACCCCATGTTCACATGAACACCCCTGGCAGAGGCGCTATGGTCTCGCCATGCCGCAACCACCCGCACTCACTCCGGAGCAGCGCGCCGCTGCACTTGAAAAGGCCGCCAGGGTTCGCCGTGAGCGGGCCGAGGTCAAGGAACGGTTGAAGCTGAACCAGCTGACCCTGGCCGATCTCCTCAAGGAAGCGGACTCCAACGAGACCATCGGCAAGATGAAGGTCGTCTCGGTCCTCGAATCGCTGCCGGGCCTGGGCAAGGTGAAGGCCCGCCGTCTCATGGAGACCGTTGGCATCAGCGACAGCCGCCGCCTCCAGGGCTTGGGCGCCAAGCAGCGCGACGCGTTGCTCAAAGAGACTGCGCGCTGAACCACGCATCTTCGTGCTCATCGGCCCAGGTGGGGCCGGAAAGGGCACGGTGGCGGCCGAACTGGTCGCCCAGGATCCAGGCCTTTGGCTGAGTCGGAGCTGGACCACACGGGAGCCCCGTCCCGGTGAACGTGAGCGGCAGGCCTACGTGTTCGTCGACCGCACCACGTTCGAGGAGGCCGTGGCCGCCGGTGGCTTCTACGAGTGGGCCGAATTCCTCGATTACCTGATGGGCACGCCTATCCCCGACCCCCCAGCCGGCTCCGACGTGCTCCTCGAGATCGATGTGCAGGGCGCTGAGCAGGTGCTGGCCCAGCGCCCGGATGCCACCGTGATCCTGCTGCTGCCGCCGTCACCCGAGGTGCAGGCCGAGCGCCTGGCCGCCCGGGGCGACAGCGAGGAGCACATCGCCCGCCGGGTCGCACTGGGCCAGGCCGAGGTGGATCGGGGGCGGGCCATTGCGGCATACACCGTGGTCAACGACGACCTGCGCCGGGCCATGGGTGAGCTGGCGGCTATAATCGATGAGACTCGTTCGGCTGCCACCTGCGCCGCGAACCCGGAGGAATCCTGATGGCTCAAGGCCGCCACACGCTCATGGACCCACCCATCGAGGAACTCCTCGACAAGGTCGACTCGAAGTTCACCCTGGTTGCCCTCGGTTCGGCCCGGGCCCGCCAGGTCAACTCGTACTACAACAGCCTCGGCGAGGGTCTGGGCAAAGTGGTCCCACCCCAGGTCGCCTCGGTGTCCGGGAAGCCCGTGTCCATTGCGTTCGAGGAGATCGCGGCGGGCAAGGCCACCTTCACCAGGCCGGATCCCGAGGAAGAGGCCGCTCTGGCTGCCGCCATCGCCGATGCCGCCGAAGCAGGGCTGCTGGGTGGGGCGGCTGCCGAGAACGCCGAGGCTGAGGTGATCGAGACGCTCGACATCGTCGGCGACGAGGACCCGACCGCCAGCTAGGCGCTGGCGGGCGAGGCACGGCGGCCACCGCCGATGGCCGGATCGCTGGGAAGCGAGGACAGCACCACGAAGCGGGCACGCGTCGTGCTCGGCGTCAGCGGCGGCATTGCCGCCTACAAGGCGGTCGAGGTGTGTCGCAGGTTGGTCGACGCCGGCGTGCACGTGGTGCCGGTCCTCACCGCGGACGCAACCCGGTTCGTCGGCGAGGTGACCTTCTCGGCCCTGGCCTCGGAACCGGTGCAGCGCTCGCTCTGGGACGAGGATTCGCCGATCCCGCACACCCGCTTGGGCCAGACCGCGGATCTCATCGTGGTGGTGCCGGCGACGGCGCACACCATTGCCCGCTATGCGGCCGGGCTGTCAGACGACCTCCTCACGGCCACGCTGCTGGCCACCCGCGCCCCAGTCTTGCTGTGTCCGGCCATGCACACCGAGATGTGGGAGCACCCGTCGGTGCGCGACAACCTGGCCCTGCTGGAGCGGCGCGGGGTCGAGGTCATCCCACCCGAACGCGGCCGGCTGGCCGGCGGGGACAGCGGGGAAGGGCGGTTGGCCGAGCCGGCGCGCATCGTCGAGCGGATCTTGGCCAGGTTGGGCGCATCCTCGGCGACGCGCGCGACCTCGATGGCGTCCGTGTCGTGGTGAGCGCCGGCGGAACCCGCGAGCCGCTCGACCCGGTGCGCTTCATCACCAACCGGTCGTCGGGCAAGCAAGGCCACGCCGTGGCGGCCGCCGCGGCCCGCCGGGGCGCGCTGGTGACGTTGGTGACGTCGTCGCCTTTGCGACTGCCCGACGACGTGTCGGGTGCGGTGGTCCGTCTCGACGTCGAGACCGCGGCCGACATGGAACGGGCCATGACGCAGGCGGCGGCAACGGCGGACGTCGTCATCATGGCCGCAGCGGTGGCCGACTTCCGGCCCAAGGCGACCGCCGACAACAAGCTGTCCAAGGAGGACGGGATCCCCGAGCTCGTGCTCGAACCCACGCCGGACATCCTGGCCGGGCTGGCCGCCCGCCGGACCCCCGCACAGGTGCTCGTCGGGTTCGCGGCCGAGACGCACGACGCACTGGCGCGCGGCCGGCGCAAGCTGGAGCGCAAGGGTGTGGATCTCCTCGTCGTGAACGATGTCAGTGCACCTGGCGCCGGCTTCGACCACGACACCAATGCCGTGGTCATTCTGGGCGCGGACGGATCGCAGGTGGAAATCCCCCTGACCTCCAAGGATGCTGTCGCAAATGAGCTATTGGATAGGGTGATCGCCCACCACGACGAGAAGCGGAGCAGACCGTGAAGACGACATTCACCTCGGAATCGGTGACCGAGGGCCACCCGGACAAAATGGCAGACCAGATCTCCGATGCCGTCCTGGACGCCATGCTCGAGGGTGACGCGTCGAGCCGGGTGGCCTGTGAGACCCTGCTGACGACCGGCCTGGTCGTGGTGGCCGGTGAGGTGACGACCTCGACCTATGTGGACATCCCCGCCATCGTGCGCGAGACGGTGTGCGACATCGGGTACGACAACGACGCCTACGGCTTCAACGGCAAGACCTGTGGCGTGCTCGTCTCCCTCGACGCCCAGTCTCCCGACATCGCGCAGGGCGTCGACGCCGCCTTGGAGTTGCGTTCGGGCAGCGGCGGCGAGGACACGCTCAACGCGCAAGGTGCGGGCGACCAGGGGATGATGTTCGGGTACGCCTGCGACGAGACGCCCGACCTGATGCCGTTGCCCATCTGGCTGGCGCACCGCCTGTCGGAGCGCCTGGCCCAGGTGCGCCGGGCCGGGTCGGTGCCCTATCTGCGGCCCGACGGCAAGACGCAGGTCTCGGTGGTCTACGAGGACGGACGTCCCGTGCGCATCGACACCGTGCTGATCTCGACACAGCATGCCGGCGGCATCGACCTCGAGGAGCAGCTGCGCCCCGACCTCATCGAGCACGTCATCACCCCGCTGCTGCCCACCGACCTCGACAGCGAGGGATTGCGCATCTACGTCAACCCGACCGGCATCTTCGAGTTGGGTGGGCCGCACGCCGACACCGGGCTGACCGGCCGCAAGATCATCGTGGACACCTACGGCGGCATGGCCCGGCACGGTGGCGGCGCCTTCTCGGGCAAGGATCCCTCGAAGGTGGACCGCTCCGCGGCGTACGCGGCGCGCTGGGTGGCCAAGCACGTCGTCGCCTCGGGTGCGGCCAAGCGCTGCGAGGTCCAGGTGGCCTACGCCATCGGGGTGGCGCACCCGGTCTCCCTGTTGGTCGAGACGTTCGGCACCGAAGCGGTCGCCCCCGAGAAGATCTCCGAGGCCGTGCGCCAGCTGTTCGACCTGCGCCCGGCGGCCATCGCCCGCGATCTCGAGTTGCGCCGGCCCATCTACAAGAAGACCGCGGCCTACGGCCACTTCGGTCGCTCCGAGAAGGAATTCACCTGGGAGGCCACGCCGCGCGTCGACGACCTGCGGTCCGCCCTCGGGCTCTGAACCTCGAGCTGCTCCCTTCAGGGAGCACCCGCGCCGTGGTGTTCGCCTCGGCGCCTGCCCGCGACCGACGGTGACGACGACGCGAACGGCTGTGCGCGTGCGCACCGAGGTGGCCGCGGTCGCCAAGGTGTTCGACTACACGGTCCCCGAGACGTGGAACCACTCGGTCGTGGTCGGGACGCGCGTGCGCGTGCCGCTCCACGGGCGCAGTGTGCGGGGCTGGGTGGTCGACGACGCGGTCGCCGAGGCAGAGGGACGCCAGGTCTTGCCCCTCAAGTCGTGGCTGGGCTGGGGCCCGCCGCCCGCCGTGGTCGACCTGGCCGACTGGGCCGCCTGGCGCTGGGCCGGTCCCGCCTCCTCCTTCCTGGGCACGGCCTCGCCGGGGACGATCGTGCGGGCGCTGCCCCGGGTGCCCCCGTCGCCTGCGGCCGAACCGCCGGGCGAGGTGCGCGCGGCAGACCCGTGGCAGGACGCGCTGGACGCGGCCCGGGCGACGGTCGTCCGCCTGCCCCCGGCCACCGATCTCCTCGACCTGGTGCTCTCGACGCTGACCCGGATCCGCCCGGGTGGTGGCGTCGGAAGCGTGCTCGTGCTGGTCCCCTCGAGCGGATGGGCCAGCCGGCTGGCCGAGCGTCTGGTTCGTCGGGGCTGGCCGGCCACCACCGACTGGGCCGAGGCGCGCGCCGGGTGGCCGGTCGTGGTGGGCAGCAGGGCCGGGGCCTGGGCGCCGGTGCCCCAACTGGCGGCCGCCGTGGTGCTCGATGCGCACGACTCCGCCTACCGGGAAGAGAGCAGCCCGACGTACAGCGCGGTGGAGGTCGTGCTCGAACGGGCGCGGCGCCAAGGTGCGCCCTGCCTCCTCGTCTCACCGGTCCCGCCCGTCAGCGTGACCGCCGCCGTGGCGCTCACGACGGTGGAGCCGCCCGTCCCCGAAGAGCGGGCGGGGTGGCCCGCGCTCGAGCGGGTCGACCGCCGCGGCGCCGATCCCCGTACCGGCCTGTTCTCCGAGGAGTTGGTCCGTCTCGCCCACGCGGTGCTCGACCGGCCCGGCGTGGTGGAGGAGCGCGGACCGTTCGTCTGCGTCTACAACCGAACGGGAGGGGCCCGCCTGCTGGCCTGCGCGCACTGCGGCGAGCTGGTCCGCTGCGCCCGTTGCGGCGCCGCCGCAGCGAAGGAGCGCGAGGCGGAGGTCCTGGCCTGCCCGCGCTGTGCCGAGACGCGTCCGGTGGTGTGCGCGCACTGTGGACGCCTGCGCATGAAGACGCTGCGGGCCGGGGTGAGCCGCCTGCGCGAAGAACTGGCCGCCCTGCTCGGGGCCGACGTGGGTGAGGTGGCCGGTCCCAAGAAGGGATCCGAACCCGACGTGCCGTCGGCGCCGGTGCTGATCGGCACCGAGGCCGTGCTCCACCGGGTGCGCCGGGCGTCGGCGGTGGCCTTCCTCGACATCGACCTGCACCTGCTGGCGCCGCGCCTCTCGGCCACGGAAGACACCTTGGCCCTCTTCGTGCGGGCGGGTCGCCTCGTGGGTGGTCGGGCCGCTGCCGCGCCTTTCGCCCGGGTCCTGGTCCAGACCCGGGTGCCCGACCATCCGGTGCTCGACGCCGTCTCACTCGGCCAGCCCGCACCGGTGTTGGCCGAGGAGGCTGCGGTACGGAAGATGGCGGCGCTGCCGCCGTTCGTCGCATTGGCCGTTGTCTCGGGCGCACTGGCCCCGGCCTACGCCGCGTCGTTGGGCCGGGCCGCAGGCGACTCCTCGTTGTCGGTGTCCGCTCTGGCCGAGGAACGCTTCTTGGTGCGGGCCCCCGACCACGAGACGTTGTGTGACCTTCTGGCCGGCGTGTCCCGCCCCACGGGGCGAGGCCTGCGGGTCGAGGTGGACCCGGCCACCGTGTGAGCCGCCCTCGCGGACCGGGCCGGGGACGCCGGTAAACTGGGGCGATGCCCAGCCTGACCATCCGCCAGTACGGCGATCCCGTGCTGAAGGAGCGCACCCGCGATGTCGACGAGATCGACGGTTCCGTCGCGAGCCTGGTCGAGTCGATGATCGAGACCATGTACGCCGCTCCGGGCACCGGTCTGGCGGCCAACCAGGTCGGCGTGCAGAAACGCCTCTTCGTCTACGACATCGGCGACGGACCGGTGACGATCATCAACCCGCAGATCATCGAGAGCGATGGGGAGTGGGTCTATGACGAGGGCTGCCTCTCCATACCGGGTCTGAGCTGGGACATCGTGCGTCCGAACGCCGTGCATCTCGTCGGCCTCGACCTCGAGGGCAACGAGGTCTCCATCGAGGCGACCGAGCTCGAGGGCCGGGTGTTCCAGCACGAGCTCGACCACCTCGACGGCATCCTGCTGGTGGAGCGGCTCGACGAGGACCAGCGCAAGGAGGCCCTCAAAATCCTGCGCAGCCGCACCCTGAACCTCCCGGCGTCGGATCCCGACGGGTTGACCTCCCTCTTCAAGAGCTAGGCGCCCGGCCGCCGGCACGGCCCCTGCGCTCCCTGTCGGCCAGGGCACCGAACTCCCGCCCGGCCGGACCGTCGCGCAGCCGGCTGAGCACCCGCTCGGCGCAGTCGGCGGGGCTCGACTTCGAAGTGTCCACCTCGAGGTCGTAGGTGAAGGCGTGCACGGCCTCGGGCCAGCGCGCCACTGCGTCGAGGAGTGACCGGTCGGCCGACTCGCGGTGCTGAGCCCAGGTCTGTGCCCGCCGCTGCCAAATGACCTCGGGCGCGCAGCGGACGCCGACGAAGAGCACCGGGAGGCCGGCCAGCCGCTGTGCGCAGTCGTCGACGATCGGGAGGGGACGCGAGTACGACTCGTGCAACCCCGCGTCGACCACCACGTTGAAGCCGTGCCGCGCCTGCGCCGCGATGGCTTCGTAGAGCGCCCGGTACAGCAGCACAACGGTGTCTTCGAGCTCGGGACGCTCGCCACCGGGACGGAGGCCGATGCCGGGGGAGAGGCGGTCGGGGAGCCAGGCCATCGCCGCGTCCACACCGAGGTTGAGCCACGGTTGGGTGGCGCTCTGCTGCATGGCCCGTGCGATCGAGGTCTTGCCGCAGCGGGGCTCGCCGTTGAGGATGACGATCTGCCGTGAGGTGCGTGGCCCGCTGTCTCCTGCCGGTGCTCCCGGGGTCACGCCACGCCGCGACCACGGCGCGCCGTGGCGACGCGCCGTTGGTTTGGGGTCCCCGCTCCGGACCACTCGATCTCCACCACCGTGCAGGACCGCACAATGCCTCCTCGCGGACGATGACAGGAGAATGACACTACCGAGGCCAGTGGTCCGCGTTGGTGACGTGCGCGTCGGGCCACAGTTCGGAGCACGTCGACCCTCGACCCATCCCCTACGGTGAGCCAATGGCTCGCTTGGCCTTCCTCGGCACGCCGCAGATGGCGGTCCCGCCGCTTCGCGCCCTGGCCGCTGCCGGCCACGACATCGCCCTGTGCGTGACCCGGCCCGATCGTCGGCGCGGTCGGGGCAGCGAGACCACGCCCAGTCCGGTCAAGGAGGCGGCGACCGAGCTGGGCATCCCGGTGAGCCACGACATGGACGACGTCACCGGGGCCCAGGTCGAGCTCGCGGTGGTCGTCGCCTTCGGCCGGATCATCCCGGCCCGCCTCCTGGCCGAGGTGCCGATGGTGAATCTGCACTTCTCGTTGTTGCCTCGTTGGCGCGGTGCGGCCCCGGTGGAGCGGGCGATCTTGGCCGGCGATCGCGAGACCGGGGTCTGCCTGATGAAGGTCGAAGAAGGACTCGACACCGGACCGGTGTACGCCACGCGGCGCGTGCCGATGGACGAACACATCACGCTCGACGCACTGCGGGTAGAACTGGTCGACGTGGCCAGCGCGCTCGTGGTCGACGCGCTCGCCGATGGCGTGGCCGGCCTGCCCGACCCCGAACCCCAACGCGGCGAGGTCACCATCGCCGACAAGATCACCCGCGAGGATCTGCACCTCGACTGGTCCAGCACTGCGGTCCAACTCGCACGGGTCGTGCGCCTCCAGCGGGCCTGGACCACGTTTCGGGGGAAGCGCCTCAACGTGCTCGAGGCCGCGGTGATGGGCGAGGGCGAGGTTGGAGGCGGAACTCCCGGCGAACTGCATGGCGACCAAGTCGTCTGCGGTCGCGGCTCGCTGCGCCTGCTCCGGGTACAACCAGAGAGCCGTTCTCCCTTGTCAGCCGACGCCTGGCTGCGCGGAGTCCGCCCTGCGGCAGGCGAGCGTCTCGGAACGGACTAGACATGAGAGCGGTGACACTGACTCCGATCGACGGGTGGAGCCCGGATCAGTACGAGCGGTTCCGCTCCGAGCGCCAGCAGCCCTTCGACGACCTCATGATGTTGTGTCATCCGGTGCCGGGTGGGCGGGTGGTGGATCTCGGCTGCGGGACGGGCGACTTGACCAAGATCCTGCACCAGGAGATGGAGGCGAAGCAGACCGTCGGCGTCGACTCCTCTCCGGCCATGCTCGAGCGAGCCGAGGCCGAATACGGAGACGTGGTCGGCCTCTCGTTCACCCAAGGCGAGATCTCCGCGTGGCTCGGGGAAGGCCTCCAGCTCGTGTTCTCCAACGCCGCCCTGCAGTGGGTCGACGATCATCTCAATCTGCTGGCTCGCATGCGCACCGCGCTCGGCCCCGACGGACAGCTGGCCTTCCAGGTGCCGGCGAACTTCCGCCACCCCTCGCACCTGCTGGCGCAGGAAGTGGCCAACGAGTCCCCGTTCATCGACGCCCTCTACGGCGACGTGCCCGAGGATCGTGGGCGCTTCGTGCTCTCGCCCGAGGTCTATGCGGATCTGCTCTACGAGTTGGGAGCCAAGGACCAGGTCGTGCGCATGGAGGTCTACGGCCACGAGCTCGAGTCCACCAGCGAGGTGGTCGAGTGGGTCATGGGGACCTTGCTCACCCCGTATCGCAAGAGGCTCGACCCCGAGATGTTCGACGCGTTCGTCGAGCGCTACCGCGAGCGGCTCATCGAGGAGCTCGGGGAGCGCGATCCGTACTTCTACGGCTTCAAGCGCATCCTCTGCTGGGCTCGCTTCCGCTGAGCGCGCCGCCGAGAGACGGGCCGGGCGCGGCGTTGCACGGAGAACGCGAGGCCGGGCGTCCCGGCGATCTGCGCATCGCGCCCTCGGTCCTGTCGGCCGACTTCGGCCTCCTGGCCGAGCAGGTGGGCGAAGTTGCTCCCTCGGCTGACTGGCTCCACGTCGACGTGATGGACGGGCACTTCGTGCCGAACGTGACCATCGGTCCTCCCGTGGTGGCGTCGCTGCGCCGCCATACGCCGCTCTACTTCGACTGCCACCTGATGATGACCGAACCCGGTCGCTACCTCGAGCCATTCGCCCAGGCCGGTGCGGACGGGTGCACGGTGCATGTCGAGATCGGTGACACCGACGCGCTCATCACGCAGATGCGTTCCCTCGGGCTGCGCGCCGGTCTCGCCCTCAATCCGGACACGCCGTTCGAGGCGGTCGAGCCGTACCTCTCGAGCGTCGATCTCGTGCTTTGCATGACGGTGTTCCCCGGCTTCGGCGGGCAGAGCTTCATGGGCGAGGTGATGCCGAAGGTGACGGCGGTGCGCCGGGCCATTGACGCAGGCGGTCTGGCGGTGGATCTCGAGGTCGACGGTGGCATCGACACGGCCACCGCTCCCGTGGCGGCGGCGGCAGGGGCCAACGTCTTCGTGGCCGGGAGCGCCATCTTCGGGCACGAGCGCCCCTGGGAGGCCGCGGAGGCCATCCGCTCCTCCATCCACGTGGCCGCCTGACGCCGCCGTGAGGGGCGTTGTGGTCGGTGGCGGCATCGTCGGAACGTGGCATGCCTACGAGCTCGTCGCGGCCGGCTTCGCGGTCGACCACCTCGAGGCGGACGCGGGGCCTGTCGGGGCGTCGGTCCGCAACTTCGGACTGGTCTGGGTCAGCGGGCGGCGCTCGGGCGAGGAGCTCGACGTGGCTCGACGGGCCCGTCGCCGTTGGGAGGAGGTCGGAGCCGTCGTGGCCGATGTCGGTTTCCGGGCCAACGGGTCGCTCACCGTGGCGACCGACGAGACCGAACGATCGGTGATGGAAGCCTTCGGCCGACTGCCCGACGCGGACGCGCGTGCCATCACCTTCCTCGAGCCCGAAGAGGTGCGGGCGGCCAATCCAGCCGTGCGGGGAGATCAGGTCGCCGGCGCGTTGCATTGCGCGCGCGACGGTGCGGTCGAACCTCGCCGGGCGGCCGATGCGCTCCGGGCCGACCTCGAACGCCGGGCGCCCGACCGCTATGCGTTCCATCCCGGTCGTCGGGTGGTCGCGCTGGGTCCGCGCTCGGTGGTGGATGCGCAAGGGACGCGTTGGGAGGGCGACCTCGTGGTCGTGGCGACCGGCGCCGCCTACGACCATCTCGCGGAGACGGCGCACCTTGCCGCGTCCTTGCGCCGGGTCAGACTGCAGATGCTCGAAACGGCGGCCTTTGCCGGCACCCTGACGACCTCACTGGCCGATGCCGACTCGCTGCGGTACTACCCGGCCTACGAGGTGGCACCGCTCGATCGGTTGGCCCCACAGAATCCTGTGGCCGCCGAGCACCGGCTCCAGCTTCTCTTGGTGCAGCGCCTCGACGGCGGATTGACGATCGGCGACACCCATGCCTATGACGAGCCGTTCGACTTCGCCCTCAGCGAGGACCCGACCGAGGAGCTCCTGGCGCGGGCGGGTCGCATCCTGGGGCAGCCGGTTCCTCCGGTGCGCCGACGCTGGGAAGGGGTCTATGCCCAGTGCCTCGACGGCCGCGTGTGCCTCCGCGAGGAGGTGGAGCAGTCGGTGTGGCTGGTGACGGGGCCGGGTGGTCGGGGCATGACGTGCTCGCCCGCGATCGCGGCCGACACCCTGGCCGCCGCCGGGGTGGCCGCATGATCGGTCGGTACGCCTTGGCTTGCCTCGACATGGCCGGCACCACGGTGCGCGACGACGGGGCGGTGGAGGCAGCCTTCGAGGCCGCGCTGGTCTCCGTCGGGATCGAGCCGGGGAGCCGCCGGCACGACCAGGCCCGGACCCTGGTACTCGAGACCATGGGCTGGTCCAAGGCGGACGTCTTCGCGGCCCTCCTCGACGCGGACGCCGCCACCCGGGCCACGGCGGCCTTCGCCGTGGCCTACGAGGAGATCGTGGCCAGTGGCGCCGTCGCGGAGATCCCCGGGGCCGTTGAGATATTCCGCCAGTTGCGGGCAGCCGGGGTGCGGGTGTGCCTCTCCACCGGATTCGCCCCGAGCACCCGCGACGCCCTCCTGGACGCGCTGGGCTGGCGCTCCGAGATCGATCTGGCCCTCTCGCCCGCCGACGTGGGGCGGGGGCGGCCCGCTCCGGACATGGTGCTCGGGGCCATGGAGCGCCTCGGCGTGGAGGATCCGGGGGCGGTGGCCGTGGCCGGCGACACGGTGAGCGATCTCCAGGCGGGCACGGCCGCCCGCGCCGGCGCGGTGATCGGCGTCCTCAGCGGCGCCCACGATCGGGCCACCCTCGAGGCGGCACCCCACACGGCGATCATCGACGACATCACCGGGTTGATCGCCGAACTCCGGGCCTCCTGACCAGGGCATCTCGACAAAACTGAAACGTGTTCTATAATTGGTTTCACAACCTGGGGTATCCAGAGCGGACGAGGGCGTGACCATGGACGACGTCGAGCACATGGGGCGGGCAATGGAGTTGGCCGCCACGGTGCGCTCCGCCACGACGCCCAACCCCTGGGTCGGCGCCGTCCTGGTGACGGCCGACGGCTCGACCGTCATCGGCGAAGGGGCCACGGCCCCCCCGGGGGGCGCCCACGCCGAGGTCTGGGCCCTGAGCCAGGCCGGCGAAGCCGCCCGAGGGGCCACGCTGTACACCACACTCGAGCCCTGCTCCCACCACGGGCGGACCCCGCCCTGCGTCGAGGCCATCGTCGACGCCGGGGTGGCCCGGGTCGTGGTGGGGGTCGAGGATCCCGACCCCCAGGTGGCAGGCCGGGGTCTCGCCGCGCTGGCGGCGGCCGGCATCGACGTCACGGTGGGCGTGGCGGCGGCCGAGGTCTCCGACCAGCTGGCGCCCTACCTCAAGCACCGCTCGACCGGTCAGCCCTGGGTCGTCCTGAAAATGGCGGCCAGCCTGGACGGCCGCACCGCCGCACCCGACCGGACCAGCCGCTGGATCACCGGCGAGGAAGCCCGGCGAGACGTCCATCGCTTGCGGGCCGATTCCGACGCCGTGTTGGTCGGGGCGGGCACCGTGCGAGCCGACGACCCCGAACTGACGGTTCGCCTGGAAGACGGGATCGAGCGGTCGCAGCCCCTCCGCGTGGTGCTGGGTCGTGCGCCCGAGGGGGCCCGGGTCCACCCGGCCCTGGAGCTGTCGGGCGAGCTGGGGCAGGTCCTGGACGAGCTCGGCCGCCGCGGTGTGCTCCAGTTGCTGGTCGAGGGGGGCGCCCGGGTGGCCCATGATTTCCACGCCGCCGGCCTGGTCGATCGCTACGTGGTGTACCTCGCCCCGGTCTTTTTCGGGGGCGACGACGCCCGACCGCTCTTTTCCGGTCCAGGAGCTGGCACAATTGAGGATGTGTGGAAGGGCAGGTTGGTGTCGGTGGAACGCCTGGGTGACGATCTTCGAGTGGAGGTAGCGGCCTAATGGGGTTCTCGAGCGTGCAGGAGGCGGTGGATGCCGTCGCGCGACCTGGGCATGGTCGTCGTGGTCGACGACGAGGACCGGGAGAACGAGGGTGACCTGGTCATGGCGGCCGAGGCGGCCACCCCCGAGAACATCGCCTTCTTCCTGGCCCACACGTCCGGGGTGATCTGCGTGCCCCTCCTGCCCGAGCGGGCCGACGCCCTCGAGCTCCCCCTCATGGTGACGGCCAACACCGAGGCCCAGCGCACCGCCTTCACGGTGAGCGTCGACTACCGCCACGGCACCACCACCGGGATCTCGGCCTCCGACCGGGCCAGCACGATCGCCGCGCTGATCGACGGCGGCACCCGGCCCAACGACCTGAACCGCCCCGGCCACATCTTCCCGCTGCGCTACCGGGCGGGGGGCGTGCTCAAGCGAGCCGGGCACACCGAGGCCACGGTCGACCTGAGCCGGGCCGCGGGGTTGTCGCCGGCCGGCGTCCTGTGCGAGATCATCACGGAGGACAAGTCGGAGATGGCGCGCCTGCCCGACCTCGAGCGCTTCGCCAAGAAGTTCGACCTGCCCTTGATCTCCATTGCCGATCTCATCCGCTACCGGCGCCAGAACGAGAAGCTGGTGCGCCTGGTCTCGGAGGCCCGCATCCCGGCGAACGGCCGCGAGTTCCGGGCCATGGTCTACGAGTCGGTGCTGGACAACGAACAGCATCTCGCCCTCGTCATGGGCGACGTGGCGGGGACCGAGGACGTCCTCGTGCGCGTGCACTCCGAGTGCCTGACCGGTGACGTCTTCGGGTCGCTGCGCTGTGACTGCGGACCCCAGCTGCATGCGTCGCTGGACCTGATCGAGCAGGAGGGACGTGGCGTCCTGATCTACCTGCGCGGCCACGAGGGCCGCGGGATCGGCCTCGGCCACAAAATCCGGGCCTATCAGCTCCAGGAAGAGGGCGCAGACACGGTTGAGGCCAACCTGGCCCAGGGGCTTCCGGTCGACAGCCGCGAATACGGCATCGGCGCCCAAATGCTGGTCGACCTCGGTGTGACCACCATGCGCCTCATGACGAACAACCCGGTCAAGTACGGCGGCCTCGAGGGATTCGGCCTCGACATCACCGAGCGGGTCCCGCTCCAACCCTCGCCCAACCCGGAGAACATTGCGTACCTGCGCACGAAGCGCGAGCGCATGGGCCATCTCCTCCACGGCCTCGACGACGTCCTGTAAGCCGCCACGGCGTGTGACACAGTGAGGCCGTGACACCCGCCTCGACCACGCGACTGCCCGCCGGTCGCTGCTGATGGCCGAAGCCGATCTGATGGCCCTGCCCGAGGGCGCCCTCGACGGCGTCACGGCCCAGGTGGGCGCCAATGTGCAAGGCGAGCACAACGGCACCGGCCTGCGCTTCGGGATTGCCTGCGCCCGCTTCAACGGTGGTGTGACGATGCGGCTGTTGCAGGGCGCGCTCGATGCGTTGGCTGCGGCGGGGACGGACCGTCGCGACGTCACCGTCGCCTGGGCGCCCGGCGCGTTCGAGCTGCCCTTGGTGGCCCGGGCCTTTGCCCGTGCCGGCAAGGTCAACGCCATCCTCTGCTTCGGCGCCGTGATCCGCGGCGACACCGGCCACTACGACTTCGTGGCGGGGGAGTGCGCGTCGGGTCTCCAGCGGGTGCAGCTCGATACGGGAGTGCCGGTCGTTTTCGGTGTCCTCACGACGGACACCCTCGAGCAGGCGCTCGAGCGCTCACAGCCCGACCACTCGAACAAAGGCCGCGAGGGCGCCCTCGCTGGGATCGAGATGGTCCGGCTCCTGCGGACACGCCCACTGTCGAGCTAGGGAGGGTGCGGTTCGGGCCCGGATGGGCATTCATGGAGCGTTCACGCGGTTGACACCGCGGGGACACCTGTGCTGCCTAGCGTGCAGCACAGCGGTGGATCCGACGCACGCACACACGCCAAGGCGACCGGGCCGGGAGGTCGGCATGGAACGTACGGACGAAATGGCGCAGACCGAGATGGCCCCCGGTGACGACGGCCCGGATACGCCGGCCCCGTCGATCACTCCGGCGGTGCCCACCGGGGACACTCCGGGCGACTCCACGCCGCCGGCGTTCCTTGCCGGACCAGAGGGGTCGTCCGCCATCGACCCCAACGCCATCCGCCACCGGGCGGGCGTGCGCCGCGAGGGCGCCTTCCGGGTGCGCTATGTCACCGTGCACGGGTACCGCCGGGCCTACGTGAAGGCGGGGTCAGGACCGGTGCTGCTGCTCATTCACGGCATCGGCGACAGCTCGGACAGTTGGCGCCCCGTGCTCGAGCAGTTGGCCGAACACCACACGGTCGTCGCCCCGGACCTGCTCGGCCACGGTCGTTCGGAGAAGCCACGGGCCGACTACACGGTGGCCGGCTACGCCAACGGGATGCGCGACCTGTTGAGCGTGCTCGAGATCGACCGGGCCACGGTGTTGGGCCATTCGCTCGGCGGTGGTGTGGCGGCCCAGTTCGCCTACCAGTTCCCCGAGCGCTGCGAGCGGCTCATCCTCGTGGGGAGTGGGGGAGTGGGCCGTTCGGTGAGCCCATTGCTCCGCGTGGCGACGATCCCCGGCGCCGAGGCGGTGATGCCGCTCCTCGGCACGCCGCCGGTCAAGCTGCTCAGCCGTCTGGGCGCGGGGCTGCTGCGGATCCTCGACACCGCCCTCGGTCGCGACGCCGAGGAGATGCTCGCCGTCTTCGACGCCCTGCCCAACACCGAGGCGCGCCGGGCCATCCTGCGCACGTTGCGCTCGGGGGTGGACTGGCAGGGTCAGGTCATCACCATGTTGGACCGCGCCTACATGGCCGAGGGCGTGCCCACCCTCATCATCTGGGGTCGGCGCGATGCCATCATCCCGCTCGGCCACGGCCGCCTGGCCCATATGGCCTTCCCCGGCAGCGAGCTCGAGATCTTCGACGAGGCCGGACACTTCCCGCATCACACCGACCCGGCCCGCTTCGTCCGCGTGGTGGGCGAGTTCGTGCAGGCGACCGAACCCTCCGAGTACGCGCCGGGGGACTGGCGCGATCGTCTCGTCCACGGCGGCACCCGGCCGCGCCAGAGACACATGGAGGCGGCCGCCACCGAGCTCCAGATGCTCGACCCCTCCGACGCGCCGGTGCCGGGCACGCACTGAACGCAGCGTCGGGGGCCCGCGATCGAGCGCCACCGTGCGCCGGTCCTCGTCTGTGCGTCCTAGTAGAGGATCAGCTGGGTGCAGCGGTAGGAGGCCATGAGACGTTCGGTGCTGTCGTTCGTCACCGTGGCGTCCCACACCTGAGTCGAGCGGCCGAGATGCAGCGGCGACGCCGTGGCCGTCACCTCCTCTCCTTCCTGCGCGCTGGAGAGGAACTGCGACGAACAATTCAGCGTCGTGAAGGTGCGGGCGCCGTCGGGCCAGTGACGGCTGACCCCGAACGCACACAGTGCGTCGGCCATGGCGATGACCACCGGCGCCCACAGGTAACCGGTGCCGGCGATGAGGTTGTGGCTGACGGTGAGCCGGGCGACCATGTCACGGTCCTCGTCAGGCATGGGCACGTCGATGCCCAACAGCCGGAGGAAGTTCTGCGCGTCGTAAGGTTCGGCAGGCGCCACGGCCCACAGTGTGCCCGACCGGTGCCGCCCATCGCGTCCAGCCTGCGCCGGGCGCACGGTCGGTCGCACCGCCGGTCGCACGGAAGGCCTTGGTCCATCTGCGAAGATTGTCCGCCATGCTCCGCCTCGTCCTGCCCAAGGGTTCGCTCGAACGCGCCACCATGCAGCTCTTCGAGGACGCCGACCTAGCCGTCAACCGTGCCTCAGACGTGGCCTACCGGGCCACGATCGATGACCCGCGCATCAGCGAGGTCCGCATCCTGCGGCCCCAGGAGATACCGCTCTACGTGGCCGACGGCCTGTTCGACCTCGGCATCACGGGGCGCGACACGGTGGAGGAGCGGGGGAGCACCGTGGTCTCACTCGGTGAGCTGGCCTACTCCAAGAACACGTCGAACCCCGCCCGGATCGTGCTCGCCGTCGGAGCCGAGTCGCCGGCCAACTCGCTCAAGGAACTTGCCGCCGGCCTCGCCGGGCGGGCCGCCCGGCTCCGGGTCAGCACCGAGTACCCCGAGCTGACCCGCAAGGCGCTGGCCGACCACGGCGTCGAGGCGGAGATCGCGTTCTCCTACGGGGCGACCGAGGCCAAGGTGCCCGACATTGCCGATGCCGTGGTCGACATGACCGAGACGGGCAGCGCGCTGCGCGCCGCCGGCCTCAAGGTGATCGAGACGTTGCTGGTGTCGCACACCGAGCTCATCGCCAACCCGGCCGCGGCGGCGGACCCCGAGAAGCGTCACGCCATGGAACAGATCCTCACGTTGCTCCAAGGGACCCTCGAAGCGCGGGGCAAGGTGCTGGTCAAACTCAACGTCTCGGCCGAGAACCTCGATGCCGTGCTCGGCGTCCTCCCCTCCATGCGCGCCCCGACCATTTCGGAGCTGTCGGGCGGAGGCGCCTACACGCTCGAGACCGTCGTGGCCAAGTCGGGCATCAACACCCTGATCCCGGCCCTGCGCGACCAGGGTGCCACCGACATCTTGGAGCTCCCCCTCTCCAAGATCGTCCATTGAGGATGGCCGGCCCCATCCCCTCCGCCGGACCCCACCTCGGGCACGTCACCTCCTTCGACCCGAGCCGCGGCCTGGGCCGGGTCCAAGAACCCGACGGCACCGGCTACGCCTTCCACGCCACGGCCATCGCGGACGGCAGCCGGAGCATCGAGGTCGACGCCGACGTGGTCTTCACCGTCGCCCCGGGCCACCGCGGTTTCTTCGAAGCCCGGGCGCTCACACCGGCCGCGGCCACTTAGGCAGCGCCAAAGCCGCCGTCGGCGCCTGCGCCGGCGTAGCGAGCCGCGAACACCTCGAGGGCGGCGCCGACCTCGTCGCGCTCACCCGTGGCCAGGAGGTCGAGGAGCAGCCCGCGGACGACGGCCAGGCCGAGGCGGGCGTGGACCCGGATGGCGTCGGGCGCGGCGTCGATGCCGGCCTCGCGGGCCGCCGCCACGTTGAGGTCGAGCCAGCGCTCGATGTCGCCGTCGAGGAGGGGGCGCAGCGCGTCCTCACCCTGGAGCGCACGCCCGTAGAGGGCGAAGAAGAGCCGTTCGAAGGGGCCCAGCTCGGGGTCGGCCACGTAAGCCCAGACGTGCCGGATCAGGTCGTCGGTCGCCCAGCCGGCGTGCTGGACCGTGGACGCCAGTTCGCCCTGCGTACGCGCTTCGACCTCTTGGGCCACGGCGAGCAGGAGGCCGTCGCGCGAACCGAAGTGGTAGAGGAGCATGCGGTGGCTCGATCCCACCGCCTCGGCGATACGGCGCAGGCTCTGGTCGCCCAGTCCCTCGGTCGTGAAGTGCTCGATCACGGCGTCGAGCAGGCGGTCCCTGGCCGATTGGCTTGGCATGTACCAAATGGTACAGTCGGAGGGACGACAGGTGACGCACGGTGCGTGCGCACGAAATGGGGCGGGCAGGAGGCGAGGCAGCATGGTTCAGCAGGTGATCGAGCAGACGGTGACGTCCGTGGCGGATCCGGCCGCGGTCTATGGGCTCCTGGCCGACGGTTCGACCTGGCCCGACTGGTCGCCCATCGGGTCGTTCCAGCTGCTCGAACCCGGGGACGGCTCGCCCGAGGGCCTCGGGGCGGTCCGGCTCTTCACCACGGGGCGGGTCAAGAGCCGCGAGCGGGTCGTCGAATGCCGGCCCGACGAGCTCTTCTCGTACGTGCTCGAAAAGGGCCTGGCCGTCGCGGACTACGTCGCCGTCATCACGCTGACCCCATCCGGCCCGGGCGGCACGACCATTCAGTGGCGTTCGACCTTCCGGGCCAAGGTTCCCGGGACAGGCGGGATCTACCGGCGCCAGCTGGGCAAATTCATCAAGGAGACGGTGGACGGGCTGGCGATCGCCGCCGCCCGGACCCCACAGCCGTGAACCCCGTAGCCCCCGCCAAAGAGGCCCCCACCCAAGAGCCCAGGCGGGCCGGCGTCAGGTCTGACCGTTGTTCGCCGAGCTCTCCTCGGCCGACGATTCGGCCCCTTCGAGGCTGACGAAGGCCAGGCGCAGCTGGGAAAGCGACTCTCGGAGCTGGGGTTCGGCCTCGCCGAGCCGCCCGATCAGGCCGTCGAGCACGGCACCCAGCGCATCGATGGCCAGGCGTGCTTGGAAGAGGACCGGGGGCGTCTGGGAGAGGTAGATGGCGGCCAACTCGAAGAGGCCGTAGCAATGGTTGGCGATGACGACATCGGCCGGGGTGTGCGCCAGCTGGGCCCTCATGGCCTCCATGGCCGCCTGCGCCTCCTCGGGCGACGGTTCGGTGACATCGGTGTCGGCCAGGGAGGATTGGGGGGTGTCAGCAGGTTCCTCATCGGGGAAATGCTCACCAGACGGTGTCCAAAGACTGCTCATCCTGGTAATCTATTCACCTTGACTACATGGAAGCGGGGCCAGCAGCTGCGGGGCCTCCACCTGGCCACTTTCTCGCCCTCTTGGTGAGCACCGGTGCGCCAGGTCGTTCGTCTCCGACGCGGGCATTTCCCGCGTGTCGGCCTCGCTCCACCGATTGGCTCGCGGAAGGACCGCGCGCCCGAGTGAGAGGTGTGATGACGCATCGTCGCTGAAACCACAACAGAGCACCGGATCAACGACCGAATCCGTGCCCGTGAAGTCCGGCTAGTGGACCCCGACGGTGCGCAACTGGGCATAAAGCCGCTGCCCGAGGCGTTGGCGATCGCCAAGAGCCTCGATCTCGACCTCGTCGAGGTGGCTCCTATGGCCAACCCGCCCGTATGCCGGATCATGGACTTCGGCAAGTTCAAGTTCGACGAGGCCCAGCGGGCCAAGGAGAGCCGCCGCAAGGCCGTCCATGTCGGGATCAAGGAGATGAAGTACCGGCCGAAGATCGGCCCGGGCGACTTCGACACCAAGACCCGTCAGGTGGGCAAGTTCCTCAACGAGGGGCACAAGGTCAAGATCACGATCATGTTCCGAGGCCGCGAGGTGTACCACCCCGAGCACGGCAAGCGGATCCTGGACCGGATCGCCGAGCAAATGGAAGGCATCGCCAAAGTGGAGGCGGAGCCCAAGCTCGACAATCGCAACATGATCATGGTGCTCGCCCCCGACAAGCGGGCCCGTCAGGCCGCGCAGTCCAAGGCCGCCAACGAGAAGCGGAGCGACCGCAAGAGCGGCGCTGCGCCACCCGAACCTTCTGGGAACGGTGCACCGGCGGCCGAGGCGAACGGGAACGGGAGCACTCCGGTGGTCGAAGAGGTCAGCGAAGTCGCCGCATCAGCCGAAGAGGGATGACGTAATGCCGAAGATGAAGACGGACCGCGGCGCCGCCAAGCGCATCAAGGTGACGGCCTCGGGCCGGTTGCGCCGGCGCAAGGCCTTCCGCTCGCACATTTTGGAGAAGAAGAGCAGCGTGCGGACACGTCGGCTCGGACGCGAGGCAGACGTCTCCAAGGCGGACGAGCGGGCGACGCGTCGCATGCTCGGCCTCTGATCGCCCGAGATCACCACCGCGCTCTGGCGCACACCCATCTGACCCACCGAGAAATTCTCAAGAGAGGAGCACCCCCATGGCCCGCGTGAAGCGCGCCGTCCACGGCCGCAAGCACCACCGCGCCGTACTGGAACAGGCGAAGGGGTACTACGGCAACAAGAGCCGGACCTTCAGAGCTGCCAACGAGCAGCTCATGCACTCCATGCAGTACGCGTACCGGGACCGCCGGGCGCGCAAGGGCGACTTCCGCAAGCTGTGGATCCAGCGGATCAACGCCGCGGCTCGCCAGCACGGCATGAGTTACAGCCGGCTCATCAACGGCCTGCACCTGGCCGGCGTCGAGGTTGACCGCAAGGTCCTGGCCGACCTGGCCGTGAGCGACGACGCTGCCTTTGGGGCGCTCGTCCGGACGGCGCAGGACGCGTTGGCGGCGGCGCCGGCGGCCGGAGTCGCTTCCTGACCCAGCGGCTGGCCTTCACGCACCGGCGGGTCCGCCGGTTGCGCGGGCTGCTGCAGAAGCGTTCGGCCCGCTGGTCCGAGCGCGCCTTCGTGGCCGAGGGAGCCGAGCTCATCCGCTGCGCCCTCGATTCGGGCGCGCCCATCGAGTCGGTCTATGTCTCCCCCGAAGGGGGATCCGACGGACCGACCCAAGAGGTGTGCCGCCGGGCGACCGCCGCGGGTGCCCGAGTGTTCCCGCTGGCTGCGGGTGTGCTCGAGCGCGTGGCGGACACCGTGACGCCGCAGCCGGTCCTTGCCGTCGTGCCGATGCTCGAGGAACCCGGTCCCGATGTCCTGGCCGCTCGTCCGGGCTCGCTGGTCATGGTCCTGGTCGACGTGCGCGACCCGGGCAATGCGGGGACCGTCCTGCGGGCCGCCGACGCCTCGGGAGCGAGCGCGGTCCTCTTCGCGGCTGACTCGGTCGACCCCTACAACCCCAAGACGGTGCGCGCCTCCGCGGGCTCCCTCTTCCACATCCCCTTCGCTGTCCGCGACGACCCGCGTGCCGTGGCCGACGAGCTGGCCGAGGCTGGGTTCCGCACCCTGGCCACCGTGGTGCGCCAGGGAAACGACTACACCGAGTTCGACTGGTCCGTGCCCAGCGCGCTGTTCCTCGGCAACGAGTCCTCCGGTCTCGACGAAGGACTGGCCCAGTTGCTCGACGCAGCGTTGGGCATCCCGATGGAAGGCCGGGCCGAATCGCTCAATGTGGGCGTGGCCAGCGCGGTGGTCGGCTTCGAGGCGGCCCGCCAACGCCGGGCCGGGGGCGCCGGGGCACGTAGCATCTCCCCCAATGCCGACGAGGGCGGCACGGTTCGACATGGTGACTGACAACGTGGATCTCGACATTGACGGGCTGGCCCGCGCGGCCGAGGAGGCCATCGGGGCCGCGCCGTCGACCGACGCGCTCGCGCAGGTCGAGACCGAGTACCTGGGCAAGCGGTCGGCCCTGACCCGGGCGCACCGCGCCCTGGGCGGCCTCGATCCCGAGGCACGACGGGAGGCCGGACGCCAACTGAACGAGGTGCGGACCCGGCTCGAAGTTCAGCTGGCCGTCCGGCGGGATCAACTGACCGAGGGCGAGCGCCGCGCCGCCCTGGCCGCCGACCGGCTCGACCTGACCGAGGTCATCTCGGACCAGGTGCGCAGCGCCTCGGGCCGCGGCCATCTGCATCTGGTGACGCAGGCCCAGGCCGAGCTCGAGGACGTCTTCGTGGGCATGGGCTTCACGGTGGCCGAGGGGCCCGAGGCCGAGTCCGACTGGTACAACTTCGAGGCCCTGAACATCCCGCCGGCCCATCCCGCCCGCGGCATGTACGACACCATGTACCTCGACGTCGGCGAGCCCGAGACGGTCCTGCTGCGCACGCACACCTCGCCGGTACAGATCCACCTCATGGAGGAGGCGGTGCGCCAGGGCACGCTGCCCATCCATGCGGTGATGCCGGGCAAGTGCTTCCGTCTCGACACTCCCGACGCCCGGCACCTCCCCGTCTTCAACCAAATCGAGGGTCTGGTCGTCGACCGGGGGATCACCTTCGGTGACCTGGCCGGCACCATTCAGTCCTTCACCGAGGTGTACTTCGGCGCCGGCATGCAGTCGCGCCTGCGCCCGGCTTATTTCCCCTTCACGGAGCCCTCGGCCGAGCTCGAGATCACCTGCACCATCTGCCTGGGTGAGGGCTGCCGGACGTGCTCGCACACGGGCTGGATCGAGCTCGGTGGCTGCGGCATGGTGGACCCGGCGGTGTTCGCCGCCGTCGGGATCGACACCGACGTCTGGTCCGGCTTCGCCTTCGGGTTCGGCATCGACCGCTTGGCCCAAATGCGTCACGCCATTCCGGACATGCGCTCGTTCCTGGAGAACGACATCCGCTTCCTGACGCAGTTCTGACCCGGCCCACCCACACGAGGATCCCCCTTGCGCGCTCCACTCAGCTGGCTCCGTGACTTCGCCCAGTTCCCCGACGACGTCGGGATGCTGCGCGCCGCGCTCGACGACCTGGGTCTCGTCGTCGAGGGCATCGAATACGTGGGGGAGGGACTGGGCGACGTCGTCGTCAGTCGGGTCCTCGAGATCGCGGCCATCAAGGGCGCAGACAAGATCCGCCTCGTCCGGGTCGATGCCGGCACCGGCGAGCCGGTCGAGATCGTCTGTGGTGCACACAACTTCGCTGTCGGCGATCGTGTCCCGCTCGCCCCGGTCGGTGCCATCCTCCCCGGGGGCTTCGAGATCAGCCAGCGCACAATGCGTGGCGTCGTCTCCAACGGCATGCTCTGTTCGGGTTCGGAGCTGGGCCTCTCCGACGATTCCGCCGGCCTGCTCGTCTTGGGCGAGGACGCGCCGGGCGAACCGGGCACCCCGCTGATGGATGCGCTCGGCCTCGTCCACGACGTGGTGTTCGACCTGGCCGTCGAGGGCAACCGGCCTGACGCCTGGAGCATGGTGGGGGTTGCCCGCGATCTGGCCGCACGTGTGGGCCTCGAGTTCACGCCCCCCGAACCTCCGCTGCCTCGCGCCAGCGGCTGGCCGGTCGAGTCCGCCGCCAGCGCGAGGGTCGAGTCCCTCGACCTCTGCCCGCGTCTCACGGTGAGTGTGTTGCGCAACGTGCGCGTCGGGCCCTCACCCCGATGGATCGCGCAGCGCCTTCTCTTGGCCGGCATGCGCCCGATCAACAACGTCGTCGACGCGTCCAACTACGTGATGCTCGAGCTCGGACAGCCCACCCACCCCTACGACATTTCCCTGCTGCCCGGCCGCGGCCTCACCGTGCGCCGGGCCCGACCGGGCGAGACCATCGAGACCCTCGACGGAGTGGAGCGCACGGTGGGCGTGCGGGGACGCAGCCTGGGCGACACCGGGGAGGACTGCCTCATCTGCGACGCCGAGGGGACGCCAGTCGGCATCGGCGGGATCATGGGCGGCGCGTCGTCGGAGATCGCGGACGGCACGACCGAAGTGCTGCTCGAAGCGGCCTACTTCACCCCGATGGCCATCGCTCGCACCTCCAAGCGCCTGGGCCTGCGGACCGAGGCGTCAGCCCGCTTCGAGCGCGGCTGTGATCCCTGGGGGATCGAGACTTCTGTTGCCCGCTTCTGCCAGCTGCTCGCCGAGAGCGTGCCGGACCTCGAGGTGGCCGATGGCCTGCTCGACGTACGCGGCCAGGTGCCCGAGTCCTTCGTCGTGCGGGTCCCGGTGGCCCGGGTGCACGGCCAGATCGGCGTCGAACTCAGCGGCGAGCGCATCGCCGAGTTGATCGGCCCGCTCGGCTTCGACGTCCTCGAGCCCGGCGGCGACGGTGTGCTCGAGGTGCTGATCCCGACGAACCGTCCCGACGTGCGACCCGAGCCGTACGGGGTCGACGACGTCATTGAGGAGATCGCCCGCACCTTCGGCTATTCGAACGTGCCCCGCCACACTCCCACCTGGCCCCAGCCCGGCGGGCTCACGGCGCTCCAGCGCAACCGCCGACTGGCCAAAGACGTGCTGTGCGGGCTGGGCGCGTCGGAGGGTTGGACCGACACCTTCGTCTCTGCGGGGCAGCATGCCGAGGTCGGGTTGACCGGCGAGGCCGTGCGTGTCTCGAACCCGCTCGACGCCGAGAAGCCGTTCCTGCGCCGCTCCCTGCTGCCGGGGCTGCTGGGCGCGTTGGCCTACAACGCCGCTCGGCGCCAGGGTGACGTGCGGCTCTTCGAGGTCGGCGTGGTCTTCTCGCACCCGGGCGAGGGCGCACCGCGGGTCGTCGAACGGGCCGGCGCCGGTGGATTGGAGCGCGCCGAGCTTCCGGGCGAGCGCGAGCTGCTCTCCGCGGTGTTCGCCCAAGAGGACGACGACGCACGCCAGGCCGTGGTGTCCTGGCGCGTGCTGGCCGACGCCTTCCGTCTCGACCACGTGCGCCTGCTCGCGCCCGGCGCGGGTTTGCCGCCGTTGCCCGGGCTCCACCCCACTCGCTCGGCCCATCTGGTCGTGACCGGTCGGGGCGAGCGCGTGGTGATCGGTGCGGTGGGGGAGATCGATCCCGCGGTGGCCACCGCCTTCGGGCTCACCCGCACATCGGGCGGCAGCACATCGCCGCGCCGGATCGGCTGGCTCGAGGTGAACCTCGGGCTGCTCTTCGACGAGGAGAAAGTGCCCCGCCGGATCACGGTTGGCGGCGCCATCAGTCGCTTCCCCTCCTCGGACATCGACCTGGCGCTGGTGGTCGACGACGCCCAGCCGGCCGATGCCGTGGCCGAAGGGCTTCGAGCCGCCGCCGGCGACCTGCTCGAGTCGGTGACCCTCTTCGACGTGTACCGGGGCACGGGCATCAGGGAGGGCGCGCGCAGCCTGGCCTACCGCCTCCGTTTCTGTGCTCCTGACCGCACACTGACCGACGACGAGGTCGGCTCGTTGCGGGCGCGCTGCATCGAGGCGGCGGAGAGGGAATTCGGCGCGGTCCTGCGCTGACTCGTGGCAAGGTAGCCCGTGCTGGTCAACTGGATTGATTCGACCGACGACGCCGGGCTGGCCGAGGGTGCGGCCGTGTTGGCCGCGTCCGACAAGGATCTCTGGCCCGAACTGAGCGGGTTCAGCCTGCGCGACATCACGGCCTTTGCCCGCTTCAGCGGGAAGTCGACGCGGTATCGGATGGTGGCGGCTCGCGCTGAAGACGACGGCCCGATCCTCGGCATCGGGCTCCTCGAGTTCCCGCTGCTCGACAACACACACGCCGTCGAAATCACCGTGGCGGTCCACCCGCAACACCGGCGACGCGGGGTGGGCACGGCCATCGTCGAGCACATGGGCGAGCTGGCCCGCGCTGACGGCCGGCGCTCGCTCAACTCCATCGTGGACGTCCCTGTCGCCCGGGCCCACGATCACCCCTCGCTCCAGTTTGCGCCCAAACTCGGCTTCCACGCCACCATGGCCGGCAACACCCGGCGCCTCGACGTGCCGCTCGACCCGGTCAAGACGGCGCAGCTCTGGAGCGTCGTGGCCTCCGCCCGCGACGCCAGTCTCTACCGCATGCTGACTTTTCGCTCGCCCTGGCCCGACGAGTTCGCCGAGGATGAACGGGAGTTGTTGCGGGTCATGTCGACCGACCAACCGGCCGGCGACGGTCAGCACGAGGAAGAGATCTGGGACGGGGAGCGCACGGCCGAGTACGACGAGCTCCGCCGACAGCGTGGCGCCGTCAAGTTGTGCGCGGTGGCCCAGCACGTGCCCTCGCGCCGGGCCGTGGCAATGACCGAGATCCTCGTCTCCAGCGACGAGTCCCAGCAGTCCTGGCAGCTCGACACCGTCGTACACCCCGAGCATCGGGGGCACCGCCTCGGGTTGGCCGTGAAGCTGGCCAACCTCGAGTTCCTCTCTCGCGAGTCCCCGGGCATCACGTTCGTCGTCACGGGGAACGCGGCCGTCAACGCGCCGATGATCGCCGTCAACGACATGATGGGCTTCCGGATCCTGAGCGAGGGCACCTTCTGGCAGAAGCACCTCGAACCGGTCTGAGAAGACCTGTGGCGGCGAGAGCGAGCTCGATCCCCATCGACGTCGGCATCATCGACCCGCACGACGCGGCGGCCTTCGACGAATGGTTCGGGGCCTGGCGTCTCGTCGATCAGGAGAGGTGGCCGGACCTGCCGGGATGGCAGCGAGCTGAACGCTTGGGCATGGCGCTCGATCGCGACGGGCCCGAAGAGCACCGCTGCCTGGTGGCGCGTTGCGGCAGCGACCTCGTCGGCATCGCGGACCTCGAGACGTTTCGTCGCGAGAACCAGCACGTGGCCCGGCTCGACGTGCGGGTCCTGCCCGAACATCGCCGCCGTGGAGTGGGCACGGCCATCGTCGAGGCGGCGCGGCGGGTGGCTCGGGCGGAACGGCGGACCGAACTCGGCGGTATGGACGAGACGCCCGTCAGTACCGGTTTCGTGGACGCAGCCGGACCTTTTGCCCGGCGCCTCGGTTTCGCTTCGGCGTTACCGATGGTGCGCCGCGTGCTGCGTCTGCCGTTGTCGCCCGAGCGCGCCCGCGACCTCCGTGACGAGCCGCGGGCGGCACCGAAGGGCTACACGCTGCTCACGTGGGCAGACCGTTGGCCGGACGAGTACCTCGAGGACCGCTACGAGTTCGGCCGGCGCATGTCGACCGACGTCCCGATCGGGGAGCAGGAACTCGATGAGGAGGAGTGGGACTCTGCCCGCGTCGCGCGGCCTCGAAGCACACCTGGCTGCGCAGGAACGGGGCAAGGTCACCACGGTGGCCCGGCACGACACCTCGGGCCGGCTCGCCGCCTTCAGCGAGGTCGTGGTCCCGCTCGGTGCGCCCGAGTCGGCCTGGCAGCACGACACGCTGGTCGTCCGCGAGCACCGCGGCCACAGCCTCGGCTTCGCCACGAAGGTGGCCAACCTGTGGGCACTCCAGGAGCGCCATCCGGCCGTGCGCAGTATCAGTACCTGGAACGCAGTCGAGAACGAGCACATGATTGCCGTCAACGACGCCATTGGTTTCGAGGTCGTGGCTCACTCCGTGTATTGGCGCAAGCAGCTCGGTGCGTGACGACGCCGAACAGCGCACTGCGAATGTGATCGCAGTGGCATCGGGATCGCACGTTCGGGAGCAGGCTCGATCGCGTCGGCCATGCTGCTCATCGATCCGCCTGCGACTCGCCGCACGACGCGGCTCGGCCCACCCGACCCCGGGAGGGATCGGGTGGGCCGGGTGCCGCTCTGGCTCCGGTTCCCGCGTGTCGTTGGTGAGAGGGCTTACGCCGTCGCGTACCAGGAAAGCGGGTTCGAGCTGCAGGTGTAGCTGGTGCCGCTCGCCGTGTAGGTCACGGACTCGACCATCGACCCGGCAGCCCGGGCCAGCCCGTGGGTGTCCTCACCGTGGAAGACCCCTCCGAAGGTGGTGGTGAAGGTGGCCGGGTTCCCGCTCACGGTGCCCGTCGTGGTCTGGGTCGTGCCGAACGACCCGTCCGCGTTGAGCGCAATGGAGGGGATGGCGATGTTCGTCACC
Organism: uncultured Acidimicrobiaceae bacterium; assembly: GCA_963726855.1. Taxonomy (GTDB): domain Bacteria; phylum Actinomycetota; class Acidimicrobiia; order Acidimicrobiales; family RAAP-2; genus Bog-473. The sequence goes on from CAVSEB010000020.1 coordinate 326,795, forward strand.
ACGGTGCCGTTCCCTGGTGCGCAGTCCATGGTGATGTGCGGGAAGGCGACGTTCTGGACGGCCGTCTGGTCGGACGACACGGAGTAGGTGAAGTCGTAGCTCGGTGTGTTCAGCGCCTGTGGGTCGGCTCCGGTGTAGGTCCCGGGAGGCGGGGGCGGGTTCGTCACCGTCTGACTGGCGTCGTAGGCGGCGGAGAAGGCCAGCTTGTCGGAAGTGCAGCTGTAGCTGGTCTGACCGGCCGTGTAGCTCAGGGTCGCCGTCATGGAGCCGTTCACCCGAGCCGCCCCGGTGGAGTTCTCCCCGTGGAAGTTCCCGGCGAAGGTGACGCCGTAGGTGGCGGGGGAGCCGTTGTAGACGCCATTCCACGTCTCGCTCGTTCCGAAGGCACCCTGCTTGACCTTGACCGAATCGATCGCGATGGGGAATGCGGGCGTCGTCGCTCCGGGTGCGCAGGTCACGCTGATGTTCGGGAAGGCGATGTTCTGCAGCGCCTTCTGATTGCCCGAGACATAGAACGTGAAGTCGTAGCTCGGGGTGTTGAGGGCCTGCGGGTCGGCGCCGGTGTAGCTCCCGACGGGAGGCTTCCCTGTCGTGACCGTCTGGCTGGCGTCGTAGGCGGCGGAGAAGGCCAACTTGTTGGAGGAGCAGTTGTAGGTGTTCCCGCCGGCCGTGTAGCTCATGGTCTCGGTGAGATCTCCCGCTGCCCGGGCGTATCCGCTCGAGTTCAGGCCGTGGAAGTTTCCGGCGAAGGCGATCTTCCAGGTCGCCGGGTTGCCGTTGTAATCACCGGTCTGAATCTGGCTCGTCTTGAATGAGCCGTTCGAGGCGAGGGGAACAGCATCGAGGACGACCGGGAACGCCGGCACGGACCCACCCGGAGAGCAGGTTTCGGTGATGTGCGGGAAGGCGATGTCCTGCAGCTCGGTCTGGGCGCTCGAGACGTCGAACGTGAAGTCGTAACTCGGCGTGTTGAGCGCCTGCGGGTCGGCGCCCGTGTAGCTCCCGATCGGCGGTGCGCCCGTGGTGACCGTCTGATCGGCGTCGCGGAGCGCTGACCACGAAAGGTTGCCGGACGGGCACGAGTAACTCGTTCCGTTGGCATAGCTCACCGTTTCGCTGAGGGTGCCGGCCACCGTTGGCTGGCCCCCGGCGCCCGTCCCGCTGGCCTGGCCGCTGAATGCGATCTTGAACGTGGCCGGGTTGCCGGCGTAGTCGCCCTTCTGGGACTGCGACACCGCGAAGGAGCCGTCGGCATTCAGCTTGGCGGAGTTGATCGCGATCGGGAACGCCAGCGGGGTGCCACCGGGTGCGCAGGTCACCGAGATGTTCGGGAACCACACGTTCTGGATCTTGGTCCCCGAAGACGAGACGTAGAACGAGAAGTCGTAGCTCGGCGTGTTCGGTGCCTGCGGGTCGGCGCCGGTGTAGCTCCCCGCCGTGAGGGTCGTCGCCCCGGCCGTGGTGGGCAGGGCCACCAGGCCGAGCGAGGCACCGGCGATGGTGAGGCCAGCAGCAAGGACGCCGAAGGGCCTCGTCAGCCGCGATCGCCGCTCCAGACGCGCGGCCCGACGCGAGCGTTGATCGGTCATTGGTAGGTCTCCTCTCATGGTGGGGCCAGGATCGGCCGGGTGGAACGCGCCCGGCAGCGTAGGCCGGATTGCAATGGGTATGTCCGAAGATTTCATCGGCAGATTCATTTCTCTCGTGCGACCCTCACCGTTGCCACGGATCTGTCGCCCGAAGATGGATCGGTGGTCCCTCATGACTCCTCCTTGGGGTCTCGTTGCGGGCACCGCGTGTGCCCGACGAGATGAGCCTGCGCTCACGGGCTGACGGATCCCTGACCGATCGCTGAAGACCTCCGGACCGCCGCTGAGTGGAGCTGAAGTCCTGGTCGAGGCACTGGCGCTGCCGGGCGGAACGGAGCCAGAAGGGAGCTGGTCAGAGGCCGACATGCTGCGTCCTCATGGGCGGCTGCGATCAGGCGACGGAGCAGCGCACTCCCTGATCCCGGGTCACGGGACAGCGCCGGCCCGACTCGAGGAGCGGTGCAGCACAGAATCACTTACATGAATATGCGTTGCGATGTATACTGATGCGGTGAAAGTGGGCATCGCCGGAGCGTCGGGCTACACCGGGGCCGAGCTGTTACGCCTGCTCAGCACCCATCCCACCTTCGAGGTGGGCGTGGCCACCGCCCATTCCCACGCCGGGCAATCCGTCGGCGGGCACACGCCCTCCCTCCGGGCCGCCTACCCGGGGCTCGTCTACGAGGACACCGACGTGGCCACGCTCGATGGCCTCGACCTCGTCTTTTGTGCCTTGCCCCACGGCGAGTCCCAGAAGTTCGTTCCCGCACTGCGGGACCGGGTGGGCTGCATCGTCGACCTGGCAGCCGACTTCCGGTTGAAGGACGCCGCCCTCTACCCACAGTGGTACGGGGAGAAGCACGGCGCCCCCGAGCTGCTGGGCGAGGCCGCCTTCGGCCTGCCCGAGCTCTTCCGGAGCGAGCTGCCCGGGGCCACCCTCATCGCCGCGGCCGGGTGCTACCCGACGTCGGCCGGCCTCGCCCTGGCCCCACTGCTGCGCCAGGGACTCGTCGAGGCGCGGGGCATCGTGGTCGACGCCGCGTCCGGGGTCTCGGGCGCCGGACGCGGCCTCAAGGACGCGCTCCACTTCGGCACGGTCGACGAGGACTTCACCGCCTACGGGCTGCTGACGCACCGCCACACGCCGGAGATGGAGCAGATCCTCGGCGCCCAGGTGCTCTTCACACCGCACCTGGTTCCCATGGTGCGGGGCATCCTCGCCACCTGTTACGCCCGGCCGAGCGCCGCCCACGGTTCGCTCACGACCGCCGACGTGTTGGCCGTGCTCCACGAGACCTATGACGCCGAGCCTTTCGTCGTGGTGACCGACGACCCGCCCTCGACGAAGGCGACGACCGGCTCGAACGCCGCCCACGTGACGGCACGGGTGGACCCGCGCACCGGCTGGGTGGTTGTCCTCTGCGCGCTCGACAACCTGGTGAAGGGGGCCTCGGGTCAGGCGATTCAGTGCGCCAACGCCGCGCTGGGCCTGCCCGAGACCACCGGCCTCCCGACCGCCGGGCTCTACCCATGAGCGTGACCGCGCCCAAGGGCTTCGTGGCCGCCGGCGGCTCGGGGGGCATCAAGGCGAACGACGCGCTCGACGTAGCCGTCGTCGCCACGGCCGAGGGGCGGGCGGTGCCGGCGGCCGGCGTGTTCACCTCCAACCTGGCCGCGGCGGCACCGGTCCAGATCAGCCGGGCCCACCTCGGTCTGTCCGCCGGCCACGCTGCCGGGGTGATCCTCACCTCGGGCAACGCCAACGCGGCGACCGGCGCGAGCGGCCGCGACGCCTGCACCCGGCTGTGCAGTGCGGTGGCGTCGGGCATCGGCGCCGCGGCCGAGGAGATCCTCGTGTGCCAGACCGGGCTGATCGGCATCCCGTTCCCGATCAGCGTCGTCGAGCCGCACCTCGGCGCCATCGTCTCGGGACGCGACGCCAGCCCCGAGGGCGGGGCGCTGGCGGCGCGGGCGATCATGACGACCGACACCGTGCCCAAGGAAGTCGTCGTCCTGGGCGACGGCTTCACCGTGGGCGGCATGGCCAAGGGCGCGGCCATGTTGGCGCCCAACATGGCCACCATGCTCGCCGTCTGCACCACCGACGCCGAGGTGGACGCCGCCACCCTGCAGGCCTCCCTGGCCCACGCGGTGGCGAACTCCTTCAACACCATCACCGTCGACGGCGCCACCTCGACCAACGACACCGTGCTCGTCCTGGCCAGTGGCTTGGGTGCCCGCGCCACGGCCGACGACCTGACGGCCGCCCTCACCAAGGCCTGCCGATCGCTGGCCGAGCAGATGGTGGCGGACGCCGAGGGGGCGACCAAGGTCGCGCACGTGCGCGTGCGCGGGGCGCAGAGCGATCAGGCGGCGCACGTCGCCGCCCGCAAAGTGGCCGACTCCATGCTCGTGCAGTGCTCGCTCTTCGGCGAAGACCCGTACTGGGGCCGCATCGTCTCCGAGCTGGGCTCGGCCGGCACCCCCTTCGACATCGACACGGTGTCGGTGGCCTACGGCGGCGTAGTGGTGTGCGCCGGCGGCGTCGCCGCGCCGCACGACGCCGAGGCGGTCAAGGCCCATCTGGGCGGCCGCCACGTCGAGATCGACTGCGACCTCGGGCTCGGCGCGGGCGAGGCGGTCGTGCTCGGCACCGACCTCGGCTACGGCTACATCGACGAGAACCGGACGACGTCATGAGCGCGATCGACCGGGCGCCCATCCCGCCCAAGGTGTCGCGGGCCCAGAAGGCGGCGGCCGAGAACACGGCCTCGGTGCTGGTGGAGGCCCTGCCCTACATCCGGCGCTTCTGGGGCAAGATCGTCGTGGTCAAGTACGGCGGCAACGCGCTGCACGGCAGCGGAGAGGGCGACGGTGCCGGCGCCACCGACGCCCTCGCGTCTTTCGCCCAAGACGTCGTGCTCATGCGCGCCGTCGGCATCCTGCCCGTGGTCGTCCACGGTGGCGGGCCCCAGATCGGCGAGCTCATGACCCGGCTGGGCAAGGTGACCGAGTTTCGCGACGGCCTCCGGGTGACCGACGCCGACACGCTCGACATCGCCCGCATGGTGCTCGTCGGCAAGGTGAATCGCGACATCGTCTCGGCCATCAACGTCCACGGCCCGCTCGCCGTCGGTATGTCCGGCGAGGACGCCAAGCTCATCACGGCGGCCCCGACCAACGTGGACCTCGGCTTCGTCGGCAACGTGTCGGTGGTCGACCCCACCATGCTGCAGCGCCTGGTGGCCGAGGGGATCATCCCGGTGGTGGCCACGATCGGCGCCGACGAGAGCGGCCAGGCCTACAACATCAACGCCGACACGGTGGCCGGTGCGCTGGCCGAGGCGCTCGAAGCCGAAAAGCTCATCTTCCTGACCGACATCGAGGGGTTGCGGGTCGTCCCCGACGACCCGGCGACCGTCATCCACCAGGCGTCGCTCGAGGTGATCGAGGAGATTGTGCGCAGCGGAGGCATCCGGGGCGGCATGATGCCCAAGGTCGAGGCCTGCGTCCGGGCCGTGCGGGGCGGGGTGAGTCGGGCCCACATCCTCGACGGCCGGGTGCCCCACTCGCTCCTGCTCGAGCTCTTCACCGATTCGGGCGTGGGCACGATGGTGCTGCCGTGACGGCCGCCGCGTCGACCGGGCGCGAGCACCTGATGGGCACCTACGCCGAACCGCCGGTGACGCTGGTCCGCGGCGAGGGGACCGTCGTCTACGACGCCGACGGCAAGGCGTATCTCGACTTCATCACCGGCCTGGCCGTGGTGTCGCTCGGGCACGCCCATCCCGCGGTGGCCGATGCCGTGGCCGAGCAGGCCCGCACGCTGACCCACGTGTCCAACCTCTACGGCAACGCGCTCGGCCCGGAGGTGGCCCGCACCATCGACCGCCTGATCAACGGCGGCACCGGACAGGCGGGCGGGCAGGTCTTCTTCGCCAACTCGGGGGCCGAGGCCAACGAGTGCGCACTCAAGCTGGCCCGGCGCTGGGCCGGCGGCGGTCGCCACGTCGTCATCAGCGCGGACGATTCGTTCCACGGCCGCACGCTGGCGACGCTCACCGCGACGGGTCAACCCGAGAAACACGCGCCCTTCCTCCCGCTGCCCGCGGGCTTCGTGCACGTGCCCTACGACGACGTGGCCGCGCTGGACAAGGCACTCGACCCCGACACCGTGGCCGCCGTCCTGCTCGAGCCTCTGCAGGGCGAGGGCGGCGTCAACGTGCCGAGCTCGGACTACCTGGGCGCCGTGCAGGCCCTGTGCCGCGAGCGCAACGCGTTGCTCATGCTCGACGAGGTGCAGACCGGGCTGGGGCGCACCGGGCACTGGTTCGCCTTCCAGGCGCAGGGACTCGAACCCGACGTGGTGACGATGGCCAAGGCGCTCGGCAACGGCATGCCCGTGGGCGCCTGCTGGGCCCGGGCGGAGGTGGCGGCGGCCTTCGGGCCGGGCGACCACGGCTCGACGTTCGGCGGCCAACCCCTGGCCCTGGCGGCGGCCCGGGCCACCCTGGCCACCATGGAGGCGGAGGACGTGTGCGGGCGGGCTCGCCGCGCCGGTGCGATCCTGACCGCCGGGCTGGCCGCGCTGCCCGGCGTGGTGTCGGTGCGCGGCGCCGGGTTGCTGCTTGCCGCCCAACTCGACCGCCCGATCGCCAAGGAGGTGGCCGCCCGCGCCCTCGAGCTCGGGCTCCTGGTCAACCCGGTGCGCCCCGACGCCATCCGGGTGGCGCCGCCGCTCCTGGTCCGCGACGACGAGCTGACCCGCGCCCTCGTGCTCTTGGGTCAGGCCCTGGTCGAAGTGGGCGCGGGCGCCCAGTCAGCGGCGGGGGAGTAGACCGGACCCGTGCCCAGCCTGCACGATATTGAGGACCTCGACCTCGACGCCTGGGAGCAGATCCTGACCCTGGCGCGCCAACAGCCACCGGACCAGCGGCTCGCCGGGCAGGGCGTGGCCCTGCTCTTCGAGAAGCCCTCGGCGCGCACGCGCAACTCGACCGAGATGGCCGTGGTCGACCTGGGCGGGCATCCCGTCTACATCCAGGGAACCGAGGTGGGCCTCGACACCCGGGAGACGGCCGAGGACGTGGCCCGTACCCTGGCCTGCTACCACCGCGTCATCTGCGCCCGCGTCTTCGACCACGCGCTCTTCGCCCGCATGGGCGCCGCACTGCGTCGCTCGCACATGGACGTGCCCTGGTCAACCTGCTCTCCGACGACGCCCACCCCTGTCAGGCCGTGGCCGACGTGCTGACGCTGCGCGAGTGCCTCGGGCCGTTGGCGGGACGGACGCTCACCTACGTCGGTGACGCCAACAACATGGCGCGCTCGCTGGCCAAGGCCGCGCTCTACGAGGGGATGGCCGTGCGCATCGCCGCGCCGGCCGGCTACAGCTTCTCGCCCGACGAGCTGCAGGCCCTCCAGACCCTGGGCGACACGGTGGGACGAGGCGGCCACGTCGAGCAGACGGACGATCCCGCGTTGGCTGTGAAGGACGCAGCGGCGCTCTACACCGACGTGTGGACCAGCATGGGCCAGGAGGAGGAGCGGGCCGAGCGCCTGGCCGCCTTCGCCGGCTTCACCATCGACGAGGACCTGCTGGCGCAGGCGCCGTCGGCGGCGATCGTGCTGCATTGCCTGCCCGCACACCGGGGCGAGGAGATCAGCGACGGCGTGCTCGAGGGAGCCCAGAGCGTGGTGTGGCGCCAGGCCGCTCACCGGCGCACGGCCATGCGCGGGATCCTGGCCTGGGCCGTCGGCGAACCGGGGGCGGCCCCATGACCGGGCCGGCGCCGGGGCGCCCGACCAAGAACCAGCGCCAGCACCGCATCACCAAGCTGCTCGAGTCACAAGCGGTGACGAGCCAGGCCCAGCTGGTGGCCCTGCTGGCCGCCGAGGGCGTCGAGGCGACGCAGACCACGGTGTCGCGCGACCTCGAGGACCTCGGCGCGGTGAAGGTGCGCCTGCCCGGCGGTGACACGGCGTATGCGCTGCCGGAGTTGCCGGTGCAGCAGATCGCGCCAGAGGACCACCTGCGCCGGGTGCTGGGGGAGTGGGTGGTCGAGGTCGCGCACTCGGCCAACCTGGTCGTGCTGCGCACGCCGCCGGGGTCGGCCCACGTCGTGGGCTCGGCTCTCGACCGCAGCGGGCTCGAAGGGATGATCGGCACGGTGGCCGGCGACGACACCGTGCTCGTCGTGGCCGTCGAGGAGATGGGCGGCGCGGCCATGGCCGCGCACCTGCGCGACGTCGCCGGCATCAGCGCGGGCATTGCCGTGACACAACGGATCGCATTGAATGGGAAGAGCGAGGATGAACATGTCTGATCGGGTGGTACTGGCTTACAGCGGCGGGCTCGATACGTCCGTGGCCGTGCGGTGGCTCATCGAGCACGAGGGTGTCGAGGTGATCGCCGTGGCCGTCAACGTCGGCCAGGCGGCCGACAAGGGGGGCGAGGACTGGGAGGCCGTGCGGGCCCGCGCCCTGGCCGCCGGTGCGGTGGAGGCGGTCGTGATCGACGCCCGCGACGAAATGGCCGAGGACTTCTGCATGCCGGCCCTGGCCGCCAACGCGCGCTACGAGGGCAAGTACCCGCTCGTCTCCGCGCTGTCGCGCCCGGTCATCGTGGGGCACCTGGTGGCGCAGGCCCGGGCCCACGGGGCCAACGCGGTGGCGCACGGCTGCACGGGCAAGGGCAACGACCAGGTCCGCTTCGAGGTGGGCGTACGCGCCCTGGCTCCCGATCTCTCCATCCACGCCCCGGCGCGGGTCTGGGGCCTGACCCGCGAGGACTGCGTGGAGCTGGCCGCCAAGTGGGACATCCCGATCACGGTGACCAAGGAGAAGCTGTACTCCATCGACGACAACCTGTGGGGCAAGGCCATCGAGTGCGGGGCCATCGAGGACCCGTGGGCGCCCGCGCCCGACGACGTCTACACCCTGACCCGGGTGACCGAGACCGAGTCGGTCGAGGTGATCGTCGGCTTCGAGTCGGGCCTGCCCGTCACCCTCGATGGTGCCTCGCTCAGCCCCTTCGCGCTCATCGAACGGCTGGGCGCCATCGCCGGCAGCCGAGGCTTCGGCCGGCTCGACATGGTCGAGAACCGCCGCGTCGGGATCAAGAGCCGCGAGATCTACGAATGCCCGGCGGCCCTGGCGCTGATCGTGGCCCACTCCGACCTCGAGGACCTCACGCTCGAGCGAGACCTGCACCACGAGAAGGCGCGCCTCGAGCCGCGCTGGTCCGAGCTGGTCTACGACGGTCTCTGGTACTCGCCGCTGCGCGGGGCGTTGCAGGCCTTCATCACCGAGAGCCAGCGCCACGTGACCGGCGAGGTGCGCCTGCGCTTCGCCGCGCCCGGCACCTGCACCGTGGTGGGCCGGCGCAGCCCGGTCGCCCTCTACGACCACGGGCTGGCCACCTACGACGCCTCGGACACGTTCCGCCACCAGGACGCCGAGGGCTTCGTGCGTCTGTGGGGCCTCGGAGTGGCGACGTGGTCGTCGCGCCAGGGCCCCGGTGCGCAGGACGCGAACACCGCGACCGCGACCGTCACCAGCGCGCGCAGGGGTGCGTCATGACGCTGTGGGAGGGACGCATCTCGACGGGGATGGCCGATGCGGTGGCGCAGTTCACCGTGAGCCTGCCCTACGACAAGGTCTTGGCCTTTGACGACCTGGTGGGCTCGCGCGCCCACGTGAAGGGGCTGGGCAAGGTCGGGATCTTGAGCGACAGCGAGGTGAGCGCGCTCATCGATGCGCTCGATCTGGTCGAGGAGGAGTTCGCCACCGGCGTGTTCGTCTACGCGCCCGGAGACGAGGACATCCACACCGCCGTCGAACGCCGGGTCACCGAGCTGGCCGGTGACGTCGGGGCCAAGCTGCACACCGGCCGCAGCCGCAACGATCAGGTGGCCACCGACCTGCGCCTGTGGTGCCGGCGCTCCCTCGTCGGTGTGGCCGACGACATCATGGCGCTGCAAGAGACACTGGCCCAGCGGGCCACCGACGCCGCGGACGTCTACCTGCCCGGCTACACGCACCTCCAGCGGGCCCAACCGGTGCTGCTGGCGCATCACCTGCTGGCCCACGGGTGGGCGCTCTCGCGCGACGTGGACCGCATCCTCACCACGGTCGACCGGCTGAACGTCTCGCCCCTCGGGGCGGGTGCGCTGGCCGGGTCGTCGCTCCCGCTCGATCCGGACTACGTCGCCGCCGAGCTCGGCTTCCACGGGCGTTTCGAGAACTCGCTCGACGCCGTGTCGGACCGCGACTTCGTGGCCGAGTCGCTCTTCGACCTCGCGCTGCTCGGCGTGCACCTGTCGCGCCTGGGCGAGGAGATGGTGCTGTGGTCGACCGAGGAGTTCGGCTTCTGCCACCCTCGACGACGCCTACGCCACCGGCAGCTCGATGTTGCCGCAGAAGAAGAACCCCGACGTGGCCGAACTGGCCCGGGGCCGCAGCGGCCGTCTCATCGGCCACCTCAACGCGGTGCTCATCACGCTCAAGGGCCTGCCGCTGGCGTACAACCGCGACCTCCAGGAGGACAAGGAGCCGCTCTTCGATGCGGTGGCCCAGGTGCGCAGTGCGCTGGCCGCGCTGCGCGGCGTCTACGACACCGTCGCCTGGAACGAGGAGCGCATGGCGACGGCGGCGGACGGCCCGGCCGCGGCGGCCATCGACCTGGCCGAGATGCTGGTCGAGCAGGGCATGCCCTTCCGCCAGGCCCACGCGCTGATCGGCGGCCTGGTGCGCGAGTCGCTCGAACGCCACGTGCCGCTGGTCGAGCTGGTGGCGGCCCATCCCGACTTGGGTGAGGCCGCCACGGATCTGCTCGAGCCCGGTGTGGCGGTGACCCGTCGGCGCACCCCGGGAGGGGCCGGTCCGGGTCCCGTCGGCGAGCAGAAGGAGCGCTTCGCCCGCCGTCTCGACGTGGCCGACGCGGCTGGGCCAGTGGCGCCCGGCTCGGCGCCCCTCCGGTCTGACCCGTCGCCTCACATCGCGGGCCTCTCTCAGAGGCGGTTCGCAAATCAGGGCGGTGGTTCAACTCGGCCCGCGTTCGAGCCGATACCACCTCCGTCCCCATGGTCCTCTCCTCGACCGCGCCACCCCCGCACTCGGTCGCCCCCACGCTCGCGGCGGCGCCTCGGCGTGCTCCCGGGTCGAACCGGCGCGATCTACCAGCCCCACGTCGCCTCGGTCGCGCCCGCTACCACTGTGTCTCGCCCGACGGGATCTCTCACCAGGACCTGGGCGTCGCGGCGGCGGTTCGCCAGTGCCGTGTCAGCCGCGTGGAGAGATCCGGGCCCAGGTGGACAACAGGTGAACAGATCATAAAGATCTGCGAAATACGGGGCTTTTCGGTTGCTAGGGCGTGTCTAGATGTTGCACTCTGGATGGAGCAGCCATTCGACTTCGAGTCAGTCGGCGACTGCCGGTCGTATCGCTCCTGGGGGTGCCAAGGAGGGGAGCGGACGAGTCTCGTCGGACTCTCGAATCGTTCCACCGAACCCGCACCATTCTCGTGGAGAGCAGGACAACCATGCAGCGACTGAGCGGCATCGATCCGATGTTCATCTACTCCGACACACCGGAGACCCCGATGGAGATCGCCTATGCCTGCGTCTTCGACCCGGCCTCGGCCGAGGGCGGGTACACCTTCGAGCGGGTGCGCGACGTGCTGCTCGAACGCATTCCGGGCCTGCCAGCGTTCCGGCGCCGACTCATGACAGTGCCGTTCGGGCTGGACCACCCGCGCTGGGTGGACGACCCGCACTTCGATCTCTCCAACCACCTCTTCCGGGTGGCGCTGCCCGCGCCCGGCGGTGACGAGCAGTTCACCGAGATGGTGGCCAAGGTGATGAGCCGGCCGCTCCAGCCTCACCAACCCCCGTGGGAGATGCACGTCATGGAGGACCTGGCCCAGGGCCGGGTGGGTCTCATCGCGAAGGTGCACCACTCCGTCGTCGACGGGGTCGCCGGCGCTGCCCTCATGGCGGAGTTGCTCGATCTCACGCCCGAGGGCCGCTCGCCCATCGAGCGCTGCAGCCAGTGGATACCGGCCGGCCTGCCTTCGCACGCCCGCCTGGTCACCGACGCGCTGCCCAACCTCATCATCCGGCCCATCCAGACGTGGCGGGCGCCCGCGAGATCGGCCGCACCGCCGTGCGGATGGCCCGCTGCGCCATGAGCGACGACAACGGGCCCGTCTCCATTCCGTTGGGCGCGCCGAAGCTCTTCGACCAGGCCCTTCGCCGCGCCGCGACGTGTGTTTCACGCAGCTCGATATGCGAGAGGTCAAGGTTCTGCGCGAGCGCTTCAACGCCACGGTGAACGACGTCGTGCTGGCCGTGTGCTCGGGCGCGTTGCGCACCCACCTGACCCGTTACGACCACGACGTGGACACTTCGCTGGTGGCGATCGTGCCGGTCTCGGTGCGCGAAGACGGGACCGAGGACGCGGGCGGGAATCCTCTCGGCCATGTTCGTACCGCTCGCCAACGACAAGCAGACGCCGCTCGAGCGCCTGCGCACGGTGAAGGCCAACAGCTGGTCGTGCAAGCGCCAGGAGCGCGCCGTCGGCTACGGCCCCATGGCCTCGATGGTGACCGATGCGATGCCGCCGGCACTCGTGAAGCCGATGGTCCAGTTCGGCGTGCGCGCCGGTGTGGTGCGCAAGCTCCGGGCGGGCAACCTGATGATCTCGAACGTGCCGGGCCCGGACTTCCCGCTCTACTTCGCCGGCATGCGCATGGAGGCGGTGTACCCGATGGGACCCGTGGTCGACGGGGTGGCGCTCAACATCACGGTGCAGAGCTACGAGGACACGCTCTACGTCGGCATCAACTCCGGCGCGTCGGCGCTGCCCGATCTGCCCAGACTCGCCTCCGCCATGGTGGACGAGCTCGCGCTCCTCAGTCTCATGGCACGAGGTACGGCCGGACAGGCCCGACACCACCGGCCGTCCCTCCGGTGTGGTGGTCACTCCATCGGGCCGCCGGCCGACCTCGGTGTCGGACACGCCGGACCACGTCTCGGCCGCCACGGGCTGAGCCACCCGACCCGGGCGGGCCGGTGCGTTCGCCTGTCAGGTGATTGCCTCGGCGAACGGTCGGCGGAGAAATCCGCGTGAACGTTGCGTCACATCACGCACCGGCGAGGCGACCTGCTCGAAAAGGCGGGCGCGATCAGCACGACCGCCACCGGGTCTGCCTTCTCGGTCAAGTTCAAGAAGTCCTCGTAGCGAACGGCTCGGTTGGCTGCTCCATGCCTCTGCGCTGTCGCAGGCGCTGGGCCAGGATGAGCGGGTGGACCGGGGCGACCTCGAAGCGGGACCGTTGCGGGTGGCGCCTTTCCTCCTCAACAAGGTCCTCGTCCACGGGGACCGGGCCGGACGCATCGTCGAGGTCGAGGCGTACCACGGGACCAACGACCCGGCCTCACACGCCTACCGGGGACTCACGAAGCGCACGGAGGTCATGTTCGGGCCGCCCGGCTTTCTGTACGTGTACTTCACCTACGGCATGCACTGGTGCGCCAACGTGGTCTGTGGTCCCGACGGCGAGGCGGCCGCCGTGCTGATCCGGGCGCTCGCACCGCTGCGGGGGATCGAGGCCATGCGGGAGAGCCGCCCCGCGGCTCGCCGGGACATCGATCTGTGCAACGGGCCGGCCAAGCTCTGCGAGGCCCTGGCCATCACCGGGGCGGACAACGGGACCGATCTGCTGGCCCCGCCGCCCAAGGGCCGACGTGGCGCCCCCTCGAGCACGCTGACCCCGGTGCGGATCGAGGACGACGGCACCGCGCCGCCCGGGCGACCGGGCCGCGGCGTCCGGGTCGGCATCTCGGTGGCCGCCGAGCGGCCCTGGCGTTTCTGGGTGCCAGGGGATCCTTACGTGAGCCGTTGAGCGGGCACTGGGCGCGGCAATTCCCGCCCGGTAGCCGTCCGGCCGCCTCCCCGGGTCCGGCGGCTCAGGGCGGTGTCACCCTGCATGGGGACTTGGGCGGCACGAGGACCCCCGTGACCTGGGATTGTGTGCTGGAGCGCCACCCGTTGCGCCTCCCCGAGCTTTCACACATTCGAAACAGCGCAGCGCCGCAATTTCGGGCACTATTTACGAACGCAGTTGGCATGACAGAGCGGTAGATCGAGGCATTTCAACCGGCGGCGCACGCTTCCCGGGGCTGACCCTCATGGCGGAGGGTGGGGCGGAAAGCCAGTTGACTTCGAGCACCGGGTGGCATGCGGAGGTCCGGGTGGATCGCCGCATGCCACCAATCGGTGTCAGCGCGGGAACCGGCGAAGGTTCGGGCTGGTGGGGCCGCTGTCCTGGGAAATCGCCCGGGCCGGGGAGGCCAGCCAGGGCTTTCGGAGGTCCCGGGTATCCGCGGCGCCCGAGTGGGCTCCCGCTAGCATGTTCAGAGGCGAGGGGCTTCGACCCAGCGCCGGCATTGGCCGGTGCGGTCGAAATCGCCCCGACCGTTCGCGTTGACGACACTTTGCGTGTCTGCTAACGTAACTTTCCCGCCGGACAGACCGCCCAGGTCCGTCCGGCAGCCGAAGGAGACTCTCCGGCGGAGCAATCCGTCCGGAACAGTCCTTTGGAACACCCGGCACCAACACCGGCAGTACTAGGTGTGTGCCCGGTCGCTCCTTGAAAACGGAATAGTGAGAGCCAAAAGCCAGTGCGGGCAATTCATCCGCTCCGGTTTACCGGATGTCGAATGGGTTGTACGTCAATTTAGTAAACGCAGTAACACAGGCTCTGGATCCTCTTTTAGAGGTGAACGGGTCTGTGGTTGCCAATGGTTCGAGTCAGAACCTGGCGACTCTCTGATTCTTGGCCGGTGAGAGACCCTTCGGGGTATCGAGTCGGTCGTGAGTCTCGATGGAGAGTTTGATCCTGGCTCAGGACGAACGCTGGCGGCGTGCCTAACACATGCAAGTCGAACACGCTCCATTCGGTAGCAATACTGATGAAGAGTGAGTGGCGAACGGGTGAGTAGCACGTGAGCAACCTGCCCCGAAGACTGGGACAACACCGGGAAACCGGTGCTAATACCGGATACCCTTATTGGACCGCATGATTCGATAAGGAAATGGATTCCGCTTCGGGAGGGGCTCGCGGCCTATCAGCTTGTTGGTGGGGTAATGGCCTACCAAGGCTTCGACGGGTAGCTGGTCTGAGAGGACGATCAGCCACACTGGGACTGAGACACGGCCCAGACTCCTACGGGAGGCAGCAGTGGGGAATCTTGCGCAATGGGCGAAAGCCTGACGCAGCAACGCCGCGTGGAGGACGAATGCTTTCTGAGTTGTAAACTCCTTTCAGCAGGGACGATAGTGACGGTACCTGCAGAAGAAGCACCGGCCAACTACGTGCCAGCAGCCGCGGTGATACGTAGGGTGCAAGCGTTGTCCGGATTTATTGGGCGTAAAGGGCTCGTAGGCGGTTTGATAAGTCGGGTGTGAAACCTCCAGGCTCAACCTGGAGCCGCCACTCGATACTGTCATGACTAGAATTCGGTAGGGGACCACGGAATTCCTGGTGTAGCGGTGAAATGCGCAGATATCAGGAGGAACACCAGCAGCGAAGGCGGTGGTCTGGGCCGACATTGACGCTGAGGAGCGAAAGCGTGGGGAGCGAACAGGATTAGATACCCTGGTAGTCCACGCCGTAAACGTTGGGCACTAGGTGTGGGGACTATTCAACGGTTTCCGTGCCGCAGCTAACGCATTAAGTGCCCCGCCTGGGGAGTACGGCCGCAAGGCTAAAACTCAAAGGAATTGACGGGGGCCCGCACAAGCGGCGGAGCATGTGGCTTAATTCGAGGCAACGCGAAGAACCTTACCTGGGTTTGACATGTAGGGAAAAGCCGTAGAGATACGGTGTCCTTCGGGGCCTTACACAGGTGGTGCATGGCTGTCGTCAGCTCGTGTCGTGAGATGTTGGGTTAAGTCCCGCAACGAGCGCAACCCTTGTCCTATGTTGCCAGCGGGTAATGCCGGGGACTCGTAGGAGACTGCCGGGGTCAACTCGGAGGAAGGTGGGGACGACGTCAAGTCATCATGCCCCTTACGTCCAGGGCTGCACACATGCTACAATGGCTGGTACAACGGGCTGCTAATCCGCGAGGAGGAGCCAATCCCAAAAGCCAGTCTCAGTTCGGATTGGAGTCTGCAACTCGACTCCATGAAGTCGGAGTCGCTAGTAATCCCGGATCAGCAACGCCGGGGTGAATACGTTCCCGGGCCTTGTACACACCGCCCGTCACACCACGAAAGTCGGTAACACCCGAAGCCGGTGGCCCAACCTTTTAGGAGGGAGCCGTCGAAGGTGGGATCGGTGATTGGGGTGAAGTCGTAACAAGGTAGCCGTACCGGAAGGTGCGGCTGGATCACCTCCTTTCTAAGGAGTGCTATCGGTGCCTTTTGATCATTCGATCGATTGGATTTGCCGATCACTACCCAGTTGAACACTGGTTATTCGGCTGCTCTCGTACACCGGCAGATGATTGGCCGCCTTTGATTGCCTCACTTCGGTGAGGCGGTCGGAGCCCGCCCTTCACAGATCGGTCCCTTCGAGCTCAGTCGGACTCTCGCTATTTCGTTTTGAGGGAGCGACCCTTCGTGGGTCTCTCCCGGTGACGTCCCCCTCTGCATTCGTGCTGGATGCGGACGGATCGGGTCACGAGTCTCGAGCCCTTCGGGTGCTCCTCGTGTCTCTGTTCGGCCGTGTCGGTAGTTGGCATCTGGCGGCGGGCGGACCGCTCACCCCGTGCGTGCCCAAGTCGGGCGGTTGTTCCGGCTGCTTTCCGTGATGGCTTTTGCGGTTGGCGGTGAACGGAGTTCCGGCCTCGGCGTCGCGCTGCACCCGTCCCTTGAGAATTCCAAAGCGAGCACGAGCATCTTTTGTTCTCCAAGCTACAAAGAGCCAACGGTGGATGCCTTGGCGCCTAAAGCCGAAGAAGGACGTGGGCGACTGCGAAAAGCCACGGGAAGCTGTCTACCAAGCGACGATCCGTGGATATCCGAATGGGGCAACCCAACACCTGTCATGAGGTGTTACACCTGCCTGAATGTATAGGGCAGGGCGAGGGAACCGGGTGAATTGAAACATCTAAGTAACCCGAGGAGAGGAAAACAACAGTGACTCCCTGAGTAGCGGCGAGCGAAACGGGAAGAGCCTAAACCGTGCCGGTGTACGAGCCTGGTGGCGCTGCCGGTATGGGGTTGTGGGATTCGAGAGACGGAACACCAGATCCGTCACGGAGTTACAAATTCAATGCGTAGTGGAATCAGTCAGGAAAGCTGAACCAAAGAGGGTAATGGTCCCGTACACGAAACACATTGAACTCCGCTTGAACACCCGAGTAGCGCCGGATCCGGGAAAGCCGGCGTGAATCTGCGAGGACCATCTCGTAAGGCTAAGTACTCTTAGGCGACCGATAGTGAACTAGTACCGTGAGGGAAAGGTGAAAAGTACCCCGGGAGGGGAGTGAAATAGTACCTGAAACCGTTGGCTTACAAACAGTCAAAGCGTCGTTGCTCCACCGTTGTCGCGATCCCTTCGGGTGAAAGCGATGACACTAGGTGGATGTCAGCCGTGATGGCGTGCCTTTTGAAGAATGAGCCAGCGAGTTACGGTGTGTGGCGAGGTTAACCAGCGATGGGTAGCCGAAGCGAAAGCGAGTCTGAATAGGGCGTTGAGTCGCATGCTGTAGACCCGAAGCCGAGTGAGCTTGCCATGGGCAGGCTGAAGCGAAGGTAAGACTTCGTGGAGGGCCGAACCCACCTAGGTTGAAAACTGGGGGGATGACCTGTGGCAAGGGGTGAAAGGCCAATCAAACTCGGTGATAGCTGGTTCTCCCCGAAATGCATTTAGGTGCAGCGTCGGGTGTTCAGCATCGGAGGTAGAGCACTGGATGGGCTAGGGGGCCTACAAGCTTACTGACCCCAACTAAACTCCGAATGCCGATGCTCAAGAACCCGGCAGTGAGACCACGAGGGATGAGCTTCGTTGGTCGAAAGGGAAACAGCCCAGACCGCCGGCTAAGGCCCCAAATTCTTGACTAAGTGGAAAACGATGTGGGAACGCAAAGACAGCCAGGAGGTTGGCTCAGAAGCAGCCATCCTTAAAAGAGTGCGTAATAGCTCACTGGTCGAGTGGTCCTGCGCGGATAATATAACGGGGCTCAAGTCAAGAGCCGAAGCCGCGGATTCCTGCTTTAGCAGGAGTGGTAGGGGAGCGTCGATCTCGCAGCGAAGCGGTGGTGTGAACCGTCGTGGAGCGTGGTCGAGTGCGAATGCTGGTATGAGTAGCGAGAGAGGAGTGAGAAACTCCTCCGCCGTAAGCCCAAGGGTTCCTGGGGAAGGCTAATCCTCCCAGGGTAAGTCGGGAGCTAAGGCGAGGCCGAGAGGCGTAGTCGATGCACAACTGGTTGATATTCCAGTACCACCGTGTCCGCGCCATTCCAAGCCAGGGGTACTAAGGGGCTGACCTTCGGGTCGAACCGACAAACTCTGGGGCGGACAGCAAAGGAGCGACGCAGGAAGATAGGTGAGCCCAGGCGTTGGTTGTCCTGGGGTAAGCGTGTAGGGAGGGATCTAGGTAAATCCGGGTCCCATAAATCCGAGATCGCGATGCCGAGCCGTTCCAGGCGAAGTCACTGATTCCATGCTGCCAAGAAAAACTTCTAGCGAGTTGACACGGTACCCGTACCCCAAACCAACACAGGTGGGCGGGTAGAGAATACCAAGGCGATCGGGAGAACTGTGGTTAAGGAACTCGGCAAAATTCCTCCGTAACTTCGGGAGAAGGAGGGCCTCAATAGGGTGACGGACTTCGCGTCCTGATGCCCAAAGGGGCCGCAGAGAATTGGGGAAAGCGACTGTTTACTAAAAACACAGGAGCGTGCTAAGTCGTAAGACGACGTATACGCTCTGACGCCTGCCCGGTGCCGGAAGGTTACGGGGAAGGGTTAGTCTTCGGACGAAGCTCTGAACCTAAGCCCCGGTAAACGGCGGCCGTAAGCACAAGTTGCGGCTTCAGGGGAGTAATCCCTTGAAACAAACTCTGCTAAATGCTGGAAACTCCGAGAATCCGGCGGTACTCGTCCGTGTCACACCGGTTTGATTTGGTGACGACATGGGCA
>CAVSEB010000021.1:0-178739 GCA_963726855.1 uncultured Acidimicrobiaceae bacterium
GTCTCAATCCGAGATCCATTCGCATCAACTTCTGAGTTGAACAACCTTCGGGTGGTGGGGGAAATCCCTGCGGACGGCATTCGAACCCCGCGACCCTCATCTTGGCAAGGCCGTGATGTTCGTCTCCCGGAACGGCACATCTCCCCTGTAGTCCCGTTTCCACCCAGTTTCCCGTCCGTCGACTCAGGGCAGTGCCGCAGTAGCGGCTGTACTAATAATTCCCGAGGTCGATCGCAACGCTGTCACGCTTTTAGCCCAAATCGAGTCTGGATCAAACCCAGAGCGAATCATCATGGCTGTGATGTGGAAATCTTCGACGTCAACTACGTCCGTGCCGAAAGGCCCGGTCAAAGTGCTTGCACGAATGTCGCAGGTATGCAATAGTCGTTTCGCCATGTGGGGGCCTTTCTTTATGCGAAAGGTCGGGGCTGTTTGGCGTGAGCAATGCGGCATTGGGCCGTATCGATGGCGGCCTAAAGGACTGCCTCACAAAACGGAAGAAGCGGGGTGGGAATGAAGGACCATGTAGTCACGCGGGCTGTGACGACCGGTTCAAGCGGACCTTGAAATTGGGTGTGTTCCTTCCAGCGGTTGCTTTGCTGGTCGGGCTCTTCACCATGATTGGTAGCCAGAATGCAGGAGCCATTTATCTGCTCGGGCCCGACCCCACCAGCATGACAGGGTCTTCGGGTTGCATCGGCTCAGTCGTCACCTTCTATGGCCACGAAATCTACGGCGGGGGCATGACCGCAGATTTCGGGAGCTATACGTCCAACGTCTACAACATCAACGTTCCCATCGGCGACAACGACACCGCCAACGCGACGGTGCCGTCTGCCCCTGCGGGGACCTACACTGTGACAATCACTGACCGCTACGGGAACGGTGAGTTCCGGGCACCTTTACCATCCTTCCGTGCATCGTCATTCCACGCGGTAACTGGATCGCGACCAGTGCCACGATGGCGTTCAAACCTGGGCTCGTAAACGGCGGTACGGGCACCTCGTCAAGCGCCACGAGCAGCTTCTCCTTGAAGCAACCCTTCGATATGCAGGTGATCGACAAGTCGGCTACAGCCACGATGTCGATGTCTTTGGGCTCCAACGACTGCTCAAGTCTGTCCGAGGGCTCCACGACCGCCACGACGACGTTGAACGTCACCTGGAAACCCAATTCGATCGAGTCCACCACGGTCACTTTCACGGGCTTCTCCGTGAGCGAAACCAGTACGGGCGGTATCTCGTTGACGTTCGGGGGTGACAGCACGACCGCCACCGGCTCCTATGCCAGCACTGACAGTGGAGCTACCTCGACTCTCACCCTTGTGTCTGCGACGACCCCGCCCAGATCGCAAACTCGTGCGCCGCAAAGGGCGGACTTAAGTCCCTTGATTTCTCCGTCGGCGCCAACCAGCTCTCCATCGGGTAAACAACGGAAGCAAACGGAAGAGGGTCCTTCCGCCGAAAGAGGCCCTCTTCCGTTTGCATCATTGGGAGGACTGCCCGCTGGACCCGTGGTCGCCCGCCAACCTCACACAGAGGGCGGCGCGGGCTTCGATAAGGTGCGTAACCTTTCACGGGTGCGACAACGAGCGTGGTTGGCTGCGGCGGCGTTGCCGCTGGCATTCGTTGCGGGCTGCGGAGTGTCGACAGCCACCACGTCTTCGCCGTCCACTACAGGGCCCCGAGTACCCGATACCGTCACGGTGCCTGTTCCCGTCACCTCCACATCGACCACCGCGCCGGCAACCATCGGCAATTCCGCCACAGGTCCCATCGCCGAGTGCACCGCCCCAGTCTTGAGACCCTTTGCGAAAATGCCTCTGGCGAACAATGCGACTTTGACGTATCTGTGGTCGCCCAGCGGAAATCCCGAGAATGCTTCCCAGCTCTGTTACACCACTACGGCCGACGGGGGTACCGGCTTCACCGATCCTGTGCCTTGCTCGATGGCTCTCGGTTCCTTCAACGTCGGGCCGTTGATTTACCGAACAGGGATGCCGGTGTTCCTCACCTATAACAACAGCCATCTCTGTTACTACACCGGTACGCCCTGAGGCCCCGTCGTCGAAATTGGATCGGCGCGCCAGTCTCCTTATCTCCGGCCCAGACGTCGAGGCCTCCCGGCAGACGCCAACGAATTGCAATTCGTGCGTTCTGATGCGGTGACGGTCAAGACGTTCGCTGTTCCAGCGAGTAGCCGGAGGTCATGACATCCGCTTCGGTCAGCCGACACCCGCACCACCTCTGCGGCTCGATCGTGGTTGGGTCAGGAGATAGAACACGCTGACACGCAGGCACTTGCGAAACCGACGACCCGACAGCGTGGGTCAAGTAGCGATCCGGGGAGGTCTCTGGTTGAAACAGCGGTACGCACCGTCTCGCACCCCCAATCGTTATCCAATGTGTTTCGAGAGAGAACGGCAAGACACGCCACTTGATGTCGCACGAGACTCCAGAGACCTAAGGCTCAGGCCGAGAAGTGAGCAGAACCACGCGCCGGGATCGAGATCGGTCAGCACGTTGAAAAACCGGGTCTGACCTGCGACGATGGAGCGGAAGACGGGATTCGAACCCGCGACCCTCACCTTGGCAAGGTGTTTGAGTTCGTCCACGGTTTCCAGGCAAGTCGTTTGAGCTGCTCCCCCGTCCACAGACAGTCCATCCGTTTCGCCTGAATTCGACCCTGTAGTAGAGCGGTCTACTACGAGCTCGTGCCCTTCGAAGGCGCTTGCACGAAGCCGCCACTCGATGGGCGGCATATAGCCAATGTCCGAACGCAGCCTCACGTCCTTTGACACGCGGGTTCCCACGTACGACGCCGGCCCGCAGACTCCCGGGGGCGGCATCTGTCACCATCGATCCCGAGTTCAGCGCCGCCTCATGTGAGGGTCCTCAGTTGCCCGGCATTCCCTCAACTCCGTTGAGTCGCATCAGGCTGTTCGGGGACACACCTTTGTCGGCGCAGCCGGACCATCCCGTCTGCTGCGCCCGATCAGCGTTCCCCGAGCAGACCGAGCTCGTACAGGCTGTCGGCGGTCTCCACGATCGTGGTTTCGGCAGGGCGTGGTTGCCAGCCGAGTTCCTGTTTGGCGCGGTCGTTGTGGATCGTCAGTGGCGACGGATCCTCGCCAGGCGCCTCGTCGGTTGTGACTTGGCCGCCAGCAGGACCGAGGTAGTCGCGGAGGATCTGTGCCAGCCCCAGCCAGGTGATCGTCGGCCCGTCCGCTAACAGCAGGTAACGCTTCCCGGCGGCGGAGGGAGTGGCCATCGCCATGATGTGCGCGTCGGCGACGTCGCGCACGTCGACGACCCCGAAGCGCTGGCGTGGCAGCGCCGGCATGGTGCCTTCGATGATCGCCTTGAAGGCGGTCAGCGTCGAGCGCAGTGCCGGCACCAGCGACGGGCCGGCGATGAATGTCGGGTTCACGACCACCAGCTGGGTGTCACCTCCTTCAGCCCCGATGAAGTCCCAGGCGGCACGCTCGGCGATCGCCTTGGAGCGTGGGTAGGGAGGCAGTCCTGGCGTATCGGGGTCGGTCCAGTCCGCTTCGGTGTAGTCGCGGACTGCCTTCGGCGAGTAACCCACCGCCGCGAACGAGGAGGTCAGCACGACTCTGCGTGCGCCGGCGTCCCGAGCTGCCTTCAGCACACGCACCGTGCCTTGCCGGGCGGGGACGATCAGTTCGTCGGGGTCCGTGGGCTGCGCGGAAGGGATCGGCGAAGCGACGTGGTGGACTTCCTCCACTCCCTCGAGAGCGGCCGGCCAGCCGTCGTCGGAGGTCAAATCTGCTGGCACCAGTTCAAGGCCCGCGTCGTCCGCGCCGTCGCGGCGAATGGCCGCTACGGACATCTGCCTCACTATCGAGGGAGCGCACTGTCGCGCGCACCTCATGCCCATCACGTAGCAGCGCGGAAATCAATCGCGTGCCCAGATATCCGGACCCGCCTGTCACCAATACTTTGGAGCTCATCGGAGCACCTCCTCTAGTCGTGGGAGTACTTTCTGTACCTGCAAGTTCGCCTTGGCTTCCGCGCCCGTGTCCGCACGGTCGCGGGCATCCCAGAGCGCCGCTTTGGCCCGTAGGTAGTCAAGGTGGATGCGCAGCGTGTCGATCTCGGCCTCGACCCGCTCGGCGTGCACCAGCAGCAGATCGCGTTGCTCACCCGCTTTGGCGTGCCCAAGCTCGCGGTTTGCCTGGTAGATGCGCATCTCCTCGATCCCGACGCCCATAGCGCGCAGGCAAGCGAGCATCTGCAACGTGTCGACTTCCTCCTCGCGATAGCGGCGGTGTCCGCTGCTCGGATCACGGGCGATTGGGCCGATCAGCCCGACCTCCTCGTAATAGCGCAGCGTCGGCTCACTGAGCCCGCTGCGCCGGGCTGCGTCTTGGATTGTCAAACCTGTCATGACGACAGTAAAACAAACCTCAAGCGCTTGAAGTCAAGGGCAGCAAGAGGAATTGCTTGCTCAGTAGCGGACGCCGGTCCATTGGGGGGCGATACTGACGAGCTGCTAGCGGGGTGAACCTCGATCGATGAGGGCCGTTTGGGCGCCGGGGAAGGGATGCTCGAGTTGGGCCCAGACTTCCATGTCAGGGCTGCAGGGAGTCACAGTCCTGGCGCTCTCGTGATGGCTTGTCCGGCAATTTCGTGGGTCTCGTCTTCGAGCAGGATGCGGAGGAGGAGCACGTGCGGGTAAAGACTTTGAGTGTGGTCAGCGCTCACTTCGAGGGATGTCAATTCGACCACCGGATCCCAAGTGGCTTTGCTGGATGCGATCGGAGTACTCGAGGCCGAATTCTCTGAATGAGAGGCCCCTTGCCTGAGAATCGGCGCAGAAATTTCATTTCGACGCTCAGGAATGCATCTTGATCCGCCACGAACCTGGCTCCATGACCAATCGTCGATGGGGACCGGCCTGATCTACATCCCCGCCCTCGTAGGCAACATCACCTTGCCACAGCGCCATCATCACACTGCCGTGCGTACGGATGCGGGTGGCAAACTGTTCCGGGACTCGTGACCGGGCGGCAGCGATGGCTGCTCGCGCGTCGGTCTGGTCCCTGAGCCACCACAAGCTTGCAAACGTGGGAGGCGCCATGTCCATTTCCGCGGCGTTGACGCGGTCTATCGCAGTGGCCGGCGCTAGCCACTCGGACTGGTGGATCTCCATCTGGTCGACCACGACGGCGTCGCCGTTGCCCGACACCTCGGTTAGAAAGAACCACGTTGAAAACCGCTTCGTGGCGCCAAGCGGGGGAACCCAGAATGAGAAGGGAACCAGCTCAGAGGGATCAAGGTCGAGCGAGGCTTCTTCAGCCGCTTCGCGGACGGCCGCGACACGGGCTGCCTCCATCTCGACATCAGCGCCATTGCCGACGACCGCTTCAGCATCAATAGAGTCAACCCGACCGCCCGGAAAGACCCACATGTTCCCGAACTGGCCCCGGGAGTTGCGCTTTAACAGCAGTACCTCCACGCCGGTCGGACTCTGCCGGAGAGGAATCACCGTGGCCGCCGGGATAAGTTCCGCTTCTGACGCGGGACCTTGAACGTCTCCGGCCGACTTGCCTCCGTCCCCTCCGCCGCCATCGCTCAGCATTCGGAGACAGTACTTCTAAGCGAATTGAGCCCTTGGCCGCATCCATCGCTCCAGCCTTGTCCCGTGATGGGCAACTGATGGGCAGTGATGGGCAGAAACGGTGAACTGAATCCAGCGAGCGGACTCACATCCGCCCAGCTAGAGAGACGCCGATTTCGAGAGCGGAAGACGGGATTCGAACCCGCGACCCTCACCTTGGCAAGGTGATGCGCTACCGCTGCGCCACTTCCGCGTTGAGTCGCCACTCTATCGCGCCGCCCGGGGCGCCAACAGCCCACAGAAGGGGCTCCTCACCTGCGTGTTCAGCCCCGCCAAGAAGCCCGAAGGCCGCCCAGCCGGGACTTCTCGGTAGATTCGACGACATGCAGCAGGACGAGACCACAGCCGTCCTTTCCAAGTCCTTCGGAGCGGTCGCCGACGACTACGACCGACTTCGTTCGGCGCCGCCCGACGACGCGCTCGACTGGCTCCTTCCGGCCGGCGCCACCGACGCCCTCGAGATAGGCGCCGGCACCGGCCTCTTCACCCGCAAGCTGGCCGAGCGCGTCCCCCGTGTGACCGCGCTCGAGCCCGATGCCCGCATGCGGGCGGTGCTCGCGTCACGGACCAAAGGGGTCGAGATCCTCGACGGCGTCGCCGAAGAGCTGCCCGCGGCGGACTCGTCCTACGACGTCGTCACCGCGCAGTCGGCTTGGCACTGGGTCGACGAGTCGCGCGCCATCCCCGAAGTGGCCCGCGTCCTGCGTCCCGGCGGGCGCCTCGCGTTGGTCTGGAACGGCACGAACCGCACCGTCGACTGGATGCGCAATCTCTGGGCCGGCGGCGTCGAGCTCGACCCCGAGGACCAGTCCAAGACCGACCACCGGCGGCGGCGGCGCGTGCAGGTCGACGAGCTGACTCTCCGAGAGTGGTTCATCGATCCCGAGACCAAGCTCTTCACCTGGAGCCGGACTATGACCACGGACGAGCTCATCGCTCTGGCCGCCACCTACAGCGCCGTCATCGTCATGGACGAGGAGGCCAAGGCGGCCCACCTCGCCGGCATGCGCCGCTACCTGGACGCGCACCCCGAGCTCGGACGGGGCGACGACCTCATCGATGTGCCGATGCGGGCCTACTGCTGGCGGGCCGTCACCCGCTGACCCGCGTGGCTCAGGCCGTCGCCGCCTGGAGGTCGAGCGCACCCACCACCAGCTCGGCCAGCGCCTCGTCCAGGTAGTCCGCCATTCGCTCCAGGTCGGGCACGAGCCTCCGGCAGGCCAGCGCACCGAAGCAGACCCGGTCGAGATACGAGAACACCGTCACGTTCATCCCGATCCCCTCGGCCATCGGTCCGACCGGGTACATGTCCACCACCCGGCTCCCGGCGCAGAACAGCGCAAAGTCCGGTCCCCGGACGCTCGAAACCGTCACGTTGGCCGGCGGGCGCATCTTGTCGAAGAGCCGCGTCCCGGCGACGGCCCGCGCCACCCGGACGGCGAGGGCCGGCACCGCCACCTGGGCCAGGTCGCTCACGAAGCGACCGTGGTGGAGCTTCTCCTGGTCCTTGGCCACCCGGGCCGACTCCGAGATCGCATCGAGGCGCAGCACCGGGTCGTCGATGTCACTGGCCAGCGACACCAGCATCCCCGAGACCTGGTTCCCCAGGTCTTCCGTCGCCCCTTCGGGGCGGGTCGACACCGGCACCATGGCGATCAACGGGCGGTCCACCTCTTCGCCCCGCACCTCGAGCAGCCGGCGCAGCGCCCCCGACACACAGGCCAGCAGCACGTCGTTGACCGTCGCTTCGAAGGCCCGGCCCACCAGCTTCACATCCTCCAAAGGCACCGAGAGGGAACAGAAACGCTTGCGGTTGGAGACGGCGCCGTTGAACGACGTGCGTGGGCCGCCGAAGAAACCCGGCGGCGGCTGCTCGCCCCGCCCGACGAGCTCACGGTTGTTCATCCCGAGGTCGGCCACCGCGTCGATGCCCGCCTGCAACGTCCTGAGGGTGGCGCCCGGCTGATGCGTCAGCGCCGTCGCCGCATGCCGCAGCAATTGCAGGTTCGAGGGCAGCGGAGCCGGGTTCCACTCCGACGGCAGCACGACCACCCGAGAGCGCGGGTTGAGGTCCATGAAGGCGGCCAGCACCGAGGCGCCGCTGACCCCGTCGAGGATGGCGTGGTGGATCTTGGCGATCAGCGCCGTGCGCCCCCCGCTGAGCCCCTCCACGACGTACATCTCCCAGAGCGGCCGGTCGGGGTCGAGCTGGCGGCTCATCACCGAGGCCACGAACGCATCCAGCTCGGCCTTGCCACCGGGCGAGGGCAGGCTGGCCCGGGTGAAATGGTCGTCCAGCTCGAAGTCCGGGTCGTCCACCCAGACCGGGTGATGGAGGCCGAAGGGCACCCGGATGGCCCGCTGGCGCATGGGCTCCACGAGGTGCAGCCGCTGCTCGATCACCCTGCGAATCTGCGTGTACCTCGTCGAGGGCGAGAACAACGAGCGCCGCCCCTCCGGCGGGTCGAGCAGCAGCACGATCCCCACATGCATCGGTGTCGTCGGCGTCTCGAGCGACAGGAATGCCGCGTCCATGCCCTCGAGTGGGCGCATCACCATTCCACTACCTGACCTCTCTGCTCAGTTCACGTACCGGTATGGCCGAACCCGCCGACACCGCGTTCTGCCTCACCCAACCCTTCGCTGTCCACCAGGTCGAAGCCGACCTGTTCCACCCGCATCACCACCAACTGGGCGATGCGATCGCCTCGTGCGACCTTGTAGTCCTCCTCGGGATCCGTGTTCACCAGGATCACTTGCAGCTCACCCCGGTACCCCGAGTCAATCAGCCCCGGGGCGTTCAAACAGGTAATGCCGTGCCGCAAGGCCAACCCGCTTCGAGGCAGGACGAATCCGGCATACCCAGGAGGGATGGCCACCGCCATCCCCGTGGGCACCAAGGCCCGTCCACCCCGGCAGGCCAGGACCGCGTCGGTCCGGGCGATCAGGTCGGCGCCGGCGTCCCCGTCCCGCGCGTAGGCGGGCATCGGGAGTTCCTCGTCGAGCCGCTGCAGCGGGACACGCAGCATCGAAGGACAGTATCCGGTCCGGCCACCGCCCTGTGGGAAGAGACGGCCGGTAGCATGCCCCCGGCATGCTGGCCTGGATCGATCTGGAAATGACTGGACTCGATCCGGCGCGCCACACCATCGTCGAGATCGCCTCCCTGATCACCGACGACGACCTGACCATCGTCGAAGAGGGTCCTGACCTGGTCGTCCACGCCTCACCCGAGCAGCTGGCCGAGATGGACGAGTTCGTCCTGAACATGCACACCCGCTCGGGCCTCCTGGCCGAAATTCAGCGCTCCACCCTCAGCCTGGCCGATGCCGGGGCCCAGACCCTCGAGTTCCTCCAGCGCCACATCCCCGAGGCCCGCACGGTGCCCCTGGCCGGCAACTCCATCGGGACCGACCGCCGTTTCCTGGCCACCCAGCTCCCTGAGATCGAGGACTACCTGCACTACCGCTCGGTCGACGTCTCGACCATCAAGGAGCTGTGCCGGCGCTGGCGTCCCGAGGTCTACAAGGCCGCCCCGTCCAAGAAGGGCGGCCACCGCGCCCTCCAGGACATCCGCGAGAGCGTCGACGAGCTCGCCTACTACCGCGACGCCTTCTTCCTCAACGGCGCCGCACCCACGACGCCGGTCGCACCCGAGGCGACAACGACACTGACCACGACACCAACAGCGACCCCCGAGAAGGAGAGTTCGTAATGCCGAGCGACGTGCCCAGCATGTCCATCGCTGAGGCCAACGCCACCCTGACCGCGCCAGGCCAGATCTTCGAGATGGAGGAGCGCGACATCCGCGGCGTCCCCACCCGTACGTGGAAGAACGCGCCGGCCAACCTGCGCGTCGTCCTCGACATGTCGCTCGCCCACGGCGACAAGACGTTCCTGGTCTACGAGGACGAGCGCACGACGTTCGCCGAGCACTACCGCATCGCCTGCACCCTGGCCCACCGGCTGCGCACCACCTTCGGTGTCGAGCAGGGCGACCGGGTCGCCATCATCATGCGCAACCTGCCCGAGTGGGTCATGGCCTTCTGGGCCGCCAGCCTGCTCGGCGCCATCGTGGTCCCGCTCAACGCATGGTGGAGCGGTGAGGAGCTGCGCTACGGCCTCGAGGACTCGGGCTCCAAGGTGGTCTTCGTCGACTCCGAGCGGGCCCAGCGCATCCGAACGGTCCTCGGTGGGCTCGACGCCCTCAAGGCGGTCATCGTCGCCGACGAGCACCGCACCCCGACCGAGAAGCCACTCGCGGTGTACGAGCCCCCCGCTGGTGAGCCCCAGGTACCCGAATGGCCCTTCCCGCTCGCCCTCGGAGATGTGGATGAGGCCGCCTCGCCCCCCGAGGTGACCATCGATCCGGAGGACGACGCCACCATCTTCTACACCTCGGGCACGACCGGCCGGCCCAAGGGTGCGGTGGGCACCCATCGCAACATGACCACCAACCTGATGAGCCTCTTTTTCATCAACACCCGGGGCTCCATGCGCTACGGCGCCTCCGCCCTCGGCGAAGACCTTCCCGACGACCCCACCACCAAGGCCCGCGAGACGAGCCAGCCGGCCTTCCTGCTGTCGGTGCCGCTGTTCCACGCCACGGGGTGCCACTCCGTCATGGTCACCAACGTGGCCGCGGGCGGCAAGCTCGTGATGATGCACCACTTCGACCCCGAGCGCGCCCTCGAGCTGATCGAACGCGAACGCATCGCCACCTTCGGCGGCGTGCCTGCCATGGTCATGCAGGTGCTCGATTCGCCCAAGTTCTCCACGTACGACACGTCCTCCATCAGAGGCGTGTCCTACGGCGGGGCTCCCGCGCCGCCCGATCTCGTACGGCGCATCCGCGAGGCCTGGCCCGTGGGCCAGCCGTCGAACGGTTACGGGCTGACCGAGACCTCGTCGGTCACCTCCATGAACTCGGGTGCCGACTACATCGCCAAGCCCGAGAGTGTGGGCCCGCCCGTCCCGGTCTGCGACGTGGCTGTGCTGCCCGAGGACTACGCCAAGGACGAGCCCGACGACTCCGTCCCCCACGGCCCCGACGTGCGGGGCGAGCTCTGGATCAAGGGACCGAACGTCGTGCGCGGCTACTGGAACCGGCCCGATGAGACGACCAAGACGTTCTCGCGGGGCTGGCTGCACACGGGCGACGTGGCCCGCCTCGACGACGAGAACTTCATCTACATCGTGGACCGGGCCAAGGACATGATCATCCGGGGTGGCGAGAACGTCTACTCCGTCCAGGTCGAAGCGGCGCTCTTCGAGCACCCCGCCGTGGCCGACTGCGCCGTGATCGGGGTCCCGGACGAAACCCTCGGCGAGGAAGTCGGCGCCGTGGTCATTCTGCGCCCGGGCGCCAAGGTGACGGCCGACGAGCTCGCCCTCCACGTGAAGCAACGACTGGCCGGATTCATGGTCCCGACCCACATCTGGTTCCGCTCCGAGCCACTCCCCCGCAATCCACAGGGCAAGGTGCTCAAGCGGCAGTTGCGCGAGGAGCTGGTCGGCCCCTCTTCCTGACCGACCTGCCAACCAAACCGACCTGCCGACCAACCGCAAGCCACGTGCCGGACCGACCACCCCTCGCAGTCCTCGTCGGAGGCGCCCCCGGCTCGGGCAAGACCACACTGGCCGACGGTCTCGGCCGCGCCCTCGACCTCCCGGTCCTCCATAAGGATCAGCTGGTGCACGGGAAGTGGCGCACCGTGGACCGGGCGACCGAGCTCGGCGTCAGCGGCGTCGAGTTCTTCTACCGCTCCATGGAGCTCTGGCTCGAACTTGGCGTGAGCTTCGTCGCCGAGCAGGCCTGGTACCGCGGCGTCAGCGAGCCGGACGTCAAAGCCCGACTGGCCCCGCACGCCACCCTGGTCCAGGTGCACTGCCAGAGCGTGCACGCCACAGAGCGGTGGCGACAACGCATGGAGGCAGACCCGCTCTGCGGTCCCAACCGGCTCGACAAGCTGCTCCCCGTGGTGGAGCGCCTGGACCACGAGCTGACTGACCCGCTCGACTTCGCCTGCCCCGTCATCGTCGTTCGGACCGACGACGGGTACGACCCATCGCTCGAGACCGTCACCTCCACCATCGACGCCCTCTACAGCCGCCCCCAACTCCACGATCTCGACAAGGCAGAGCCGCCGCCACGCAGATCCTGAATCCGTCCCCCGAGTGAAAAGCTGGTGCGACCGGACCCCACGCGAGACCAACCGAAAAGGAGACCACGGTGACCGAAGGACGACAGATTTCCTACGAAGCCCTCGAGGTCGGGACGCCGGTCCTGTCCTCGTCCGGCACCCAGTTCGGCACGGTCGAGCACGTCCTCCAGGATCCCTCGCTCGATCTGTTCGACGGCCTCGCCGTCAAGACCCACCACCACGGCCACCGCTTCGTCGACCGCGACCAGATCGGCGACATCTGGACGACCGGGGTCACCACCACCATCGACGACGAGGCGGTCGATTCGCTCCCCGCTCCCGGCGGGCCGCTCGTACTCCACCCCGACACCGCCCATGACGAAGGCCCCTCCCTCAGCGCCCGCTGGGGTCGGCTGTTCGGGCGCGAGCACTGGAAGGAACTCGAGTAGTCCCCGACGCTCCGGATCGCACAACACGTCCACAAAGGCTCGAGCCAACTCAGGTGCCGCACGCAGGTGTCGATGTACAGAGGACTGAGTCATGGCACCGATCCGCCCCTACCCGACCTGCATCGCCGCCACCCTGGCGGTCTGCCTGTGCGCCCTGATCGCACTCGCGCTCCAGCCGGCTGTGGCTGCCAACCACCCTCGGCGCACGGTGGCCGTTGTCCTGACCGACGACAATCCGGCGGCCGAGCAGCTGATCCCGGGACAGGCGCCGGCCTTCATGCCGATCGCTCCCATCCCTCCGACCCCCGCCAGCACGCCTCTGCCGGCCGTCCTCGACGCACCGAGCCCGGCACACGGCGCGGTCATCACGCCGATCCAGGCCCAGCAGATCGTGGCCGCGGACTGGACCCTGCGAGACGAGGCCTTCACCTACGACAACAAGCCGCTGCTGCCCGAATTCGAGACGGGGCCGGCGCTCGAGTCGGACGAGGTCACCTGTGGCTGCACCTCGCGATCACCCCGAGGGCCCATCGAATCCGAAAGCCTCTTCGTTCCCCGGCAGCGGTCGTATCCGGCCGTCTTCATGGCGGAAGTGCAGACGACGTTCGAATCTGAGCCCTACCACCAGTTCCTCATCGTGGCGAGAACATCGGCCAAGAGCCCGTGGATGATCGTCTCCGACCCGGGCGAGGAGTCCGCCACCCCGCTCCAACTGGCCAAGGAGGATCGGGACGGTTTCGACACGGCGGCCCTCCCACCGCGCTCGGCCCAAAGGCTCCCCGCACACCTGGCTTCGTACTGGCAGGCCTGGTCCGACGAAGGACACGCCCCGAGGGGCATCTCCTTTGCTCCAGGCGCCTACACCAGCCAGTACGGCGAGACGCTCGCCGTACAGCCCCAGGGTTCGATCTATCCGAACAATGGGCTCGATGGCTGGTCCGTGAACCAACCAGGCCGTGACGTCTGGAGTTTTGGCACCACCAGCGGCGGCATCACGTGCGGCGTGATGAGGACCCAGTACATCTGGACGGCGCCCGATGGCGTCTATCAGGACCCGCAGCAGAACAACTGGGGACCGACCGTGGCCCCGGGCGTGTACCGGATGGACGCCGAGACCGACATCGAGCAGCCGTGCTTCGAGCAGCATGGCGGCGGCCACCCACCCGTGGTCATCTCCGGCGAGCTCGATCCCGACACCGAACAGGGCGTCACCGCCATCCCACTCGTCCCAGGCACCCAGGCATAAACCGGTAAACCGGTGGCACTCCTCCGACGGCCCCGCTGAGCGAGTAGGTCAGTTAGTTAGTCAGGCTGGCGCCCCGTCAGCCCGAGCAACCGGTCCAGCAGCGGAGCATCCTCCGGCACCGGCACCGCCGCCCCGTACACCCCGATGGTGCGCCACTCCTCGGCGTGCGGGCTCACCTCGTCCCACACCCCCTGGACCAACTCGGGCTCGAGGTCGACCGACTGGCCCAGCGCCGTGGCGAGGTCGTGCACCCGCAGGGCACGGAACGAGTTGATCTGCCAGAAGTACTCGCGCACCGTGTAGTCCCCGAACGACAGGTGGACCACTGCGTCCAAATCCGTGACGGCACGGGCCGCGGCGCACGCCGCGTCCACGATGGCCTCGAACCGACCCACCGGGTCGTCACCGAGAAGGTCGCCGGAGAACTTGTCCGTGCCGGCCTCGTCCATGGTCAGGCCGGCCAAGGTGTCCGGCACCCAGGCGTCGTCGTAGGCGTGGTAGTCGATCAGCTCCCGCACCGTCGGTGGCTCCGGCCGCGCCCGAGTCACGAAGTTCGCCGGCAGCGTCTCGTCCCACTGCTCGGGCCGGATGCGAGATACCACTCGGCTCAGCGCCCGGTCCGCCAGCTCGAAGACCTCGGGTTCGCTCAGCGCCATCGTCACTCCTCCTCACGCTCGACAACTCGGACATCCATGACGCGAGGGCGCGCTCAAGCGCAGTCCCCACACAGGACTCTCCCCCGGCGCTGTGACACGGGGACATCGAGCCGAGCCCGAGCCGAGCCCAAGCCCAAGCGCGACGATGCCGGCCCGAAGGCCGGCATCGTCGTCAAACCTCGGTACGGAGAAACCGAGTCTGAACCAACCAGAGACTCAGCGGTTCGGCTGGGGCGTCACCCGCAGATAGGGCTTGAGCGCCTTCCAACCCTTGGGGAAACGGCCCTTGGCGTCCTCGTCGCTCACGGCGGGAGCGATGATGACGTCCTCGCCGTCCTTCCAGTTCACGGGCGTGGCCACCGAGTAGTCGGCGGTGAGCTGGAGCGAGTCGAGCACCCGGAGGATCTCGTCGACGTTGCGCCCGGTCGAGGCCGGGTAGGTCAACGTCAGCTTGACCTTCTTGTCCGGCCCGATGATGAAGACCGAGCGGACCGTCAACGTGTCGTTGGCGTTCGGGTGGATCATGTCGTAGAGGTCCGCCACCTTGCGGTCCTCGTCACCGATGAGAGGGAACGACAGTGCGGAACCCTGCGTCTCCTGGATATCCCCAGCCCATCCCTTGTGCGACTCGACCGAGTCGACGGAGAGGCCGATGAGCTTGGCGTTGCGCTTGTCGAACTCGGGCTTGGCCCGGGAGAAGGCGCCCAGCTCAGTGGTGCAAACCGGCGTGAAGTCCTTGGGGTGGGAGAAGAGGATGCCCCAGCTGTCGCCCAGCCACTCGTGGAAGTTGATCGTGCCGTCGGTCGTGTCGGCGGTGAAGTCGGGGGCCGTGTCCCCCAGTCGTACTGCCATGTGATCCTCCTGTGGATTTGGCTGACTCTCTGTATGAACACGGTGACCTTACCGGCTGTTCCCGCAATTGTCGACATGATTGGTCATGTTTCGGCGCCCGGCCGCCGCCCCATGGCCGAACTGCCCCCTGACCAGGCGTTGCACCCAACGTCCATGTCTGGAGCACCCCAACGGCCGTGGGACAATGGAGGCGTGAGCTCAGACCTCCCGGGAACGACGGCGACCCCCCTGGACCCCTCCGCCCCTCCGCCGCGTCCGTCCTCCTCCTCGTCCGCCAGCCCCTACGCCCCCTCCCGCACCAACACCCTCACGCTCGCACACGATGGACCAGTCACGATCATCACCATCGACCGCCCCGAGCGCCGCAACGCGGTCGACAGCGTGTGCGCCGAGCAGCTCCACCAGGCCTTCCTGGCCTTCGACGCCGACCCGGACGCCTCCGTGGCCGTGCTCGCCGGCGCCCAGGGCACCTTCTGCGCCGGCGCCGACCTCAAGGCCGTGACCGAGGGCGACCGCCGCCCGATCCCCGACGAGGGCAGCGGCCCCATGGGCCCGACCCGCCTCACCCTCTCCAAGCCCGTGATCGCCGCCGTCGAGGGCTACGCCGTGGCCGGCGGCATCGAACTGGCCCTCTGGTGCGACCTCCGCGTGGCGGCCGAGGACGCCGTCTTCGGGGTCTTCTGCCGCCGCTTCGGCGTACCGCTGTGCGACCTCGGCACCGTGCGCCTCCCCCGCCTCATCGGCCACAGCCGGGCTATGGACCTGATCCTGACCGGCCGGGCCGTACAAGCCCCCGAGGCGCTGGCAATTGGGTTGGCCAACCGCGTCGTGCCGCCGGGCCAAGCCCTGGCGGCCTCCATCGCCCTGGCCCACCAGTTGGCGGCGCTCCCCCAGATCTGCCTGCGCTCGGACCGCATGAGCGCGCTGGAGCAGTGGGGTCTGTCCGAGGAGGAGGCTGCGGTCAACGAGGCGCGGCGGGCACGCGAGGTCATCTCCAGTGGTGAGACGCTCGAGGGCGCGCTGAGGTTTGCGGGAGGTGCGGGCCGCGGTGGCACTGCGCTCGACTGACGAGAGCGACACCGGCGCCACGAGCTCCCCGCAGCCCTCACACTCGGGCCGCAAGACGGTGGCCGCCTTCGATTTCGACGGCACGCTGACCGATGGCGGGAGCGCCTTCACGTGGCTCATCGGCCTGCGCGGCCCCGTGGCCGTGCTCCGCGCCACGTTCCGCCTCTCCCCCGGTCTGCTCAAGGCGGCGATCGTGGGCGGCACCGCCGCCGACGAAATCAAGGAGCGCCTCTTCACCCGCCTGCTTGGCGGCATGCCGGTCGAGGAGGTCGACCTCCGCTCCCGTGCCTTCGCCACACGCCACCTCGCACGCCACCTACGCGACGACACCCGCGACCGCCTCGAGTGGCACCGCCGTCAAGGCCACCACACGGTCATCGTCTCCGCTTCCCCCGAGTCCTACGTAGCGCCGGCGGGCGAGGAGCTCGGAGTGAACGGCGTGGTGGCCACCCGCCTCGCGGTGGGCGGCGGCGGGCTGCTGACCGGCGGCTACGAGGGCAAGAACTGCCGCGGTGCGGAGAAGTACGCCCGGCTCGTCGGCCACCTCCGTGCCAACGGGCTGCTCTCGAACAACGGCGAGCAGCCGGTGCTCTGGGCCTACGGCAACAGCCGGGGCGACCTGCGCCTCCTCAACGCGGCCGACCACGGCGTCGACGCCGGCAAGCTCGGCCCCTTCGGCCGGCTGCGTCGCTTCCCCCGACTCTCCGAGGTGATGGCCCAGGCCTCAGAGCCGCCACCGGCCTCTCCGCCCCAGCCCGCAGAAAGCTGACCCCGACTTTCCACGCGGCCTTTCCCTCGGTCCGCTCGATTCCCCGATCCCCCGGACTCTCCTTCTTCCTCCAACATCCTGCAGCTTCGTCCGGGCGCCA
Source organism: uncultured Acidimicrobiaceae bacterium (assembly GCA_963726855.1). Taxonomy (GTDB): domain Bacteria; phylum Actinomycetota; class Acidimicrobiia; order Acidimicrobiales; family RAAP-2; genus Bog-473. The sequence goes on from CAVSEB010000021.1 coordinate 16,927, forward strand.
CCCCGGCACTCTGACTCTGACCGCTGCCGCTGCCGCTGCACGCAGCACTGCTCGCCCGTGCCCGTACGAGACAGTGCCCAGACGCGGAAGGTGGGAGACCCTGAGGTCTCCCACTTTCCACGCCCTCCCCATTTACCTCAGGCTCACGTGTCCGTGCGCTCGCCCGATACTCAATGGCCCCCAGAGGGTCAACCGTTGACCGTGAGGTTCAGCGTCACGGTCAAAACCTCCTTCGTCGGCGTCTTGCTGTCGGTCACCTTGATCTTGATCGGGTAGGTGCCTGGTGTGACCGAGGCGTCAACTGTGCCCGAGAGCAATCCGGTATTCGTCAGGGTGAGACCCGTCGGCAGGACCGACTTCGCCTTCCACTTGTACGGGGCCACCCCGCCGCTCGCCGCCAGCTGCTCGCTGTAGGGACTACCCACAGTCGCATCGGGCAACGTCGTCGTCGTGACCTGGTACGGAGTAACGGTCAGGGTGAAGTACTGCACGGCCTGGGCCCCGACGCCGTTGTCGGCGAGGAAGGCCAGTTGGAAGGACCCGACCTTCTTCGGGGTACCCGAGAGCACGGCGTTGGAGTAGGTCAGACCCTTCGGCAGGTTGCCGACTTCGGTCAGGGTCGGCGTCGGATTCCCCGTCGTGACCACGGTGAAGCTGCTCACGGTGTTCAGCGGGAAGCTGGCGTGGTCCGGCGAGCTGAAGGCGGCCGGAATCTCGAGCGTCAGCGTGAACGTCTGATTGGCGTCAGGCGCCACCCCGTTCGATGCCGTGATCGTGAGACGGAAGCTGTAGCCAGCTCCGGCCTGGCAGCAGTCCGACGTCGCTCGCAACGTGGCCGTGCCGTCACCGTTGTCGGTGAAGGTCACGCCGTCCGGCAGATTCCCAGCTTCGGACACGGCCGCCACCGGTGTGCCGGTCGTGGTGACCGTGAAGGTGGCTGGAGTCCCTGCCACGAAGGTGGTCGCGTCGGCGCTCGTGATGGTGGGCGCCTCACTGACGTTCAGCGTGAAGGACTGCGTCGCTGCGCTGCCCACACCGTTGTCCGCCGTGATCGTGATCGAATAGCTGCCCCCAGTGCCCGGGTCAGGCGTTCCGGCCAGCGTGGCGGTGCCGTCACTATTGTCCGTGAAGGTCACGCCGCTGGGCAGCGCGCCGGTCTCAGAAAGGGCGGCGGTCGGGAAGCCACTTGTCGTCACGGTGAAACTGCCCGCGCCTCCTGACGAGAACGTCGCCGCGTCGGCGCTCGTGATCTCTGGTGCCTCGTTCACCGTGAGGGTGAACGACTGGCTGGCGTCAGGCGTGACACCGTTGCTCGCCCCGATGGTGATGGAGTACGTGCCGCCAGAGCCAGCCGACGGAGTGCCGGCCAGCGTGGCCGTGCCGTCACCGTTGTCGGTGAAGGTGACGCCGACTGGCAGGGCTCCGCTTTCGGAGACTGCCGCCACCGGGTTCCCCGTGGTCGTCACGGTGAACGTCCCGGGGCTGTCGGCCGTGAAGGTCGCCGCGTCACCGCTGGTGATGGCCGGCGGTCCCTCGACGGTCAGGTCGAAGTCCTGCGTCGCGTCCGGGTTGACCCCGTTGCTCGCTGTGATGGTGAGCGGGTAGTCGCCCTGCGATCCGGCGGTCGGCGTGCCCGAAAGCGTGGCCGTCCCGTCCCCGTTGTCGACGAAGTTCACGCCGTCGGGCAAGCTGCCGGTCTCCGAGACTGCAGCCGTGGGAGCAGCGCTCGTCTCGACGGTGAAGCTTCCCGCCGTTTGCTCGGTGAAGACGGTCTTGGAGTTCGAGATGATGGCCGGCGCCGCGTTCACGCTCAACGTGAAGGACTGCGTGGCGTGCGGGCTGACCCCGTTGGTCGCCGTGATGGTGATCGGGTAGTCCCCCCGCGTGTTCGCGGCAGGCGTCCCGGCCAGGGTCGCGGTTCCGTCACCGTTGTCGGTGAAGGACACGCCGTCCGGCAGTGCTCCACTCTCCGACAGTGACGCCGTCGGGAAGCCCGTTGTCATGACGGTCGAGCTGCCCGAGTCGCCCTCGGAGAAGGTGGCCGAGTCGCCCGAGGTGATGCTGGGCGCCTCGTCCACCGTCAGCGTGAACGTCTGCGTGCCGTCCGGAGAGATGCCGTTGGAGGCGTCGATGCCGAAGGTGTACGTGCCCCCGGTACCTGGCGCCGGCGTTCCGGCCAAGGTGGCTGTCCCGTCGCCGTTGTCGGTGAAGGTGACGCCGCTGGGCAGCGCACCGCTCTCCGAAATCGCAGGCGTCGGGCTCCCGCTGGTGGTGACGGTGAAGCTGCCGGAGCTGCCAGCCGTGAAGGTCGTGCTGCTTTCCGAGGTGACACTGGGCGCCGTGCCCAGAGAGATCGGGTTGTTCGACGCGTTGGCCGCGGGCCCCGTTCCGACGCTGGTGATTGCCGCGACCGAGACGTTGTACTGCACGCCATTGGTCAGGCCACCGAGCGTCTCCGTGGTCGCCGTCGAGTTGAAGTTCTGGCTCACCGGAGCGCCCCCACCAACCGGCGCCGCCGTCACCGTGTAGCCGGTGATCGGACTCGTGCCTGAGTCTGCGGGAGCGGTCCAGCTCGCAGTGATCTGCCCGCTGGCACCGGTTGCGGTGACGGCCGAAGGGGCGCCTGGAAGGGCACTCCACGTCAGGCCGAGGTTGCCGGGGCATCCTGCGTAGCCGCCCGAGATGGCTCCCGTTCCAGAGTTGTTTGCACCAATACCACCGGCGCCGTTGGTGCCCCCACTGGTGCCCTGCGTTTGGTGCTGACCGCAGGCCGTCGAGTTGAGGGCGCTGCCCGCCGCGAAGGCGGGGTTCGAAGCGTTGTTGAAGCTCGTCAGAGCAGAGGTCGACACCCAGGACGAACCCGCCCCGCCGCCGCCAGCGCCCAACGCGGGCAAAAGCGTGCAGTCGTTGGCCGCTCCGCTGCCACCGCCGTAGTAACCGCCGCCGCCTCCGCCACCGCCCTGTCGCTGCGTTCCGCCGGTCTGCGTGGGGCCGGTCGCTCCTGTGCCCGAGGCGTTCGGGCCGGATCCCTGCGTACCCACGGGTCCACTCCCGCTGCCGATCTTCCCGCCGCCGAGTCCTCCGGTGCTGTTGGCGGCGCCCGTTCCGCCCGTGCTCGCCGTCGTGCCACTGGTGGCCCCTGCAGCTCCGATCCCGCCGCCTCCCCCTCCGCCTGCAGCTTGGGTGGCTTTGTCGGCTCCACCACCACCGCCGCCGAAGCCTTGCCCGCTCGCCGAGCCACCGGGAGCCGACGCATTGGGCTCCGAGTTCGCAGAGGCGCCGGTGCTGGCTCCCGCGTTGCCGTTGCCGCCGTTGCCGCCGTTCCCGGTGCAACCGGCAGCACCCCCACCGCCGCCGCCGCCACTAATGGCCAGCAGGGTTGCACAGGGGGAGCTTGCGTTTCCATAGACGCACAGAGCAGTCGATCCGCCGCCGGCACCACCGCCAGATTGATTGGTAATGGCGGTCGCTTGCTCGCCACCTGCACCGCCGCTCGAATATCCGGATCCGGCCGTGCCGCCGGTTGCTGTCGTGCCGCTCGAGTGTGCACCGCCGCCGCCGCCGCCACAGCCGATGAAGGTGGCGACACTCTCACCGGCGGGTACAGAGAACGTTCCGGCCACCTGGGCACCGGCACCCCCAGTGGCGGTGTTCACGTTGTTGGAGAGTCCACTTGTACTGCTCCCACCGCCACCGCCACCGCCGCCGATCAGGCTCACGGCGGCACTGCCACCACCCGTCTGGGACGACATGGTCGCGAAGTACCAGGTGTTGCAGCTCAACGTCGAGGCCGGAGCTCCGTCGGTGGTGAACCACTGTGGGGTCGCCGAGAAGGCCGTCGCCTGCGTCTCCAAGGCAAGGCTCACGCCTGCTGTGAGTGTCCCGCCGAGCAGTACGGCTGCAAGCACGGCTTTCGTGACTCCGGCCACTCGACCTGCCCTGTGTCGCAAACCGCCCATCACACCATCCTCCTCGGTCGTGCTACCTCAAAATCGATTGTGTCGTTTGCCTTCGGAAATGAGCAGGTGCCCAATTCCGCTTCTGCCACTGCGTGCTCGCTCCGAACCCTCTCCTAGCTGCCGACGCTCAAGGGGATGGAACGAGTCGCCGTTTGCGGTGTCGGCGAAGACTTGTCTGTCACCGTGACACTGATCGAGTAGTTGCCAGGCGTCGTCGGTGTCCCTGACAGCAGGCCCGTCTTGGACAGCGTGAGTCCAGGCGGGAGCGTTGCGGCGGTGGCCTTCCACTTGTAAGGAGGCAGGCCGCCGACCGCATTCAGCTGTTGGCTGTACGGAGTGCCCACGGTCGCCGCCGGCAACGAGGTCGTCGTCACCGCGAAGCTCACCACAGTGAGCGTGAAGATCTGGGTCGCATTCGTCCCGATCCCGTTCGAGGCGGTGAGGAGGACCTGGAACGTTCCTTTGTTCTTCGGGACGCCCGAGATCTTCCCGCTGGTCAACGAGACGCCCTTGGGCAAGGTGCCCCACACGGTGAAGGTCGCGGCAGGGAAGCCGCTCGCCGTTGGTGTGAAGCTACCGAATTCCTTTTGGGAGAACGTTGCCGAGGCAGCCGAAGTGAACGTAGGAGCCTCGTTGACCGTCACCGTGAAGGACTGGAGCGCCGCGGCGCCCACACCGTTGATCGCCTTGATGGTGATCGCATACGTGCCGCCGGTCCCCGCTGTGGGCGTTCCTGCCAAGCTGGCCGTGCTGTCGCCGTTGTCGACGAGGGTCACGCCATTGGGCAGGTTGCCGTTCTCGGAGATGGCCGCAGTCGGGAAGCCCGTCGTTGTCACGGTGAAGCTTCCGTGACTGCCGACTGTGAAGGTCGTGCTGGAGCCGGAGGTGATCGCCCCGGGCTGGTCCACCGTCAGCGTGAAGGACTGCGTCGCTGTGCCGCCCACACCATTGTTCGCCTTGAGGCTGACGGAGTAGACGCCGCCGGTGCCGGCGGCCGGGGTGCCAGAGAGCGTGCCTGTGCCGTCGCTGTTGTCGGTGAAGGTCACGCCGCTGGGCAGGAGGCCGGTCTCCGAGAGGGCCGCCGTCGGGAAGCCGGTCGACGTCACCGTGAAGCTGCCCGCGGTGCCCGTAGTGAAGGTGGCGCTGGCACCCGACGTGATCGCTGCCGCCTGGTTCACCGTCAGGGTGAAGGACTGGGTGGCGTTCGATCCGATTCCGTTGGAGGCCGTGATCGTGACGGGGTAGACGCCTCCGCTCCCTGCGGCCGCTGTCCCCGCGAGGCTCGCGGTGCCATCACCGTTGTCGGTGAAGGTCACGCCACTCGGCAGGGCTCCGGTCTCGGACAAGGTCACAACGGGGTATCCGCCCGTCGACACCCCGAAGCTCCCGGCGGTGCCTGTGATGAAGGTGGCGCTGTCGCCTGAAGTGATGGAGGGCGCCTCGTCAACGGTCAGCGTGAAGGACTGCGTTGCGTCCGGGCTGACCCCGTTGGTGGCGGTAATCGTGATCGAGTAGACGCCTCCGCTCCCAGCGGCCGGCGTTCCGGAGAGGGTGGCGGTGCCATCGCCGTTGTCCACGAGGGTCACGCCCGAGGGCAGGGCGCCGGTTTCGGAGAGGGCCGCCGTCGGATTGCCATTGGACCCCACGGTGAACGTCCCCGCGGTGCCGGCAGTAAAGGTGGCGCTCGCCCCCGACGTGATGGTCGGCGCCAGCGGACCGTTGCTGACCGTCAGCGTGAAGGACTGGTTGGCGTCCGGGTTGATCCCGTTGCTCGCCGTGAACGTCAACGAGTAGCTGCCCTCGGTTCCTTCCGTCGGCGTCCCCGACAGGGTCGCGGTGCCGTTGCCGTGGTCGGTGAAGGTCACACCGTCGGGCAGGTCCCCGCTCTCGGAGATCGCCGCGGTGGGCGTCGCCGTCGTGGTCACGTTGAAGCTGTCCGAGGTTCCGGTGGAGAAGTCGACGGAGTTTGCTGACGTGATGGCGGGAGCCTGGTTCACCGTCAGGGTGAAGGACTGGGTGGCGTTCGGGCTGACACCGTTGCTGGCCTTGATGGTCAGCGGGAAGACGCCCCCTGTAGCCGGCGTCCCGGCGAGGGTTGCCGTGCCGTCACCGTTGTCGACGAATCTCACGCCCGAGGGCAGGGCGCCGGTCTCGGAGAGTGACGGCGTCGGGAACCCCGTCGTGGTCACGGTGAACGATCCCGCGGTCCCGCTGGAGAAGGTCGTGCTCGATCCCGAAGAGATGGACGGCACCTGGTTCACCGTCAGAGTGAAGGATTGCGAGGCGTCAGGGCTGACCCCATTGGTCGCCGACAGGGAGATCGGATAGGTGCCCCCGGACCCTGCGGCCGGCGTGCCCGCCAGCGTGGCCGTGCCGTTGCCGTTGTCGGTAAACGTCACACCCGAGGGCAGGGCGCCGGTCTCGGAGATCGAGGGCTTTGGACTCCCACTCGTCGTCACCGTGAAGCTGCCCGCGCTCCCAGTCGTGAAGGTGGTGTTCGCACTCGAGGTGAAGGCCGGCGCAATCGCGGCGGCGACGATCGTGGTCGAACCCAATGCCACGGGCGGAGAGTAGGGAGGCGTGCCGGAGTTACCCGAAGTCGGGTACCCGTCGAAGTTCGCGTTCTGCGTGCCAACGATCGGGACCGTCACGTTGGTGTTGAGCCGGAACTCCGAAAGTGACTCGCTGGCGACCGTCCCCGGCGTTCCGGTCGCCGTGAACTGGGCGGAGACCGTCGGGAGTGTGAAGTTCTGACCGCCGTTCACGTGGTCCGCGGACGGAAGCTCGAGCTCGATGTACGGGTAATTCGTCTTGTAGTTCCCGGTGTTGATCTGTGCATCGCAGCCCGTGCCGGCGGCAGTGCAGTACTCCGCCGTCGCCACTCCCTCGGTGACGCTGTCGCCACCAGTCACCTGGAGGGAGCCGGGTACGACGGTCAGCCCCGCGGGTGCGGGAAGCACCGTGGTGAACCCGTCCGCGTAGTTGATGGTCGCATTGCCGACTGGCGTCGATTCGAGGGTCGGAACGCTCGACCCGACCGAGGCCAGGGTCACGGTGACGGGAGCACCTTGCTGCGCGGTCGCTGGCTGTACGGCTGCGACCTCTGCGTCCTCGTAAATGTCCTCGGAGATACCGGACACGGTGACTTGCTCACCGACCAACTGGTCGGTGGCCGGCGCGTACGACATGGTCGCGGTTGTGCAGTTCGGCGAGCCAGCCGAGTAGGTGTCGCCCGGCGCGCAGTAAGCGAAGGTGGCGCTGAAGGTGCTGGTGGCGCCGTCGCCCGGAAGCAGCGTCAAGATCCCGTGGCTCGCCGAGGGGGTTGCAATCACCGTGCCGTCGACCGCTGGGGGCTCGCTCACCACCGTCAGCGACGAGGTGTTCACGCTCGATGCTCCCCCGGAGACCAGGGTGAGCGCGTCGAAGGTGTCAGGTGCGTTGAAAATGAGCGTCACTCCCGACAGCGCCGCGGTCGGAGCAGTCGACAGCACGAGAGAGGTCCCGCTCACCGAGCTGACGGTGGTGCCATTGGCGATCCCAGGCCCGACGACCGCCATGCCCGGAGTCACGGACGACGTCTGGAAGTTGACGGAGCTGGTCACCGTCGTCGACGAGGTCGATCCGCTCACGCCTTGGACGGCCGTGCGCGTCGTGAAGGTGAGCACCTGGGTACTCGTGACGGCGGCGGACGTTTTGGTTGAGAGCGTGATCGTGGTCGCGGTCAGCGCGCTGACCGAAGTGCCGGACGCCAGGGATGCGCCGTACGCGCCCTCATTGAGCACAACGCCAGCAGTGCTCGTGCAGGTCATCGCCGTCGAGCCGGACGCGGCCGTGCAACCTGTCAGGTTGGTCACAGGGTCCGTCGAGAAGGCGCCGGTGCCGGTGGCAATCGTCGGCGGTGTGTCAGCGAAGGCGGGCGCGTCGAACGTGATGGCGGCTGCAGCGAACACGCCCGCCGTCAACAACAAAGCTGAGAAGGTCCTGAAAATCGCAGATCCGTGGACGCGTGCCGACTTTGCAGCGCTCATAGCCCTGTCCCCTCGCTCTCGGAATTGCCCCCCGCGGCGGGCTGCTTTTTCACTCCACAACTACGCCGGTTTTCTAGGCGCGACACAACGGAGTGTCAAGCACTTGTTTAACGCGGGCGAAACGAATGCAGCAGAAGTTGCGTCCGCATTGCAAACTGCGACGACGCTGGGGCGGCCCCGCGCAACATCAACACGACAGAAGCGGAGGAAACGTCACACGGTGCGATCGTTCATGCCCAGGTCGTTGCGGTTCGAGCGACGCATGCTCGTGCGGCGCTGCGATGACGCGTCTTCAGCCGGGAGTGACGGCGATGCCGACAACGTGACCGTTGTAGCCGTGCACCGCAGTCGTCACGTCACCGAAGTACGGCGCGTCCCCGTACGCGAAGGCCTGCCCGCTCGCATTCACACTGTCGAAGCCGCCACCCGACAAGTCCGGGATGAGGCCTGTCATCGGTCCCTTCATGGCGGACAGTGGTGGTGAGTCAGAGGCAACCGAGACGCTCTGCGCGTCACCGAATGCATGTGATGCACCATCGGCCTCGAGCATCCAGTACCCGCCGCCGTCGGGTGAGGGCGCCACGCCCACGATGGGGGTGGGAGGTGGCGTCGAGCCGAGCGAACCGAAGAAGCCGGCGTCGCCGAAGGCGAAGATGCCGCCGTCCGACGCCACGAGCCAGTATCCCTTGCCATCGTGCGTGGGCACCATGCCGATGACCGGTTTGTTCAGCCTGAGGCTGCCGGTGCTGCCGTAGAAACCGGCGTCGCCGTAGGCGAAGATGCCGCCGTCCGACGCCACGAGCCAGTACCCGCCCCCGTCCGGGGTGACGGCCATGGCGACCACCGGTTTGTTCAGCCTGAGGCTGCCGGTGCTGCCGTGGAACTGCGCGTCGCCGAAGCTGAACACCCCGCCATCGGCCGCCACGGTCCAGTACCCCTGCGCGTCGTGCGTCCCGACCATCCCGACCATCGGCTGGTTGAGCGGCTTGCCACCCATGGAGCCGAAGAACTGCGCGTTGCCGAAACTGAAGACGCCACCGTCGGAGGCGTCGATCCAGTAGCCGCCAACGCCACCACTGCTGCCGCCGGTGGTGGTCACGTTGGCCAGGGTGCTCAGCGTTGCGGGCGCATAGTAGTGGCCAACGATCTGCTGATAGGTGAAGTTGCCCTCGCCGTTGTCCTGCCCGATGGCGTAGCCCAGCGCGCCGTATTGACCCATTCCGATGCCATGGCCCCAGCCCTGGCCGGTGATGTTCACCTCGCCGCCCCCAATTGACGTCACGGTAAAGAGATCCGAGAGAACGCCTTGATTGTCGAACAGCAGATCGGTATAGAACTCAGTGCCCGGGATGGTGAGGTTCCCACTGCTTCCGTCCAAGGTGATCTGATCAATCCGGCCGAAACCGAAATCGTAGGGATGCCCAGGATCCGAAGTTGTGGAGCTGCCAAAACCGATGAAGGTACCGATCTGCGGCCACAAGGCCTGAATGGTGGAGTAGCTGACCTGGGTCGTCCAGTGATGGTTCGGGTTCAGCGAGACGGCGTCGCCGTCGTCGGGCACCGGAGTGAACGGTGACTGCTGATTGGCGCTCGAGGTGTAACCGCCGGTCGACGAGGAGTACTCGGTGGTGGCGACCTGTCCGTTGGGCATGACCATCACCTGACCGGCAGTGTCGTTGGCTGCAGCGATCGTCGTCGGCGTCTCATACTGAATGCCGCGGTAGGTCTGGCAGTCGAGGTCGCAGGTGTCGGCGTAGCCGCCGTAGCCCCCGAGATCCGAGAGGACGTACGAGCGCACCGCCACCGCTTGCGCCTCCAGCTCCTGAAAGCCCCAGTTCTGGCCCTGCGGGCCGGTACCGCCCAGGCTGGCCCAGCTCGACGGTGACTCACCCGGGACGGTGTCGGCCACGTACTGCTCGAGGGGCAGGGTGTTCACCGTTCGCGCCTGGTTCAGAGAGTTGTAGAGCGCGGTCAGCGTTCCGTGCACGGTTGGGCTGCCGCCGGCGACGCAGAGTTGGAGGAGCCCACCGTTGATGGGTGAAGCAGTCGGCGTGGTCTGGTTGGTCAGCACGGGCGTCCAGGGGCCGGCACAGCCTGGTCCAGTGTCGACTTCCCAGGTCGTCCCGGTCACGTGGAAGCGCACTGCGGCTGCGCCAGGCACGCCCGGCGCCGACACCCCCGCCGTCGAGTTCACGATGACGTCGAGACCAGCGTTCTCCTCCATGGAGATGTTGACGTTCATGGTGTCGGAGAGGGCGTGCGCCTCGGGCGTGCGGCTCAGCGAGAGCACGGGTGGGCCGGCGCCCGGAACGGTGGAGGCCGCCGCATCCGAGGTGGGGCCGACCAGGGCGGCGGGCACCACGAAGACCAAGGTGAGCAGCACGGTGGACACGAGCACCACGCCGCGCCGCGCGACATCGGTTCGGAGGAGCACGATTTGCACAAGCGTAGAGGCCTCACCAGGGCGAAATTGGTGCATGGGGGGCAATCGGGGCTGCAAGAAGCGCCGGTACACTGCTGCGCCGTGCGCGTCGATCAGGTCATTCCGTCGCTTGCCAGCCGCGACGCCATCGGGGTCCACACCCTGAACCTGCGCGACGGCTTGCGGGCCGCCGGCATCGACTCGGACATCTATTACGGCAGCTTCACGCCCGACGTGGCGCACGAGGGGCGACCGGTGATCGAGCTGGGGCGGGCGGGGCGCGATCGATGGCTGCTGTATCAAGCTTCGATCGGGAGCCCGGTGTACGACATCTTCTCCGCTCGGTCCGAGCCCAAGTTGGTGAACTACCACAACATCACGCCGGCCGGGCTGCTGCGGGACTGGGAGCCGGCCGTGGCCTACGAGGCGTCGCTGGGGCGCACGCAGCTGGCCCGTCTGGCGGCGCAGTCTCGGTTTGCCGTGGCCGACTCGGCCTTCAACGAGTCGGAGCTCGTCGCCTTGGGGTACTCCGGCACGGCGGTGGTGTCCTTGCTCATCGACATGCAGGTGAAGTCGCCCTCGCCCGACGTGGCGCTGGCGGAGGCGCTGGCGGCGCGCCGGGCCCGTGAGGGCGGAGCCGATTTGTTGTACGTGGGGAAGATCTCGCCGCACAAGGCACCGCACGATCTGGTGAAGATGCTCGAGGTCTTGCGCTTGACGGTCGACCCGGCGGCCCGGCTCCATCTGGTCGGCTCTCCCTTGGGCGAGACCTACGAGCCGGCGCTGCGTGCGTTCGTGTCCGAGTTGGGTCTGGACTCGGCGGTTTCCTTTGCCGGCTCGGTGTCGGGGGCGGAGCTCGAGGCGTACTTCCAGGCGGCGGACGTCTTCGTCATGGCCTCGGATCACGAGGGGTTCTGCGTGCCGTTGGCCGAGGCCATGGGGCACGGGGTGCCGATCGTGGCCTATGGGGTGACGGCGGTGCCCGAGACGGTGGGTGGCGCTGGGCTGGTGCTGCCGGACAAGTCGCCGGGGTTGTTCGCTTCGGCCGTGGGGCGGGTCTTGGGGGATGCGCAGCTGCGTGCGGTGCTGTCGGCGGCGGGGCGGGAGCGGGCGGCGGGGTTCGATCTGGCGGCGTCGACCCGGCGCTTCGTGTCTCTCGTGCAGGAGGCCGTGGCGGCGTAGGCCGTACTCCCTCCCCTCCCCTGAGGATGTGCGGATGTGCGGATGTGCGGATGTGCGGATTTAGGGCTCGATGAGCTTGCGATCCGGCACCACGGCATCGAGCGGGCCGAGGTGGACGACCCGGTACGGGATCGACTGTTGTCGCAACTGCGCCTCGAACGCCTGCTCGGTGTCGCCTCCGGGACCGGGTTCGGGGTTCGAGAAGAGGTTGGTGGCGGCCGCGACCTGGCTGGGTGCGAAGAAGAGCCAGGCCGGGTCCGAGGACGCCTTCACCTGCTCCTGCAGCGCCGGCCAGCGATCGACGTCGACGACCGACGGGCTGACCGTGACCTTCCCGTCGCCCACGAGCTCGAGGTCGTAGGCGGTCCAATAGCTGGCGAAGGCATCGCTGATGTGCTGGGCGCGCATGGCGTCGACGACGTTGGTCATTGCCGCGTTCGGGTTGCTCCAGCCCTGGACGAAGCGGTCCGGTGCGGTGGGCACGGACCCTGCGTGCGCCGTGCCCACGGTCAGTGCCGTGACGGCCAGGACGATGAGCCCTGCCACCGCCACTCGGACGTCACGGCTTCGCTCACGGTCGTGCGTCGTGTCTGTCGGGGCGACGTGGGCCCCTCTCCTTCCCTCCGTCCGGAGAGTCCAGGTCGGCAGCGTGACCGCCACGAGGGGAACGATCATGAACGACTCGTACAGCCCGTACCGGCCGTCGACCCAGTAGCTCGTCGCCGACACGGCCGCCATGAGGAACGGGTAGGTGACCACCCCGACGGCCAGGGCGATGGGGACGAGATTCGTCGGCTGGAGGCGGACCAGCATGACGGCCCGAATGACGCTCAACACCACGATGGCCAGGAGCACGACCAGTACGAAGACGCCAACGACCGTGCCCCCCGTCCACGCGCCACCCGGGACCGATCGCACGCCGAGCTCCATCGGCAGGGTGTCGTGGAAGAAGACGCCGAGGCGGCCGACGTAGTCGACGTGTCCGCCCGCCGGGAAGGACGACTTTTTGAGCGATGCGAACCCCGAGCGAAGGTTCGAATACCACCAGGGGGCCGAGCCGATGAGCGCGCCCACGATCGCTATGGCCACGAGGCCCGCCTTGCTCTCGAGGATCCGCGTCCGCGTGCGCATGGGAGGCACTTCCGCCCTCCGCCACCACCCGACCAGGAGAATCAGGCACGGCAGCGCGAAGTAGAGCACCTCGGGCGACGCCCACCAACCCAGGCCGACGGCCAACCCCAGGACGGCGAACGTGACGAGCCGTGCTCGCTGTCGTTGCGCACGGGCACAACAGAGCAGGGCGGTCAGGCCGAAACACAGCGTTGCGTAGCGGAAACCGAGCTCCCGCACCGAGTTCCACACGATGACGTAGGGGAAGACCCAGGCAGCGGCGCCGGCCAGGACCGCCACCCGGCGGTTCGCTCCCGCCACGGAGACGATCGCCCCCACGAGCACGGCGGCGGCGGCGGACAAGACGGTTGCCGTCACGTTGAGGGCCAGCGGGCTACTGCCGCCGAGCCGCTGGAGGAGGGCGGCCAGATACGGCTCGACCCCGCCGTAGCTCTGGCCCCAGTAGAAGACCGAGAGGTGGCCCGAGTTGATCTGCCGGGCCATGAGACCCGCGACGGCTTCGTCGCCGAAGAGCGGGAGGTGGAAGAGCAGCCAGAGCCGGAGGGCGATCCCGTAACCGACGGCGACGGCGACGGCGACGGCGACGCCGACCACGACGGCGACCGAGACTCCGTTTCGCGAGGAGGACGTGTTCCGGGGCGTCCCGGCCTCCTCCGCGCCGGGCGGTGTCGGCGACACCTTCTCCGTCAGTGCGGGGTCGTCGCGGTGGAGCGTACGCACGGTCACACGCTAGGTCAGGGCCATCGACCTGGGGTTTCGCTGTTGCCGGGCTGGCACGGAAACGTCGATTCGGGTCACCGGAGGCGGTTCAGGCCATCGATCGGGGCGCTCGAGAGCGAAACCCGTCCGGTCACAGCCCGGCCAGCTCGTCGACAATGCGGTCGGCCGCCGACGAGAGATCGAGGTCTTCGACCCTGCGCCGCGCGTTGACCTCGAGCGTGTGACGCACGTCGACGTCGGCCCGAATCATCTCGATGGCAGCGGTGGTGGCGTACGGATCGAGCGCGTCGACGAGAAGCCCAGCGTCGCCCACGATCTCGGGCAGCGCGCCCGCTTTGTTTGCCACGACCGGCAGGCCCATGGCCATCGCCTCGACGATAGGGACGCCGAACCCCTCGTGCTGGGACGGCATCACCAGGACGTCGGCCGCGGCCATCGCGGCCACCAAGTCGTCGTCGCTGACCTGGCCGCGGAAGGTGACGGCGTGGCGCAGGCCGAGTTCGTCGACGAAACGCTCGAGGGCGCGGGTGTAGGCGGGCACGACAGGTCGCCCGATCACCTCGAGCGAGGCGCCGGGGTCGTCGTGGGCCTGTGTGACCAGGAGGGCCATGAGGGCCAGTTCGATGCCCTTGTTTGGAGCGACCCGACCAACGCAGAGCCAGCGCCCGACGGCTTGGGTGTCGTCTTCGTCGGTTTGTGCCGGCGGATGGTCGTCTGCGGCGGACCCCGTGGGGGCCATGGCGGCCGGGGGTATCACGGCGGTACGCGCATAGCCACGCTCCATGAGCTCGGCCTCGTTGAACCGGGAGACTGCGATGGCCAGGGCGGTGCGGGGGGCCAGCCGCATGAGCTCGTGGATGGCCCGGAGCTGGTGTCGGGCCATCGGGTTGTTCCATGGGGCGTAGAGCTCGGGCGGGGTGACGTTGTGGTAACTGATGGCCAACGTCTCGCGGCGGCTGGCCAGCCAGGGGGCGATGTTGGACGCGGTGGCAAACTGGTAGACGAGGAGATCGCCCCGCTGGGCGTCGGTCTCGTAGGTGAGGAACGGCTTCGTCTCCGCTGCGGTTTCGGGGTCGTCCATCTCGACGTAGATGTTCGACCGAATGCCGCGTTCGTGGAGGACATCGCGGATGCGCAGGGTGTGACGGCCGACGGCGTCGTCCCTGTGAAGCATCGGCACGAACTGGTGGATGGTCGTCCTCATCGGCGGCGCTGCCGAGCCTGCCCCTGTTCGAGAAGCGGCACGAGAAGATCGACGAAGCGCTCCGCCGTCGAGTCGAGCTGGAGGTCGGTCACCCGACGCTGACCCCGGTCGGCCAGGTCGGCCCGGCGGGCGCGGTCCTCCACTAGGTCCGCGATGGTGTCCGAGACCTCGTAAGGATCTCTTGTGGTGACGAGCACACCGGCGTCGCCCAGGACCTCGGGGATGGCGCCCTGGTCGAAGGCGACCACGGGCAGGCCGGCCGCCATGGCCTCGACCACGGGGACACAGAAGCCTTCGTGCTCCGACGCCACGACCAGCACGTCGGAGGTGGCATAGGCCTCGGCCACCATGGCGTCGCTGGCGTGGCCCTCGAAACTGACCGCCTCGAGGAGCCCGAGCTCGGCGACGTAACGCCGAAGCGCACGGTCATAGGTGTCGGTGGCCGGCTTGCCGATGATCCGGAGGGTGGCGCTGGGATCACGCCGGAGCCGGGTCACGGCCAGGGCGGTGATGGCGTGCTCGAGGGACTTGTTGGGCGAGACGCGGCCGATGGAGAGCCAGGTGGTCTCTCTGCCCTGCCGCTGTCCCGCTCCAGGTGGCGTCGTGGTCTGTGCCGCTGGGTCGGCTCCGACCCGCGTGCCGAGTGCGGCGGACGGCGCGATGACCGCAGTGGCGGCGAAGCCGGCCTCGGCCAAGTGGGTCTGGTTGTAGCCCGAGTCGGCCAAGGCCAGGGTGGTCCTCGGCGCCAGCACCGCGAGGTCGCTCTGGGCCCGGGCCTGGCCCAGCGCCAGGTGGTGGTCCCACGGCTCCATGAGCTCCGGCGGGGTGATGTTGTGATAGTTCACGACCAGCGTCTCGCTCCGGCCGGCCAGCCAGGGCGCCATCAGCGAGGCGGTGGCGAACTGGTACACGACGACGTCGCCCGGCTCGGCCACGTCGCGATAGGCCAGGGCGGGCAGCGTGTCCTCGGCCGTGTCGTCCTGGGTCACGTCGACGAAGATGTTCGAGGTCAGGCCCCGGGCCCGGGTTGCGTCACGGAGGCGCAGGGTGTGACGACCGACCGCGTCGCCCCGGTGCAGGACCGGGACGAAGTGATGGACCCCGCTCACGGGAGCGGCGTCGTGGCCGTGACGCCAAAGCGCTGGTCGTCGCCGTCGACCGGGCCGGCGAGGCCCCCGATATCGACGAACCCGCTGCGCTCGAGGAGCAGACCCCACGTCTGGCTGTGGAGGGAGCGCGTCTCGCTCAGGTCTTGGGCGATGAGCTCGCTGTGTGCGTGTTCGTTTTGGTTTTCGTGCCCGGGCTCAGGCTCAGGTCCGGCGGGCGCCTCCGAGACGACCACGAGGGGGGCGGCGGGTGCCAGCGCCCGCCGGCTCGAGGCCAACAGCGGGATGAGGGCGTGGAGCGGCAGGCGATCGACCACGCCGCTGAGCACGAGGCCACCGAGCGATCCCTCGCTGCAGGTCGCGAGAAACTCGCCGACCTCACTGATGGTGACGTCGGCGCCGCGTTCGAGGGCTTGCAGGGCGACCGCACCTCTCGGCTCGACGCCGCGAGCGGGCGTGCCGCCCTGGGCGAGGGCGAGGACGAGCGCCCCGTTACCGCAGTCGGCGTGGACGACATCGCCGCCGGGCGTGTGCGCCTGGACGAAGGCGCTGGCCGGTTCGACCCAGGTGCCGAGCTCGCGGGCGGGCGCCAGCCAGGCGGCGCCGTCGAGCGGGACGTCCTCCGCTGCAATCCGTGCCTCCAAGGTGCTCACTCGTGCGTGCAGGAAGCGGAACGCCTCGATGATGTGGCCCATCGCCTCGTCGAAGTCGGATTTCTCGCCGTCGGGGCCGGGGGCGCCGCCCGCACGCAAGCGGCTGAGCCGCCCGGTTGCTCGGCGTCCGGCGCTCCGGTCGTCGGTCCCGCCACCCAACACCTCGGCCAGGTCGGAAGCCCCGGGCTGATACGGGCCGAAGCGATCACCAAGGAGCGTGAACGCGCCCATGAAGTTCCACTCGTCGCTCCCCTGGGGGGCGAGACGGGCGAAAGCTGCGCGCAGGGCCTCGCCGGCGCGGCGTTTGTCGTCGGGGTTCACGTCGATGGGTGCCATGGTGGCACTCCTGGTCCCACCAGCGCTGACATCGTCGGTCGCCGCTGCCGAGGCGTCTTCGCGCTCGGTCCCGCCGGGCGGGGAGCTCGCGCCGGACACGGAGGTTGATGCTAGCGGGGGCCCCGAGCAGCCCTTTCGCAGAACGGCGGCTAATCCTGAGAAAGAGGCGATTTCGAGGATGGTTACGACAAGGTAAAGATTCGCGGGGGTGCTTTACCGCAACCACGGGTGGGCGGTTAACTTGACGCGCCGGCGGACCAAGCACCCCGAAGAGCTGATTCTTGACGAACTCCCCCCCGAAATGGACGCGGCCCCTGTTGGCCGGCGTCCCCCTCTTCGCCCTCTTCGGGGCCGCCGTCGCGTTCGCCACTCCGACGGCGGTCGCACAGCCGGCACCGGTGAACGTCTCGCTGTCGTGGTCCGACTATCTGAATGACGCGCCGTGCGGCGTGGCGCTGGCCTCCCCCACCGAGTTCAACGACAACGGCGTTCCCTCAGTCGAAGTCGGTGACCGCGAGGGAGATCTGTACGGCGTGGCCCTGCAGACCGGCGCACCTCTTGCCGGTTGGGCCAGCAGCACGAACAGTCCGGGGATTGGAAGCGGCCAGGGCTGTGAGGACACCACTGGCGGCGGCACGCCCAAGAACCCGTCGCCCGGGAACCCACTGCTCAACGGCACGCCGGTGCCCGGTTCGCCGCCGATCGACTCCACCGCGTCCGTCGGCCCCACCAACGGTGCCTTGTACTTCGGCGCCGGCAATGCCGCCGTACCCGGTCTGGGTGGGTACTACGCCTACTCGGCGAACGGAACGCTCGCGTGGAACCAGGTCGTCACGAATCCAGCCACGGACACGCAGAACGACGTGGGCGTCCAGGCCTCCATGTCCGTCGGCGACGGCGGTTCGGTCGTGGAGGGTGGTTCGCTCGGCCAGATGACCTACGGGCTCAACGCGGCCAGCGGCGCCCCGGCAACCGGTTGGCCCCAGTTCTCGGCCGACAGCGTGTTCTCCACCGCCGCCGTCGGGGACCTCTACGGCACAGGGACCGACGACTTCGTCTCGGGCGGTGCCTCCTCGCAGGGCTTCGCCTTGGGCAAGAACTACGCGAACGGCGGCCAGCTGCGCATTTTCAACGACCACGGCGGGCTCATCTGCCACGCCAACACCTCCGAGCAGATCGACTCGTCCCCGGCCATCGGGCCCATCCTGCCCGGCGGGGCCTACGGGATCGCCACCGGTACGGGCAGCTTCTGGGGCGTGACCCGGGGCCTGCAGCCCGACGACAACACGGTCAAGGTCTTCGACACGAACTGCAACCAGGTGTGGAGCGCGACGCTCGACGGCTACACCGGAGGCTCACCCGCCCTGGCCGACGTGGAGGGCAACGGCCAGCTGGCCGTGGTCGAGGGCACGCAGGCCGGCACGTCAGGAACCGTCTACGCCCTCAATGCGTCGAACGGGTCGGTCATCTGGGCGAAGAACGTGATCGGGGCCGTGTACGGCTCGGTGACGACGGCCAACTTCGGCGAGGGCTACCAGGACGTCATCGTGCCGACGATCAGCGGTATCGAAATCCTCGACGGACAGACCGGGAACGAGGTGGCCCAGTTCGACGACGGTTCCTCCAACGGCGGAGTCACGACCGGCGGTCCGTACGGATTCCAGAACGCACCGCTGGTCACGGCCGACCCCAACGGCACCGTCGGCATCACCGTGGCCGGCTACTTCGCCATCTGCCCCGGCCCGTGCGCCGACGTCCAGGGCATCGTCCAGCACTTCGAGGTCTCGGGCTCGAGCGGAGGTCAGGTCCACGCTGCCGGCAGTTGGCCCCAGTTCCACCACGACGCCCAGCTGACCGGCTTCGTCGGCGGTGGCGCGACGCCCGGAGGGTGCAACCGCCCGGCCGCGGCGTTGAACGGCTATCAGACCGTGGCCTCCGACGGTGGCATCTTCAGTTTCGGGCAGGACTTCTGCGGCAGCACCGGCAGCATCTCCCTCAACAAACCGGTCGTCGGCATGGCCATGACGCCCAGCCAGGGCGGGTATTGGCTCGTCGCGTCCGACGGTGGCGTGTTCTCCTACGGGGACGCGCAGTTCTACGGGTCGACGGGCGGACTCGCCCTCAATAAACCGGTCGTCGGCATGGCGGCCACTCCCGATGGCAGGGGGTACTGGCTCGTCGCCTCCGACGGTGGCATCTTCAGCTTCGGCGACGCCCAGTTCTACGGTTCCGCCGCCAGCGCCCCCGATCAGATCATCGCCGGCATGGCGGCCAGTCCGGACGGGCTTGGATATTGGGAGGTCAGCGTCACGGGGCGCGTGTTCTCCTTCGGCGACGCACAGTTCGCGGGCGACACCAGCCACCTGCACCTCAACGGGTTCATCGTCGGGATGGCGGCCGATCCGGTCACGGGCGGCTACTGGTTGATCGGCACCGACGGCGGTGTCTTCTCCTACGGCGCTCCGTTCTTCGGATCCACCGGGGCCATCGCCCTGAACAAGCCCGTCGTGGCCATGAAGGCCACCAGCGACGGGGGCGGTTATTGGTTCGTGGCCTCCGACGGGGGGATCTTCGCCTACGGCGACGCGCCCTTCCGCGGCTCCATGGGCGGCCAACGGCTCAACGCGCCCATGGTCGGGATGTACGGCTTCTGACGTCTCAGACGTCTCAGACGGCTCAGAAGATCCCCGGCGTCCCCCGGCCCCGCTCCACCATCGCATCGAGGAACTCGGCGTAGCGGGCGATCAACACCGGCCACTCGAAGTGGGTGTCCACGTACTCGCGCCCCCGCTGCCCGAGCGCGGCGCGCAGCACCGGATCACCGACCAGTCGGCTGAGCACCACTTCGAACTCGGGGTACGAGGTGAACCACAGCCCACCGCCCGACCGTTCGGCGTGCTCTCGGGTGGGGCCGCACGAACCGTTCACCAGCACCGGCACCCGGTCCACCCACGCCTCGACGACGACCAGGGAGAACGACTCGAGCGCCGAGGGCGACACCGCGACCAGCGAGTCGCGCACGATGTCCCACTTGTCCGGCTCGTCGACCGTTCCCGTCACCACAATGTCAGGGTGCGGCTCGAGGTCGAAGGAGACGGGACCGACCAGCGCCAGCGCCAGCGGGCCCGGGTGGCGCTCCTTGTACGTGGCGAAGAAGCGGGCCAGCATCTTCGACCCCTTGTGCTCGTCGACCCGGCCCACGCTCACGATGTAGGGCCGGTCCCCCAGACCCAGGATGTCGCCGCCCGGGCGGCCAAGACCCTGCGACGACCCGACGCCGAGCCCGAGCACGATCTGGGGCTTGTCCGCCACCGGGTACATCCGCTCGACCAGGGACCGCTCCGACGCGGTGTGGAAGCAGAACCCGTCGGCGTCGCCGAAGGTGCCCCGGAAGACCGGCAGATACAACGCGGGCTCGTCGTGCGCGGCCGGGTGCAGCACGGCCGGGGCCGAGACCTTCCCGATGGCGGCCACGGTCGGGTGGTACATGTACGGGTAGAAGGCGATGACGTCGGCATCGGACTCCGCCACCGCCTCGACGAGCGCGGGTGAGACCGGACCGTTGTACTCCACCCAGCGCTGCGCCTGCTCCCGCGTCGTCAGGTTCGGCGCCAGCCGCAACAGGCCGTCGAGCCCGTAGAAGAGCTCGTCACGACCACGCGACGACGCGGTGTCGGTGCACGGGCACGCCATTGAGCGTGGAGGTGCCGGGCGAGAGCTCGTCCGCCCAGGTGTGCGGGTTCAGCGCGCACGTCGTGTGCACCTCGCTCTCCCACGCTGTCGAGGCCCGTAGATGCTCCGCCAGCTGGCGGGCCGCCGTCTCGGCCCCACCCATGACCTCCATGCCGTAGCGCGGGGTGACGAAGGCCACCCGCTTCGCGCTCACGGACGACCCAGGACCGCGCTGATCGCCTCGACCAGTTCGGTGGCCACGCCGTCGCCCTGGAGTGCGAGCGGCCCGGGCCCGCCCGGCCGTGATCAGCCGGTGCCGCAACAGGTCGTCGGTGGAGACCCGGTGCAGGGCGGCCGCCACGTACGAGGGGTCGGTCGACTCGAGGACCAGCGCAGCGTCGCCCGCCGTCTCGCTGACCGCCCCGGCGTCCAACGTGACCACGGGGATGCCGGCGCTCATGGCCTCGACCAGGGGCACGCCGAAGCCCTCGTGCACCGACAGCGAGAGGAACACCTCGGCCACGGCGAAGTACGCCGCCAGCGCGGCGTCCGAGACTTCGCCGGCCATCCGCACGGCCCGCGCCAAGCCGAGGTCGTCCACGAATTCCTGCAACGACTTGTTGTACTCGTAGCTCGACGTCCCTCCGAGGAGGTGCAGCCGGGCCTTGGCGTCGTAGAGGCGCCGGTAGGCCCACAGCGCCTTGACCAAGTCGTGCTGCGGCCTTCGACGGCACCACTCGCCCGACGAAGAGGATGTCGGTGCCGCCCTCCGCGCCCAACTCCTCCAGCTCGTCGAGCACCCGCGGATCCGGCTCGGCGGTGACCCGTCCGTAGTCCGCCAGCACCGGGACGACCGCCGTCGTCCGACAACCCGCCGACGCAAGGTGCGCTCGTTGAACTTGCTGTCGGCCAGTCCGAGCAGCGCCAAAGGCGCCAGCAAGTCCAGCTCCTGGGCGGCCCGGGCCGCCCGCACCACGCTCTGCGGCTCCCACCCGGCGAACAGATCGGGGCCTGTGAAGTTGTGGAAGTTCAAAATCAACGGCAGCTCCTGCTCGACCAGGAACCCGGCCAGGGAGGAGGAGGTCGTGAACTGGTACATGGCGACGTCGCCCTGCGCCGCATGATCTCGATACGCCCAGTACTTGTACGCCTCTCCCGCCAGATCGTCGTGGATCGCCTCGGCGAAGATCTCCGAGCGCCAGCCCGCCCGGCGCAGCACATCTCGCATCCGCAGGGTGTGCGACCCGGTGGCGTCGTGGGGGTTGAGGGCCGGGACGAACTGGTGGATGGCCACCGGCCCCCCGGCGGCGGCGCTCACCGGGTCTGGTGTGGCGCCGTAAAGGGGGTGATCTCGGCGCGCACCGCCGTCACCATGAAGTCACGGCCCCCCGGCCCGGGCACCGCCGAGGCGGAATAGCCGCCCCGGGCCAACAGCTCGCACCAGGTCTCGGCTCGCAGGGGGTGCCCCGTCGCCAGGTCCGTCTCGAGAGGGGCATCCGCCGCTTCCCAGGTGCCCCGGGTGACCGAATGGATGACCAGCACCCCGCCCGGAGCCAGGCGGCTGGCCACATCCGCAAGCAGCTGCGTGCGCTCCCCGCCGGCCAGGCCTTCGACGACCGCGCTCAGCACCACACCGCCCAGGGCCGCCGCCGCCACCGCCCGCAGATGATCGGACACGCCCTCGCCCCGCAGGTCGAGCACACCGAGCTCGGCCCGGTCCACCAGCGCAGCACGCGGGTCGACCCCGTAGGCGTCCACGCCCGCCTCGTTCAGCCGTCGCACCAGCCAGCCGTCGCCACACGCCGCGTGCAGCACCCGGCCCGGCACCTTGCCCATCGCGGCCAGCGCAGGCTCGACCCACCAGCTGGTCGGGCCGGCGAGCGCGGCGAACTCGACCACGCCACCCTCGGGCACCTTCTGCGCCGCCACCGACCGCTCCAGCTCCTTGAGCCGGTCGTCGACGATGTGCAGGGCCCGGCTCACCGAGGAGGCCGACTGGCTCATCTGGTGGGTGACCCACCCGACGTACCACATGAACAACGAGCGCATGCCCTTCTTGACGAAGACGCCGGCTGCCCGCTCCGACTCCACCGGGACCACCGGATCGATGAAGGTGGCCGCGTCGACCTGGCGCAGCGCCTCACTCAGGTCGCCCCCGCGCACACCGATGGGCGAGTGGGCCAGGAAGAGCTCGTCGAGCTCGCGCTCGAGCCGGGGCGGCAGGTCGCCCGAGGCCCGGCGCAGCCGCACCTCCTCGGCGATCTCGGCCATCACCTGCTGGATGTACGCCTGCGGGTCCTCCGGCACACCGGCCGCCGCAGCCCCAGCGGCGGCTGCAGCGTCAGTCTGCGTCTCGCTCTCGCTCATCGGCCGTTCCCCGTCACGATCACATGGGCCTCGGAACTCAGGCCAGTGCCGCGGTGCCGAGATCGAACTCGGTCGAGATAAGCGCCGCGTGCACGTCCAGCCTCAGCGCGCCGCTCACCTTCCCGGGGTTCATCACTTCGAAGGCGCCCGCGTTCTCCTGCCAGTCGTAGAGGATGCCGTTGCGGCTCTGGATCCCCAAGGCGAAGGAGAACGAGCCGTCGAGCATGGGCATGTCGACGATCCCGAAGTGCATGACGTTCGTGCCCCGCGGGGCGTCGATCCGCACGCCGATGATCGAGGTGTCGGTTCGCATCAACTGGTGACCGCCCTCGTCCCGGATCTCGAGCGAGAACACCACGTCCTCGGTGGGAATGGAGGCCTCGAATTCCACCCGAATGGTGAGGTCATCGCCCGTCGTCATATAGGCCACGTCGTTCCCGCCGGAATACACCCGGTGGACGGACCGGAACCGGACCGGCCGCTCGGCGTCGGGCATCAGGTCCACGCCCGACGCGCCGGGCATCGCCGGCACCGCGACGAAGGTCGAGTCCACGATGGCCATGCCGGCGCCCTCGGCCATGAGGCCCTCCCGGAAGATACGGGTCGCCTCGCCGGGCTCGGCGTCCGCCATCATGTGGCCGTGGCTGAGCACCACGCCCCGGTCACAGATGGAGCGCACCGTGTCGGCCGAGTGGGTCACGAGCAGGATCGTCCGGCCCTCGTCCTGGAACTGGTTGACCCGATCGATGCACTTGCGCTGGAAGCGCTCGTCGCCGACCGCCAACACCTCGTCGATGACCAGGATGTCAGGGTCGACGTTCACGGCCACGGCGAAACCCAGCCGCACGTACATGCCCGACGAGTAGAACTTCACAGGTCCGTCGATGAACTCCTCGAGCTCGGAGAAGTCGACGATGGCGTCGAAGACGCGGTCCACCTCTTTCTTGGTCATCCCGAGCAAGGAGCCGTTGAGGTAGATGTTCTCCCGGCCGGTCAGGTCCTGCTGGAACCCGGCGCCGAGCTCCAAGAGCCCGGCCAGCTTGCCCCGCACCGCCACCTCGCCCGAGGTCGGTTGGAGCACCCCGCAGATGCACTTGAGCAGGGTCGACTTGCCCGAACCGTTCCGGCCGAGGATGCCGACCGTCTCACCTTCCTTGACCGTCAGGGACACGTCGTTCAGAGCCCAGAAGTCCTCGGTGGACTTGCGTCGCCCACCATGGATGAGCCGCTCCTTCACCGTGTTGTACTGGCCGTGGGCCAGCCGGAAGCGCTTGGAGACCTTCCGGACGTCGACCGCGAAGTCGCTCACCTCAAAGCTCCTCGGCGAAGTTCCCCTCGAGCCGGCCGAACACGGCCAACGCGACGAGGAAGAGGACGACCCCCAGGAGCAACACGGCGAGATCGAGCCCGCCGTACCAGAGCATGCCCTTGTCGGGCAGCACGTGGTACACGGTCGGCAGTGGTGTGGTGTTGGCCACCGCGGTCGGCCGGGCGTAGATGCAACGCTGGAACGTCAGGACCAGCGGGACCATCGGGTTCAAGAAGTAGATCCAGACGTGCTTGAGCTTGTCGCCGATCTGCTGCTGGTACGGGTAGACGATGGGGCAGGCCCAGAACCACGCGGTCAGCAGGACCTCGATCAGGTGCTGGGTGTCGCGCAGGTACACATTGATCGCCGAGAGCAGCACGGCGATGCCGCAGGCCAGCACCACGCCCGCCACCAGGGCCAGCAAGAGCAGCGGGAAATAGGCCATGTCCGGTGCCGAGTGCAGGACGATCATGAAAATGACCATGACGATGGCCTGGAAGAAGAAGAAGACGCAGGCCGACCCGACCGCCGCCAGGGCGAGGATCTCGCGGGGGAACGACACCTTCTTGACGATCCCGGCGTTGTTGACCACCACGCCAGTGCCCGTCAATACCCCGAGAGAGAAGAGGTTCCACAGCAGCAGGCCGGCGAACAGGAAGATGACGAAGTCCGGCATCTTGTTGCCCAGGATCAGCTGGAAGACCACGAAGTAGATCGCCAGCGTCATCGCCGGCGCCACCATCGACCAGACCAGGCCAAGGACGGAGTTCTTGTACTTGACCTTGATTTCCGTGCGGACGAGGTAGATCAGCAGTTCGCGCGACAGCCAGATCTCGCGCAGGCGCTGACGCACGCTGATCGTCGGCGTGACGACCCGCGTGACATGGGCGCGCTCGGGGTCGCGTCCACCACCGGCCCGCGATGCCATAGGCGATTGATCGGCCACGTGCTCCTCGTGCGGCCGGAACGTCTACTGCCACGCCTAGGTGGTCCCCGCAGCAGCGACAGCCTCGGACCGGTCGATCACCTGGTCGATGAAGCCGTACTCCTGGGCCTCCTGGGCGGTGAACCAACGGTCGCGGTCAGAGTCCGTCTCGATCCGCTCGATCGGCTGCCCGGTGTGGAAGCTGATCCGCTCGGCCATCATCCGCTTCAGGTAGATGATCTGTTCGGCCTGGATGGCGATGTCGGCCGCCTGGCCCTGCATGGCACCCGAGGGCTGGTGCATGAGGATGCGCGAGTGGGGCAGGGCGAACCGCTTGCCCGGCGCCCCGGCGCACAGGAGGAACTGGCCCATGCTGGCGGCCAGACCCACGCAGATGGTGGAGACGTCCGGCCGCACGTACTGCATGGTGTCGTAGATGGCCAGGCCGTCGGTGACGGACCCGCCCGGCGAGTTGATGTACAGCGAGATGTCCTTGTCGGGGTCCTCCGCCTCGAGCAGCACGAGCTGGGCGCACACGAGGTTGGCGGTCACCTGGTCGATGGCGCTGCCGATGAAGACGATGCGCTCCTTGAGCAGGCGCTGGAAGATGTCTCCAGAGGGGTCTCCGCCCCCGCTGGCACCCACAATTGTGGGGAAGTCTGATGCGTTAGCCATGAGCAAACAGGCTAGTTGCCAGAGGGGGCGCCCGTGGGCACATGGCCGTACACTCCCTGTTCACCCGTACTGCGGGACCGCTGCGGGCGTGGCGGAATTGGCAGACGCGCCGGGTTTAGGTCCCGGTCCCCGAGAGGGGGTGGAGGTTCGAGTCCTCTCGCCCGCACCGTGCCACACCTCGTCGTCGCGCCCGACAAATTCCGCGGCACGGCGTCGGCGGGCGAGGCTGCGGCCGCCGCGGCCGGAGCGGCCCGCCGCGCCGGCTGGACCGCCGACGAGATCCCCATGTCCGACGGCGGCGAGGGACTGCTCGATGCGCTGGGTGGCGAGTCGCGCCGCACCACGGTCACCGGTCCCCTCGGCGAGCCGGTGGACGCCGAGTGGCGCCTGCTCACCGACACCGCCACCCCCGCTCCCCTCACCGCCGTCATCGAGATGTCCAAGGCCGCCGGCCGCGCCCTCGTCCCCCACCCCCAGCACGAGGACCCGGTCGACGCCGACACGACCGGCGTGGGCCAGCTCCTCCTCGCCGCCCGCGACGCGGGAGCCCGCCGCATCGTCATCGGCTGCGGCGGCTCGGCCACCACCGACGGGGGGTGGGGCGCCTTCGAGGCGGTCACCTCACCCGCGGGCGCCGCGCCCACCCACCCGCTAAATGGCATCGAGCTGATCGTCGCCAGCGACGTCACCACGCCCTTCCTCCGAGCGGCCACGATCTTCGGCCCGCAGAAAGGCGCCACCGAGGAACAGGTGACCCGCCTGACCGCCCGCCTCGAGGAGGTCGCGGCGCGCTACCGCACCATCGCCAAGGTCGACGTCACCACCGTGCCAGGGGCCGGCGCCGCCGGCGGCCTGGCCGGCGGCCTGGTCGCGCTGGGCGCCCGCATCGAGCCGGGCTTCGATCTGGTGGCCCGGATCGTCCACCTGGCCGAGCGACTGGACCACGCCGACCTCGTGATCACCGGCGAGGGCCACGTCGACCCGCCCAGCTTCGAGGGCAAGGTCCCCGGCGGCGTGCTCCACCTGGCCCGCAGCCGCAGCGCGCAGCGGCACCGAGGCCCACGGCGGACCCGTCCCCGTCGTCTGCATCGGGGGCGGCGTCGACCCCTCGGTCCTGGCCCAGCCGCCGCCGGGACTCGAGGTGATCAGCCTCACCGCCCTGTACGGCGACGAGCGGGCCCGCACCGAGACGCTCGAGCTCATCGCCGAGGTGACCGCCGGCCTGCTGCCCCGGTTTTGCCCCTGAACCAGCCCATCGGCCACACTGCCCAGCTGAGCCGAGCCGCACCGGCACACGAAGACGACGAACGACCGAACGAACACGACGCACACAGGAGGCAACTCGATGGGACTGCTCGATGGAAAGGTGGCCATCGTCACGGGCGCCGGCCGTGGCATCGGCCGTGAAGAGGCACTCGTCCTCGCCTCCGAGGGAGCCAAGGTCATCGTCAACGACCTGGGCGCCGGCCTCCACGGCGAGGGTGGCGCCGACGCGCACCCCGCCCAGGAAGTGGTCGACCTCATCAAGAAGAACGGCGGCGACGCCGCCGTCAACGGCGACGACGTGAGTTCGTGGGCCGGCGGCAAGGGCCTGGTCGAGCAGGCGATCGACACCTTCGGCTCGCTCGACATCCTCGTCAACAACGCCGGCATCCTGCGCGACAAGATGTCGTTCAACATGGACGAGTCCGACTGGGACGACGTCATCCGGGTGCACCTCAAAGGGCACTTCACGGCCACGCACCACGCCGCGGTCTACTGGCGCAACCGCTCCAAGTCCGGTGAGGATGTCACCGGGCGCATCATCAACACGTCTTCGGAGGCGGGCCTCTTCGGCAACGCCGGGCAGGCCAACTACGCCGCCGCCAAGGCGGGCATCGCCGCGCTCACCGTGGTCGAGGCCCGCGAGCTCGGCCGTTACGGCGTGACGTCGAACGCCATCGCGCCCCGGGCCCGCACCCGCATGACCGAGACCATCTTCGGCGGCGAGCAAATGGGCGAGACCACGGGCTACGACCAGTGGGACCCGAAGAACATCGCCAACGTCACGGCCTTCCTCGCCGCACCCGAGTCCCAGGACATCTCGGGCCAGATCTTCGTCGTCTTCGGCGCCAGCATCTGGGCCATGAGTGCGTTCAAGGCCGTCGGTGAGGTCACCCGCGACGACTACTGGACCCCGTCCGAGCTCGTGGCGGCCAAGGGCGACCTCTTCAAGGGCATCAGCTCGGGCGTCCCGCCCTTCAGCTTCATCTAAGCGCCACACGCCACACGCCGGCTCGATATGCGGCACCATGGCCGCATGGCACACGACCGAAAATTCCGCTTCGCCGCGCAGCTGAGCAAGTCCCCCGACGGCACCGCCAAGGGCTGGGCCGACCAGGCCCGCAGGGCCGAGGACCTGGGCTACAGCGCCCTGCTCATGCCCGACCACTTCGGCGACCAGTTCGCCCCCGTCCCCGCCCTGGCCGCCGTCGCCGCCGCCACCACGACGCTGCGCATGGGTTCGCTCGTGTTCGGCAACGACTACCGCCATCCCTTCGTGCTGGCCAAGGAGGCGGCGACGCTCGACGTCCTCAGCGGCGGCCGTTTCGAGTTCAGCCTCGGCGCCGGCTGGATGCGCACCGACTACGACGAGGCCGGCCTGACCTACGACCACCCGGCGATCCGGGTCGACCGCTTCGAGGAGGCGGTCAAGGTGGTCAACGGCCTGCTGCGCACCGACGGCCCGTTCAGCTTCCACGGCGAGCACTACGAGGTGCTCGGCCACACCCTCACGCCCCGCCCGATCCAGCAACCCGGGCCCCCGATCATCATCGGCGGCGGCGGCAAGCGCGTCCTCTCCTTCGCCGCCCAGAACGCCGACATCGTCAGCATCAACGTGAACCTGCGCGAAGGCACCGGCGGCGTGGAGACGGCGGCCGATGCGACGCCCGATCGAACCCGCCGGAAGGTGGCCTGGGTGAAAGAGGCGGCGGGCGACCGCTTCGACGACCTCGAACTGAACGCGCTCATCGGCTTCGTCATGCTCACCGACGACGCCGCCGGCCTGGCCGGGCAGATGGCGCCGGCGTTCGGCATCGAGACCGCGGATGCGCTGCACGTCCCGATGGCCCTCATCGGCACGCTCGACGAGATGACCGAGGAGCTGCGTTGGCGGCGAGAGGAGTACGGGATCTCGTATTGGTCGATCGAGTCGGACGCCTGGGAGACGCTGGGGCCGATCGTCTCCAAGCTGGCGGGCACATGAGCGCCGCCGACCCGGCCACCCTCGGCGCCCCGTACTCGGCCGACGCCTGGGCCGCCCTCGGCACGCACCGCCGGCTCTGCGGCGAGCGCATCTTCACCATCGACGCCGCCCCGCTCGGCCCCGAGATCCTCGAGCCGCTGCTCGTGCTGCACGGGTTCCCCACGTCGTCGTACGACTACGCCGCCGTGCTCGATCCGCTCCGCCGACACCGCCGCGTCCTCCTCCTCGACATGCTCGGCTACGGCCTCTCGGCCAAGCCCGACCGCCCCTACACGATGGCCCTCCAGGCCGACATCGCCGCCGCCTTCGTGGCCGACCTCGAGCTCGACCTTGGCCCCGGCCCCGTTCCCGCCCACCCCAGCGTCGCCCTCCTCACCCACGACATGGGCGACACCGTCGGCGGCGAGCTGCTGGCCCGCCGGGCCGAGGGCGCCTGGCCGGTCGAGATCACCCGCCGGGTGGTGACGAACGGGAGCATCTATATCGAGCAGGCGCACCTCACCGACGGCCAGCTGATGCTGCTC
Organism: uncultured Acidimicrobiaceae bacterium; assembly: GCA_963726855.1. GTDB lineage: Bacteria > Actinomycetota > Acidimicrobiia > Acidimicrobiales > RAAP-2 > Bog-473. Next base: position 46,387 of record CAVSEB010000021.1, read on the forward strand.
GGCCTGCCCGACGAGCTCCTCCCCGAGGCGTTCCCGATCACCGCCGACGGCCTCGGCGCCAGCCTGCGCGCCACCTTCAGCGCCCTCACCCCGCCCGTGCCGCCGCCGTGGACCGAGGACCCGGTCGCCCCCGCCGCCGCCCAGATCGTGCACGACGGAGGCCAGCGGGTCCTGCCCCGCCTCATCCGCTACATCGAGGAGCGCCGGGCCAACGAACGTCGCTTCACCGGGGCGATCGAGGCGGACCCCTCGCCCCTGCACGTGGTCTGGGGGCTCGATGACCCCATCGCCGTCCCCTCCATGGTCGACACCCTCGTGGCCGCCCGCCCGTCGGCCACCGCCGAACGCCTCGCCGACGTCGGGCACTACCCGATGGTGGAGGCCCCCGCCCGCTTCCTCGCCGCGGTCCTCCCCTTCCTCTCCTAACCCCGGCCCCGCTCGCCGCCCGCCCTCACATCTCCGCCCACCCGAAACTTTCCGCGGACTCTCCCGCCACCGCCGACCGTTCCCCTCCGTGGGAACCACCGCCCGTCGTCCGAACCAAGCCGTACAGGCGGACTCCGCCCGTCGGGGCCGGCCGAAATGCCGTGACTACGGCGGTGACGCCCGGTCCTTGGAACTGGCCCAGTCCATCGTCACCCGACACGAGGTCATCTCGACCAACGAGGGAGCCATGCTCCGGGAGATCGCCGAGTACGACCAGGCCGAGTCCTGGCGCGGCGAAGGCTTCCTGTCCATGGAGGCCTGGCTGGTCGGTCGGTGCCGCATGGCGGCCGGCCGGGCCAAGACCCTCGTCTCGACGGCACGCCAAACCGAGGACTTGCCGGCGTTGGCCGGCGCCCTCATCGACGGCCGGCTGACGCTCGACGTGGTCGCGCCGCTCGCCGCCGTCGCCACCCGGGCGAACGAGGCCACGCTCTCGGAGAAGGCCTCGCAGTGGACCCCGAAGCAGGCCCGGCAGGCGGCGGCCGACCTCCGGGGCGCCACCAAGGCCGACTCGGCTGCAGCCTTCGGCCGTCGTTGCGTCCGTTTCAACGATGAACGGCACTCGCTGTGGGCTCAGCTGACACCCGACTCCTACGCGCTGGTGAAGTCGGCCCTCGTTAGCCGGGCCAGGCGTCACGATCACCCGAGCGCCAGCGACCCCGACTACTCGGCATTCGAGAGCCGCTGCGCCGATGCCCTCACGGAGTTCTGTGCCGGGCCGACCACCCCGGCCAGCCCGGCCAGCCCGGCCAGCCCGGCCAGCCACAAGGGCCGCCGGTCATCGAAGCCCGTCGGCCGAACCTCGGACTCCACGAGCGACTCTTCTGGGCGCGAACCCCGAGCCACGATGGTGGTCCATGTCGATCTGGACCGACTCCTCCACGGCGATCAATACGGAGAGGCGGCCATCGAGTGGGTCGGCCCGATCTCGGCGGACGTCGCCCGTCGGTTGGCCTGCAACGCGGACATCACCGTGTCCTTCGAATCACCCGGCGGCACCGTCCTGGACCAGAAGCCGCTCGAACGAGATCCGACTCCTGCGCAGCGGATCGCCGTCCATCGCCGTGACGGCGGTTGCCGCTGCTGCGGCGCACGCAAACTAACCGACGTGCACCACATGCTGCCCGTCGAAGATGGCGGTCGTACGGAACTTTCGAACCTCATCACCCTGTGCGTTCCTCATCACAGCCGGGTGCACGAGCTGGGCTGGACGATCGAGGGGGACGCCCAGAGGGAAGTCAGGTTCATCAGCCCGCACGGTCAGGTTTTCAAGTCCACCCCGGTGCGACCGTGGGAGGTCGAACGCGAATGACCCCAGGCGGTCAGGCCGGAGCGATCACCTTCAGGTGCCTGACCTCGTCCGGCAGGCTGGCGTAGAGATCGGCAACGAGATCATCTCGTTGCGCTCGCTGCGCCGCGCTGTCCCACAGGTTCTCGAACTGGTACGGATCATCGTCGACGTTGTAGAGCTCGCCCGTCGCGATGCCGATGCCACCCGGCCCTGTCTCCGTTTGCCCGTACACAACGGGGCACGGCGTGAGCACATCGTCGCCCCATGTCTCCTCCAGCCCGTTGGGCTGCCCGGCCGTCGAGGGCTCGTAGACCGTGCAGAGCCATCCATCGCGATAGACGGAACGCAGGTGCATCCCGTAGCCCGGAAACTGGCTGTCCCATTCGCACAGCGCCCGCTCTCGTCCAGGTTCGCCGTCGGCCGTCGGGAGAGCACGGCCCTGCATGAAGGGAGCCGGGTCGATGCCGGCGATGGCGCAGAACGTCGGCGCCAGGTCGACCTGACCGACCGGATCGTCCACCACGGCCGGGGCCACTGCGGCGTTGGGGGCGGGCCGCCACACGAAGGGCAACCGCATCAGCGCATCGGTGTGGTACGGCCCCTTGAACAGCAGGCCGAAGTCGCCCTGGAGCTCACCGTGGTCCGTGGTGAAGACGATGTCGGTGTCATCGAGCCAGCCCCGTTCGGCGACGGTCTGAAGGACGCGTCCACAGGCCTCGTCGATGAGTTCGTTCATGACGTGGGTCTTCGCGTTGACTTCGCGGATTTGGTCGTCCGAGAGTCTCGAGGGCACGAACGCCGCCGGGCCGCCCTCCATGTTGGAGAACGTGCCCTCCCAGTAGGCCAACCAGTGGGCCGGCTTGCGGGCGAGGACCTTGCGAATCTCTTCGTCCGATCCCGGATGGCCGGGCGGCAGGTCAAGGTCTTGCCAGGGCACCCGGGGAAGCTCCGAGGCCGGCGGGTCCCAGGGGTGGTGCGGATCGGGAAACGACATCCAGCAGAACCATGGTTCCTCGGTGCCGAGAGAGCGCAGCCAATCCACCGTGAGGTCAGCCACCCAGTCGGTGTGGTACCACTCCCGCGGGATCGGATTGTTCTTCGTCTCCGGAGCGCCGGTGTCTCCACCCGGCGTCCCGTCGAGCAAACCGGCAAAGCTCTCAAGGTGCTCGGGGTGGTTCTTCTTGAGCCATCGCCCGTAGTGCGCAATGGGGTGGCCGCGAAACGCCGCGGCGTGCAAGGCCTGCTCGGAGCGCTCGAATCCCCGCCACGGCCCAGTGTCTCCGCGGGCAACCCGTGCATTTTCCTCGAACTGTCGCTTCGGGTCGAAGTTCGGCTCGAAGTGTGCCTTGCCGAGCAGCGCGGTGCGGTACCCCGCCTTGTCGTGCAGATATTGCGCTATCGACGGTGCGTCCGTCGGCAACGGGATGCCGTTGGCCACGACGCCGTGGGTGCGCACGTACTGCCCCGTGAGAATGGTGGATCGGGCGGGCATGCACACGGTGTTCTGGTTGTAGGCCCGTCGGTAGTTGATGCCCTCGGCGGCCAGGCGGTCGACCACCGGGGTGCGAGCCACCGTGCCCCCGTTACAGCCCAGGCTGTCGTAGCGCTGCTGGTCGGTCGTGATGAAGAGGATGTTGCGCCTGCGTCCTCCCACCCCGTTCGACGTCGCCTCAGGCACGGGAGCCACCCTCGTCACCACCAGACAGCGCGTTCAAGATCGGCTCGCAAGCCAGAAGCACGGTGCGATCCAGCCCGCGCTCGCGGTCGGCATGGGCTTCGCCGTAAGAGGGCGACGTGACCATGTCGATGAAGGCAGCCCGACTGGGATACGACACCAGCGCCACCAGATCCCAGGCATCTGCATCGGTGTCGCCGATCAGCACCTGTTCGGGTCGTCCGGTCCAGATCACCTTGCCGCCTCGTGCCTCGACCATCTTGATCACCTGGTCGCTGTAGTCGCGATAGGCGTCCTTGCCGGAGCTCTCCGCCGAAGCGCCGCTCTCCGGGGCGCCGGAACGATCGAAGTGCAGCAGATTGATCATCACCACCTCGCCCTCCTGCCTGCCGTGAGCGAATTCGGTGAACTGTTCTTTTGTCGGCGTGATGGCCACGTTGCCCTTCCTTCTCTTCGTCTTTGATTTCGTGGGTGTGCTGCTGACTTCTCAGTCCGTCGCCCCGTCGCCCCGTCGCTCGGTCGCTCCGACGCTCCGACGCTCCGTCGGTCCACCGCTCAGGAGCTCAGCGCGGCGGCCACCAGAATGTTCATGACCCGGACCGAATCTGTGACCGACAGTCCCTTCAGCCGGCGCAGTTGGTCCCACGTCTCCCAGCTGGCAGCCACATCGAGCGCAGTCGTAGCGGTCTGCCGTCGGACCGGCGACATCGCCTGGAGTTCTGCCACAAACAACTGCTCAATCTGCATCCGCAAGACCAGGTGATGCAGCTGTAGCCCGTCGGCGATCTGCGGCGAGGCAGTGCCCAGGCGATCGCCCACCCGGCGGATGGGCGCGATCGTCTCGAAGACGGCGCTGCGGTTCTTGACCAAGGCCCTAGCCCGAGTGGTCACACTTCCCGTGTTTGGAAGCTCAACGTAGAGATGCGCCGTGCGTTCCATCTGGCGCCGGACGGCAGCCGCATGCAGTGATTCGATGTCCTCGGTCAGCCGGAAGACGGTCCGCACCGAGATGCCCGATCGTTCGGCGATGTCCTGTGCGGTGGGACTCGGATTTCCCGAGTCGATCAGATCCAACAAAGCGTCGACGGCTCGATCGAACGAGTTGATCCTGCGTCGATTCCGCCCGTCCACCACCTCTTCGGGCTGAGCAAGGTGTGGGAGCGTCGGCACCACGGTCGCGATCGTATCCCAATTGGCAGGATGACTGTCAAAAGTTCCACGCCGGGAGCGCGCAGGACTCGGACTCTCCTACTCGCCGGCGAGCATCCGTTCGACGTCGAGCTCGAGCTCCTCCATCAGCCGGACCAGCTGGGTCAGCCGCGAGGCAACGTTCGCCTCGACGAGGAGCTTCTGCGCGTCGTAGGTGCTGATCGGTGCCGCGGCGCAGAGCAGCCATGAAGCCAACTCGGGGCTACCCCCGCCGTCGAGCGCCACATCAGGTGGGAGGGCCGGCGGTCCTCCGTGTTCGGCCAACACGGCTCGTGTCCGCCGAATTCGCTGGGCCGCCTCGAGGCAGAGCACTTCGACTTCTTCGACCGAAGCACCTCTCTCCCCCACCTCAGCACCTCGAACGGCCCCGAGGTGAGCACTGACCAAGGCAACGGGATAGGGGTCGTCCGGCAACCACTCGTCGATGGCCACAGGCTCTTCGCCCGCCACCTCCAGCACCCAGCGACCATCGGGCAGCTCTGCGGCCCGGATGATCAGCCCCTGAGTGCCCACGCTCGCTCGCTGGTCACCACCACCCACTTCGGAGCCACGCTCGATCAACACCACCCCAAAACGACGATCGCCGTCGAGGCAATCCTGCATGAGGGCTCGATACCGAGGTTCGAACACGTGGAGCGGGATCACTGCGTGTGGGAATAGGACGGTCCCGAGCGGGAACATCGGAAGCCGACGACCAGCCATGTCCCACCTTGACACGTACGAACTCCCGAACGCGAGAAGGACCGGCCTGAAGCCGGTCCTTCCCACACTTGTAATGAATCTTGTATGCGACTCCTTTGGCTCCAGCCTGCGGCGCAGTAGGTGCGGGGGCCGCCTTGTCGGCCGGCCGGCACACGCACCGGCGCGAGCGCGGCCACTAATTAACGCCGGACTTCACACCAAGTCGTCGCTCGGAGCGCCACCGAAACCGACATCGGTGACGCAGGTTCAACCCGGTGGATCGCCCTCCTCGGTCGAGCGTGTCGAGGACATCGGCAGCTCCTTTCCAGTTGGGGCAACTGCGGGTGCTCCGGTTGCCGCCTGCTAAGACCCACTATCTACCTCGATATCTCCCGTGTGAACCCCACGCGAACAGGAAATTCGCGAACACCCTGGTGACCATGCGTCCGTTCATACGAACTTCATCCTTTGGCGCTCAAAGCGACGCTCGCCGTGGACATACTCATTGACCATCCGGCTCCAATACGCTGCCGGCATGACACTCCCCACCCCCAAGGACAACACGACGGCGCTGGTGACAGGGGCGTCGTCGGGCATCGGCTCCGAGATCGCTCGAGAGCTCGCCCGAAGGGGCCACGGAGTCACGTTGGTGGCACGGAGAGAAGATCGCCTCAAGGCTCTCGCCGACGAGCTGGCCAACGCGCACAACATCCGCACCGAAGTCCTTGCCGCCGATCTGACCGATGCCGACTCGAGGGGTTACTTGCCACAGCTGATCGAAGAGCGCGGTTTGACCGTGGACATCCTCGTCAACAACGCCGGCTTCACCACGATGGGCCCGGTGTATCGGGCAACACGCAGCGACGAGCTTGCCATGGTGCGGACGAACGTCGAAGCGGTGGTCGACCTCTGCACCCTCTTCGTCGCGGGCATGGTCACCCGGCACCGCGGCGCCGTGCTCAACACCGCCTCGACCGCCGCCTTCCAGCCGCTGCCCGCCCAGGCCGGTTACGGAGCCTCGAAGGCGTTCGTCTTGTCCTACGGACGCGCGCTCGGCGCCGAGCTGCGAGGCACCGGCGTAAGCGTCACGACGCTCTGCCCCGGCCCGGTGGCGACCGGCTTCGCCGAAGTGGCAGGCATGACCGACGCCGAGGCGGGCGAGGCCCTACCCAAGATCATGTGGGTCTCGGCAGAAGACGTGGCGAAGGCCGCGGTCGAGGGGTTGGCTGCCGGACGCTCCGTCGTGATTCCCGGTACCGTCAACCGTACGGCGGCCGCCCTCGCCTACCTGGCTCCCAAGTCGCTGCTGTTGCCGATGATGGCCCAACGCCATCCCGCGATGAAGAACTCCTAGGAACTCGCCATGGCCCAACTCGTCTCCGACCTCACGCTCCCCTACCTCGACACGGTCGGCCTCGAGCGAGCGGACGCCATGGCCGCGATCGAGGATGCCCGTGCACAGCATTGGCTGGCCCGGAGCGACATGGGGTACGCAGTCACCGGTCTCGCCGACGTCACGGCCATCCTGCGCGACAAGCGCTTCCACTCCGCCCTGTCCATGATCACCCAGATCGAAGGCATCGACGAGTCCGACTTCCCGCAAGGTCGCCGACAGTCCATCCTCTCCATGGAGGGCGACGCACACGCCCGCCTGCGTCGACTCGTCGCCCCGGCATTCACCCCGGCATCGGCGAACCGGCTCCGTCCACGCATGTGCAGTGTCGTCAACGACCTCGTCGACCAGATTGCCGGCCAGGGTGAGTGCGAGTTGGTCGCCGACGTCTGCGAGCCCTACCCCATCCCGATCATCTGCGAGCTCCTGGGCGCTCCACCCCAAGACTGGAAGCTGTTCTCGGCCTGGGCCACCGACATCTTCCGCATCTTCAACGCCAACCTGCTCGAGGACCTGCCGCTCATCGAACGAGCAGCAGCGGAACTCACTGCCTACGTGCAGGACATGATCGAGGAACGCCGCACCGATCCCCGGGAAGATCTGCTCAGCGACATGATCGCCATCGAGGAAGAGGGCGACCGGCTCTCCACCGAGGAGATGGCCATGCTGGCGGAGGCGGTGCTGATGGCCGGCACCGACACCACCCGAAACCAACTGGCCTGCTCGGTCGCCCTCTTCAGCGAGCATCCCGATCAGTGGGCCTTGCTCGCCGAACAGCCCGAACTCGCCCCACGTGCCGTCGAGGAGTCAATGCGCTACCTCGGAGCCGTCCGTGGCACGATGCGGTTCGCCTCCGAGGACGTGATCTATCGCGACGTCCTGTTCCCCCAGGGCACCCTCGTCTCCACGTCGCTCGCCGGGGCCAACCGAGACCCCGAGGCGTGGGAGCAACCAGAGGTGTTCGACATCACCCAGGAGCGAGGAACGGCACAGATGACGTTCGGCGCCGGCATCCACTTCTGCATGGGAGCCGCCCTGGCCCGGGCAGAACTCCAAGAAGCGCTGCCCATCCTGGCCCGTCGCCTGCCCAATCTGTCGCTGGACGGCACCATCGAGTGGAAACCCTCGACGTTCGGGATCTGGGGACCGGCCCGACTCCCCCTGCGCTTCGATCCCACCGAGCGCTGAGCGCTACAGCGCTAAGGCTGACGCCCCAAGAAGGCGGCCAGCTGGTCCGCCGCCGGCGCACCCGCCGGCGCCTCGACTTTGGGAAGAAACGGCGCCTTTCCCTCAGGACCACGGAAGGTATCGGGCAAAGAGGCCTGCGCGATGGCCAGCAGCTGCACAGCCAGTTCCGGATCGAGATCGCTCGATTGGCCCGTCGCCCTGGCCAAGTCCCAACCATGCGTGAACGTGTCCACCGTCGCGATGTTCACGAAGGCGCTCCCCGGCATCTCACCGAAGGGGAGCTGCATGATCCGCTCCATGGCACCGTCGGCCGCGAAGGCCGCCACGCAACGGGCCGAATCCTCGGCGAACACTGCCTTGAAGTCGCCCGCACAGAAGTCCTGTGCCTCCGTCTCCGGCGTTTCACCGGTCGCCGCGATGGCGGCGAACCAACCCGCTCCACCCACCACGTGGTTGACCAGCTCCCGGACCTGCCATGAGGCGCATGGCGTCGCCCGGTCCAGGTCAGCAGAAGACACGCCGGCCAACACTGCGCCGGTCGACGTGTAGGCCTGCGATAGCAGCTCAGCACCCATTCCCAGCTCCTTCAGTCCCGTGCGCCCCGAATGCGACCGAGCGCAACCAGCGGCGGAACCTACCCCACCTCAGTGACAAGGCAACCATCAAGCGCCCCGCCCCAACAGGGACGCAGGCTCACCCCAGGACGGCCGTGGCCTCCCCGACCAGCTTGTCCTCACCGGTGGAGTTCGACAAGGTCACGGTCAGGTCGACCAGCTTCCGACCACCCTCTTCGCGCTTCCCCGTCACCACGATCTTCGAGGACAGCACCTCGTCCGGCCAGGTCTGCCGGGCGAAGCGCACCTGGTAACGCCGGATGTTGCCGATCCCGACGTAGTCGGTCAGCGCCGTCCCCAGCAGGCCCATCGAGAACATCCCGTGCCCGAACACGCTCGGCTGTCCAGCCGCCTGTGCCGCCACCTCGTCGTGGTGCATCGGGTTGAAGTCGCCCGACGCCCCGGCATACTTCACCAGGTCCGTCCGGGTCAGCGTGTGCGAGATCACCGGGGCCTCGTCACCCACCTCCACCGTCTCGTACGACAGCTTCTGCTCAGTCATCGTCAGTCAGCCTCCCTGCGCCAAACGCCCACGCCAACACCAACACCAACACCTCACGCCGACGCCCACCGCTACGCCCGGTGGATCAGGTTCACCCGGGACGTCGCCACCAGCTCCCCGGTCTTGTCGTCAGTCCACCGAGTCTCCGACACGATGAAGGTCATCGTCCGGCCCTTGGACTCCTTCTGGTAGGCGCCCGTGATCGTGCCCTCACCCGAAAGCACGTCCCCCACCTCGATCGCCCGCTCGTACAAGAACTCCTGCTCGCCGTGCAGGATCAGCCCGCCCTTGGCCATCAAAGGGCCCATGACCTTGATCATGGCGTTGCCCTGAGGCTCACCCGACGGCTGCAGCTCGGCGAAGCGCCCGGCGAACTCCATGGCGAACGGCCACGTCGGCGGCGCCGGAATGTTGCCGAACCCAGCCGCCTGCGCCGCCGCCGGGTCGTGGTAGATCGGGCTCGAGCTCAACAACGCATCAGCGAAGTGCTGCACCGGACCACGCTCCACGACGACCTTCGAGTTGCCGATGGACTGGCCGATGACCGACTTGAGCACCTCCTCGATGGATGCGCCGTCGTCTGCCACCGCTGCCTCCTCTTCCCTCCGCTCGACTCCGCCACCCACGCCCCACGGCGGGCACCGGCACGCCGGCGCAGCCGCCAAAGGTAGCGGGCACCCTCCGGCGCCGCCCAATCCACCGACCCGGCCCCGACCGGCCCGCTCGCTACCATCAGCCGCCAATGCCACCGGACTTCTTCGACGTCGTACACAGCCAGCGCGCCGCTCGATCCTTCCTCCCCGACCCCGTCCCCGACGACGTCATCGAGCGCATCCTCAAAGCCGCCACCCACGCCCCGAGCGCCGAGAACGCCCAGCCGTTCGTCTTCATCGTGGTGCGCGACCCCGCCACCCGGGCCACCATCGGCGACATCACGGCCCGCATCTGGCAGGGCGGCGCCAAGGCCCTCGAGGAGGACCGCCTCGCTCCCGCCTTCCTGGCCGACGTCGACCAGGGCGCCATGGGCGGCGTGGCAGCCGCCCCCGTGCTCATCGTCGTCTGCGGCGATACCCGTCTCGCCTTCGCCGCGGCCATGGACGTCCTCGGTGTTCCCGGCCGTCCAGAACCTGCTGCTCGCCGCGCACGCCCTCGGCCTGGGTTCGACCCTCACCACGCTGCCCGTCCTCGGGGGAGCCGACCTCGCCGAGCCGCTCGGACTCCCTCCCGAGGTGATCCCCGTGGCCGTCATCCCGATCGGCCACCTCCCCAAGCCACTCGGCCCACCACGCCGCCTCCCCGTCTCGGAGAAGGCCCACCGCGACCGCTACGGCACCCCCTTCCCCTGACCCCTTGCTCCGCCTAACCCAACGCCCCGCCTCAGCGTCCGCCGGTGAACCGATCGAGGAAGCGCGCAGTAGCGGTCCAGGATCACCGGCCAGCGGAAGTTGGCCTCGACGTAGCGCAACCCGTTCGCCGCCAATCCGGCGTGCACGACGTCGTCGGTGGTCAGCACCTCGAGCGCGGACTCGAATTCCGCGAAATCGCCGAACCACAGCCCCGCGCCCGACCGTTCGCAGTGCTCCCGCGTGGCCCCGCACTGCGCATGCACCAGGACGGGCACCCCCACGGTCAGCGCCTCGACCACGGTGAGGGAGAAGGACTCGTGCGGCGAGGGCGCCACCAAGGCCCGCGCCCCGCGCAACAGCGCCCACTTGGTCGCGTCGTCGACCATGCCCGTCAACACAATGTCGCGCGGCCGGCTCCGGTGCGTTCACCACCTGTCCGATGAACACCAGCTTCAGCGGCCCCGGGTGGCGCTCCTTGTAGGAGCGGAACCAGCGCCAGAGCATGCCCGTCCCCTTCTGGTCGTCCACCCGCCCGATGCAGACCAGGTAGGGCTCGTCCCCGGCCCCGACCCCGAAGGAGGACCGCACCGCCGCCTCCGCCGCCCCCGCGCCGCACCCAGCCCTCGCCAGCGCCTCGGGCTCCTCCACTCCGAGCCCGATGAGCACCTGCGGCGTCGATGCCACCCCGAAGCGAGCGTTGACCAGTGCCCGCTCGCTCCGGCTGTGGAACGCAAACCCACGACACATGCGGAACAGCTCGTCGAAGACGGGCAGGTGCAGCGCCGGCTCCTCGTGCGCAGCTGGATGCAGCACCGCCCGCTCCCGCACCAGCGGCAGCCCGTACACCGTCGGGTAGTAGAGGTACGGGTAGAAGGCCACCACGTCGGCGTCGCTCGCCGCCACCGCCTCGACAGATCGGTCGCCAGCGGACCCTGCCAGGCCACCCACTTGGCGCAATCCTCCGCCGACGCCGCACCCGGGTCCTCCATGAGCTGCGCCCACAGGGGATGGAAGTGCTCGTTGCGCCCCGCCTGCGAGCGGAAGCGGCGCACGGTGACCCCGCGCTCGACCGACGTCCCCTCTGGCAGCTCGTCACGCCAGGTGATGGCGTCGAGCGCGCACGTGGTCAGAACCTCGACCTCGTAGCCCCGGTCGGCCACCAGGCGCTCGGCCAGCATCCGCGCGCCCGACCTCGGCCCCGCCGCGGATGTCCGCCCCGTAGCGGGGCACCACGAAGGCGACCTTCAAAGGCCCCGGAGCCACGGCCGACCCGAAGCGACACCCGCTCGCCGCCAGCAGGTCGCCGCGCAGGGTCGGAGGCCGCCGGCCCGCCGTGTACCGCCGACCTGACACCGGTGTCAGCTCTGGGGATAGGGTGACCGCCGTGCAGGAGCACCACTACTACGTCGACATCGATGCCACCGTGGACGAGCTCTGGCAGCTCTTCTGGGCCCGCATCCCACACACGCAGTCAGGGGACGTCACGATCGACATCCTCTACCCCGGCAACGACATCGGCGACGGCCTCATCCGCCACTGCTGGTTCCGGGTCCCCAAGTACCTCCTCACCGGAGGCAAGGGCCAGTCCTGGGAATGGCTGACCGAGGTCAAGCCGAAGGAGTCGTGGAAGTACACCGCCGTCGGGCCGCCCCCTGCTGTCCCAGGCCGAAGGCTTCACCCGCCTCGAGGCCATCGCCGACGACCGCACCCGGGTCCACTTCACCGAGACCTACCACGCCTTCAACCCGCTGCTCCGGGTCCTGCTCGAGAAGCGGGTCCACGCCTTCATCTCCAAGGACAACGACCAGCTGATCAAGTCGTCGCTGACGACGGGCGTGCAGTACCTGCGCAAGGCCAAGGCGAAGGCCGCCGCCAAGGAAGCCGAGGCCGGCCGCCCAGCCGACCCGAGGCATGACCGTCGTCGACCTCTGGGTCAACGCCCTCTCCCCCAAGGCCGCCAAGGCCTTCGTCAGCCAGACAGGCAACGAGAGCGTCACCGAAATGCTCGGCGGTGACCTCGAGGCCGCCAAGACCATCGACGACCTCATCGACACGATGGACGCGTGCAACGGTCGACGTCGGGGTCATCGCCGCGGGCCTCAGCGCCGACGAAACGGAAAGCCTGCTCGATCAGGTCGGAACCCACCCCACCCGCCTGCGCGTCGCCCTCACGGTCGACCGACCGGACCGCCCACTGCGCCAGTGCAGGCTGCTCCGCGAGTACGCCGCCCACCCGGCCGTGGCGCTCGTGCGGGTGACGCCGCTCGTGCACCAGTACCCGCTCAACGACAAGCTCTATTACCCGATCTACGCCATCACCGCCGAGCTCGGCCTCCCCGTCTCGATCAACGTGGGCGTCCCCGGGCCCCAAGTGCGCTCGGCCTGCCAGGACCCCGTACGGCTCGAGGACGTACTCATCGACTTCAAGGGGCTGACGGTGATCGGCGCCCACATGGGCCACCCCTACGAGGCGCTCCTCATGCAGTACATGCTCAAGTGGCCCGACCTGTATCTGTCCAACTCGGCCTACCTGGCCAAGTACATGGACCGGGCGCTGGTCGACTTCATGAACTCGTCACGGGGACTCGGACGGGTCCTCTACGCGTCGGACCATCCGTTCCTGCCCGATGCAGAGGGCTGTGGCCGCCGCGCGGGATCTGCCTCTCTCCGACGCGGCGGCCAACGCCTTTCTGGGCGGGACAGCAGCCCGCCTCCTGCGCCTGGCTTGATCTACCGCGAATGAGCCAGGCGTCCGTAGTTGGATGACTTGGTGCTTGGTTGGTGGTCCTGAAGTCGTGGGACCCGGCCCGGCGCATGGCACCGAACCACGCACGCTTGGTGCGTCACCGGTGTGGTCCCTACCCACCGGCTAACAAGTACATCGACAACGCTCGACCAATCTTGAGCGCATTTTCCTGGTCACGGGGGGTGCGGCACGGCAACCGATCGGGGCCAGGAGACGATGGCCTCCGCGGTACGGTGAACGCCATCGGATCTGCGGACGGGTGGGCGCCTGGTGGAGTGGCACGTGGAAGGTGGCCGATCAGCCCGAGCTCGACACGGCAGCGGCCATGGAGGCGCTCGGCTACGGCACGCTGTGGTCCTCCGGCGGCTTCGAGCCCGGTCTCTCGCCGCACTTCGGCCAGCTCCTCGACGCCACCCGCACCGTGATCGTGGCCAGCGGCATCGTCAGCATCTGGGCCAGCACCCCCGAAGAGGTCGGACCGGCGGTGGCCGAGCTCGAAGCCCGACACCCCGGCCGGTTCCTCCTCGGCCTCGGCACCAGCCATAGCGCCATCGTGGCGGACTACTCCAAGCCGTACTCCAAGATGGTCGCGTTCCTCGACGGGCTCGACGCCCTCGAGCAGCCGCGTCCCGCCGGAGCGGCGCGTGCTCGCCGCGTTGGCGCCCCGCATGCTCGAGCTGGCGGCCGCTCGGGCCGCCGGTGCGCATCCCTACTTCGTGCCGGTCGAGCACACCGCGCTGGCCCGCGAGGTCCTCGGCCCCGACCGCCTGCTGGCCACCGAGGTGGCCGTCGTCCTCGAGACCGACCCGGCCAAGGCACGCCAGCTCGCCCGCGCCTACGCCAGCATCTACCTGGGGCTGCCCAACTACACCTCGAACCTGCGCCGCTTCGGCTTCGGCGACGACGACATCGACGACGGCGGCAGCGACCGCCTGATCGACGCCGTCATCCCGTGGGGCGACACCGCAACGATCGCCGGCCGAGTACGCGAGCACCTCGAGGCCGGCGCGGACCACGTGTGCCTCCAGGTCGTGGCCGACCGGCAGGACTTCCCGCTCGACGAGTACCGCGCCCTGGCGCCCGCCCTCACCGCGCTCTGAGTCCCTCTGGGCGGATGTTTCGCCGAGGCTGCTGTCGCTGTGACGTGACGCGGAAATGCCACCGAACTCGTCTGGCCTTCCCTCTCGGTGCTAAAGATGGGTCCGGTCAACCCTCTCGTTCTCGTGAATCGGCGAACCCACAAACCCCTGACAGTTGCACTCACCGTGCTCGGTGCTGCCTGCGTCGTCGCGGGCATCGTGGGCGCAGTCGTGGCCACTTCCAGTCACAACGCACCGATCGACCATGCCCGGGCGGCCATTCTCCACGCACCGGGCCCGACGACGACCGCCGCAGGAGCGACGAGCACCACCACGGCGGCGACGTCATCCCCGCAGAACGCAGCAGCGCCCGCACACGGGTCCTCCCCAGCGGTGGCAGGTTCGGTTGTGCAGTCCCCGGCGACGGCCGCACAGTCGACGACGCCCTCCGCCCAATCGGCTGAGCCGTCGAACGCGCCCAACCCCGTCACGACGACCACGGCGGCGCCCGCGCCACCCACGGCCGGGCAGGCGTCGTGGATCACGTTTTCCGTGGCCTGCAGCCCACAGAGCGGCTTGCTCTCAGATGAGACCGAGACCGTCTCGGGATACATCGAAAACTACGACGGGCCGGTCACCGTCGTCATTCCAGGCGCATCCCTCACACCGGGCTCAGCGCCCGTCAACCAAACCAAGCAAGTCCCTGCGCCGACCGGGACCTTCACGACCGTCTTCGACCAGTTCGACAGCGATATCGACTTGTGCACGAACGCCGGTACCGTCACTGCCCAGACAAATGCAGGTCTGACTGACACCGCGCCGAATCCGGATGGGGCCACAGCACCTGCTCCTTCAACCCACCTGCCTCGCGCTGCGCTCCCTGACTTCGGGTTCCGGCCCGTGCTCTTCAGCCCTGCTGGAGTTCGATCGTGTTGCCGGCCGGATCGTTGATCCAAATCTGCACTGTGCCGGCCCCCTGGACAGCCCGCTCGTAAGGGACCTTCCGATCCTCGAGCTCGGCGATGGCCTTGTCGAGGTCGTCCACTGCCAGGCAGTAGTGGTTTCCGGTCGAGTCGATCTCGGTTCCACGGGGTGGAGCGCCGACGACGTGCAGTTCTTGGTCGGAGACACCGAACCAGTGCCCTGCGACGCCCGGGATGTCAGGGCGTTCCTTCGAGTCCAGTCCGAAGAGGCCGCCGTAGAACGAGACCATCTCGTCCAGTGCGGTGTCGTTGCAGTTCACCGACACGTGGTGAAATCTCGTGACCTTCACTCGTCGCCTCCGCTCGTAGATGTCTTCACGTTCGACCCACTCGGGAACCGTACCGCAGACGTGCGTCATTCCCGGCGTGTACTTGACGAAGGCCAGCGCTACTCGCCCGTTGGAGCAGTGATGATCGCGACGCACCTGATTTCTACGATTGCATCGGGCGGGAAGAGCTCGGTGACGCCGACATCGGTCCACGCTGGGTAGGGATCTTGCAGGAACTCCTGGGCTACCTCGAGCAGCACGTCAGCCTGGGTTCGAAGACCAACACGGTACGAAGTGATCTCGACCACGTCTTCCCAGCCGGCACCCGCCTCGGCGAGCGTGATCGCGATATTCCGGAATGTGCCTCTTGCTTGTTCCATGGCGCCGCTGGGGTAGATCCCGTCAGCGTCCTCGCCGGTGTGTCCGGTCAATCGAAGTGTGTCTCCGACGCGTACAGCAGCCGGAATGTGCGTCTCCTCGTAGAAGGGACGCCAGACCGGAGGAATGATGACGTCCCGGTCGATTGGCCGGGTTCTTTGTGCTGCCATCGATCAACACCGCCTCTCGGGAGTCGCCAGGTCGACTTCCCACCGCGAGTATCTGTGAGACAGAACAACGTCGTCAACATCGAATTCGCCCGATGACGACGGGCATCGAGCCGGGGAGAGTTCCGTTGCCCACTCTTGCTGTGGCGTTCGTCGCACCGCTCGCTCGACGAGGCGCTACCGTGCGATGAACCAACGCGGTTGGCGGTTGCACGAGATGGGAGTACGCGATGACGACGAAATCCGATTTTACGGCTGACGAATGGCGGCTGATCCTCGAAGCGCCTCCGAGCGCTGGAATGATCGTCGTGACCGCCCAACATGGTGGCTCGTTTCGTGAGACCATCGCAATGGCAAAGTCCTACGCCGAGGCACGCCAGCAGCACGGCAAGAGCGAACTCTTGGATGAGATCGTGGCTGCAAAACCGGAACGAGATCACACGCATTATCACTCTGCGGAGGAGCTCAAGCAGGCTGGTCTGGGCCATTTGCGTGACTCGATAGCCCTGCTCGAGAAGAAGGTCACGCCAGAGGAAGTCGAAGAATATCGACGCTTCATCGTCACGCTCTCCCAAAAGGTCGCAGCCGCACATCGCGAGCACGGACAAGAAGTAAGCGAAGCCGAGCAGAAGGCGATCGACGAGATCACGCAAGCCTTGGGCGCGAGCGCCTGAGAGGCGCACCGCCGGTTCATCGTCCTCGGCACTACGCCACGACCACGGGTGGCGAACTGAGCCCCCCGTCCTGGACGCTGTCCCGGCTGGTCACGACGGACAGCAACGTGTCGAGTCGCGCCGCTATGGTCCGGAGCCATGTCAGGGCCGGGACAGCCTGAGGAACGGTTCGAGGCTGGGATAGACGCGTGGCTGTCGGGCCTGGGCACGGTGCGCGATGCCGTGCGCCAGGAGCTGGTGGGTCGTCAGATCGCATCCCACCTGTCGATGTCGGATGGACCTCTCCGGGTGCTCGATGCCGGATGTGGGCAGGGGACCCAAGCCATCGCACTGGCACGACTCGGCCACGAGGTGGTCGGCCTCGATATTTCTGGCGTGCTTCTTGCGGAAGCACGACATGCCGCCGCCGACGAACCACGCGAGGTCCAGCAGCGACTCACGTTCGAGATCGGTGACCTCCTCGATCGAGGAGACAGCCATGCGGAGACCTACGACCTGGTCTGCTGCCACGGCGTCGCCATGTATCTCCCTTCGCTCGAGGACACCGTGTCGGCTCTGGCCGGAGCTACTCGTCGTGGGGGCCTTATTTCTTTGCTGACGAGGAACCGGGCCGGAATCGCCATGAGAGCAGGCATGACCGGCAAGTGGACTGAGTCAATCGACGCGTTCGAGGCCCGGACCTATGACAACCGGCTGGGCATCGCAGCGGTCCGCGCCGACGAGCCCGGGGAGGTCCACGCGGCCCTTCAGGCGGTGGGCGCGCACACCGAGGCCTGGTACGGGGTACGCCTTTTCACCGACCACTGGGGGCAGGAACGTCCCGGCCGCGACTTCGCAGACATTCTGGCCGCAGAAGAGGAGGCCGGCCGCCGGGATCCCTTCCGCTCGGTGGCCGCTCTCACGCATACCGTCGCTCGACTCCGCTGACCGCTTGCGCGTCCGAGCGGGTCGGTGGTGCGCGCGGCCCCCTCCACTCCTAGTAACAACTACGCATGAGGTTCGTACGCCCGGCCGACGATGCCGCCATGGAGCGGCTGCTCCAGGCGATGAAGGCCTCCCAACCCACCTACCCCGATCTCGGCGCCACACTCGTGGGCAAACAGCCCGAGGGATTTCACCACGACAGCTACGAGTTGGTGCTTGGAAGTGGCCTGGACACCTTCGATCGAGCTGTGACGGGCCTCAAGCATTGGGAAGCGCACCGAATCGCCGGAGTCCGGGTGTACCCAGAGGGACTCGAGATCCAGACCGGAGCCACCGTCATCGTGACGCTCGGCACGCCTCTCATGGCCCTGGCTGCACCCTGTCGGATCGTGAGCGTCATCGATGGACAGAACCGCTGGGGCTTCGCCTACGGCACACTGCCTGGGCATCCCGAGCAAGGTGAAGAGGCCTTCGTGGTGTCGATTGCACCTGACGAGACAGTGCGATTTGAGATCACAGCCTTTTCGCGGCCTGGTGAACTGTTGGTGCGGTTGTCTGGTCCGGTCGGGCGAGGATTCCAAAAGGGCGGAACCCGCAACTACCTGCTGGCGCTCAAGAAGTTCGTCGACTCGAAGAGGGAGCCGAGCTAAGGCGCTTATCAGCCGCTCCGTCCGCAGCTCTCCACGGTGATGGATCTGGACGTCGCATCGGTCCGTACGACCGTCCCCTTGATGGATTGCCCGGCGAGAACTCGACCGTGCACAAGTGACACGCGAACCTGATTCCGCGCAGACGAGGACTCGCTCGCCCGGCGACTCCGCCTGGGATCAGGGACTGACGATCGATCTAGTACCGCTCCACCAGATGTGCTCGCTGTGCTGGCAACTCGTAGGGATCCGGCCAGAAGTCAGTGATCCGGACGATCTTGCCGTCCTCTCGAAGATCGAAGAAGCACAAGCCCGGCTGGGTGGTGCCTTCGGCATTGGTGAAATCGGTCCAGCTGGCCGCGTGCAGCCCTTCACCGACTATCCGGACGATCACCAGATGCCAGTCACCCGGGAACCCCTCGGTGTTGAAGCGCACATAGTTGGCGCGGCCACGGACCCTCTCGCGGGTCTGAGGTCCTTCGTACACCACGTCTTCCGCCAAAAGCTGGCCAAACGCGACCCAATCCCTCTCATTCGCGGCCGTCCAGTACGCGGCCACGATCTCATGTGCATCTGTCACGTCGGAACGCTCGATCCTCGTTGTCCGGTCTCGCCCTGTTCGTCGGGATTATTGTCACCCTTCGATCGCATAGATCAAGGTGACCGCGCTGGAAGCGGAGACATCGCCGGCTTCGATGGGAAGGTTGGCGGAAGCGGCGGTCGCCGACATCGTCCTCCGCGCAACGAAGTTGTTGGAACCGGCGTGTTCGTCTTGAATCGACAGAATCGGGCCAAGACGGACTCCGACTTCCTGCGCAATCTCCGCAGCTCTGTTCTTCGCGTCTTGGATCGCCACTCGCCGAGCCTGACTCTTCAGCGGTTCAGGGTCCGCGACGGCCAGGTTGATCCCTCGGATTTGGAGTGCATCACCGACGACCGAAGACAAGGCGGCGAGGACCCGACCAGTCGCGTCAATGGGGCGAACGACCAGATCGAGCTGGTAGGTCCCAATGTGCGCCGTGACCTTCCGTTCCGTCTTGTCGAAGAAGTCCTGCACTGAAAGTCCCACCGTTCGGATTTCACAGTCTTCGGTTTGCACGTCGGCGAGGACAGCGATTGCTTGGGTCGCGAGCTCGGCTGTCACAGTGAGAGCGTCAGCCGCGCTGTCCGCAATGTGATTCAGCGAGATATGGACCCTGCACTGGTCAGGTGATCCGCCGGCCAGGCCCGTCCCGGTCACGGCGATCGTGGCTTGTTCGGGCACGGACTTACGTTAGTGCTGGGCGACCTCCGAATTTCTGACCGGAGTTCGCTCCTGCGCTGGGACGGTGTGCCACAGGGGCACGGCGGCACTTTGGAGCCGACGCGCGGCGCGTCATCGCACGGTGCGCGGTCGATTCCGAAGCACTCTTCTCGCCTCGATCAGAGCGATGACCGCAGCACCCAGAGCGGCGACGCGATCGGCCCACCACCACCCGAGGTAGCGATTGGCGAGCAGGCCGACCACCGCGAGAACGCCGAGGAATGCTCCAATCCCGCTGAGAGTTCCGTCACCCCTGAGGGCGCTGCTGGACAAGTCTGCGCCTACCTTGCGCTTCGCGATGGCCAGGGGGGCTAGGACCAGAGCGGAGACCACCGCCGAAAGCATCGCCGAGAGGGAGTTGTCCGGGGAGGTGCCGGCGACGAGGGCTTGCACCGACGCCACCGTCAAAACCGCTGCTGTGAGCAGGAGCGCGACCACGACCACGACTGACGCCTTCGCCTCTGCTCGATCGGCTGCTTCAGGGTTGGACCGCTCTCGTCGGAAGCGCCAGACCAGGCTCACTGACCCGGCCACGTCGGCGATGAGATCGAGCCCGAGGCCGAGCACACCCAGGCTCCCCGCCAACAGCCCAGCGGTGATCGACCACGTGCCGACGGCGAGGCCCCAGACAACCGAGACCACTGAGAGAAGGAGCGCCCGCTGCAACAGATCATGGCGCTCGCTCATCAAGGGTTCGTCATGGTGCACGGGCGAAGTCTTTCGCACATCTGACGTGCTCCCCACCGGCACGGGGAACAGCGGTCAGACCCTCAAAGACTGACGAGCCTCCAAAATGGCGTAGTAGAGAAGCACGTATCCGGCCAGAGGATCGGCCCACCACCACCCGGCGACGGCGTTCAGCACAAGGCCAACGAGGACCGCCGTAGCCAAGATGCCGTCGATCATCGTGAGACGGGCCTCAGTCCGCAGTACCGGGTTGTTCAGCACAGCACCGGTCCTCGCCTTGCTGTGGGCGAGTGCCAACATCACGATGGCGGTCACGCCAGTCCACACGATCCCAAGTTCGCTGTGGTGCGGATGGAACCCGATCATGAGAACGACCGTGCTCTGGAGAGCCAGGAAGACGGCCAAACCGACGAATGCGAATCCAATCAGACGCATCGCCCAGCGCTGGCGACCTTCGTCGACCTCCGCCAGTTCCCACAGGACGACGGCGGATGCGCCAATCTCGATCAGGCTGTCCAGGCCGAATCCCGCGAGGGCAACAGATCGGGCCTGCACGGCTGCGAACACCAGGACGAACATGCCGACGACGTTCCAGCCGAGTGTGGCCGCCTCCAGTTTTCGGCCCCGGCTCAGCAACCGAGCGTGACGAGACCGACTGGCGATCTCCGTCATCCGGGCAGTCTGGCAGACTCAGGCGCCGAACGACTCGGGGTCTGCCAGACCAGTCACATTGTTGTTCGGCCGAGACGAGGGGGGATCGAAACCCGACTCGTCCCGAAAGGCGGTTCAGGCCAGGCGCTGGAGCTCGCGCAACCGCTGACGCGCGTAGACCTCGTTGTTCGGCCAGTGCACCGCGACCTCCCAGGCGCACGAGGCGCGTCGGGCGACGCGGTACTGCTTCTCGGTGAGCCCGCTCGCCTCTATGGGGAGAGGCGCGAGGTCGAACCACGGGTGGTCCATCCGTGCCTTGTCCCAGTCGATCATCACGACCTCGCCGTCGTAGGCAACGAGGCAATTCTCGGGGTCGATATCGCCGTGCACGGCGCAGAGTGGTCCCGCCGGCAGGGCGTCCCAGGCGAGACGGCACGCCGCAGCCACCTGCTCGGGGAGGAGGGCCATCGTGATGTCGCCCCCCGTCTCCATGGTCAGGAGCTCACGCGCCGTGCGGGAGCCCGGGCGCTGCGACCACTCGGCCGTCAGCTCGTGCATGCGATGCAGGTAACGAGCACGTCGGGCAGCGTCCTCGGGGGTCATACCCCGGGCCGGGATCCACTCGGTGATCACCATGTGGTCGTTGCGCCGGGCACCCGAGGCGGTGGCGATGATCGCGGGGACCCGCACACCCGCGCCGGCCAGCTCGTGGAGAAGATGGAGCTCCCAGTCCAGCGAAGCTCGGGAGCGGCCACTCAGCCGGCCCACCGCCATGCGCTGTTCCACCCGGACCTGGCGGACGTCGCCCCGCAGACCACCGCCCAGCATGTCGAGGACCTCAGCGTCGGGACCCCAGGCGCCGATCAGCCGGCGCCAGTCGTCCTCGGAATCGAAAGCACCCATCCAGCCGGTCCAGCCTGGAGTTTCGGAGCTGGAGTTCGTCGCGACCACACCCGCCAATCGGCCGCCATACGGCCATCCTTTAGCGACCTGTGACTTTTCGAGGGTGCGGGTGACTTCCGAATCCCCTGGTTAACCCCGTTCGGCCAGCTTTGCGGCCAGGCCCCGGAAGGCCCGCCCTCGATGCGACACCGCACCCTTCTGCCCCACCGTCATCTCGGCGAACGTCCGCCCGTCGCCGCCCTCGGAGGGCGCCACGACGAAGACCGGGTCGTAGCCGAAACCGGCGTCGCCGCGGCCGTCAGTGGCGATGATGCCCTCGACCGAACCATCGGCCCACACCTCGGAGCCGTCTGGAAAGGCGGCCAGGGCCACCGTCCGGAATCGGGCCCGGCGCTCGCCCCCGGCGTCGTCCAGCATGGCCAACTCGCGGAGGAGCTTGGCCACGTTGTCGGCGTAGGTCACGTTCTCGCCGGCATAACGGGCCGAGTACACCCCGGGCGCGCCGCCGAGCGCGTCCACTTCGAGGCCGGTGTCGTCAGCCACCGCCGCCTCGCCCGTCGCAGCCACCAACGCCCGCGCCTTGAGCCGGGCATTGTCGAGCAGCGTCTCGCCGTCCTCGACCACGTCGGGCACGTCGGTCGGCCGGGGTAGGAGTGTCACCTCGAGCGCGTCCGAAAAGATCGCTTGGATCTCGGTCACCTTGTCGGGATTGGCCGAGGCCAGGACGAGCCGCAATGGGGCAGAGGGCGAGGGCGTTGGCGTGGGTGGCGTGGGAGTGGGTGTTGGCGAACCGCTGCTCACCGCGCGGGCGGCGCCTCGGCGAGGACGGCGGCCTGCATCCCGGTCAGCTCCTTGATGCCCGCCTCGGCCAAGCCGAGGAGGCTGTCGAGCTCGCTCCGTGTGAAGGCCATGCCCTCGGCCGTGCCCTGTACCTCGACGAATCGACCTTCCCCGGTCATGACCACGTTCATGTCGACCTCGGCCCGCGAATCCTCGACGTAGGGCAGGTCGAGCATGGGCACGCCGTCGATGATGCCGACCGAGACCGCGGCCACCGAGTCGGTCAGCGGGTGGCTACTGATGGTGCCCTTTTGGACCAGCCGGGTGCACGCATCGTGCAGGGCCACGTAGGCACCGCAGATGGACGCGGTGCGCGTCCCGCCATCGGCCTGCAGCGCGTCGCAGTCGACCGTGATCTGCACCTCGCCCAGCGCGACGAGATCGCACACGGCGCGGAGCGAGCGGGCAATCAGCCGCTGGATCTCCTGGGTCCGTCCCGACTGTTTGCCCTTGGCCGCCTCTCGGGAGGCCCGGTCGGGCGTCGAGCCCGGGAGCATGGAGTACTCGGCCGTGACCCAGCCCTTGCCACTACCCCGCATCCACGGCGGAACCCGCTCTTCGACCGAGGCCGTGCACAGCACCTTGGTCTGGCCGAAGGTGACCAGAACCGACCCCGGTGCCATGACCGTGTAGTCGCGGTCGAAGCGCACCGGCCGCAGCTGGTCGACGGCTCGCCCGTCCTGACGCGCCGTACGCGCCCCGTCTTTGTCGTCTGCTGCCACTGTGCTCCTCTCACCGACTCCCTGGGCCGACACCGTAGGCCACGGTGGCGCGGCTGGGGTCCTGGCGGGCGGTTCAGACAGGCGGCCAGGGCAGGTCCGGATGGGCGGTATGGGTGCTCTGGTAGGGACGAGTGGCTGCTCTGGTGGGGACGAGTGGTGCTCTCGAGGGGAGGAGCCGCTCAGCGGCCGATCGGATCGTGCTGGCAGGTAGTCCCGTTCGCACCATGAGGAATGCTGTCCCAGCCAAAAGGAGACCTGCTCCGACAGGCCCCTGGTGGCAGGATTCAGAACCATGGCGCTCGTCGCTCTTCACCGGCTCTACCAACGGACTTGCCGGGATTGCGGCTATCGCTGGACTGTGACCCGCAGGCAGAAGCAAAAGAGGATGCGTCAGCCGGTATTGCGACAACGCGGGGTGGAAAACGCTCGCGAAGCCTACGTGGAGACCCGGGAGCCTGTGATGGACCCGCTCAGGGAATGCGCCAAATGCGGAGGTGTTCGCTTCTCCGAACGGCCAGTCACGAAGCGCCGTCCAGCTGACCCCCCGGTCTGACCGCACGTACCGTCCCCAGCCCAGAACAGCGTCATGGTGCCGCTGACGGCGGTCGAGGGCTACCCCAGCCGAGTCGCGCTGATCAGGACGGTCTCGAAGTTCATGACGAACGAGCCGCCGTGATCGTCGATGGCCGCGCCGATGACTTCGAACAGGCGGTCTCGGACCGCTCGTTCGAGGGCGGCGTGATCGCTCCGTGAGACAAGCTGGTCCAGCCACTCATCGCGCTTGTAGGCCCGCGTCCAGGGGAACCACTTTTCTGTCGGTGCGCCGAAGTCGGGCACCGCTGTGATGGCGGCGATCTCCGCGTCGAGGCCGGTCTTAAAGTCCGAGACCCGGTCGGCCGCGTAGCCCCGGAACAGACGGTGACCGCCGGGCGGCACGACACTCGCGTACGCCTCCTCGAGGGCATCGGCCAGACCATCGGGCTGACACCCCGCGTTCCAGATCAGAGCGAGCCTGCCTCCCGGTCGCAGCACCGAGGCCGCTTTGGCGGTGGCGATGGGGAGGTCGAGCCAGTGCCAGGCCTGCGCCGAGGTCACCCGGTCGAACGTGCGACCAGCAGCGTCCCAGGCTTCGAAGGCCGCGAGCTCCACGTCGAGCCCATGGCGGCGGGCGATCTCCGCCATCCGCGGACCGAGTTCGACCCCGAGCACGTTGGCGCCACGCTGGGCCATCTGGCGTGAAGCGATCCCGGTGCCACAACCCACGTCGAGAACGTCGAGGCCCACAGGCACCGGACCGAGCAGCTCGTCGATCACCGCATCGGGATAGGTCGGCCGGAACCGGTCGTAGGCCTCGGCTTGCTGGTCGAACAACCTCGACCGCTCCTGGGCCAGAGGGCGCGCTGCCGGACGGTCGCGTTCCTCGCTGGCATCCACAGACGCCAGCCTGCCTCAGAACGTCGGGCTGGGGAGCCACCCGGCGGTGCTGGCATGCTCTAGGTGCTGGTCGGACAAGGATGGCGTCATGGCCGAGATCGTGCCGAGTGAGGAACTCCGGTCCTTCCTGCTGCGGCTCTACGCGGCGATGGAGGATCGCGACGTGCAGACGTTCAGGGAGATGTTCTCGTCCAGCGCGCAATTACTCATCGCAGGTTCTGACCCGGAGGAGTGGTTCACCGGGTCATCCGGCGTGGAAATCTTCTTCGCCCAGGTCTTGGAACTGCCCGTGGTGAAGTTCGAGCCGGGCGACATCCAGTCCTTCAGCTGCGGGACGGTGGGATGGGTTGCTGACCAACCCATCCTGCACTTTCCCGACGGAGTGGAGGACAGGAAACGTGTGACGGCGGTGTTGACGATCGAAAAGGGACATTGGCGCGTCATTCAGTGGCACGCCGCAACACCGGTGACCAACGAGGAGAGTCTTGGCCACACGTTGACCACAAGCATTGACCAGGTCGCGTGGGCGGTTCGGGAGGATCGTCCTGATATGGCTCCGACATCGGCGCCCGACGGAACCGTCACCGTCGTGTTCACCGATATCGAGTCGTCGACCGTACTCCTCGAACGCCTCGGTGAAACCGAATTCACTCGAATGCTCGCCTGGCACGACCGCATCCTCCGCGATACCGCCGAGGAGCACCGGGGTTATGTCGTCAAGTCCCAAGGTGACGGGTTCATGCTGGCCTTCCCGTCCGCCGCCTCCGGGTTGCGGTCGTGTCTCGTGACCCGCAATCGTCTCAGCGAGGGGTACTGCGGTCTGCCGATTCGTGTGCGTGCTGGGCTGCACGCGGGCGAGGCGCTCCGCCATGAGAATGACTTCTACGGGCGTACGGTTGTGATCGCTGCCCGCATCAGCGCCCTCGCTCTGGGCAACGAGATCCTGGCCTCAGACCTTGTGCACACACTGGCCTTCGACATCGGCACATTTACCTTCGGCGACCCCGCGATCCACGAGCCTCAAGGGTCTCGAAGGAAGCTGGACGGTCTATCCGGTCGTGGCCTAACAACTCCCCATCGGTGTCGCGAGAGATTCGGCAAGAGACCGCTGCCCTCACCGTCGCGAGAGATTCAGCACGAGGCCGCTGCCCTGACCCGCGGTTGCGCGGTTGCTGTCCCTCCTGAACATGGCGAGACCGGCTGCAAGGGCTGTCATGGCAGACAATGTTCGGTACTACCTACGTGTCAGTTGCCGTGGGACTGCCTACGTGTCAGTTGCCTTGGGTACGTGTCAGTGCCGTGGGTATGTGTCAGTTGCCGTGGGCGAGTTGCTCGGGGTAGGAGTGCGGCGAGATCTCGAGGGCGACCTCGACGTTGCGGTACGTCTTGAGCTCGATGACGTTGCCGCTGGGGTCGGCGATCTTGCACTTCGTCTGTTCGGTCTCGGTCCCCGGCTCGTCGGTCGAGACGGGTGCCACCCAGGCGACGCCGGCCTCCTCGAGGCGGGCCACCGCGGCGTCGAAGTCCTCGCGGCCGAGGGTCGCCCCGAAGTGCCGGGAGCCCCCCGGAACGAGTCCGGCGGCCTCGTCGGGGCGGTCCTGCAAAGTCAGCTGCAAACCGAAGAACCAGATGTCGGTGAAGTCGGACCGCGTGCGGGCGGCCTGGCAACCGAGCGTGTGCACGTAGAAGGCCCGGGCCTCGTCCATGTCCCGCACCGGGATGGAGAGATGGAGGATCGGCTGCACGTCCTCAGATTAGGTCGGACCTGGGGAGCGGCCGGCGTCGAAGAGCACGCAGGTCGACATGAAGAGCGGTTTGCCCCGCACGGCCGGGGCGTTCGCCGCGGCGCGGCAGGCCTCGAGCTGCGCCCCGTAGGCCGGCCGGATCGTGGTCCATCCGGGGCGGAGCGTCCAGACCCAGGCGTCGTGCTCGAACACGGGTCCCGTGCCGAGCGCCTCGGTGAAGAAGCCCGACGCGTACTTGGGGTCGAGGCTGTCGCCGGCGACGACGACGCGCTGGACGTGCCATTGCACCAGGGCGCGGCGCACGGTCAGCAGCTCGGCGGCGGCCCCGGTCGGCAGGGACTGGCCGGCCACGGTGAGGTTGGTGAGGATCGAGCGGGCGGACCCGGGCGCGCCTTGCTGGACAGGCCCGCCGCGGGCGTTCGGCGTCTTCAGTGCGCCGCCGGCCAGCCGGAAGTGGAAGTCGTTGACGGCCTGCCACAGCATGGGCTGGTCCTCGCCCGAGACGGCGAACGGGATGGTGAGGAGCACGGTGTTCTGCGGAACGGTCTGGGAGACCGTTCGGTAAGTACGGCGGCAGTTCGATCTTGGTGACGTGGAACGGCATGTCATAGGTCAAGAAGAGCGGGAGGAGCGCGGCGACGCCGACGGCGCCGGTGGCGACCAGCGTGACGGTCCGGCGGTGGCGGTCGAACCAGCCGTGGCGACGGTCGGGCAGGGTGAACAGTGCATCGAGGCCGAGGGCGAGGAGGAAGGCGACGAAGAGCGCGATGAACGGCGTGATCTGGTTGGGCAGGATCTCCTTGAGGATCGGGAGGTTGTCGAGCTCGCGCCAGGGCAGCCACAGGTGGCTGAGCCAGGCCGACTCGCCGAACTGGTACGGGCCGAGCGAGAGCCACACCGCGGCCACCGCCAGGAAGGCGACGAGCCAGGTGAGGAGGCGGCGCCAGGCCAGGACGAAGGCGGCGACTGCGGCGGCGGCGGCGCCGATCCCGATGAAGTCGGGGGGCGGGCCGAGCCGGCCGCGGTAGCCGCCGAGGCGCACGAAACTGTTGGCGAACGACCCGTATTGGCCCGGGGACAGCACGCCCGAGAGCGGCACGCCGGTGAGCGGGGCGATGAGGAAGAGGACCCCGGTCACGGCCTGGGGGCCGCGGAGGCCGAACCAGACCGGGTAGGCCAGGAGCACGGCGCTGACGACGACGCCGAGCGCCAGGGCGGGGAGCGCGTGCCAGGCCCGGACGCGGAGCTGGCGCCAGCCGACGACGAGCACCGGCACGATGCCGATGACGCCGAAGAGGGCACAGAGGACGAGGATCTCCGGGGAGATGAAGAACTGCACGACGAGCAGGGCCGCCAGGAAGAGGCCGTCGCGGGTGGCCGAGTGTTGCTGGCGGATCAGGATCTCGTAGAGGAGGGTGAAGAGGATGGGCGGGATCACGAGGACGGTCACCGACACGTGGCCGAAGATCAGTGACGTGACGATGGCGGCCGAGTAGCCGTAGACCAGCGCGGCGGGGAAGGCGGCCGCCTTCCACGTGAGGAGCGGGCGCAGGGCGACGAAGCAGCCCCAGGCGCTGAGGGCGGGGGCCAGGGTGAGGGCGACGTTGGTGGCGGTGACCGGGCCCCAGGCCCAGGTGATCGGGGCGAGGACGGTGGCCACGAGGGTGCCCGCCGTGTTCGAGAGCAGGTTGGCGCCGTGTGGTGTGTTGACCCACTGGCTGAACACGAGGTTGTGACCATGCGCGAGGGCGTAGGCGGGCCAGGCGGTGAACCAGACTTGCTGGGCCGGATCGCCGCAGGGGCAGGTCAGGGTGGTGCTCGGGTGCGTGGTCCAGACGTGCCACCAGAGGACGATGGCCGGGATGGCGAAGAGGACGATGGCGCCGGCGTGGAAGGCGATCGCTTGGATCGCCCTGGTGGCGGCGCTGCGCTGGCGGGGGGGCTTCGGCGGGGCGGCGGGCGGCGGGGATTGGGTGGCGTCCGCGGCGGTCTCGACGGTGGCGTCGGCCGTGGTGGTCGGCTCGTCCCCGTCCTGCTCCGGGCGGTGTTCCTGCTCAGTTCGGCGCGGTGGCTCCGTGGCCGCGTCGGTCCCGTACATAACCGCGCCGAATCGTAGTGCCCGCACCCTCGCCGACCTGGGTCTTGTTCGTCTGGGGTCTGGGCGTCGCTCTCTATGATCGCCGCCGTGGGGTCCGGCCGTCGCTGCGTCGTGGTCGGGAGCGGCCTGCTCGGCCTGTCGGCCGCCTGGGCGCTGTCGGGGCGGGGCTGGTCGGTCCGGGTGCTCGAGGCCGGGGCGTCGGTGGGCCACGAGCGGAGCGGGTCGAAGGGGGACGCCCGGATCTTTCGGTTGGGGTATCGAGAGGCGCACTACGTCGAGATGGCGGTGTTGGCGCGGGATCTCTGGCGCTCCTTGGAGGCGGCGAGCGGCCGGACGCTGCTGCGGGTGACCGGGCAAGTGAGTTTCGGTGACCCGGCGTCGGTCGAGGACGTGGGTCGTGCGCTGGCGTTGCATGGTGTGCCGGGTGAGGTTGTCGACGTGTCTTCGGCGGGCGGTCGGCGGGCTGCACCCGGGCTGGTGACGCACGGTCCCGTGCTCTACGAACCCGAGTCCGGTGTCCTGGCCGCCGACCAGTGTCTGGCTGCGTTGGTGGAGGACGGGGGCCTGCGGGTCGAGCGTGGGCGGCTGGTGGCGTCCGTGCGTGACGGCGGCGTTGGCGGGCCGGGTGACGGCGGCGGTGCGTCCGTGGTCCTGTGCGACGGCGAGGTGCTCGAGGCCGACGTGGTGGTGGTGTGCGCGGGGCCGTCGTCGCTGGGGCTGGTCGACGCTGAGGGCGGGGGCGGCGGGCTGGGTGCAGGTGGCAGCGTGAGCGGCGCATTCGGGTCCGTGGCGGCGGCGCCGTCACTCCCCCAGGCGGCGTACTTCCGGTCGCGTGGGACCGATG
Organism: uncultured Acidimicrobiaceae bacterium; assembly: GCA_963726855.1. Taxonomy (GTDB): domain Bacteria; phylum Actinomycetota; class Acidimicrobiia; order Acidimicrobiales; family RAAP-2; genus Bog-473. The sequence continues at coordinate 75,866 of CAVSEB010000021.1, forward strand.
GCGGTGGAATGGCGTGCCCGTGTTCATCGATTGGGGGGAAGAGATGACGTACGGGTTGCCGGTCCTCGGCGACGGGCCGCACGCCGGGCTGTTCAAAGTGGCGCAGCACACGCCCGGTGCGGCGCTCGAGCACTACGACCCGGCTGATGCCAGCCCGATGCCTGACGACGATGCGCAGCTCGCGGCGCTGTGCGAGGCGGTGCGCCGACTGCTGCCCAGTCTGGACCCAACTCCGGTGGCCACGGAACGCTGCGTCTACGACAACTCCCCCGACACCGACTTCGTGCTGGACCGGATCGGATCTGTCGTCATCGGCTGCGGCACCAGCGGACACGGCTTCAAATTCGGTCCGCTGTTGGGGCGGGTGCTGGCGGACCTGGCTGAGGCCGTGCCCCCGCCTGTCGATCTCAGCCCTTTCCGGATCGATCGGCCCGTGGCCGGGTCCGGGTCCTAACGCTGCAGGCAGGGGTAGAGAAGGAGGAACAGGCGGCAGCTAAGCTTGAGCATTTGCATGCCTCGCTACGTCGCCCTCCTGCGCAGTGTGAACGTGGCCGGCCATGGCCGCTTGGCGATGGCCGACTTGCGGGCGTCCTTCGACGCCCTGGGCTATGACGACGTGCTGCACCTACATCCAGACCGGGAACGTGCTCTTCACGACCTCGTCGAAGAGTGAGAAGGCCGTGGTGTCCGCCATCGAGGCCCAGCTGGCCTCCGACTTCGGCGACTCGCCCGCCGTGCTGCTGCGCACAGTCTCGGAGCTCCAGCATGTCGGCCGCTCCAGCCCGTACGCCAAGGCCGGGGCCAATCCGTCCCGCCACCACGTGACCTTCCTGGCCACGGCGCCGACGAAGGCCGCCCTGGCGTCGCTGTCGCCCCTGCCGCCCAGCCGGAACGATGAGCTGGTCGTCGACGGGCGCGAGGTCTACGTCCACACGCCCGACGGCTACGCCGAGACGAAGTACAGCGGCAGTTTCCTCGAGCGCCGGCTCGGCGTGGTCAGCACGACGAGGAACTGGAACACCGTGCAGAAGCTGTGCGAGCTGGCCGGACGCTGAGGGCCTCGCCCGTAAAATCGAGGTTGTGAGAGCCGAGCGGAACGAGGAGCGGATCCGACCCGGTCCAGCCCAGGGGCGAGGTGCCCGGCCGCCCGACCCTCAACGCCTCGGTGCGCAAGCGCCGGGCCGACCGCGCCTTCTACATTCGCCTGGCCGGCGCCATCCGACAGAACGAAGCGGGCGCTGGAGCGTCTCAAGCGATGACGCCGGATGGACGTGACAATCTCGGCCGCAGCGTCGACGCACGCGATCGAAGCAGACGTGCGCCCGCTGGAGCTGGCCGACTTCCTCCTGATCGCCGAAGCCGTCCTGGAGATCCCGGCCAAGAAGATCGCCGAGGAGTCGAGCCTTCATCTGGCGGATTCCGCTCTGCACGCGCCGATGGCCAGCGTTCGGCGGGACCGAGGCCTACCCGGACTTCGCCACCAAGGCGGCGGTGCTGTGCGCCCACCTGGTGAAGAACCACCCGCTGAAGGACGGCAATGCGCCGGTGGCGCTGATCGCCACGATCGAGTTCTGCCAGCGCAACGGCCACCCGTGGTCGCCGCCGGAGGGTGACGAGGACGGCGAGGTGACTGCCGCGCGGTTCATGGCCCTGGCCGCGGAACCACTGACCGAGACCATGGTCGAAGACCTGGCGGCGTGGATCAGGGAGCGGATGGGGGCCGGCGCCGCGGGCGTAGCGAAGCTGCCCGCTGCTGCCGCGCGACTGTGGCCCGCCTTGGATCAGACGTTCATGGTGTAGATGCCCCGGACGACCTCCGAGATCGTCGTGGAGCCCTGGTCGACCAGCGTGATGGCCTCGTCGCACAGGGTGCGCATGCCCTGCGCCTGCGCCTGGTCGCGCAGGTCGTCCTGCGACGCACGTTCGACGATCAGACGCTTGATCTCCGGTGTCATCCGCAACAGCTCGTACACACCGACGCGGTCGAGGAAGCCGGTGTTGCCGCAGTAGTTGCAGCCCGGCCCGTACCAGAACTCCGTGTTGGTCGAACCGCCGTTCGCCTGGTAGAAGGACAGCTCGTCGGGGGTCGGCGAGTAGCCCGTCTTGCACGACGGGCAGATGCGGCGCAGCAGGCGCTGGCCGACGATGGCCACCACCGAGGAGCTGATCAGGAAGGACTCGATCCCCATGTCGAGGAATCGGTGGAGCGCCGACGCAGCGTCGTTGCCGTGCACCGAAGACATCACGAAGTGACCGGTGAGCGCGGACTGCACGGCGATGCGGGCGGTCTCGATGTCACGAATCTCTCCGACGAGGATGACGTCGGGGTCCTGGCGCAGGATCGACTTCAGCGCCGTGGCGAACGTCTGCCCGGCCGATTCGTTGGTCTGGATCTGGTTGATCTTGGGGAAGATGAATTCGACCGGGTCCTCGATCGTCATGACGTTGCGGGCACGGTCGCTGACCTCACTCAACGTCGCGTACAGCGTCGTGGTCTTGCCGCTTCCGGTCGGGCCGGCACACAGCACCATGCCCGAGGGCGCCCGCACCAGCTTCGAGTACGTCTCGTAGGTGTCGACGGGCATCCCCAGCTCGTTCAGGCGCAGCACCGAGCGGTTCTTGTCGAGGATCCGGAGCACGCACTTCTCGCCCCAGATGGTGGCAACGGTGGACACGCGGACGTCGGTGCCCTTGTCGTCGACCTCGGTCGAGAACTGCCCGTCCTGCGAGCGGCGCTTCTCGACGATGTCGATGCCGGCCATGATCTTGATCCGGCTGACCAGGCCCGTGCCCATGCTCACGGGGAGCTCGAGCACGTCCTTGAGCGCACCGTCGATGCGGTAGCGGATGTAGACGGCGTCCTGCGACGGCTCGATGTGCACGTCGGAGGCGCGGTCGCGCACCGCTTGGGTGAGGATCCTGTCGACCACCTGCACCACGGGCGCGTTCTCGGCGACCTGGGTTGGCGCATCGGCCTTGGGAGCGCTCTTCCTGCGAGTGGTCTCCACGGCCTGGAAGGCCTGGACGTACTGGTCGAGGCTGCCGATGGCCTGGTAGGTGCGGTCGATGGCCCAGCGAATGTCGCTCAAGGGGGCCAGGCTCAGCCGGACCGAGCAGCTGCTCGTCTCGGAGAGCAGGAAGCGGAGATCGTCGCTGGGCTGGGCCACGGCGACGTGCAAGGTGCGGTCTTCGAGCCGCACCGGGATGGCGAGGTACTCGCGGGCGACGTCTTCTGGGATCATCGCCAACGCGGCGGGGTCCGGCACGTCGCGCCGGAGGTCGGTCACGTCCAGGCCGAAGTAGTCGGCGAGGGCATTGACCAGCGTGCGCTCGTCGAGCGCGTCCATGTCGACAAGGACCTCGCCCAGCTTCTTGCCCGAGGTGGCCTGCAGTTGTAGAGCCAGACCGACCTGATCGAGGGTCACGAGACCCCGGGCAACCAGGACTTCACCGAGGAGACCTCGGGGGCGGTTGGTCGGGGGCGCGGTGCTCTTCGCCTGTTCGGGCGTCGCGTCTCCGGAGTCGGCCGACGGCGCTGCCGCTTCGGCCTCGGTGCCGTTCGACTCCGCGGTCAGCGCAGCCTCTTCCTCGTGGCCTTCGGCCTCCGCGTCCGCGTCCTCGGTCCCATGCCCGGACCCGACGAGAAGATCACCGTCCGAACCGGGCGCGCCGGTGTGGTGATTGCGTCGGATTTTCATTCTGCGGCCCCTGACATTCAAGCGAACGGACCTACGTGAGGCCCGCATTCCTCTCGAGGGCGATGTCGGCTCGAATTGCTCGTCACTTGAGACAATCCATTCCCCCGACGTGGGCAAATACACCCGAATCCCGGGCGGAACAGACGTCTGAAACCCCGGTATCGGGTCCGGTCGCCAGCCACTTGAACGGTCGGCCTTCGAGATGGGGAGTCGTCGAGGACTCGGCCGGGCAGAAGCTCGGCCGGGAAGAAGCTCGGCCCGGCCTTGGCCGGACAGAAGCTTGGGCGGGCCGACCGTTAGAAGTAGATGATCCCCTTGGCCCGCTCGGTGACCTCGTCGAGGTCGTCGGTCCACGCGCCCGTCGACAGGTACTTCCAACCCCCGTCGGCCGAGACCACCACAATGGAGGCCGACTCGCCCTCGCCCAACGACGCGGCGCACTTCACCGCCCCGGCCAGGGCGGCCCCGGTCGAGATGCCAGCGAAAATCCCCACCTCGGTCAGACGACGGGTCCATTCGATCGACTCGCGGGGACGCACGACGGTCTTGCGATCGAGGAGGTCAGCGCCGCCCAGATTCTCGAAGATGGGCGGGATGTAGCCGTCGTCAAGATTGCGCAGCCCGTCGACCATCTCGCCCGCCGGCGGTTCGACGGCCCAGATCGACACGTCGTCGCCCAACTTCTCCCGGAGGAAGCGACCGACGCCGAGCAAGGTGCCCGATGTGCCTAGCCCCGCCACGAAGTGGGTGATGGAGGGGCAGTCGCGGAGGATCTCGGGACCGGTGCCCTCGTAGTGGGCCCGGGGATTGGCCGGGTTGGCGTACTGGTAGAGGAACACCCACTCGGGATGCTCCGCGGCGAGGCCCTGGGCCATGCGCACGGCACCGTTCGAGCCCTCCGAGCCCGGCGATTCGATGATTTCAGCCCCCCACAGCTCCAACAGCTGGCGGCGCTCTACCGAGACGTTGGTCGGCATCACCGCCTTGAGGTGGTAGCCCTTGACCCGACACACCATGGCCAGCCCGATCCCGGTGTTACCCGAGGTCGGCTCCATCAGGATCTGGTCGGGCTCCCCCGGGCGCAGCACACCACGGCGCTCGGCGTCCTCGATCAGCGACAGCGCCACCCGGTCCTTCACCGAGCCGCCAGGGTTCTGCCCCTCGAGCTTGATGGCGATCTGCGCCCGCGGGTTGGGGCTCAGTGCGCTGATGTCGACCAGCGGCGTGTTGCCGATGATGTCGAGTACGGAGGCGTAGGGCGCACCGGGGCCGGCGCCTAGCCCTGGCTCCGACGCAGCTGATTGCGACACTGTCGACTGTGATTCCGGCACTCGGGCCCGCCTCAGCCCCCGGCCACGGCGGGGAGAATGGACACCTCCGCGCCGTCGGGGACCGGAGTCTCGAGGCCGTCCAAATAGCGGACGTCGTCGTCGTTGACGTAGATGTTCACGAACTTGTGCAGGGAACCGTCGCCCTGGAAGACCTGGTCCGACATCCCCGGGTACTCGGCCACGAGCTTGCCCAGCACCTCGCCGATGGTGGCGCCATCGACGCTGACGACGGAGGCGCCGCCGGCTTGGCTGCGCAGGACGGTCGGTAGGCGGACTTCGACGGCCACAGGGCCTCCTCGTAGGACGTGCGTTCGGGTGAAATGCCGTGTTGACCAGCCGCCGGAGCGGCCAGCCGATTGTTGACTGACTTGGTAACCATTCTACAGAGCGCCGCTCGGGCGCCCGTCGGGGCAGCGCGGCGGTCAGGCGGGGGCGGAGGCTGGGGCGGGGTCAGGCAGGGTGGAGGCCGGGCACGTCCAGGGTGAGGCCGGGCACGTCCACCGGCTCCTCGGTGATCTCGCCGTTGACGATCCGGTAGCTGCGCACCACCGGGTGGATGTCCCGCAGCGAGACCAGCACGTAGTGCCAGCCCGGGTCGCTGGCCTGGCGCACGTCGGTCGGCGACGGGTAAGCGTCGGTGTGGGTGTGCGAGTGGAACACGCCCATGATGTCGGCCTCCACGGCCTGCGCCTCCCGGTCGACCTTGAGCATGTCCTTGGGGTCGATCTCGTAGACCATGGCCGAGGCGGCGGCGTTGGCCGTCGGGAACAGGTGGGTGACGTCTTCACCCCCGTAGGCCCCGACCAGAAGGCCGCACGCCTCGTCGGGCAGGCCGGCCAGGCAGTGGGCCACCATCTCCATATACATGGTGCGGGACAGGCGAAGCACCGGTGAAGGGTACCCTCGTACCCCTCATGGCCAGGGCGAAGAAACAGATCGCCAAGCGGGCGGCGGCCCGGGAGGAGCGCACGGTCGACCGGACGGTCGCCACGAACCGGCGCGCCCGCAGGGAGTACGAGTTCCTGGAGACGTTCGAGTGCGGGATCGTGCTGCAGGGGTCCGAGGTGAAGTCGCTCCGGGAGGGAAAAGCGCAGATCAATGAGGCGTACGCCCGGGTCGATGGGGGCGAGATGTGGCTCTTCCAGATGCACATCCCGCCCTGGCAGTACGCCACGGGCTTCGGGTCGCACGATCCGGACCGGAAGAGGAAGCTGTTGCTGCATCGAGCGCAGATCGACGAGCTGATGGGCAAGACGCAGCAGCAATCGCTCACGCTGATCCCCGCCTCGCTGTACTTCCGTGACGGCAAGGCCAAGGTGCTGCTGGCCCTGGCCAAGGGCCGGCGGCTCTACGACAAGCGCAACGTGATCATGGCCCGTGAGCTGGAGCGGGAGGCCGCCCGGGCCACCAAGGAGATCGGGCGCTGGGCCACCCCGTAGCCAGCGGGGGGTGGCAGCCGTAGACTAAGCAGACTCGGTCAAGGTGGCCGGGTGACCCATACATGGGGGTGATTGGCTTCGACTTCGGTCGTCAAGGTAGGAGAAGCGAGCCGTGGTCTCCGGAGCCACGTTAAAGAGCCGGAACCAAAAACAAACGCCGAGCAACCTTCGCTCGCGCTCGCTGCTTAGGTAGCGACGTCCGCCCGGTCCCCGCCTCACGGATCGGAAAGCGGGCGTCATCTTGTGGGGCTTACTCAGTGGCTCACACCAACTGAACACTGAGGAAATCTTTGTTGGTTACGGGGCGGCATTGCTGCCGGCAACGGTGCCGCCCCCGACAATTCACCGCCGGCTGCGCTCGGAGAAGGCCTACTGCGGTGCCGGAGGACGCGGGTTCGATTCCCGCCACCTCCAAGGGTGCTCACGTGCGAAGCGTGAGCATCGTTGGAGGTGCGCCTGGTCCCCCGTCACACGCCAGGGTGGTGCGCGCCCAGTCGGTGGCGTCGCTCACCCGGATGCTCGCCTTTTCAGCCATCGCCTGAATCAGGAGCCGGATCGCCATCGATTCGGCGGTCTACTACTCCGAGTGAGTAGAGGTAGTCACCGACGGCGTCAGAGCGACTCCACCGTCAAGAGCGTGTCTTCACTCCTCGAATTGCGGAGTGGGTGGTCATCGCTGCGCAATGTCGTTATCTCGCCCATCGCGTCATGGAGAACAACTCGGTCCCGACCGTCCCCCTTCGCGTGAAGCAACGCTTCGTCGGCACGACGGAGGGCCGCGTCGAAATCCTCGTTTACTTCCCTTTCGGTCACACCAAAGCTGACAGTGAACTTTGGCAGCCCCCCCACCGTGATAGCGGCGTCGAGTTGGGCTCGCACACCGTCGAGCACCTTTGCCGCGTCGGTCGCAGAGCAATCCGGAAATGCCAGTGCGAACTCCTCGCCGCCATAGCGTGAGACAACATCGCTGGTTCGGAGTGCATCGTTCAGCACTCGTGCGAAAAAGCGAAGCGCCCGATCTCCAGTGTCGTGCCCGTAGGTGTCGTTGAGCGTTTTGAAGTGATCAAGGTCCGCCATCGCAACGGCAAGAGGATGAAAGTGCGCAGGAACCGCGGCGACCCGCTCAGAAAATGCCCGCCGGTTGAGCAGGCCGGTCAATGTGTCCGTTGAAGCTTGCAACTGTGTCTCAGCCATGACGCGTAGGAGGCCAATGCGAGCCCCGGCCAGTTTGGCAAGGGTTGCCAGGTCATCGAGCCTGTCCTCGTTCATCTCAGCATCTGGCTCCCCGGTGGCGTGGATCACGCCAACAGTCCGGCCCATAATCGAGACCGGTACGCAGGTAGCTGATATTCGGCCTTCAGCTCGGTTCCGCAATTTCGGGCAGGCGTCCAGATGATCGCTGTCGTTAAAGACTTGGATCTGGGCCCTGCGCGTGGCAGGACAGCGATCAGGTGAATCCACCCCGCAACTCGGAAGCATTCCGTCGGGAGCGGCGGCGGCCATTCGGTGGAGGTGCGCGTGGCTGTTGTCAGCGAGCAGCAGCTCCGCCGGAGAACTGGGGAGCACGGTGGCAAAGGACCGCTCGATAACCTCGATGACCTCGGGTTCTCCTTCTGCCATATCGAGTGCGTTCGCAAGTCGGCTCTCGAACCGTTGGCGCTGCGCCTGCGAGTCCCTGATCTCTGCCTGCTCGTCGGCCTCGGCCATGGCGGCACTGAGCTCCTCGTTTAGCCGAGCCGTGTCGGTGACAGCGTGACTGAGCTCACGGTTGAGTCGCTCCGCCTCCGCTGCCGCATCGATCAGCTCGGCGTTCAGGCTCCTGACCTTCGCGTCAGTCCGTCGTTGTTGCCGTTCGCCGAGAACAACCAGCACGAACGCCACAGGGAACATGATTCCCAAGATGATTCCGATGGATATGAGGTCTCCGTAGATTCCAGAGGCCAACGACTGACCCAGCAGCAGGCACGGGACGAATATCAGGCCAAACGCGCCGAGCGCAATGATGGGACTGATCAGACGGAATTTTGCCGACCGCGCGACCTCTCCGGACCATTCCTCTTCAGTGACCACGTCCACTCCCCACGACTGTGCCTGCTACGGCAGTTCTCAATGTGTCGACAAGGATTGTCACAACCTTGAGAAATGCATCGATCGAGCCGTACCGACGTCTGAAGACCCTGCTCAGATCGCCGCTCCTGAGCGTCCAGGTCGCGGCCAGCGTCGACTCGATCCCGCGACATCCAAAGGTGCTCCTGAGAGATCGTCACGGGTACCGAAAAACATCCTCACCGAACTCGGCATCGAGGCTGGATGCAAATACATCACTGACCTCAGCGTCCACCGAAGCGTCTACGTGTGAGGTTGAAGCGGAGAGAAGCGAGACGAAGAAAGTCCTACGCTCCCCTATCTCGCTAACCGACTTGAGGAGTTAGCCAATGCCTGGTGCGAGAGGCGGCTGAAGGGGGGATAACTGATCATGAACCGGTTTGAAGACAGAGTGGCCCTGATCACAGGCGCTGGATCGGGAATCGGACGGGCCATTACGCGCCGGTTGTGCGATGAAGGAGCCAGGGTTCTCGCTGTTGAGCTCGACCTGACACGCCTGGACGAGACCATGGCGCTGGTCGAGGGAAACGTCGCCGGATTTCCCGCCGATGTTGCGGACCCCGATGCTTGCTTCGCTGCCGTGGACGCGTGCCTAGACCGGTTCGGCCGGCTGGACGTCCTGGGCAATGTGGCAGGCATCTATCGGGCGGCCCATACGACCGCCATGCCACTCGACGAGTATCGCCGGGTAATGAGCGTCAACCTCGACGGACCGTTCTTCCTCTCCCAAGCTGCCATCCCGCACCTCCTGAAGTCAGGAGGCAGCATTGTCAATATCGCCTCCAACTCAGGGATCCAGGGCGTCCCGTACTCTGCCGCCTATTCGGCCAGTAAGGGCGGCATCGTTCAACTCACCAGGTCTCTCGCCGTCGAATACCTCAAAACGCCTCTACGGGTCAACGCAATCGCCCCTGCTGGGACCAATACAAACATTGCCCTCAGCGCTTCTTTTCCCGACGACATGGACCCGGACCTCGTAGGACGGTTGCTTGGGCCTAGGGGCCTGACCGAGCCCGAGGAGGTAGCGGCTCTCTTCGCTTTCCTCGCATCGGACGAGGCCCGGTCGGTGACCGGCGCCATCTACACCATCGACAATGGCCTCACCGTCAGCTAGCAGCCGTCCAACGGCGAGGGTAGAGCCACTGGTCATCCAATGGGGTGAGCCTTTGCGACGCGAAAAAGACACCAGAGCGCAGAAAAGACACCGAATTCCGGTCATTGGCGGTCAATGATGGACGTTGCCGGACACAGTCCTTTACCTGGTCAGCAGCACCAATGCTCTCTGACGTCGAAGTACGCAATTACATCCTCGTCGGTTCGATTCCCGCCACCTCCAACGATGCTCACGTGCAAAGCGTGAGCATCGTTTGAGGTGCGCCTGGTCCCTCGTAACGCTCGAGAATGGTGCGCGCCCATTCGATGGCGTCGCTCACCCGGATGCCCGACGGTTGCGGAGTCGTCCAGAGCTCGAGGTTCTCGGGACGATTGTCGTCCCGGACGCAGTTTCGATGGTGAACGGTTTCACCGTCCAATAAATACCTGCCAAGCAGATCCTCTGCCACGAGGATGTGCTCGAACACATACGGCCCACTCACGGCCCGAGGATGGCCAGGCGTGCGAACCATGACGTACCCGGCCTTGTGCCTCGTACGACCACCTTTCCAATTTCCGTTCGCCTCCCCCGAATCGTCCCGGCAGCCACCGCAAGTCTCAGACTTCAGCTGCTTGACCCGACCACACCTGCAAAGTTCTCGTGATCTGCATGACGGGCACCGAAGGTGTCGACTCGATGGACAAAACACGCGCAGACACTCCTTGCACCGTCGATGCCGCACACAGCAAGCGTAACGAGGGGTTGTAACTGGGGCGACGACCCGAAAGCACCGATGTCCGGCAAAGCTTCCAGCTGGATTGAGGATCGCCAGCCTTCAAACGAGGCGTCAGATTGATCAAGCGGAAGCCGTCGACCTCGCGGGGACACGAAGCGGAAGCGGAGTCCGCAACGACTCTCTAGCAAACCGGATCTCCTGCGAGAATCCAGGACGCCCCTGCCATCGGCTGATTCAGGTCCGTGACGAAACCAACTGCACGAGCGCCTTGTCGACGACATCGAACGGTTCACGGCTTCGTTCGGCCCGGCAAAGCGCCACCGCTCCCTCGGTCGCTGCGATGACCATGATGGCGAGCTGCCGAGCAGGTCTCGGCGACTCCCCCGGCAACGAGTAGTCCGGCTAGATGGACTGTCCAGTCTCGAAAAATGGCCCCCGCGTGGTCCAGGAGATCAACTTCCGACCCAGCCACAGTGACGGCGAGGACGGCACAGCCCGCGGTCAACTCTGAGTTGTCCAGGAGCTGACGCCACAGATCGAGGAACTGTTGGACGATCGCCACCGCGGAGTCGCCTCGTCTTGATTCCATGACTTTCAGCGGCGCGCGCTGACCAGGTCGAGCGCAGCGTGGACCAGTTCGGACTTTCCGCCCGGAAAGTGGTGGTACACCGACCCCCTAGGGGAATCGGTCGCGGCCAACACCTCAGCAAAGGACGTGCCCTCGACCCCTTTGGTGGCGAGGAGCCCGGCGGCTCCCTTCACCATTTTCGTCCGAACGTCGCCTTGTGCCATCTCCCCAGTCCTGATCTTGCCCCTGCGGGGCTATGCAAATCATCATAGTGTCAGCTACTATGTCTGCTTGCATACATAGAAAGGTCCGACATGCCGATGATCGACGTCTACGCCACCGCTGGCACGTTCGAGCAGGGTGGTCAACTGACCGCCGAACTGGCTCGAACGCTGATGGTCATTGAGGGTGTGCCCGACATCCCGATGTTCCGCCAGAACACCGCCGCCTTCATTCACGAGTTGCCGGCCGGCAGCCTCTCGAACGTGGACGGGGCACGAGAACTACGTACGGGTGCAGGTGCTCACGAACGCTGGTGCGCTCGACCGCGACAAGCAGCTTGCCGTGGTGGCTCAGTTCACCGATCTGATCAGCCAGGCAGCCGAACGATCCGTCACTGAGTGAGCGCACGTGGGTCCTACTCACAGAGGCGATCGAGGGTGGCTGGGGACTCGGGGCCATGCGAATACCAATGCAGAACTCGTCGACGCTGCGCGGGCTCAGATCGCACAGATCGCAGCCGCCAAGGACGGCGGAAAAAAATAACAGCGACATCCGCATTGACGCAGTTCACCATCACCGAAGTGACTCCGGCCTACTGGCGTTTCATCTTCAGCAATCCTCCGATCAACCTCGAGGATCCAGACACACTTCTCGAACTCCAAGAGTTGGTCGGTGTGGTGGAGTCTAACGAAACGCTCCGCGTCGTCGTGCTCGAGAGCGCCGATCCGGACTTCTTCATCAATCACTAAAACGTGTCTCGGGCAGCTGAGACCCCCGTCACCCCGGGACCAACCGGCTTCCCGACGTGGCCCGACACGGCCACCCGCCTGGCCACGACGTCGGTCGTGACTATTGCAAAGATCCGAGGTCGAAATAGAGGCGGTGGATCCGAGGTGGCCCTCGCGTGCGACCTGCGATTCGCCAGCCGTGAGAAAGCCATCTTCGGACAACCGGAGGTCGGCGCCGGCATGTTCCCTGGGGGCGGCGCGCTCGAGCGACTCCCACTTCTCGTCGGGCGGGCCAGGGCATTGGAGATCATTCTCGGAAGCGATGACTTCGATGCTGACACCGCGGCGCAGTACGGCTGGATCAACCGCGCCCTTCCCGACGACGACTTGGACGACTTCGTCGACACGCTTGCCCGTAGGATTGCCTCATTCGACACCTGCCCTCGCCGAAGCAAAGCGCCTCGTGAATCGACGAACTCTCCCGCATGCAGAGGATCTCGTCGAGACCCAGGACACGTTTCTCACCGCCTTGTCTTGGCCGACACTTCGAGCGCGGTGCACGGTTGCGGCGACGGGCTGGCGAAGTGGTCCCGAATTCGAACTCCGATTCGGGCATTACCTAGCGGATCTTGGTGACGATTGAAGACCGAGTTCGTCGAGAGATCTACCGCAACCTATTCAACCACTGAGAGATGAGTAACTTTCCATGACTCCAGACGTTCCCCAAAGCTCGCTCGAACTCCGCTCACTGGTCACCGAAGCGGGGACGTTGGAGCTCTCGTTGACCGACGTCGAGCTGCCGGCTCTCAGTCCCGGCCAGGTCCTCCTTCGGGTGGAAGCAGCGCCGATCAATCCGTCCGACCTCGGACTGTTGCTTGCCGGTGCCGACATGGCCTCTGCCTCGAAGGGTGGGACGCCGGATCGTCCGGTGGTCACGGCACCACTCCCAGACGGTGCGCTCCGGGCCCTGACGGCTCGGGTCGGCACAGCATTGCCGGTCGGCAACGAGGGAGCAGGCTCCGTCGTGGCGGCCGGAAGCTCTCGGGACGCACAGGCACTCATGGGCGGACCGTCTCGGTCGCTGCGGGCGGGATGTACACACAGTACCGGACGTGTGAGGCGTCGTTGTGCCTTGCCTTGCCCGAAGACACGCCAGCGCGGGTAGGTGCCTCCGCGTTTGTTAATCCGCTCACCACGCTCGGCATGATCGAGACGATGCGGCGAGAGGGTCACACCGCCCTCGTCCATACTGCTGCCGCGTCGAACTTGGGCCAAATGCTGGTCAAGCTTTGCCAGGAAGAGGATGTTCCGCTTGTCAACATCGTACGACGGCCCAAGCAAGAGCGGATGTTGCGGTCCGTTGGGGCTCTACACGTATGCGACTCAAGCGCACCCTCGTTCAGGTATGACCTCACAGAAGCTGTCGGGTTCACCTCGGCCACGCTTGGCTTCGACGCCACGGGCGGGGGGAAGCTCGCGAGTCAGATCCTCAGTGCCATGGAGGCGGCCGCATCGGCATCGATGTCTGCCTACTCGCGGTATGGGTCAACCGTTCGCAAGCAGGTCTACATTTACGGAGGACTCGATCCGAGCCCGACCTTTTTGACCCGGAACTTTGGCTTCGCATGGAGCGTCGGAGGGTGGCTACTCACGCCCTTTCTCCAGAGCATCGGTCCCGACCGCTTCAACGAACTTCGTGCCCGGGTGGCAGCCGGGCTGACGACGACGTTTGCGAGCAGCTACACGAATGAGGTTTCGCTGGCCGACGTACTCCATCCCAGTGTGTTTCGCGCTACGTCAAGCAGTCCACAGGCGAGAAGGTGCTCATAAATCCACAACTCGCCCGATAGTCGGTCGAGGAGAGGCCGCAGAGCAGTTGTTGGTCATGCGACGAAAAACGCTTCAAGGGTAATTTCAGGTACTCCGGCCAACGCTCGACTCACCGGACAGCCCACCTTGGCTTCCAGAGCGTTGCTGCGAACGCCAACTCATCAAGTCCCGGGACGCGTCCGACGGTGACGAGGGCGAAGACGAGGGCACCTCGAAGGCGCTGACTAGGGATTATGGCCAATAATCGCTCGACGCGACACGAAAAAGGCACAAGAGTTCAAAGCACAGACCGCTCTCCGGGAGAGCGAACGGACCAGCAACCAGTGCCGGCATAACAACTTGATCTGTATCGGGGGCTCACCTCACTCAGGCACTCGGGTCATGGCTGCTCCAGCCCGGCCTACGGGGCCAGCTTGAACCCGCTCGGTATCGGCACATCCCGGACGGCCCTGAAAAGATTGTGGTCGGCTATCGAGGCTTCTTCTTGTGAGCCATTTGGACGTCGAAGACATGGCGAACGATCCGTTTCCTCATGGCTTCCGGCATCCCGAGGAACCCCAATCTGATCACGCCATCGTGACCGCGCTCCAATACCTCGCCTTTGACTTTGACAGGGCCTGTTGGCAACTCGACCACCAACGTCACGGTGGCGCCAACGGTTACTTCTGGCCCTGTGGCGAGCTTGATGCCATTACCTGACAGATCGATCGATTCTGTGTGGACTGCCTCCTCATCCCAACCCGTCTCAAGCCAGTCACGTGTATGAATCCGGACGGGGACTACGCACCGAACCCGAACCCATTGCCGACGCTCTGCGCCGCCCGGATCGTCGAATGGCGACAGTACGCAGATCACTGGTGGTAAGGGGCCATTGGCCAGGACCTCAAGTCCTCCCTGCACGCGCAAGAGCGCCACGCTGGAAATGCACTCGGCGTACACTGCCCTGTCCGCAAGCTCAAATACATTCATATCGCGAGTCTCGATACGAAGTTGGGAGCGTTCGGTCGTACCCGTAACGGTTGCGACTACCGCGAGTCGTCCCCCACGGTCAGAAGCCTTTTGGCCTTCGCGAACCGCATCGCGGCCAGCGGCGGGTCGAAGTTCGATCCCCTGGCCGACGAACGACCTCAGAAAGTCATCATCGAGCACCGGACCAACCCTTGCTGTCCATTCGAGCACCGCGTCGCCAATGCCCATGTGGCTGCCGGATTACGGGTCCGACTGACTTCTTTGAGTCGGATCCTTCCGCCGGCTATACGAGTCGTCACTAGAATCAGCCAACCCCGGACTCGGTCATTGCCTTCGTCATTTCCGCCATTTCGCGCTCAAGGAGCGCGCTGAACTCACTCCCCACGGATCGAGTGGTGGGCATCTCCCTAGCGACGGCCCGCCCGCAGGACCCTCGGTGTGACGGACAGCCATAGTCTGCCCGCGACCCCTTCGGGCGGTGGGGCCGCAGCCAGCGATCGAACTGCGAAGGGATCGTTGCTGTAGGCCGCTGTGGACGGAGGCGCCGGAGATCTTCGACGGCGTTGGCGACCGCTCGAAAGTCGCCCGCGGCGCCACCACCGTCGGGATGGGTTTGTTTGACCTTCCCACGATAGGCACGCTGAATATCTTCGTACGAAGCGTCTTCGGCCAAGCCGAGGACAGCCCACGGGTTCCATCCCGTCATGACACATCCTTGTCAACCGCCGGCGTCCATGCCGGCCGCGCAGATCCTTCTGCGCTCCTTCTGCCTCGGCATTATGGCCCTCGAGCTTGACTGGTTGATCGAACTCAAGACCTGCGCACCCGGCTGGCCACAGCAGGACTCGTGAGAGCGACGGTTCGGCGACCCGGACTTGGAAAGTGAAGGGCTGTCCCTTTTCTATGCGGACCCCAAGACTGACCACCAACCGGCGTTCTGGCTCACCCAGGGGCAGCGATGATCCATTCATCAGGTGGCAAGACCGTGGGCGGATCGTCTGTTACCCAGGCGTATTCCAGAGCCGAGATTCGACCCGCTTGGACCCAGAGCAGTACGAACCCAATCGCACCGCCCGAATCGTCAATGACAGTTCGGCTGATCGGTGACTCACAAAGCTGAGTGCCGCCGGACTCGTCTCTCCGACCATGATGTCAATGCTCGGCAACGCTTCGGCCCAGTGGTCAGTTGCAAATGCCCCGTCCTAGACCTGTTGCCGCAGTATCGCCGCTCCATCAAAATCAGCGTCAAGGACTCGGAGGATTACTCGCTTTTCGTCCGCCGAGAGAGGTCGGCCCATGAGCGCCATTCTCACAGACGGCCTAAGAGACTGTTGAATAAATCGCGGTTAGGTGCTCGCGATTTGGCTGCCGATCATCGAGAATTGGCGGGTGCAAGGACATAGCGATCCCAACCGTGAGCTGCTCGACGCGGCCGCTCTGTGCCGTCAGCTCGTCCGGAGGGCAGCGTCGAGGCCTTCTTGGCCGATCACCGCCATGACCTGTTCCCCGACGAGATGTTCGAGGACCTGTTCCCGTCGCGCCGTGGTCGTCCTTCGGTGCCCGCGGACGTGGTGGCTTCTGTCATGGTCCTCCAGGCCCTCGAGGGGCTCTCCGACCGCGACGCTGCCCGGGCGCTGCGCGACCGGATCAGCTGGAAGGTGGCTTGCGGGTTGGCCCTGACCGACGAAGGCTTCGACTACTCGGTGCTCACCTATTGGCGGACCCGGCTGCGCACCTCTGAGCGGCCCGAGCGGATCTTCGACGCCGTGCGTTCGGTCATCGATGCCACCGGGGTCTTGAAGGGCAAGACCCGCCGGGCCCTCGACTCGACCCTCCTCGATGACGCCGTGGCCACCCAAGACACCGTCACCCAGCTCATCTCGGCCATCCGCCGGGTCCGTCGGGTGGTCCCCGGCGCGCGACGCGTGCCCGTCTCGGCCCATGACTACGAGTCCTCGGGCAAGCCGCTGATCGCCTGGGACGACCCGGTGGCCAAGGCCGGGCTGGTCGACGCCTTGGTCCGCGATGCCCTGGCTTTGCTCGGCAGCCTTCGAAGAGAGACCGCAGGACGACGAGGCGGCGGGCGCGCTCGGACTGTTGGCCCTCGTCGCCGGCCAAGACGTCGAACAAGACGACGACGGAACCTGGAGAATCGCCCAGCGGTGGCCCCTGACCGGGTTATTTCGACGGTCGACCCCGAGGCCCGCCACATGCACAAGTCACGCTCTGAATACCGTGACGGCTACAAGGCCCACATCGCCGTCGAGCCCGAGACCGGGCTCGTCACCGCGGCCATCGTCACCCCGGCCAACGTCTCAGACGCCAAGACCGCACTGGATCTGCTGGCCGCCGAAGCCCGAGGCCTCGAGATCCTGGCCGACTGCGGCCTATGGGTCAGGCGAGACTCGGGCCGCACCTGCGAGCCCGCGGCATCGCCAGGTCATCAAGCCGATTCCGTTGCGACGTGCCGTCCCGGTGGGTTCTGCCGTGACGATTTCGTCGTCGATCATGACGCCGCACCATGACGTGTCCGGCCGGCATCACCGTTGCCATCGCCCCAAGAGGCCAGGCGACCTTTGGCGCCAAGTGCACGGGCTGCGCGCTCCGAGACCGCTGCACCACGTCGCCAGCGTGGCCTCAAGACAATCATCCATCCCCATGACGACGAGCTCGCTGCCGCCCGACGTCAATGGAGAAGACGAAGTCGGGCTCGAGCGAGTACCGCCGATGGCGCCCCATGGTCGAGCGCTCCATCGCCTGGCTCGTCTCCGACGGGAATCGCCGAGTCCGCTTCCGCGGCGTCGAGCGCAATCAGCTCGGGCTCTCGCTTCGAGTGGCCGCCCTCAACCTGCGCCGACTGGTCAACCTCGGCCTCGTCAACGACGGGAGCTGGCGGCTCGGAGCCAGCTGAAACGGGCGCGCAAGCCCAGGTCGTCAAAGATGGGACCTCACCTTCGGGCTCTGCCCATCCAGGGTGGCCGGCTTAACCCACTCTTCACGCCGGCTCTTCGGTTCGGTCATACCCAGGCTTGCCGCCAAACTTACGCCCGAGAGGGCTTTGTTCAACAGTCTCCTAGCGGGAGGGGGGCAGGCCCCCCTCCCGGCCTCCTCCCGTCGCACCCGATTCCGCGTTGACGTTGTCGGGTCGGCAGAGCCGTCCCTCGTGCGCTATCACCGGTGCCATGACCAGTGTGACCAACATCAATGAAGTGCTCGATGGCCATGTCGACCTCGAGGTGAACTGTGTCGACCGGCTGCTCCTCAACGCCTACGTTCCCAACCTGCAGGTGGGCGGACAAGTGGTGACGTTCCTCACGCAGCACCTCGGGTTCCCGATCCCTTCGCCCGCCCTCCTCGAGAAGATCGGCAACCGGTTCCGCCGCGAGGTGAAGGCATTCTCCGCCGAACATGAGGTGCCAATCCTGCGGCTGAAGAAGCCCGACCGGACGCGTTGGGACGATCGCAAACTCGACCATGTCCGGCCCTATCTCGAGAGGGCGCAGGCTGAAGGTCGTTATGGGGTCGTCGCCATCGTGGCCGCCCAGGAGTTCCAGTGGGTGTTCAGTGCCAAGAGTCGATCGACCAGGCCCGGCGTGGCCCGCTTCGAGTTCGTCAAAGAGGACCGTCGGGTCGGGATGTACTACTTCTACATCCTCGACGCCGAGTTCGGGCCCACCTTCATCAAAGTGTGCACGTACTTCCCCTATCCGACCAAGGTCTGGTGCAACGGGCACGAGTGGGCCAAACGACAGGCCCGCCGTCAAGGCGTCGCGTTCGCCGAGCTGGCCAATGGTTTCGCCTCCTGCGAGGACCCCGTTGCGCTCCAGGCCATCTGTGACCGTTTCGGCCCTGGCGACGTCCAGGACTTCTTCGAGCGCTGGACCGCGGTGATCCCCATCCCGTTCACCAACGAGGACCGTGACGCTGGTTATTTCTGGGAGCTGTCGATGCGCCAGGTGGAGGTCTCTCGCACCTTGGTCTTCGACGACCCTCGTCGGGCCAGGGGTTTCTTTGAGTCCCTGGTTCAGGACAACGTCGACATCGGGCGACCCCACGAGGTCCATGCCATCTTCGGACGAGACCGCCGAGGTCGCAGCACCAGCGCGCCCTTCGGAACCAGGATCTTCAACCCGGGCACCGAGGTGCGGATGGATTTCCGCTACAAGCACAGCCGTGTCAAGCAGTATCTGAAGGAAGGGAGGGCATTGCGTATCGAGACCGTCGTCAACAAACCCAAAGACATCGGTGTACTTTCCCGGCTCGAGCATCTACCCGAGCTCGTCGACAAGGCCCGTCAGGTCAACGACCGTCTGCTTATGATCGAACGTGCCGGCCAGGGCTGTGCCATCGGCTCTGCGCTCTTTGAGCGCATCCACCAGCCCTTCAACCATGAGGGCCAACGAACCGGAGCGTTGCGCTTCGGGGATCAACGCGCCATGGCCCTGGCCGGTGCACTCTGCCTCGTCGTCCACGCCGTCACCGGCTTCACCAACAAGAGCCTTCGCGGGCAGGTGGCCGGACTCCTCGGCAGGGACTACAGCTCCGCGGAGATGAGCTATGACCTGCGCCGACTCCGCCTCCATGGGCTGGTCCAGCGTCAACCCGGCACCAACACCTACACGCTCACCCATGAAGGCATCCGGGTTGCCGTCTTCTACACCAAGCTCCGTTCCCGACTGCTCGTTCCGTTGCTCGAGGCCGACCAACCGCCTGCGCCCCTCCAGCTCCGTCGAGCACTTGGGACCATCGACCATGTCCTCGAGGACTACATCACGGGAGCGCGTCTCGGCACTGCAGCCTGAAACTTGTCACAAGATCCAGAGGCCCGGGGACCAAGAAGATCTAGCCCGAAAGTGCCGGATTGGGGCAGCCTGCGTAACCACTAGGAAAGCCCCAAATAGCTCTCTTCCCCTCAGAGCCTTGCATCGCCTCGCCAGCCGCGACGCAGGTACACAAAAATGAGGACGCGAACACAGAAACAACACGAAATTGGGTCTCTGGCGGTCAATTCTGGTGGTTGATGCGTAGCACGTTTTACCAGATCACAGCCCTAAGGTTGTGTTGACCTCGGAGTTTTACATTGATTCCGAGCCGGTTCGATTCCCGCCGCCTCCAAGGGTGCTCATGAGAAACCGTGAGCATCGTTGGAGGTGCGCCTGGTCCCTCGGTAACGCTCGAGAATGGTGCGTGCCCACGCAATGGCGTCGCTCACCCGGATGCCCGATGGTTGCGGGTTCGTCCAGAGCTCAAGGTTCTCCGGACGGTTGTCGTCCCGGACGCCGTTCGACGGTCAACGAGCATTATGTCGGTCTCGCCGACGGCCGGGTTTGGTCGAGTGGGCAGCGATGCGATTCAGTGTGTAAGGTACGACTCTCACGTGGTTACATTGCGTATCTCGAACGATTTCCTACAAATATAAGCTCATAAATCTCACAGCAATTAGATTTGTTGCGTGAGAAGTTCCAAAGAGTCATTCCTGACGGGCACCGGGACTTTGCGGACAGAAGCTCGCAACTGGGACATTGATTCAGCGGTTGTGCGGCAGCCCACCGCCGCACCGGGGCCCGTGCTCGTTCCCGGCACCCACTCCCTCCTTGGCGAGAACCTCATGCTTTGCCACGACCGAGACAGTGGACTCGCAGCGGCGATCTCCGTGGATGACACCACGCTCGGACCCGGCCTCGGTGGCGTGCGTTGGCTGGCGTACCCGTCGTTCGAAGTTGCCACCGAAGAGGCCTGCCGGCTCT
This sequence comes from uncultured Acidimicrobiaceae bacterium, assembly GCA_963726855.1. Classification (GTDB taxonomy): domain Bacteria; phylum Actinomycetota; class Acidimicrobiia; order Acidimicrobiales; family RAAP-2; genus Bog-473. The sequence goes on from CAVSEB010000021.1 coordinate 96,333, forward strand.
CCCGGGTCATGACCTTGAAGAACGCCTTGGCCGATATCCCCTTCGGCGGAGCCAAGTCCGTCATTCTGCGTCGGGAGGCGGCTGGGGCCGTCAGCAACCCGCGCCAACGCACCGCGGAGCTGTTGGCATTTGCCCGTTTCATCAATCGCCTCGGCGGGACTTACGTCCCCGGGGTGGACATGGGCACCTCGGTCGCCGACCTGGCCACCATCGCTACCGTGACGCCGTGGGCTAGTTGCGCCCAGAACGACCCTTCACCCGCAACAGCCGACGGCGTGTTTTTCGCCATCGAAGCAGCGGTGTATCACTCGCTCCACCATCCGCTCGCTGGTATCCGTGTGATGGTCCAGGGCGCCGGTCACGTCGGAGCCGCGCTGGCCGATCGGCTCGCCAAGGCCGGGGCCCGGGTCGCCGTCGCCGATGTCGACTCGAAGCGGGCAGCGGAAGTGGCCCGGCGGGTCGGGGGGACCACAGTGAAGCCCGAACTGGCCCACGCTCAGGCCTGCGACGTGTTCGCTCCCTGCGCTTCGGCCCGGATCCTCAATCCCCAATCGATCGTTGAGCTGCGCTGTGCTCTGGTGGTCGGTGCGGCCAACGATGTGCTGGCCGAGCGGACGGATGGAACGTTGTTGGCCGAGCGAGGAATCACCTACGTGCCCGACTTCCTCTCGAATGCCGGTGGCGTCATCCACATTCATGCGGAACGGGCCGGATGGAATGAAGCGCAGTTGGCCACGGCGCTCGCAGGGATCGGAAGGCGCACAACCGAGCTGCTCGGCAAGGCCAACCACGACCACATGCTGCCCCTTGTGGTTGCCGAGGCGATGGCCTCGGAGAGACTTGGCCACACCGTCACCATCCCTGACTGATCCGTCGGAACCAAAATCGGAATCGTCCCGGTTGACGTTTCCTTGCGACATCCTTTATCGGCGTGGGGCTCACGGGGAGCGGCTGGCGCCGCGAGTTCCATTGTGGAAGAGGCGTCCTACGGTGGTCGTGTGCCAGCGACCTCCCCACTTCTCGACGGCGCGGCAGTCCAGGAGCTTGAGCGAGCCGCAGCATCCAGATGAGCGACGCCATCGAATGGGCGCGCACCACTCTCGAGCGTTATGAGGGACCAGGTGGCGGGAATCGAACCGACTAGGGAGCGATTGCGTTATCGACGTCAGAGGGGATTCGTCCGATGATCAGGGAAAAGGACTCTCTCCGTAAGTCTCGGTCGAGCGAATGCCTGCCAAGGGACCTTCTGCCACGAGTATGTGTTCGAACGGTTACCCCCCAACTTGTGGCTCGAAGATGATCGGGTGCGCGCACCATGAGGTAGCCAGCTCTATGCCGAGTTCGGCCACCCTTCCAGTGTCGGTTCGCTTCTCCCGAGTCGTCCCGGCAGCCACCGCAGGTCTCTGACGTCAGCTGCTTGACCGGCCACACCCGCACCGGTCTCGCGATGCCGGCGCCAGAACTGTCCCTTCGGATGGCCTCCTCCCTTCCAGATCCAGCGCCGTTGGTTTTTCAACTGGGTATCGCCCCGATCTGTCGAAGCAATCCGAGTCCGTCCTCTTCTCCGCGTTCATCAACGACCTTGCCGTCTTCGATCCGGTAGATCGTGATTCCCTTCCAGCTCACCGCGTTACCAGAAGGTGGGATGCCCATCAGCGCACCGAGGTGCGTTCCGCTCATCGTCCACGGCGCCACCACAACGTCACCTTCGGCTACAACGTCCCCAACCTCTATCTTGATGTCAGGGAGGCCAGCGCGGACACCCGCAAGAACTTCCTTAAACGCCCCGACCCCTTGGATCGGCCCCGGGAGGATTGGGTAAGAGACGCGGATACCCGGTGCCGCCAACTCGTCGAGAATACTTGGATCATCCGTGTCCCAAACACGGGCGAATCGGAGGGCAATAACCTTATTTTCCTCTATAGACATCGTCTTCCTTCCTTGCTCTGCCAGAGCCGGGCTCTGGACCATTTCGCGGATGTTGCAGCGTTGTCACGCGTTGGACGCGATCGCGGTGGCGATCGAGTGCGATGAGGGCACCTGGTGGCGGGCGACGTTGGTTGGGTGCCAAACACGCTGGGTGATTCGGACATGTGGCGGTTGTATGCCGTGTCGATTATCGAGGACTCCTCGGCATCCGGATAGAGGACGGTCGCCCCGACCAGGCTGCTTATAAAGGCCTCGGCTACATTCAAGATGGCGGTCAGGACCGATGCCATTTCGGTGCCGAAACCCACGGTGCCTAAACGAAACGAGAACCGCCTGTGATGGTGGCTCAGCTGTCCAGCGCGGCCAGCGCTGTCTTCGGCGGTCCGGCTAGCTCCATTCCTCCTCCCCTTGCTATGTCCCATCGTCGAGGAGCTCCCCAATCGGGATAGAGCCGCCGATGACTCCGAAGATCCGGCAGATGACTTCGGGTTGGTCCGCCGCGGCACGATAAAAAGCTTCGAGTCTTGGTGCGAGCGGTGTGAGCCGGGCCGTGCTCAGAGTGAGCGCATATCCGTTCGCGGTGAGAGCGTCTCGCTTGTTCTGGTAGTCAGACAGTGCACGGTCGATGGATCGCTGCCCAACGAGGCCCCCGTCGATGGCTTCGGCAAGCACTTCGGCTGAAGCGAACGCGTCGGACATGCCCATGCCCGTCGAAGGGTCCTTATGGTGACCGGCGTCGCCGACCAAGGCCCAGCCCGGCCCCCTTGAGGTCCGGTACAGGTTGGGTAGATCGTCTGTGCCGACGAAGCGTTGTTCGCGTTGGCCCGATGCGACTGCCTCACTTAGGCCTGGGACGAGGTCGAGTGCGGCACGGAACTCGGCTTCGACGTTCTTGCGCACCTGACGGAAATCTTTGTGCGGCCAGGCGACGTAGATACACGTCAGATCGTCGTTGGTAGGCCAGACCAGGATCAGCCGATCGGGACGAGCGTGAAAGGACGCCCCGAGACCGGTCAACCCGCTCCAATAGGAGTAGAGAACGCCACTGAGGGCGGGGTGATCCTGGTAGCTGCGCGCGCCGGTTGCTCGGGCCACGGTCGAGTGCAGACCGTCCGCGCCCACGACGACCCGGGCCCGCAATGTCGTTTCCGCCGATCCGCGGCGGTGGCCCTCTACGCCGACCACGCATCCTTCGGACCACACCAGTCCATCGACCGCGAAGCCGTCGACCAGTTCGGCTCCGGCGTCAGTGGCCGCTTTGACGAGCAGCGCGTCGAGCACGGTCCGACGCGGGCAGTAGGTCTCAGATACACCACCAACAGAAGGACCGATGCCACATAGCCCCACAGGGCCAACGTCGAACGTGATCGTTGGGATTGGCACGCACCCCCGCTCCAGCAGCGGATCGAGCAGCCCCCACGCTTGCAATCGAGCCGCTCCCCGTTGCCAGAGGAAGTGGGTCGACATCGTGTCGCTCGGGAACGAGGCCCGATCGACCAGAGCGACTCGATGACCGGCGCGCGCAAGCAGCATGGCCAGCGACGCCCCTGCGCAACGAGCGCCGACCACGATCACGTCGTACATGGCGCCCTCACGAGAGAGCTTGCTAGCCGACTGGTTGGCCGGCTGCGAGCGCCTTCACGTCGGACGTGCTGAGCGGGTTGCCGGCGATCCCCCAGTCGCCACTCTTGACTTCCTCGACAACAACCCATGTAACCGGGCGCATGTTCTCGCCCTCGATCTCCACCATGGTGTCGGTCAGCCGGCGCACCATGTCCTGCTTCTGGTCGGCTGAGAAAACCCCTTCGATGACTTTGACATTGACGAACGGCACGGCGAGTCCTCCCCGGATCTGATGAAGATCGGCTCAAGTTCAGCCCAGAATAGCACGGACGTTCGTGCTATACAATAGGGGTGGTGTCGACTCGCAATACCACTAAGGGAGCCCGCACCCGAGAGGACATCCTCCGGACCGCCGCCGACATCGCCTCGGTCGACGGACTTGACGGCCTCAGCATCGGGCGACTGGCAGCCGAGCTGGGTATGAGCAAGAGCGGCCTGTTCGCCCACTTCGGCTCCAAAGAGTCGCTCCAGTTGGCCACGATCGAAGAAGCCCGTCATCGTTACGTCAAAGAGGTGATCGAACCTGCCCTCTCGTCGCGTGCGGGTATCACTCGGCTCTACGCGCTGTGCCAGGCGTTTCTCTCCTATATCGAGCGGGCCGTGTTCCCCGGGGGCTGTTTCTTCGCGTCCGCCATGGCGGAGTTCGATGCGAAAGCGCCGAGCCTCGCCCGCGACCGCATTGTCGAATGCCAAGAGCAATGGATGATGATGCTCGAGCGCGCCGCTAAGGACGCCCGCGCAAAAGGCGAGCTACGAGGCGACAGCGATTCACAACAGCTCGCCTTCGAGCTCGAAGGGGCGCTCTTGTCGGCCAACTGGTACTTCCATCTCTTCCACGACACCACCAACATCGAGCGCGCCCGGCACGCTGTTCGATCTCGGCTGTCGAGGGAAGCCACACCCGCCGGCCTCCAGCTACTGACGACAGGGCCGCAAGACAGTTGAAGCCCGAGCCTTGCCCAGGCGACCGGGCCTGGGTGTTACCTATCGCGAGCACAGCGCTATGCCGGCTGCCTCACGGATCCTACTTAGCTCCTAGGACTGTCCCCTTGGTGCTGTACGAGGAAGCATTGGTGGTCCGAGTTCAGTACGGCCCTTCAGTGACCTCGCTCGAATTTCTGGAACGCTCCAAGGGGTCTCTTGCGATGCGAAAAGACCCAAGAACACGGAAAAGACACCGAACTACGGTCAATGGCGTCATTTACGGAGAGAGGTGGATACCCCATTTATCCCGTTTAGAGGCCAGAAATGACTCCGACTTCAATGAACACATTTCGAGGCTAGGTCTGTTCTATTCCTGCCATCTCCAAGGGTGCTCACGTGCAAGCGTGAACATCGTTGGAGGTGCGCCTAATCCCTCGTAACGCTCGAGAATGGTGCGCGCCCACGCAATGGCGTCGCTCACCCGGATGCCCGATGGTTGCGGGTTCGTCCAGAGCTCGGGGTTCTCCGGACGTTTGTTGTCCCGCACGCCATTTCGATGGTGAACCGTTTCATAATCGAGCAAATGCCTGCCCAGCAGGTCCTCTGCGACGAGTATGTGCTCGAATACGTACGGCCCACTTGTAGCTCGAGGATGCCCAGGTGCGCGCACCATCAGATCGTCGGCTTTGTGCCGAGTTCGGCCACCCTTCCAATTTCCGTTGGCCCTTCTTGAGTCGTCTCGACAACCAACGCAAGTCTCAAGCTTCAGCTGCTTCCCTCCGGCCACACCTACAAAGGCTCTCGTGATCGGCATGAGGTGCACCGAAGATGTCGACTCAATGGGCGAAACAAGCGAAGGCACTCCTTGCACCGTCGATGCCCCATGAAGCGAGACCACCTCGGCGCCGTTGGCGTTCTGGCGTTACGTTCCTTCTTCGACCAACCCAGCATTTCCCGCCAGGCCAGCGGCGAAGCACTCGCTTGCCTTGACGCACCGGATACCCCAGAGGAAATTATCCTGTGATGCCACATTCGGGCTCGATACGATCTGCCACGTCACACCATTCCACTGCTCGATGAGCGTTTGTTCAATGGCAGACGTGTTCTGGTAATAGCCCACCGCGACACAGTTGCTAGCGTTCGTGCAGGACACGCCATTCAGATAGGTGTTGTCTCCCGTAACGGTCGGCGTCTCCAAGATCGACCACGAGCCGTGGGCGCTGACTTCGGCCAGCGGTGACCAGGTGGCCGAGGCGAAGGAGGTGCCAACGGCGATACATCCTCCCGTCGGCGGGCACGAGACGGCGCTGAGGTTGTTGTTGCTAATCGGGACATCGGCGCTGGTCTGTCGCACCCAATCGCTGCCGTTCCACTTCTCGACCAGGCTGTTCGAGGTCGTCCCATTGCCGTCATCGGTTCCCGTCGCAGTGCAGTCCGTTGTTTTGACGCACGAGATGCCTTCGAGGTTGTTCCCGTAGCGGCTGAGATCGGGTTTTGCCGAGACGGACCAGGTCGACCCGTTCCACTTCTCGATGAGGGCCGGCCCCGCCGCTTCGTCTGCAGCAGCCGACTTGTAGCCCACCGCCATGCACTGCGTGGCACTCGGGCAGGAGACACCCTCGAGATCACCGCCCTCCCTCCCGGGATTCTTCGTCGACATGAGGGACCACGCGGTTCCGTTCCAGATCTCACTGAACGATGCGGTCGTCGGCGTACCGACATTCCCTACGGCGACGCAGTGCGCTGCGTCGTAGCACGAAACGCTCGAAAGCTCCGCCGGCTCGGTTCCGGCAGGATCGGGACTTGTCACGATCGACCATGTCGACCCGGTCCATTCCTCGGTCAACGTCTGCGTCTGGAGGCTAATCCCGTTCAGCACCTCGACACCGCCGACGGCGAAACAAAACGACTTTGAGACGCAGGACACCCCGTTGAGCCCGGAACTCGGAGTAGGCGTGGTGAGGATCGCCCAGTTCGTCGGCAACGCCTGGGCCGGCGAGGCGGCAAGAGCCACCACGCCTGCCGAGCCGATGGAGCCGATCACCGACAGCAACACGACGGTTCTCGCCAGACGGATCAATGGATTGGGCCGAGTCGCAACGAATTGTCGCCTCGGCTGGCGCAGTGCCAGGTGCATTCTGTTCCTCTTTCCGTCTTTCTGAGAACCCCGGCCGAATTGCTACGACGTGCTCTCATTTTGGCAACTGTCATTGCAGAGTACCAGCATCGGTCAATAGGTCCGGGCGGAAATTTTGGATATGCGCTGGAGTCGGGCTACCAAAATCCCAGGCAAGCTGCGCCCGAGCAGAAACGAACCCATTCGCGACGATCGCCTGGTTGTAGGGACCAAGCGCCCTGGGGCGTTATCTGTGGAGATGCGGTGTCTGTCTATCCGACTTTCTCCCCAAGGCGGCGAGTGTCTAGACGTGCTGACGGCAGCCCGATCGTTTGGTCGCTGAGCTTCCAGCCCCCTTCGGATCCATCGCGCATGAACCGATTGCTGTGTAGAACGTGAGCCTGCGTCGGGTAGGAATGCGGACACATGCAGGGAGGAGCCTCCGAGATGCCAAAGGCGTGCCGGGATCGTGAGCCGCTCAAACGCCAGGCTCCGTGATGGGAGGGACGATGTCGAAGAGGGTTGCAATCGTCACAGGCGCCTCGGCAGGCATAGGGCTGAGCGTGGCCTCTCGGCTCCACGGACGAGGGTGGGTGGTCGTCGGATCGAGCCGTCGCGGGACAGGCTCGAACGGATGGACATCCGTGGTGATGGATGTTGATGACGACCAATCAGTGAGCGCCGGGGTGCAGGGAGTGGTTGACGGACACGCGCGTATCGATGCCGTGGTTGCCAGCGCTGGCTGGGGATTGGCCGGGGCGGTCGAGCAGACTCCGATAGCAGCGGCGAAGGCTCAGCTGGAGACGAACTTTTGGGGCTGCGTGCGGGTCGTACAGGCCGTACTGCCGACGATGCGGCGCCAGGGATCTGGTCGGATCGTTCTCATCAGCTCCATCGGTGGTGTCATCGGCCTCCCTTTCCAGGCCTTCTACAGCGCCAGCAAGTTCGCGCTGGAGGGCTACGGCGAGGCGCTGGCATACGAGGTCGCACCGTTCGGCATCCAGGTGAGCCTGGTGCAACCGGGCAACATCCGGACGGATTTCACGCAGAGCCGGCGTCAGGTCAGTGAGCCCACCGATGATGTTCCCTACGCCAAAGCCGTTACCAAGGCGATCAGCGTTATGGAGCACGATGAGGCGAACGGGGTCCCACCGGACAAGGTGGCCGTCGTGGTCGAGAAACTTCTTGACTCGGCTCGTCCTCGTCGGCGTGTCTCCGTTGGCAAGATTGGGGAACGGGTGGGTCTGCCAGCCAAGCGCCTGTTGCCGTATCGGATGTTCGAAGGGGCAGCCAAGTCCAGCCTCGGCGTGTAGTCGAACGACTATCCGCACGGTGCCGGAGAGGCCACCCTCTTTCGGCCATCAAGCGGGGCTGCCCAGCGCCGCTTTGTTCGAGGATCCGAAGGATTCCCGTCGAGCTCACGCGACACGAAATGGACACAAGAGCAGAAAAAACATCAAATTGTTGTCTCTGGTGGTCAATCATGGCGAGAAACGGGTCTTGTATTTTGCCTGTTCAGACCGTGCAACCATCGGCCACCTCGACTTTTACGTCGGCGCTTGGGCCCATTCGATTCAGGCCCATCTCCTCCCTCGTAACGCTCGACGATACGCGCCCAAGCAATAGCGTCGCTCACCCGGATGCCCAATTGTTGCGGGTTCGTCCAGAGCTCGAGGTTCTCAGGAGCTTTGTCGTTCCGGACACCGTTTCGGTGGTGAACGGTTTCACCGTCCAGCAAATATCTGCCAAGCAGATCCTCCGCCACGAGTATGTGCTCGAACACGGACGGCCCACTCGACCCTCGAGGATGACCCGAGGACGCGAGCCGTGAGACAGCCGGCTTCGAGCGGGTTCGGCCGCCCTCGGTAATGACCGGGGAAGCGAGCCAGGAGAACCCTCCGATCGGGCATGCTACGCGATGGAATAATTCACGACGCCGAGTCGACGACAAGGAGAAGGAGCCCATGACCGAGCAGAAACACCACGAAGATGGCCGCTCTCACGAGATCGACTTCAGCGACCCACAGGTAACGGACGCATGGCTCGTCGAAGTCGATACCGACCTGGACGAGTCGGACAGACAGGCACTCGCCGAGGAGATCAGTCGCCAGTTTCGTCAGTCACCGGCGGGCGTGGCCAGTTCTGGACCCGAGAGCGAGCTCGAAAGGACTCAGGAAAGGTTGAGTTGGGTGCTCCAACAATTGGAGACCCAAGAGTCACCCGTGGTCCGTTCGCAGGTTGGTCAACTACGAGAACGGTTTGTGAACGACATCGAATCTCTGAAGCAGAGGTTGGACGAACTGCAGCTCGAAGATCCCGAATCTTGAGTTCCCTAGCGCGAAACACTAAGGTTAAATGCCGCTTACGTCGAACACCCATTCCGCCGTCGTCGGGTGAGCCGACGCGAGGGAATGCGAGCAGAGCGCAGTCTTCGATCTGAGCTGAGTTGTGGAACAGCGAGCTCGCCTCTCGTTGCATACTTTTGGACGCATCCGGGGATAGGTGATCCCATGCCGACTACTCGCTCGCAGTCTCGCGGTCCCCAACCGGACCGTCCGCGGCGTTCACGACCACGGTGTGGAGGTTTACGAATTCAAACAGGCCGTGGTCGGACAACTCCCGTCCGTAACCTGAGGCCTTGATGCCGCCGAACGGGAGGCGAGGGTCAGACACCGTCATGCCGTTCACAGCCGTATGCCCGGTGTCGAGTCCAATTGCGAACGCCTCGCCGGCCGCAAGGTCTGAGGTCCACACCGCGCTGCCGAGACCGTAGACGCTGTCATTTGCAAGCCTGAGCGCTTCCTCGGAGTCTCGGGCTCGCAGAATCGGGACTGCAGGGCCGAACACCTCCTCTTCGAGAACCGCCATGCCGGGCCGCACGTGATCCAGGACCGTCGCCTCGTAGTAGAAGCCCGACAGGTCCGGACGGCGTCCGCCAATCAGAATGTTCGCTCCCTGCGCTACGGACTCGCGGACCTGGCGCTCGATCGCATCGCGCAGGTCCTCCCGGGCGAGAGGCCCCACCGTGACTCCCTCGTCAGCCGGGTTGCCGAGACGCAGGTCACGCACATACCCGAGCAGCTTCTCGGTAAAAGCGTCGGCCACATGCTCCTCCACCACGATGCGTTTGGCGGCGATGCAGGATTGGCCCGTGTTCTGAAATCGACTGCGCGCGGCCCAGGCTGCAGCTGCATGGAGGTCGGCGTCTGCCAGAACGACAAAGGCATCACTGCCGCCGAGCTCGAGGACGGTCTTCTTGAGAGCTTGCCCGGCTACGGCGGCGACCGACCTGCCCGCCCGCGTCGATCCCGTGAGGGTCACCGCCGCGACTCGGTCGTCCCCTACGACGGTCGAGGCGACATCGGCAGTGCGTTCCGGCGCGACCACGAGGACCGACAGCGTTGAACTCGGCAGGCCCGCAGCATCCGCTACCTCGGCAAGAGCTAGCGCGCAGCCAGTCGTAGAGGGCGCATGCTTCAGCACCACAACATTTCCCGCCGCTAGTGCCGGCGCAAGGGCCCGGATCACCTGCCAGTAAGGAAAGTTCCATGGCATGATGGCGAATAGGACACCCAACGGCACGGGGACCACCAGGGAGCGAAGCGCCTCGGTCTCAACCGTTTCGGGCTCGAGGAGAGCCGGCGCATGCTCGGCATACCAGTCGCACGTCCAGGCGCACTTCTCGACCTCGAGCGCGACTTTCTAAGAGAGGCTTGCCCATCTCCTTCGTCGCGAGCCAGGCCAATTCCTCTTGGCGTGCACGGAGCGCGATAGCGAGCCGGCGCAAGCCATTCGCACGCTCTGTCGGCGCGGTGTGTCGCCAGGATTGCGCAGCCAAGTGGGCTCTATCGAGCAGTGCGTCGAGCTCCTCGGTAGTCGTCTCCTCATAGATGGCGAGAGGTTGTGCGGTCGCCGGGTCGATCGTCGTAACACTCACAAAGCCTCCCCGTTCTCTGGTACGACCGCAATCCCCTGGCCCGACCCGACCCAAACACCCACCCTGACCACTAGTGCCGAATCGGGAAACCGTGCCGTCAACGCGCACGGGAACTGAACACACGCAATGGTGGAGTTCACTTTGTCAATCCAGAAGAAGCAGGATCGGCAACGGCATCGAGCAGAGGCCCGAGCTCACTGACAAGCGCGTCGAATGGAGTCACGTCACGCCTCACACGGGCCAGGATGATGGCCCCCTCAAGAGCAGCGATGATCACGACGGCGAGATTCTCGGAGCGTTCCATCGGCACGCCGAGTTCGAGCAGACTCTCGGAGAGCGGTTCGAGCCAACCGTCGAACGCACGTTGGAGCACTTCGCGGAGCTGCTGGCTGGTACCGGCCGTATCCGCTGCTGCGGCAACGAGGGGGCACCCGGCGGAGAATTTCTCGCTCGTGAGGTCATGTCGCCAGGTCTCGACGATCGCAGCCAGCAGAGCGCTCGGTGTTCTCGACTGCAGTTGGCTGAGAGATCGCTTTATACGCCGAGCCGCGACGTCTCCCATCCAGAGCAAGGCATCGGAGACGAGCTCCTCCTTGCCGCCGGGGAAATAGTGCTGGAGCGATCCTCGCGGCGCGTCCGCCTCGTTCACGATCTCTCTCATACCCGTCCCTGACACGCCTTTGCGCCGAATCAACAGTGCCGCGCTGCGCACCATGCGTTCACGGGGCGGAAGTTCGCGAGCCCGAGATGCTCTGGTGGCCGTCACGAAGGGCTCCATCCGACCTCACGCGATCTGGGGTCTTGACTATGACATATGTCATGACTCGTACCCCGATTATATGACAGGTGTCATGGTAGTTCAAGCACCGTACACGGGGTTCCACGACCTGAGTGACGTGAGAGTGCTCAGGCCAGCAGCGTCGGATACTGAGGCCGTCCTCGAGATGCTGGGTCGCTGTTCGCGTACCAGCCTGTTCCACCGATTCCACGGCTTCACCGACGGCGCGAACTACTTCGGAGCACTACTGCGGGATGGAGCAATCGATCAAACACTTCTGGCTTGGTCTCACGCAGCCTGCGTGGGAGTGGCCTCTCTCGGTGTCGGGGCCACGGGAAACGTCGATCGAGGCGTACTCGTCGAGGACGCGTGGCAGCGTCACGGCATCGGGACGTGGCTGGTTGCCTCATTGCTCGTCAACGCTCGAGCCAAAGGTGTTACCACGGCGCACGCCGATGTCCTCGGCGACGACCTGTTCATTCTGGAGGCCCTGCGCCGGATCGGTCCGACCACGGTATCGATCGAGTCCGGAAGCTATTCGATCGACATCGAGATCGGCCGAGAAAGGATCCTTGTTTGTGACCGGGCAGATCGTGCCGTCAACGGCGGGAAGACGGCGGCATGAGGCAAGGAACGCCCGTGCAGGAGATTGACGTATCAGCGCTTGGGGCGGCCGAACGCAGCGCGAATCCGGCTTTGCCATTTCGGGCCTACCTGTCCTGCGGAAACGGACGCTTCGAGCCGACGCGTGCCACTGAGAGCCCATGGGACCGCAAGGCCCAACACCGTGGACCACCCACTGCCCTTCTTGCCCATGCGATCGACCAGACGGTCGAGGGAGCGATGCGCATCGGTCGCACATCGGTCGACTTTCTTGGGCCGATTCCGCGCCGCGAGGTTGTCGTCGAGATCTCCCCTATCCGACCAGGCCGACGAGTACGCCTGACCGAGGCCCGGCTGACTGTTGACGGGCGGGTTGCCGTCGTCGCGAGGGCATGGCACATCGCGACCGACGGGCGACCTCCGGCGTCGAGGGAGGAGCAGACTGCGCCGCCGGTTCCGTCGAGACCGACACCTCTGCACTTTTATCCGGGCCTCGACGACGACTGGGGTTACGGGCGTTCGATCGAGTGGCGTTTCACTCGAGGAGGCTTCGACAGTTTCGGTGCGGCAAATGTCTGGACACGGGTTCGCCTGCCATTTGATTCAAGGCGTGGCACTAACTGGCCGGGACCGATTGCTGATCGCAGCCGACTCGGCGAATGGGCTTTCGTTGTCATTGCCGATGGAACAATGGTTCTCGATTCCGCCACTGTGACCACGACAGTGCTGCGTCCTCCGACCGGCGAGTGGGTGCATATGGCATGCCGTACTCACCTCACCGCTGGCGGCGTCGGGCTCGCCCATGCCGATGTGTTCGACACAGCCGGATTCGTAGGCGAGGTTACCCAGCCGTTGCTAATCCAGAGACGAGAGTCTGGTGCGGGATGAGGCAGCCTGAGCAACGAATGGTTTCCACCTGTCCCTCGGAGGCCGCCGCTCGCAAGCCACGTACTCGCCTCTAGGAACTTGATATGGGCGGAGTTGTCGATAAGCGATGAGCCGTGGGCGCTTCGAGGCGCATCTCCAAGCCTGCTCCAACTGCTCCGCCTACCTGGAACGGGTCAGGTTGACCATTGCGCTGACAGGGACCATCGAGCCAGAGGATCCGACTCCAGACGCTACGGCCGACCTGAGCGAGATCTACAGGCGCTGGCGATCCGAAGAGAGCTGACACTCAGAAGATGAGCTTCTGGAGGCTGTCTCCTTTGGTCGATCTGTCCAAATATCTCGGCGCCTGGGGGCACTCCTCATACAGCCGTCGGGTTCGAAACGAACCCGTTCGCCCAAGATGCGAGCAAACCGTGCCTGAATCGTCAAAGCGTCCAGATTGTTGGCTTGTCGAACGACGTCGCGCTCGCTCGCCGCAACCCAGGTGGCTTTGAGGTACTTCAGTTATCAATTGGATCGAGAGTTTGACAACGGCATCTGGAGGTTTACGTATGGCCATCGACGAAGCTCGCGTGGAATCCTTGGTGGGTCAGCTGGCCGGCTACATGACCGGCGGTGGTGTTTGTCTTGGCATGTGGCTGGGTGACGAACTCGGCTTCTACCGAGCAATGGCAGGGCGCGGACCGCATGACGCTGGTTCGATCGCTGCAGAATCCGGATGCAACTCACGCCTGACCCGCGAGTGGCTCGACAGTCAAGCTGCGGCGGGCCTCGTCGAATATGAACCCGAGGCCGACTCCTATTCGTTGTCGGACGAGGCAGCCCTGATACTGTCGAACGAGGACGCTCCCACGTTTATGGCACGCGGCATGAACACGTTGATGGCGATGTTCATCGATGGTCAGAAGCTCGTGGACGCATTTCGGGGAAATGGCGGGATGAGTTGGCGTGACCATGATGAATGCCTCTTCCGCGGTACTGAATGGTTCTTCCGCCCCGGCTATCGCGCATACTTGACATCGGACTGGATTCCGGCGCTCGATGGCATCGAAGAACGATTGCGCCAGGGGGCGCAGGTGGCCGACGTCGGATGCGGCCATGGCGCGTCCGCTGTCGTCATGGCCCAGTCGTTCCCCAACTCGCGCATCCACGGCTATGACTTCCATCCGGAATCAATCGACACCGCGGTGACACGAGCCGCCGAAGCCGGCGTTGGCGACCGAACCGAGTTTGCCGTGGCCGGAGCTAAGGAATACCCGGGACGCTATTCACTGATCTGCTTCTTTGATTGTTTGCACGACATGGGTGATCCGGTCGGCGTTGCTCGATACGCACGAGAGCACCTTGAAGGGGACGGAGCGGTGCTCTTGGTCGAACCGATGGCACTTGATGATCGGGCAACGAACATCGCTGAGAATCCACTTGCAGCATTGCTCTATACCGCCTCTTCAGCTCTCTGTACGCCGAATTCTTTGTCCCAAGAAGTCGGTCTAGGGCTGGGAGCACAGGCCGGTGAGGCGCGACTGCGCGAAGTATTCGCCGAGGCAGGGTTCAGCCGATTCCGGCGTGCCGCCGAGACACCGCTCAACATGATCCTCGAAGCTCGACCATGATGAGGCAACCTCTTTTGACCGGACCCTGAGGTCGGGCTTCGCAAATCTCACGCGTCGATTGCGGAATGAGAACATCAAGAGGAGACGAGACGATGTCGTTCGTTCAGATCATCGAGTGCCGAACTAGTGAGTTCGCCAAGATCCAGCAACTCGAGGATGAGTGGCGGTCAGCGACGGAGGGCAAGCGCACTCTTCGGCGTTCCATCGTCGCCCGAGATCGGACAGACCCAACTCGTCATCTCATCTTCGCGTTCTTTGACTCGTATGAGGCCGCGCAGAAGAACTCGAATCTTCCTGAGACATCCAAATTCAGTCAGAAGCAAGCGGCGCTACTCGATGCGCCGATGACTTTCCAGAATCTTGACGTCATCGAGGACCGCTCGTAAGAGAAACGCACGCCCCGGCCGCCAATCCAAATGCCAGTTGGACTGTCGTCAACGAGCCCTGCGGAAAGCGTCTCTGCCTGGCGCATCGGGACTCCCGGGCGCTCTACTTAACGTGCCGGCAACCATCCATCGAAGTCGATAGCCCGACGCCCTCCGGATTCAGAGTCTCCGTGGCCCTTCATTCGTCGAGATCTTGGAAGTTGCAGGCGGATCTACGCTCCACAAAAAAGACACGAGAGGACGAAAAAAACCAAATGGTGGTCCTTAGTGGTCAATCGCAGGTAACTGTTGACGCCAACCTTCTACCTGGTCAGACAACACAAATCGCGCTGACGTCGGCTTTTGCGCTCTAGCTTCAGTCGATTCGATTCCGGCCACCTCCAAGAGCGATTCGGCTGCATACGTGCAGGTCGGAACGATCTTGGAGGTGGCCAATTCTCCGCGGGTCACAACCGCGACACCCCAGGACTCGGATGCGTGTCCTGGCTGACCTGTGGCCGTCTGACCCAAGAGATCCATGTGCGCCCGGTCGAGCACGCCCCTTGGGCGGGTGGAGGAATTCCTCACGGCTCCCTCCTGGCCTCTTCGACGAACTCGGTTGGCCAGGCACTGGTGCTGGGAGAGATAAGGCCGACTCCGTCCGACAGCGACGTCCGTTCGTGCCAGCTGCTGGAGTGTGAGAAACTAGAACCCGTTCTACTTTCTCACGCTTGCAGGAAATCTTGATGAAGCCAATCGAGCCTCTTTCTTTCTTTCGTTGCAGTGCCCAATCGGAGGTGGCAGCGACGATGGGACCGTCCAGAAATCTCGGAACAGATCTCGTGCCCGAAGCGTCGCGCTGCTTCACGCGGTCGGCAGGTGCAGTCCTGAGGGAAGAGCAAGAGTGACGGAACAGAACGAGAGCTCAGAGAGGTCGATCGAAGAGCTGCGCCAACGGTACCGGGAGGAGCAGCAGAAACGCCTCCGGCCCGAGGGCATGGCTCAGTGGCGTGAGCTCGGAGATGAGCTGGACCGGGACCCCTTCGTCGAGCCCGGCTTCACCCGTGACCCGGTCATCGAGGACACCACCGTCGTCGTCGTTGGCGGCGGGTTCGCCGGGATGCTGACTGCGATCGACCTCAAAAAGCACGGAATCAGCGACATCCGGATCATCGAGAAGGCCGGAGACTTTGGCGGCACCTGGTATTGGAACCGATACCCCGGCTGCATGTGCGACGTCGAGTCCTATGTGTATCTGCCGCTTCTCGAGGAGACGGGTTTCATGCCGACGGAGCGCTACGCCAGCGCGCCGGAGATCTTCGAATACTCGAAGCTGCTGGGCCGCACGTTCGACCTTTATCCGCAGGCGCTGTTCCAGACCGACGTCACGTGCGCCGAGTGGGACGAAGAGGCGTTGCGCTGGCAGGTCAGCACCAGTCGGGACGATCGGCTCTCGACCCGTTTCCTGGTCCTGGCCGGCGGCATCCTGCACAAGGCCAAGCTGCCGGGAATCCGCGGCATCGACGACTTCGAGGGTAAGGCCTTCCACACGAGCCGGTGGGACTACAACTACACCGGTGGGAGCCCCACGGACCCCATGGACAGACTCGCCGACAAGCGGGTCGGCGTCATCGGTACCGGTGCCACCGCCGTGCAAGTGGTGCCACAGATCGCGCGTGCCGCCAAGGAGCTCTATGTCTTCCAGCGCACCCCGGGCGCGGTCGGGGTGCGCGACCAGCAGCCCACCGACGTCGAGTGGTTCAAGAACCTCGAGCCCGGCTGGCAGCACGAGCGGATCGTCAACTTCACCCAGGCGGTGACCGGCGCCCAGCCAGATGTTGACCTGGTGAGCGACGGTTGGACCCAGGTGATGTGGGTCGACACCCAGAAAGCCATCGACCCGGAAGAGGGCGCGGCGCTCGAACGGATCGACTTCGAGGTCATGGAGGGGATCAGACGACGCGTCGAGAGATGTCGTTGAGGATCCCGAGAAGGCGGAGAAGCTCAAGCCCTACTGGGGCAAGCACTGCAAGCGCGTCTGCTTCCACGACGACTACCTTCCCGCCTTCAACCGACCCAACGTGCACCTTGTGGACACCGAGGGACGCGGCGTCGACGAGATCACTCGGCGCGGGCCCATGGTGAACGGTGTTGAGTACCCGATCGACCTGCTCATCTACGCGTCCGGCTTCGAGGTGACGACGGACCTGCACCACCGGCTTGGCTTTGACCCCAAGGGTGTCGGCGGCGTTGCTCTCTCGGAACGCTGGGCTCAGGGCGCCCACACGCTGCACGGCGTGCTGGCCAGCGGATTCCCCAATCTGCTCCTGATCAGCCTCGTTCAAGGTGGGTTCGGCACGAACTTCTCGCACCTCCTCTCCGAGTCGGCCAAACACGTGGCACACATCGTCGAAGCCTGCGTCGAACTGGGGATCGTCTCCCTCGAGCCCGAGGAGGCAGCCGAGGAAGACTGGCTTTCAGTGCTCCACACCGTTGGTTTCGGTGGCGCCAGCTACTTCGCGAACTGCACGCCCAGCTTCTACAACAGCGAGCAGCAGGCGATCGACGCTCGGGCGGCGCGCAATCTCACCTATTCGGGAAGTCTTCTGGACTACATCGGGTATCTGGAGCGCTGGCGACAGGATGCCGACTTCACTGGCGCCAAGACTCAGCGGGCCGGGGCCGTCGACACGAGCTGACATTCCGCGTGATCCGAGGGGAGCTTTCCCGAAGCGTGCCGAAAGGCCAAATCGACGTTCTAACCAGGACAGCCTCGACCAGCGGAACGAGCGTTCCAAGCCTCCCGTCGTCTGGGACAAATCGAACACCTCTCAGAGGGATCACGTTTGGATGAGCACGGTTGCGGCGCCCGTACGTCTCACGTTGCTGATTCAGGACTCTGATGAAAACCATCCAACTGATGAGTGCCTTCTGTACGACTCAAGTGGTTCACGGCGACGCTCGCCCGCAAAGCGCTACTGCTCCCTCGGTCGCCGCGATGATCATGACGGCGAGCTGCTGAGCAGAGGTCTTGTCCGCTCCCCCGGCGCCGGCAGTCCGGCCAGATGAACTCTCCAGTCTTGACAAATGGCCCGGGCGTGGTCGAGGAGATCAAGGTCCGACCTCGCCACGGTGACGGAGAGAACGGCACAGCCACCTCCTATCGGTGGCATCCGGCACGCCACGACTATCCGGTTGTTCGGGGACACTTGGCGTGGCGTTGAAGCCCGCTTCAGAGGAACGGAATGTATATCGCCGCAGTCGAGCGATCCTTACCCGAACGGGACAGTCACCGGGCCGGGAACCGGTCGGTAGACCGCAAAGAAGTCACGGTCATCGGGGACGAGATAGCGGTCGGGCGACTGATTTGGGTTGGGCCCGACCATCGTGGGGTTGAGGCCCGGGGGGTTGTACGTATCGAGTGTGTGCCATTCAGGGTTGATGTCGAATTCCATTGCCCGGACCGCTCCGACGTGCTGAAGGATCTGCGCGATGCTCACCACTGTCTGATAATTCGCGGCAACGTATATGAGGTTGCCTCGAGCATCGATGCCAACGCCAGTGCGCCACACTTGGGTCACGCCGCCGAGCGTGTATCCCCACTGCGGACTGTCCGGATTGGTGTCCAACGCGGGATTGAGCTGACTGTTCCAGACGATCGGAGCGAGGCTCTGTCGGGCCCATGCAACGCCCGGGCCTGGGTTCGGTCCCCCACTCCAATCCACGATGTCGACGCGACCATCGGTATATCCAATGAGCGTCGCATTGCCGTCCTTCAGCGGCTCGTTCGTTTGGCCGTTGTCGGCTGACCCGTTGTCGCCGTCGACATAGGTGAAGCCGCCGTTGAAGGTCGCAAGGAGACGAGAACGCTGGTCGTATGGGACCATCGTGGGCCCGCGCACGGCTGCATTCGGCGGTTCATAGCGGCCCGGGTAATACCCGAGTTCGGTACGTGTGTGGTCGAACCAGGCGACGTAGGCCACGATCTGTGGGTAGCTGGGGTCAGGTCGATACGTCGTTACCAAAACGGGCGCGGCGCCATTGACCGACGGTCCGGTCGGCTGCCAGACCCCCTCGCCGGGAAGTGGGTTTGAGAAGATCGGAGTGATCGCCGGCGGCCATGCTGACGTCGTTGGGGCCGTGGTGTGCTTTACCCCCACCTTTGGCAGGCTCTTCAGCTGCGGCCCGCCCTTTTTGGGCGCTTGGTTGGTGTAGTAAACCTGCTCGACATGGTCGGCGACCCAGTTGCCTACGCCGAAGGGGACGTTGTACCTCATCCACTCAACGCTGTTCACTTGCCATGAGAGGCTCGTGGGCCGCAGCATCCATACCGAATAGGAAACGGTCGTCCACAACAGCGCGACCAGGAGCAGTGCCACGATCAATGTACGCACGAGCTTGCCCCGGCGACTGAGTCTCCGCCTCCACTTTCGCCTCGGCGCGGGGTGGCGGACTTGCGGTTGGACATCTGGATCCTCAGAAGACGTCACCAGATCGGGTGAAGCGCCGGACAGGGAAGTGTGGTCGGAGAATTTGGCGGTCGGGCGCCACATCTGAAGCCTAGCGGTCGCCTTTCAATGCCCCTTAGAGCCATTCCTACGCCTACGGGATGATTCCGGTGTCGGATCGGAACGTCACCCTTTCGACGGAGTCGACGGTCGTGAACCCACAGCGCCCCTGGCGTCGACTGCCACGTCGGGTCCTTCGAGGGCCGCCTTTGCACCTTCTCCTGCCCACTCCTCCTGGACCGGAGCACATCCTCGAGTCTCGCCACCGCCACGTCCTCGTTGCCGAATCTGACCTTGACCGGAGGCGCCGATGGCCCGCCATCCGACACATTCTTTCGCGGTCGCGTCCCCATATACGTTGCTCTGTCGAACTTTGATCCCGGGCAGAATGGATGCATGGACCTCGAGAGCCGCGACACAAGAGCTCTATGGGTTGGCCCCAGCTCAGTTCACAGCAGCTCGAAATGCCAAGGTAATTGAAGCTCGCAGAGCAGGCTTCTCTGATGTTGCTGCTTCATTGAAGGAGCTCCGCAAGCCGTCGGCCGGAGCATGGCTGGCAAACTTACTCGTGCGCGAACGGTCGAAGGAGATCGAGAACCTCATCGAGTTAGGCGACGGTCTTCGAATACCCCAGAGCACACGAGGAGGCGACCATGATCCGGAAGGTCACGAAGGAGAGGGTTGACGCTGCCTCCAAACTGATTCGACACGCAAAATCAAGAGCCTCGCAACTGGGCCACCCGGCTTCAACGTCCGCCGTCGAGGAGCTCGAGACGACCCTCGACGCTGCATTTGCTGATCCTCAAGCAGCTGCAAGGCTTCGTCAAGGTCGTCTGACCACTGGACTGCGTTATTCGGGGCTCGGATTCATTGCGCAGACTCAATCTGGGTCGCCGTCGCCTCCAAAGGCCCCTAAGGGCTCTGCGTCCGTTCAAGGTTCTCGATCTGCAGTCGACCGGGCTTCGATGAAGCGCGACTTGGACAAAGCAATTCGCGAGGCAGAACAAGCTGATGCCCACTTGCAGAAAGCGAGACAAGCCGTTGCGGCAGCTGCCGACGATTTGGTGCGACTACGGTCGGATGAGACACGGGCGGTACGGCGATCCAAAGAAGCCCAGGCCAGGGTAGCAGAAGCCAGGAAGCAGGCCAGCAAACTGCTCTAGGCCACAGTCATCACGGCAGTCTTCCCCCTGAAATCCGAGGTGCTGGGACCACTGGTCGGGTCGAACGAATTCACCTTCGAGGGTTCCATCGGCCCTGAGGTCCGATTAGGGAGCGCCCGCGAGCCGTCTTTACCGGCTCAGGACAACCTTGACCGCTCCAGTGTCCGATGCGCGCTCGAAGACGTCGTACGCCTTCATCATGTCGTGAAGATCAAAGTGATGAGTCGCAAATTGACCAGCATCGATCTGGTGAGAGGCGACCAGGCGAAGCAAGGTCGGTGTTGAATATGTATCGACCAACCCAGTCGTGATGGTCACGTCACGTGTCCACAGCGTCTCCAGGTGCAGAGTGGCTGGAGCGCCGTGGACGCCGATATTGGCGACGTGACCTCCGGGTCGAACGAGCTCAGCACAGAGCTCGAAACTTGCTGGCACACCAACTGCTTCGATGGCGACATCCACGCCCAATCCGTCCGTCAAGTCTTTGACAAAGGCGACGGGGTCTTCACGACCGTTGTTCATGGTCAGGTCCGCACCAAAGGTCTTGGCGGCTTCGAGCCTCGAATCGGCGAGATCCATCGCGATCACGTGACTCGGAGAATACAGCCGAGCACCAAGAATCGCAGAAAGTCCGATCGGACCGGCTCCCACGACGGCGACGGTGTCGCCAGGCTGCACTCGACCATTCAGGACCCCGACTTCGTACGATGTGGGCAGGATGTCGGCCAGCATGAGGATTTCCTCATCGCTCGTTCCCTTCGGTACTTTGTACGTCGAGGTATCGGCAAAAGGAACCCGAACGTACTCAGCCTGGGTGCCGTCAATGAGGTGACCAAGGATCCAGCCTCCCCCGCCAAGGCACTGCCCGAAGTGGCCGTCACGACAGAAACGGCATCTGCCACACGCGCTGATGCACGAGACGAGGACCCGATCTCCAGGCGCCACTGTGGTCACCGCTGAGCCAACGGCATCGACAGTTCCGACAGCTTCGTGGCCGAGGATGCGACCCTCGGTTACCTCAGGCACGTCCCCTTTCAAGATATGGAGGTCCGTTCCGCAGATGGTCGCGCAGTCCACGCGCACAACGACGTCTGTGTTGTCCTGGATCGTCGCGTTGGGGACGTCCTTCCAGGCCTTGCGACCAGGCCCGTCGTACACAAGTGCCTTCATGGTGTTCTCCGATTCTTTTGGTCTCGATGGACTCAATGTGAGGTGTGTTGACTCGGCTCAGACATCGTCCCGGTCTTGTGAGGACCTAAACCAAGTGTGATCCTTCTCAGCGTCGATTCCTTAGGGACCAAGGTCCTGATGAACGTGACCTTTGTCTCGTGTGATTGACAAGGATCGGACGCCTGGACTCTCAAGGACGCCTACTGGCAGCGGATGTGCTGCTCATCCTCACCGACGTTGACGCCGTCCAAATGGACTACAGGACACGCTCCGCTCGCTCACTCGACCACGTGAGCGTCGCCGACCTGCGGGCCATGAGTTTCCCTGACGGCTCGATGGGACCGAAGTTGGAGGCGGCCTGCGATTTCGTGAAGGCGACCGGCGGGCGAGCAGCCATCGGTCGACTGGTGGACACCGTAGCGCTCCTCACCGGCACGGCGGGAACGATGGTCTCCGCTTCGCTGACGCTGACGTCGGGGACGCGATCTGGACACCCCGAACTCACCTGAGCGTGTGTCTGTGTCAACCGTCGTTAGTCGAGTTGCTCCCGGCTCGGATGACGAGGGTGGCACCGTGCGGCGTGATGTACCAGCCGGCTCGGCGGCGTGTGAGAGCTTCTCGGTAGGGCCGAGTGGACTCGATGGGAAAGCGCAACGACACCGTGCCGAGCTCGGACTCCCGGGTGACTGGGAAACCGGAGCTGGTGAACACTCCGAGCATGGTGCGGTTCTCGTCGAGAGTTTCAGCGACGAAGGTGCCGAGTCCGTGGGCACGGGCCGCACTCGCCAACTCGTCGAGCAGAAGCGATCCGATGCCGTGACGTTGGCACTCGTCGGCCACCACAAATGCGACTTCGGCCTCACGAGTCCCCGGGTGCCGGTCGTAGCGTCCGACGGCAATGAGCCGGCCCTCGTGCACCGCCACAAGAGCGAGACGGTCCTTGTAGTCCACGTGCGTAAACCGCTCAACCTCTTCGGGCGTCAGATGCGGATGGAGGGAGAAGAACCTGAGGTAACACGAGCGATCGGACAGGTGGTCGTGAAAACGAACAAGCGCGTCCAGGTCGTCTGGCCGAATGGGCCGAACCCGGAAATGGAACTGCTCTAGGGAGACGGCGTCGAACTCCAACTCGGCTGGGTAGCCGTCGGGGAGATCTCGCACGTCGTTCCTGCTGAGGGGATCCTGATCCATCGTTCTTTGCGCTCTCGCTCGCAGCGTTCTCTTGATCGAGGAATGGGCGGGCCCGAGGGACCTATCGGCCCGGACCAGATCCGTCGTGAAGGATGACTCGTCCCGTGACCTCCTCGAGAGCGATGGCAACGACGGCGTTGCGTGCTCCTCCAGCCCACGGGACGATGGCATGCTCAGCATGCGCGACAAGCTGGTCCGGATCGTCCACCACGCGAGCAGAACCGGTGACTATGACGCTCCATCCCTCGCTGAAGGCGTCGTCGATGTGATCGATCTCAAAACCGACTGTGCCCTGACCTTCGAACTCTGTCGCTTGCTTCACGGTCGTATGGAAGAGCACCTCACCCTTGGAGAACCGAAAATTGACTGGGAGCGCCACGGGGCCGCGGGATGCGCAGAACACCACCCTTCCTACTCGTCCGGTTTCGAGATGCGCTCGACACTCTGCTGGCGTCAATGCTTCGAGAATGGCCCCAGGCACTGCGTCCGCCCTCCCCAGCGTCCGGTTCTGGTCACCGCCAAGGAGGCTAGACGGAGTCGTTTGAAGGACCCGAGCGATCGCTGTCAGCGTTCTATCGCGTAGCTGCACGTCGGCATGCCGTTCGAAGTACTCAAGAAAACCGGGGTCGATGCCTGCTTGCCGGGCGAGATCCTCAACCGTCAGCCCAAGCTCCTGGCGTCGGTGAGTGATGCGTCGAGCAAGGTCCCCACACTCAGAGTCGACTGTCTTGTCCATCATCCGAGTGTGCGCTTCAGGTCTGGCCGCAACTAGGGAAGAATTTCCCGCTGACTAAGGACTTATGTCTGAAGTGATCTCCCTTTAAGAAGATCACACTCGAAGCATGGGCCGTGACCAGGCACTACAGCGCACTGTACGTATCGAACTGCCTCGTCATGTGCGCTGCCATGCGTCAAGCTACGGGATTGTCACCGCTCGATCCCATGTTCCTCTAGTCGAGTCAGACGGTACTCCCATGCATGGAGCGGTCTTTTGGCCCTATCTCGAGGCCTTACCAGCGATATGCGGACTCTGCTTCAGCATCGGGCCCTCGGGGATGCGGCAGCTACTTTGGCGGTCGATGTATACGTTCCTCGCCTTCGGGCGAAGGTCGCTGCAATGACCGCCGCCACGGTGGGACGGACGCCCTCGCCTTTACTGCGGGCGTTAGCGAGAACCCCAGCGAAATACGGGCTGATGCATGCGAACATCTCCAGTGGATCGGCGTTTCTATCGATGGCGACGTCAACCGAGCGGTAAGTTCAGATGACATTGACATAAGCCGGGACGGTGCGAACGCAAGGACGCTCGTCATACTTGCGTGTGAAGAGCTGCTCGTCGCTGCGGGGTGCATTGCAACACTACGTTCACGGATGCGACACTGCGCTATCTTAAAGAGCTTCCGCCCGCAGTGTTCTCAAGGAGAGACCGAACGCTCGGGAATCACACCGATACGACTGATCGGGGGTAGTTCCCAATGACCTCCCTGGTCCATGGCGGTGGCGAATGTACACAAGAAGGTCAGCGTCAGCCACTGCTCAGCTCTCGGTAGTGGCGACGCCAGATCAGCCTATAGACACGGGTCCAGCGGGGGATGGAGCGCAGGAACGGGAGGAAGGGGAGGAAGATCAACCCGACCGAGAGGACCATCATGATCGCCCACACCTCGAGGTCGCCGTTCGATGAGGAGTTCATCGGCGGCACCTGGTACCACATCGTGTAGAGCCACAGCCAGGCCTGGCCCGGGTAGTTCCCGGTCTCATTCATCATTCCCCACTGGTCGCCCGAGAGGTGCTGTGCGTCGGCGTGATTTGCCAGGTAGGTGCCATCTGCGAGGAAGAGCAGAGGTTTCGTGTAGTTCGTGTTGTAGAACTGTCCCTCGCTCAGCAGGGTGCCGTCGAGACCGCCTGTCTGCGCCATTGAGGTGAGGGAGCCGATAATCACGCCGACGGGGCCGTAACGGCCGGTGGGGACGTGAAGCCTGCCGTTGACGTCGGTGGCGTTGGCGACGGCCTTCTCGTAGGAGGTCGTCCATGCGCTCTTCTCCGCCGGCGATCCACTCTGGTACTGATTGATCGCCGCCTGCGTCGTCGACTGGTTGGGCAGCGTGCGCAACGGGTCGATGACGAAATCCTGTGCAGTGTCGATGGGTTGGTGCACTCCGATCCACTGATTGGGCTCAAAGAAGCCGATGTGCTGTGACGAGCCGGGCGTTGAGTTGTAGGGCGGTCCGTAGGTGGCCGTACCGCTTGTTCCGTCGAGCTCAGTGATGGCGGTCTGAGCGAAGTCGACCGGGTCGACGCCGGACCACGTCTTGAGTGAGATGGCTGGCTCGTCCGGCGAGGAGAAGACGACCGCGAGGAGCACGATGAGCACGGCAACTGCGAGGAAGGCGATGAACGCTTCCTTCAAGATGTCGTAGGGGATGTAGGCGCCCTTCCATTCTTCGACATCGCGATCGGGGTTGAAGCGCCGGTGTTTGGTGGAATCGGAGCTCACTCGGCATCCTCGGCTGATGCGGATGCGACCGACCTCTCGTCATCGGCCTGGTCACGATCGGCGAACGGGGGCACGATGCCGCGTCGCCGCACGAGGAGGACGTGCAACCCCGCGACGATGACGACTCCAATGGGCAACAAGACGATGTGCCACATCAGCATCTGCCCAAAGTTGAGAACGTTCCACACGGCACCGGCACCGGTGGCATTGATGCCGTCCTTAGCCTGGGTCGAGATCCATTGGGAGTCGAAGTTCTGCTGCGACAGATAGCCGGTAAAGGCCGCGGCAACCGACACCAGGAAGGAGATGACTCCGGTGGCCCAGGTGAGGCGGCGGTTGCCACGCCAGGCAGCCATGAAGAATTTTCCCCACAGATGGATCACCATGAAGAAGAAGAAGGTCTCCACGCTCCACAGGTGGAGCGAATTGACGAACTTCCCGACGGAAGACACATGCCACCAACTCGGCCCCATGACGGCGAGGACGCAGCCGGTGATGATGACCCAGACCAGGCAGACGACGGTGAGTACGCCGAAGACGTAGATCCACGAAGCCATGTAGGAGGGCTGGCGGTCGGGAAGTACCCGCTCCGGCGGGAAGGCCGATTCGGCGGCGTGCCGCACCCGGGCGGTCCATTGACGCGACTCCACCGAGGTGGCGTGGCCGGTCCTAGCTGTGCTTCTGGATCGGTGTCGACGCTCACCGGTCACCCCGCTTACGCCTGGGGAACGGCAGGAGGATCGCCAGCACGAAGACCACGACCATAAGGACGATTACGACGAAGTTGGCGACAGAGAGCTGAATGAAGCCCCAGTGGATGTAATCCCCGGATCCGTTCAAATTCACCAACGCTCCCAGCAGGAATGCGAGCATCATGGAGTCACCCTACGCTGAGGAAACCCGCATGTTTAGGGGAAATTGGTCCCTACTTCATCGGGGTTTCATGCCCTCCTCGCAGGTCGGCGAGCCATCGCCGACGAGGAGTACAAGCGCATGGGACGCATACAACGCCGCTCAAAATCATCGCCGCGAGATTGAGGCAGCGCTTGGAACGATCAATCATGGCACGCTGCCAGGACCCATACAGGAACAGACAGAAGGCACCGCCTTGGGTAGGTGGACGAATGCCAAGCCTTCCGGGCTCACGTGAAATCGATCCGGCCGAGCTGGGCCACCGGCGGGCCCGTCGGAAAACGGCATGGAGGAACGCCCGATGAGCCTGGTAGCCGGGCCGAGCCGGCGAGGCATCCCGACCGAAAAGATCTTGACCGGCGCCCTCGTCGTCGTGCGCACGATCTCATCAAGACAGTCACGCTGTCTCAGGGACCAAACGTCCTAATCCCCGTAGGCGTGTGATGGTTCGGGCTCCGCGATGACGTCGGGATAGCCGAGGAAATGGAATTTTGGTCCCTCCCAGAGGACATTTGGGCCTAGAGGTCAGGCTGGTCAAAGCGGTCAAATGGACTCAGACAGAACCGCCGTCCAGAGCAAAGGAGTAAGCGACGAATCGAATCGGAATCCGTCCCACCGTCCGCACCACGCTCCGCACCAGACGGTCCTCCCTGAGCCCCCACTTTACGTGGACGACACCTCCTTCACATCGACCGAGATACGTCGGGACCCCCGTTTGGACGCTTCAGCCGACAAATGCTGGGCGCCGCGTTCACTTTCCGTAGAAGGTTCATGCTCCCTGCAGACCATGGTGGCGAATACCTGGGCGGCCGTGCCGCCTGTAGGATTGCCCTTTTACAGCACGAACGCGGCCTGAGCCGCCGGAGAAAGTCTTGTCTTCCCTTGTAGCAGTACTGCCCGGCGCTGAGGCACCTTCGCGGCCACGACCAACCGCCCTGTCCTTCCAGGACGTCACCCACCGCTACGGGCCCCGGATTGCCCTTGACCGGCTGGATCTGGAGGTGGCTCAGGGGGAGGTCCTTGCGCTTCTCGGACCGAATGGGGCCGGCAAGTCGACCACGATCTCCGCGCTGCTCGGTCTCGTTCGACCGCAAGAAGGGAGCGTCGAGGTGCTCGGCAGCGACCCACGCCAAGCCGTGGCGGATGGCCGAGTCGGCGCCATGCTCCAATCGGGCTCCGGTATCGGCCTCCCACCCGGCGTTCGCGTCGAGGATGCTCTCGACTTGGTCCGGCGGCTCTACCGCCGGCCGGCGCCGCGTGACACAGATCATCGAGCGCGCGGACATCGGTGCACTGCTGCGGCGGCGGACCGATCGTCTCTCGGGCGGACAGGCCCAGCGTGTCCGCTTCGCCATCGCGATCGCTGGGGACCCCGAAGTCGTGTTCCTCGACGAGCCCACATCCGCCATGGACGTGGAGTCCCGGCAGGGATTCTGGCGAATGATGCGAGACTTCGGAGACGAGGGCCGCACAGTGCTTTTCGCTACTCACCATCTGACCGAGGCTGACGAGATCGCCGACCGAGTCGTTGTGCTCAACCACGGCAAAGTCGTGGCAGACGGCCCCGGCGCCACGCTCAAGGCGGCCGTCGACCACCCGGCGGCTCCGCTTCGTCACCGACCGGCCGAACCATGCGGAGCTCTCCGAGCTTGACGGCGTCACGGAGGTCGAAGTCTGCGGCACCGGCGTCTCGATCGACTCGCTCGATGCCGACGCCACTATCCGCGACCTCGTCGGGCGGGGCGTCCCGTTCCGCGACCTCGAGATCACCGGAGCCGGGCTGGAGCAGGCCTTCGTGGCCCTGACCCGGTGCGGTGCCGTCGAGGGACGACTCGCGCGTCGGCTCCGCGACCGCCGCGTCCGCCGGCACATTGGGTCGGGGAGAATCAGGTAAACGACCTTTCGATCGCTCCGCCGCACGTCTCGAGGTCCGAACGTGCGCAGCCCTAGCGGATCCCACGCCGCGACGGCTGGCGCGGCCGCCTGACGCCACTCCTGGCCTTCGGCCGATTCGAGGTCGGGCGCCTGTTGCGGAGCTGGAAGTTCCTCGCTATCACCGTCGGGTTCCCTGTGATCTTCTACATTCTCTTCCTCGGCGACCACACGGCGGGCAAGGTCGTCGACGGCACAGTGCCTTGGCGCGTCTACCTCATGGTCTCGATGTGCTCCTTCGGGGCGCTAGTGGCCGCCCTCAATGCGGGCGGTACCCGACTCTCGATGGAACGAGCCTCCGGGTGGGCCCGCCAATTACGGATCACCCCGATCCCGGCCTGGTCGTACGTCGCGACCAAGGTCGTCGCCAGCATGCTCGTCGTGCTCCCCGTGATCGTCTTGGTGGAAGCGGTCGGTGCCGGCTTCGGCGGCGTCCGCTTGGCTGCCAGGACATGGATCGGACTTACGGTTCTGCTTTGGGTTACCTCGCTCCCGTTCGCCGTGCTGGGCGTCTTCATCGGATTTCGTGGTGGCGCCCGAGGCTGCGTTTCCAGTCGTCACCGGGCTGATGTTCGTGCTCGGCTACTTCGGGGGCCTGTTCAACCCGGTTGACGAAATGCCGGGCTCGCTCCAGTTCGTCGCTCACCTCATGCCGAACTACCACCAGGTTTCGCTGGCTCTGGCAGCTGTCGACGGCCAAACCCTGGCTCTCAGCCATTGGCTGATCCTGGCCGGCTACGTGGTGGTCCTTGGACTGGCTATCGTGTGGAAGCACCGAGCCGAAGAAGCTCGAGGCCTCGCCTGACCAGATTTCCGGGTCGGAGTCGCGCTTTTGGTTCTGCCCACGGCGGCGTTTGCCCCAGACGGTCTCACCTTTACCGGCACCAAGGGAACGAGTGGGAACAAGGCTGATGTCACCGCAGGCAAGCAACTGCTGACGGCCGAGGCCTCGCCAAGTTCATTCCAGGACTACTGGCGATTGACAAAGGCGCCGGTTGCTATGCACTGACGACCGTTGCTTCAGGCCAAGGCTTCGTGGCCAAGAACCTTGTCGTGAGCCCGGATTTCACCGGTAGCCCACAGGGTGGCTCCGAGGTGGTTCGTTACTTCGAGGGTCCAGATGCGCAGGGCCCCAGTTCGGAAGTTTCTGAGTTGACTCACAATCGAGTGGCACTACCTACGACGCACCTCAAACGCTTCCCTTGGATCCTGGGTTCGCCGTGACGTCTGGTGATTCCGTCTCCGTCCAGGTGTCCTAGCTACGCAGTTCGTCTCTCGGCCTCGACCTTTACGTCCAGGGCTACACCGTCCCCGCAGCCGACGTGCCGGCGTCGACTCCGTAGAGCCCGGTTACCACCTCTTTACTTGACCGGCCCGGTTCTCAGCCGGGGCCGGTTCGCGGTGTGGCGTCCGCGGGACAAGGCTTTCGAATCGGAAACTCCGCAGCGTTCAAGTCAGGCACAAGTCTCGCCAAGGTGTCATCAACCCGGCGAATGCGGCAGACCCGGCGAACTCCGCGAAACCCAAAGAGCCGATTGCCGAAGCCCAGTACAGGGTCGCCCCTGACCCGGCAGCGACAGGAACTCACCCAGCTCGCAGATAAGCCGGGCGTTATTCAGACGGTCTGCCGCGTTCGTCCTGGTGAGCACCCGGGGGTGATGTGACGGCACATAGAGAGGCCCATCCTGGCTTCATTGCTGAAACGAGGGACACCAGTCCCGTGGGACAATGGCCCTGTATGGAAATGCGTTGCGCAGACTGCGGGTGCCTCGTAGATCGTGGAGAGATCGTCGAGCGTTGCGGCGCTCCCGACTGCTGCTGCGCCAACCTCCCTGACAAGCAACGTGACCCCGCCCGACCCTGACGCAGCAACCATGCTGCGCCGGCTCGTCGAGCTCGGTCGCAAAGCCCAACCGCCGATACCGGGCGAGACCAGCGTCAACGTCTTTCACGGTCAGGATCGGAACGATGCGCTCGAAGATCACTTCACCCTTAGAGAGAATGTAGGCGGGTCCAGTGCCATCTGCTCAGACCAGGGGTGCCCATACGCGGGCACGCCTGGGTGATCAAAGTCGTCGGAGATCGCCGCGGGCTCACCGCCTGGTGTGCGGATGGCTGCGGCCCGACGTGAGAGCAGACGGAGGTGGTTCCCAGATTGGATCCCTCCCCGCTACGAGACCGAGCGCCGCACGGACGAGCCACTGCGTGACGAACCCTTCGGCCCCGTCTTCTTGGCGTCTGCATTGGAGTGTTTCGCCTCCAGTCCCGGCCAGGCGAGCTCGAGGAGTCGGTCGGCAGCGGTCGGGCTCGTTGGTCCATGCCCGATGAGAAGTCGAAGCCAGAGGGGTGAGTAGAGCAGGTCAAGCGCGTCATCGACATCGAGGTCGGCCCGCAGGTCGCCCTCGGCGATTCCCCTGACGATGGTGGCTTCACCCCTCGCTCGCCGGTGCGCGAAGAACCGATCGCGGAAGTCTTTGGCGACTCCTGCATCACCCTGTGCGTCAGCAACGAGCTCTCGGATCAACTCCCCGTTCCGGGAGGAAAACATACGAGCCACCCGACGCATCTGGAGCCGTATCGCCTCGTACGTCGAGTCGGGAAGCCCAGAGGGAACCGGATCTGTCAATTCGATGAGGGCATCCATGATTACGGCGGACTTCGACGGCCACCACCGGTAGATGGTCTGCTTCCCGACATCGGCGGCCGCCGCGATCTGGTCAACCGTTACCGCATGTGGCCCCAGATCACTGACCAGCTCACGGGCGCTCTCGAGGACCCGACGGCGTGCGGCCTCATCTCTCGTCCGTGCCATTTCTGCAGTGTATCGATCCCGAAGGGAATACGAGACCACTAGTCTCTGTTTACTCATTCCGAGACTAAGTGTCTCCTTATTAAGCGAAGACACAAGAAGGGATCGATGATGGCAGACCTCAGCGGAAAAACGGCCCTGGTCACGGGTTCCACGAGCGGCATCGGAAAGGCGACCGCCATTGCCCTGGCGGCAGCGGGGGCGACAGTGGCGGTGAGCGGCCGCGACAAAGACAAGGGCCTGGCCGTTGTGCAAGGCATTCTGGACTCGGGCGGCTCGGCCCTCTTCTTGGCGGCAGACCTCACCGATGCTCGCGCTGCCGCAGACCTTGCAGACAGTGCATTGGAAGCCTTTGGTGGAAAGGTCGACATCCTGGTCAACTGTGCCGGCGTCTTCCCGTTCGGACCGACCGACTCTCATGATGAGGAAACCTTCGATGCCGTCTACGCCCTCAATGTAAAAGCGCCGTGGTTTCTCGTGGCCTCGCTGGCCCCCGTCATGGCTGTTCGGGGAACCGGAGCCATCGTGAACGTCTCCACAATGGTTGCTCAGTTCGGAGCCGACGGCATGGCGCTCTACGGTTCCAGCAAGGCGGCACTGGAGCTCCTGACAAAGGCTTGGGCTGCTGAGTTCGGCCCTCGCGGTGTAAGGGTCAACGCCATCAGCCCCGGACCGACCCGGACTGAGGGCACAGCCGGAATGGGTGAGGCCCTCGACCAGCTGGCCTCACTGGCCCCGGCCGGACGTCCCGCCAGTCCCGAAGAGATCGCTTCGGCCATTGTCTTCCTGGCAAGCGACGAGGCGAGCTTCGTGCTCGGCGCGGTGCTTGCCGTCGATGGCGGTCGGGCGGCCACCTGAGTCGTGTGCTGGCACAAGTGCGTGCGGCTTTGACTTGCATTGATTCTGCCCGCGGTCGTGACGAGGGAAGCCCCTCCTCACGACCACGAGCCTTCGGACTTTCGCTCTCGCTCTCAGACCGGATTTTCATCCTCCTCGATCCGGGCTGCGCCCGGACTCACCGAGCGCGCTGGACCATCGCCATCACTTTGCGATCGTCACGAGCAGGAACGTGGCCGGGATTGAAGTGAGGTCGCTCTTCGGGCTGTCGTTCTGCGCATTGAACAGCGTCTCGAGTTCCGCCTGTAGTTCGGCCTCGCGCCCGGCGGTTCTCGCAGCCTCGAAGGCATTCATCGTCGGCCCGTAATACGTCCGGAACTGGGTAAGGAGTTCTGACGGCGTGCCCGGATACGTAAACCTATAGATGGGCCGATCGAACGAGATGTGGTCTTCGGGTACGCCGGCAGCGGCGAACCGTTCGATCACATTGTCCTCGATCCCCCAGGTCATCGGGCTGACAAACCCTTCGGGAGGCGCGGGCGAGTAGGCGGAGCTGATCCTCAGGATCTGGGCCACGAGCGTCGGGTCGCCGGGGATCCAGTTCCCCATGATGATGCGACCACCAGCGCGTGTCACGCGGACTGCTTCTTTGGCGACGTCAAAGGGTTTTGGAGCGAACATCGCACCGAAAATGCTTACGACGAGATCGAATTGTTCATCGCCGATCTCACGCAGGTCCGAGGCGTCGCCTTCTTCGAATCTGCAGTTGGTAAGGCCAAATTGTCGCGCCCGTTCGTTGCCGGCCTCGACCAAGTTGCTAGCGATGTCCACACCCACCACGTTGGCTCCGAGCCTGGCTGCAGGCAGTGCCGTGGTTCCATCGCCACACCCGAGATCCAGGACATCGAGTCCGTTGGTAACGCCCAGCTCCTTGACGAGGGTCTCGCCGCTCTCCCTCATGCTCTCAGCGATGCGGGTGAAATCACCCTTCTCCCAGAGCGCTTTGTTCGCATTCATCGTCTGCCTCCTCTTGTCGTCGATCTCTCGCCATCCTGACCCCAGGGGGTCGCCTGGGCCAGTACAAGATCTGAAGCGCGGGTAGCCTCAGCACTGCGATGAGCGGATACGGCCAGTTCTGCCCAGTGTCCAAGGCCACCGAGATCCTGTGCCAGCGCTGGACACCTTTGATCCTGCGAGAGCTCCTCGTCGGTAGCTCCCGCTTCAACGAGATCCGCCGTGGTGTGCCGACTTGCTCGCCTGCACTGCTGTCCAAACGCCTGAAGGAACTCGAACGGGCGGGCGTCGTCGTGCGGAGCGTCACTGACGAGGGCCCCGTCTACTCCCTGACCGAGGCCGGGCTCGAACTGTTTCCGCTCATCCAGGGGCTCGGGGTCTGGGGGCAGCGCTGGGCGCGGAGTGAGTACGGACCCGAGGACCTCGATCCGGGACTGCTGCTCTGGGACGTGCGCCGCTTCCTCGTTCCCGGAGCATTCGGCGAACGTCGGGTCGTCATCCAGATGATCTTCCCGTCGGTGCCCGCCAGACGTCGCTATTTCTGGGTCGTCGTCGATACGAACGAGGTCGATCTGTGCCTGACCGATCCGGGATTCGAGGTGGATGTAGTACTTGACGCCGAGCTGCGAAGCCTGACCCAGGTGTGGATGGGCGATGCCCGTTTCGTCGATGCCCAGGCCGAAGGCCTCATCACGCTGACGGGTCCTCAAGAGTTGACACGTCGCATTCCCAACTGGTTCGGGCAACATCCCATTCTGGCCAGCGTCGAGCGCGGCTGATCGTCCATCACCTCTCATCACGGGAAAGCCTTGATCGCCCTCCGACGGGCAGGCGTTCGTGTTCGAGTCTGGCGGGACTTCTTCGTCACAGCTCGGTCCCATCTGGGCCCTACCGGGCATCGCTTTACCCGTGCTCGGCGTCGCGCGCCGTCGGACTCGCACGACCGCTCTGCATCCGAGAGACCGTCGCGACATCGAACACACAAGAACGCGAACCTACACCGATAATCAAATATCTCGATCGCCGGTGTCTCGGGCGCGACAGACCTGGTGCTTGCAACTGTGTCTTCTCTGCGAGAGACCCGATTGGGCGGCGACCCGTACGGGGGCTCTTCGGCTGAACATTCACGCCAGTACCCAAAGACGACCGTGTCCGAATCCCGCCAGCCCATGCGAGACGGCGTCCTTACGGCTGAGCAACGCCAACAAGGAAAGGGCGAGTTGCAAAAATGGACTCCAGGCGGCCGGTTGCTTCGGGGGTGTCGAGAACAAGGTTCGGACGATTGTGACCGAAGGTGCGGTTGTGGTCGTCGAGCACCGACTATCGGGCACTCTCCCAAACGGAAGGACGTATGTGAACGACTACTGCTTCGTCTATCAGGTGCGCAACGGCAAGGTGTGGCGGATTCGCGAGTACATGGATACACGAGGCGGGTGGGCGCAGGTGTTCAGTGACAGTGAACCAGTCCAGCTGCTCGAGTTCCTGGTTGGGTAGTCGAGCTGTTGGCGATCCTGGCGAGGGGCCGAAGTCGCTGCTGCTCCTGTCCCCACTGCCGGGATTGGGGCGGTAGACATGGACGCGGGACCTCTGTCGCCCATCGAGCCTGTCTGGCGTCATGTTGAGATCTGAACGCGAAGAGTCAGATCGTCCGTGAAGGTCAGACGCTGATTTGAGCGTAGGGAAGCCGCCGGGCCGACCCGAGGACGACCGCCATCTGTGACCGCCGGCGGGAGAACTTCGACCGCCATGCCGCCTCTGTCGCGGTTGCCTTCGTAGGGGAGGTTAGAAATCTTCGGTTGAATTGAGGTCGATGCCCCGACGTTTGGCCAGCGCGGCTGCCACGGCCTGGGGCGAACGACCTGTTCGTTCAGCGGCCACTCGGACGTAGAGGACCAGGGCATAGAAGGCGTACTCCCACATATCGTCGATACCCCATCCGCGCGCCTCGTCGAGGAGATCGGGATAAATGCCGGCCCTGATCATGGCCGCCGCCATCAGGGCGTAATTGCTCTTGTGCTGCCGCAGTTTGCCGTGAAAGTCGTTAGCGGGAAGGTAGCGATCGCGCATCCCTTCGTATTGAATGGGCTCGGCGGGTGATGCTCCGGATTCCTCGATCGCCTCGGCGGCCAACTCGAGCAGGACTTCAGCCGGGAACGTGTTGTTGGAGGGATGTCGGTCACGCAACCGCAGCATGATCGAATCGAGGTCCCGATCGGCGATCACACCGAGCAGTCCGAGGCGAGCAGCGTGGAACACGTCCTCGTCGCGAGAGCCGGATTCTGGGGCCATCGCTCTCAACGTTAGATCGGCCGTGACCGTGCGAGCATCGTCCAATATCGGCGGTAGGTGGCCGGCAACGCACGGCCAGATTCGAGCCACGAACCCGTCAAAGGCGAGCGGAATCAGACCAAGCAACTTGGATTGAGGGCGGACTAACCTCACGGTCCCAACGAAACGTGAGAAGGGTTGACACGTGACGAGAAAATTGGCCATTCCCCTCACCGTGCTGTTGGCGGGACTCTGGACTTTCATCGTCCCGACCGGACTGGCCTCAGCGCAAAGTGCCGCGAGGACCACCCAGGGCCTCGGTTACTGGCTCGTGAGCGGCTACGGGGACGGCTATGCCTTCAACGCACCGTATTTCGTGAATCCAGAGTCTCTTGGCAACGACACCTGTGTCGCTGGCGTCGTGCACCGTTACGCCTGCGTCGGTGTCGCCACGGTCGCGAGTGGTCAGGGCTATTGGATGGCGACCGCGGCGCAGAATCCACCTGGCGGCTCGATCGGTGTCTTGTCGTTCCAGGGTCCCATCAGCGCGCCGGAGGCGGGCTGCGCGGGTGACGTGAGGAATCTCTCGAGCCCGGTGGTCGGTGTCGCGAGCGCCCAGAGCGGCGCCTGGCTTGTGGCCAGTGATGGTGGCGTGTTCTCCCTGTGTGGCGCACCGTTCTACGGCTCCATGGGTGGCGTCACCTTGAGCCGGCCCATCGTGGGTATCGCCTCGACCGCCGACCGCAAGGGATATTGGGAAGTCGCCTCCGACGGCGGCGTGTTCGCCTTCGGCGACGCCTCGTTCCACGGTTCCATGGCGGGGAGTTCCCTCAACAGTCCCATTGTCGGGATCGTCCCAACGTCCGACGGTGCAGGCTATTGGCTGGTCGCGGCGGACGGCGGTGTGTTCGCCTTCGGAGACGCCGAGTTCTTCGGTTCGTTGGGTGGATTGGCGTTGTCCGCTCCCATCGTGGCCGCAGCTCCCACACCCGATGGCGGCGGTTACTGGCTCGTGGGAGCCGACGGCGGTGTCTTCGCCTTCGGAGACGCCCCCTTCCTTGGATCAGCCAGTGGCCAAGCCCTCAGCGCGCCGATCGTTGGTATCGCCGTCCGGAGCTAGGCGTACCGTCTTGGTTGAGGGAGCCGACACAGTGGCAGCCCGAGGGAGCAGGGTGCACTTCTCGTGAGAGCTTCCATTTCGCAGGTGGAGGCCAATCCGAAGGGCTACAACTTCCCGGTCCATGTGACGAAGGGGCATGAGCATGAGGCCATGGAGCGTCAACGGCGTAAGAAGCCGAGTCGGGTCGGCAGGCTTGTCCTGAAATTACTGGGCTTCAAGGGCGAGGTTGGCTCCGACTACGTCGAATAGCGATTCGCCTTTGCGAGTCGGTCCGGCACCGGCCGGCCATCTCGCATATCGTCCCTCGACTACGACTGGTACTTCGCGTACCAAGTCCCGGTCGCTATGGGATCTATTTCGGACTAGGTCCCGGCGCGAACGCAGCGCTCCTGACTTCACGTCGATCATGCGCGGAGAGGTCGTAGCCTGATGCCGTGGGATCCGGATCGCTTGACTACATCGCAGTAAACGCCGCGGCCTGGGATCAGCGCCACGATGATCAGCTGAAGACAGCCAGGCGAGGCTGGTCGGCGAGTGAACCGACCTGGGGCATCTTTGGTGTACCAGAAGACGCGATCCACCTTCTTGCCGATGATCTGCACGGCAAGGTCGTCCTGGAGCTCGGATGCGGAACGGCCTACGTTTCGGCGTGGCTGGCCCGACTCGGGGCAACGCCAATCGGGCTCGATCCTTCGCCCAGCCAGCTAGGGATCGCCAAGCAATTCCAAGACGAGTTCGGTGTGCCGTTTCCCCTCGTCCGGGCCTCGGGGGAGCACGTCCCGTTCGCCGAGGGATCGTTCGATCTCGTGATCAGTGAGTACGGAGCCGCCATCTGGGCCGATCCTTACGCCTGGATCCCTGAGGCGTCTCGACTGCTACGACCCGGCGGTGAGCTCATCTTCCTCGGAAACAGCACCCTCTTGATGCTCTGCGTACCCGACGAAGACGAAAAGCCCGCCCAAGCGGAGCTCCGCCGTCCGTACTTTGACATGCACCGTTTCGAATGGCCGGACGACCCCACCATCGAGTTTCACCTCGGCCACGGGGACTGGATCCGGCTGTTGCGGGGAAACCGCTTCGAGATCCTCGACCTCGTTGAGCTGCGGCCCCCATTGGGTGCCACGTCACCGTATGGTTTTGTCGAGGCGTGGTGGGCGAGCCAATGGCCGTGCGAAGAAGTCTGGCGCGCCAAGCGGGTCTGACGCGGCGCTGTCCACCAAACCAGATGTGTTGCCTTCCGCGGTCTGGCACGTGTTCCCCACAGGAAGCCGATCCTCCGTCAGGCCTTGGTGACGGCCGATGGCGGGGGGATGGTGCCCGGCTCCCGTCGTCAGGCACCCTGCCTTGACCGCTGGATTCGGCGCTGCAGGCAGCTTGGGCGGCTTCAGGAACGCCGGCTTCTTGTGAACATCCACCATGTCGAACAGGCTGTTGGCGTTCGCGTCACGGCGGGTGAGCGCGGGGAGGTTCCATTTCTCCTCGACGGTCTTGAGGATCGAGGTGTGGTCGTAGACCGTGTGGGACACGTAGTTCTTCTTGGAGTACGGGCTGACCACGGCGCACGGAACCCGGAATCCGTACCGGTCGAAGCCTCCGGGAGGGTCGCCCGGTCCCAACGTGGGCGGCTATGTCGTCCGGGGGTACGGCGGATGGCGGCGGCACGTGGTCGTAGTAGCCGCCGTGCTCGTCGTACGTCCAGATCAGCATCGTCTTCGGCCAATTCGGACTGGACATCACCGCATTGACCACCGTGCTCACGAACTGGTCCCCGTACTGGACGTCCTGTGGGTTTTCTTCGGACTGGTGGTCGTAGTTGGGCTCCACCAGGCTGAACGACGGGCAGCGTTCCCGCGGCGGCATCTTCGAAGAACTGGTCGATTTTGACCACACCGCTCCGAAGCGCTGGCTCAGCGAGGAGCGGGAGGAACACTCCGAGCGTCGGGAGATTGGAGTAGTAGTCCTTCCAGCTGATGCCGTGCTTGTTGAACTGCTCGAAGATCACGCCGTTCGGCGGCAACTCCGACGGGAACGTGTCGTTGATCAGGCCGAGCGAGGTTCCTGCGATCAGGTAGCGACGGTTGGGATCGGTCTGCGCCATCGCCGAGCAGAAGTAGCGATCGGCGATGGGAAAGACGCTTGCCATACCGCAGCTGAACGGAAGATCTGCCTTGGTGAAGTAGCCCATGGCTTCCGGAGTCGTGCTGGTGACAAACCCCTGACAGGAACCCCCGTCGTATGCCTCGTGGGCCACCTTCCAATCGTTCCCCACGCCATCGGTCTGACACTCCGTCGGCATGTGGAAGGCATGGACCTCGTTGCCGTGACCATCCGGATTCTTCGCCGTCGGCTGACCATTGGATCCCAACGTGAACCCGTCGCCTCTGCCTATGAGCCCGAGGATGTTGTCGAACGAATGGTTCTCCATCATCACCACGACGAAATGCTCGATCTGTGGCACCTGGTCGGTGCCCGGCGCGTGCCCGGGAAAGGGCAGACTTCCAGCCTCAAGGACCTTCTTGTGCTCGGACCTCGTTGCCGCGCCTGCGGTGCCCGTGGAGGCAAATTGTTCGCCCACCCCAAGCACCAGGGACGCGCCGGCCAATCCGCCACCGAGGAATTGCCTTCGATTCAGTGTCACCTAACTCTCGTCTCTCGGTGTGGGCCGGCTCGCGATGTCGCGACACTAGACGGGACCACCGGCGCCGACAGGGGGCCCCCAGGGTCTGCGCTCCCAGTCCGTCCAGACGCCACGGCCTCCGGACCACGAACGTGACACGAACGAGAGGCCGAGCGGGAACTGCCTCGAGGGCTCATTTCGGTGCTGCGCGGACTGCTCCCGCCGCCGCTCCTCGCGGTATCTCACCAATCCGTCACGCTTCATTCACGCCGACGTCACCCGGGCGACGTGGGCCACGTGACCCGTCGTCGTTCGGCTGGCCCTGCCGCCGCGGTTCGGTGCAACCTCGACGTTGCTTCGAACGCTTTGTGATCAGACGCACACGATGGCAAGAACGGCTCGTGCACTCGTGTACCCACGCGCTTCGTCAACACGAGCGAGCGTGTCCGCCGCGCTGAGGCACCGAATCACATGAAGACGACGAAAGACTGTCTGCCCTGTCCAACGCCGCGGGCATCATTCTCGCCTTTGGGTGACGCAGGACCCACACCCACAACACCCGCAAGAGCGATGCGACGGCGAACTTCGCGTCCCACAAACCGAGGGCGAGGTCGTTGCCTCATCGACGTCGGGGCACGAACCAACCTTGTCTGTAGCTGACGCGGTGCCGATCTTGAATAGGCGTAGCATTTGCGGTGAGCTGACCGGTCTCCTGGCAACTCGCCACCTGCAACCTTCGGCAGAAATGGCCTCGCCGTGGTGCCCGAGTTCCGGATGGCCGCACGTGACCTCGGCGGCGTCCACGTCGTGGCTCTGGAGGGCGAGTTGGACATCGTGTCCGCCGTTGGATTGGCTGACGCGTTGGTGGAGGCGGCCGGTACTTTCCTTGTTGTCGATCTGTCCGGTCTCACCTTCATGGATTTGAGCGGCATTTCGGCCTTCGTGGTCGCAAGGAATCGGATCCTGGCCGAGGGACTCGGCCAGCTCAGGTTGACAAGACCGAGTGAGATGGTCCGCACGACATTGGAGATCGTGGGGCTGAGCGAGTGGATCGTGGAGTGGTCGCCAGAGTGGGACGAATAGTCGCACCGAGCACGGCTCTTGCCGCCGCTGTCGCCGCCACCATTGCGACCAATCGGATCCTGTTCGAGGGGCAACGCGACACCGGGTGATCCGGCATCCGGCAGCGGAGTCATCCGAAACGGAAGCGATTCCCTGCCCGGGCGGTACTGCGGCGTTATAGTCGCAACCCGCGTGAAAGGACCTCCACACAGCCCGTTTCACGGGTCACCACGGCAGGAGAAATCGAAGGGCGGCGGCGCTCCGCGCGGCGATCTCGCGCTCTGAGTCGTACGCGAAGGGATCATGACCAACCCCGAAGACCCACCGGCCCCGGCCCCGGCCTCGCCCCCGGATCCACTCAAGCTCCTCAAGTCCCGGAGTTATCTCGCGCTCCTCGTGGTTGGAGCCGTCATCGGCGTCCCCGTGGCGGCGATCGCCTACTTCTTCCTGGAGGGAGTGGCCAGAGTCCAGACGGAGATTTTCAGCGACCTTCCGGTCAGCCTTGGGTTCCACGCTGAACCGCTCTGGTGGCCGCTGCCCTGGGTTGCGCTCAGCGGCATCCTCGTAGCCCTGACCATCCGCTATCTGCCTGGCACTGCCGGCCATGAGCCTTCAGAGGGCTTCACGTCAGGTGGACCGGTCAGCCCGATCGATCTTTTCGGCATCATCGTGGCCGCTTTTGCCACCCTCAGCCTCGGAATTGTGCTGGGACCCGAGGCACCGTTGATCGCCATCGGCAGTGGCCTCGGGGTGTTGGCGATACAACTGGTGAAGCGGGACGCGCCGGCCATGGCCACCGTCGTCATCGGCGGCGCCGGGAGCTTCGCCGCTATTGCCACGCTCTTGGGCTCACCTCTGGTTGGCGCATTCCTGCTCATGGAGGTGG
The DNA here is from genome assembly GCA_963726855.1 of uncultured Acidimicrobiaceae bacterium. GTDB lineage: Bacteria > Actinomycetota > Acidimicrobiia > Acidimicrobiales > RAAP-2 > Bog-473. Next base: position 137,095 of record CAVSEB010000021.1, read on the forward strand.
TCGGACTCGGCGGAGCGACAATGGAGTTGGTGCTGCTGCCGGGCCTGCTCGCCGCCGGCGTGGGATCGCTGGTTTTCGTCGGCCTCGACCATCTGACCGGGTACGGGACCTTCTCGCTGAACATTCCGCAGATTCCCCATGTCGGGCCGCCCACTGGCGCCGAGTTTCTCTGGGCCCTTGTCATCGGCCTCGCTGCCGCCGTGGTTGCCACCAACATCTTCCGGGTGGCCCGAACGCTCCGCAAGATTGTCGAGCCACGCAGAGTGTTGCTCACCCCGGTCGCTGGTCTCGCCGTGGGTGGCCTGGCCATCGCGTTTGCCGAGGGCACAGGGAGAAGCTCCTCGGACGTCCTCTTCTCCGGACAGTCGGAGCTGCCGACACTCGTGCAGCACGCTGCGACCTGGACGGCGGGCGCACTGGTCCTCCTCCTGGTCTGCAAAGCGCTCGCCTACGCCATCTCGCTCAGCAGCTTCCGCGGCGGGCCGATCTTCCCGGCGATGTTCATCGGCGCCGCCGGCGGGATCGCTCTGTCCCACCTTCCCGGTTTGCCAATGGTCGCGGGTGCCGCAATGGGGGTCGGAGCCATGACGGCGGGAGCACTCAAACTGCCCTTGACCGCAGTGCTCCTCCCGAGCCTGCTCTTCGGTTCCGACGCGCTGGAGCTGATGCCGGTCGTGATCGTGGCTGTCGTGGTTTCGTATGTCGCTGCCGTGTGGATCGGCCCGAGCCCAGCACCGGCGGCGTCTCCTCAATCCGCGAGTCCATGATCCGTCGTGGCCTGCGTCCGGGCGCGAAAACGCGGGAGTGTTGAGCTTCCAACACTCCCGCGTCTCTCGGCGGTGAGCTACACGACCCTCACGTTCTGCGCCTCAGGGCCCTTTCGCCCCTCTGCGACGTCGAACTCGACCGTCTGCCCTTCGTCGAGGGACTTGTACCCGCCACCGCTGATGTTCGAGTAGTGGACGAAGACGTCCTTGTCGCCATCGGACGGGCTGATGAAGCCGAATCCCTTTTCACCGTTGAAAAACTTGACTGTTCCGGTTGCCATAACTATCTCTTTGCTCTCATTTCTTGCTGTATGCGCCGTTGCGCTCTTGTGCGCCGTTCATTCGAACGGCTGCGACTGTCTCTGCTCACCGCAGGAAGATCATTGTGGGGTGGAATTCTGAGGGGTCGAACGCCGCGTCAACAACGCCTTGGTCGGACGCTTGACCTGTGAGGCCCACCCCAGGCCCTCGAACATCCGGAGGACGCTCGCGGAAGGATCGATTTGGCCGCGATCGCAGCCATGCCGCGCCAGCGCCGGAAAGGCGTGGTGCGAGTTGTGCCAGGAATCGCCGAAGCTCACGACGCTGAGCCAGGCGATGTTCCCACTGTGATCGCCGCTCTGGTAGGGGTGCTTGCCGAACATGTGCCCGAGCGAGTTGACGCTCCAGGTGACGTGGTGCAGGAGCGCAATACGTACGAGTCCAGCCCATACCAGCGCAAGCGTCGCACCCACCAGGGAGCCTGTGATGACGTACCCAAGCCCAAATGGTATGGCCAGCGAGAGGAACATCCAGAGAGGCACGAGATTCGAGATGGCAACCACGTCGCGGTCGCCGAGGAGGTCCCGGCTCCAGCGCTTCGGACTGGACTGCGCGCCTGTGAAGAGCCAGCCCACGTGTGCGTGGAAGAGCCCCCGCAGCCGACGAAATTCACCCTGCTCCACCATCCACGGTGAGTGAGGGTCGCCGGCCTGGTCGGCGTAGACGTGGTGGCGGCGGTGATGGGAGACCCAACTGATCAGGGAGCCCTCCGCGGCCATCGAACCGGCCACCCCGAGAGCGATCCGCAGCGCCCGTCTGGCCCGGAAACTCCGGTGCGTGAAGAGACGGTGAAAACCGAGTGAGATGCCAAGACCGGTGATCACGTAGAGCGCGGCACCCAGCCCGATGTCGAACCATCCGATCCCGTGATGCCAGAACAGCCAGATGGAGAGTCCAAGCACGACCAGGGGGAGAACCACGACCAGCGCCGTGATGAGCTGGTCCCACCACCGCGGCCGAGACGTCGGCTCGGGCCGCTCGGGCTGGCCGGACTGTGGCCCGACCTCCAAGGTGGTGACGCCGGTCGTCACGACGCCACCTTGACGTTGCGGGCCTCCTGGCCACGCCGGCCGGCGGCCATGTCAAAGACGACCCGATCTCCCTTGCGGAGGAATGGTCGCCCCGGTCCCCGCCCATCGAGCTTGGAGTGATGCACAAAGACGTCGCTGCCATCCGGGGCGGCCAAGAAGCCGTAGCCGCGCCGGGTGTCGAAGAATTTGACTGTCCCGTTCAGCTGCGACGCGGTCGCTTCGTGGCGGGCAGCTCGCTCGGGATTCTTCGGTGCAGCCGCTCGCTCGGCCTTCTTGGGGGCGACCGCTCGCTCGGAGTTCTTCGGTGAAGGCGACGATTCGCGGGGAAGGCGCGGGGCAGCCTGCTCGAAAGGCGCGGTGAGCTCGGTCGGGAATCCGAGTGCCCGCTGCAGCGCCCGCACCTCGCCCTGCTGCTCGACAGGCACCAGGCTGACGACCGTGCCGGTGTTCCCGACCCGGCCGGTGCGACCCGACCTGTGCACGTAGCTCTCCGCGTCACCCGGTGGGTCGAAATGCACGACACAGGGGACGTCATCAACGTGAATCCCGCGTGCGACGACGTCGGTGGCCACCAGCGCATGGGTCTGGCCGCTGGTGAAGGCGGCCAGGGCTCTGGTTCGCTGGTGCTGTGACCGGTCGCCGTGGATGGGGGCCGACCTGACCCCGGCCGCTCCCAGCTGCTTGGCCACCCGATCGGCGGCATGCTTGGTCCGGCAGAACACGAAGGCTTGTCCGTGTTGCGCCACCAGCTGGGCCGTGAGCTTGACTCGATCGGAGCGCGGCACACGCCAGAAGTGGTGCGTGACATCGCCCGCCTGCGACGCTTCGACTTCGATCTCGTAGCGCGCCGGGTCGTGCTGGTACCGGCGGCTGATCGATTCCACCTCTTTGCCCATGGTCGCAGAGAACAGCAGTATCTGTCGCTCGTGCGCCGTCTGGTCGATCAGGCGGCAGACAGGTCGAAGAAACCCCATGTCCACCATGCGGTCCGCCTCGTCGAGCACGACGATGCGCACCTGACTCAGGTTGACGTCGCCCCGCGCGACGAGGTCCTCCAGCCGACCGGGGCAGGCCACGACGATGTCGGCGCCACGCCGGAGCGCTTGGCGCTGCGGTCCGTAACTGGTGCCTCCGTAGAGTGCGACAACCCGCTTGGCGTGCGAGCCCAGAAGGCTGGCCAGCACCTCTCGCACTTGTTCCGCTAGTTCGCGGGTCGGCACCAAGACGAGTGCTGTGGGCCTACCCGGCTTGGCGCCGGTGGCGTTGGTCACCAAAGGGAGGCCGAAGGCGAGGGTCTTCCCAGATCCTGTGGGCGCTCGCCCACAGATGTCGCGCCCGGACAGGGCTTCAGGAATGGTCGCGACCTGAATCGGAAGGGGGTCGGTAATTCCGAGGTGAGACAGGCGCTGCGAAAGGGGCGCGCCAACCCCGAGGTCGAGGAAGGAAGAAATTTCGAAAACTCCGTTCGAGTTGGAAAGGAGGCCAACTCGGGGTGTGAATTCGAACGGGCCACGCCGGCAAAGTGCCGAGCAGTAACCCCTACTCTAGCACGCGAAAGGCCCCTCTCCCGGTCAGAACTGGGGAAACTTCTCGCGAACTCCTACACAACGTTGCGAACTTCGAGGGTCCTTGTTCGACCGGGCGAGAGTTCGAGTGCCCATCGAGACTCGAGGTCCTCGGTCTCAGATCTCAGGTCTTCGCTCCGTCGACGTCTGTTTGGGTCACGCGGATCGTACGCGGCCATCCCTGAGAACTTGAGAGCCGGACCCAGTAGATGTCCCCATCGAAGGAAATCCATGACACCGTCGGGATGGAGCCCTCGGATCCTGCGGCCGCGAAGGGATTCGACCGGCTCCTCGGGTTGATCCGATAGCCGCGGATCGGGAGGTCCACTTCAGCAGTGCACGTGCCTCCCGAACCTCGAGCACGCCACGACAACTTGGCCAGTTTCTCCATGGAACCTTCTTCTTGTTCGGCACCGTCTCAGACGTTCGCTCTCGTTGGGTCATCGACTGAATACCTTGGTCCTGGCTGCCGGTGTTCCTTCGGGTGCGGGCGCTCGACCCACCTCTGATGGACCGAGACGTTACTGCTTCCTGCCGGCAACTCACGTGAACCACCGCCGCTGAGGTCCTCGGAGCAGCACCGATCCCGTTGGGATGACCGGGTCGACAAGAGTTCGGGGTCGGGCTTTCGGCAGGTTTACGCTGGCCTCATGGCCGTGGAAATGGAGCCCGAGGGCATCCTCATCCACCTTCTCAGCAACGACACGCACGCCGAAGGTGAGCCCGGACCCGACTCGTCGCTCTGGCATGTGGCGGACGCAGAACGGGCGCGGACGTGGTGCGGTATCGACGTCAGTTACGGCAGCCCGCGACGGCGATGGAGCGAGACACCGGAGAACCAGCGCTGCCAGATGTGCCTCGACTGCATCGAGGCGAGCTCATGAGGGGCGCCGCCAGGACCCGTTCGAGGACGGGCACCGCGCGCGCCGGCATCTGAGCTCGTCACTGCGCACGCACCGGCGGCCAGAGTGAAGGGTTCGAGGATCACCCTGCCCAAAATGACCCTCCAAGAGGAATCCCTGGCCGTGCGGATCGCTGGCGCGTCGGCGTCCGTGCTCGTGGTCGACTTCGTGCTGCCAACTGCTGGCTCCTGAGCCCGAGCCACTCTGGCCTCAGGTGGCACTGAGCGGTCCCACCACCTCGGCCGCCAGGTACTCGATCTGCTCGTCGCCCGGGTCGAACAGCGACACATAGGACACTCCCGCCCTCGAGTGCCACTCCCGGAGGCGCTGGCGCACTTCCTCTCCGGTGCCCATCAAGGCGAGCGTCGAGTCGGCCAGAGCGGCGGCCGGAACACCGGCGTTCTCCGATGCCTTGGCGATGGCCGGACCGACGTTGTCGCCGACAACGGTTGTGGTCACCAGGGTATGGAGCTCGACGTCAGCCGGGTCCCGACCCGCCTCCTCCGCTCCTTCTCGCACCCAGGCTGCTCGTTGCACCAGGCGATCGACCGTCGAGTCCGCCAGGGAGTCAGCCACCGACCAATCGCCCCGGTCCTGCGTGGGGATCATCGACACGATGTCGGCGACCCGGCCGCCAAGGTGCATGACGCGGCGCCCTCCCCCGCCGACCAAGACGGTGGGCGAGACGGGGCTGGCCACGGCCATCGGTGCATCCGAGACGTCCAAGAACCGACCATGCATGGTGGTCGAGGGTTCGGTCCAGAGTTTCCGCATCAGGGTCAGCGCCTCTTCGAGCCGGGCGATCCGGTCGCCCGGTCGCCCGAAAGGCAGTCCGCTGGCCGCGAAGTTGCGGGCCACGTAGCCGGCGCCGAGACCGAGTTCGAGCCGTCCCGCGGAGACGAGCTCGAGGGTGGCCGCCGACTTGGCCGTGAGGACCGGATTGCGCAGCCCCATGTCGAGGACGAGCGTGCCGAGCTTGATCGACTCGGTGACCGCCGCCACCGCGGCCAGCGCGGCGAGCGGCTCCCATTGGGGCACGACCTGATGGTCGGTGAAGGTGATCGACGAGAAGCCCAGCTGCTCGTAGTGCCTGACCCGCGGCGCCCAGGAGTCACTGGGCAGCGCCCAGAAGTGAAGGCCGAAGCGGAGACCGCCCGTGCGGACTCGAGACGTCAGGCGGCCACGACAGCGCCGAGGTGGAATGGCCGCGGCCGCTCCACGTGGAAGCCCTGGACGTAGTCGACCCCGACCTCCTTGAGGAAATCGAGCGTCTCCTGGTTCTCCACGCCTTCGGCGATCGTCTCCTGCCCGAAGGCCCGAGCCAGGTTGACCACCGCCCGAACCACGTGCTGGTTGGCCTCGTTGCCGACCAGTCCGCCGACGAACTCGCGGTCGATCTTGAGGTAGGACAATGGAAGCCGCTTGAGGTACGTGAGGCTCCCGAAACCCGTCCCGAAGTCGTCCAGCGCCAAGCCGCAGCCCAGCGCAGTCACGGATCGGGCGAACTCCTCCCCTGCGTCTTCGTTGCTCATCAGCGCAGTTTCCGTGAGCTCCAGCACGAGGTTGGCCGGATCGGCCCCGGAGGCTTCCAGCTCGCGCCGGATGAACTCCACCATGCCCGGGTCACCCACAGTGACGGCCGACACGTTGACCTGGACGCGCCGACCATCGGTCACGATCCTGCACGCCCGACGGAGGACCCAGCGATCGATTTCGCCGATCAGCCCATAGCTCTCGGCGACCGGAAGGAAGGCGCCGGGCGCGATCGTCTCGCCGTTCGGTCCGAGCATGCGAAGGAGCAGCTCTTCGGAATCCTCGCCGCCGCGGCACGACGCCACCCGCTGGGTGTAGAGCACCAGCCGATCGCCGTCGAGTGCGTCGCGGATCCGGCCTACCCAGCTGAGCTCGTCGATCGCTCGCTGGGCCCGATCGGCTTCGTCGAGTTCGTGGGTGCGATCGCGGAAGACGACCACGACGCCTTGATTCTCCCCGTCAACGTAGATCGGCGCCGCCGAATAGGCGACGGGCAGCATGGTGCCGTCTCGGCGCCAGAAGACTTCGTCGGTCACGCGCGCCGTCCGATGCTCCGTGGAAACCCGGACGAGAGGGCAATCCGACCGGGGATACGTCTCCCCGTCCGCGTGCTGATAGTGGAAGGTCTGGTGGGAGTCGCGGCCGCGCAGCTCCTCCTCCCTGTACCCGAGCATGCGCGCCGCGGCGCGGTTGATGAAGGTGATCATCCCCTCGCCGTCGACGGCGAAGAGTCCCTCGGCCATCGTGTCCATGACGACGCCGTAGTGCTCTTGTGCTCGCCTCTGGTCGGTGACATCGAGCACGATGGCCGACACAGAATGCCGTTCGCCGTCAGCGTTCCGGACGACCGACGGCATGACCTGGAGCCAAATGGTGTGGCCGTCGCTGTGTACACATCGGTACACGTTGGGCACAAGGTCCTCGCTCCCACTCCAGATCGCATCGAGGTCGACGAGGAAGGACTGCATATCGGCGGGATGCAGAAAGCAGAGGACAGAACAGCCGAGAAGGTCGCGCTCGTCGTAGCCCACCAACTCGCACATGGCCGGATTGACCGCCTCAATCCGACGGTCGATCGACATGCTCAGTTGGGGCACCTTGCTGGCCGAGAAATTCGAACGATAGTGAGACTCCGAATCGGCGAGACGCCGGGTGGCCCGCACGCGGTCCGTAATGTCCCAGCTGACTCCGACCGTGCCGATCACTTCGCCCGACTCCCCCGTGACCGGGTGGGTCCGGGCTTCCACGTACAGTCCGTCTCCGAACTTGCCCTCGACCAGGTACGTGCCGTGCGCGTTCGCGTCGCGAGAGGTGTACTGCGTCACACGTGCGCCGTCGCAATGAGTGCGCGAGGGCAAGAGCACATGGATTTCCTGGTCCAGCGCCTCGAGCGCGGTCCAGCCGTAGAGATCCTCGGCCGCCCGATTCCAGCTCCGGATGACGCCGCCGCTATCGGTCACGACGACCGCGACGCCGATGCTCTCCGTGAGACCGCTCGTAATGAGCGAGTCTAGGAATTCCTTGTTCTCCGACAGTTGCACAAACACCCTGCCCCCTCAGCCCGCCGGTGTCCGCAACCGACTGCACACAGTCAGCGGTCGGCACGCACCTCCCTGGTGCGTGTAGGGACTTTTTTCCTATTCCCGACGGAGGTTGGTCCGTAAACCCTGCCGAACCCCGATTGCTTACGCCCCCTCAATTGCCGTGGCACGCACGCGCCCGGCGCGCTGGCGGCTGATCCGCCTATGGCGCGCCGAGTCGGCGACGGTCAAGCCCTCGTCCTCGGTCATGAGCAGCACGAGGTTGCCTCGGAACACGAGCACCGCCCCGTTCGTACCCTTCGATGGACTCCGCCGCCGAGCGCCGGATATCCCTCGCCCCCGACTCGATGTGCTCGTCCAGGATCTCTACCAGGGCAAATTCCCTGTTGCAGCTGGTGCGGGTCCGGTCCAGCTTCTCGACCACAGCGGCCATTGCCTCGCTCGCGTTGGCGGCTGCGTCTTCCCTCGCGTCGATCGACGCCATCAGCCAGTCGCGTGCCATCGTGTGCGCCTCGTTGTTGTGAGACCCATGCAACCAAAGGGACAGGAGAGCTATCCCCCACTGTGCAAGGGGTGAATCCCGCGGGCTGCTGAGGTTGGGAATTGATCGTCAGGTGTGATTCGTCGACCCGGACGCCGGCCGCCCCGACCTCTCCGTCGCGCCAGTGCACCTCCCGTTGGACGAGCACGCTCGTCTGCAGCAGACTCGGGCGTGCGGTGGAGCCCGGGGACCCTCGTGAACGCGGCGCCGAACGCCCGCTCCCAGCGATCGACGGCGGTCACCGCCCTGGCCATCTTCGCAACGCTCTGCTGTGGTCTCGCCGCGCTCACGGCGCTCACGCCGGTCGCCGCCGCCACCTCCGATCCGGCAACGTCACCCCCGCCGCCGACGAGTGCGGCCGGTCCGCAACCGGCCTACCGGTGCACCTTCAACCTCGACACCAGCGCCTTCACCGGTGCCGACGCCACCGCATCGGCCATCGGATGGCTCGGCGACCACAACAGCGTGATCACCTGCCTTGGTGGCACCTTCTTGGTGCAGGAAGGACCAAACGGGTTGTTCGCCAACTATGGCTTCGGTCTCTACGGCGGCCAGAAGACGACCTGGGCCGATGCCGACGGCTACCTTCCGGCGCAGACCACGTCCTTTAACTCGGGCGGGGCCAGGATCGCCATCACCGAGTTCGCCGACCGGATCGTCATCGCCGGCCATCCCTACGTCGCCGTCTACAGCCGGGTCCGCGTCTCGGACCCGACCTCTCGGCCGGTCACCGTCGACCCCGAGGCTTCTTCGACCCTCGTTCCACTCAACTCCGGCTCGGACACCGTCCAGCCGGGACACGCGGTCGACCACGACTACGTCGTCGCATCGGACCGCTTCGGCGCGTCATACCCCTGGCCGGCGGCCCAGGCCGTCGTCGCTGCCGGCGGCTTCGATGCGCACTTCGACCACATGCGGAGCTTCTGGAATCGCCAGCTCGCTGCCATCGCGCAGATCAGTCTGCCCAACTCCTCATTGGTCGACGCCTACAAGAGCGGCTTCATCACGACCCAGATCGCCCGCAGGGGGAACCACCTCGACACGGGAATCAACGGGTACGAGGGCGAGTACAGCCACGACGTGGTCGGAATTTCGACCAACCTGTTCACGCAGGGCTACTTCACCGATGCGCATGCGTTGCTCACCGACGTCCGCGCCGCCATCGGTTCCCAGGTCAACAACTATGTCGACGGTCTGTGGACCTATCCACTTCCGTGGGCCGTCTATCTCCTCAAGACGGGCGACACCGCCTTCGTGAAGAAGAACTTCGCCGAACCGGGACCGGCAGGACCGTCGAGCGAGCCCAGCCTCGAGGATGCGGCGCACGCCATTGCGGCGGACCGCACGGGACCGATGGGCACGATGGAGGCGACCCAGGACATCGACACCGAGGGCACCTGGACGGTCGACGACTACGAAGCCCTGCTCGGCCTGGCCGCCTATCGCTCCATCGCGGTTCGCCTCGGCGAGCACTCCGAGGCGAGCTGGGCCACGCAGCAGTATTCGAGCCTGCTGGCGGCGACCGACGCCGTGCTGGCCCAGACCATCTCGACGAACCATCTCGACTACCTGCCTTGCTCACTCGTCCAACCCAACACGGCGAATCGATGCAGCAACCCGATGGACGCCAACTGGACGTCGCCCTTCGGTTTCGGTTCGTGGGCGTGGGAGGCCGGCCTGCTCGGAGCGCCCGTCAGCGGCCCCGGCCTGACCATGATCGACGCCACGTACTCCTACGGATTCGGTCGCCTGCAGGGCCTGCTTCCGCCGGACACGACCGGTGGGTTCCCCGACGACTACTACTCCAGTGCCTACAACGCCGAGACGGGAATGGCCGGCCTGGCCAGTCAGGGTCACCGCGACCAGGGCATCCTCGACTACGAGTTCATGCTGGCCAACTCGCAGGCGGGACCGTTCTCCTGGTGGGAGAGCTCGAGCGCGCCCGACCCCTCCTCCCCCTGGGTCGGTCGGCATCCCGGGAGCGGACAAGGTGCGGCGCCGCACGCCTGGGGCATCGCCGGGGCCAACAAGGCGCTCCTCGACTCGTTGGTGGCGCAGGATGCCTCCGGCGCCCTCGTCGTGGGCCGCGGCGTCCCGCCGGCGTGGCTGGCGACGCGGCGCCCGGTCTCGGTGGTCAACTTCCCCACCACGGGAGGGCGTCGCCTCGGGCTGACGATCGCCGGCTCGGGTCGGCACGTCACCCTGACCCTGCACGGCGCGGCCTCGGGTCCGGTGCTCTTCGAGCTTCCCTCCTTCATCCACAACGTCGCCGCGACGACCAGCGGCACCGTGAACCAGTCGGCCGGCCGCGTCACGATTGCGCCGACGGTGCACTCCGTGACGGTCACGCTCCGAAAGTCCCCGGCCTCAGGCTGAGGGGTCGTGGCGCGGGCTCCGATCGACGAGTCAGGCCACAGGGGAGACGGCCGTGCGGTAGGGCTCGAGGTCGATGCCCGGATAGCGCGCCGCCACCCCTTCGAGCGTCGCCTCGTCCCAATAGGGATCGCCGGGACGGGGCCAGCCGAAGAGATCGCGCTGGCGGACCGTGCACTGCGGGATGAACTTGGCCCACCGGTCGGGCGCCGCCTTGGGCCAGGCCATCTTGCCGCCCCACGTGGTGCCGCGGACCTGGAAGTCGACCAGGATGGAGAAGCGCGCAGCGACCCGGCGCACCGAAGTCCGAACCGCGGTGCAGGACGTCGGTCCGGTAGACGAGGAGTGAGCCCGCCGGTCCGACGCACCGCACCTCCCGCTCGGCCAGCTCCCCAAAGGGCAGGAACAACGGGGTGTAAGGGACGTCCTTGCCGGCGTCGTAGGGCACAATCACGGTCGGGGCGTCGACCTCGGTGACGTCGGAGAGGTAGATGAACGTCGTGATCTGCTGGTAGCGGGTCTCGGGGCGGGGCACGACGAGGCTGTGGCTGCCGTAGTCGCGGTGCAGCGGTTGGTCGTAGTTGACGGCGCCGGCGTACTTGCCCCACAGCTCGACCTTGTAGAGGTGGAGGTCGGGCGTGTCGAGGTAGCGCTCGGCCATGTCGACGAGATCGGGGTGCACGGCCAGGCCGTTGAGGTCCCACGAGCGGTACGGGAACTCGAGCACGCCGGCGAACTGGTCGCCGGCCAGCGCGCGGTGGGCCGCCCGTCGGGGTCGGCGAAGTAGTCGTCGGGGCGCGGGAAGTGGCGCCACAGCGCGTCTTGCGCCGCCGCGAGCTCGTCGGGCGCCAGGAAACCGGGCAGCAACGAGAAGCCCCTCGCGTCGCGCAGCTCGTCGAGGGTGGAGTCGGGGACCCGCATCGTTCGCACTGTAGCCGCGTGACGCCGCGTGACGCTCCGTGCGCCGTGGGCGTGCTGCGCCCTACGCCGCCCCCTACGCTGAGCCGCATGCGCGCCGTCGTGTTCGATTTTGCCGATCCCTCGTTCCCCGCCACCCTTTCCGAGGTGCCCGAGCCCACGCTGCCCGGGCCGTCGTGGGCCCGGGTCGAGGTGCTGACCGGTGGGATCTGCGGGAGCGACCTCCATCTCTTCGCCCACAACACCGGGCCCTCGCCCACGTTGATGGGCCTGGGCACCTTCCCCTTCGTCCTCGGCCACGAGACGGCGGGGCGCATCGTCGAGGCCGGGCCCGAGTGCGAGGTGGCGGTCGGGACCCGGGTGGTGCTCGACCCGTGCATCCCGTGCCTGCCCCGGGGCATCACGCCGCTCTGCGCCAACTGCGCCCGCGGCTGGTCGTCCTCCTGCCTCAACCTCGACAGCGGCATCGTGAGCTCGGGACGCTCGCTCGGCTTCACGTGGGAGCTCGGCGGCGGCTGGGCCGACCAGGTGCTGGCCCACTCCTCCATGATCCATGCGCTCCCCGACGGCCGTACCCGACCGGGCCGGTTCGCTCTACGAGCCGGTCTCCATCGCCTGCCACGGCTTGCTGCGCGCCGCGCCGACCGACGGCGACCCGGTGCTGATCGTGGGCGCGGGGATCATCGGGCTGGCCGCCCTGGCCGCGGTCAAGGGACTGTTCCCGGCCTGCGCGGTCACGGTGCTGGCTCGGCACGCGCATCAAGCCGACGCGGCCGCGGCGTGCGGGGCCGACCATGTCGTGCTCGACGACCCCACGTCGTGGTCGCACTGGGAGCAACTGAGCGAGCTCTCGTCGTCACGGGTGGTCGGGCGCAAGCAGCACCAGATGCTGATGGGCGGCTTCCCCTACGTGGTCGAGGCCGTCGGCGCACCGCAGTCGGTGACCGAGGCGCTGCGGGCCGTGGCGCATCGCGGCACCGTCCTCCTGCTGGGCGCGGCGGGGATCAGCGAGGTCGACCTCACGCCCATCTGGTACAAGGAGGCCGCCCTGGTCGGGTCGATCGACCACACCGTCGACGCCGGCTCGGCGCCGGGTCTGGCCGGCGGGGCCGGGCGCCACTCGGTGGACCGGGCCATCGACGTGCTGGCGGCGGGGCTGCTGCCCGACGCGGTCGTGGTGACCCACGAGTTCGGGCTCGAGGAGTATCGAGAAGCGGTCGGGGCGGCCATCGACCGGACGACGTCGCACGCCATCAAGGTGGTGTTCCGGCCCTAGGTCCGATGTGCGTTCAGGCGGGACGGGGTCCTCGTCCTCCCCCCCGTCCGGCGGGCATGTGTGACCAGAAGGCAATCTCGGTGACGGCGCGCTGGCCGCACGCTGAGTGGTCACCAAGAACTCATGTCCACCCCCCTTCACAACCGGCGGGAACCTTCGTACGATCGTTTGCATGAGAGATGCACACATCGCACACGCAAAGGCCAGGGCGGCCCTGCTGGGCGGCCTCGGTCTCGGCGTGGCGGGGCTCGGCCTCGCCGTGGCGGGACCCGGCCTCGCCGGCGCCGTCACCGCGGTCCCGCCCACCATCAAGGTCAACCCGAACAACGTCATGGTGAACACGGACACCCACGTGGTGGGCCGGCACTTCAGCGCCGGCCAGACCCTCACCCTGGTCGAGTGCGGGAAGACGAACTGGGTCGTCCCCAAGAACCCGTGCGACACGGACAACACCGTCACCGTGACGACCAACGGCACGGGCACGTTCAAGACCGTGATGAAGGTGGAGGCCTGTCCGGGCAAGGCGCACCAGCCGGGACTCGAGCAGACCTGTTACATCGGGGTGGAGAAGTTCGGCATCGACACCGGTTCGCTGCAGCCGTTCGCTTCCATCGTCGTCACCTTCCCCTGAGCTGACCCGATCCGGGCCTGTGGCCTGGCCTCACCGGACCAGACACCACCGGACCGCCCCGACCTACCGGCGCTTGGACACCGGCGCCGACCCGTCCCATTCCGACAGCGGGGCACAGTGCCAGCGCCAGCGCTGCTGGTCCTCACGGCCGGCCAGCGAGACCCGCCCGTTGGCCCACAGCAACACCTGCCACGGATCGTCACCCGCCCCCACGGAATGCCACGGGAAGAGCCGGGCCAGGATGCTCGATGCCAGCCTCGCATCCCCCCCGAACTCCCGCCCCAACCCCCGCGCCGCGTCACGCCCGTGCACCAGCAACTCGTCACAGGTCATGGCGGCAAACCCCGAAGGGTCGGGCGAGCCGAAGGGATGGAAGCCGCGCAGTGTCGGCGGCGCGGCGTCCAGGGCGGACGCCATCACCTGGGACGCGCCGAGCAAGCTGGCCAGCAGTCGCCGGTTGCCGGTGTCGTCGAGAATTTTCACTTCGAACGAAGCGTTCTCCGGGCCGCTCCACATGTCGATCGGGTACCAGAGCGCCGCCTGCGCCGCGTGGCCAATCACGCCCGACACGGTGAAGTCGAGATCGGGGACCGGTGCGCTCCAGTCCGCATGGAGCGCGGGCTCGAGGAGCTGTCGACACAACTCCGCGGCCACCCGGACGTCGTCACCAGTCACGAGGTCACCCTACGCGCACACGTCGCCTTGAGCAGAGTTGGGCGCACGTTGTGCGGCACAGTACCTAAGTCACTGGCAGCACCCGTTGCGTCCGTGCACACTTGCGCGACAAGGTGCCTTCCCCCGGCACGTGGCATGCGGCCTTCCCCCGGGTCGCAGTGCCACCATCCGGGCCGCGGGCTCGGATGGGAGGAATGGCGACGTGCCAGCGAGGTTGTCCGGTTCAGCAGCGTCTTCCTTTGCCGTGTTCACCGCCCCGGACTGCCAGGGCCTGGTCCTGGCGGCCATTCATTCTCCGGGCCGACGTCGCCGCCGCGCCGCTCGCTCGTACCGGATCAACGGCGGCGCAACGACCGCAGCCTTCTCGTTCCGCCGGTTCGCCGCGCACGGTCAGTCCGCGCACGGTCAGTCCGCGCACAATCAGCACGCGGACGATCAGGACACGCGCACTCAGGACGCGCACACTCAGAAATGGTCCTTTCGGCCCAGTAAGAGAGCCGGAAGGGTGGCGTTTTTCTCGTGATGGAACCGAACAGCGCCGCCAACAGCTCGGGACCGAGCCTGGTGACTGACACCGCCACGCTCTACCTGTGCCGGCAGGGAGCGCGCTGGGTGGTGGTCCTCGAGTCGCCCCGAGTGCGCAGTGCGGTGCGGCTCCGTCACGCCGGCCGCGACTCCTTCGACGCTCGCTTCGAACTCCTCTCCAAGACCCGCAAGGCCTGTCCCGACGCATCCATCCTCAGCGCCGACGGCGCTCTGGAGGGCGCCGACTACGAGTGGCGGCTCGAGGTGCGCGGGATGCAGCTGCACGCCGGCGACCTCGGCGTCGCCATCCACCACGAGCTCTCCGAGCAACCCAAGGGCCACATGCGCCGCCTCTGCGGCAAGACGTCGCGCCGGCACTGCCTGCGCGGCGATCGCAGCCTGGTGGTCTGCCGCCCCGCGTCTTCTGAGCGGCTCGCCTGGTCCGCCGGTGCCTCGCTGCTGTCACCGGCGGAGACCTGCCGTTCCAAATTGCACAGCCAACATTTACGTGGTTCGTACATTTCTCCAATCTGGCTGACAGCCTGCGCTTGTCCAATGCAGTCCGTGATCAGCCGCGTCAGCGCGGCTCGGACAGAGGAGCGGATGAGCGAGGACGCGAACGACCAGGCGGCGGGCCTGCCGAACATGCGGGAATCGGACGCGGGGCACGACGCGGACGGCGCGCTGAGGGACGCCGAAGACGAGTGGCAGCTCGATGTGCGCAGCAGGCAGGGCGACCCCGACGACCTGGGGATGAGCGTGGCCCACGAACTGTCGGACCAACCAAGGGGCCACCTGCGCCGCGTGTACGGCAAGACGGAGCGCCGGCACTGCCAGCGCGGCCGTCGCTGCTAGGTGGTCCGCCGGCCGCGGCGTCTTCTGAGCTGCTTGCTTTCTCGCTCTCCTCGGCTCGGATCTCAGGATCCGAGCGCAGCCCGGAGCGGACCCAGGGGCACAGAACCCTTGACGCTGGTGCGGTACATCTCGCGGCGCACGCCCGAGTAGTCGTTGAGCGCGTTGTGCATGGTGCAACGGTTGTCCCAGATCGTCAGCATGTGCACTGACCAACGCAGGCGGCAGGTGAAGTTCTCGTTGACGCTCGCGCGGTAGAGGTGCTCGAGGAGCGGCAGCGACTCCTCCTTGGTCCATCCCTTGAAGCGCACGGTGTAGATCGGGTTCACGAAGAGCGCCCGGCGCCCGGTCACCGGGTGCACGGCCACGACCGGGTGGACGTGCTCGGCGTAGGCCTCCTGCGAGGGGGCGATGGCCATGGACGTCCAGTCCTTCACCTTGTCCAAGAGCCCGCCGGTGCCGTAGGCCAGGCCGGCGGAGTGGACGGCCTCGAGGCCGTCGAGCGTGGCGCGCAGTCCGGGCGAGAGCGTCTCGTAGGCCAGGTACTGGTTCGACCACAGCGTGTCGCCCCCGTGGGACGGGACCTCCCAGGCGTGCAGCAGCGTGTAGGCCGGCGGCTCGGGCAGGTAGCTCAGGTCGCTGTGCCAGGCGTTGGCGAAGTTGAGCACGTCGGTCGGCTCCTTGATCACCCGGATCACGTACGGCCGGTCCTCCAGCGGGTCGACGAAGGGCGTGACATCGCGCCCGCCCAACAGGTCGGTCACCCGCTCGAGCCCGTCGAGGTCGAGCTCCTGGTCGGGCAGGAACACCACGAGGTGGTCGGCCAGGGCCTGGCGCAGGCCCTCGAGCTCGCCCGGATCCGACACGGCTGAGAGGTCGAGCCCGCGCACGGTGGCGCCCAGGGCACCGGCGACGGGCTCCACCACCAGGCGTGGCGAGCCGACCGTCGTCACCGCGCCACCGGTGCGCTCACGCCAGGCCGAGGAGCTCGGCTCCGTTGCGCCAGAAGAAGCGCTCCTGCGTCTCCTCGTCGAAGCCGGCCACCGCCTCGCCGAAGGCCTCGAAGGGCCGCTTGCCGCCCTCGGGGTGCGGGTAGTCGGTCGAGAACATGAAGAGCTCGGGCCCGCACTGCTCCACCAACCAGGCCGTGTCCTCGAAGGGGAACGGTGTGAAACGCACCTGGCGGCGCAGGTAGTCCGACGGCTGGAGCGACAGCTCGCCCAACGCAGGCTCGAACTTGTGGAAGGAGCGGAAGGCGTGGTCGAGGTTGCGCAGCAGGCCGGGGACCCAAGTGGCTCCGAGCTCGATGGCGCCGCCCCGCAGCTCGGGATGACGCTCGAACACCCCGTCGAGCACCATGCAGGCGAGGAAGCGCTCGGGCGAGTGGTGCAGGACCGGGAAGTCCTTGGAGCGCAGGTTCTCACCGCCGCCCAGCCAGTCCTTGGGCCGGGGCCGGCCGTTGTTGTGGAAGGCCTTGGGCAGGAGCTTGCCGCCGCCGACGTGGAGCACGAACGGCACACCCGCCTCGGCCAGCCGGGCCCACACCGGCTCGAGGTCGACGTGGGTGGGCGAGAAACTGCCCGGCGCGTCCGAGGGCACCCAGAGGGCGGCCACGCCGGCGTCGAGTGCGGCCTCGACGGCGTCGACGGCGCGTTCGGGGCTGTTGAGGGGCAGGTACCCGACCGCCTTGAGCCGGGAGTCTGACGAACAGAACGAGACCATGGCCCGAGTGAGCGCCTCGGCCCCGCCGTAGAGGACGTCGAGGTCCTTGCTGTAGGCGAAGTGCCCCGTGGAGAACGTCGGGAACACGAGTTGGGCGTCGATCCCGAGGGCGTCGAGCACCCGGGAGCGCACGTCGCCGTCGAGGGCGCCCGGGGCCATCCAGCCCTTGGGACCCTTGATGACGTCGGGACCGATGTCGGCCTCGCGCTGGGAGGCCCACAGGTCGGGCAGGCTCGCCATGAGCTTGGCCGCTCCGGCACCCGCCCCCTCGAAAGCCATGGGCGCCAGGCGCTCGCGCACGGAGGCGTCGGCGAACTGGCCGAGCCAGTCGGGCGTCTCCATAAGGTGAGAGTCAGCGTCGAAGATCGTGGTGCTCATGAGACCCCCCAGGAGTGTCGTGCAACTCGCTGACCAGCGTAGACCTGCCGTTCCAGGTTGCACAGACAACATTTACTTGGCTCATACATTTCTCCAACCTGGCTGACAGCCCTGGGTTGTCCAATGGAGACCGTGATCAGCCCGCGGCAGTGCGGGCCTGGACGGAGGATCAGATGAGCGAGGACACGAACGACCAGACGGCGGGCCAGCCGAAGGCGTGGGAATCGGACACGGGGCACGACGCCGCCGTCCCCGAGGACCCGGCCCAGGCCATCGCCCTGCCGGCGGTGACCCCCCCGGTGGCGCCGGCCAACGAAGCACCGGCACCGCCGACGCCCACCCCCGCGACTCCCTTTGCGGCAGCACCCCAGCAGCCGCAGCCCGAGACGACCCCACCCCAGGGCACGCCGCCGAGCGGCTCCTACGCCATGGGTGCCCTGGGCGGCAACCCCGCCCTCGGTGCGACGCCCGGAGCGGCGCCGTCGGACCCCGGCACGTGGTCCTGGCCCGCGCAGTCGGCGCCGCCAGCCGGACAGGCCGGTGCGGCCGGCGCCAAGACCGGCAGCCACAAGGTGCGCACCGGCGTGCTGATCGGTGGCGCAGCGGCCGTCCTTCTTGCCGCCGGCATCGGGATCGGTCACGCCGCCTGGAGCAACAACAACTCCAACCTCTCGGCGCTGTCGTCGGGCAACTCGTTCCAGGTTCCCAACCACACCGGTTCGGGCCACGGCTCGGGTTCGGGCAACTCCAACTCGGGCAACCCCTTCGGGAACGTCCCGGGCTTCAACGGAGGCTCCTCCGGCGGCTCGGGGAACTCCGGTTCGAGTAACTCCGGCTCCTCGGGTCCGAGCGACGTGAACGCCATTGCGTCGAAGGTCGACCCCGGGCTGGTCGACATCAACACGACGCTCGGCTACCAGCAGGAGCAGGCGGCCGGGACCGGCATCGTGATCTCCTCGGGCGGTGTGATCCTGACCAACAACCACGTGATCGACGGGGCCACCACCATCAGCGTGACCGACATCGGGAACGGGAAGACCTACACGGCCAGCGTGGTGGGCTACGACCGCACGAAGGACATCGCGGTGCTCCAGCTCCACAACGCCTCGGGCCTGACGACGGCCAACCTGGCCGACTCCTCGACCGCCTCGGTGGGTCAGCAGGTCGTCGGTGTGGGCAACGCCGGCGGGACGGGTGGGACGCCCAGCGCGGCCGGTGGGACCGTGACTGCGCTCAACCAGTCGATCACCGCCAGCGACGAGGGTGACGGCACGTCCGAGCAGCTCGCGGGCCTCATCGAGACGAACGCCGACATTCAGCCCGGTGACTCCGGCGGTGCGCTGGTCAACACCTCGGGCCAGGTGCTCGGTGTGGACACGGCGGCCTCGGCCGGCTTCTCGTTCCAGTCCAACGACCAGTCCTCGGGTACCCAGGGCTTCGCCATCCCGATCAACACGGCGCTCTCCATCGCCCGCCAGATCGTGGCCGGCAACGCGCTCGTCGACCGTCCACATCGGGACCACCGCCTTCCTCGGCGTCGAGGTCAGCCCGGCGGGCTCCTCGAGCTCGGGGTCAGGGAACAACGCCTTCGGCGGCGGTGGCTTCGGCGGCCTCTTCGGGGGCAACAGCGGGAGCACGGGCAACACCGGCAGCTCGGGCAACTCGGGCAACACCGGCGGCGGCTCGTCGAGCACCGGCGGCGCCCAGATCGCCGGTGTGGTCACCAATGGTCCGGCCCAAGAGGGTGGTCTCGCCCAGGGCGACATCATCACCTCGGTCAACGGCAAGACCATCAACTCGGTGAACGACCTCACCAACGACCTGAGTGCGTTCCACCCGGGCGACAAGGTGACCATCGGCTGGACCGACTCCTCGGGCCAGAGCCACACGTCGAGCGTGCAGCTGAGCTCGGGCCCGCCCCAGTAGGGGCCCCACCATCCTCCATTGGGAGGTATCTCCGCACCGAACGAGCCGGCCGGGTTCCCGGCCGGCTCGTGGTGCGTCTATTGGGCCTTGACGACCCGGATCCCCGAGATGATCAGGGCCAGCACCGAGGCCGACATGACGGTGATCAGTCCCGCCCCGATGCCGGCTCCGGTATGGCCGGACACCTTCTCCTGGATTCGGATGAGGTCGTAGGAGGAGACACCCACCGCAGCCAGCGATGCCAGCAGGGCGAGTGCGGCGAACAACCCGTCTTCGGAAAGGAGCAACAGCCCACCGAAGACCAGGATGACCGTCCCGGCGATGAAGGTGATCCACCCGTTGGTATGGATCAGGGAGACGATCGACGGGTCCGTGCCGTTCACCGAGGCGCTGACGCTGTGCGTGCCGAGCGAGACGGTGGTCGTGATCCAACTGCCGACCGACCCGTACATGAGGGCGATGCCGACCACAATGAGCCCAAGCCCCCGAGGCTGAAGTTTCCGTAGCTCACCTTCGCCTGACGGACGGGCGCATTCTCGATTCCGGCGGTGGTTTGCGACCCGGCAGTAGGCCCGATGGAGCTTCCCGAAAGCGCCGCGGCGCCCTCGACCCAACCCCGACCACCCACCCACACGCGGGTCTCCGAGTATCCCTCGCCGTCCCAATAGGACTGTTCGTTCGGGTTGCGGCCGCGTGAATACCAGCCGGGTGCACGCGTCTCCTCGGTGAGGGCGACGCCCCCTTCTGCGTGACCGACCGGCGGATCTAGCTGGTTGTCGCCATCTGACATGGACGATCTACCCCCTCAAGGCCCACGAAGCTGTGGCCATGAAAGATGTCGGTCGAGAACCCGATCTGCCTTACTGATCTCGCTGTCAGTTCACGACTGAGTCACGGCGATTCGAGACGAGAGGGACACGGATCAGGGACGTCCAGCAGCAATCCAACCCTCGACCCGTGCGTCGCTGATGCGCCGAGCGCTGGCCATATTGGCCCAGGCGCGGAACCGCGTTTTCTCATCATCCCTCAACTGCGAGTAGAGGGTTTTTTCGGTGGTGCTGGCTCGGTGCGATCGGTTGGAACGGGCAGGGCGAGCTGCGCCATCGACCGCCCGACCCTTTTCGATGAATGGCTTGAGCGCGTCCCGCAGGCGGCCGGCATTGGCGGCGTTGACGTCGATCTCATAGGACCGGCCGTCCACCGAGAAGTAGATCGTCTCATCGGCGTCGCCCCCGTCGAAGTCATCGGTCAGCTTCACAATCACGGTTTTTGCCATAGGGGTCATCGTTGCAGAGCGCCGGAATCCGGACAACGTTTGCCCTGCTCCCACCCCGCTTCGCGCTCCGAACGTTGCGCCCGCAGCCCCGTTCCTGGGATTCTTCGCTCAAGAGAAGAACCAGGGGCTCCAATTCGGCCAGCGGAAGTAGGCTCAAGCCGCTCCGACGCGCCCGGGTTCGACCCTTATTCCCCCTCCGTCGAACCCATGGCGCGCCGGGGCTCTTTCGTTCCCCGCCTGGCCACGGCCGGTGGCCTGGAATCGGCGCTCCGGGCGGCACAATGAGGCATGGCACGATCACGACGATCTGGGGGCGCTCGCCGCAACCGACCCGTGCCCGAGCGCAGTCCCGGTCTCGGGACCCATTGGAGATCGGACGGTGCAGCCAAGACCGGATACCGCAGTCAGGCCGAGGCCCTCTCTGTCGCCGACGAGCGTCGCCAGGACACCGGCATCGACCTCAACGTGTATCGCTGCGACTATTGCTCGGCCTGGCACATGGGCAACTCCGAGGGTCGAGGGCGAGCATGAGTGCCTCGGACCTCACCACCGGCCCCCGCAAGGACCAGTGGGCCCCCATGACGGGCCGCTGCGGCGAGTGCCAGTTCGACTGGTCGGAACCGTCGTACGAGGTTCTCGTTGGTCGCTGTATGCAGGACGTCGCCACGTTCGGGGAAGCCATGGCGGCCAGAGACCCAGCACTCCCCGTCGCCCCGGGACTGTGGTCGGCCAGCCGCTACGTCTGGCACACCGTCGATGTGCTCCGCTTCGGGACCGAACGCCTGTGGACGATCAGTGTCGATCCGTCGTTCGGGGTGCCGGTCTGGGACGAAAACGTGGTGGCCGGCGTTCGGTCGTACGACTCGCTCTCACCCGTCGTGGGGTTGATCGCTCTGATCGACGCCGCCAACGCCTGGAAAGACGCTGCCCTTGAAGCGCCACGACATGAGCGAACGCCGCACCCGGAGGCCGGCACCATCGATGCGTTCGACATCGTGCAGCGAAATGCCCACGAAGTCCGTCACCACCTTTGGGATATCAACGGCGAACGATTGCAAGTTCACCCGTAGCACCGAGCTCTCGTTTCGTTGAATCCTTGTTGTTCAACTGTTGTCCACTTTGTGCACAATTCTTCGACCACTTCTGACGGCGAACGTCACCGCGAGCGTGGGTGATACGACACGAATCCAGCGATATATCCCGATTCACCTGCCACGGGGTAATTCGCAATTATCCCAGGCCACAGGGTTGCTCCGGCCATTGCCAGGCACACGGGCGTTTCGACACATTTCGAAAAACTCCGCGCTCAATGCGCTGCATAAACGAGCCGACAATGCCCTGGTGAAGCCGTCCGGATTCAGAGGGGCGGTGATTTTCCTTTGGTACCTCTGGATACATTGCGCGGCTCACGGACAACCTCTGATTTTTTCAGAAGGTAAAGGCGGTCCGTTCTTGGGAGTTAGAACTTTGGCGAAGCGACGTAGCACCCTCGACTGGTTGCAGTTCGGCCAGCACGTGCGCCCGCGCGTCCGCACCCGCTTCGTCGCGTCCCTGGCGCCCATGGGTCGTTGTCCCGTGCTTGAGGGCGGCTCTCACACATGACACGCCGCCCGCTCAGCCCATTTGCCCGTGCGCGGCAGGCCATGCGAAAGCGCATGACCCGCTCAACCGCCCAGGAGAACGAGGGCTTCACGCTCATTGAGCTCGTCGTTGTCGTGGCCATATTGCCGATCGTGGTTGGGGGAATCTCCGTCGCGTTGATCTCGGTCTTCTCACTCCAGAACAGCGTTTCCAATCGGGTGAGTGACTCTAACGATGCGCTCGTTGCATCGTCGGTCTTCAATCGCGATGTGCAGAGTGCTCAAATGATCACGACTGCAACTGATCCAACGAACCCGAGTGCGCTTGCATGCGGCGCAAGCGGTCAATCCCAGCTTCTCGCACTCGAGTGGGGAGCGAGCAGCGGGTTCCCTGGGGGCTACCAGCACGTCGTCTCTTACGTCGAGACCACGACTTCGAGCACCGACGGCACCGCGACCGTCAACGTCCTCGTGCGACAGGTTTGCACCAGCGGCGCGGCATCCACGGGGTACACGACACAGCGCGTGTCGACCGACATCGGGACGCCCTCCGTTCTCATCTCGCCCACCCCGGCGAACGTCTCGACTCAGTGGGCTTCCACGCTCGGAGTGACATCGGTTGTCATCAATGTGAACGAACCCGGAGGGGACTACACCTCGGCAGGAGGGGCCACTAAGACCGCCAGCGACCAGTACAAGTACTCGTTGGTCGGTCTCCCGGGACGATCGACCTCCAACGGCACGCCTTCGGATCCGTCACAGGACATCGCCGGCCAGTGCAGCTTTGCGACACCGGGTAGTGGCATGTATGCCAACCAACTCTGCTTTGTCGACTTCACCACTCTTCCGAGTCTGCAATCTGCAGCCGCCACAGCCGCGTCCATCGCCTATTGCGGGTCCTCCACGCCAAGGATGATGACGATGGGCATCACCGATACGGCGGACACTCTCGAGTTCTGTATCACCACATCGGGAAACACTGTCGCACCTCACGTCATCCCGACCTACTACAACGCGGGCGGCATTGGAGGTAGTGAAGCGTATCTCGGGAACAACGGCTTCTACACCGGGGTGACCACTCAACCCGCCCTCTACCAGACCCAACAGACTGGCATCTCCACCATCTCATTCACCAACGTTCAGGTGCTCGACTCGTCTGGCAATCCAGCCTCTGGCTGGACGATGGTCACCGGCGACGCCGAGACGACGGACGCCGGAGAATGGATGAACTTCACGTCCAACCTCAACTGGTCGATCCTGCCCAACAACGGAGCTTCGGATCTCTGGGGAGATGACTGTTACAACGGCGCGAACCCCCCCAACGCTGATACACCGACCAGCGGCGTCTGGGCTTGGACCGGTGCGTCGCCACCATCCACTCCGACCATCAGCGCCTCCAATTTGGCGCCGCTCCCACCTCTCAATGCGTCCAACGGATTCACGACCGGCGTGAAGTCGATCTTCTGCAAGTCGGATACCTCCCGCAACAAGACGGGCGCCATCATGGTTCAGGCGCAGGAGCCCCAAGCCTCAACCGCGCCGCAGACCATGACCGCCACGATGTACGGATCGGGCCTCGAAGCAGTCTTCCTGGCGGTGCTGCTGTGAGGTGGTTCGGACACCGCGAGACGAAGCCGGAAGGGTCAACCAAAGCCCGGTCGTCCGAGGCGGGCGACACTCTTATTGAGGTGCTCCTCGCCGTCACGATCTTGGGCATCGCGGGCGTTGCCCTCCTGACAGGATTCATCACTGCCATCACCGCGTCGGGGACTCACCGCAATCTCGCGACCCAGAACACGTCGATCCGAGTCGCGACCGATCAGGTCACGTCGTTCCTCGAGGCGAATTCGACCGCCCTCTTCGCCTGTACCGGCACGGCCTACCCGCCGTGGGACCCGAAATTCCTCTTTGCACACGGCGTGGCAGAACGACTTTTCAACCACCAACAGCTCGAGCAACTTCACGATCTCGAGCTATTCGGTGCAGTACTGGAACGGTTCAGCCTTCGCCGCAGGGACCTGCTCGGCCTCGAACCCGGTCCCCCAGCTCTGGACGATGAACGTCACCTCGGGTGGCATCACGACAGCGGTTAGCACTGTCGTCTACAACTCAGGAGCACAGTCGTCGACTCCGGGTAACTGCACGACGAACCCCACTGGATGTCACCTCGTGTTCCTGCAGGTCCCCTCTTCGGGCGTTGTAAATGCCAACGTCAGTCCCCAGCCGATCGTCGCCATTGAGGACGGCAACGGAGACATCGCCGCGGGCGATGTCTCCTCAGTCACTCTTTCCGTCCTCACCTACTCAGGCTCGGCGTCTCCGACGCCACAGCTGTCGAATACCTGCTCCGGTATTGAGAACAATGGTGTCGTCGCATTCGGAAACTGCAGTCTTCCCAACACCGGTACGTACACCCTTCAGGCCTCCGACTCAAGCGCCAGCATTACCGCGGCGAAAATGGCGGCTCAATCCGCCTTCACCGTCACGACCGCGCCACCCGCCAAGTTCGTCTTGACATCGGGCAACAACAACACTCCCACCGGAACGGCGAGCAACACCGCCAACATCGGTCCGATCACGGTGACCGAGTACGACGCTTACAACAACGTCACGTCTGCCAGTTCCCCCCTGACTGTGAACCTCAGTTCGAGCTCTTCCCAGGGTATCTTCGCGGCCACATCCCAGGGCACGCCTGTGACCTCGGTCACCATCCCCGGAGGGTCGTCATCGACGACCTTCTACTACGGGGACACCGTTGCTGGCAGCCCAACGCTGACTGCAGCATCGCCAGGGCTGTTGCCCGCCACGATGTCAGCTTCTGTCGCCGCAGGTCCGCCCACCCAGCTCGCCTTTACGAGCAGTGCCTTCGTCGTTGCACAGGGAACCAGCGCCTCCAACCCCTTCACGATTGCGATGGAAGACCAATATGGCAATCTGGCGACGTCCTCATCGAGCGCCACGACGGTCGCCCTCAGGTCGACCTCGGGGACGGCCATCTTCTCGGCCACCGCCAACGGCTCGTCCGTTACTTCCGTAAGCATTCCGAAGGGCAGTTCGTCGGTCACGGCCTACTACGGCGACAACACGCCGGGGACACCCACGATCACCACTTCCGCGACGGGTTTGACGTCGGCCACCCAGACCGAAACGATCCTGCTCAAGCCAACCAAGCTGGTGTTCTCCTCCACAGTCAACTCTGGTACCGCGTCGTCGACGACCAACATCGGTCCGATCACAGTCACGGAGGAGGCTGCGAACGGGAGCCCGACGATCCTCCCCGAGACCGTTTCGCTCACGTCCACATCGAGCGGCAAGACGTTCTCCAACACTGCTGGATCGGCCTCGATCACCTCGGTCAGCATCCCCGCAGGTCAGTCCTCGGCGACGTTCTGGTACGGCGACAAGGTTGCGGCCAGTCCCACCATCACGGGTGCCGCCACGGGTTTGACCTCGGCCACGATGCCACTGACCATCACGCCCGCCGCCATGTCCCAGTTCCTCCTGACGCCATCGGCCCCGAACCCGACGGCGGGAACTCCGTTCACCGAGGCAATCTCGGCGGCGGACCAGTTCAGCAACGTCGTGACGACATATACCGGAACTCAGACGCTGTCCTTCACCGGGCCGGGCAACTCTCCTGCCCCGGCCAACGCCGCTCCCAGTTATCCGGCATCGGTGACGTTCGTCAACGGCGTGGCGTCCGGCACCAACGCGGCCTCCATCACCCTCTACGACGCCCAGACGACGACATTGACCGTGAGCCAGGTCAACGGCGGGATCACCTCCTCGGCTACGACGGCATCGTTCAATCGTGAACCCGGCCGCCACGACCGGGTACGTCGTGAGCACTCCAACCTCGCCGCAGACGGCTGGCAGTCAGTTCACCGTATCCGTCACTGCGGTTGACAGCTACGACAACACAACGACGAGCTACAACAGCAACCGGACCTGCGTGAGCTTTACCGGACCATCGACCTCACCGGGATTCACCGGGCCGCCTCCGGTCGCGGGAACAGCTCCGGCGTATCCGGCCAAGGGCTCCTCCTGCTCGAGCGGGTCTTCACTCAACTTCTCCTCCGGCAACGGGGGCGTCGCGACTGCGAGCATGACGCTCTACGACGTGCAGACCACATCGCTCATCGCGACGTCCGTCTCGAACTCGTCGATCAGGGGAACAAGCGGCAGCTTCGTCGTGAACAGTGGCAGTCCGACCACAGGCCTCTCCATGGACGCCGTCGGAACCCAGACGGCTGGCACACCTTTCAACGTCACTCTGAGGAACGCGGCAGACCAGTGGGGGAACTCGGCCTCGGGAACACAGACCATCACGTTCAGCGGTCCGCTGAGTTCGCCCGCGCCGGCCAGCGTGGCTCCCTCCTATCCCGCCAACTCGAGCGTCACCTTCGCTGGCGGAACGGCCACGGTGCCGATCACGCTCTACGATGCGGCCTCGAACGTCACCCTCAAGGCCACGTCGACGGCAGGTGGATCCGTCACGTCCGCGTCGTTCACCGTGAATGCTTCGACGATCAACAGCTTCAGTTTGTCCACTCCTGGCACCCAGGTCGCGGGAACGGCGTTCAACGACACCGTGACGGCACTTGACGTCTACGACAACACGGCCGCCGGTTACACCGGATCACAAACCCTGGCCTTCAGCGGTCCGGAAATTCTCCGGCACCGACCAGCAGGGCCCCGGGTTACCCGTCGTCGGTGGCCTTCGCGAACGGCGTCGGAACGGCGTCCATCACCCTCTACGACGCACAGTCCACCTCGCTGACAGCGACCCAGGCGCCGATCACCGGCTCCACGGGTACGTTCACGGTCTCTTCCGGCTCCGCCAAGAGCCTCACCATCCCGACCACGCCGGGAACACAAGTCGCCGGGACGGCCTTCCCGGTCGCGACCGGTGCGACGGACGCCTACAGCAACCCGTACGCCGGATCGCTCGCCGTCACCTTCTCGGGTCCCTCGAACTCGCCGGCTCCGTCGAATAAAGCTCCGTCCTACCCGGCGTCACTCACGTTCACCAATGGTTCGGCCACGGCCTCGATCACGCTCTACGCCGTCGAATCCCCGCAGCTGACCGTCGCAGCGGCCGGCGCGACCTCCGGCACCTCCGGCACGTTTGCCGTCATCCCGGGCCCTGAGAACACCCTGGGCATCGTGGCCCAGCCCTCGTCGACGACCGCCGGTGGCACCGTCACGATCAGCGTGGCGGTCCGGGACCAATACTCCAACCAGATCACGACCGGGAACACCGGCTCGACCGACACCATCTCCGTTGCCCTCTCCTCGGGGAACTTCGCCGGCGGCACGACCACCGTCGCGGCCAGCAACGGCCTCGCCGGCTTCAGCAACCTGCAGATCAACACGGCTGGGAGCAACTACACCATCACGGCCACCGATCTCACCCACACCTCGGTGACCGCGGCGACCACCAATTCGTTCGCCGTCAGCCCGGCTGCCGAGAACAAGCTCGTCGTCACGACACAGCCGCCGAGTTCGGTCGCCGCCGGCACCAATTTCGGCACCACGGTGTCACCGTCGAGGACCAGTTCGGCAACGTCGTGACGAGCGGCACCGGCTCGACCGACACCATCGGCCTACACTCTCAACACCGGCAGCTTCGCCGGCGGCACGACCTCGGTGGCGGCCAGCGGCGGCGTGGCCAACTTCAGCGGCATCCAGATCAACAAGGCGGGTTCGCTTCACCATCACGGCGACCGACTCCTCCGCACTCGATCACCGCAGCCACGTCCAACTCCTTCACGGTCTCGGCCTTGGCGCCTTCGCAGCTCGTCATCAGCACCCCGCCCGCCGGCTCCATCACCGCCGGTGGGACGGTCGGCCTCGGCGTGACCCTCGAGGACCAGTTCAACAACGTGGTCTCGAGCGGCACCGGTTCGAACGACACCATCTCGGTGGCGCTGTCCTCGGGCAGCTTCGCCAGCGGGCACCACCTCGGTGGCGGCCACCAACGGCGTGGCCAACTTCAGCGGCCTCAAGATCACCAATGCCGGCAACCTGACCATCACGGCGTCCGACACCAGTCGGACCGGCGTGAGCACGGCGACGACCAACTAGATCACGGTCAGCCCAGCGGCCGAGAGCAAGCTCGTCGTGACCATCGCAGCCTCCGGCGTCGGTCGGCCGCCGGTTCCACCTTCGGCACGAACGTCACCTCGAGGACCAGTTCGGCAACACCATCACCACCGGCAACATCGGCTCGACCGACACCGTCAAGCTCACCCTGTCGTCAGGCTCGCTTCTCTGCAGGCACGACCTCGGTCGCGGCCAGCAACGGTGTGGCGACGTTCAGCGGTCTCCAGATCACGAAGACCGGGCACCTACACGATCACGGCGTCGGACACGACCAACGCCGGCGTGACGTCGGCGGACCACCAGCAGCTTCACCGTGACGCCGGCCGCACCGACCCAGCTGGTCGTCAGCGCCCAGCCGGGGTCCATCACGGCCGGGGGCACCGTCAGCCTGAGCGCGACCCTCGAGGATCAGTTCAACAACGTGGTCACCTCGGGCACCGGCTCCACCGACACTGTCGGCTGTCTCGCTCTCGTCGGCCAGCTTCGCCGGCGGGACGACCTCGGTTGCCGCGACGGCGGCGTGGCCAACTTCAGCGGCCTCCAGATCACCAAGACCGGGACTTACACGATCACGGCGTCGGACACCACCCGCACCGGCGTCAGCACGGCGAGCACCAACTCGTTCGCCGTCAGCCCGGCTGCCGAGAACAAGCTCGTCGTCACGACCCAGCCGGCGAGCTCCATCTCCGCCGGTGGCACCGTCGGGATGGGCGTGTCCGTCGAGGACCAGTTCGGCAACGTCGATCACGAGCGGCACCGGCTCGACCGACACCATCGGCCTAACTCTCAACACCGGCAGCTTCGCCGGCGGCACGACCTCGGTGGCGGCCAGCGGCGGCGTGGCCAGCTTCAGCGGTCTCCAGATCAACACGGCGGGTACGCTTCACCATCACGGCCACCGACTCCACCCACTCGATCACTGCAGCCACGTCCAACTCCTTCACGGTCTCGGCCTTGGCGCCTGCGAACAAGCTCGTCATCAGCACCCCGCCCGCCGGCTCCATCACCGCTGGTGGGACGGTCGGCCTCGGCGTGACCCTCGAGGACCAGTTCAACAACGTGGTCATCGAGCGGCACCGGTTCGAACGACACCATCTCGGTGGCGCTGTCCTCGGGCAGCTTCGCCAGCGGCACCACCTCGGTGGCGGCCACCAACGGCGTGGCCAGCTTCAGCGGCCTCCAGATCACCAATGCCGGCAACCTAACCATCACGGCGTCCGACACCAGTCGGGCCGGCGTGACCACGGCCACGACCAACCCGATCACGGTCAGCCCGGCCGTCACGAGTCAGCTCGTCATCAGCACCCAGCCCGCCGGCTCCATCACCGCCGGTGGGACGGTCGGCCTCGGCGTGACCCTCGAGGACCAGTTCAACAACGTGGTCTCGAGCGGCACCGGTTCGAACGACACCATCTCGGTGGCGCTGTCCTCGGGCAGCTTCGCCAGCGGCACCACCTCGGTGGCGGCCACCAACGGCGTGGCCAGCTTCAGTGGCCTCAAGATCACCAATGCCGGCAACCTGACCATCACGGCGTCCGACACCAGCCGGGCCGGCGTGAGCACGGCGACGACCAACCGATCACGGTCAGCCCAGCGGCCGAGAGCAAGCTGGTCGTGACCTCGCAGCCCTCGGCGTCACGGCCGGCGGGACCATCTCGCGTCGGCGTGTCCGTCGAGGACCAGTTCGGCAACGTGATGACGAGCGGCACGGGCTCGACCGACACCCTCACGGTGGCGCTGTCCTCGGGCAGCTTCGCCAGCGGCACGACCTCGGTGGCAGCCACCAGCGGCGTGGCCAACTTCAGCAACCTCGTGATCAACAAGGTGGGCATCTACACGATCACGGCGTCCGACACGACCCACGCCACGGTGACCTCGGCGACCACGAGCAGCTTCACCGTGAGTCCGTCCAGTGCCAGCAAGGTCGCCTTCACGACCCAACCCTCGAGGCACACCGGTGGCTTCGGCCTTCCCGACCCAGCCGCCGGTCACGATCGAGGACCAGTTCGGCAACACCGTGACGACGAACGTCTCCACGGTCACCCTGGCCATTGCCCCGAGCACTCCGACCTCGGGTGGACCGGGCACGCTCTCCGGCTGCTCGCAGACCGAGACCAACGGCGTCGTCAGCTTCACGTGGCTGCTCCATCAACACCACGGGTACCGGGTACCACTGAAGGCGACCGACGGCAGTCTCACTCGGCGACCAGCAGCAGCTTCAACATCGCCACCGGCCCGCTGGCACGGTTCGCGGTGTCGACCCCGGCGAGCCCGAAGGCCGGGACGGCGTTCATCGGTGAACATCACGGCTCAGGACGCCGGCGGGAACACCGTGACCAGCTTCACCGGGGCCAAGTGCCTCGGACTTCAGCGGGCTTGAGCAACAGCCCGACCGAACGTCGCCCCGACCTACCCCGCCAAGGGCAGCTCCTGCACCACCGGCTCCTCCCAGGTGACCTTTCCAGCGGCGTGGCGACGGGATCGAACGCCCCGGTCATCTTCCGGCCGACGCCCAGACGACCAGCCTGACAGCGACGGGTCGGGGATCTCGGGGACAGCGTCCAGCTTCACCGTCAGCGCTGGTTCGCGCCACGACGATCTCTGCGACGTCCGGTGCTACACAGGTCGCCAATGTCGGGACATGCCTTCACGAACCCACTGGTCGCCACGGTGACCGACGCCGACGGCAATCCGGTCCCCAACGCGCTCGATCACCTTTACCTCGCCTGCGAGCTCAAATGCGACCTTTGCCTCGAGCGGCTGCATCAGCAACTCGCCCACCACGGTCTGCACGGTGAATACCGAATACCAACGGTCAGGCGTCGTCGTCGACATTGACGGCCGGAACCAAATCCGGCAGCCTACAACGTCACGGCCGCAACGGCAGGCCTTACGACGAACTTTGCCGAAACCAACCGATGACCGCCACGAATGTCGCCTCGGCCAACGGTGGCGCCGTCGGCTCCGTGACCACCAACACCTTCAGCACGACGTCTGGCCACACATACTTGGTCACCGCATTCGAGACGAGCGGCACAACCCCTGCGACACCCTA
Source organism: uncultured Acidimicrobiaceae bacterium (assembly GCA_963726855.1). GTDB lineage: Bacteria > Actinomycetota > Acidimicrobiia > Acidimicrobiales > RAAP-2 > Bog-473. Next base: position 168,588 of record CAVSEB010000021.1, read on the forward strand.
CCCTCACGCTCCCAGGCGGTGCGTCAGCGACCCTGGTCGCGACGAACTACATTCTCGAGATGCACCAACTGTTCCGATGACAACTTCTGCTACCAGTGGGCATGGTGGTTCAACGCGACGTCCTCGAGCGCATCGGCGACGGTCGGCATCACCGTCAATGGATCCCCGAACGGCTCGGTCGTCGACGTCGTTGCTCTCGCCGGCAACAACACATCGACGCCCGTGCTGACCGGGAGCACCACGACCGCTTCGGGCTGCGGCCACGGAGGCTGCAGCAACCATACGGTCAGCGTCACGGCGTATACGGCAAATGCCCCAGCAACGGACGACATCACGTTGCAGATTCTCGCGAGCGACGAGACGATGGGGACTGCCCCGATCTGGAATCCAGCGAGCACAAACCTGTTCTTCCGTTCGGCCGCGGACTCCTCGCTGGACGTGAACGCGGCCATTCCCGGGGTGCAGAACGAATCGACAGCCGCGGCTGCCTTCGGCGGCAATGAGCGACTGGGGCACGATCGCTCTCGAAGCTGGAGATCAAACTGATGGCTGCGTCTGCACGCAATGACATCACGGCTGTGCGCAGCCCTCCGTGACAACGGCGACGAGCTCAAGCCGACGGCCGCGACGAATCCGGTGCGGTGCTGATTCTCGCCCTCATCTTCCTCGTTTCGGTCAGCCTGATCGTCACTGCCCTCCTCACCTTTGTCGGCACGAGCCTTTCCGCAACGACGGCCTTCAACAACGAACGCAACCTTGAGTACGCGGCGACCAGCACCGTCAACCTCGCCATCCAGCAGACGCGGTACACGTTCAACGCGAGTCTCCTCGAAGCAAGTCCGCCACAACCCTGCTGGGGCTCAAATGGCACGACCTCGAACCTCGCGATCAACGGATTCACGATCAACGTCTGGTGCTCCATGACGTGGAGCCCCTTCAGCGGTGCGACTCGAACCGTGACCTATTCGGCCTGCCCAGCGCCAGTCCCGGGGGCAGCCAATCCGAACCGTCCGAACGTGCGCCACGGACGCCACGACCTGCGCGGCCGCCCCGCTCCTTCAGGCTCAAGAGACCTTCGACGACTACGCCCCGAACTCTCCCGTGACAAACAATGCCTGAGAACTGCTCGGTCATCAAGACCTGCGGCCAGAGTCAGAACCAGGTCAGTTGGTTATGGGAGACCAATCGTGCCCGCGGTGTCCTCGCTTGCCGGGTGCCTCGGGATCGTCCAACGGCGGCGCCCAGTTCACGATCAACGGGACTGGCTTCGTGCAAGGATCGACGGTCAACTTGGTATGGCAAACCGGGCCGAACGCCGAAAGCTGGACGTTCCCGTCAAACGCCACGATTCCGACGCCCGAGACAGACGAGAACGGGGTCGGCACGATTGTGCAGGCGACGAATGTCCAGGTGAATGCCGCCGGCACCCAGATCACCGCGACGGCTCCCGCAGTCACGACTGGTCCCTACTTCTTTGTCACGGTCACCACTCCCGGCGGCACGAGTGCATATCAATACCAGCCGACGCAGGCCTATCAAGTCTTCACGTACTCGATTGCCGCACCCCAAATAGCGACGATCAGCGGATCCGGGTCTGTGACCGGCGGGGCACTGGTCACCATCACGGGTAGTGGCTTCTACAACGCCCCCAACTTCGCGACACAGGTCTGGTTCGTCCAAGGCGGGGTACAGGCAGCGGCTGAGGAACGTCTCCATCAATGCGACCGGCACTTCCCTTACCGCCACCTCACCTGCGGTCTCGTCGCCGGGCACGTGGAACGTCCAGGTGCAGACGGTCGGCGGAACAAGCATCCAAACAGCAACATTCGCTCTGGGAGTGCAGGCCCCGATCATTACGAGCTTGAGTCCCCGACCAGCGCAGCGAACCCGGCTCCAGCTGACCATCACCGGGGCCAACTTCCTTTCCGGCTCCACCGTCTGGTTCTGCCTCACCACCGCAACGAACGTCTCGGCTTGCGAAGCCCTTCGTCGGGCGCCGGACAGATTGCCGCATCGGCCACGGTGGCGAGCAGCGGAACATCCATCAAGGTCTCCGTTCCAACCACCACCATGACGGCCGGAAGCACGTACTACCCATCGTCCAGCTGCCCACCATTAACGGAACTTCCTATCCCCCGTCACAGCCCTACAACGAACCCAACGACATCTTCACGTTCACCTAGACCCATGATCAACACTTCTACCGACCACGTCCGCGCCCTGCCTCAGAGACTCTTGCATGAGGCTGTGGAGTGCCTGTTCCGAGGAGCTCGGACCATGGCACTGACCCGTCGCGCCGACCGGCGAACAAGAAGATCGAAGAAGGGGATTCGCTAGGTCCAGTCGCCCACAACCACGAACGGCGGGACACAGGGGCACATTTCGATCTCACCTCCAACGGGGACCTCAAGGACTTTCTGCTCCAACGCGAGATCGTCACTGCTGAGCAGCTCGAGCACGCGGCCACGTCGGCCGACGCTACGGGAGCCAACCTGGGCGAAGTTCTTGTCAGTCGAGGCGTTCTCGATGAGCATGACCTGACCGAGCTCCGCGCCGAACTCCGTGGGCTCGAGACGATAGACCTGGGTAGCGCCAATCCAGAGCCCGAGGCCTTGGCGCGTCCCGGAAGCAGTGCTCGTGAGCACTTTGTCCTCCCGATGACCCTGAGCCACGGGGTCTTGACGGTGGCGATGGCCGACCAGCCGTAGCTGCAACTGCTCGCACCTGCTTCAGCGAGACAGCGGTGCTGACGTCCAGCCGATCCTGGCGCCGCTCTCGGAGATCCGTCGGGCCATCGACGCGCAACTACCGTGCCATCGGAGAACTCGATCATCTCGTCCGGACCTTTGAGGCGGTCGAAGAAACTCGGCGCCGGCCGCAAGCAGCACCGACCCAGACCACCAACGAGGATGTCGTCGCCGACGACGCGCCGGTGGTCCAGGTCGTTGGCCGGATCCTCACGCAGGCCATGCGCGACCGCGCATCGGATGTCCACATCGAACCCACCGATGGCGTGATCCGCGTGCGCTATCGCATCGATGGTGCCCTCAAGGAGGTATTGACTCTCCCCGCTTCCATGGGTGTCGGTCTTGTGAGCCGGATCAAGATCATGGCGGGCATGAACATCGTCGAGCGACGACGGCCACAGGATGGCCAGCTCAGAACCGAGATCGATGGACGTGAGGTCGACGTCCGTGTGTCGACGTTGGCCACGATCTGGGGCGAGGCGTGCGTCATGCGAGTGCTCGACCGCACGCGGTCCGTGATGCGGCTCAGCGACCTCGGCATGCCGGCCGATTCAGGCGCTCGCTACACCGAATTCGTGAAAGCGCCGTTCGGCATGGTGCTCTGCGCCGGACCGACCGGAAGCGGCAAGACGACGACCCTCTACGCCACTCTGTCCGAGATCAGTGACCCCAGCCGCAACGTCATGACGATCGAAGACCCGGTGGAGTACGTCTTTCCCTCGGTCAACCAGATTCAGACCAACGAACAAGCTGGTCTGACATTTGCGACGGGACTTCGATCCATCCTCCGCCAGGACCCCGATGTCATTCTCGTTGGGGAGATCCGAGACGTCGAGACGGCCCGCATCGCCGTTCAGTCGGCCCTGACCGGGCACTTCGTCCTGTCTTCGCTTCACGCCACCGATTCCGTCTCGGCACTGCACCGTTTCCTCGACATGGGGATCGAATCATTCCTGGTCGCATCGTCCGTCATCGGAATCGTGGGCCAGCGCCTGGTGCGCCGGATCTGCCCATCCTGCAGAGAGGTGTACGAACTCTCCGACGAAGAGCGTTCCTTCTACGAGGGAAGCGAGGGTCCCGAGAAGACGGAGTTCGTCCGCGGTGCCGGATGCAATTTCTGTAGCGGCACCGGCTACCAGGGACGGATAGGTGTCTACGAGCTCCTATCGGTCACTCCGGAGATCAAGCGGCTCGTCGTCGGATGGGCGACCCAGGACGAGCTCCGGCGTCTCGCCGAGCGCCAGGGCATGCGATCGCTACGGCAAGAAGCAATCAATTTGGTTGCGCAGGACGTTACGACGGTTTCTGAAGTTATCCGGAGCATCTATGCGCTCTAGAGGGGAATTGAACCAATGACAGACGTGGGTTACCGCTACACAGCGGTGGACGCCGGCGGCAAGACGGTGCATGGAACCGAGAAGGCCAAGTCGGTGAGCGGCGCGCACCTTGCCCTGCTTCAGCGCGGCCTCGAACCGATTGAGATCGACGAAAAGAAGAGCGTTCTCAAGTTCGAGATCACCAAGAAGACGGTCAAGCGCAAGGAGGTCATGCACTTCTCGCGCCAACTGAGCGTCTTCGTCGAGGCCGGCATCCCGATCATGGAAGCGCTGGAGATCATCAGCGAGGAGACCAGCGACAAGCTCTTGAGAAGCGTGCTTCTGGACATGGTCGCAAGGCTTCAGTCCGGCGACACCTTTGCCGCCGCCGCGACGGCACATCCGGAGGCATTTCCGCGGTACTACGTCGCGGTTCTCGAGTCAGCCGAGCTGACAGGAACTCTCGACGTCGTACTGCGCGATCTCGCCGAATACATCGAACGGGACATCGATGCTCGGTCTCAGATTACGTCGGCGCTGATCTATCCGTCCGTCGTCTTCGTCATGGCCATCGTCACCGTGCTCGTCCTTGCGACCTTCGTTCTCCCGAAGTTCAAGACCTTTTTCGCCTCGTTGAACGCGAAACTTCCGCTCCCGACCAGGATGCTGCTGGCCAGCTCGAACTTCGTGCAGACATGGTGGTGGGCAATCGCTCTCGGCATGGTTCTGTTTGCCGTCGACTGTGGTCGTTATGCGTCGCTCGTCGAGTGGACGGGCCCGTATCGACGCCGTGATTCTCAAACTTCCCGTCGCCGGGTCTGTGGTCCAGGCCGCCGTCGTCGAGCGGGTGTGCCGCGTGCTCGCTTCGCTCGTCACGGCCGGTGTCGATCTGCCCCGCGCCATGTCCGTCGCCGCGGACTCCTCGAGCAATGCGGTCTACCGAGAGGGCCTCACGCATGTGCGGGAGCAGATGATGGAAGGCAATGGCCTCGCCCAGCCAATCAACGAGACGGGCCTCTTTCCCGGCGCGGCGCGGCAGATGTTCCGCATTGGTGAGGAGACCGGAACGTTGGACAAGCAACTCGACACTGCGGCGACGTACTACCACCGAGAGCTCGAGCTGAAACTCAAGCACTTCACCAGCCTGTTCGAGCCCGCCATCATCATCTTCATGGGACTGATCGTCGGGTTCGTTGCGGTCGCCCTCGTTTCGGCAATGTACGGCGTCTACAGCCAAGTGAAGGCGTAAACCGCTTCCACGGGTCGCCATCGTTGCGGGCGCTGGCTCGAGGCAGTTCCATGTTTCCAAGATTCTTGCAATTGCTTGGATCAAACAAGACCGAGAACCCTCTAATGAGCAGCCACATTTCGAGTTGGTTGGCACCTCCTTTTGGATTGTCAACAGGGCCACAACTGGGCATCGAATATTGGTCTTGAAATGGGCCTTTTTGGTTAAGGAATAGACCTTCCTTGTCGATACCAGATTGGCGTTGTCCGGCAAGGGCATGCCGGCAATCGGAGGCGTCCACAACGGTCGTCTTTGTCTGACTAAAAGACGGGGAACCGAGAGCCGGTATCCCCATAGAAAGGCGGTACACCGCAGTGTTTCACCACATGTTTGAGCGCTTTGGCGAGATTCAGAGTCGCCGGCACGACGAGGAGACCACCGAAAAGGGATTCACCCTGATCGAACTTCTCATCGTCATCGTCGTCCTCGGCATCTTGGCCGCGATCGTCATCTTCTCGCTGACGAGCGTGACCGGGTCGAGCGCCGCTTCAGCGTGCAACGCGGACGCGAAGACGGTCGAGACGGCCGTGCAGGCGTACGACGCCCAGAACCCCGAGACGCCGCTGCCTGGGACCATTGCCGACTGACGGCACGGGCTCGGCCGGTACGCTCGTTCCGGCGTACCTCCACACCTGGCCGTCGGCTGACCAGAATGCCAAGTACAGCGTCTTGTCCTACGACACGCCAGTGCCGGCTCCGATGTCGCGGTGACCGTGAACGGTGGGGCTGCGACCTCGTACGACACGCAGACGAACAGCACCCTTTGCAACTCCTTGGGCTAGTCGCTACACAGACTGACCTGAAGCCACAAAGGTGATCCGAAGCGCCCGGCCCCTCCGGGGTCGGGCGCTTCGGCACTCACCACCACGACCGGACAAACAAACCAGAACGAGTTGGGGGCAGTGACGTGAGAAGCATCGATGTGGGAGAGCTCTCCCCATGGCTGGACGCTTTGTGGGACCTCGGGGGATCGGACCTTCTCTTGGTGCCCGGTTCCGCTCCTCGACTCCGCGTGAACGGCAAGCTCGTCTCTCTCGACGGGGCGCCCGTGCTCGACGGCGAGCACATCGACAAAATCGTCCAGGGGATCCTCGGGCCCGAGCAGAAGCTGCTCTTCGAGCACCACCAGGACGTGGACTTCTCTTTCACCTGGCTCGACCGGGCCCGGCTCCGTGCCAGTGCGTTCACCCAACGGGGGACGACGTCACTCGCCCTTCGCATGATTCCTTCTGACATCCCGTCCTTCGAGGAGTTGGGATTGCCTCCCGTCGCCGAGTGGCTCTCGCACCTTCCTCGTGGCCTGGTTCTCGTCACCGGCCCGACGGGTTCGGGTAAGTCGACGACTCTGGCCTCCATCATCGACCGCATCAACGAGACCCGCGCCTGCCACGTCCTGACGATCGAAGACCCGATCGAGTACGTGCACCAGCACAAAGTGTCCGCCGTCAGTCAGCGTGAAGTCGGCATGGACAGCCCCTCCTTCGAGCGGGCACTCCGCTCCGCCCTGCGTGAGGACCCCGACGTCCTGCTCGTGGGTGAGATGCGCGACCTCGAATCGATTCAAATGGCCATCACCATGGCCGAAACCGGGCACCTCGTCTTCTCCACCTTGCACACGAACGACGCCGCACAGGCGATCGACCGTGTGATCGACGTGTTCCCGGACTGGCGCCAGGAGCAGATCCGTGTCCAGCTGGCAGCCTCCCTGGGCGCCATCATCGCCCAGCGTCTCGTGCCGAAGATCGGCGGCGGCATGGTGGCCGTCTTCGAGATTCTCATCGCCAACAACCCGGTCCGGAACCTCATCCGTGAGGGCAAGACCAACCAGCTCCTGAATGTCATGACGACGAGTTCTCAGGAGGGCATGTGCTCCCTCGAGGGCTCGCTGGCTGACCTCATCCAAGCGGACGTCGTGTCGTACGACTCCGCCCTCGAGGTCTCCTCGCACCCCAAGGAGCTCGACCGCATCCTGAGTCACCGGGGCGTCTTGCGCGCATCAGCCTGAGGACAGATGCCGGCGCAGCGACGAGGGCCTGACCTTCCCTATTCGGTCGTCGCCGGCGTCACACCTTGCGGCCCCGGCTGGCTCGTCGCGTCGGCCAAGCTGCACGGAACGGTCTTCGCTCCGGAGGAGCCGGTCTTCGTCTCCGAGTTCGTCGACGTCCTCGACACCCGGCCGAACTTCTCCGTCATCGCACTCAATGCGCCCATCGGCTACCTCGACGAGGCCGTCGTGGGCGGCCGGCGCTGCGACCGCGAGGCCCGCCTCCTCCTGGGTTCGCGGGGTTCGTCCATCCAGAGTGCGCCGGTGCGGGTCAGCGCCGAGCGAGATCTGGAGCTGCGCGGCGAGCACCTCGACGCCATCACGATCGCCCTCCTCCCCCGCTACCGCCAGGTCGCGGCGGAAATCACGCCCTACCGTCAGCGCACCGTCTACGAGGTCCACTCCGACATGTGCTTCTACCAAATGAACGACGAGCAGCCTGTGGTGTCCACGAAGAACTCGGAGCAAGGATCCGCCGATCGGCGCGACCTCTTGACCCGATCGCTTCCCGGAGTGGACCGCGTTCTGGAGGCGGAGGTCGCCGGCGCGTCCATGTCGCACCTGATCGATGCCGCAGCCTTCTTGTGGACGGCACGGAGGATCTTCCTGCACGCTGCCGTCCGCATCCCCGCCGACCCCGAATGGGACGAGACCGGGCTCCGCATGGAGATCTTCCGCTAATCAGACACCGCCCGCTCCGCCTGGGTGACTCAGTGGTGAAAAGGCTTCAGAAGCACCGGGCCGAGGAAGACGGCAACGAGGCATCCCGCGGCAAGGAAGACCCCGTAGGGAACCCGGTCCTTTCGCGTCATCCGGCCCGAGCCCATGAGCGCCAGACCGACGATCGCCCCCACCACGTTCGCCGCAAAGAACCCGAGGAGCACGTAGCCGACGCCCAGCCACCCGAGGGCAAGGCCCAGGACCGGGGCCAGCCGCACGTCGCCGAAGCCGAGAATCTTCGGACTGGCCAGGTTCATGAGAAAGAAGACGAGGAACCACCCGACCGCACACAGCACACCGACGAGGAACTGGTGCCAGACGTCGTAGACGGCCGAGGGGAGCACCAGCAGGGCGGTGACGATCACCAGGAGCGGATAGACGATCTTCCTGGGCAGCAGCTGCAGCTCCAGATCGATGCACGAAAGGGCGAGAAGGCCGGCAAAGAACGCCAGATACGCGGGGACTTCCCAATGCGGGCCGAACCGGGCGGCCGTCCCGGCCCAGAGCGCCGCACAGGTCAGCTCGACCAGCGGATAGCGGGCGGAGATCGGCGCCGCACACTGGTGGCACCGGCCGCGCAGGAGGAGCCACGAGATCACCGGAATGTTGTCCCGTTCCCTGATCTCGGTCCCGCAGTGGGGACACGAAGACCGGGGCGACACGATCGACTCGTTGCGCGGCACTCGGTAGATCACCACGTTGAGAAATGAACCGATAACCAAGCCAAAAATGGCACAGACGACGATTAGGGCTGCGTACACCCTCGACCGCCGAGACCACCCATGGATCGTCGCATTCGAGGCCACGCTACCGGTTGGGCCGGTGCGCGCCGGGTCATTGCGACGCGGCGATCGAGCGCGTGGTACCCCGATGCATGGCCCTCCGCAGCAACGGGGACCGTCGGACCGCACGGTGTGCGCAGGGACCGCTTTCCCTCGCGCCTCGGCAGAGTGGCGCGGCAGATCACACGCTGTCGTAGCCATCCAGATGGGTGGAATGCCAGGCCCAGGCCGACCCGAGAATGTCCCCCAGGCCGTAGTTCGGCGACCACCGCAGGAGGCTCTTCGACTTCGCCGTGTCCGCAAAGAGCGCCACCGGGTCTCCCGGGCGCCGCGGCGCCACCTCGTACGGCACGGGCCGCCCGATCACCGCCTCGGCCGCGGCAATGACCTCGAAGACCGACGTGCCGAGACCCGTGCCCAGGTTGAGCGCCGTGCTCTCCCCGCCCGCCTCGAGATACTCGAGCGACTTCACGTGCGCATCGGCCAGGTCGACGACATGGATGTAGTCACGGATCGCCGTCCCGTCCGGCGTCGGATAGTCCGTCCCGAACACCTGCAGGGCTTCGCGTCGACCCAACACGGCCTTCATGATGAGGGGGACGAGGTTGATGGTCACCGTCCAGTCCTCGCCGATGGAGCCGTCGGGCCACGCCCCCGCCGCGTTGAAGTAGCGCAAGCTGACCGAACGCAAGTCGAGGAGCCGGCCGTACCAGGAGAGCACATGCTCGGTCATCGCCTTGCTCTCCCCATAGGGACTCTCCGGGTGGATCGGCGCCTCCTCGCTCACCGGCACGTGTTCGGGCGTTCCGTACACGGCGCAGGTCGACGAGAAGACGATGTGCTCGACCCCGGCGTCGGAGAGGGTTTCGATCAGCGCGGTGCTCTTCGCCGCGTTGTTGCCGAAGTAGCGCTGCGGCTTCGCCATCGACTCGGCCGGGGACTTGTAGGCCGCGAAGTGCACCACGGCGTCGATCCCGTAGCGCGTGACGGTGTCGGCCACCGCGGCACGATCACCGACATCGCCGACCACCAGCGGCACGTCACCGAGCGCCGCCGCATGACCGAACTCCAGGGAGTCGAACGCGACCACGTCGCGCCCCTGCTCTCGCAGATGCCTCACGGTGTGCGAGCCGATGTAGCCGGCGCCGCCGGTCACGAGAACGGTCATGGCGCCCAGCCTGCCCCAACTGCCTGAGCGTGGGCATATCGGACAGGTTCGGAGCGGCCTGACCATCAGCCCAGCGCAACCCTCCAC
>CAVSEB010000022.1:0-7245 GCA_963726855.1 uncultured Acidimicrobiaceae bacterium
TAACCCTGAAGGCGAGCGTCGGGATGGCCGAGGTCTGGCTGGCCTGGCTTCGTATGAACCAAGGGCGCCCAGCAGAGACGCTCAGTCTCGTAAGACAGCAGACCGGCAGTGGCCTCGCCGCCTACCGTTTTCCCAACGCCTACGGCGGAATGGTTGCCATGATGGCACTGGCCATGCTCGGGCGCGTTGAGACGCTGGCCGCCCTGGACAGGCTCGAGTCCGACGTGGCGCGCATGAACGCCCATCGGTGGACACCAGCGCCCACTCAACTTACGAGGGTGGATCTTACGAAACCTCGGTGAACTCGGCGAGGCGGACGAGCTAAATCGGGCAGCCATCGATGCCGCTCGCGGTCAGGGTCTCGATGAGCCGCTCGCAAACGGATTGCTCGATCTGGCCTCAGGTCGTCTCCTCGTCGGCGACTTCGACAGTGCCGACGCACTGCTCCGCGAGGCGATGACCTTGACCGAGGTGGAACACGCATTCCGGTGGCGCCACGGGCTCCGAGGTCGTTTGATCCGGGCCCGACTAGATCAGGCGACAGGAGACTTCCATGGAGCCCTCGCCAGCGCCGAGTCCTTGGCCGTCGACGCCACACTGCTCGGCACTCCTCGCTATGAGGTTCAGGCCCACTTGGTGGCCGCCATGTCTGCCCACCAGGTCGGTGGCATTTCTGACCGCGAGATTGTGGCTGGGCTCCTGACTCGTCTCGATGAGGTGGCCGGCCTCGAGGGATGGTGGATTACTGCCGAAGTGTCTCGGGTGTTCGGAGTTCACGAATGGGAAAATTTGGCCGGCCGCAGGGTGCGTTTCTTGCGCCGGCAAGCAGGTGACCACAAAGAAGCATTGGATCGCGCCGCAAGCCGCTACCTGGGCTGAGCGGGGACACGGGCGGTCAGCTGAATGACCGAGGGCCGCCACCTTGGCACGTGCGGGACGACAGCGACACACAGCTCCCGTACCAGTTCTGACACGGCTGGCTCGCCAAGCCGAGCTACCCAGGGGGCGATCTGGGGCATCGCCAGCCGGTAGGCAACAACAATGGCGGGATCACGGAGTCCCAGATCTTCGGCGACCGCAGTGGCGTGGACGTCGATCAGGCCCGCCTGATCGGCGGCGTTCCCAAGCGAGCGAGGATCACCGGAGATGGGCTGCACCTCGGCCTTCATAGTCTCGTACCATGCGGGCGGTCGCCACCCCCACGAATCGAGCACGTCACCAATGGCTTGTTTGACCGGATCGGACGGCGTCGATGCCCACGCGGAAGCGACCACTACCCCGCCAGGTCCGATAGAGCGACTTATCTCAATCAGTGCCAAAGCGGGTGCAACGTGATTGAGCAGGAACCCGGCTATCACCGCATCGAAACAGCCGTCCCGGAATGGCAATGCCAGCGCGTCGGCAACGCTCGCGGTCCATCCTCGTTGGCGCTGCCCTTGGAGAACCATCCCGAGGGAGCAGTCGGCGACCACCACCCGGGCGCCGTTGGCAACCAAGGCCTGCGCAACCGTGCCAGTGCCGCTCCCGAGGTCGAGGACCAGCTTCTCGGCCAGGTCAATTGGAGACGCATGGACCAGGGACACCGCAAGGGGTTCGTACACCACGCTGGCGTCAGTGCCCCAGGCGCTTGCCAGGCCGTTGTAGGGCCGGGCTACAGCCACGTGGCGCCAACTGCTGCCCACGCCTCCCACCATTCCAACTCAGGGCCCGGGCCGCCGAGTGCCTTTTCCCAACCGAACTGGACCATGGTGCCGAGCATCTCGAGGGCGACCGCCCGATCCCACCACCCACCGGTGTCGATTCCGTGGCCTTCGAGGGCTGCCCGGTAGGTCGAGATGGCTTCGTCCTTCGTCTCGGGGAGCAGGTCGGAGTTGAGCGCCAGATACCACGACAGATCGGCGATGGGCGACGCCTCACCGGACGCCTCCCCGAAGTCGAGTAGCACGGTGCGCCCGTCGGGGTGGCTCCCGATGTTTGCCGCCTTCCAGTCCCCGTGTACCAGCGTGTGCGGCACTTCATCCAGGGCGGCGACGAGGGGGGCCGGGTCGCCCAGCAAAGGCATCACCAGCGCAGCCAGGGACGGTGCCACGGCAGGCAGCCGGCCCCAGCCGTCCGCCATCACCCTGGGCACGATCGCAGAGGAGCCGAGCGCGGCCTCTGCAGCTGCCACCGTCGGGGAGAAGATCAGGTAACGGGTGGGGAGCGGGGTAAGGCCCATGTCGTCGCGCCAGCCCCAGAATGCGGCGTGCATGGCAGCCATGTTCTCTAGGAAGCAGGCGTGTTCCTCCAACGAGAACGGTTCGCCGGGAGTGAGCAGCTGGTCAGTGACATCCCGGAGGAGAATCATGCCCACGGTGCCGTCGAACGCGGCCGCGACCACGGCCGGGTCGACGACATCGGGTAGGCGATCGAAAAGCCCCTGCTCCCACAGCCGCACGTAACGCACGCCTGGATCGCCCGTGGCCCGCAGCAGCCAATCGTCGCGTGGATCCTGGTACTTCAGGACGTAGCGCTCGCCATCGATGACGAGACGTTCGAAGCGGGCGCCCGATTTCGTGTCCTCCGGCTCCCACGACTCTCTGCTGTCGGCGGCATCGAGCAGGTCGTGCAACAAGGTGGTGGCATCAGGTCGGGTCACTGTTCACTCCGGCCATCTCGGCGAGCAGCGTCGCCGGCCACCGACCACCGCACCACACCTGGTCTCTCGTGATTCGGCCGTCGATGACTTCGAGAACATGAGCTTGGTGGGCCACGTAGGGAACACCTTCCTCCTCCCACCGGAGCGTGAATTCCACTAACTCTCCCGTGGGCAATGGCGTCCGCTTCAGCTCCTCGAAGGCTCCGGTATCGGCGTACCAGCGGGACAACTCAGCCCTGACCGCCGAACTGCCTTGAACTTGATAGCGCCAGTTGGGCACGGTGGCATCCAGGGTAATCTCGGAGCCCAGCGAGTCGCAGTCGTTCATGGCCGCTCCTTCGATGGCCGCCAGATATTGCTCAATGGGCCCGTTCGTCTCCTGGTCGGACATGGTGACCTCCTCGTGATGGGTTCTCGATCACCTTGCCACGAATGCATTTCCACCGACTTGCCGCGGGTGTGGCAAGTCGGTGGCAAATCTTCGAGGAGATGATCACCAGTGCCGTTGGCGCAAGGCTCACGGCGCATCGCCAAAGAAGACGGATCATGGCAAAAGCCGAGCTCAAGAACTTCGCGTCGCCCGACAAGACCCGAACGTTCGAGAATGGACGCGTCGACCCGCTTTCCATCGGTGGGAGTGAAATCGGATGCCTCACCCTCCAGCCTGGATGGCGCTGGTCCGAGCACGTGAAGCCGATTGCCGGCACCGAACTGTGCGAGGCGCCCCACTTTCAGTACCAGGTCAGTGGCGTTCTTCATATTTCAATGGCCGACGGCACCGAACTCGACAGTCGAGCCGGCGACGTATCGGCGCTCCGGCAGGGCCATGACGCGTGGGTGGTGGGTGGCGAGCCGGTCGCGCTGGTTGATTGGTGGGGAGCGTCCAACTACGCCAAGGGTTGACGAGTCAACGGTCCGATCGTCGCAGAGTGGCGCCGTGGCGGCCGAACCAGCCAGGGAGCTGTTCAGGCAGCGAGCTAGTAGCACAACCCAGCGGTGCTCCCTCAGTGGCGGACCGCAACTCAGCGAAGGGTGCAGCTTCGCCATTGCACACTTCCGCATCTTCTAAGCGACGGGCAGCCGCTTCTAGGAGTTGAGTTACTGTCTGCTCTCGTTGGAGCCGATCGCCGATTCGAGATGATGCCGTCCATCATTCAAAGAACACATGTCTCATCAATGCGCCCAATCACACGCTCTGATATCAAAAGTACGGGTTCTCGGTGCCAACAAGTGAGGAGAGCTCCACTAAAGGTAAGCGTGAAGACCAGAAATCATCGTGGGCGGGATAGATATTGACTGCTGTCGGACGTGGCATTCGGGGAACCGCCCAGCGTTGAACCGGACCGTACCCAAATGAACCATCGTCGCTGGTGACGACCTACCCGGTAGACCTTCCGCAACATTGCCGGGTAACGATCGTTCTCCCTCGGCCCGGCATTCACGTCACGTCGCAGGCCTACAAGCTCGATAGCAGCTGTCTTGGGGAACGAAATGCGGCAACACGAAGCGGATGCCGGTCTTCTCCCGCAGCGGTTTAAAAATTGCCCCCCACCTGCCCCAGATGGAGCGGAAGACGGGATTCGAACCCGCGACCCTCACCTTGGCAAGGTGTGGCACGATCGTCAGCTGGTTCTCAGCAGTCTGATGGCGTGCAACTACCGTCCACGGTTGTCCACCTGATTCGTCTGAATGCGTCGCTGTAGTAGAGCGGTCTACTACGGATCGATCCATTCGAACAGTAAGGCAACGCGGGATGAAGGGGCCGATGCGCCCTCGGAATTCCCGTAAGCCCGATAGTCCGTGGACTGGCCGGAGCCGCACTGAGGGCAGTGGCTTAGAGTATCTCTTACTTCAGCGTCTCCTTCAGTCTCGCTGATGATCTGCTCTCCGACCAGATGAACCGCCGACTGAAGGTGCGGCGTGAGTTCAAACCCTCGGATGGGTAATCCACCAACCTTGGCCTCGACACCGGCTCGATGATGCGCATAAGGAAGACGGCGCCTGTGGCGTAGACGAACACGGCCCAAGCCGCCTCACGTTCCAGTGATCCGGACAGGTCTGGCCGGGTCGTCATGACGGTGCCCATTGGAGCGAAGTTCTTATCCGGATCCACTTCGTCTGAATGACACCGCTTCTGGTGGGCAGCGATATTGGGCCAAAAGTGGTCTCAATCCGAGATCCATTCGCATCAACTTCTGAGTTGAACGACCTTTCGGGTGGTCGGGGAAGTCCCTGCGGACGGCATTCGAACCGCGACCCTCATCTTGGCAAGGCCGTGATGTTCGTCTCCCGGAACGGCACATCTCCCCTGTAGTCCCGTTTCCACCCAGTTTCCCGTCCGTCGACTCAGGGCAGTGCCGCAGTAGCGGCTGTACGATTCCCGAGGTCGATCCAAGCGCTCTCGCTTTGACCCAAATCGAGTCTGGATCAAACCCAGAGCGAATCATCGAGGCTGTGATGTGGAAATCTTCGACGTCAACTACGTCCGTGCCGAAAGGCCCGGTCAAAGTGCTTGCACGAATGTCGCAGGTATGCAATAGTCGTTTCGCCACGTGGGGGCCTTTCTTTATGCGAAAGGTCGGGGCTGTTTGGCGTGAGCAATGCGGCATTGGGCCGTATCGATGGCGGCCTAAAGGACTGCCTCACAAAACGGAAGAAGCGGGGTGGGAATGAAGGACCATGTAGTAACGCGGGCTGTGACGACCAGATTCAAGCGGACCTTGAAATTGGGTGTGTTCCTTCCAGCGGTTGCTTTGCTGGTCGGGCTCTTCACCATGATTGGTAGCCAGAATGCAGGAGCCATTTATCTGCTCGGGCCCGACCCCACCAGCATGACAGGGTCTTCGGGTTGCATCGGCTCAGTCGTCACCTTCTATGGCCACGAATTCTACGGCGGCGGCATGACCGCAGATTTCGGGAGCTATACGTCCAACGTCTACAACATCAACGTTCCCATCGGCGACAACGACACCGCCAACGCGACGGCGCCGTCTGCCCCTGCGGGGACCTACACTGTGACACTCACTGACCGCTACGGGAACGGTGCAGTTCCGGGCACCTTTACCATCCTTCCGTGCATCGTCATTCCACGCGGTAACTGGATCGCGACCAGTGCCACAATGGCGTTCAAACCTGGGCTCGTAAACGGCGGTACGGGCACCTCGTCAAGCGCCACGAGCAGCTTCTCCTTGAAGCAACCCTTCGATATGCAGGTGATCGACAAGTCGGCTACAGCCACGATGTCGATGTCTTTGGGCTCCAACGACTGCTCAAGTCTGTCCGAGGGCTCCACGACCGCCACGACGACGTTGAACGTCACCTGGAAACCCAATTCGATCGAGTCCACCACGGTCACTTTCACGGGCTTCTCCGTGAGCGAAACCAGTACGGGCGGTATCTCGTTGACGTTCGGGGGTGACAGCACGACCGCCACCGGCTCCTATGCCAGCACTGACAGTGGAGCTACCTCGACTCTCACCCTTGTATCTGCGACGACGCCCGCCCAGATCGCAAACTCGTGCGCCGCAAAGGGCGGACTTAAGTCCCTTGATTTCTCCGTCGGCGCCAACCGGCTCTCCATCGGGTAAACAACGGAAGCAAACGGAAGAGGGTCCTTCCGCCGAAAGAGGCCCTCTTCCGTTTGATCATTGGGAAGACTGCCCGCGGACCGTGGTCGCCCGCAACCTCACACAGAGGGCGGCGCGGGCTTCGATAAGATGCGTAACCTTTCACGGGTGCGACAACGAGCGTGGTTGGCTGCGGCGGCGTTGCCGCTCGCATCGTTCCGGGCTGCGGAGTGTCGACAGCCACCACGTCTTCGCCGTCCACTACAGAGCCCCGAGTACCCGATACCGTCACGGTGCCTGTTCCCGTCACCTCCACATCGACCACCGCGCCGGCAACGATCGGCAATTCCGCCACAGGTCCCATCGCCGAGTGCACCGCCCCAGTCTTGAGACCCTTGCGAAAATGCCTCTGGCGAACAATGCGACTTTGACGTATCTGTGGTCGCCCAGCGGAAATCCCGAGAATGCTTCCCAGCTCTGTTACACCACTACGGCCGACGGGGGTACCGGCTTCACCGATCCTGTGCCTTGCTCGATGGCTCTCGGTTCCTTCAACGTGGGCCGTTGATTTACCGAACAGGGATGCCGGTGTTCCTCACCTATAACAACAGCCATCTCTGTTACTACACCGGTACGCCCTGAGGCCCCGTCGTCGAAATTGGTCGGCCGCCATCTCCTTATCTCCGGCCCAGACGTCGAGGCCTCCCGGCAGACGCCAGCGAATTGCAATTCGTGCGTTCTGATGCGGTGACGGTCAAGACGTTCGCTGTTCCAGCGAGTAGCCGGAGGTCATGACATCCGCTTCGGTCAGCCGACACCCGCACCACCTCTGCGGCTCGATGTGGTTGGGTAGGGGATAGAACGCGCTGACACGCAGGCACTTGCGAAACCGACGACCCGACACGTGGGTCGAGTAGCGATCCGGGAGGTCTCTGGTTGAAACAGCGGTACGCACCGTCTCGCACCCCCAATCGTTATCCAATGTGTTTCGAGAGAGAACGGCAAGACACGCCACTTGATGTCGCACGAGACTCCAGAGAC
>CAVSEB010000023.1:0-75861 GCA_963726855.1 uncultured Acidimicrobiaceae bacterium
TCGAGCTGTCCTACGCACCTCCCTACGGATCGGCGAAGGACCCCGTCAACATGATCGGGTTCCAGGCCTCGAACCTGCTGAGAGGCGACATCGATCTCTGGTATGCGGAGGACTATCCGGACTGCGCCGGGAGGACGACGATCCTCGACGTGCGCACGGTGGCCGAGTACGAGTACTGGCACATCCCCGAGGCGATCAACATCCCCTACACCGAACTCCGCGCCCGGCTCGGCGAGGTGCCCAACGACCGCCCGGTGTACACCTACTGCCGATCTGGCTTCCGCAGCTATATCGCCTACTGCATCCTCAGGCAACACGACTTCGCCGCCACGGCATTTCTCTCCGGCGGCCTGATCACGTTCCATGGGTTCCACCGCACCCCGCTCGAGGTGGGGCAGGGCGGCTTCCCGATCGTCGCCCACGCGGAGGATGAGATGGCGACTCGTCCAGGCGCCCTCGAGCACGTCTGATGGCTCGGATTTGGACGATGAGCCAGATAGAGAGGGTGTTCGCGGCCGACGGCGAGAAACTGAACGTCAAGGGCGGCGCAGCCGTCGCGGCCCTCCTGTTCCTGCTGTGGTTCGTCATCGTCCAGACGAACCAACAGAAGTACTTCGTCCCCGTCGTCTTCGCCGTCCTCTTGGTGGCACAGAGTGACCCAGGCGGAACCATTGGGAAGCGGATGGAGGGAATGTCGGCTCTTCGCTCTGCTTGGTGCGCTGGTGACGGCCTTCGGCTTCTACGTGGGAGATGAAGCCTGGGGTTTCGTGGTCCTTGCGGTCTTCGCCGTGACGCTGGCGTGCGGCTTGGCCGTCAAGCTCGGGGTCCACCGATTCGCGGCGGGGCTGCTGCTCAACGTCTGGTTCCTCGTCGTGCTCTCACTGGCCACGCATGACACGGGCCACCTCAAGATCAGCGCCTGGGACCAGGCACTGGCCTGGCTGGTCGGGGCCGCGGCGTGGATCGCCCTCATGTTCGTCGTGTGGGTGGCGAGCAGGGGCAGATGGCGGCCCGCACCGGTCATGGACCTCCCGGGGAGCCAATCCCCGGTGCAGTTGACCCGGCCGATCGTCCTCTTCGCGTTGATCCGGTCCCTGGCCCTGGCCGCCTCCGCCGCCATCGCCTTCGGAGGGGACTTGCCCAGCGCCGACTGGATGCCCATCGCCACCATCGTCGCGATGAAGCCGAGCCTCGAGCAATCCAAGCTCTTCGGCGAGCAGCGTCTGGTGGGTGCGGCCATGGGCGCGGCGGCAGCCATACCGATCCTGATCCTGGTCGGCAGCAAGCACGCGCTGGAGGTCATCATCATCCTCCTGGCTGGACTCGGAATTGCCATCACGGGTGTGAACTACGCCTACTACGCCGCGGCGATCGCCTGTGCCGCGCTCATCGCTGCGGACCTGCCCCAGCCGACCGACTACGCCGCTGAGGGGCGGCGGGTGCTCTTCACCATGATCGGTGTCGGCATCGGTGTGCTCGTGATGTTCGTGGCTGACCGGCTCCAGAAGCACTCCGCCAAGACAGCATGACGCACGGGTCCAAGGAGAAGAGGGAGCCACCATGCCCGCCACAGAGGCGCCGGCACAACCTGCGCCATCCAGCGACCTCGAGTCTGCGAGGTCGAAGACGACTCGTCGTCGTCGCAACAGTGCGCACAGGTCTCACGATCGCCTTGGTCGTCGCCATCTACTTCCTGCTTCCCTTGGACCACAGCTCCAGTGCCGGGGTAGTGGCGGAGCTGGCGCTCGGGGTCCTGGTGCTCGCGGGGATCATCGCTTGGCAGGTCCGAAGGATCGTCGGGTCCGACCACCCAACGAGTCGTGCCGTCGAAGCGCTTGCGCTGAGTGTCCCGCTCTACGTGCTGCTCTTCGCGACCACGTACTTCCTCATGGCTCGCGCCAATCACGCAACGTTCGGCGGACCGGTCAGCCGCACCGATGCCTTGTACTTCTCCACCACCGTCTTCACGACTGTCGGATTCGGCGACATCACCGCAAAGACCGAGGCTGCTCGCCTGGCGGTCACGCTGCAGATGTGGCTGGATCTGGTGTTCTTGGGCCTGGTGGTGCGCATCGTGGTGAACACGGTCAAGTTCAATCAACAGCGCCGAGCTGTCGAATCGAGCGATTGACCCTCCCGTAGCCGAACAAGGTGCTCCGAGTAGCCCGTCATCGGAACGACGACGACTCGCTCAACTGCCTTTGTTCTCCTGGAATCGCGGCGTCCGCCCTCACGACCCGCGGATACTTCGGATTAGTCAAGTTTCGTGCCCACAGCGTGCCCATACGAACGCGAAACAGGGCGGAACAGCGCGATCTACCGGCGAGCAGCCAAGGGGCGAAAATTGGTCGTTTAACTGGCCTTTTGCCTAATATCGCCGGTCAGACGACCGCTAGCCGATTTCCCTGCAATCCGACCTGAAAAGCGTGAGGTCACCGGATCGACGCCGGTCCCGACCACCGTGGAGTGCTCCTGACCAGGGCCTGCACCGCCTTGGCCGTGGCATCAGCCGGGACCAGGTCAGACTGCTTGTCCCATGAGCCGTCCGGACACCAAGTACGTGGCCGTCGGGGATGCTGACGTCGCCTACCAGGTCCTCGGAGAGGGACCCTCCGACCTCCTCTTCTTCAACGGACTTGGCAGCCACGTCGAGATGGCGTGGGAGGACCCCGACATTGCCGACTTCCTCAGACGGCTGGCGTCGTTACGCCGCTTGATCCTTCTCGATCGACGAGGCACAGGGGCATCTGACGGTGTGCCGCGTAACGCCATACCAACATGGGAGGAGTGGACAGAAGACATCGAGAGCGTGCTCAACGCGGTCGGGTCCGAGCAGACATCCATTCTCGCGACGGTCGATGCTGGCCCGATCGCGATCCTCTACGCCGCTGCACATCCCGAACGGGTCGATTCCCTGGTGCTGTGCAATACCACTGCCCGCTATCTGGTCGCTGACGACTATCCGATCGGTGTTCACACCTGAGGCGCTCGATTTCGTCATCGAGTTCCTCCGGACCCACTGGGGTACGCCGGAGTTCCTCTCGCTTGCTGGTGCAGCCGGCGCGGAAGACCCAGTTCGCCGCGATGCCCTTGCTCGGCTCTTCCGGGCGTCGGTCACCCCGAGAACCGCGGCGGCACAGTACGACTACCTGCTTCGGAACCTCGATGTTCGCCCGGTGCTCCCGCTCATCCGAGTGCCCACGCTGGTCCTGAGCGCCGACAATCCAAGCTTTCTGCCCATTGCTCATGGGCGTTATGTGGCCGAGCACATTGAGGGATCCAAGTTCGTCGCGCTGCCGGGCAACGACATGTTGATCTTCAGCCAGCGGGACGTGGTCTTCGACGAAGTGGCCGAGTTCTTGACGGGTACGAGACCGGTAACCGACATCGACCGGGTGCTGGTCTCTGTACTCTTCACCGATATCGTCGGATCAACTGAGCGGGCAGCCTCGCTGGGTGATCAACGGTGGCGGTCCCTGTTGGATCGCCATGATCAAATTGTCCGCGAACAACTGCGGATCTTCCGAGGTCGGGAGATCAACACGACGGGAGACGGCTTCGTCGCTTCATTCGATGGTCCGGCTCGAGCCATCCGTTGTGGCCAGGCGATCATCGACGCCACCCGAGCCCTCGGTATCGAGCTACGCGTGGGTCTCCACACCGGTGAGTGCGAGGTGAGAGGCAACGATCTGGGCGGCCTCGCCGTTCACATCGCCGCTCGGATCGGTTCTTTGGCATCACCGAGCGAGGTCCTTGTCTCGAGCACCGTCAAGGACCTCGTGGTTGGCTCGGGCATCGAGTTTCAGGATCGCGGCGAACACGAGCTGAAGGGCGTCCCCGGGAGTTGGCGCCTGTTCCGCGTCGAAACCTGACTTGATCGCTCACAGATCAAACAGACCTCGACCTCGACACGGGTCGGGCCTGTGCCAAAGGACGATGATGGACGAAATTCGGCGAGCCTGTGGGAAGCAATCCACCGATGTCGTCGAAGACCGTCTGGCGGTCGCGCAGGAGACCGCCGATTCACATGGCGTGAATTCGACGACCGGTCGGGCGTGCCTGGCCGGGACCTTGCGTGCGCACGGCATCGGCGCCGGGGCAAAGGTGGGCCAGCTCCTCTACAACAGCGTCGAGTTCCTCGAGAGCTACTACGCCGCGCTCGAAGATCCGGGCCGTTCCGTTCAACGTCAACTATCGCTACACCGGAGAAGAAGTCGGCTATCTGCTCTCCAACGCAGAGGCCGACGTGTTGTTCTTCCACTCCAGCCTCGGAGGCGTCGTGGCCGATGCCTTGGCCAAATCGGGGCCGCTGAAGCTGCTGATCGAGATTCCCGACAGCACCGACCATCTCGAGCAAAGCCTCCTCTACGACGCCGCGCTCGTCGCGGCTGCACCGGCGGCACGCATCGCTCGGGATGGAAACGACATCACGATGATCTACACCGGTGGCACAACTGGAATGCCCAAGGGTGTCATTTCAAAGGTAGGCCCGACGCTCCTGAATCTGCTTGAGACCGTGCCGCCCCTGGTCGGCCGGGCCCGCCTCGACCTCGACGAGGTCCCATCCTTCACGGCCGAACTCGAAGAGGTGCTCGTCTCGCTGCCTGCGCCTCCGCTGATACACAACACGGGTCTGGGCATCGGTGCCGCTCCGGCGTTGGCCACCGGTGGGACCGTGGTGCTGCTCGAGAGCCGGCACTTCGACGCCGCCACTCTTTGGGACACCGTTGCCTCCGAGCGTGTCAACGCAATCACCGTCGTGGGTGATCCGTTCGCCCGGCCCATGCTCGCGGCGCTCAACGAAGATCCGTCGCGGGACCTGACGTGCGTGCGGTTCGTGTCGTCTTCGGGGGCGATGTTCTCGGCCGAGGTGAAGGCGGGTCTGCTCGAACACCTGCCGGAGGCGATGATCATCGACCTCATTGCGGCCAGCGAGGCCGCGATGGGCATGTCGATCTCAACGGCCGGCGCACCAGCCCCGACCGGGCAGTTTCGCCCTTCTCGCGGCGTCATGGTCGTCACCGAGGACGGGCACCCGATCGGAGCCGGGCTCGGGCGAGGCGGGACTCGTGGCACTCCCGGAGGGCGCCGAGGGCTACTACAAGGACGAGGCCAAGACCGCAGCCACGTTCCGGGTGCTCGACGGTCAGCGCTACACCATCCCCGGTGACTACGCGACGGTCGAGGCCGATGGCACCCTCGTCCTGCTCGGCCGGGGCTCGAATCGTGCATCAACACCGCCGGAGAGAAGGTGCTACCCCGAAGAGGTCGAGGAAGCCCTGAAGCGCACGTCGTGGGTGGAGGACGCACTGGTCTTCGGGCATCGACGACGAGCGATACGGGCAGGAAGGTTGGCCGTGCTCTCGCGTGCGGCCGAGACCGACGAGCCTGTCGCGGGGATTCTTGCCGCCGCGGCCAAAAACTCCGTCCTAAAAGCGGCCTCGGGTCACGGTCGTCGTCGACGTGGTGCCACGCACGCGGTCGGCAAGGCCGACTATGCCTCCGCGACGCATGCTCGAGAGCGAGACCGGATCCGACGAGCCAGGTCGACGCGGTCGGGCGGATTGACCCGACCTCGGCAACCGGAACCAAACGGGCTAGGAAATCACCCCCTCCCGGACGAGGGTCGCAATCTCCTCGTCGGGACGCCCAGATCCTCCGGTACGGCGGTGGTCTGCTCTCCGAGCCGTGGAGGAGGAAGCCGGTGGACGGCGCGCTCGCCGTTGAGCCTCAGAGGGATGTCGACGACACGCAGATCGGGAATGTCGGGATGCGGCAGGTCCACCAACATGCCCAGTGCGTCAAGCTGAGGGTCAGAGACGAGGTCGGCAACGGAACGGACGCGGCTACACGGGATGTCTGGGCGCCGAGGAGGACTTCCCACTCCTCTGCTCCCTTTGCTCGGAAACGCTCCTCCAACACCTCACGGAGGACGCTCCGGTTGGCGACCCTGTCGGCGTTGCTGGCATAGGCCGGATCGGCCGGGAGGCCCAGGCAGATCGAGAACTGCACAGAGCGAAGCGAACAGTCGGTCGTTCCCGGCAGTGACCATGAGGCCTCCATCGGCCGTCTCGAAGACCTCGTACGGAGCGACGAACGGGGCCGCGTTTCCCAGTCGTTGTGGGCTTTCGCCGGTGGCCAGGTACCCCTCGACGTGGTACGAGAGCCACCAGACCGCCGTCTCGTAGAGACTGACCTCCACGAGAGCTCCCACCCCGCTGTCCAGGCGATTCCGGAGGGCGGCTTGGATCCCCACGGCCGCCCACATGCCCGTGCCCAGGTCGATCACCCCGACTCCCAACCGCGCCGGGGGCCCGTCTGGATGGCCAGTCATCGCCATGAGCCCCGTTTCTGCTTGCAGCACTGGGTCGTAACCGGGAGCGTCCTTCTTGGGCCCCTTCGATCCGTACGCAGTGATGGAGCAGAACACCAGTCCCTCGTTCAGTTCACGGAGCGAGTCGTAGTCCAGCCCTCGCTTCGCCAAGGATCCCGGTCGAAAGCTCGACACCATGACGTCGGCACGCGAGGCGAGACGACGCACCAGCTGCTGGCCAGACTCCGTATTGAGATCGATCGTGATGCTCCGCTTATTCCGATTGCAGGCAAGGAACGTCGCGCTCTGCCCGTTCCAAGCAGGGGGTCGCCAACTGCGGGTGTCGTCCCCGGACCCGGGGGATTCGACCTTGATGACGTCTGCACCCAAGTCACCGAGGAGCATCGTGCAGTAGGGACCGGCCAGGTTCGCGACAGATCGAGCACGATGCTGCCGCGCAGAGTCTCGGAAAGTAGTGATCTGGGCGGCGAAGGCATCTGGACTCCCTTTTCTCGTGGCTTAGAGCATCGCTGGTGCCGCGGCGTTCGCCCAACCGGGGCCGGCCGCTCCGCTGCCGCTCTCCAGGTCGAATACTGCCTGCCGCTCGGCCCGGCCCGCACGTGGGACCTGAGCCCCACCTCGATCTCTGGCATCCGCCAAGGCTGAGTCCGCCCGAGACAGGGCGAGACACCGGACGCGCACACAATGGCAGCATTTCGTGGTGCGCTGTCGGACTCCATAGTCGACCCGATCGTTCACCTGGTTCGGTTCGAAGGCGTTTGACGGACCGTTCATGTGCGGTGACAATGGCCGGGCGCAAGGGCAGGTTGCTCCTACGAACTCCTAGGGGAGGAACACACATGTCCGGCCAAGTCGCGAGCGACCTTCACTTCGAGCCTCCGGGACCGGGCTCTTGGAATCTCGACCCAGTGCATTTCCCACGTCCGGTGACGCGGTACTTCGCGGAAACGCACCCGGAGCCCTTTCGCCGTGGGGTGCACGAGTTCATGGCGTATTGCGGGACACTCATCGACACGATGGAGACCCAATACGTCAACGGCTTTGCCTACAACGCGATGCGACCGGTACCAGAGAACGAGATCCCGCAACGCTTCGCTCGGGCGGAACTCGTCTGGGAGCAAAGAGTCTGGCGCGAACAGTTGCGCGAGTGGGACGACACGGCCAAGCCCGCAGCGATCAAGACTCACCGCGAACTGCAGTCGGTTGACGCGGAGGCGCTGTCGGACGACGGGCTGGTCGCCTACCTCACCCGGTGTCGAGAGCACCACTCCCAGATGATGTACCAGCACATGCGGTTTACGGGATCGGCAATGCTTCCCGTTGGCGACCTGCTTGCGCACCTCGGGACCTGGACCGAAGTCACCCCGGCTCAAGCACTGGCGATGATGCGAGGCGCGGCTCCGGTGTCAGCTGGCGCCTCAGGTGAACACGACCGACTGATCGCCGCGATCACCAAGGACGCGGCCGCTCGCGCCCTCCTTGACTCAGAAGGCGACCCCGGCAAGGTGCTCGAGGAACTGCGTGCGTTCGGCGGCGATGTCGGAACGGCCATGTCGGAGTATCTCGACCTCGTCGGTTTCCGACTGCTCGACGGCTTCGATATCTCGGGGCGCTATGCCCTCGAGCTTCCTGACGTGCTCTTCCGCGCAATTCGATCGTCGGTGGACGGCGCAGAGAGTGATGACGCGGGTGTCGACGCGCTGATTGCCGACATACGCTCACAAGTCCCCGACGAGCACCGTGCGGAGTTCGACGAACTCGTCGGCGAAGCTCGACTCATGTATCGCCTGCGCGACGAACGCGGCGTCTTCAGTGACATCTGGGCATCGGGCATCATGCGACGCGCGGTGCTCGTGGCCGGCCGCCGCCTCGAGGGCAAATCCCGCGTTCACGACTGCCGAGCACTTCGTCGACGCCAGCTTCGACGAGATGTGCTCGCTGGTGGCGGGTAAGGGTGGGCCGTCGGACGATGAACTCGCCCAGCGGTTCGCGGACCGCAGCGCGCGCACGGCCAAGGACGCTCCGACTTCACTCGGGCCACCGGCGCCGCCACCGCCTGACCCGTCGGGCCTCCCGCCTGGTGTGGCCCGGGTGATGCACGCCATGGGCATCGCGTTGGGCGAGGTGTTCGGGAGCTCCTTGGCGCCGCACGAGGAGAAGGTCCTGCATGGTCTTGCCGCCAGTGGCGGCGTCTACGAAGGGCCGGCTCGACTCATCTCAGGTCCGTCCGAGTTCGATCGGATTGTGCAGGGTGACGTGCTCGTGACCGAATCGACGAGCGAGGCGTTCAATATTCTGCTGCCGCTGCTCGGTGCGATCGTCACCGATGCGGGCGGTCTGCTCTCACACTCAGCAATAGTGGCGCGTGAGTACGGTATTCCCGGCGTCGTCGGAACGCGTGACGCGACTGACCGAATCCTCGATGGCACGCGTATACGAGTGGACGGCGATGCCGGTGAAGTAACGGGTTACGCGTGACAGAGGTCGTCCCGCTCCCGGACGCGCTCGATGACTCGCGCTTCGGGGCGAAGGCGACGGGACTGGGGGCAGCGGCACGCGCCGGCTTGCCGATTCCACCGGGCATCGCGCTCTCGGGTTCGCTTGTCGACGCGGTGGCTGCCGGGGACGAGCGCCGCTCTCGAGCAGCTCATGACGGCGGCCCGTTCGCTGGCAGGCCCGCTGGCGGTTCGCTCGTCGGCCGCGGACGAGGACGGAGCAGACGCGAGTTTCGCCGGCCAGCACCTCACGCTGCTCAACGTGCCTTCGGTCGACGACGTACCGGCGGCCATTCGGGAGATCTGGTGGTCGGCGAACTCTGACTCGGCCATTACATACCGCCAACGGGTGGGCCTTTTCACACGTCCGAGTGTCGGTGTGGTCGTCCAGTCACTTCTCGATCCCGCCGTTGCGGGGGTGCTCTTCACGCAGAACCCGATCAACAAGGCCGACGAGCGGCTCATCGAGGCGAGCTGGGGACTCGGAGAGGTTGTCGTTGCGGGCCGTGTGATCCCCGATAGCTTTCGCATCGATCGGAGCCGGTGCGGTGCTGCGAACGCACACCCGGCGTGAAGAAGATCGCTATCCGTGCCGCCGCCGATGGCGGAACCATCGAGGAGACGGTCGCCCCGGAGCTTGTTGAGACGCTGTGTCTCGACGACGACCAGCTCGCGCAACTCAACGGTCTTGCCGACCAGTGCGAAGAGATATTCGGACCAGCCCGCGACATCGAGTGGGCGTTTGCAGGCGGGCAGCTCTACCTTCTGCAGTGCCGCGCCGTGACCCGGGCAGGATCCCCATCCCCATCGATGGCGTCGCCGAGGTGCGAA
Organism: uncultured Acidimicrobiaceae bacterium; assembly: GCA_963726855.1. Lineage (GTDB taxonomy): Bacteria > Actinomycetota > Acidimicrobiia > Acidimicrobiales > RAAP-2 > Bog-473. Next base: position 9,661 of record CAVSEB010000023.1, read on the forward strand.
CCGACCGGTCGAGGTCATCGAACGTGTTCCGCTCTTCGCCAATATGAGCCCACGCGACATCGAGGGCATAGCCGTCCTCTTCAAGGAGCGTCGCTTCGCCGCGGGCGAGACGATTACAAAGGAGGGTGCTGGTGGCGCAGCCTTCTTCGTGATCGAGTCTGGCCAGGCGACCGTCTCGATCGGAGGTCAGCAGCGCGCGTCGCTCTCGGAGGGTGACTATTTCGGTGAGATCGCCCTTATCGACGAGGGCGCACGATCAGCGACGGTCACCGCGAGTACCGAGCTCGTTTGCTACGGCCTGACCTATTGGGAGTTTCGACCGCTCGTGCAGCAGAACGCAACCATCGCCTGGAATCTCCTCCAGACATTGGCCAAGCGACTGCGCACCGTACAGAACGAAGACTCGTCCTAGGGATGTTGGTGGGAGTCGGTGGCACCGCTCCCGACCGTCGGAGTCCTTCACGCTCGTGGAAGGATCCCCCCGAGGAACAGGTCGACCGCACGCGCGATGTGGAGATCGAGCTCCTCGGAGGAGCGGAACACTCCGAAGTCGGCCCACATGGTGGGACTGCCGGCGACCATGGCCAGGAAGAGATCGGCGGCCACTGCGAAATCATCAGCCACGATCTCACCGGCTTCGGCGTGGCTGTCCAGCAGCTGGACGATCGACCGGAGGCTCGTCGACCACATGTCGGCGCCCTGGACCGGATCGAGCTCGGCGATGCGGTCTGCCTCGAGCACGGCGAGACGTCGGAGCTTCACCGCCTTCGGGTCGACAAGCCGCTCGATAATCTGACCTGCGATCTGGCGTAACGAGGCGTTGAGGTCTCCATCGGGAACCTCGATGAGCGACGCCCAGAAACGGCATGTCTGCAAGGGCTTGCGGGATGATGGCGGCAAAGAGTGCCTGCTTGTCTGCATATTTCGCGTACAGGGTTCGCTTCGAAATCCCGGCCGCTGCCGCAACAGCACTCCATCGTGGTCCCGTCGAATCCGTTGTCGACGAACGCCTCGATCGCTGCCGTACGGAGTCGGTCGTTCCATGGCCCGGGCCTCGGCCTGTGTCGGACGGCCCCGCAGGGGCTCTGTTCTCACGGTCGGAGCGCTTGCTCAACGCCGGTCCCGACGGAGGCGCCGGTGAGGCACTCCGGTGCGAACGTCGAAGCGCATCATGATCATCGAGCCGCTCAAGCGTCTCGTGACGTTTCGGCCGCCCTGGTCAACTGCACCGATCGGGTCATGACGGCTTCTGTGAGGTCGCCGTGGGTGATGACGTAGGGCTCGTCCGCCAGCACGGCCTCGATCACTCCGGATGCCGGCGTCATCGGCGGTGGCGAGCATCGACGTCATCTCCGGGTTGCTGGCGATCATGGCGTCGAAATCACCCTCGTGGGCGATCGCTCGACGCAGGTCGGTTCGGCTGCGCCGCCTCGCTCGTCTCGAGGTGGCGGGTGATCATGGCGGACGGGAAGATCACCGTCACGCCGATACCGTCTTCGGCGACCTCGAGTCGGAGGGTCTCGGCGAGGCCCCACACCGCGAACTTGCTCGCCTGATAGGCGCCGAGACGGCTGGCCGGGTCCAGAATCGACGACGACGTGGTGAACGCCAGCCTGCCCCGCTCGGCCTTGCGGAGCAGGCGGAGGAACGAGCGGGCCACCCGGGCCGAGCCGATGACGTTGACATCGAGCAACCATCGCCACTCCTCGTCAGCGAAAGCCCTCGACGGCCCCGAAGAGCTGTACGCCGACGTTCGACACGACGAGGTCTACGGCGCCGAACCGCTCCTCGACCGCGGCGGCCGCCGCGTCCACGCTGGCGGCATCGCTCACGTCGACGGCCAAGCCGAGAGTCTGGACGTTTTCGGCGTGCGGCGACCCGGGCCGCTTCGGCGACCGCCCGCTCTCCGTCGAGGTCGAGCACGGCCACGTCCATGCCGAGGGCGGCGCACCGCTCGACCAGGGCGAGGCCAAAGCCCGAGGCCCCACCGGTCACGACGGCGACGGGCATCAGCTCTCCTCGGGCATCACGAAGTCGGCGTGCAACCGGGTCAAGCTTCGAGGACTTGATCCGCCACCCATCGGCACCCTTCTCGTAGGTCTCGTGATAGTGGCCGTAGCCATCGAGGCGCACGCCGTTGGGCCAGATGACGATGTCGTTGAGCGCCCAGATACCCGTCGCAGTCGTCTCCGAGGTGAGATCGATCTCCGGCATGTGGCCCTGGTGGACGGTCACCGCGCCGTCCAGTGCTCCTTGCAGAAAGGCCATGAACTCGTCGGCACCGCGCACGACGTCTCCGCCCGCCTCGCTCGTGTCGATCACCACGTCGTCGGTGAACACCTGCCGCATCGCGTCCCAGTCCTTCGTGTCCATGGTGCGGAAATAGCGGGCCTTCAGGCGCCGGATCGCCTCGACCTCGTCCAGGTCGCTCACCGGTCGCTGGTCGCCGAGGAAACGAGACCCCGAGGCAGGATCAGCGGAAGGTCGGTGTACGTCACGATGCCGGGCGGCGCGGCCACCACGTAGGGGATGGAGTTGATCAGCCGGCATCGCCGTCATGATCATGCCGAGGACCATGAACTCGGCGAAGGTGGTGGCCTCGAAATCCGGTGGCGGCAGGTAGTCGAGGGCCACGGTCACGGTGGGGCGGCCGTCAACCTTGATGACATGACCCTCCCTGATCGGCCAGTCGGGCTCGAGCGTCTGGCCCTTTCGCCACCGCACGTTCAGCTCAATGATCGTGCGGTCCGCCAACCTTGCCCTGCCAGCTGGCGTACACGCCGGCGACGTGGCCGGCAGGGATCGTCCAAGAGTCCATGACGACGTCCGCGGTCGCCCGGGCGTATTCGGCTTCGCACACGATGTCGTCGAGTTCGATGCCGAGGGCGTCGGCCACCATGGCAACGGCCTCGCCGAACACGGCGGTGCCCTTGGCCGCCATGCCGGGGAGCTCGGGGTCGTCCATGGGACGGCCGAAGCCGCAGGGCAGTTCTGTGGCGGGAGAATCGTAGAGCGTCGTGTCCGAACCCTCGTCGATCGTGATCTTGTCGATGCGATCACAGATGTTGGCCGTGGCGATGCCGACCAGTTCGACGAAGCCGGGGCTGATTCCTGTCCCGAAGATCGTCGAGCCACCCTCCTCACACGCGGCCAGGCGATGCGTACCCGATCTTCAGGGTGACCCTTGCCATTGATGAACGCCGCGGTCGTGACGACGTTGACGCCGGCCTCGAGGATGCGAACGATCTCGTCGGTGCTCGGCCACATCGGGTTGTAGACGACGATGTCCGGCTTCAGTGCGAGCAACGCCTCAACGTCGTTCGTCGCCGTGATCCCGACGGCGTCGATGCCACACAATTCGCCCACATCGATGCCGACCTTGTCGTCCGACCAGGCGTAGCACCCGACAAGCTCCAGGTCTGGATGTGCGTGGACGGCTCGCACCGATCGCTTCCCGACGTTCCCCGTCGTCCACTGCACCACACGCATCGCCATCGGCGGTCCCCCTGTCGATCAGCCCGTCGCCGCCCTGGCTCGTGCCGTGGAAGGCCTCGGTGTGGCCGTGAAGTATACGCTTCTGTGTACTTATTGCGAATGTGTGATCCGGTCAGCCCAAGTCTCCGCGCCGGGTCTCGGACGGGTCCTCGCTTACTGACCCGACCCGGATTCCAAACGACGTATTTGCGTCATGCGTTGGAGACATTCGTAGGCGGCGTATTTGTAAGCGTCACTCATGGTGGGCACGTCAAACGTGGCGTGGATGAAGTAGTCGATCGTCCCGCCGAAGTGCAGGACCGCCTGGCCCTGGTGCACCAGCTCAGTGGCACCCTCCCCGACGATGTGCACACCGAGCAATCGCCGGTCGTCGCAGTCGACAACCAGCTTCACGATCCCTTCGGTGGTACCGGCGATGGCGGCTCGACTGTTGTCCGCAAAGCGAGATACACCGACCGCGTAGTGCCGATTCTGTGCGACTGCCTGGTCTTCGGTAAGGCCGACCATGGCGCATTCAGGGATTGAGTACACACCGAACGGTGTGAGTGGATCAACAGTTTCCTTGAAGGTAATCCCTCAGCGCGTGACAGGCGGCAACCCGACCCTGCTCCATGGATACCGAGGCGAGTGCCGGAGGGCCGATGACGTCCCCGGCCGCATAGATCCCAGGGATGCTCGTCTGAAATTGGTCGTCGACACTGATTCGTCCGCGGTCATCGACCTCTACACCGATGTCTGCGAGACCCAAGTCCTCGGTGTTTCCCAGACGGCCTGCGGCGAAGATGACCTTCTCGGGTCGGAGTTCGGCGCCATGGTCGGTGCGCACCAACAGTCCCTTGGCGTCGCGGGTCACGCCGGCCACCGCTGTCTCGGGGAGCAATTTCATCCCGGAGGAACTGAAATATTCCGCCATGAGCGCCGAGCACTCGGAGTCGAGGAAGGGCAGCAATCGCGCCCCTCGGTCGACCAGGGTCACTTCCGCACCGAGTGCCATGAAGATCGACGCGTACTCGCAAGCCACGGCCCCGCCCCCGACGACGACGAGGCTGCGCATGGGCCGGTCGAGATCGCGAGCCGTTTCGGAGTCGAGCACATCTGGGTCGTCGAACGGGATCCCCGGCGGATGGAAGGGCCGTGAACCACTGGCGATGAGGACGACGTCCGCCGACAACACACGCTCAGATCCGCCTTCGGCGGGAGTGACGGCGACGGTCCGGTTCGGGCCCAGTCGCGCCGTACCTGCCAGCAAGTCGATGCCATGACGGGCCAGGTTCGCCGCCACGGCGTCGCTCATCGATCGAGCCACGTCGATGGCCCGGGCTCGGAGCCGATCGATCACGGCCTGGGGATGGAGGTCGATGCCGGCTCCGTAGATGCGTCGGCGTTGGAAGCCGGTCAGGTACAGGGCCGCTTCCCGCATGGCCTTGGTGGTCACCGCACTCGCGGCCATCGCCCCACCGAGGGCCGGTTCCGCCTCGACGATGGCGACGCGTTTGCCGAAGTAGGCGGCTTGGGCGGCAGCTTTCTCCCCCGCCGGTCCGGCACCCACGACCACCATGTCGAGCCGTTCTTCCATCGCTGTCCCGCTTCCAATGCCCGTGGCTGCGCCACGATAGACAGGCGAGGTTGCGCGCAACGGATCGCAGCGCGGAATGCGTGCATGACCACCCTTGAGCCGTGGGTCCCCACGGCCGGCGCTGCAGTGCGACTCCCGCGGTACCTTCGACGAATCCGGGCGGAACAACCCCCATCGTCACCAGGTCGCCCATCTGGACAGGCGGCGGTGACGATCTGCCGTGACCCCCTTGGTTTTCCCGATTGTCGAAGAATTGTCTTTTCCCCCAGGGAGGAGCGTCGGTTCCCGTCCGGTCCCGGCCTCGCTTCCCGATGAGCGATATCGACCCTGGTCAGACTGGGGTTCCCCGTTGGCCAACAACCGAAGGCCTCGATGTGACATGCCCCCGTCCGCCCCATGCGGGCGAAAGTCGCTCACCTTGCCAAAAGGGTCAGCTTCAAGCCCAGGACCAGGCATGACGACGAATTCAGGGTGGCGCGCCGCAGTCGCTTTCACCGATCTCTGCCCCGGCTTCTTGCCTTCTACGCGGCCATCCTGCTGGTGCCCGTTCTCCTGCTCGGGCTCCTCCTGGGGGCCAGCTATCGAGCCGAGGCGCGCGTCGAGCGCGGCCTCGCCGAGGGGCGATCCGAGGCACTCCTCGTGGCGGAGACCGCCGTCGAACCCGCACTCGATGGCCGGCCACTGAGCGACGGGATCTCCGCCAACGAGAACGCCGACCTCAAGCGGCTGGTCAGGCACGTCATCACGAACCACGACGTCCTGCGACTTCGCCTGCGCAACCTGTCGGGACAGGTGGTGTTCTCCGACGACGGGTCCGGCTTCGGGCAGAAACCGGAGGACGAAGCGCTTGACGCCGCTCGAGGATCGGTGGTGGAGCGCCTGACCCACCTCAACTCGGACGACAACGACAGGGGAGCGGTGGGTCCCGAGTCGGTAGAGATTTACGTGCCGCTCTCGGCGGGAGATCACAACCAGCGGGTTGGCGTGCTGGAGCTGTACCTTCCCTACGCCCCGATCAATGCCGACGTCAATGCCGGCCTCCATACCCTGTACCTCTACCTTGCGCTGGGTTTGGCCGCTCTCTACCTCATCCTCTTCGCCATCTCCATCTCGGTAAGCCAACGCCTGCGTCACGAAGTCCGATTGAACGAATTCCTTGCCGAGCATGATGCCCTGACCGATCTTCCAAATCGGAGCCTCTTTCACCGACGCGCTGAACGGGCAATCAGACGGGCGTCCCGGCGAAAGGAAAGCGTCACCCTTGCCATCATTGATCTCGACCGCTTCAAAGAGATCAATGATGCGCTCGGGCACCAGAACGGAGACAGGCTTCTCGTCGAGCTCGCAACACGACTCGAGGCGAACAGGCGACCAAAGGACACGATCGCCCGGCTCGGCGGTGACGAGTTCGGCGTGATCCTCACGGGAGACGTCCACCCAGAGACCGTTCTCGATCAACTTCGAGAGCTCATCGAACTCGAGGTCCAGGTCAGTGGCCTGCCGGTCTCCATCGAATCGAGCATCGGGTTCGCCGTCGCTCCAGAGGACGGACTCGATGTCGACGAACTGATGCAGCGGGCCGACGTGGCCATGTACGCGGCGAAATCCGAGCATGCAGGCGTTGCCCGCTACGACCAGGCATTGGACAACTACGACGCAGCCAATCTCGGTCTGATCGCCGAGCTGCGCCGCGCCATTTCCGAGGACGAGCTGGTCCTGCACTACCAGCCCAAGGCGAGGGTTTCCGATGGACGGATCGATGCACTCGAAGCCCTGGTTCGCTGGCAGCATCCGAAGCTCGGGCTGCTCCCACCGGACAGGTTCGTTCCGCTCGCGGAACCGACGGATCTCATCGAACGACTGACCGAGTGGGTGCTGGCCCGCGCCGTGACGGATATTCGAGACCTTGGCCCGAACATGGAGCACGTTGCGGTTGCCGTCAACGTCTCCGCCAGGAGTCTGGGACGTCCCGATTTCGCTCGAGCGCGTCATCGACACATTGGACGTCTTGGGTGTCGAGCATCATCGCTTGATCGTCGAGATCACCGAGACCGCCCTCCTCGTCGACCCCCGCGTGCCGCGGCGGTGCTCGCGGAGTTGGCCGCAGCCGGAGTGTCGGTGAGCATCGATGACTTCGGGGTGGGCCAGACGTCGCTCGGCTATCTGTCTCCTTGCCTCTGCGAGGAACTCAAGATCGACCGCAGCTTCGTGGCCGACATCACGACGAACCCGGCGCACATGGCCATCGTCCGATCGATTGTCGACCTCGGTCACAACTTGGGGTTCCGGGTCGTTGCCGAGGGGGTCGAGACGGACGAGGTTCTCGGCGCGCTGGGTGACACGCAGTGCGACCTGGCCCAAGGTTTCCTCATTCCGCGCCCGATGGCGCTCGCCAAACTGATCGCGTGGTCATGCGATCTCGAAGCAGCCTCACCCCACGTCTCGGCCGGCTACACGCATCGCGTCCCGCCCCGTAGTGCAGTCGACGCGGGGCCGCCCGGCGGACCCGGCGCCACCCACGTCGACCCGGGTCAGGACTCCTGGTCGAACGCCTGGACCAACACCGAACGAGCAGCTGGCGCGCCGTCAATGACCCGATTGACACGACGGGTCAGGCGCCAGCCCTCGGGTGTGCGCCGGCACTCCCAACGATTCGCCGAGACACGCCACACCTCATGACCCTCCTCGGAGTGCAAGAAGACCTGCGAGTAGGCGATAGCGACCGCCTGGTCACCGTCGACGGTGACGACCGGTGCACTCTGGACGTGCGCGCACCCCTTCGCGATAAGCGCCTGCTGCCCTTCGCTCTCGACCATGGCCACCACGTCAGCGGGACCTTCCAATCGGGAAAGATCCGATTCGAGCACTCCGCTTTCGTCCCACAACGCGCCAGCCTGCTGGCTACTGCCCGTGTCGACCGCCGGACCCCAGCTGTTGATCAAACGGAGAACGGCGACGTGGTCCTCGAGTTGGTTGACTCTGCTTTCGAGCGCACCCAGGCGCGCCTCGACGTCTTCTTGATCCATGCCTGTCACGTTCGCCCCGCATTTCTCCGCTACGAATTCGACGTCGGCTGGAGTGAGCCGTCGGCGTCCTGGAGATGGTGGCTGTGATTCATGCACCGCGTAGCTGGCCAGGCCGGCGATGGTGAACTCGTACACGCCGTCAGTCCCGCCGTCCCTGATCATGGTGCGCGACCAGTCTTGGGGTTGGAGATCAGCGAGAATTCCCGCCAGCCGTTGCGCTTGCGCCCCGATCCCGTCGGCCAGGTCCTCGCGCCAAGACGGTTGAACGCGTCCCATTCCCCTTCGTCTGGATTGAACTGGGGAAACACCGGGCTGTCCTCGTGCAGCATCAACAGAATCCGGTCCCCGTAGACACGTTGAATGTCGCGGACATGGGCGCCGTACTGCAGGGGCGAGAAGATCCCTGGGCCGGGGATCACACGGAGGTAGGTGTCGTCCGCCGTCACGAGAAAAGCCCGCCAGGCGGCCGCCGACTCGAGCAAGTCACCGCCGAGTTGCGCCTGCTCCATGGCTCCTGGGTGCAGGCCACACTGCGGGCATTGGTCCGTCTGCGCACGCGCCCACTGCCATCCCTCTCCGCGCTCGCGCCGAAAGTCGTCGAGCGACTTGCGCCGCCCCGTCGCATCGGGCGAGGACGGGGGATCTGTCGTCACGGTGCAATCATGACGTTCTCATTCAACGACTACAACCGTGCTCCAGAACGTTCAACTCGACTCTTCGCGACCCACGCCGTCGGACGAGACGGCGCGTTCGTCCGCCGGATGGACTGACCTCAGGAATTGGTCGGACTCGTCATCTCCACGAGTGAACGGATGCTGGACGATGGTGGGTTGGCACGAACTGACGGAGTTCGAGCACGCCACCAGTCTTCAAATGACCTCCGAATGGGGCCACGCAGTCCTGTGCGTACACGTTGATGTCAGGCCGAGCTGCGGGCGTCGCCTTATGCTTCGGGCCCACCATGCCGAGCAGACGCGAGGTGCTCAAGGCCAGCGGCGCCATGGCCGCTGGAAGTCTGGCGGCCGCATCGCTTGCGCCTGCTCCGGTGTCCGCGTCGGCACGCCGGATGGCCGACGCAGCCGCGAACGCCCGCGTTCTGTCTTCGGTGTCCGCTCCTGCGGGCGAACGGCCCTTTCACCGGGGCGGGCCCGGTCCGCTCTATTGGAGCACCTACGGCTACAGCAACAGCCTCAACACCCAGATACCCGAGGCGGTGTGGAAGGCCAACATCGACTGGATCGCCAAGGACCTCGCCCCGTACGGCTATCGGATGGTCTGCACCGACGGATGGATCGACGGCGACCAGGACGTCACGCCGCATGGTTACATCAAGAGCCTGAGCGGACGACTGGGAGCACGACTGGGCTTGGTGGGCCAACTACCTCAAAGACGCGCGACATGCAATTGGGCGTCTACTACAACCCTCTCTGGGTGACAAAGTCGGCGGTTTCGGATCGCTCCATCCGGGTGGCCGGCCGCCCCGATGTCGCCGTGGCCGACCTCGTCAACGATGGCGACTGGTTCGACGGCGGTGGCCAACTGCAGTGGGTGGACGCCACGAAGGACGGGTGCCGAGGAATACGTCAAGGGGTACGTCGAGTACTTCCGCTCCCTTGGCGCCGTCTTCCTGCGCATGGATTTCCTCGCCTTCTACGAGACTGGCTACGACCAGTCCGAAGGGACCGTCGGCGTGGCACACGGCCGGGACAGCTACGTCCAAGCGCTGCGCTGGATGCGCGAGGCGCCGGCGGCGAGATCCAGCTCAGCCTCGTCATGCCCAATCTGTTCGATCACGGCGCGGCCGAGCGTCTCTACGGGGACCTGATCCGGATCGACAACGACGTCGATTTCGGGACCTGGTACCAACTGAGTGACGGCCGGCAGACCTGGCAACCGATCTGGTCACAGTGGAACAACGCGTTCCAGGGGTTCACGGGTTTCTCGGACGTGTCGGGTCCGGGCCAGCTCATCCTCGACGGCGACCCGCTCATCTTGGCCTCGTTCGCCCACGACGAGGACCGCCAGTCGGCCATCAACCTGTTCGTGATGGCGGGTGCCGCCATCGCCATCGCCGACCAGTACGACACCATCGGAACGAACGCATCGTTCTACTCGAATCAGGAGATCCTCGACCTTCGCGAGGCCGGCCTGGTCGGCAAGCCCGTGTACCTGAACTCCCACTCGTACGACTGGGATCAGTCGGGCCGGGACTCGGAGCGCTGGGTCGGCCAGCTGCCCGACGGCAGCTGGGTCGTCGGCTTGTTCAACCGCTCGGACGACGCCACGCCTGTCAACCGCTCGCTCGATTTCGGATCGATCCTGGGGCTCGACGAAGCCGGCCAAGGTCCGTGACCTCTGGGCGCACCAGGACATGGGTGTCTTCACCAGCTGGAACGCCGACCTCGGTCCCCACTCGTCGTCGCTGGTGAAGGTCACGCCGCAGGAGATGGTGCGTTACCAGGCGCAGGTCGGAGCGCTGTCGGGGACAGCGCGCTTCGAGAACACCGCCCACGGATATACAGGCTCGGGTTATGTGACCGGCCTCGACACCGAGGGGAGCAGCGTCGGTGTCGCAGTCTCGGTCGAGAAGTCGGGCACTCGTGAGCTCACGTTCCGGGTGGCCAACGGTTCGGGCAAGGCGACCGGCCTCACCGTGACCGTCCAGGATGCCCACACCGGCACGGCACACGGATCGAGCCGAGTATCTGTCCCGGCGTCGCTGTCTTGGTCAGACTGGCACGACGTGTCGGTGCCTCTGCATCTCGAGGCCGGCGCCAACCTCGTCGAGCCTGAGTGTCGGCGCGGGCGACAGTCACGGTCTGAACGTCGACAGCTGGACGATCGCCTGATGGACGAATTGACGGTCTAGCGCACCGATGTGACCACGCCGAGCGCCTCCTCCATTCGCTCAGACCACAGGCTGGGCTCGAAATGCACCGCCGTCCAGCCCGCACGGCGCGCCGTCTCCACATTGCCGAGGCTGTCGTCCATGAAGACAATGGCACGGCCACCGTCGGGACCGGTCACTACCCGCGTGGCCACGACAAAGAACTCGATTTCGCTCTTCATGTACCCGACAGCTGCTGAGTAGAGCATCTGGTCGACCGGGAGCAGCGTGCCGAGGCGTGCTTTCACGTATGCAGCCCGGCGATGCTCTTGGTTGGTCACCAACGCGAGGCGTGCGCCGCGTTCGCTCCAGGCGTTCGCCGCAGCGATGACATCGGGGCAGGGCCAGTAGTCGGCCTCGAACCAACACTCGAGGAGCGCGTCGACCGACAGCGACCAGGCCTCTTCTCTGATCACGGTCTCGAGTGCCTCTTCGATCGAGAGCCGCCCCACGATGACGTCCGGCCACCACCGTTCGAAGAAGGACCGATCCAACTCCGACGGATCCACTCCGAACTGATCCGCCACCGCGAGCTGCCACGAACCCACGCCCCCGCGCTCGGAATCGAGGAGCACTCCGTCAACGTCCAGCGCCACCACCACACCATCAAGACGGCGCTCAACGCTTGGCATCCGACAAGTGAACCATGGTCGCAGCGCCCGAGGAAAACCGATCAGCCCTTCGTCATTTGGATTCCATCGCGGCAATCCGGCGGCTCAGGTTGACCGCATGATCACCGATACGTTCGTAGAAGCGGGCGATCAACGTGACCTGTGCCGACACTGTCGTGGACATGTCGCCCTTTGCGATTTCATCCGTCAGTCGATCGTGCAGGATGTCGAGCTCTTCGTCTTCTTCCCCGAGTTCGAGCGAGGTTGCATCGTCGTTGACATAGGCGGAGCCGACCATCTGCCACATCTCCGCCGCCACCTCGGACATGCGCTGCACGATGCCCCGGGCGACCGGGGTCATTTCGCTGCCGGTGTTCGTCGAAGGCCCGCTGGGCGATGTGCTCGGCCAGATCGGCGCTCCGTTCCAGCTCCGGCAAAATCAGCAAAATCCCGACAAGGTGGCGGAGCTCCTGCTGGCCGAGATCCTCGGCATCGATCTGTGACCAGATCAGCTCCTCAACGTCCGAGGTCAGGTCATCAATCTCCTGATCTCCCTCAACCACTGATTGCGCCAACTCGAGGTCGCCGTTGAGCAGGGCCCAGGTGGCCCGGGAGAGAGCCTCACGCACACGGGCAAACAGAGTTGAGAACGAGCTCCTGAACCGGTCGCGCCACGGCAGAGAACATAGCCAGCTCAGCGAGCGTGGTTTCCCATCATGTTCGCGCGAAGTTCACCTATCGGTCACGGTCGGATAAGTCTGATTTCACGTTGGCGCGGCACAGTGCCCTCTGTCGTGGCATTCGCAGCAGCAGGTGGAGAAAGTCCAGGTCAGGGACCGGCTCGCCCAGTCACTCTGACGGCGTCCTCGACGAGGCGCCGACCAGTCGGTTCCATCGCAAGGCCGTGATCGTCTCAGGCGTCGGATTCTTCACCGACGCGTACGACCTGTTCGTGATCAGCACGGTTGCCACCCTGTTGAAATCCCAGTGGAACCTGACCACGGCGCAGACGAGCTGGGTCGCCGGGCTCGGCCATCCTGGGAGCCTTCTTCGGGGCGCTGATGTTCGGCCGTCTCGCCGACATCCTGGGACGCAAGCGGGTCTACGCAGTGGTGGCCGTCCTCATGATTGTCGGCGCTCTGCTCTCTGCCGTGGCCCCCGGCTTCGTCTGGCTGGTCGCTGCCCGTCTTCTCCTCGGCCTCGGAATCGGTGGTGACTATCCGGTCTCGGCCGTCCTCATGAGCGAGTACTCGAACCGCAAGGACAGGGGCAAGCTGGTTGGCCTCGTTTTCTCTATGCAGGCGCTCGGCCTGATCGTCGGCCCGATCGTCGCCATGGCCCTGTTGGGCGGAGGCGTGAGTCACGATCTCACGTGGCGCCTTCTGCTTGCCTTCGGCGCCATTCCCGCGGCCGCCGTCGTCTACCTGCGCTCGAAGATGCCGGAGTCCCCCCGCTACGAAGCCCGGGTGCGGGGCGACAGCGCCAACGTGATCGATCAACTCGCAGCACTACTCCGGCGGGGCGATAAAGGCTTCTCCATCGGTGCGAGAGCAGACCTCGACCCTGGGACTGCGTGCCTTCCTCACCGACCGCCGCATGCTCGGCTCCTTCTCGCTACGGCGGGCGCGTGGTTCCTCTTCGACTACGCGTACTACGGCAACACGCTGTCATTGCCCGCCATCCTCAAGGACGTGGATCCCAACGCATCACTCATTGGCAAGCTGGCACTGACACTCTTGCTTTTCGTCGTCTTCGCCGTGCCCGGTTACATCCTGGCCATCGTCCGCATGGATCGCTTCGGCCATCGCCGCCTCCAGCTCCTCGGCTTCGGTGTCATGGCGCTCACCTTCGTTGCCTTGGGTCTGATCGGTCCGCTGACCGAGATGGTCGGCCCGTTCATCGCGATCTTCGGCATCAGCTACTTCTTCGTGGAGTTCGGGCCGAACACCATGACCTTCGTCCTGCCGTCTGAGGTATTTCCCACCAGCGTCGGGCCACCGGCCACGGCTTCGCTGCCGGCGTCGGCAAGCTCGGGGCGTTCATCGGCGTGTTCCTAGTGCCGCAGCTTCAGTCGGGTATCGGACTTCGCGGCATGCTCCTCGTGGCTGGCGCGGCTTCCGTGGGCGGCCTCCTGTTGACACTCCTCCTTCCTGAGACGAGCCAGCGCAGCCTCGACGAGATCTCGGGTGAGTCGCCGTTGCTGGCACCGAGCGGCCCACCGGACTCTCGCTCGGCAACACCGGTGCCCTTCGCTCTGCCAGTGACGAACTCGAGACCGCCTGACTCTTGTGTTCGAGCGGCGTGATCGCTGAGAGAGGTCCAGAACTCTTAAATCCCCTGCTGGTCCTCTTGGCTTTTTGACGTCGCCACAAACGGAGCGTTCGGCGAGGTTCGCACGTTCTCGAATATTCCGGTTGACGATGTATCGTCTTCCGGAGTAGAGTGATGGCGATGGCACCGCGCTCATGCCAGGACAACGACGACGAAAGTTCCCCCCACCTCTCCACCTTCGGTCGCTACGCCGGGCCCGCCACGCTGATCCTCTCGAGCCTGGCCGAGGGCCAGAAGCACGGGTACGCGCTGACCAAGGACATCGAGCGCTTCGCCGACGTCCGCCTCGCCCCGGGCACCCTCTACGAGGCGCTCAGCCGGCTCGAGGGCCAGGGCCTCATCGAGTCGGTGGAGAGCGACGACCGCCGGCGCCCCTATCGGCTGACCGCCGTGGGCGCCGAGGCGTTGCGCACGCACCTGGCCGCCCAACGCGACGTCGCCGAGCTCGGCCTGCGCCGGCTGGCCGGGACCTGGGGACCGGCGTGACCGACCACGAAGCCGAGGCTGCGCCGGCGCGCCACGCACCTGCTGTCCTGCTATCCGCGCGAGTGGCGCGACCGCTACGGCGAGGAGTTCACCGAGTTGCTCGTGGCGGAGATCGACGAGCGGCCCCACTCGTTCCGACGCGTGCTCGATGTCGCCCGCGGGGGCTCGTGGCCCGGCTGGCCGTGGCTGGGGTGGGCGGGCAACCGCTCGATCGCCGCGACCAGCCGCGCCGCTGCCTGGTGACGCTCGGCGCCGCGGTGTCCTGCTTCCTGGTCCTTGCCTTCGCCCTCTGGGCCCAGCTGACGATCGGCTGGCAATGGGCCCGGCCATCCACCGTGCCCACCGAAGTGGCCATGGTGATCATGACGGTGTCCGTGGTGCTCGTCGCCGCACTGCTTTCTGGCCGCCGCCGCGCCGATCCTCGCCCTGGCTCTGGCGGCAAGCGTCCGCGGGCGAGGCCGCCCGTGCTCCGGCCCCTGCTGCTGGTCGCTGCTCGGTCTGACCCTGCTGATCGTGGGCACCCATCACTTCGCCAACGGTTGGCCCGGAACGGGCGGCCATCCCTGGACGCACCAGGGCATGGTGCCCGGCGGCGTGGCCGCCTACGCCTGGGCCTCCACGCTCTTCGTGACCTCCTACTGGCTCCACCCCGCCGCGCTGCTGCGCTTCCCCGGCCTGAGCTCGGGTACATGCTGCTCAGTCCCCTGGCCACCGTCTCGGTCATCGTCGGATCTTCCAAGATCGTGCACCGCCTCGTCCTCTCGACCGCGCGTGCTCCGTTTCGAGCGGCGGCTGGGCGTCCTGGCGCCCTCGCCATGGGCCTGTTCCTGACCGGCGCCGCACTCTGGGTGGTCGACGGCGGGCCCGGGCCCCGGAACCTCTTCCACATCGGCGCCATCGACGTCATCGAGCTGGTCCTGCTGGCGCTGACCTCGGTCCTGGCCCTTCGGGCCGCCGAGCGGGCCCGGCCGGACATCGACCGGCTCGGCCGGGCCTGATCTCCCCCGAGGGCAAGCAGGACCAAGGGTGACCCGCGCCGACGAGCACATGGCTGCAGACGCCGGCGCCGGCCGACCTCGCTGGCGCCGTCGGGTCAGGGCGCGGGCCCGCGCTGGAGCCGCCGCCGCGTCCTGGCTCTCGGCCTCGGCGGTGCCGCCGCCGTGGTGGTGCCGGTGCCGTCGGCGTCGAGTTGGTCTCGCACGGCGTGCTCCCCGGGCAGCAGGAGCTCGACCAGCTCGACGGCGCCTGCTCGGTCGCCGCGCCGCCGCTGCGGTTCTCCAGCCTCGGCCCGACCCGGAGCGGATCCTTCTTCTCGGCGGCCCGCCAGCGCCAGGTTGGCTACACCATCGCCTGGCCGCCCGGCCATGGACCGGGCAGCGCACTGCCGCTGGTCGTGATGCTGCACGGGTTCGGGGCCAACCACACCAACGCCCTCACCGCCATGGCGCCGGCCCAGGCCGTCGCGCTCGAGGTCGGCGGCCGCGCCGTGCCGCCCATGGCCATGGTGACCGCCGACGGTGGCGGCGGCTACTGGCACCCCCACCCGGGCGACGACCCGATGGCCATGGTCGTGTCCGAGCTCATCCCCATGTGCCGCCAGCTCGGCCTCGGCCGCAGCCCCCGGGGCATCGGCACCATGGGCATTTCCATGGGTGGCTACGGCGCGCTGATCCTGGCCGAGAAGTACCCCGACACCTTCGCCGCGGTCGCCGCCATCGCCCCGGCCGTCTGGACCAGTTACGGCCAGGCGCGAGCGGCGAACCCGGGCGCCTACACCTCGGCGGCCGACTTCGCGGCCTACGACGCGGTGACCCACGCCGCAGCCCTGGCCGATACTCCCGTCCGGGTGGCCTCGGCCACCGACGATCCCTTCCACGCGGGGGTGGTGGCGCTGGCCGCCCGGTTGCCCCGCAGCGCCACCGTCGACTTCTCGCCGGGGTGTCACACCGGGCCCTTCTTCACCGCCCAGGAACCGCCCTCCCTCGCGTTCCTCGGCGCCCACCTCAGCGGGTCCTGAGGCGACGAGTCCCCCGAGGCGCTCAGGCCGAGCGCAAGTGGGGCCGCAACACCGCGCCGACCTGATCGGAGAGCGCGACGGCCACCACCCGCCGCTGCTGCGAGACCGGCCACGCCGGGGTGGGGACGAGGACGAAGCGCCCGACGACGAGCCCGCGGTCGTGCACCGGCAACTCGACCTCGGAGCCCGGCAGGCCGAGCTCGTGCGCATCCCACAGCCGGCCGGCCAGCAGCACGTCGCCGTTGGGCTCGATACGCATGCGCGCCCTGGTCGCGTCACCCGTCTCGTAGGAGCAGGCCCGCAGGTGCAGCAACGCCACGAGCTCGTCGGACACGAGGCTGACGACCTCGGCCTCCGAGGCGCCCGAGGTCACGAGTTCCGAGACGGCATGAATGAGGCTGACGAACGCCGACTGCTCCTGCGCGACGCGATGGAAGCGCTTGCTCTGCATGATGATCTCGGTCACCACCACCCCGACCAGAAAGAGGCAGATCGCCGTCTCCAGGTCGGCCCGGTGCGTGATCTGGAGCCGCTCGTAGGGCTGGGTCAAGAAGAAGTCGAACGAGAGCGTGGCCGCCACCGTCGCCAGGTAGCCGGCCGGGCGATCGCCGACGGCGGCCACGCCCACGATGACGGCCACGAGCAACAGGGCGGCCGCCGTGGCGGCGAACGTCGCTCGGAACGGGACGAGCAGGGCGGCCAACCCGACCGGGAGCACGACGGCACCCACCCGGGCAATGACCGTGCGCCTGCTCTTGAACAAGGCCCGCAGACTGCTCACGAGGCGAAATTCTGGCACGGCGGGTGCAATCGCGAAAGCCCCACCAGGCCAGTGATACGCCAGGACCCCGTATCGCGCGTCAAGATGAGGGGATGCGCCACACCGTTCGGATCTCCGCTGGGCTCGGGATCCTCGTCGCGGGGTGCGTGCTGGCGGCCTGCTCGGGCACCCCCGCCAAGCCCGACAACCTCGAGGCCAAGTTCGGGGGCCGACGACCACCACCACGACGACGACGTCCACCACCCTGCCCCGGATCACGCTGCCGACGACGGCTCCCCCGACCACGACCCCGAGCGTCGTCGTGCCGAACGTCATCGGCCTGTCGCCCAGCCAGACCCGCCTCGTCCTGCGCTCCCTCGGCTTCGCCCTGGTGCCGTTCGAACACGCCGTGCCACAAGGGCACGACGGCCAGCCAGAGCGTCGTGACCTCGCTGTCGGTTCCCGGTACCGGGCGCGACCCGCGCGCGTCGGCGCGACGCCGCTCGCTCCGGGCACGGCGCGCCCGGCCCACTCACGGGTCGGCGTCACCTGGTCCGGCTGCTACCCCAACGGGACGATCGTCCCTGACGTCACGGGACTGACCTTCGACAGGGCGGTCCACCGGCTGCACCTGGCCGGGCTCGCCTGGGCTTGCTTCTCGGTCGGTCCGGCCCGCCCGCAGCACTCCAGCACGACCAGCTCCACCACCACGAAGGCGGCTGCATCGAAGTCCTCGACCGACACGAGTACGTCGGCGAGCCCCAAATCGAAGTCGGCGCAGCATCACGGGTCGACCAGCTCGACCTCGACCAGTACGACCGTGGCCGGCCAGGCCGCCCACCTGCCGACCGTGCTGAGCCAGGGCACCAAGCCCGGCACCACGCTCAAGGCGCACACCGTCGTCGACCTCACCATGCATCACTGCCCGCAATGAGCGGTCCGGGTGCCACCCCGGCACCCGGTGATGCGCCGGCCGCCGCGCTGGTCCTCGGCACCGCCCGCGGGCGCTGGGTGCTCGCCGCCACCGTCCTCGGTTCGGGCATCGCGTCGCTCGATGCGACCGTCGTCGGCATCGCGCTCCCCTCCATCAGCCGCTCCTTCGGCGGCGGCGTGGGCACCCTGCAGTGGGTGGTGACGGGCTACTCGCTCACCCTGGCCGCGTTCCTGCTTCTCGGCGGCTCGCTCGGCGACCGCTTCGGGCGACGGCGCATCTTCTCCATCGGCATCGCCTGGTTCGCCGTCGCCTCGGCCGCCTGCGGCTTCGCGCCCAACGCCGCGCTGCTGGTGGTCGCCCGCGTCGTCCAGGGCGTCGGCGGCGCGTTGCTGACGCCGGGCAGCCTGGCCATCCTCCAGGCGTCGTTCCGCGACGACGACCGCTCCCGGGCCATCGGCGCCTGGTCGGGCCTCGCCGGCGTGGCCACGGCCGCCGGGCCGCTCGTCGGGGGCTATCTGCTGGCCGTCGCCTCGTGGCGCTGGGTCTTCTTCATCAACGTCCCCGTCGCCGCGGCCGTCCTCGTGCTCACCGCCCGGCACGTGCCCGAGACGCCGCGACCCGACGGCGACCCACCACATCGACGTGCCCGGGCGCTGCGCTGGCCGTCGTCTTCCTGGCCGGGCTCACCTACGGGTTCATCGAGGGGCCCGCGCGTGGGTGGGGCGATCCGCTGGTCGTCGCCGCCTTCGTGGTCGCCGCCGTCGCCGCGCCGGCCTTCCTCCTCGTCGAAGGGCGCAGCGCCGACCCGATGCTGCCGCTGGGCCTCTTCCGCGTCCGCCAGTTCAGCGGGGCCAACGCCGTCACCTTCGTGGTCTACGGCGCGCTCGGCGGGGCGCTCTTCCTCTTGCCGGTGGAGCTCCAGGTGGTGGCCGGCTACAGCCCGCTCGACTCGGGGCTCGCCCTGCTGCCGGTGACCGTGATCATGCTCGTCTTCTCCGCCCGCTCCGGACAGCTGTCCGCCCGCATCGGGCCCCGGCTCCAGATGAGCGTGGGCCCCGTCCTGGTCGGCGCCGGGATCGCCCTGCTGGCCCGGGCCACCACGCCGGGCAGTTACTGGGTGCAGGTGTTCCCGGCCGTCGCTGCTCTTCGGGGCCGGCCTCGCCGTCACCGTGGCGCCGCCTCACCTCGACGGCCATGGGTGCCGCTCCGGCCGAGCACTCGGGCATCGCCTCGGCCGTCAACAACACGGTCGCCCGGGCCGCCGGGCTCTTCGCCGTGGCCCTCCTCCCCGCCCTGGCCGGCCTGTCCGGGGCCGCCGGCCTGATGCCGGCCGAGCTGGCCGCTGGCTTCCGCACCGCCGTCTTCATCGCCGGCGCCACCTGCGCCGCCGGCGGGCTGGTCGCCGTGCTGACCATCACCAACCCGCGGCGCACCTCGACCCAGGTCGACCCGCAGCAGACCGCAGTTCCACTGCGCTCTGGGCGGCCCGCCCCTGCGCGCCGACCCCGTCGCGATCGCCGGGCGCGCCGCCTGAGCCCACGCGTCCGACCGCGCCGGCGTCGCCCACCGTCGGACGTGCGGCCCCCTCCCTGGTCGGCAAAGGTAGGCCCATGCCACCACGCGCGACCGCGGCGCCGAGCACGCCGGCCGCCCACGACGCCCCGAGGTCTTCGCCCCGGCCGCGCTGGGCCCGCTCACCCTGCGCAACCGGATCATCAAGGCGGCCACCTTCGAGGGGGTGATGCCCGGCGGCACGGTGAGCGACGCCCTCGTCGAGTTCCACCGCCGCGTGGCCGCCGGTGGCGTCGCCATGACGACCGTGGCCTACCTGGCCGTCTCCCCCGAAGGCCGGACCGACCGCCACTGCCTGCTGCTCACCGAGGACAACCTCGACGGGCTCCGCCGCCTCACCGACGCCGTCCACGCCGAGGGCGCCGCCGCGGCCGCGCAGATCGGTCACGCCGGCCCCGTGGCCAACGCGCGCTCCAACCGGGCTCCCGCGCTCTCCCCGTCCGGCGGCTTCACCCCGATGGGCTCGCGTCTGCGCGCCGTCGACGCCGCCGGCATCGAGCGGATCACCGAGGACTACCGGCGCGCCGCCCGGGTCGCGGTCGAGGCCGGCTTCGACAGCATCGAGGTGCACGTCGGGCACAACTATCTCCTGAGCGCGTTCCTCAGCCCCAAGCTCAACCGGCGCGACGACCAGTTCGGCGGATCGGTGGAGAACCGGGCCCGCTTCGCCCGCACCGTCCTGCGCACCGTGCGCGACGAGGTCGGTCCTGACATCGCGGTCACGGCCAAGCTCAACATGGCCGACGGCGTCGACGGTGGCCTGTGGCTCGAGGACAGCCTCGAGGTGGCCTCCCTGTTCGAACAGGACGGCGCGCTCGATGCGCTCGAGCTCACCGGGGGCAGCTCGCTGGCCAATCCCATGTACCTCTTCCGTGGCGAAGCGCCGCTGCAGGAGTTCGCCGCCACCCTGCCCGCGCCGGTGCGCCTCGGCTTCCGGGTCGTCGGGAAACGCTTTCTGCGCAGCTACCCCTACGAGGAGGCCTTCTTCCTCCCCTACGCCCGCCAGTTCCGCGCCGCACTGTCCACGCCGCTCATCCTGCTCGGCGGCATCACCGAGCGCGCCACCATCGAGTCGGCACTGGCCGAGGGCTTCGCCTTCGTCGCCATGGCCCGCGCCCTGCTGCGCGAACCGGACCTGCCCGAACCGGATGCGCGACGGCAGTGCGTCGGCCTCGCTCTGCATCCATTGCAACAAGTGCATGCCGACCATCTATTCGGGCACCCGCTGCGTGCTGGTGGCCGACCGCCCCGATTCCGCCTAGGCGGAGACCGGCGGCCTCCGCTCGGCCCACGGCGCGGCAGCGAGCACCGGCCCCACGCCGTCGCGCGGGCCTGAAACGGCGAGGCGAGGTGACTACCATGCTGCATTGGAAGGCAGATGCCGATGGAGAATCGAGTGCGCGACACCAGGTTGCTGGCCATCTCCTCAGTGCTGATGCTTCTCGCCGTGCCGATCCTTGCCATAGCTCCGCAGGCGTCGTCGGCCGCCGCACCTGCTGTCAACCACGGCGGAGTCGTCACCAATTTCGGCAGAGGCATCGACGGACCCGAAGGGATCACATCAGGCCCCGACGGGGCTTTGTGGTTCACCAACGAAGACAACAATTCGATCGGGAGGATCAGCACTTCGGGGGTCGTGACCAACTACACCGGCCACGGTATCGACGACCCTGTCGGGATCACGTCGGGTCCAGACGGCGCGCTCTGGTTCACGAACTACAAGTCGATCGGGAGGATCACGACCTCGGGCGCCGTCACCAACTACACCGGTCTCGGCATCGTCGGATCCGAGGGGATCACATCAGGCTCCGACGGTGCCCTGTGGTTCACCAACCAAGACAACGATTCCATCGGGAGGATCACCACCTCCGGGGTCGTGACCAACTTCACCGGCACCGGAATCAGCGGTCCGGCGGGGATCACCTCAGGCCCTGACGGCGCCCTCTGGTTCGTCAACGTCGCGAACAACTCTGTCGGGCGCATCACCACCTCGGGGGTCGTGACCAACTACACCGGCGCTGGTATCGACTTTCCGCAGCGGATCACGTCGGGTCCAGACGGCGCACTCTGGTTCACCAACAACCAGAACAACTCCATCGGGAGGATCAGTACTTCGGGGGTCGTGACCAACTACACCGATCCCGGAATCGACGGTCCGAAGGGGATCACGACGGGTCCCGACGGCGCACTCTGGTTCACCAACCTCGGGAACAATTCGATCGGGCGCATCACCACCTCGGGGGTGGTGACCAGCTTCACCGATCCGAGCATCGGCGGTCCGACGGGGATCACGGTTGGACCCGACGGCGCACTCTGGTTCACCAATAATTCCTTCGCCGGCTCAATCGGGAGCATCACCACCTCGGGGGTGGTGACCAGCTACATCGGGACCGGAATCGACGGACCGGAAGGGATCACGGTTGGTCCCGACGGCGCACTCTGGTTCACCAACCTCGGGAACAATTCGATCGGACGCATCACCACCTCGGGGGTCGTGACCAACGACACCGGTCCCGGCATCGACGGACCGGAGGGGATCACGGTTGGTCCCGACGGCGCACTCTGGTTCACGAACTCCCTGGGCAACACGATCGGGCGCATCACCACCTCGGGGGTCGTGACCGACTACACCGATGCCAGCATCAGCGATCCGCGGGGGATCACGTCGGGTCCCGACGGCGCACTCTGGTTCATCAACGGGAACGACTCGATCGGGCGCATCACCACTTCGGGAGTCGTGACCAACTACACCGGCACCGGCATCAACAAGCCCCAAGGAATCATGTCGGGCCCCGACGGCGCGCTCTGGTTCACCAACGACGGAGTCGTCAAGAACAGCTCCATCGGGCGCATCACCACCTCGGGAGTCGTGACCATCTTCAAGAGCCACGGCATTGACGGCGCCGACGGCATCACGTTGGGTCCTGATGGCGCACTCTGGTTCACGAACTCCTTGGGCAACTCGATCGGGCGCATCACCACCTCGGGGGTCGTCAGCATCTACAACATCTCCCCGACCTACGGCCCCGGTGCGATCACGACCGGCCCTGACGGCGCGCTCTGGTTCACGAACGGGATCAACTCGATCGGGCGGATCACCACCTCGGGGGTCGTGAGCGTCTTTCGTGGCGACGGAATAAGTACGGCAGGTGGGATCACGGTTGGTCCCGACGGCGCATTGTGGTTCACCAACGAGGGGAACAACTCGATCGGGCGGATCACCGCCGTGCCCGAAGCGACCGTGTCCCCGTCGTCGGCGGGACCAGGTGGAGCAGTGACCGTCACCGGAGAGGGCTACGAGCCGGGCGAGGAGGTGGCGGTCACCTATCGGACCGGGCTTGCCAGCCCCTCCTCCGTCCCTCTGTGCACGACCACAGCCGCCGCTGACGGCGCGTTCAGCTGCTCGGGAGACATCCCCTCTGGAGCGGACGCCGGTGCTGTCGGGAACCACAAGATCAAGGCGGAGGGGACGAGCTCACGAGCCGAGGCGACGAAGACGATCGAGCTCACCTGAGGTCACACCAGTAGCCAGATATCGCCAGGATCGCATTCGGGCACCCGCGGCGTCCTGGTGGCCGACCGCCCGGGTTCCGCCTAGGCCGAGACCGGCGGCCTCCGCTCGGCCCACGGCGCCGCCTGCTCGAGCTGCCCGGCGAGGGCCAGCAGCGTCTCCTCGTCGCCCAGGCGCCCGACGAACTGCACGCCGATGGGCAGCCCGGCGTCGTTCCAGGCCAAGGGCAGCGAGATCGCCGGCTGTCCCGTGACGTTGAACGGGGGCGTGAAGGGCACGTAGTCGGCCGAGCGAAAGAGGCCGGCCAGCGGCTCGCCGGGAGGCGAGTCGAAGGTGCCGAGCGGGGCCGGCGGCTCCCCGAGCGTCGGGGTCAGCAGGACGTCGAACTCCTCGAAGGAGGCCGCGATCTCCCGGCTGGTCCGTTGCAGACCCTGCACCGCCATCAGGTAGGAGCCCGCGTCGAGCCCGCGGCCCAGCTGCACCAGGGCCCAGGTCAGCGGCTCCACGTCCTCTTCGCCCGCACTGCGGCCGATCCGGCGCTCCCAGTCGGCCAGGGCCCACGCGTTCCCGGCCGCCCAGGCGTTGATGAAGTCGCCCACGAAGGCGTCGCCGTTCACGGCCAGGGTGGCCACCTCGACCCGGTGGCCCAGCGACTCGCACAGGCGGGCCGCGGCGTCGGTGGCCGCCACGCAGTCGGGGTGCACCGCGCTGCCGGTCGGCGAAGTGGTGAGGACGGCGACGCGCAGGTTCGGTGGAGGCGTCGCCGCCGCGGCGGCGAAGGACGGGCCGCGGCGCGGTGGGGCCCAGTAGGGGTCGCCGGGGACCGGGCCCGCCGTCGCGTCGAGGATGGCCGCACTGTCGCGCACCGAGCGCGTCACCACGTGTTCGCAGACGAACCCTCCCATCAGGTCGCCGTACTGGGGGGCCAGCGAGTTGCGCCCGCGTGTCGGCTTGAGCCCGACCAGACCGCAGCACGACGCGGGAATGCGGATGGACCCGCCGCCGTCGTTGGCGTGCGCCGCCGGCACCATGCCCGAGGCCACCGCGGCGGCCGAGCCACCCGAGGAGCCACCGGTGGAATGGTCCGTGTGCCACGGGTTGCGCGTCGGGCCGAAGCGTTGCGGCTCGGTGGTGGGCAGAATGCCGAGCTCCGGCGTGTTGGTCTTGCCGCAGATCACGAAGCCGGCCGCGATGTAGCGGCGCGTCAACTCCTGCGTCTCGGTCGAGCGGTAGTCGCCGGCAAAGGACAGGCCTTCGCAGAACGGCGTCCCGGCCAGCTCTGCGCCCAGGTCCTTCAGGAGGAACGGGACGCCGCGGAAGGGCCCGTCGGGCAGCGCGCCGGCGGCCTCGCTCCGGGCCCGGTCGAAGAGCTCGTGGATCACCGCGTTCAGGCGCGGATTCAGCGTCTCGATCCGGGCGATCGCCCCGTCGACCAGCTCAGCCGGTGAGACCTGCTTGGTGCGGACCAGCTCGGCCTGCGCGGTGGCGTCGAGGAATGCGCTGTCGCGCTCATGCTGGAACGGTACCGATGCACCGTCCCCGCCGCTGACAGTTCTCAGACGGCGACCGGCTCCGCCCTCTGCGCCTCGGGCCGGGTGGCACCGGTGCGGCTGGCCACCGCTTCGGTCACGGTCACGTCGACCCCACACGACGTGCAGCGCCGGCGGTCGTCGAGCTCGCCGCCGCACCCGCGGTGCTGGAGGATCATCGGCCGCTCGCCCTCGAGTCCGTACCGGTCGCCCCACTGGAGCAGGGACACGAGGACCGGCCACAGGTCGGCGCCCTTCTCGGTCAGGCGGTACTCGCTGCGCGGCGGGCGCTCCTGGTAGGGCCGCTTGACCAGGATCCCCTCCTCGATCAGGCGCTCGAGGCGGGCCTGGAGGACGTTGCGGGCCACCCCGAGATCGCGCTGGAGATCGTCGAAGCGCCGGATGCCCAAGAAGATGTCCCGGATGATGAGCAGGGTCCAGCGCTCGCCCACCACCTCGAGGGTGGCCGCCACCGGGCAGTACTGGCTGGGATAGTCGCGATGCAGCATCCCTCCAGGCATATCGCACAATTCTCGCCAGTGCGTTGTTTCATACAACTTTCTTAGGTACGGTTGGTTCTATGACACAACTCACTAGGTGAACGCCGCCGCCGTCCGTCCGCACCCGACCCACCCTGACCGCGCTCATCGTGCTGACCGGCGTGTTCCTCTCCTCGTTGGACCTCTTCATCGTGAACATCGCCTTTCCGAGCATCTCGGAGAGCTTCCACGGGGAGAACCTGAGTTCGCTCTCCTGGGTGCTGAGCGCCTACACGATCGTCTTCGCCGCCGCCCTCGTGCCGGCCGGGCGCTGGGCCGACCGGTCCGGACGCAAGCGGGCCTTCCTCCTGGGGCTGGCCATCTTCACGGTCTCCTCGGCGCTGTGCGCCCTCGCCCCGAGCCTGGGCTTCCTGGTCGGGGCGCGCGTCCTCCAGGCCACCGGCGGCGCGCTCATGCTGCCGACCTCGTTGGGGCTCCTGCTCCCGGCCTTCGGCCCCGAGCGCAAGGGCGCCGCCATCGGCCTGTGGTCGGCCGTCGGCGGCGCGGCCGCCGCGTTCGGCCCGCCGATCGGCGGCCTGCTGGTCCAGGCCAGCTGGCGCTGGGTCTTCCTGGTCAACCTCCCCTTCAGCGTGCTCGCCCTCGTCTTCGGGGTCCGCGAGCTGCACGAGGTGCGCGACCCCGCGGCCCACCGCTCCGACCTGCTCGGGGCCGCACTCCTCTCGGTCTCGGTGGCCAGCCTGGTCGCCGCCATCGTCGAGGGGACCGACTGGGGCTGGGACAGCCCGCGCATCCTGGGCGCCTTCGCGCTGGCCGCCGTCTCGGGCGCCTGGTTGGTGGCGCGCTCGTGGCGTCACCCCAACCCGATCCTCGAACCAGCGGTGATCCGGCACCGGGCGGTGGCGCTGGCCGACATCAGCTCGCTCGCCTTCTTCTGCGGTTTCGGCGCGCTGGTCCTCGGCGGCGTCCTCTTCCTCACCGGGGTGTGGCACGAGTCGGTGCTGCGCGCCGGCTTCCTGATCGCCCCCGGGCCCTTGCTGGCCGGGCTGACCGCGTTCCCCGGCCGGCATCGTGGGCGGTCGGCTCGGCCACCGGGTCGTCGGCACGCTCGGCTCGCTCTTCTTCGCCGCCGGCGGCCTGTGGTGGGTGGCCCACGTCGGCGCCGTCCCCGACTACCTCGGCGCCTACCTCCCGGGCAGCCTGCTCAGCGGATTCGGCGTCGGGCTCATGCTGCCCTCGCTCGGGCGGCGCCGCCACGGCCCCGCTGCCGCCCCAGCGCTTCGCCACCGGCTCGGCCCTCTACGCCATGTCGCGCCAGATCGGGGTCGCCCTCGGCGTGGCCTGCCTGGTCGCCATCCTGGGCTCGGCCACCGGTGCGGCGGCGGTGCCCGCCTTCCACCACGCGTGGCTCTTCATGACCGCCGTCAGCCTGCTGGCCGGCGCCGTCCTCCAGGGCATCGGCGCCCGGCGCACCGAGGTGGCGGACGCGTCGGTCTCGGCGGAGCCCGAGCCGACCGGCGCCCGTCGCCTACGCGATCTCGGGCGGCAAGTAGGAGGGGTTGGCCACCCGCAGCTGGTCGCGGGCCGCCGCGGCCAGCGCGGGTGCCACCCGGTCCCAGGCCTCGTCGAGCGTGCCGGCGCGCAGCGCCGCGGCCAGTGCCGGCGTCGTCGTCGAAGCCGAGCTGGGCCAGGCGCGCCGCGTGGGCACGGGCGAGCGCAGGACCGAGCCGGAGCTCGCGCTCGACCACCGTCAGCGCGTTGCGGGCGACGCGGGCCTCGAAGCCGGCGGCGCCCTCGCCGCGCTCGGTGACGCCGTCGAGGTACTCGCGCACCGCCTCGACGAGCTCGGCCGCACTGGGCCGTCCGAAGGGCGGCAGAGGGTCCGACCGCCGGTTCGGGCTCGGGGCGGGCGGCGGGCGGCGTCACCCCGAGGAGGACGAAGAGGTCCCACTCGCTCTCGCAGACGCGGCGGCCGATGGCGGCCAGCTCCACCGAGCGGGTCAGCCCGTCGAGGTGGGTGGCCGCCTGCAGCGCGCAGATGGCGGCCCACTTGACCGTGGCGTAGACCTGCCACCAGTGCACCCGGGCCGGGGTCACGGTGCCGCCGCCGGCGTCGCGGTAGGCGCCGAGCAGCTCGTCGAGCCGGCCGAACCCGCCGACCTCGCCCGGGCCGCCGAAGCGCCAGGCCGGGGCGCAGAGCCATCCGATGTCCTCGGCCGGGTCGCCGGCGTGGGCCAGCTCCCAGTCGAGCACGCCGCGCAGCCCGTCGGCGTCGACGAGGAGGTTGCCGCAGCGGAAGTCGCCGTGGACGGTGACGCGGGGGCCGGGCTCGGGCCGGTGCGCGGCCAGCCAGCGTGCCCCGAGCTCGAGCGCGGGGCGCACCTCGCCCAGGGCATCGAGCAGGGGCAGGGGATCGCGCAGCGGGTCGGCCCGGGGCAGGCCGTCCACGCCGTCGGGGTCGATGGCGTGGATGGCGGCCAGGGCGCGCCCGCACTGCGCGGTGAGCGCGCCGCGGGCGGTCGTCCAGGCGCGCGTCGCGCAGGATCTTGCGGGGGATGGTCTCGCCCTCGAGCCGCTCGACCACCAACCAGGCCGGGCCGATGTCGTCGTCCTCGCCCATGGCGACGACCGTGGGCACCGGGACGCCGCCCGCGCCGGCGGCCTCGAGCAGGTCGCGCTCGGTCCGGGTCTTGCCCTGGGTCGGGCCGCGGCCCCGCTCGACCTGGAGGATGAGCGGGCGCCGGCCGTCGGCCGCCTCGAGCTCGAACGCGCTGGTCACCCGCGAGGCGCCCCCCGAGAGCCGGTGCAGGCCGTGCACGCGGCCGCCCAGGCGGCGCCCGAGCGCGCCCGCCAGCTCGTCCCCCCGTCTCGAGTCGGTCACCGGTGCGCGCTACTCGACCGGGACGACCGGCCTCCCGGCCTCGTCGAGTTGGTGCAGGTACTCGCAGATGCCGTACCCCGTGCGGGTCCCGCCGTCGGCGTCGTCGTAGGTCCAGCGGGCCAGGCCCTCGTTGACCATGGTGCCGCCGGCCCGCCCGATGTCGGCCACCCGCAGGACGTCGCCGCGCAGATGGTGGGTGCGGCCCGCCTTGTCGACCACGTCGAGATGGACGACCCGATGCGTCACCCCGTCGTCGGCCAGCTCGGTGGCGACGCGCCATTCGGCCACCGACGTGGCCCGGCCGCCGTCCCAGACCCAGCCGCGGTGGAGGTCGCCGGCGTCGGTGCCCAACCGGATGCCGCCGAAGTGGGTGTCCTCGCCGACGTTGATGGAGAACCAGCGCCACATCTTGGGGCCGCCCCAGCGCCGGGGTCCCCAGGAGCGGTCGCGGTTGCCGTGCGCGCCCTGCCACTCGTGCACCGTGCCGTCGACGGTGAGGGTGCCGGTCCAGCGCCCGGCCTGTTCGAGATGGCCCTTGCCCACCGTGCCGGACGCGGCGGCGGCCTCGGCCGACTTGGGCCCGCCGCTCGGCTGGCCGTCGGTCCCGATGGCCGGGGTGACCGCGTCGAAACGCACGTCGAGCGCGGACCGGGACGGGGTGGGTCGTCTCCTCGCCGCGCACGCACGGCCGGGCGGCGACGGTGCCGTCCATGGTCAGGCGCCAGGCGCTGCGTCGGCTTCGAGCATCTCGTAGCGGACGTCGCCCACCTCGAGCACGCGGTCGACCATCGTCCGCTGCTCCTTCAGCGAGCGGTACTCACCCAGCTCGCCGCCCGGCAGCCAGACGGACATGCCGACGTCCATCGTCCCCTCGTTGGGCCGCACCCCGACGCGGGTGAAGAAGCCCGAGTCGCTCCCGGGGTCGTACGCGTTGAAGTACCAGGATTCGCTCCAGGCGGTGTCCCCCTCGACGGGATGGGCCAGGTCGTGCTCCGGGCTCAGGATCGGCATGGCTACACCATTGCCCGTCCGGCGCCGGCGTTCAACGCCTGGCGGCGACGCCGCTGCGGGCCGGCCCCGGTGACCGGCCCCGGGAACCAGCGCTGCGGGCCGGCCCCTGGGCGCCCGTCGGGTGCCTGTGTGAGACTCCCCGGGCAGAACGACGCAGCGACGGCGGGGCGGGACGCGCCGTCGAACGAGGGTGGGGAGTGGCATGCGAGCCGCGGTGACCAGGGATGGCCAGCTGGTGGTGGGCGAGGTGCCCGAGCCCGTCCCCGCGTCGGGCCACGTCGTGGTGCGCTCGCTCGCCGCCGGCATCTGCGGCTCCGATCTGCACGCGCTGGGCGACTTCGCCCACTTCACCTCGCTCATGGACTCGGTCGGCGTGCCGGCCCTCGACGCCACGGCCGACTGCGTCTTCGGCCACGAGTTCTGCGCGGAGATCGTCGAGCACGGACCCGACACTGCGGGCACCCTGCCCGTGGGGACCCGGGTCTGCTCGGTGCCGATCGTGCTGGGGCCGACCGGCGTCGAGCAGATCGGCTACTCCAACCACTATCCGGGCGCGCTGGCCGAGCACATGGTGCTCCAGGAGCTGCTGCTCCTCCCCGTGCCCGATGCGCTCGACACGGACACCGCCGCGCTGACCGAACCGCTGGCCGTCGGCGAGCACGCGGTGGGGCTGGCGGGCCTGCAGCGAGGGGCAGCCCTGCCTCGTGGTGGGGTGCGGACCTGTGGGCCTGGCCGTCATCGCCGCGCTCAAGGGGCGGGGACACGGCCCCGTCCTGGCCGCCGACTTCTCGCCGACCCGGCGCCGGCTGGCCGAAGCCTTCGGGGCCGACGTCGTGCTCGACCCGGCGCTTGGTTCGCCCCACGAGCGCTGGTCGGACTACGGCGTGCCGCGGACGGTGATGGAGCGCATCGGGGCCAGCATGCTCGGCGGCACGTTCGCCGACCCGGTCATCTTCGAGGCGGTCGGCGTGCCGGGGATGCTGCAGTCGCTCATCGCCGACGCGCCACCGCACAGCCGCATCGTGGTCGTCGGCGTCTGCATGCACACGGACAGCATCGAGCCCTTCATGGCGGTGACCAAGGAGATGGAGCTGCGGTTCTCCTTCGGCTACACGCCCGACGAGTTCGCCGCCACGCTGGCCCGCTTGGCCACCGGGATGCCCGGAGCCGAGCAACTGGTCACGGCCCGGGTGGACCTGGCCGGCGCCCCGGGCGCCTTCGACACGCTGCGCACCCCGGGCGAGCAGGGCAAGATCCTCGTCACGCCATGAGAAACGGAGAGCAATGACAAGCATCGACGCCGACGGACGCCTCAGGTTCGGCATCTTCCTGGCCCCGTTCCACCCGGTCGGGCAGAACCCGACGTTGGCCCTCGAGCGCGACCTGCAGCTGATCGAGCACCTCGACCGCCTGGGCTTCGACGAAGCCTGGTTCGGCGAGCACCACTCGGCCGGCTACGAGATCATCGCGTCGCCCGAGGTGTTCATCGCCGCCGCGGCCCAACGCACCACGCACATCCGGCTCGGGACGGGCGTCTCCTCCCTGCCCTACCACCAGCCCTTCATCCTGGCCGACCGCATCGTCCTGCTCGACCACCTCACCCGCGGCCGCGTCATGTTCGGCGTGGGGCCGGGCGCCCTGCCCTCGGACGCCTTCATGATGGGCATCGACCCGGCCCGTCGAGCGCGACATGATGGAAGAGTCGCTCGAGGCGATCCTGCGCCTGCTGGCCGGCGAGACGGTCACCATGGAGACCGACTGGTTCAAGCTGGTCAAGGCGCGGCTGCAGCTGCGCCCGTACCAGCGGCCCATGCCCGAGGTCGCCGTCGCGGCGCAGGTCTCCCCGGCCGGCCCGCGCCTGGCCGGGCGCTTCGGCGTCAGCCTGCTCTCGCTGGGCGCCACCACCGAGGGCGGCTTCGACGTGCTCGGCTCGCATTTCGCGGTCATGGCCGAGCGGGCCGAGGAGTTCTCGACCACGGTCGACCGCAACCGCTGGCGGCTGGTCGGTCCCATGCACATCGCCGACACCAGGGAGCAGGCCATCGCCGACGTGGCTTTCGGGTTGGAGGAGTGGGTCGACTACTTCCAGCGGGTCGCCGCGCTGCCCATCGCGCCGAACACCGAGAACTTCGCCTCGCTGGTGGACGCGCTCAACGCGTCGGGCATCGCCGTCATCGGCACGGTCGAGGACGCCATCGCGCAGATCGAGCGCCTGCAGGTGCAGTCGGGCGGCTTCGGCACCTACCTCTGCATGGGACACGAGTGGGCCGACACCGAGGCCACCCGCCATTCCTACGAGCTGATGGCCCGCTACGTGGCACCGCACTTCCAGGGCACGTCGGAGACGCTGACGGCGAGCCGGGACTGGGCGGCCGAGAACCGGCCCGAGTTCATCGGCGCCGCGGGCAACGCCGTCATGTCGGCCATCGCCAAGCATCACGAGGAAAAGGCCGCCAAGGCCGGGGCCGGAGCCGGAGCCGAGGTGCCCAGTGCCTGAGATCACCCACGAGCAGGTGCCGACCAACGGGATCGAGCTGCACGTCGCCACGGCCGGGCCGGCCGACGGCCGCCCCGTCGTCCTCTGCCACGGCTTCCCCGAGCTCTGGTACTCGTGGCGCTACCAGCTCGACGCCCTGGCCGAGGCCGGCTACCGCGTCATGGCGCCCGACCTGCGCGGCTACGGCCGCAGCTCGCAGCCGACCGAGGTGGCCGCCTACGGGTCGGACCAGCTGACGGGCGACCTCTGCGGCCTGCTCGACCACTACGGCTACGAGACGGCCGTGTTCTCGGGGCACGACTGGGGCTCCATGGTGGTGTGGGAGCTGGGCCGGCTGCACCCCGACCGGGTGGGCGCCATCTACAACATGAGCGTGCCCTACACGAACGCCGGGGGCCGGCCCACCGAGATCTTCGAGCATCTCTTCGAAGGCAAGTTCTTCTACATGCTGTACTTCCAGGACGTCGGGCCGGCCGAGGCCGAGTTCGAGGCCGACCCGCGCCGCTGGGTGCGCACCATGCTCTACTCGGCGAGCGGCGAGGGGATGGCGAATCCCAAACCCGGACTGCTCGACGCGCCGCGCGAGGGCACGAAGTTCCTCGACATCCTCACCCCGCCACCCGAGACGCTGCCGGCGTGGATGAGCGAGGACGACATCGACGTCTACGTCGAAGGACTCACGCGCGGCGGCCTGTTCGGACCGGTGAGCTTCTACCGCAACATGGACGCCAACTGGGAACGGTCCAAGGACATTGCGCCGTCGATCTACGCCATGCCGACCGGCTTCATCACCGGCTCGCTCGACCCGGTCAACCTGATGATGCCGGGGGCGGCCGAGGCCATGGCCGAGGCCCTGCCCGACTTCCGCGGCAGCACCGTCGTCGACGGCGCGGGCCACTGGGTGCAGCAGGAGAAGCCGGCCGAGACGAACGCGGCGCTGCTGGCCTTCCTCGCGTCGGTGTGAGCGCACTCGCCGCGCTGCCGGCCCAACCGCCCGGCGTGCCCTGGCCCACCGAGGCCTGGCCCGAAGGCACGGTGCCGGCGGGCGTGGAGCGGCGCTGGCGCCGCTGCTCGACCAGGTCTTCGACCCCGACGGACCGCTGGCCGAGACCCACGCCGTGGTCGTGGTCCAGGGCGGCACGGTGATCGTCGAGCGCTACGCCGGCGCGCTCGAGCACTTCGACCAGCCGCCGACCCCGGTCACGGCGGACACGCCGCTGCTCAGCTGGTCGATGGCCAAGTCGGTCTTGCACGCCGCGGTGGGCGTGCTGGTCGGCCAGGGCAGGCTCGACCTCGATGCGCCCGCCGCCGTACCGGAATGGTCGGGCGCCGACGATCCCCGGCGCGCCATCACCGTCCGCCAGCTCCTGGCCATGCGCGACGGGCTGGACTGGGTCGAGGACTACGTCGACGACCGGGCGTCCGACGTGATCCACATGCTCTTCGGCGACGGCCAGGACGACATGGCCCACTTCGCGGCCGACCGGCCGCTGGCGGCGGAACCGGGCACGCGCTTTAGCTATTCGTCGGGGACGTCG
The DNA here is from genome assembly GCA_963726855.1 of uncultured Acidimicrobiaceae bacterium. GTDB lineage: Bacteria > Actinomycetota > Acidimicrobiia > Acidimicrobiales > RAAP-2 > Bog-473. Next base: position 42,820 of record CAVSEB010000023.1, read on the forward strand.
AACATCGTCTCGGGCATCGTGGCCCGCCTGGTCGGCCCGGGCGAGGACTACGCGCGGTTCCTGCACGCCCGCCTGTTCGCCCCGATCGGCATGACCAGCGCCGACCCCGAGCTCGACGCCGCCGGCACCTGGGTCGCTTCGTCCTACCTGCGGGCCACCGCCCGCGACTGGGCCCGCTTCGGTCTGCTCTACCTGCGCGGCGGCAGCTGGGCCGGCGCCCGGGTCCTGCCCGAGGGCTGGGTCGACGACGGGCGCACCATGGTCTCGGTCGACCCCGAGGACGGCTCGCCCTACGGGGCGCACTGGTGGGGCGTGGCCGGCGACACCCTGGGCACGTTCCGCGCCTCGGGCTACGAGGGGCAGTCGATCACCATCTGCCCGCCGCTCGACCTGGTGGTGGTGCGCCTGGGCAGGACACCGCTCGAGCGCAAGGCGAACCTGGTCCCCTGGCGGGTGGCGATGGTGGAGGCCTTCGCCCGGGCCCGCTGAGCGGTCGGGCCGGCCGGAACCGTCAGGCCCGGGAGCGGCCGATCTCGGCCTTCTGCAGCACGGCGGCACTCACCCCGGCGGCCCGCCAGGTGGCGTAGGTGATGCCCTTGCGCTCGCCGTAGGCCTTGGCCACCTTGATGAACTGCTTCTCGAGGGCCGAGAGGTCCTTGACCTGGTCGACCCGGGACCGCTCCTCGAGCAGGTCCTTCTGCTCCTGGAGCAGGTGCAGACGGGTGAGGGCGTCGGCCGAGGCCAGCTGGTTCTCAATCGAGGCCAGCCGCTTGTCGATGGAGGCCGGGGTGCGCTTGCGGCCGCGCTTGGGCTTGGAGGTCTCGAGCGCCTCGAGATAGTGACGGACAGATGCACTCTCGGCACGCCCACGGGCGAGCGCGGCCTTGTGGCCTGAGCTCATGGGCTTGCGAGGAGCCGGAGTTTTTGCCTTTGTTGCCATGGATTCATTCTGCCTCACATCGCGAACTCATATGCAGCAAATCAACGAATTTGTTCGGGGGGCCATTTAGGGGCGGAAAGGGTGAACTCATCTGGCTAATTCGCATCCAATAGCACAGCAAATATCCAGGTGGGTCTCGCCTCATTCAGCGTTTCTCCGATCCCCCATTGCAGGGCCCCCGATAGCGTGGCGGGGTGAGCCGGGCCACCACGGTCACGGTCGGGACGCGGGAGCGCCGCGCCATGGCCACCCTGCTGCTGGCGGCCGCGGTCCTGATCCTGGCCTACTGGGTGGCCTGGTACGCCCACCGCTCGCTGGTCGCCTCGGAGACCACGGTTCCCTACACCCAGTTCGAGGGGGCCTTCCCCCTGGCCGACGGCTGGCTCACCCTCTGCCTGCTCGCCGCCTCCTTCTGCCTCCTGACGGCGCGGCGGGCGGCCCTGTTCTGGCTGCTGGCGGGGGGTGGAGCGGGGATCTATCTGTTCTGTATGGACGTGCTCTACGACCTCGAACATGGGGTCTGGGGCAAGGGCGCCAACGGGCTGGTTGAGTTGGTCATCAACCTGCTCACCCTGGCCCTGTCGGTCTTCGTCCTGCACTGGGCCTGGGTGCGCCGCCACGCGTTGGGGGACCGGTGAGCGAGTTCCGTTTCGACCCCGAGACCTATCTCGACCTCATGGAGGCCGAGGTGCCCGACTACCGCGCGCTCCAAGACGCGGTGGCCGAGGCGTCGTCGGGCCTCGCGGTGACGCGCCTGTTGGAGCTGGGCACCGGGACGGGCGAGACACTGGCCGCCGTCTTGGCCCGCCACCCCGGCGCCGCCGCGCTCGGCCTCGACAAGAACGCCGCCATGCTCGACGCCGGCGCGGCGGCGCTTCGAAGGCCAGCGCGTCGAGTTCCGGGAGGCCGAGCTGACCGAACCGCTGCCACCGGGACCCTACGACCTGGTCGTCTCGGCCCTGGCCGTCCACCACCTCTGGGGCGCCGAGAAGGCACGCCTCTTCGTCCGCATCGCGGAGGTGCTCGCTCCCGGCGGTCGCTTCGTGCTCGGCGACGTCATCGTGCCCGAGGACCCGGCCGACGCGGCGACGCCGCTGACGTCGGACCACGACCGTCCCGACACGGTGGCCGACCAGCTCGACTGGCTCGCCGCGGCCGGCTTCGAGGCGACGGTGGTGTGGCGGGCGGGGGACCTCGTCGTCCTGGGTGCGGAGCGTCCCGCCTGATCCACGGGTGCCGCCGGGCCGGTAGTTTTGAGGGGTCATGACCCCCGCGGCCGAGGAGTCGAATCCGCCCGCCCCCGCCGACGAGGAGTCCTGCACCGGGCGCTCGGCCTCACCGACGACGAGTTCGAGGCGGTGGCCAAGATCCTCGGGCGGGCGCCCAACCATCTCGAGCTCGCCCTCTACGCGGTGATGTGGAGCGAGCACTGCTCCTACAAGTCGTCCCGCCTGCATCTGCGCCGCCTGCCCACCGAGGGCGCCCGGGTCCTGGTCGGTCCCGGGGAGAACGCGGGCGTGATCGACGCCGGCGACGGCATCGCGGTGGCCATCCGGATCGAGAGCCACAACCATCCCTCCGCCATCGAGCCCTACCAGGGCGCGGCGACCGGTGTCGGCGGCATCCTGCGCGACATCTTCACCATGGGGGCGCGACCCCTGGCCGTCATGGACCCGCTCTTCTTCGGGCCGCCCGATGATCCCCGGCAGCGTTGGCTGGTCGAGGGCGTGGTCAGCGGCATCTCGGGCTACGGGAACTCGGTCGGCGTGCCTACGGTCGGCGGCGAGCTGACGTTCGACCCCTGCTACGCCCAGAACCCGTTGGTCAACGTGCTCTGCATGGGCGCGCTCCCGACCGAACGTCTCGTGCTCGGCATCGCGTCGGGTCCGGGCAACCTGGCCGTGCTCCTCGGTTCGAGCACCGGCCGCGACGGCATCGGCGGGGTCAGCGTGCTGGCCTCGGCCGGCTTCAGCGGCGAGGAGGCCGCGGCCGACGACGCCAAGCGGCCGAGCGTCCAGGTGGGCGATCCCTTCGAGGAGAAGCGCCTCATCGAGGCCTGCCTCGAGCTGCTCGACACCAAGCTCGTCGTGGGCATCCAGGACCTGGGCGGCGCCGGGCTGGCCTGCGCCACCAGCGAGACGGCCGGGCGCGGCGGGGTGGGCATGGACGTCGACGTCAGCGCCGTGCCCCGGCGCGAGGACGGCATGGAGCCCTGGGAGGTGATGACGAGCGAGAGCCAGGAGCGGATGCTGGCCATCGTCACCCCCGAGTCCTGGCCCGAGGTGGCCCGGATCTGCGCCAAGTGGGAGGTGCGGGCGACGGTCATCGGCGTCGTCACCGAACCCGAGCCGGACGGCGGCGGCCGGCTGCGCATCCGCGACGGCTTCGACGGACCGGTCCTGGCCGACGTGCCGGCGGCGTCGCTCTCCGACGATGCGCCGCTCTACGACCGGCCGCGCCACGCCCCGTCGCCGAGCACCGCGCCGGCGCTGGCGCCGCCCGACGACTGCGAGGCCGACCTGCTGGCCCTGCTGCGCTCGCCGCGCTGGGTGTACGGCCAGTACGACCACCAGCTGTTCCTCAACACCGTCGTCGGACCGGGCGCGGACGCCGCGCTCCTCCGGCTGGCCGGTCCCGGACTGCCCCACTCCGAACGCGGCGTCGCCGTGACCACCGACTCGAACCCGCGGGCGTGCGCGCTGGACCCGCGTCTCGGCACCGCGCTCGTCCTGGCCGAGGGAGTGGCCAACCTGGCCTGCGTGGGCGCCACCGCGGTCGCCGTGGTCAACTGCCTCAACTTCGGGAACCCCGAGCACCCCGAGGTGATGTGGCAGCTCTCGGAGTGCATCGACGGGATGGCGGAGGCGTGCCGCGCCCTGGACCTGCCGGTCATCGGAGGCAACGTCAGCCTCTACAACGAGAGCGGGGGCGCCGACATCGACCCGACACCGGTGCTCGGCCTCCTCGGGCTGGTCGACGCCGTGCGCATGCGCCCGCCCGGGCTCGCCTGGTCGGCCGGCGACACCATCGTCGTCCTCGGCCCCGCCCTCGACCCGTCCCTCGCGCTGGAGGGCACGCGCTGGGCCACCGAGCGCCGCGGCCACCGCGGCGGCAGCCTTCCCCCGCTCGACTTCGCCGCCCACGACGCGGCGTGCCGGTTCGTGGCCGGACTGGTGGCCGCCCAGGTCGGCGGTGCGCCGGGACCCGTGCGTGCCGTGCACGACATGTCCGGTGGCGGCCTGGCCGTGGCCCTGGCCGAAATGGCCGCCGAGTCCGCCCTGGGCTGCCAGGTCGACGTGACCGGGGCGGCCACGCTCTTCGCCGAGGCCCCCTCGCGCTTCGTGGTGGCCAGCGACGAGCCCGACGCGCTGTGCGCCCTGGCGGAGGCGGCGGGCGTCGGGGCGACGGTGCTGGGCCGGGCCGGCGGTGAGCGGCTGGTGCTCGGGGACCTGGTCGACCTGCCGGTGGATGCACTGCGAGACGCCTACCTGGGCAGCCTGCAACGTTCGCTGGGCGAAGTCTGATGGACCTGGCGGCGCAGGCCTGTGCGACAATGGGGACGCCGTGAAGGAAGCGTGTGGTGTCTTCGGGGTCTACGCGCCCGGCGCGAGGGTGGCCAACCTCACCTTCGACGGCCTCTTCGCCCTGCAGCACCGGGGCCAGGAATCAGCCGGCATGGCGGTGTCCGACGGTGAGACCGTCATGGTCGTCAAGGACATGGGCCTGGTCGCCACGGTCTTCGACGAGCGCACCCTCTCGGCCCTCGAGGGTCATCTGGCCATCGGCCACACCCGCTACTCGACGCACGGTGCGTCGGACTGGAGCGGGGCCCAGCCGGTCTACCGCCCGGTCGGACGCGCCGGCTTCGCACTGGGACACAACGGCAACCTGACCAACACGGCGGAGCTGGCCGAGAAGGTCGGCATGCTGCCCGGCTCGTTCTGCACGGACAGTGACGTGGTGGCCGAGCTGCTGGCGAACTCCTTCCCCGAGACCGAGGACCTGGCGCGGGCCCTCCAGGCGGTGCTGCCGATCGTCGAGGGCGCCTTCTCCATGGTGCTGATGAACTCGCAACGCCTCTTCGGCGTGCGCGACCCGCACGGGTTCCGCCCGCTGTGCCTGGGTCGCATCGGACCGGCCGACGACCCGCAAGGCTGGGCCCTGGCCTCGGAGACGCCGGCCTTGAGCATCATCGGCGCGACCTTCGTACGCGAGGTGGAGCCCGGCGAGTTGATCGTGATCGACGCCGATGGTCCCCACAGTCTCGAGGTCCCCTGGCTCCGCCCGGTCGAGCCCCGGCTCTGCATCTTCGAGTTCGCCTACATCGCGCGACCCGACAGCCGGCTCTACGGACGCGAGGTGCACGAGACGCGGTGCCGGATGGGCGAGCTCCTGGCCGCCCAGGCGCCGGTCGAGGCCGACATGGTGATGGGGGTGCCCGAATCGGGCGTGCCCGCGGCCGAGGGCTTCGCCCGGGGCAGCGGCATCCCCTACGGACAGGGACTCGTGAAGAACCGCTACATCGGCCGGTCCTTCATCGCGCCCGGCCAGAAGGAGCGGGCGGACGCGGTGCGGCGCAAGCTCAATCCGTTGAAGGACGCCATCGAGGGCAAGCGCCTCGTCGTGGTCGACGACTCCATCGTGCGCGGCACCACCCAGCGCTCGGTCATCAAGATGCTGCGCGAAGCCGGCGCGGCCGAGGTGCACCTGCGCATCTCCTCACCCCCGTGGCGCTGGCCCTGCTTCTACGGGATCGACACACCCTCCTACGAGGAGCTGTTGGCCACCGACAACTCGGTCGACGAAATGGCCGCCATCCTCGGAGCGGACTCGCTGGCCTTCATCAGCATCGAGAACCTGCGCCGCGCCATCGGTGCCGACGGCGGGTTCTGCGACGCCTGCTTCACCGGCGACTACCCGACGACGGTCCCGGCCACCTCGACGCCGGTCTCGTTCCGGAAGCCGGCCGAGTCGCTGGCCCACCAGGCCGCGCTTCCCGGAGTCTGAGCGCGTGACCCAGGGCGGCGGGGCCACCTACGCGGCGGCCGGCGTGGACATCGCGGCCGGCGACGCCGCCGTCGAGCGGTTGCGCACCATGGTGGCGGGCATCGGCGGCTTCGGCGCCCAGTTCCCGCTCGACACCACCCGCTTCGTCCACCCCGTGCTGGTCGCCTCCACCGATGGGGTCGGCACCAAGTTGGTCGTGGCCCGGGCCACCGGCCGCTACGAGACGGTCGGCATCGACCTGGTGGCCATGTGCGTCGACGACCTGGTGTGCGTCGGCGCCGAGCCGCTCTTCATGCTCGACTACGTGGCCACCGGCAAGGTCGATCCGGACGGGGTGGCCACCATCGTGGCCGGGGTGCACGAAGGCTGCCGGCAAGCCGGCTGCGCGCTGATCGGCGGCGAGACGGCCGAACACGCCGGGGTCATGGCACCCGACGAGGTCGACCTGGCCGGCTTCGCGGTCGGGGTGGTCGAGGACGGTACCCAGCTCGGCCCCGAGCGGGTGCGGGCCGGCGACGCCGTGATCGGGCTGGCGTCGCCCGGGCTGCGCTCCAACGGCTACACCCTGGCCCGCCATGTCCTTCTCGAGCGGGCCGGCCTCGGTCTGGACGACCCGGCCTGGGCGGGGGCCGAGGTCAGCGTGGCCGACGAGCTGCTGCGGCCGTCGGTGATCTACACCCCGGCCGTGCTGGCCGTGCGCGCCGCGCTGGGCGACGACAGCCTGCACGCCTGTGCCCACATCACGGGTGGCGGCATCGTCGGCAACCTGCCCCGGGCGCTGCCGCAGAGCCTGGGCGCCACCCTCGAGCGCCGCGCCTGGAGCGAACCGCGCATCTTCGAGGAAATCCGCCGGCTGGGTCTGGTCGAAGAGGACGAGATGGACCGGGTCTTCAACCGGGGCGTCGGCATGGCACTCGTGGTGGACGCCGGGCAGGCGGACACCGCACTCGCCGTGTTGGAGGCTTCCGGCGTGGTCGCCACCGTCATCGGCCGCGTGAGCGCTGACACCGGGATCCGTTACACATGAGCGGGGCCTACCCCGAGCTGCGGGCCCATCTCCTGGAGCACTCGGTGAAGACGGGCGACTTCACGCTCAAGTCGGGCAAGAAGAGCACGTGGTTCATCGACTCGAAGCAGACCGTGTGCCGGCCCGAAGCCATGGTGCTCGTGGCCGACGCGGTGCTGTCCGTCATCCCGGCCGAGGCGACGGCGATCGGCGGGCTGACGATGGGCGCGGATCCCGTCGCGTTCGTGACGGCGGGGATCGCCGCCCAGCGAGGGCGCGCCCTCAAGGCCTTCAGCGTGCGCAAGGAAGTCAAGGACCACGGCGGGGGTGGCCGCATCGCCGGCGCACTGGACCCGGGCGACAAGGTCGTGGTGACCGAGGACACGGTGACGCGTGGCACGTCGCTGCTCGAGGCGGCGCACGCCGTCCAGGAGGCGGGTGCCGAGGTGGTGCTGTTGGTCGCCGTGGTGGACCGCGGCGGAACGGTCGAGGCCATGGCCGCGGCTGAGGGCATCCCCTTCCGGGCCGTGCTCACCGCGCCGGACCTGGGCTTCCCCTTCGAAGGCACCTGACTCGTTCGGCTGCGCCGGCACTGTCCTCGGATCGCCGGAGCCGAGCAGGATCGCTGTGATTGTCCTGAGTCGGGATTTGAGCATCCCGTCAGGTACCTAAAGGGACCCGGAAGCGTTGAGTTGGGAGACCCATCGCCGGATGATGGTGGCGATGCCAGGATCCTCTACGCGTGTTTCGGCACACGACGACGCGCGCGTCGAGGCTCCGGGCCTCCGCTGAGGGAACCGCCGCACCAGAGCCGGCCCGGCGTTCTTCCGACTGGGTCGATCGTGCTCAACGAGCCGGTCGTACGGCCTGACCGATTGCCGCCGCGCCGAGAGGGACCGACAACTCAAAAAAGGGCAATGGGGTTGATCGGCGACGCCGTGCCGTGGCGCAGGACCAGTGGCGCGACGGTCAGGAGGAACTCCCACCGGCGCTCTTCCGCACAGGCGGTGGCCAGGCCGTCGAGATCGAGGTTGTCCATCAGGTGCAGGCCCATGGCCACGATGGCCACCGTGTGCACGGGGAGTCCGGCTCCGGGCACGCGCGAGGGCAACACGTCCGACACGCCGTCGCTGCCGAGCGTGGCCACGTCACGTGCCCGCAACCACGCCAGGCACGACGCGTCGAGCCCGGCCAGGAGCGAGGAGGCGTCCCAGGGTCCGTGCACGGACCGCCAGCGCCAGCGCCCAGTCCGCACCAGCAGGGCGTCGCCGCTGCGCACGGTGATGCCGGCGGCGCGTTCGGCCGCCTCGAGCTCGTCGGGGAAGATCGGGGTGCCCGGCTCGAGGGCGTCGTGGCCGAGGAGGGCGGGGATGTCGAGCAGCACGCCGCGGGTGACGATGCCCTCGCGCAGATGGTGGATGCCCAGCTTGCTCGCCCCGTGTGCCGTCACCGCCCCCGTGGGATAGCCGTTGTAGAGGCGGCCCTCGTGGAAGATGTGGCAGAGGGCGTCGAGGTGACTGGTGGCGAAGCCGTGCGGGGCCAGGGCGAGGTAGTCGGCGCCGTACCCCTCCGTGTCCGTGCCCGTCATGTGGTGGGTGACAGGGGACGGGTTGTCAGCGGCCGAGGCGGTGTCGAGGGCGCGGGCGCACGAGACGCGGCGGCCGGTTCGGACCAGGGAGGCGGCGGCCGCGGTGACCTCGGGCGTGATGAGGTTGAGCGCGCCCAGCTGGTCGTCGGCACCCCAGCGACCCCAGTTCGAGAGGCTTGTATGCAGGGCCGCCACCTCGGCCGTCTCCAACGGCTCTCGGGCCACCGACGGAGCGTAGCGCCGGCCCCTACGATCGGCTGATGGCAACTCTCCAAGGTGACTACGAACCCAGCCCGGCCCAATGGGTCCGCGACCAGGTCGCTGAATACGAGGCGTCCGGGGGCACCCGGGCCAACACGCTGCTCGACACGGGCATGCCCATCATCGTGGTGACGAGCAGGGGCGCCAAGAGTGGCAAGCTGCGCAAGAACCCGCTGATGAGGGTCGAGCACGACGGCACGTACGCCCTGGTGGCGTCGAAGGGCGGCGCGCCCGAGGACCCCGAGTGGTTCTACAACCTGGTGGCCCACCCCGACGAGGTCACGATCCAGGACGGGCCCGAGCCCTTCGCGGTCACCGTCCGCCAGATCGAGGGTGACGAGCGGGCGGAGTGGTGGGAGAGGGCCGTCGACGGCCTACCCGCCCTACGCCGAGTACCAGCAGCACACCGATCGCCGCATCCCGGTCTTCTTGGCCGCTCGGGCAGACGCCGCGTCCTGATCAAGACCTGGCCGTCGCCGACGCCCCGGGCCGACGCAGAGGTCCTGAATTGGCAGAAGCCCGCCGGCCGACCGCAGTCGGTACCGGCGGGCTTCTGTCTCTCGACTCGCGCTATGCGGTGATGTGCAAGGTCAACGTTGCCGTCGCCTTGTCCTTCGGGTTGGCCGAGTCAGCAACCTTGAAGGTCAAGGTGAACGTGCCCTTCTGAGTTGGCGTACCGCCGAGCTTGCCGGCGGAGCTCAGCGTCAACCCGGTCGGCAGCTTGCTGCCAGACGCCAGGCTCCACGTGTACGGGGCAGTCCCGCCCGTGGCCGCCAGCTTCATCTTGTAGGCCACACCCTTCTCCCCCGGTGTGAGGGACGTGGTGGTGATGTGCAGTCCGGCGGTTGCCGTCACGGTGGTCGAGGCCGACGTAGAGGTGACCGGCTCGTTCGACGGGTTGAGGGCGCTGGCCGTTCGCCGAGTCGGTGATGGAGCCGTTGACCACGTCGCCCTGGACGATGGTGTAGGTCCCGGTGCACGTACTCCGAGTCTCCCGAGGCGAGAGTGCCCTGCGGGCAGCTGGCCGCGCCGGCCACCGTGTCCGAGACGCCCACACCGTGGAGCGCGGTCGAACCGCTGTTGGTGACGACGTAGGTGTAGGTGATGACGGTGCCTGCAGCCGCGTACGTCGTGGGCGTGGCCGAGACGGTGACACTGATCGCCGAAGTCGGCGGAGTGACGCTGTTCGACGGGGACGAGGCAGCTCCTGTGCCGTCGGCGTTGGTGGCGGTCACCGTGAAGGTGTAGCTGTCACCGCTGGTCAACAGGTTGGGGCTGGTGAAGGTGCAGCTGTCCACCTCGGGGCTGACCACCGTGTAGGTGCAGGTCTCGCCGCCGTCGTTGGGGTCGCCGGGTGAGGACGAGGTGTCCGTGGCCGTCACCGTGTACGAGGTGATCGTCGAGCCCTCGTTGAATCCGGGAGTCCACGTCACCGTGGCCGTCTGGATCCCGGCGGTGGCGTGGACGCCGGTCGGGGCGTCGGGCACCGTCGAAGGAGTGACGCCGTTCGACGGGGCCGAGGCGGCGCCGGTGCCGTTGGCGTTGGTGCCCGTCACCGTGAAGGTGTAGCTGTCACCGTTGGCCAGCAGGTTGGGGCTGGTGAAGGTGCAGCTGTCCACCTCGGGGCTGACGACCGTGTCCGTGCAGGTCTCGCCCCCGTCGTTGGGGTCGAGGGCCGGGGACGAGGTGTCCGTGGCCGTCACCGTGTAGGAGGTGGTCGTCGAACCTTCGTCGAACCGGGGTCCACGTCACCGTGGCCGTCTGGTCGCCGGCCGTGGCGACGACGCCGGTCGGGGCGTCGGGCACCGCGGCAGGGATGACACTGTTCGACGGGGCCGAGGCGGCTCCGGTGCCGTCGGCGTTGGTGCCGGTCACCGTGAAGGTGTAGCTGTCACCGTTGGCCAGCAGGTTGGGGCTGGTGAAGGTGCAGCTGTCCACCTCGGGGCGACCACCGTGTAGGTGCAGGTCTCGCCCCCGTCGTTGGGGTCGAGGGCCGGGGACGAGGTGTCCGTGGCCGTCACCGTGTACGAGGTGGTCGTCGAGCCCTCGTCGAACCCGGGGTCCACGTCACCGTGGCCGTCTGGTTGCCCGAGGCTCGCCACGACGTTGGTCGGGGCGTCGGGCACCGTCGAAGGAGTGACGCTGTTCGACGGGGCCGAGGCCGCGCCGGTGCCGTCGGCGTTGGTGCCGGTCACCGTGAAGGTGTAGCTGTCACCGTTGGCCAGCTGGTTGGGGCTGGTGAAGGTGCAGCTGTCCACCTCGGGGCTGACCACCGTGTACGTGCAGGTTTCGCCCCCGTCGTTGGGGTCGAGGGCCGGGGACGAGGTGTCGGTCGCCGTCACCGTGTAGGAGGTTGTCGGCGAGCCCTCGCTGGACCCAGGGGTCCACGTCACCGTGGCCGTCTGGTCACCGGCGGTGGCCAGGACGCCAGTTGGGGCATCGGGCGTCGTCGAGGGGGTGACGCTGTTCGACGGAGCCGAAGCGGTGCCGTTGCCGTTGCCGTTGGTGCCGGTCACCGTGAAGGTGTAGCTGTCACCGTTGGCCAGCTGGTTGGGGCTGGTGAAGGTGCAGCTGTCCACCTCGGGGCTGACCACCGTGTAGGTGCAGGTCTCGCCCCCGTCGTTGGGGTCGAGGGCCGGGGACGAGGTGTCGGTCGCCGTCACGGTGTAGGAGGTCGTCGGCGAGCCATTGCTCGCTCCGTCGGTCCAGGTCACCGTGGCCGTCTGGTTGCCCGCGGTGGCCACGACGTTGGTCGGGGCGCCGGGAGTTCCGGTCACATTCACGCTGTTCGACTTGGCCGAGAGGGTGCCGGAGCCGTTGGCGTTGATGGCGGCCACCTCGAAGGTGTACGCCGAACCGCCGGTCAGGCCGGTGACGATCTCGGTCGTTGCCGTGCTGTTGAACGTCTGGGTCGGTTGGGCGGTGGTGCCGATGAACGGAGTCACCACGTAGCCGGTCAGAGGCGGCTGGGTCCCGGCCAAGGCCGCCGGGGCGGTCCAGGTGACCGTCGCCTGCTGGAACCCGGCCGTCGCCGTGCCGATGGTCGGGGCGCCGAACGTCGTCGACGGGAAGGCGGCGGGCGAGGCGGCCGAAGCGACGCTCTTGTAGGCAGTCCCCACGCTGTTGGTCGCGGTGACCGTCACTGTGTACGAGGTGCCGTTCGTCAAGCCTGTCAACTGGCAAGCCAGCGTCGGCGTGGCCGGTGCGGTCGACGTCGACGTGCAGGTCTTCGAGCCGGTCGACGACGTCGCCGTGTAGCTCACGATCGTGCCGAGGCCGCTCGAGGCCGGGGCCGACCAGGTGACGTTCAGGTCACCACTCGGTGCCGGCTTCCCGCCCACTGCCACCACGCCGGTCGGCGCGGTCGGCGACCCGGTCACGACGCCCGCCGAGGCGGTCGACGCCGCGCTGGTGCCGTTGGCGTTGATGGCCTTGACCGTGAAGGTGTAGCTGGTGCCGTTGGTCAGGCCGCCGACGGTGGTCGATGTGGCCGGCGGGCTGCCGGTGACCGTCAGCCCCGTGCAGGCCGCGCAGGCCGGAGTCGGCGTCAGCGTGTAGGAGGTGATGGGGCCCGACGCCGAGGCCGGGGCGGTCCAGCTGACCGAGTCCTGTCCCGACGTGCTGGTGGAAAGGACCGCGGGCGCGGCTGGAGTAGCGGGAATGCCCACCACTGCGGCCGCCGAGGCCGGCGAGGCCGCGCTGTTCCCGTCGCCGTTCGTGGCGACCAGGGTGAAGGTGTAGGACGTGCCGTCGGTCAGGCCGCCGACCGTGGTCGACGGAGTCGGAGGAGTCCCGGTCACCGTCAGGCCGGTGCAGGAGGCGCAGGCCGGAGTCGGATTCAGGGTGTACTGGGTGAGAGCGGAACCCTGGTTGGTCGGGGCGGTCCAGGTGATGTTGGCCTGGCCGTCGAGGCCGCCCGTGCTGACCGTCGGCGCCGTGGGCGTCGATGGGATCGCAGACGGCACCACCCCGCCCACCGGGCCGGCGACCGACGCCGCACCGGTGCCGACGGCGTTGGTGGCCGTCACCGTGAAGGTGTAGTTGGTCCCGTTGGTCAGGCCGGTCACGGTGCACGTGGTCGCAGGCACCGCCGGCGGCGTGGCCGTCGCCGTGCAGGTCTTCGAGCCCGTCGACGAGGTGGCCGTGTACTTGGTGAGGCCCGACCCGCCGTTGCTGGCGGGGGCAGTCCAGCTGACCGCGGCCGCACCGCTGGCCACCGGCGGCCCGACGGCCGCCGTGACGTTCGTGGGTGCGCCAGGCACCGTCGCCGGGGTGGCTGTCGACCGCGTTGGACGCCGGACCGGTCCCACTGACGTTGGTGGCGGTCACCGTGAAGCTGTAGGTGTCACCGTTGGTCAGGCCGGTGACGGTGATCGGGCTGGCGGTGCCCGTTTGGGTCACCACTGGGTTGCCAGGGTTGGTCGTGTCAGCGGCGGACACCGTGTAGGTGGAGATGGCCGCGCCGCCGTTGCTGGCCGGGGCCGTGAAGGTGACCACCGACTGCGCGTTGGCGTTCGACGTGGCGGAGGAGATGGTCGGAGCGCCGGGCACGGTGGAGGGCACGATGGCGGCCGACGGCGCCGAGCTGACACCGGTTCCCTCCACGTTGGTGGAGGTCACGGTGAACGTGTAGCTGTCACCGTTGTTCAGTCCGGCGATGTTGCACTGGTCGGCCGGCGCCCCTGGGTTGTAGCTCGGGCTGGCGGGCTCGAAGTAGGTGCACTGCAGCCCGTTGGATGGGTCCGAGGGGTGGGTGACATCAGAAGCGGTCGCCGTCTCCGACAGGAGCGGTCCCGCACCGGTGTTGACCGGGTCGGTCCAGCTGATGGTCGAGTTGGCGTTCTGCGCCGCGGTGGCCGAGACGCCCGTCGGCGGTGTAGGAGCTCCGATCGTGATCGGTGTCGTGGCCGGCGAGGGCACGCTGGTGCCGAGCGCGTTGGTGGCGACAACCTGGAACGAGTAGGCGTCGCCGTTGGTCAGGCCCGGGACCGTGCACGAGTCGGTCGGGCCGTCGGTGCCGACAACGGTGTAGGTGCAGGTCTCCAGACCGGCCCCGCCGTTGCCGGGGTCGTTGGACGGCGAGGACACGTCGGTCGCCGTCACCTGGTACGACTCTGTCGGGGAGCCCTCGTTGAAGGCGGGGGTCCACGAGACCTCCGCCTGGCCGTTGTCCGACGTGGGCACGACGTTCACGGGGAAGTCGGGGGCACCCGACGGGATGTAGCTGAACTGGTCGGCCGGCGAGGTCGGGGAGGTCTGACCCCCGTTGGTCACGGTCACGTCGACCGGGCCGTCTCCGGTGGTCGACGGCGGCGCGATGGCCGTGATGCTGGTGTTGCTGTTGACCGTGAAGCTGGTCGCCGGGTTGGTCCCGAAGTTGACCTGCTCACCGCCGGCGTTGGTGAAGCCGGAGCCGGTGATCTGCACGGTCTGTCCACCCGCGTCCGAACCGTTGTCGTTGCCGTTGCTGGTCGACGTCGCGGTCACCGACGGGAGGATCGTGAGAGAAGCCTGCGGAACCGGCGCGGCCACGGGCGGGACAATGCTCCCGTTGCTTCCCGAGGTCGGGTAGCCGTCGAAGGCCACGTTGATGTTGAGGATGTCGGTGACGTTGGTCTGAACCAGGTATTCGGTGATGAGCTGGTTCTGTATCGAACCCGGCGGGCCGCTGGCGACGAACTGGGCCTGAATGGCCGGCAACTGGTGCAGCGCACCACCCTTGGCCTCGTTGGCCGTCGCGCTGCCGTACTGCTCCTCGAGGTAGGGCTCGGTGGTCGGGTAGGAGGCGTTGCCGTTGGGCGCCTTCGCCGGGCAGCCGGCTGAGGCGTAGTTGCAAGCGGTGCACCCGGGGCCGTTGGCGGTGCAGTAGGTGGCGGTCGTGGCCCCGGCCGCCGAGGTCTGGGCGTCGCCGCCGATCGTCTTGGCCGAACCAGGCACGTAGGTCAGCCCGGCAGGGATTGGCATGATGTAGGTGTCACCGTCGATGTAGTTGACCGTGGCACCACTGTTGGTGGTCGGGACGGCACCACCGGGAGGAGCTTCGGTCAGCGTCACGGTCTGCCCCTGAGCAGCGCGTGGTGGGTCCGAAGTGAGCCTGGTCGGCGCCTTCGTAGATGTTCTCGGTCTCGATAACCTCGACGATCTGCTCACCCGTGTCCTGGCTCTGGGTGATGCCGTAGTGCTCGGTGAACGTGGTGCAGTTCCCCGCGCTCGGGTAGGTGAACCCGGGGGCGCAGTAGGCGAGGTCGGCGGTGAAGGTGTTGTCCACCGGGTTGAGTGCCTGGTACATGTTCACGATGCCGGTGGTGGCGGTGGTGCTGGTGGTCACGTAGCCGTCGGCGACGGGAGGCTGGTTGACGACGGTGAGGGAGGAGGTGTTGACGTTGGAGGCGCCGCCGCTGACCTGGGTCATCACGTTGTTGACGTCAGGGGCGTTGAAGTAGAGCGTCGCTGCGCTGAGGGGAGCGGTGGGAACCTGGGAGAGGACCACCGTGGTGCCGCTCACGCTGGCGACCGTCGTCTGGGGGGCGATGCCCGGGCCGTAGACCACGAGGCCGGCCACCACGCCGTAGTCGGCAAAGTTCGCGGCGGAGGTCACCGTGGTGGTCGGGGTCGCATCGATGGCGTTCCCGATCCCTTGCGTGCCGGAGAAGGACTCCGTCTGGGCTGCGGTGACCGCAGCGGACGTGTTGCCGGAGAGGACGACGGTGGTCGCCGTCACCGAGGAGACCGAGTCCGGTGTGGTGCTGGCGATGCCCGGGCCGTAGGCGCCCATGCCCACCGTCACCCCGGCCGTGATCGGGTTGGTCGTACAGGTGAGGGTGGCCTGGCCACTGGCGCCCGTGCAACCGGTCAGGTTGACGACGGGGCTGTTGCCGAAGGCGCCGTACCCATCGGCGACGGTCGGAGCGCCGGCGGCGAAGGCTGGCGTCGTGGCGGCCACCGTTGCGATCCCGGAGACCCCCACGATCACCAGTGCGGCCAGCAGCAGCTTGACGGCTCCTGACAGTCGCAAGGCCATCGAGATTCCGAGTCGGCCAATCAGCCCATGGTTGCGCTGCCCGTCATGGGCGCGCGCGCCTGCCAGCATCTTTCGCATTTGATTCTGATCCTCCCCCGCTGCGGCACCCCGAGGGGTAACCACATGGTTTCACTCCAACAGTCGTTTGGCACCGTACGGGAAACCACTCCATCTGGCAAGGGGTATTTCATGTATTTCCGGGACAAGTGACAGCTTTCATGCCGAAAGTCATATTTGATCGCACTCAGACTGTCGTCTCTCAAAACGCTAATTTTCGTGCATAAAAGTGGACTTTTGCTCGCCGGTCGGGCTAACTCCAGGGGAGCGATGTTGACGACAGGAGGACCACAGCACATGCACAGGTACGGAGCGACGCGGCGGGCCTTCGCTCGGCGCAGCTCGGGCGCGGAATCCCTGCGTAACCAGCCGGTTACTCGCGGGATACCCTCCGTGAGTCCCGCGTAGCGCCGGGTCCTCATGGCCGAACGCGAATCGCCCACGACACCCAGGCACACCGACGCAGCCCCGCCTCGCCGGCAGCCGACGCCCGGCCGTACCTCGACCCAGGATGCGATCCTGACGGAGGGCACCGCTGTGAACGCTGTCTTGGTCGCGACGAGTGCAAGCCGGACGTGCCGGGCTCTCGTCCTCAGAGCGTTTTCATATGCACGAGAACAACTGCTCAACCCACTCGAGCATGTTGCCGTAGCTGCAGCACAGGGAGGCTGGATCATCGTCACGCTGCGCCGGAACACGGAACGAGCGGAACTGATTTCATGCACCATGCAGTACAAATGGGGGCAGCAGCGAACGTAAAATCCAGGCCGAGCTGGAAGGACATCGTCAGTTCGGAAATCGTTAGCTCGGATATGGTTTCAAAGATCCCGAGTTGCACGAAAGCACTTGAGGTGCTCTGCACTGCGCCGCGATCCATCCCGAATCTGCGATACCCGCGGCAGACTCGACAGTGACGGCATCTTCCACAGATCAGCCTTGCTGGCGGAATCGGTGGGGAAACAGTGGGTTACGGGCCCACAGTCCATCACTGAGTGGTCTAACAAGGTCACGACATCCGAGCTTTCCGCGGCGGCCATGCGCCAGATTCGCGGGCGACGAGCAGGCGCCTGATGTAAGGCGGGCAGTGGCGGCCCACTGCCCGCCTTACACCGAGTGCAACGAGAGCACCGAGCGACCCATCCCGGCCTTCAGGGCCAAGACGCGTCGGCCGCGTCCCGAGCAACGCTGCCGACGACGCACGCGTCCAGCGAGATATCGGCGACAATTGAGTCCGGAACTCCTGGGATCACGAATGAAGCGTGATCACCAACTTCTGCGTCACGATCGCCGGCCCAGAGCTGGCTGTGATCACCACTGAGTACTTCGAGGTCGTCAATTTCGACGGCTTCGGAGTCCCTGTGATGTATTCATCGCCGTTGCTGTAGTTGCCGGCTGTAAGTCCGGCCGGAAGCCCGGTGACAGTGATTGTCGGGTTAGCCGGTGTGTCCGACGTCGTAATCTCGAAGCTGAACGGCGTCCGGGCCGTCGCCTTGGCGGTGGTTCCCGAGGTGATCCGCAGCACCGAGATCGTGAAGGTCTGGTACACCGGGGCTGCGACACCGTTGGCGGCCATGATGGTGAAGGAATTGTTTCCAGCGTCGCTGGCCGCAGGTGTTCCGCTCAGCGTTAATGGCTGACCGGCCACCGACGCCGACTTGTGCACCCAAGTCGGTTCTCCGCTGATCGTGATCGTCGGCGCCGGAGAGCCTAAGGCTGTCACCTTGAACTTGAAGGCTTGGCCGACGCCCGTCCCCGTCGAATCCGCCGAGGTGATCGACACGGGCACCAAGGTGGTAGGCGTCACGCCAACCGACGCCGCTGACGCCGCGCTCGTACCGTTCGCGTTGGTGGCGGTCACGGTAAAGGTGTATGTATCGCCGTTTGTCAGTTGCTTGACGGTGCAGCTGTCCACTTCGGGAGCGACCACCGTGTAGGTGCAGGTCTCGCCGCCGTTGACGGCGTGGGTGATGTCGGTGGCGGCCACCGCGTAGGACGTGGTCGGTGAACCCTCGTCGAACCCCGGGGTCCAGGTGACAACAACCTTCTTGTTACCGGGGAAGCCCGTCACGCCGGTCGGGGCGTCGGGCACCGTCGAAGGAGTGACGCCGTTCGACGGGGCCGAGGCGGCACCGGTGCCGTTGGCGTTGGTCCCCGTCACCGTGAAGGTGTAGCTGTCATCGTTGGCCAGCAGGTTGGGGCTGGTGAAGGTGCAGCTGTCCACCTCGGGGCTCACGACCAGGTCCGCGCACGTCTCGCCCCCGTCGTTGGGGTCGAGGGGCGGGGTCGAGGTGTCCGTGGCCGTCACCGTGTAGGAGGTGGTCGGCGATCCCTCGTCGAACCCAGGGGTCCACGTCACCGTGGCCGTCTGGTCGCCGGCCGTGGCGACGACGCCGGTTGGGGCATCGGGAACCGCGGCAGGGATGACACTGTTCGACGGGCCCGAGGCGGCTCCGGTGCCGTCGGCGTTGGTGCCGGTCACCGTGAAGGTGTAGCTGTCACCGTTGGCCAGCTGGTTGGGGCTGGTGAAGGTGCAGCTGTCCACCTCGGGAGCGACCACCGTGTAGGTGCAGGTCTCGCCCCCATCATTGGGGTCGTTGGCCGGGGACGAGGTGTCTGTGGCCGTCACCGTGTACGAGGTGGTCGTCGAGCCCTCGTCGAACCCGGGGCTCCACGTGACCGTGGCCGTTGCGTTGCCCGGGCTCGCCTCGACGTTGGTCGGGGCGTCGGGCACCGTCGAAGGAGTGACGCTGTTCGACGGGGCCGAGGCCGCGCCGGTGCCGTCGGCGTTGGTGCCGGTCACCGTGAAGGTGTAGCTGTCGCCGTTGGCCAGCTGGTTGGGGCTGGTGAAGGTGCAGCTGTCCACCTCGGGGCTGACCACCGTGTACGTGCAGGTTTCGCCCCCGTCGTTGGGGTCGAGGGCCGGGGACGAGGTGTCGGTCGCCGTCACCGTGTAGGAGGTTGTCGGCGAGCCCTCGCTGGACCCAGGGGTCCACGTGACCGTGGCCGTCTGGTCACCGGCGGTGGCCAGGACGCCAGTTGGGGCATCGGGCGTCGTCGAGGGGGTGACGCTGTTCGACGAACCCGAAGCGGTGCCGTTGCCGTTGCCGTTGGTGCCGGTCACCGTGAAGGTGTAGCTGTCGCCGTTGGCCAGCTGGTTGGGGCTGGTGAAGGTGCAGCTGTCCACCTCGGGGCTGACCACCGTGTAGGTGCAGGTCTCGCCCCCGTCGTTGGGGTCGAGGGCCGGGGACGAGGTGTCGGTCGCCGTCACGGTGTAGGAGGTCGTCGGCGAACCATTGCTCGCTCCGTCGGTCCAGGTCACGGTGGCCGTCTGGTTGCCCGCGGTGGCCACGACGTTGGTCGGAGCGCCGGGAGTCCCGGTCACCGAGACGCTGTTCGACTTGGCCGAGAGGGTGCCGGAGCCGTTGGCGTTGATGGCGGCCACCTCGAAGGTGTACGCCGAACCGCCGGTCAGGCCGGTGACGATCTCGCTCGTTGCCGTGCTGTTGAACGTCTGGGTCGGTCTGGGCGGTGGTGCCGATGAACGGAGTCACCACGTAGCCGGTCAGAGGCGGCTGGGTCCCGGCCAAGGCCGCCGGGGCGGTCCAGGTGACCGTTGCCTGCTGGAACCCGGCCGTCGCCGTGCCGATGGTCGGGGCGCCGAACGTCGTCGACGGGAAGGCGGCGGGCGAGGCGGCCGAAGCGACGCTCTTGTAGGCAGTCCCCACGCTGTTGGTCGCGGTGACCGTCACTGTGTACGAGGTGCCGTTCGTCAAGCCTGTCAACTGGCAAGCCAGCGTCGGCGTGGCCGGTGCGGTGGACGTCGACGTGCAGGTCTTCGAGCCGGTCGACGACGTCGCCGTGTAGCTCACGATCGTGCCGAGGCCGCTCGAGGCCGGGGCCGACCAGGTGACGTTCAGGTCACCACTCGGTGCCGGCTTCCCGCCCACTGCCACCACGCCGGTCGGCGCGGTCGGCGACCCGGTCACGACGCCCGCCGAGGCGGTCGACGCCGCGCTGGTGCCGTTGGCGTTGATGGCCTTGACCGTGAAGGTGTAGCTGGTGCCGTTGGTCAGGCCACCGACGGTGGTCGAGTGGCCGGCGGGCTGCCGGTGACGGTCAGCCCCGTGCAGGCCGCGCAGGCCGGAGTCGGCGTCAGCGTGTAGGAGGTGATGGGGCCCGACGCCGAGGCCGGGGCCGTCCAGCTGACCGAGTCCTGTCCCGACGTGCTGGTGGAAGGACCGTGGCGCGCGGCCGGAGCAGCGGGAATGCCGACCACTGCGGCCGCCGAGGCCGTCGAGGCGGCGCTGTTCCCGTCGCCGTTCGTGGCGACCAGGGTGAAGGTGTAGGACGTGCCGTTGGTCAGGCCGCTGACCGTGGTCGACGGAGCCGGAGGAGCTCCCGGTCACCGTCAGGCCGGTGCAGGAGGCGCAGGCCGGAGTCGGATTCAGGGTGTACTGGGTGAGAGCGGAGCCCTGGTTGTTCGGGGCGGTCCAGGTGATGTTGGCCTGGCCGTTGAGGCCGCCCGTGCTGACCGTCGGCGCCGTGGGCGTCGACGGGATCGCAGACGGCACCACCCCGCCCACCGGGCCGGCGACCGACGCCGCACCGGTTCCGCTGGCGTTGGTGGCCGTCACGGTAAAGGTGTAGTTCGTCCCGTTGGTCAGGCCGGTCACCGTGCACGTGGTCGCCGGTATCGCCGGTGGCGTGGCCGTCGTCGTGCAGGTCTTCGAGCCGGTCGACGAGGTGACCGTGTACTTGGTGAGGCCCACTCCGCCGTTGCTGGCGGGAGCGGTCCAGCTGACCGCGGCCGCACCGCTGGCCACCGGGGGTCCGACGGCCGCCGTGACGTTCGTCGGGGCGCCTGGCACCGTCGCCGGTGTCGCGGTGACGGCGTTGGACGCCGGACCGGTCCCACTGACGTTGGTGGCGGTCACCGTGATGCTGTAGGTGTCACCGTTGGTGAGGCCGGTGACGGTGATCGGGCTGGCGGTGCCCCCTTGGGTCACCACTGGGTTGCCAGGGTTGGTCGTGTCAGCGGCCGACACCGTGTAGCCGGAGATGGCCGCCCCGCCGTTGCTGGCCGGGGCCGTGAAGGTGACCACCGACTGCGCGTTGGCGTTCGACGTGGCGGAGGAGACGGTCGGAGCGCCGGGCACGGTGGAGGGCACGATGGCGGCCGACGGCGCCGAGCTGACACCGGTTCCCTCCACGTTGGTGGAGGTCACGGCGAAGGTGTAGCTGTCACCGTTGTTCAGTCCGGCGATGTTGCACTGGTCGGCCGGCGCCCCTGGGTTGTAGCTCGGGCTGGCGGGCTCGAAGTAGGTGCACTGCAGCCCGTTGGATGGGTCCGAGGGGTGGGTGACATCAGAAGCGGTCGCCGTCTCCGACAGGAGCGGTCCCGCACCGGTGTTGACCGGGTCGGTCCAGCTGATGGTCGAGTTGGCGTTCTGCGCCGCGGTGGCAGAGACGCCCGTCGGCGGTGTAGGAGCTCCGATCGTGATCGGTGTCGTGGCCGGCGAGGGCACGCTGGTGCCGAGCGCGTTGGTGGCGACAACCTGGAAGGAGTAGGCGTCGCCGTTGGTCAGGCCGGGGACCGTGCACGAGTCGGTCGGGCCATCGGTGCCGACGACGGTGTAGGTGCAGGTCTCCAGACCGGCCCCGCCATTGCCGGGGTCGTTGGACGGCGAGGACACGTCGGTCGCCGTCACCTGGTACGACTGTGTCGGGGAACCCTCGTTGAAGGCGGGGGTCCACGAGACCTCCGCCTGGCCGTTGTCCGACGTGGGCACGACGTTCACGGGGAAGTCGGGGGCACCCGACGGGATGTAGCTGAACTGGTCGGCCGGCGAGGTCGGGGAGGTCTGACCCCCGTTGGTCACGGTCACGTCGACCGGGCCGTCTCCGGTGGTCGACGGCGGCGCGATGGCCGTGATGCTGGTGTTGCTGTTGACCGTGAAGCTGGTCGCCGGGTTGGTCCCGAAGTTGACCTGCTCACCGCCGGCGTTGGTGAAGCCGGAGCCGGTGATCTGCACGGTCTGTCCACCCGCGTCCGAACCGTTGTCGTTGCCGTTGCTGGTCGACGTCGCGGTCACCGACGGGAGGATCGTGAGAGAAGCCTGCGGAACCGGCGCGGCCACGGGCGGGACAATGCTCCCGTTGCTTCCCGAGGTCGGGTAGCCGTCGAAGGCCACGTTGATGTTGAGGATGTCGGTGACGTTGGTCTGAACCAGGTATTCGGTGATGAGCTGGTTCTGTATCGAACCCGGCGGGCCGCTGGCGACGAACTGGGCCTGAATGGCCGGCAACTGGTGCAGCGCACCACCCTTGGCCTGGTTGGCCGTCGCGGTGCCGTACTGCTCCTCGAGGTAGGGCTCGGTGGTCGGGTAGGAGGCGTTGCCGTTGGGCGCCTTCGCCGGGCAGCCGGCTGAGGCGTAGTTGCAAGCGGTGCACCCGGGGCCGTTGGCGGTGCAGTAGGTGGCGGTCGTGGCCCCGGCCGCCGAGGTCTGGGCGTCGCCGCCGATCGTCTTGGCCGAACCAGGCACGTAGGTCAGCCCGGCAGGGATTGGCATGATGTAGGTGTCACCGTCGATGTAGTTGACCGTGGCACCACTGTTGGTGGTCGGGACGGCACCACCGGGAGGAGCTTCGGTCAGCGTCACGGTCTGCCCCTGAGCAGCCGTGGTGGGTCCGAAGTGAGCCTGGTCGGCGCCTTCGTAGATGTTCTCGGTCTCGATAACCTCGACGATCTGCTCACCCGTGTCCTGGCTCTGGGTGATGCCGTAGTGCTCGGTGAACGTGGTGCAGTTCCCCGCGCTCGGGTAGGTGAACCCGGGGGCGCAGTAGGCGAGGGTCGGCGGTGAAGGTGTTGTCCACCGGGTTGAGTGCCTGGTACATGTTCACGATGCCGGTGGTGGCGGTGGTGCTGGTGGTCACGTAGCCGTCGGCGACGGGAGGCTGGTTGACGACGGTGAGGGAGGAGGTGTTGACGTTGGAGGCGCCGCCGCTGACCTGGGTCATCACGTTGTTGACGTCAGGGGCGTTGAAGTAGAGCGTCGCTGCGCTGAGGGGAGCGGTGGGAACCTGGGAGAGGACCACCGTGGTGCCGCTCACGCTGGCGACCGTCGTCTGGGGGGCGATGCCCGGGCCGTAGACCACGAGGCCGGCCACCACGCCGTAGTCGGCAAAGTTCGCGGCGGAGGTCACCGTGGTGGTCGGGGTCGCATCGATGGCGTTCCCGATCCCCTGCGTGCCGGAGAAGGACTCCGTCTGGGCTGCGGTGACCGCAGCGGACGTGTTGCCGGAGAGGACGACGGTGGTCGCCGTCACCGAGGAGACCGAGTCCGGTGTGGTGCTGGCGATGCCCGGGCCGTAGGCGCCCATGCCCACCGTCACCCCGGCCGTGATCGGGTTGGTCGTACAGGTGAGGGTGGCCTGGCCACTGGCGCCCGTGCAACCGGTCAGGTTGACGACGGGGCTGTTGCCGAAGGCGCCGTACCCATCGGCGACGGTCGGAGCGCCGGCGGCGAAGGCTGGCGTCGTGGCGGCCACCGTTGCGATCCCGGAGACCCCCACGATCACCAGTGCGGCCAGCAGCAGCTTGACGGCTCCTGACAGTCGCAAGGCCATCGAGATTCCGAGTCGGCCAATCAGCCCATGGTTGCGCTGCCCGTCATGGGCGCGCGCGCCTGCCAGCATCTTTCGCATTTGATTCTGATCCTCCCCCGCTGCGGCACCCCGAGGGGTAACCACATGGTTTCACTCCAACAGTCGTTTGGCACCGTAAGGGAAACCACTCCATCTGGCAAGGGGTATTTCATGTATTTCCGGGACAAGTGACAGCTTTCATGCCGAAAGTCATATTTGATCGCACTCAGACTGTCGTCTCTCAAAACGCTAATTTTCGTGCATAAAAGTGGACTTTTGCTCGCCGGTCGGGCTAACTCCAGGGGAGCGATGTTGACGACAGGAGGACCACAGCACATGCACAGGTACGGAGCGACGCGGCGGGCCTTCGCTCGGCGCAGCTCGGGCGCGGAATCCCTGCGTAACCAGCCGGTTACTCGCGGGATACCCTCCGTGAGTCCCGCGTAGCGCCGGGTCCTCATGGCCGAACGCGAATCGCCCACGACACCCAGGCACACCGACGCAGCCCCGCCTCGCCGGCAGCCGACGCCCGGCCGTACCTCGACCCAGGATGCGATCCTGCGGGCCGCGGCCGAGCTCTTCGCCGAGCGCCCGCCCAGCCGGGTGACCATTCGCGACGTGGCGGCCCGGGCCGGGGTGAACCATTCACTGGTCCACCGCCACTACGGGACCAAGGACAACCTGCTGCGCGCCGTCATGCAGGTGGGCAGCACGGACTATTCGAAACACATCGACGAACTGACCGATCCGGCCGACGCCTTCCGAGCCGGTTTTGCCTTTGCAGCCGCGGGTGACCCCGTCGCCGCCGCCACGGCGCGTGCCCTGCTCGACGGGACGATCCGGCCCCGGGACGGCCAGGGGTATCCCGGGATGGAGCGGCACATTGCCTTGCTCCAGAGCGCCATCGCCACACGCGGCGTCCAATCCCGCTTCCCGCCACGAGTCATCACCGCGGCCGCCTTTGCCCTGATGGGAGGATGGTTCCTGCTCGAGGAATCCCTGATCTCCTCGGCCGGCTTGAGCGAGATGCCCCTCGACGAGGTCCGGCGCAACGTGGCCGACCTCATCGGCCTCATGATCGAGGAGGCTTCGGCAACTGGACCCGTGAGTGAGCGCGGCGCCGGCGAACTGACGCCTCGCACCTCCACCTCAGCCGGAGGTGGAGGCGCCGGCCTGCTGACGGCGGGATCCCGCCGCCTCGGTCCTGCTGCTGCCGGCGAAGTACTGCTCAATGGCCTGGGCCAGGCCGCCGGCTATCACCTCCTGATCGGCCGGCGTCTCGGCGATCGACCCCTCGTACGGATCGGTGATGAAGAGCGGCTCGATCAACGCACCCGGCATCGAGCTTGGCGTGTTGAAGAAACCCGGGGCAGCCGGACCCAGCAGCAACAGGTGCCCGTACTCGCCGGCCGCCGTGGTGAGGGCGGGCCCGCCCAGCTCGCTGTCGTCGGCCACCCCGAGGCTGGGGATGCCCCAGCCCTGCGCGTTCATGGCGGCGAGCACGTCACGCTGCACGTCGTCGGCCAAGCGCAGGTTGGCGGCGCGAAACGGGCGCACGCTGTCGAACCCGGTGACGCAGCCGGCGTTGTCGGGCGACGCACCGGCGTCCATGTAGATGCCGAGGAGCACGTTGGCCTTCGCCTTGTCCGCGCACACGTCGCGGGCGGCCACGTCGTCGTGCACGCCTTGGGTGGTGAAGAGGCCACCGTCGACGTCGTCGGGGCCGGGTCGGCTCACCGTCTCGTCCCTGGTGCGCGACACCACCACGGTGAAGCCCTTGCCCCGCAGCAGCGCCATGGTGTCGAGCTCGACCGGCAGGGTTTCGTCCGCCTCGTCCACGGTGTTGCCGTTCTCGTCCTCTCCGACGCCGCCCGGGTCGATGCCGCCATGACCCGCATCGAGGAAGACGGAGAGGTGTCGGTCGCCCGCGGTGGGTTGGTACTCCATGCAGGCCCCCGGTTCGAAGAGCTTGGCGTCGACCGGGTGCCCCAGGTCGGGACGGCGCGGGCTCGAGCTCCGGCTGGCCCGGGCCGAGGCGCCCGACGCGGCGCGCGGCCGACTGGCCGACGAGGGCCACCACCAGGCAGAGGACGAGCAAGCTCAACTGGCGGACGGTGGACCGCATGGTGCGGCACACCCTATGGAGGCGGGCGTGCGAAGTGGTGTCGGTCCGGCCGCTCAGGCGGCGGTGCGTGCGCCGGCCGCGTCGGCGAGGGCCCGTAGGAGGACCAGTCCGTCCTCGGAGCCGAGCAGCGCCGAGCTGGCCCGCTCGGGATGTGGCATGAGACCGACCACGTTGCCGGCCTCGTTGGCGATGCCGGCGATGGCGTCCACCGACCCGTTGGGGTTGTCGGCGTAGCGCAGGACGATGCGCCCCTCGTCCTGGAGGCGGCGCAGCGTCTCGTCGTCGCAGGTGTAGTTGCCCGAGAAGTGGTTGATCGGGATCACCAGCTGGTCACCCACCTGGCTGCCCGCGGTGAGGACCGATGCGGTCGAGGTCACGACGAGCCGGGCCGGCTCGCACAGGAAGCGCAGGCGACCGTTCTTCTGGAGGGCGCCGGGCAGCAGCCCCGCCTCGGTCAGGACCTGGAACCCGTTGCAGATGCCGACGACCGGCCCACCCGATCGGGCGAAGGCGGCCACGGCCTCCATGACCGGCGAGAAGCGGGCCAGGGCGCCGGGGCGCAGGTAGTCGCCGTGGGCGAAGCCGCCGGGCAACACCACCGCGTCGACCTGGCCCAGGTCGGCGTCGCCGTGCCAGAGCAGCGCACCCCGGGCCCCGGTGGCTTCGACCGCCTGCACCACATCGTGCTCGCAGTTGGTGCCGGGGAAGACGACGACGCCGATGCGCGGCGCCAATTCAGATCGCCTCGAGCTCGAGCCGGCTCTGCTCGATCACGGGATTGGCCAGCAAGCGGTCGGCCAGTTCGCTCGCCGTCGAGCGGGCAGCCGTCTCGTCCGCCGCGTCCACCTCGAAACTGAACGAGCGCCCGGCCCGCACGTGGGCCGACGCCGTCGAACCCCAGCGCCGGCAGCGCCCGCTCGATGGTCGCACCCTCCGGATCGGCGATCCCGGGCCGCAACTGCACCTCGACGCGAGCCCGGAACCTCATGTCGTGGCACCGTACCAGTCGGCCAACGCACGTCCGGTGACGCGCTCGTAGGCCGCGACGTAGCGGGCCGACATGGCGTCCAGCACCTCGGGCGGCAGCGGGGGCGGGGGCGGCGTGCGATCCCAGGGTTGGGCGGCCAGCCAGTCGCGCAGCGGCTGCTTGTCGAAGGCGGGCGGCGTGGTGCCGGGCACGACCTGGTCGGCCGGCCAGAGGCGGGAGGAGTCGGGCGTGACCACCTCGTCGCATAAGGAGAGCACCCCGTCGACGTAGCCCAGCTCGAATTTGGTGTCGGCCAGGATGAAGCCGGCCTCGGCGGCACGCGCCGCGGCCCGGGTGTAGAGCTCGAGGCAGATGGTGCGGGCCGCCTCGGCCGCCTCGCGGCCCACCAGGTCGATCGCCGCCGTGAAGTCGATGTTGAGGTCGTGGCCCTCGGTCGCCTTGGTCGACGGGGTGAACATGGGCTCGGGCAACCGGCTCGCCAGCTGCAGGCCCGCTCCCATGGCCGTGCCGTGCACCGTTCCCGAGCGCTCGTACTCCCCCCAGGCCTGCCCGGCCAGGTAGCCGCGCACGATGCACTCGAGGTCGAGCATGTTCGCCCGGCGCACCAGCGTGGCCCGGCCGCCCCACTCGCCTGGGAGGGCCGCACCGAGCTCCGCCTCGATCGCCACCGGATCCACCGCGACCAGGGAGCCCGGCACGACGTCGGCCATCTCCTCGTACCAGAACACGGTCATCGCCGTCAGCACCCGTCCCTTGTCCGGGATGGGCTCGGCCATGATCACGTCGAACGCGCTGACCCGGTCCGAGGCCACCATGAGCAGGCGTTCGGGGCCGGCGTCGTAGAGATCGCGCACCTTGCCCGAGTGCACCCGGGGCAGCTCGGCGGCGGAGGGCGACGCGGTCACAGGGCGTCGAGGGCGGCGGCGAAGCGCCCGGTGTGGCGCAGCGTGCGACTCAGGTCGAAGGCGTCGTCGAGCTCGGCCGTGGTCAGCGTGACCTCGGGGTCGGCCTCGAGCACGGCCCGGAAGGCGCGGCGCTCGGCCCAGGCCGCCCGGGCGTCGCGCTGGACGATGCGGTAGGCCTCGTCGCGGGTGAGACCGGCCGAGACCAGGGCCAGCAGGACCGGACTGGGAGAAGACCAGCCCGAGGGAACCCTCGACCAGGTTCTCCCGGGCCCGCTCGGGGTGGATCACCAGACCCTGGGCCAGGCCCGTGGCCTTGCGCAGGACGTAGCAGGCGAGCAGCGAGGCGTCGGGCAGGGCCACCCGCTCGACCGAGCTGTGCGTGATGTCGCGCTCGTGCCACAGGGCCACGTCCTCGAGGCCCGCGCCGAGGTAGCCGCGGAAGAGGCGGGCCAGACCGCACAGGCGCTCCGAGAGGATGGGGTTGCGCTTGTGGGGCATGGCCGAGCTGCCCTTCTGCCCGGCCCCGAAGGGCTCTTCGGCCTCCCCCACCTCGCTGCGGGCCAGGTGGCGGATCTCCGTGCACATCAGCTCGACGGTCGAACCGATGGCGGCACAGGCGTAGAAGTACTCGGCGTGGCGATCGCGGGCGATGACCTGGGTGGCGGGTACCGGGGTCAGGCCGAGGGCGGCGCACACCCGGGCCTCGACCTCGGGGTCGATGTTCGAGTAGGTGCCCACCGCACCCGAGAGCTTGCCCACGGCCACCGCCTGGCGCGCCGCGCGCAGGCGGCGCCGGTCGCGGTCGGCCTGGAGGGCCCACAGGGCGAACTTGGCCCCGAAGGTGGTGGGCTCCGCGTGCATGCCGTGGGTGCGCCCGGTCACCGGCACGTCGAGCAGCTCGAGAGCCCGTGCCTTGAGCGCGGCCACGTAGGCATCGAGGTCGCGCAGCAGCAGGTCGGCCGCTCTGGTCAAGGTGGCGCAGAGCGCCGTGTCGACCACGTCCGAGGAGGTCAGCCCGAAGTGGATGTACGACCCGGCCGGTGCGCCGATGCGCTCCTGGACGACGTCGACGAAGGCGGCCACATCGTGGTCGGTGACCTTCTCGCGCTCGAGCACGTCGTGCACGAAGACCTCGTCCACCACCGGCGCCTTGGCCCGGCAGGTCGCCGCGTCCTCGACGGGGACCACACCCAGCGCGGCCTGGGCCTCGGTGGCCAGCAGCTCGACCTCGAGCCACATGGCGAAACGGGCCTCGTCGCTGAAGAGGGCGGCCATGTCGGCCGGGGAATAGCGGGGGATCACCGGTCGTCCTGCCGTCCGGCCGCGGCCGCGGCCGCGATGTCGCGGCGCATCTGGCGGCCCTCCCAGTCGAGCGTGCGGGCCACGGCGTAGGCGCTGCGCCGGGCCTCGGCCAGGGTGGGCGCCACCGCGGTCACGTCGAGGACACGGCCACCGGCCGTGTAGAAGCTGGCGTCGGCGTCGTGCCGGCGCGTGCCGGCATGGAAGACGGTCACCCCTTCGACGGGCGACGTCGGCTGGCCCGAACGGGCCAGACCCTCGATGGGGTCGCCCAGGCGCGGCGCCTCGGGGTAGCCGGGCGAGGCCAGCACGACGCAGACGGCGGCGTCGCCCGAGAACTTCGGCGGTTCCACCTCGTCGAGCGCGCCGTTGGCCGTGGCCAGGAACAATGCGGCGGCGTCGGACTCGAGCAGCGGCAGGACCACCTGGGTCTCGGGGTCGCCGAAGCGCACGTTGTACTCAATGACCTTCGGGCCGTCCTCGGTGAGCATGAGGCCGGCGTAGAGCACGCCGCGGTAGTCGATGCCCCGGCGGCGCAGCTCGTCGACGAGCGGGAGCACGGCCGTGTCCAGCAGGCCGTCGACCGTGGCGCGCTCGAGGTGCATCGGCGCGTAGGCGCCCATGCCGCCGGTGTTGGGCCCGGTGTCGTCGTCCCCCGCCCGCTTGAAGTCCTGGGCCGGGATGAGCGGCACCACCCGCGTGCCGTCGCAGAGCACGAGGAGCGAGCACTCGTCACCCTCGAGTCCCTCTTCGATCACGACGGTGCGCCCGGCATCGCCGAAGGCGGCGCCCGAGAGCTTGGCCATGACGTCCTCGCGGGCCTCGTCGAGGGAGTGGGCCACCCGCACGCCCTTGCCGCGCGGCCAGCCCGTCGGTCTTGATCACCCAGGGCCCGGGCAGGGACTCGAGGAACTCGAACGCCTCGCCCGCCTGGAGGTCGTCGAAGGTGCGGTGGCGCGCCGAGGGCACGCCGGCCTCCGCCAGCACCTCCTTCATGAAGGCCTTGGAGCCCTCGAGCAGGGCGCCGTCGGCCCCGGGGCCGAGGACGGCCTTGCCCGCGGCCCGGAGGTTGTCGGCCAGGCCGGCCACCAGCGGGGCCTCGGGCCCCACCACGTAGAGGTCGGCCTCGATCTCCTCGACCGGTGACTCGTCCACCTCGATCGGCGCCGCCATGCCGGGGTTGCCCGGCGCGACCACCACGTCGGCGGTGCGGGCCAGCGTGTGGGCGAGCGCATGCTCGCGGCCTCCGCTGCCGACGATGCAGACCCTCACGCGGTGGCGAAGGACACGGTTTGTTCGCGCCCGGGACCCACGCCGACCAAGCGGACCGGCACGCCGATCTGTTCGGCCAGGAAGGCGATGTAGTCGCGGGCGGCGGGCGGCAGGTCGTCGGGCGACGTGGCCGCGGTGAGGTCGGTGCGCCACCCGGGCAGCTCCTCGTAGACCGGCACCGCCTTGTGGAAGGTCGACTGGTGGTACGGCAGATGGGTGTAGCGGATGCCGTCGGCCTCGTAGGCCACGCACACCTTGACCGACTCGAAGGTGTCGAGGACGTCGAGCTTGGTCAACGCCACCTCGGTCATCGAGTTGAGCCGCACCGCCTGGCGCAGCATGACCGCGTCGAACCAGCCGCAGCGGCGCTTGCGCCCGGTGTTGGTGCCGAACTCGTGTCCCCGCTCGACCAGCAGCTCGCCGACGTCGTTCTCCTGCTCGGTCGGGAACGGTCCGGCGCCGACCCGGGTCACGTACGCCTTGGCGATGCCGATGACCCGCTCGATGTCGCGGGGCCCCAGGCCACTGCCCGTGCAGGCGCCGCCGGCCACCGGGTTGGAGGAGGTCACGAAGGGATAGGTGCCGTGGTCGAGGTCGAGGAAGGTGGCCTGGGCTCCTTCGAGGAGAACCTCGCGGCCCTGGTCGAGGGCGTCGTGCACCATGCCCACGGTGTCGCCGACCATCGGCTCGATGCGCGGGGCGTACTCGCCCAGGTACCGATCGGCGATGTCCTTGGCGTCGAGGGGCAGGCGGTTGTACACCTTGGCCAGGACGGCGTTCTTCTCCTTGAGGACGACGTCGAGCTTCTGGCGGAAGATCTTGGGGTCGAAGAGGTCTTGCACGCGCAGGCCGACCCGGGTCGCCTTGTCGGCGTAGGCCGGCCCGATGCCGCGCTTGGTCGTCCCAAGCGGCGTTCTTGCCCAGAAAGCGCTCGGTCACCCGGTCGAGCTCCTGGTGGTAGGGCATGATCAGGTGCGCGTTGCCGCTCACGGCCAGGCGGCTGGTGTCCACGCCCCGGGCCGCCAGCTCGTCGAGCTCGCTGAGCAGGACGGCCGGATCGACGACGACGCCGTTGCCGATGATGGGGGTGATGCGGTCGTAGAGGATGCCGCTCGGGACCAGCTGGAGCGAGCAAGGTCTCGCCGCCGACCACGATGCGGTGGCCTGCGTTGTGGCCGCCTTGGTAGCGGACGACCAGGTGCATCTCGCGAGGAGGACGGTCGGTGAGCCTGCCTTTGCCCTCGTCGCCCCACTGGGTCCCGACCACCACGGTTGCGGGCACGCGTCTTCTCCGTTCGCTCGGCGCTTCGGATTACGCACCACTTTACCCTCCCCGAAACGGGGGTCCGAAGTGGGGGCGGTGCGACGGAGCCCGGGCCGAGCTGGCGGCGGTCGAGCCAGGCCCGGCGGAACCGGCACTCGCTCGTCACCGGCCGTGTCGTGAACACCGCGGCACCGTCTGCCCGGAACTGGTCGCCACGCTCGCCGGGACGGGCGTGGCGAGCCCACCGGCCGTGTGGTTCCTGTGACACACATGAGAATCTGCGCGGTGGTCATATGCACCGCAACCCGGACTCGATCCGCCGGATTCGCCACTGAGTCCCTTCCTCAAACAATTCGGCGAAAGGTCCTGGCGGTCCCGTCCCCGTTCGGCTTAGTGTCGCCGGGCCGGCCGCCCGGTCCGGCCCGTCGAAGGGAGCACGGATGACGCCGCGCGGCATGGCCTCTTCTCTCAGTGTCACGTTTGCTGACCGTCACTGCGCTGCTCGCCGGCGTGCTGACCGTCCTCGGATTCGGCGTGGCCGCCGGCCCGGCCGGCGCAACGGGCCCAGCGCTCACGATCACCCCCACCAGCCTGACCTTCGGCAATGCCACCCTGGGTGACTTCACGGTGCAGACCTTCACCTTCACGAACACCGGACTCGAGCCAGGACACCATCAGCTCACCGCCGCCTTCTCCGGCCCCGACGGGGACGACTTCATCGGCATGCCCGAGCCGACCTGCCCCAACAACGGGACCGACGTGGTGCTCGCGCCGGACGAAACGTGCCGGGTCGACATGTTGTTCTTCCCTGGCGGCCTCGGCGTGCGCAGCGCCACGATCACGTTCAGCGACACCCTGGACTCCGGCGCCTCCATCTCGCTCAGCGGGACCGGGACCATCGGGTACTACCAGGTCAGCTCCGCCGGGAAGGTGGCCAACTTCGGTGATGCCGCCCTTCGGCGACGCCTCCGGCATCCCGCTGAACTCGCCCATCGTGAGCATGGCCCAGACCGGTGACAACGGGGGCTATTGGCTGGTGGCTTCCGACGGCGGCATCTTCAACTACGGCGACGCCGGCTTCTTCGGTTCCGCCGGCGGCATCCATCTCAACAAGCCCATCGTCGGGCATGGCGACCACCGGGACGGCCAGGGCTACTGGCTGGTCGCCTCCGACGGCGGCATCTTCACCTACGGCGACGCCAGCTTCTTCGGCTCCACCGGCTCGCATCCGCCTCAACAAGCCCATCGTGGGCATGGCGCCGACGCCCGACGGGGGCGGCTACTGGCTGGTGGCCTCCGACGGTGGCATCTTCGACTACGGCGACGCCGGCTTCTACGGTTCGGCCGGCGGCATCCACCTCAACAAGCCCATCGTGGGCATGGCGCCGACGCCCGACGGCGGCGGCTACTGGTTGGTGGCCTCCGACGGGGGCATCTTCAGCTACGGCGATGCCAAGTTCTACGGCTCGACCGGGGCCATCCACCTCAACCAGCCCATCGTCGGCATGGCCGCCATGCCCGACGGCAGTGGCTACTGGTTCACCGCGGCCGACGGCGGGCTCTTCAACTACGGCGACGCCCCTTTCTACGGCAGCAGCGCCGGCAAGGGCCTGGGCCAGGTCGTGGCCATGACCACCGACGGGCTGCCCACGGCGCAGGCCCAAC
>CAVSEB010000024.1:0-74913 GCA_963726855.1 uncultured Acidimicrobiaceae bacterium
TGAACGAGTTCGGCCTACGTGCGAGGAAGTATGGTCACCAGGGTTTCGGACCCGTCGCCGCCACGATCTGTATGACAAGAGGCAGCCTCGGAGGCCTCGAATCCGTGAGAATCGAGGTGGGGTGCTCGATGGAATGGCGCAGAACGACGGGGAAACGGCCGTCACGTCCGCCCACGCCCACCGATGCTTCATCAGCATGTTCGTCGTACTCGACGTAGGCGAGGGGCATCTGCTCGGCCTGGAGGGCATCACCGAACTCGCTGTCCAACACCTCAATCGTAACGTTGTCGCCAGTTCGCACCTTCGTCAGTTCGTCGAGCATTGCATGCCACTCGGTCTTGGGGCGCTCGTGGATCACGTCCTTGGCCCGATCTTTCGGGTGTTGACTCACGCCCAAATTGTCGTGCTTTTCGCAACGAACCACAACTAAACCGTCGGGCCAGGTGCAGTCGGAGGCCAGACCGCCCAGCGGCGCCCGCGCCGCTTCGTTGTTCAGCCAGCCGGAGCGCTGCGGCGTCGGGACCGACCGTCACGGCGACTGCGCACCACCGAGGGCGCGCGCTCGGCCAATGTGAGGTTGGCCGCCGTGTTGATCAGGGCTACGTGTGAGAAAGCCTGCGGGAAGTTCCCGAGCAGTCGCTGTGCCTCCGGGTCGTACTCCTCGGAGAGGAGGCCGACGTCGTTGCAGAGTGCACAGAGCCGTTCGAACATCTCTTTTGCCTCTTCGGGCGACCGAGCAATACCAGGTTGTCGGCGAGCCAGAAGCTCGTCATCAGAAAGGCGCCTTCGGTTCCTCTCAGGCCGTCGATGTCCTCGTCGGTGTCGGTCTGGTACCGGCGGACGAAACCGTCGGTGACGAGGCCCTTCTGAATCGCCTCGACCGTGCCGATGATGCGGGTCATCGGGTGGCAAGAAGCCGACAGGTGCAAGCAGGAGAAGGCTCGCGTCGAGCAGCTTCGAGCCGTAGTACTGAGTGAACGAGTTGAGCTCAGAGTCGAAGCCCTTGTCGCAGACTTCCGCGTGGATTTCGTCGCGGATTTGCCGCCAATGGTCCATGGCTGCCTTCGGCAAGATACCTTCCTGCGCCAATGTGACGGCGCGGTCGAAGGCCACCCACGCCATAACCTTCGAATGGGTGAAGTGCCGCCTCGGGCCGCGGACTTCCCAGATCCCGTTGTCAGGCTCGCGCCTCACCTTCTCGAGGTGATCGAGAATTGCCATCACCTGACCAGGCGATACATTGGATTCCTCTGAGATTGGACTTTGCCAGTATGTGAGGGCAGAGTCCAGGACCTCGCCGTAAACGTCGAGCTGGAGCTGGAGCACCGCCCTGTTGCCAATGCGGACGGGCGCTGATCCCTCGTAGCCCGAGAGGTGGTCGAGCTCGAACTCGGGGAGCATCCGCTCTCCGTCGACTCCATACATGATCTGCATTTCACCGGGGGTGCCGGCGACGGCGCGGCGGAGCCATCGCACCCATGCCGCTGCTTCGTCGGTGTACCCGGAGATCAACAGGGCGTGCAGGGTGAAGGTCGAGTCCCGGAGCCAGGTATAGCGGTAGTCCCAGTTCCGGCTGCCCCCGATGGTTTCTGGAAGCGAGGTCGTCGCCGCCGCGCAGACCGCGCCGGTGGGCTCGTAGGTGAGGGCCTTCAAGGTGATGAGCGAACGGACGACCCGGTCACGCCAGCCGCCGTTGTAAGTGCAGCGTCCGACCCAGTTGTGCCAGTAGTGCCGAGTGTGGTTGCGGGCGGCGAGGCCGTCGAGCGGAAGCGGGGCGCGCTTCTCCGAGGGGAACCAGGTGAGCGAGAAAGGTCGCCGTGTTTCACCCGAGACGGAGAACGAAGCAACGGTGGTGTTGTCCTTGCCGACCAGGCGAACGGGGCTGTGCAGGCGGAGCCCGTCACGGCCGGCAACGAGGACAAGGCCATCGCCGGTAGAAGTAGCCCAGGGCGTGATGGCGCCGTATTCGTACCGCACGACGAGCTCCATCTGCATTTCGACCGTTCCACCTCGACCCTCGACAATGCGGTGGATCATCGAATGACCGTCGTAGGGCGGCATGAAATCGCTGATCGACACCGAGCCCGTCGCCGTCTCGAAGATTGTCTCGAGTATCAAGGTCTCGGGTTCGTAGCGGCGGGTGACCTTGGTCACCTCGCCCTTCGGAGCGATGAGCCACCTTCCGTTTCCCGCGTCACCGAGCAGCGCCGCAAAGGCAGCGCCAGAGTCGATTCGCGGCGTGTACCACCAGTCGACGGATCCGGTACGGTCGACAAGGGCGACGGTTTTCGTGTCGCCGATGATCGCGTAGTCCTCGATCTTTGAGGGCACTGCTCCCTCCCTTGAACTCCGGGGCCCTGCGGTTATGACTCGACTGAGAAGAAGCGGTCAAATGCTGCTTGATCGCTATAGAAGGATTCAATCCTCGAGATCCGATGCCTTCCATCGTCTTCGGTTACCGACAGAAGGAAAATCACTCGGAAATCGTGCTGTTGGCCTTCGCGCTGCAGATGAATCTTCGCGAGCCCGGCAACATTGTCGACCCCCGCCATCCAATCCTCCCACTGGAGGACATCGATTGGGTCCTCGGTGAGTCGGAGAAAGTTCGAAAGGTGCGCTTCAACGGCCTGAACTCCTTGGAAGACACCTGACAGAGGGTGTGAGCCGGGTACGACGTCCACGACCTGAGGGTCGAGGAGATCACAGGCCGCTGAGACACTGCCTCCGAAAAACTTCTCGAAAAACTCCATTGCCACCTTGACGTGTGGATCCGGCACGACTCCAATCCTTCCACTCGGGGTATGTGGGCAGTGCCACCACTTTGGCCTCCAGGACAATCGGTCGTCGACCGCGGAGCGAGTGCGGCCTCACGGGAGCGGCCAGTCGTCCGCAACATTTCCTGCGGACCGCGGCGTCTCCACGAGCGCCAGTCTGGTGAACCCGAGCATTAGTGGCCAGACCCGGGCGCCGGCTGCCGGAGGCTAGTCCTACTCCCGTCCTGACCAGGGATTTCTCTGGAGCGGAAGATCGGATTCGAACCCGCGACTCTCACCTCGGCAGGGTGGCACTTCCCCGGCGCCACGTCCGATGGGTCCCCGGAGTTCAGGGCCCCAATGGAAGCCTTCGCGACGCCTCCGAGGCTGAACCTTTTGCTGATGCCGACGTCGCCCGGCTCTGAACAATGTGCTTGCTAGGACGGTTGGCTTCGACTGTGACGCAGTTGCTCGCGTTGTAGCGGGAGGACACGCATTCGAAGCGATTTAGTCTCCTTGTCGTTCCTCATCGGGACAAACGAAAGCGACACTGAACTCCGCCGTCCAGCCCTCAGGAGAGAGCCGGACGGGTATCGCTCGTGTTGACGCCCTTGCGTCAAGGCACGACGACGACAATCGGTGCCCCGCGTTTTCCGACGAGTCGCCGACCCAACGAACCTGCGATGTGGTGGCGAGCCTTGGTAGAGCGCCCGACGACGAGGAGATCAGCCTGGTCGGCGTTGGCGATCCGTAGGAGCTCTCTCGCTCTGTCGCCCCGGGTATGAACGAACGCGACGTCAACACCGTGGTCGTGGCCGTACGTTCGGACCTGCGCGCTGAGTTCCTCTGCCTGATCGGTCATCGATTCTTGAAGAACCCCGTAAGGAATAACTGCGCCGGCAAAGGAGGCCGATGCCGTGGCCGAGGCCGCGCCAGTGCTCGGACCAACGAATACAGCGAGTGTTCGCCCCCCAAGACGCGTCGTCTCGCCACAGGCCCAGCAGAAGGCGTCCCAGGAGGTATCGGACCCGTCGATCCCGACAACGATCAATGTGTTGACTGGGTTACGGGAGCCATCGTGCAACTGATCTCGGTGCTGCGGGCTGTAATCCATTCCGCTGTAGTGCCTCATCATCATGAACGGGTCTCGCCCGCGGAAGACGGAGGCGACAGGCTTCGCCGGTCCTCATCCAGTCTCTGGAGGTGCGTGAGCGCCGCAACGGCTTTGGCCAGTGCATCAGCCTCATCAACGGGCAGCTCGCTGATCAGGTGTGCGAAGTCCTCGACGCCAGCTTGCCTTCGTTCTTGGATATAACTCATGCCACCGGGGGTGAGGGTCACCAACGCCACCCGTCGGTCGGAAGGGTC
Organism: uncultured Acidimicrobiaceae bacterium; assembly: GCA_963726855.1. Lineage (GTDB taxonomy): Bacteria > Actinomycetota > Acidimicrobiia > Acidimicrobiales > RAAP-2 > Bog-473. Next base: position 4,122 of record CAVSEB010000024.1, read on the forward strand.
GTTGCGCCGCTTGACCAGGCCCGATCGTTCGAGTGCGGTCACCAGCGAGGTCATGGACGGTTGCGTCACGCCCTCACTCGCAGCCAGATCCGTGATACGGCGAGGACCTGTCAGTTCCAGGGTTGCCAGGGTCGACAACGAGGTCAGGCTCATGTCCCGGGGCTGACTTCTCACGGCGGCTGCCAAAAGGCCGAAAAGCGCTCGACCGATCGCCCGGGCCTCCGTCCTCTGGTTCGCTTGAGGAAGTCTTGTGCTCACAGCGTCAGTATAGGGCCATCTATATAGATTTGTCTATGCAGATGTTAAGGTGGATCGGTGAGCACTACCAACGTCCAGCCGCTTCGGTTGACCCCGGAGACCTCGGTCGGCGCCCCAGAGCGCATCAGACACCAGTGGGTCGATACATTCGTCAGCTCTGATCCCGGTCTCAACCGGCTCCGGCTCGCCGCCCAGAGCGTGCTGACCATCTCCGTTGCGCTTGCGGCCGAGTGGATCTTCGTGCACTTCACCGGCGCGCTGCAGATGAAGGCTGGGGATACCGCCTCCACGGCAGCGACCACCGAGGTGGCGATGGCCAATCACGATCTCCTCGCCATCGCCATGCTGCTCGGCGCCATCGTGGGGTTAATGGCGAGTTTTGGAGTAGTCGATACAACGCCGAAGGGACAGGTGGCCACGCTCTCGATCCTTCCCGTTCCGATCATTGCGGCGCTCGCTCTCGGGATCGGCATCGGCGATCACCGCGTCGTCGCCCTTGTCGTCATTGCGCTGGTGCTCGCGTTGGGCACCTACTTGCGCCGTTTTGGCAGACGAGGCTTTCTCGTGGGACAGATGCTCTTCATTGGCTACTTCGTGGGCTTTTCCCTCCATAGCGCCGTCACGATCGAGGACCTGGGTTGGCTCTCGGCCGAAGTCGCCGTGGGACTCGCGGTTGTCACGGCCGTCCGGTTCGTTCTCTTCTACCCCGATCAGACCAAGGCTCTGGAGCGCTCCCGGCGCTCCTTCGACGCCCAGAGCGCGTCGGGTGACCTCACTCGCCCTCACGCTCTTCGACGCCGCCGGGCCCGATGCGCGCTTGGCCAGACGAATGCGGCGCCAGCTGATCCGCCTCAATGAGGCGGCACTCATGATCGATGCTCAGCTCGGCGACCCGGCCGCGCTGTCGGAAACCTCCTCCGGCGAACTCCTTCATCAGCGACTGTTCGACATCGATCTGGCTCTCACCAACATCGCACGCTTCGCAACGACGATGTCACATTTGGATCTCCCGGCTGATCAACGTTCCCAGATTCGTCTGGCTCTGCTCGACATCGCGAGCGGCGACAACAAGGGGGCGATGGCACACGCCCACATTCTGATCGACCTCCTTCACGCGGCCGGCAACCCGCCCGTCGAGAAGCGCACGACCCCAACCGTCGTGGCTCACCGCTTTGCAGGGTCGGTCATCGACCTCACTGCGGCGCTGAGCGAATGGGTGGCTCTCGACTCGCTCGGTGAGGGGAGGGCCGCCTTCCAATCTGTTGTGGTTCTTGTCGGTGGATGGCTGCCCGGCTCGGCCCAAGTCAGTGGCGCCGCGTCGCTCGAGGGCGGTCGGCGCTGGGGCGAACGGGCTCACCTGGCGCTCCCCACTCGCAACGCGATCCAAATCGGTATCGCCGCCGGTGCCGCCATCGTCTTGGGCGACCTGGTCTCCCCCTCGCGCTTCTATTGGGCGGTCCTCGCCGCGTTCGTCACCTTCATGGGTGCCCACAATTCGGGTGAACAGATCCGCAAGGCTCTCTTCCGAGTAGGCGGGACTGTGATCGGCATTCTCCTCGGATCCCTGTTGGTCAGCGCCGTGGGTCACCACACCATCTGGTCGATCGCGATCGTCCTGATCTCGTTATTTCTGGGTCTGTACCTGTTTCGTGTCAGCTATGCCTTTTTGGCCATCGCTATCACCGTCACCGTCTCCCAGCTCTATCAGCAGTTGGGCGAGTTCACGAACTCGTTACTGCTGGTCCGTCTCGAAGAGACAGCCCTCGGCGCAGCGATCGCCATCGTCGTCGTCATGCTGGTCTTGCCCTTGCATACTCGGCGAGTCCTACGCGTGGCCATGCGACAACACATTGAAGCCGTCGGGCGGCTCGTCGACCATGCAGCGGCTCGTTTGCAGGGCGAAGAGTTGGCCGTCGCATCGACTCTGCGATCCGATGGCCGCGCCGTCGACGCGGCCTATCAATCGGTCATCGCGACGGCTCAACCCCTACGGCGCGGCCTGTGGGGCAGCGCTGACGAAGCCACCATGCGGGCTCTGCGCCTGACGGCGGCCGCCCGGAACTACAGCCGCAACCTCGTCCTCGACACCGAGACCCCGGTGCTGTCCACTGGCGTTCCCCACCTTGATATTGCTCGTGCCAGCGCGGTTCTCCACGAGTCAATCGAAGTCGTTGCTCAAGCAGTGACGGGTCTCCGTGACGGGACCTATACCCGATCTTCTGCGCTCTTTGATCAGGCCCAGCGGAGCATAGAAATCCACCCGCGCCGTTTCACCTCGTTGGAGTTCGCCCTCCATGACTTCACGCTCCTCGACGGCACCATGGCCCACCTGGCCGACCTGATGGGTCTCGCCATAACTGATTACGACACCGTTGGAACGGAAGGGATGAGGCAGAGATCACGATGACGCGATGAGTGCCATGTGGTCCGACCGAGTCGCCCCCTAATGAAGCGTTGATGTCCTAAAGGGTGCTCGACCCGGTGGACTCCCCCTGAGTTCGTCTGCGTGTTCGTGACCTTGCGCGACCTGACAGGACGTCAAGACATCCTTGCTCGCCGGCTCACGGTGCAGACCCTCTGCGATGAGATCCGAATTGCGGCTGAACCACCCTGGCTTCGCGGTCATCTCTGACCTGATGGTGTCAATACTGAGCGGTCGCTGGCGATTTCTCAGGGTTTGCGCTCAACCTGCTCGTCGCTTGATTCAGCGCCGCGTCCCAGAGAGTGGGTCGGTGCCGGAGGAGAAACGCAACCCGAACGGCCACTCCCCCGCCAGCGGATCGTACGTTTAACGGCATCTATCGGGCGATGGTGCCTGCGACAGGCAACTCATGGCCACAGATGGGCAAAAGGAGTGTGGCGGCGTCATCGCGAGCAGAACTCGACGCTTCACGATGTACGCCCCGGACCGGAAGCCTGAAAGACGCGCAATCCGCGAGGTCGGGAGGTGAGTCGTGGACTATTCAACCGCGCAAATACGACTTCGCCCAGGTCGTTGCGCCAAATTCACGCCGACGCTCATCCCACACGCGGCGCGGATGCCGATAGAGAAAGCGATCCACCCAGCAACCGTTCTCATTCGAAGGCTGCTGCTCCATGAAGGCGATACAGGGCGATCAGGCGATCCGAGCGACTGCTCGGAGTGAGGACCAATGTGAAGAGTGCGACGCTGAAGAGAACACGGCAAACAGCTACTGCATTAGTGGCAGCCCTTGGCCTTGCCGCCGGCCTGGGGACGGCGACCGCGATTCCAGTAGCAGCATCACCGACCGTGACCACGATACCGATTGGAAACGGACCCGCAGGCATCTCGTCCGACCAGACCGACGTCTGGGTGGCCAACGCCCTGGACAACACGGTCTCGGAGATCGACGCCGCCACCGGTACTGTGGTCAACACGATCGGCGTCGGCGCCTTCCCCTACGCGGTCTCCGCCGACGGTACCGACACTTGGGTCGCCAACTACCAAAGCAACACGGTCTCGGAGATCGACGCAACGACCGGCACGGTTATCAGCACGATCCCCGTGGGGTCGGGGCCGGACGGAATCGCATCGGACGGCACAGACGTGTGGGTGGCCAACGGACAGGACAACACCGTGTCGAAGATCGATGCTGCGACCGCGACCGTCGTCGCGACCACCACAGTCGGGAACGGACCGACCGATGTCGCCGTCTCCGGCGCAGACGTGTGGGTGGCCAATGGACAGGACAACACCGTGTCGGAGATCGACGCTGCGACCGCGACCGTTGTCGCGACCACCACAGTCGGCGCCGAGCCTCTCAGCGTCAGACGCGTACGGCGCTGATGTCTGGGCCACCAACGCCTCGGCGAACACCGTGTCAGAGATCGACGCCGCAAGCGCGACCGTGATCAACACGATCTCCGTGGGTTCCAACCCATACGCAGTGTCAGCCAACGGTCCAGATGTCTGGGTCGCCAATTTGGGGGATGACACCGTCTCGGAGATTGACGCCGCCACGGCGTCGGTTGTCGACAGCATCCCCGTCGCCAACGGACCACGCTGGATATCGGCTGACGCCGCTCACGTATGGGTCTCCGACACCTTTGCCCCGACCGTTTCGGAGTTCTCCGCCCAGGCAGCCCCTAATGCGCCGAACGACGTCACGGCGACGGCCGCCGATGCCCAAGCCCGTGTGTCGTGGAATGCGCCGTGGGATGGCGGGACGCCCATAAGCGGATACAGCGTCCAGTACTCGACCGACGGCGGGAGCACCTGGATCGGAGTTTCCGCGTGCAGCGCATCAACGACCAGCTGCACCGTCACGGGACTCGCTAACGGAACGAATTACGTCTTCGAGGTCGCTGCCACAAACGCCGCCGGTATCGGTGCCTGGTCTTCCGCCTCGAGCCCGGTAACGCCGAACAGCGCACCTGTTTCGCGCTGTAGTGGCCCGGGCTATCGGCTGGCATCGGCCGACGGCGGGGTGTTCGCCTTCGGTAAGGCCCCCTACTTGGGATCTTTGCCAGGCGACGGCATCTCCGTGAAGGACATTGTGGGCATTGCTGGTTCGGCCTGTGGCGATGGTTACCGGCTGGTTGGGTCCAACGGCGGCGTGTACGCGTTCGGCTCGGCCGGTTTCTACGGCTCGGCGACATCCACCGGCGTCAACGACATTGTTGGTGTGGCACCGACGAGTGACGGAAAGGGTTACTGGCTAGCTGGAGCCGACGGCGGTGTCTTCGCCTTCGGCGACGCCGTCTACGAGGGCTCCATGGCTGGTGCTCACCTCAACGCGGCCGTCGTGGGCATCACGGCCGCACCAGATGGCAAGGGCTACTACCTTGCGGCCGCCGACGGTGGTGTCTTCGCCTTCGGCGACGCCGTCTACGAGGGCTCCATGGCCGGCAGGCCGCTCGACAATCCGATCGACGGGATCAAGTCTGCGACGAACGGATCCGGCTACAACCTGGTCGCCGCTGACGGGGGTGTGTTCTCCTTTGGCAGTGCCACCTTCGGCGGCTCCATGGTGGGCCAAGACCTATCCGCCCCAGTCGTGGCCCTCATCCGCGACCCAAACACGACCGGCTACGCCGTGATCGGCGCAAGCGGCGGTGTCTTCGCCTTCGGCGGAGCTCCGTTCTTCGGATCCCTGGCCGCCAGCTCGACTACGTCACCGATCGTCGGAGCTGACGCCACCAGCGCCCAAGCGTGAACCCGTAATCTCTGCTGTCAACGGGGGTCGGGTACCAGATTCACCGGCGGTTGTGCGACGTTGCCGGCGCCGACCCGGAAAACAGTGTTGTACTAGGACCATGGAACAGACCTGGTTCATTACGGGTTCTTCACGCGGCCTCGGCCGCGCCCTCGTTCAAGCGGCTCTCGACGCCGGCGATCTCGTAGCGGCGACGGCTCGCCAGCCAGCGCAACTCGACGACCTCCTCGAGAAATACACCGAGCGCATCCAGCCGATGGGCCTAGATGTAACCAACCCCCAAGCCGTTCGTTCAGCACTCGCAAACGCTCAGCGTCGTTTCGGCCGACTGGACGTCATCGTCAACAACGCCGGCTACGCCAACGTCTCACCCATCGAGACCACCGACGACGAGGACTTCCGCGCTCAGTTTGAAACCAACTTCTGGGGTGTCTACAACGTCTCCAAAGCCGTAATCCCAATCCTCCGCGAGCAAGGAGGAGGCCTCGTCGTACAAATCTCGTCCGTGGGCGGCCGGGTCGGCGGCTCACCAGGTATCGCCTCGTACCAGGCCGCCAAGTTCGCGATCGATGGGTTCAGCCGGGTGCTGCGGGCCGAGACCGCCCCTTTTGGCGTAAAGGTCATGGTCGTGGAACCCAGCGGCTTTCGGACCGACTGGGCTGGCTCCTCGATGACCGTCCACGACATCCCCGAGGCCTACGCTCCGACGGTCGGCGTCATGAACAACCGTGTTCGACAAAGCGACGACGGTCCCCCGGGCGACCCGGCACGCGCAGCAGCGATCCTCGTCCAGGTCGCCAAACGCCACGACATCCCGGACCACCTGCCCCTCGGGGTGAACGCTACCGAATTCTCGATCCGTCTCGACGAACAACTTCTCGCTGAAGATCGCAAGTGGCACGAGGTGAGTCGATCCGCCGACTTCAACGAGCGCTACCCAGTGGGGCTCCCCGCCGACACTCAGGAGTAGATCAACGGATACATTCTCCCGTTGACCGAGATGGCGCGGCCGGCACTTCGGCTGACCAGCCGAGCGTGGCCGTCCTCGTTTTGAAACCTCAATGGCTAATTCCAGGGGAGCGCGGCGCGCGTCTGCCAGTAGCTGAATGAGTCTTGGTGGATGGTGTCAAGAAGCTGCTCGACGAGTTGTGAGTCGAGTCGGAGTGCGAGGGCGGTGAGGTTGCTCTGCACCTCTTCTATGCTGACAGCACCGCTGAGGACAACGTCCGCCCACGGCTGGGCGAGCACCACAGCCAGGGCCAGCGCGTCGGGGGTACTCCCGGCGTTGGACGCTGCGTTGGCGAGCTCCGTCACATCGCCACGGGCGGTGAGTCGGCCGTTGGCCAGGGGCTCTTTGACGATCACACCCATGCCAGCGGCGTGAGCCGCTTCGAGGGCAGAACCGGCACCCTGGTCAAGCAGATTCCACGTCGCTTGCACAGTGTCGAAGCCGCCGACCTCGAGGGCCCGGTCGATCGTCTCAGCTTGCCTGGGCCCGGTTACCGTGAGCCCGATCGACACCCCGTTGGCCCGCAGTCGGGCCAACTCATCGAGCACCGCTTGATCCTCGAGCACTCCGCTCTCGATCGTGGCGGAGTGGATTTGGTAGAGGCGCAGGTTCGCCCCAAGCAGCTCGCGGCTCTCCGCCAGCTGGCGACGAAGCGCCGCAACCGACAGATCCTTGACCTCGTTCAGGGTTGCATCCACCTGCCAATCCGCCACGTAGGTATAGCCCCACTTCGAGCCGACGCTGACCTCGCCAAGACCCAGTCTGCGACGCTCCAACCACGCCGCCAAGAAAGCCTCCCCTAGCCCGTACGAGCGCGCCACATCGAAGTACCGCACTCCCCGGTCGTAGGCGGCATCGAGAACCGAGTGCGTCAATCGCTCCAACGATGCCACCGACGTGCGCCCGGCGAGATCCGACGCGTGACCCAGGTTGATGTAGCCGGGTCGGCCGAGTGCGGCCAGGCCGAGCCCCATTCGACTGACCGTCAGATCCGAGCTACCCAGAACCGGAGGCACCGGCCGCGAAGCGTAAACCCCGCTTTGAACCCATCTCAAGCTAAGGCACTCGGATCTGAGATAGGAGCACTGCCAGCGATGTGTTGAACGGCGGCACCCCTTCCCGGCCTTCGGCGACAGGAGTAACCTCCACGCGACATCTGAGGGCTCAGCAAGTCTTTTCCGGTCACACTGAGAAATGCCGAATATGTCCAGGTCTGCGTACGAGTATCGAGTCATCCAGCACACTCGAGAAGTTCATCGTGAATCCCCCAGTCAGGCTTGCGTGGCGACTCTGATTCGGGCCACCGGGCGACGCGTTGTTGGAGACGATCGGGCGACGCACCGGTCGAATGCGGCGACCGCCCATTTGCGACGGCGAAGAAGGCGACACGTTCTGGCTGGTCGTCCAACATGGGCACCGTACCGATTACGTCCGAAATATCGAAGCGAATCCTCATGTCCGAGTGCGCTCCGGATCTCGTGCCGCCTAGCGAACCGGAATGGCGTACGTCCTCGACGACGACGCGAACGAGCGACTGCGAATCCTGGGGCAAAGCGATCCTTGGCGTCAACTGTGCCAGGGCGCGTCGAGGGCGATGGGCACGGACATGCTTACGGTACGCATCGACCTTGATCCTCTTTGAGCTCAGAAGAAGGATCCCCGAAAACTCAAGTCCCACCGCCGACTGGTGCGCTGAGCACCACCGTGCGGCCGGTCGTCTCGCGGCGCTCGAGCGCCTCTAGCCCGGCGGGAACATCGGCGAACTCGATCTGCCGGCCGATCACCGGGCGGATTGTTCCGGCCCGGGTCAGATGCAAGATCCGGTTCCAGATGTCAACCCCCTGTGCGGTGGACAGAAAGTTCATGCCAAACGTGCGAGCCGGCCGCGGCGAGTCGACGTAGGCGAAGCAGATCCCCACAAGATCGAAGTTCCCGTAGATGCTGGGCTGGATCGGTAACGGGCGCTCTTCCGATTCGATGCCCGAAGCGAACCCGATTATGAGGTGGCGGCCGTTGAAGGCCATCGACCGAAACGTCTCTGTTGTCACCGCACCACCCACGGTGTCGAATGCCACATCGACTCCGCGTCCGTTGGTAACGTCATCGACGAAAGCGACGAAGTCCTCACTGCGGTAATTCACGCCGTAGTCAGCGCCCAGCGACCGGCAAAACTCGACCTTCTCGTCGGTGCCGGCAGTGCCAATTACAGTCGCTCCGAGCGCCTTCGCCAGCTGGACCGCGGCCGACCCCACGCCCCCCGCTGCGGCATGGACGAGCACGACCTCGCCTGGGGTTACACGCCCTCGGACCCGGAGGGCGAGGTCGCTCAGCTGGAAGGGAAAGTACATGGCCATTCCCTCGGCTGCGCTGAGCCACGTTGGTAGCTGTTGGAGAGCAGCGCCGTCGAGCAGGGCCACTGACGCGTATGCACCCTGCACGCCGGCGGTAGTGCCGACAACTCGTCGGCCAAGCAGCCCCTCACAGCCTGGCCCGGCCGCGTCGACCGTTCCTGCGGCCGCCATGCCAATGACGAACGGGGGTTCGAACTTCAACAATCCGTATCGACCTCGGATGGTGTCGATGTCGTTGAAGTCCAAGCAGAACGCCTCCACATTGATACGCACCTGATTGATGCCCGGTTCGCCGACATCGACGGTCTGGGCCTCAAGGGCGTCGGTTGGTGCCCCCAGCCGGGTGACCATCCACGCTTTCGCTGTCGTCATCGAGGGCCCCCATAGTCGACGGGTAGGTGCTTGATGCCATTGAGCCACGACGAGCGGAGGCGATTTGGCGGACCTATCAGCGTCAAGTCAGTCAACTCGTCGGCGATCACGTCGAACATCACCTTCAGCTCGAGTCGGGAAAGGTTGGCCCCGATGCAGAAATGGGAGCCGCCGGCGCCGAAGGTGACGTGGGGATTCGGTGATCGACCGATGTCGAACTGCCGAGGGTCGTCGAACACCTCCTCGTCGAAGTTGGCGGAGGCGAAATACAGGCCTACCCGTTCGCCCTTGCGCACCAGCTTGCCGGCGACTTCGGTGTCCTCGTCCGCCGTGCGCTGGAGGACAACCGCGGGCGAGGCCCAGCGCAAGATCTCGTCGACGGCTGACGCGGGGCGTTCGCAGCGCCACCGTTCCCACTGGTCCGGATGTTGCAGGAATGCCAACATGCCGTGGGTGATCGCCTGTCGAGTGGTCTCGTTGCCGGCGACGGCGAGGATCATGAAGAAGAATGCGAACTCTTCGCTGTTCAGGCGTTGGCCAGAAGCGTCGGGTTGGACGAGTCGGCTGGTGACATCTCCGAGATCGTTCTCGACCCGCTCCTCGGCTGCCGCGTGAGCGTAGGCGAACATCTCGACGACGCCTGAGAGGTCGGTACCGGCGTACTCCGGATCCTCGTTGCCTGCCATCTGGTCGCTCCAGTCGAAGAGCTGCTGGCGATCGCTTTCGGGGATGCCCATCAGGCCGGCAATGGCCTGCAAGGGCAGATGACGCGCCACGTCGATCACGAAGTCGCCCGTACCGTCACGCTTGGCGGCCCAGACGATCCTTTGAGCTCGCTCGCGCAGGTCGTCCTCGAGGCCTGCCAAGGCGCGCGAGGTGAAGCAGCGGTTTCCCACTCTGCGAACTCGGGTGTGCCGTGGCGGGTCCATGCAAAGCAGGAGGTTTTTGGTGGATTCGCCTGTGGGATCGGAGGCATCCAGCCGACGCACGAAGGCGGAGTTGGCCTCCACCGACCACCCGACAGTCCTGGTCACCGCCGTGACGTCGGCGTGACGGGTGAGCGCCCAGAATCCAGCGTCTCCGTAGCCCGACGTAGACGCTTGGGGATTCCACCGAATGGGTTCATTCCGTCGCAGCCAGGCGAATTCGTCCAAGGGCAGGCGATCGGCCAGCAGGTCGGGATCTGTCAGATCGAGGCGAGCGTCGACAGGCGTCGAGGGCACGAGCGCGGACCTCCTTGCTTGACACTGCTAGTGAGGCAGGACCGTAGACTTTGACACCAGCTGGTGTCAACTATGCTCTTCTGAGATGGAATACCAGGTGACCATGCCTTTTAACGGGGTCAGCGCCGACGACCGGCGCATCCATCGACGAAACCGTCTGGTGGGAGCCGCCTTTGAGATCGCCGGAACCGAGGGTGCGGGCGGGCTCGGCGTCGGGCGCGTGTGCTCGGCTGCCGGGCTGAGCAAGCGGTATTTCTACGAGAGCTTCGCGTCGTTGGCCGAGCTCCAGAGCGCCGTCGTCGACTATGCGATCGCGGCGATGTCGGAGCGCGTCCATCCGTTTCGTCCATCGACGCCCGGCGGGCCGCCACAAGCATGGTTGGAGGCGTTCGTCGGCGCATTGGTGGATGACGAATGTCTCGCCCGGGTGCTGCTAGCCGAGACTCACGGCGGCGCGCTCAGCCCTTTTCGGCAACAGATCATCGACGTGGCCATCGCAGGGATGGCCCCTCCCGGTTCGGACCCGCAAGCGGACCGTCATGCTCGCCTCGTCGCCTACGCACAGATCGGCACCTTGAGCGAGCTGTGCCTTGCATGGCATCAGGGGCAGCTGGCGATAGAGCGGTCGACACTTGTTGAGGTGTTGGCTGATCTGTTCGTCCGCATCGACGGCGCTCGTTCTGGAACTCCAAGCTACGCCCGCTGCTGACCACTAACTGTGATTGACCACCTCAAGTTCGCCGTTGTCTTCGCTGCAGCATCGAGCACTCCTACAACTCGGCCTAGAGGAACGGCGCGCTGGGCTACTTCACGCCGAATACGTTCGAAATCCTGCCGTCAGCCCAGACCTAAGGCCGCGCCATGAAAGGCGGTCCGCTGAAGAGGTAAAGCCCAGCGAGAGCGAAGTGCGGGATTGAAACCGGCTCTCACCTTGGCAAAATGATGACATTGGTCCAATCGAAACGAGGCAGCGACATGAGAGCTTGGCGGATTCACGAATTCGGTGCGCCGACTGACGTCCTTCGGCTCGACGATGTCGATGCGCCTGAGCCTGGCCTGGGCGAAGTCCAGATTGCGGTGGAGGCGATCACCATCAACTTCAACGACATCGACGGCATCCGCGGCCGATACCGGACTGTGCCAGTCGAGCCACCGTACATTCCTGGGATGGAGGTACTTGGCCGCGTCCGTGCGGCGGGCGAAGGCGCTGAGGCGCTGATCGGACTGCGCGTCTGTGCCATTCCCACCGGCGCCTTCGGCGGGTACGCGCAAGTAGCGGTCGCACCGGTTGCGATGACCTTCGCGATGCCCGACGACATGGATACCGCAACCGCAGCGTCGGTCTACATGCCCTTCCACGTCGCATATCTTGCCCTCTACGAGCGTGCCCACCTCTCCGCCGACGACACGGTGCTCGTACACGCCGCTGCCGGCGGGGCGGGGTCGGCCGCCGTGCAGCTGGCTCGCGCACGCGGCGCCCGAGTGATAGCGACTGCAGGTGGCTCTCGCAAGCTCAGCTTTGCCGCCGAGCTCGGCGCCGACGTCGCAATTGACTATCGCAATGATGACTTTGTCCCGCGAGTTCTCGACGCGACCGGTGGGCGGGGCGTGGACGTGGCCTTCGATAGTGTTGGCGGAGCAACGACGACTGAGACGTTTCGATGCATGGCGTTCGGAGGCCGACATCTGCTCGTCGGCTTCGCCTCGGGGATCGAGGCCGAAGACGAAGGCATCGTGCCGCGACCCGTCTTGTTCGGTAACTTTTCGCTTGTAGGCGTCTGCCACGCGTATACAGAGGATCCGCTTGCCTTCAAACGCGCGACCGGATTGAACTTCCCGTCGCACGCTGACGGCGTGCGTCTCCACGAGGACATCTTGACGATGATCGCGGCCGGAACGATTCGCCCGATTGCTGGTTCGACCTCATCGTTTTCATCGCTTCCCGAGATCGTCGGCGCGATGGAGTCGCGTACAACGATGGGTCGCAACGTCGTGATCGTCGATTGACGCCGCCTGAGGTGAGCGGGACAAGCTTCGTTCGATGCCTTGCTCGATACCAGCTTTAGTGAGGATCGCCATGCGGCGTCGTGAGTCGGATGATGTTTTTAGCTCCCCTCAGCCCTGAAACGGAGCTCTCCACCTGGTAATTCGGGGCGGAAGTCGGGATTCGACCCGCGACCGTGACCTTGGCAAGGTCGGCCGTCTTCGTCCATTTAGGTCTGGCGGGACCGCTGAAGTGCGGCCCAGTCCACCCAGTTTCCAGCCCGTCCACCGCGTCCGCCGCTGTAGTAGAGCCCTCTGCCATTCGGGCGACCTGAACGAAAATCACCGTCACCCGCAACGGCTTCCGTCTCAACCCATCTCCCGTTGCAAACGGTCTACCCTGGCGCCAGCAGAGGGGAAACCGGAGGAGGCGAGCCTTGGCGGTCACCGAGACCATCACGGTCCTATTCACCGACTTGGTCGGTTCGACCGAGATCAGCTACGAGATCACTCCGGACGCCGCGGACGAGTTGCTCCGGGACCACTTCTCTGTGCTGCGTCAAGCCATTGCCGGCTCGGGAGGAGTCCAGGTGAAGGGCCTCGGCGACGGGGTGATGGTTGTATTCCGCAGCACTTCTGCCGCCCTGTCGTGCGCCGTTGCGATGCAGCAAGCGGTCCACCGTGAAAATGTCGGCGCCCCCCACAAGCTGGGGCTACGCATAGGACTCAGCGGTGGAGAGGCCACAATGGAGTCCGGCGACTACTACGGCGACCCGGTGATAGAGGCGGCTCGGCTCTGTGCCCGCTGCGATGCCGGCCAGATCCTGGCCGCGGACGCCGTCCGGGTGATGGCCCGTCGGCGCAGTCCTTACGAGTTCAACCGGCTGGGTGCGCTTGAATTGAAGGGCCTCCCAGAACCCGTGGAAGTCCTCGAGGTGCTCTGGGAGCCGCTCGATGACATTGCAGCCGAGAACAGCGTGCCGCTTCCGGCGCGCCTGACGCACGTGCCGCTCACCGGAGTGGTCGCCCGCGAGACCGAGGCGGCGCTGCTGACCGACGCCTACAAGCGAGCGGCAGCCGGGGAAGGGCGTGCCGTGATCCTCGTGTCGGGTGACGCCGGTGTCGGCAAGACCACTCTGGTCGCCGAGCTCGCCCGCAGCGCGGCCAAGGAGGGTGCCTGCGTTCTCCTGGGACGCTGCCAGGAAGACGTCAGCGCTTCGTACTCGCCCTTCGCCGAGGCGCTACACCATTACGTGGCCTATGCGCCCGAACACATGCTTCGAACTCACGTAGAGACTCACGGCGGCGACATCACATCGATGGTCCCCGCTCTGCGTCAACGGCTGGCGGCAGTTCCGGCACCGACGAGGACGGACCCCGACACCGAGCGCTACCTCCTCTACGGTGCGGTGACGGGCCTTCTGACGGCGGCCTCCACGCTCCAACCAACAGTGCTTGTGCTCGACGACTTGCAATGGTCGGACAGTCAAAGCCTTCGACTCCTACGTCATGTCGTCGCCAACGTCGACTCAGCACGGCTGCTGGTGCTCGGGACATTTCGGGACAGCGAGCTCTCACCTTCCAACCCGCTTCGCGATGTCCTCGGTGCCCTGCAACGCGAACCAAGTATCAGCCGGATCCAATTGAAAGGCTTCGACGACACCGGCGTGCTCGCATTCATGGAGGCTGCGGCCGGGCAACACCTCGAGGAGGCAGCGACGGATCTCGCCCACGCGCTCTGGCTGGAAACCGAAGGCAACCCGTTCTTCGTCGGAGAAGTGTTGCGAAGTCTCATGGAGACCGGCGCCATCTACCAGGATGATCGCGGTCGCTGGACTGCCGCGGGGGAATTGTCCGAGATGGTGCTGCCCAACAGCGTGCGAGAAGTCATCTCCACCCGCGTCCAGCGGCTCGGTACGCGGGCAGGCCCAGTCCTTTCCATGGCAGCGGTGATCGGACGGGACTTCGACTTCGATCTGCTTGATGCCGTGACCGACCTCGGCCAGGACGAACTGCTCGACCTCCTCGACGCTGCGTGCGGCGCCGCCCTCGTGCGCGAGGTTCCTGAGCTACCGGGGCGTTACGGCTTCTCGCACGCTTTGACGCAGCACACGTTGTACCAAGGCCTGCCGAAAGTCCGGCGAACCAGGGCCCATAGGAAGGTGGCCGAGGCCATCGAGGCGACCGTCGCACAGACGCCGGGCGCGCGGGTGGGCGAACTCGCCCACCACTGGCTCAGCGCCAGCCAGCCAGCCAACGCGACCAAGGCCATCGACTATGCCCGGCAGGCAGGCCAGGGCGCCCTGACCTCCCTGGCCCCCGATGACGCGGTCCGGTATTTCTCCCGGGCGCTCCAGCTGGCAGAGACGGTGCCGGAGGACGATCCTCTGGTCGGCTGTGACCTACGTCTCGCATTGGGCGAAGCACAACGTCAGGCCGGGTTGCCGGGCTTCCGGGAGACCTTCCTCGACGCCGCACACCGGGCCCAGGAGCTCAACGCAACGGAGCGTCTGGTGGCCGCGGCATTAGGGAACAGCCGCGGCTTCTTCAGTTCGATCGGGGTCATTGACTCCGACAAGGTCGCGGTGCTGGAATCCGCACTCGGTGGCCTGAGCGATGACGATGGACGCGATCGGGCGCTCCTTTTGGCTACCCTGTGCAGCGAGCTCGCCTTGGGCACGACTCTGGACCGGCGCCAGGAATTGGCCGACGCCGCGAGGGCCATGGCGAGGCGGTTGGGGGATCCTGACACCATCATCCGTACCCTGAATTTGGTCTGCGACCCGCTCCAGGTCCCCTCCACCCTTGCCGAGCGGATGGTCGATGCAAAGGAAGCCCTGGAGCTGTCGGAACTCCTGGGGGACCCCGACCTGCTCTTTTGGACCGGTGCCTACAGCCGGCTAGCTGCAGTACAAGCTGGCGACTTCGTAATGGCGCGTCGGTGCCTCGAAACCATGCACGCCGTTATACGGGGACTTCTCCAGCCGACGATGATGTGGGTCACCCTGTTCAATGATGCCGCCGATGCCCTCTTGTCCGGGGATCCCGATCGAGCCGAAGAGCTCGCGTCGGCTGGTTTGCAGATCGGCACTGAGAGCGGACAGCCGGATGCCTTCGGCTTCTACGGGGCCGAGATGATCGGCGTCCGCCGCCAACAGGGGCGCTTAAGCGAGCTCGTCCCGATGATCGAGCAGGTGGCGGCCGAGAACCCAGCCCTCCCGGTGTTCCGAGCGACCCTGGCAGAAGGACACTTGGAAGCTGGCAACGTCGACACGGCTCGCCAGATGCTCGAAGCTGCGGTCGTGGACCTCGCCTCATTGCCCTACGACGTCGTCTGGATGTTCGCGATAGCTTCGTATGCCGACGTCGCCGCAGAACTGCACGCCGAGGCTCCCGCTCAGTTGCTCCTCGATCAGCTCGCTCCTTTCGACGACCAGGTTCTCTTCATCGGGGCGACGGCCGGAAGTCCGGTGGCGTATTACTGCGGCAGCCTGGAGTCGGTGCTCGGCCGTTACGATGAGGCCGAAAGCCACTTCGCCAAAGCAGCCGAGTTCAACGCCAGCGGACGCTTGGAGTTCTCTGCCGCCGCGACCCACCTGCAGTGGGGCCGCATGCTCTTGGCCCGCGGAGGTCCAGGCGATCTCGAACGAGCCCGCGATCTTCTGGCTCTAGCCCATGACACAGCCGCCAGCCGCGGATATACCAGCGTCACACGGCGCGCCACCACGGCGTTGTCGGAGTAGTCGCCCCGCCGCCGCCACACCGCCGCCCGCACTCTGCAGTGTTCCATGACGGAATGTCTCTCGTAGCAAGTGACCCGAGAGGAGCGCCACCGGTGGTTGGAGCGCATCAACTGCAACGGCCGGACCTTGTTGGGAGTCGCAACCGCTGGCGGGTTCCAACCCACGTCGGTCAATGAACGCGACCAAGTGGGTCGACTGAGCCTGGCTCGGTCCTGGCTACGCCCACGCCGCAAGCGGAGTCACGAACAGCTTGCTATGCCAGCTTGCCTTGCTCGACCCAGTGTTCAAACAACTCCACCCGTTCCTCGGGCCACGCACCATCGCACGGCATGGAGCCACTCTTGACACGCTCGGCGATGGCTGCAGCGTGGGTCTGGACGTCGGCGTAAGACCACAGATCGAACGCGTTGCGCATCGAATCGCGATCCTTTTCTCGGAACAGAGGCTTGATGTCGGCCTCAAAGCTGATCTCAGATGCTGGCATGTTCACATCCTCTCGGGACTGCTGATGGTGATGCGATCGAATGATGCGCAAGAAATGACTAGCAGCACCGCAAGAAGCATGCACCGCCCCAGCTAGGGACCCGTTTCTCGAGAGCGGAAGACTTGATTCGAGCCCGCGATCCTGACCTCGGCAAAAGACCGTGGTCGCCTTCGTCCGTTTGGGTCTCGCGGGTCCGCTGGTCGTCGCTGTGATTTTCGTCGACCCTTCTTCCATTCAGGAACCATGTGAGGGTGCCGGAGGCGCTCCCCTGACCTCAAAATGGAGTTCATCGGAAAAACACCACCACCAGTCTTCGCCCGGTTCGAACGATCGGACAACCGGGTGACCTGGGTTCCGAAGCCAGTGCGCGGAGGCGTGTCGTCCGAGCGAGTCGTCGCAGCAGCCGATATGCCCACACGTCATGCATAAGCGCAAATGCACCCATTGCCAACCGTAGTTGAGGCATTCTTCGCAGCCAGCGGTCGTTGGCTCTACATTCACCACAGTTGACAGATGGTTGCAGACTTCAGTCACTGGTAGTTATCCCTCTGTCGAGACGGAGCCCGTTCGTACTCATCCGACGCATCACGTCTCACCCAGGGTCGCTGTCGTGGCTCCGAACGTTGCGGAACATTCATCGAGAGCTACGAGGGCGGCACATACGCGTTGGCATGCAATCTCGAATAAGTACGGACAAGATGCCGACAAAGACGCACTGGAAAGGACCTCAAGAGCGTTGTAGGCACCCACTGTGTGCAAGGTTGCTGCTGCGATCGCTAATTCACAGTCGGACGCGTTGACTGGAGCGACACAGGTTCGGCCAACTCGAGCCCTCTGGCATGCACGATCAATGTGACCAGCGTGTTTGACGTGTGCACGTTGCCACTTTGGGAAGTCGCTCACCGTCGACTCGCTTCACTACTTCTCAACAGTTGGTGTCGTGGCGAAGAGGACACAGCGAGTGGGTGTGAACCGAACGGCAGATTGGCAATGCTGACTCTGAGAGTTCTGCCAAGAGGGCCTCCAACATCGTTGCAACGAGGTAGGGCAGGATCGATGATGTTCACGCCGGCATGAGGCTCGTCGGGGAGTTTGCTGAGCCTTCGCAGGGGACCTTGAGGCTGATCTTCGCCAGACTGGCTTGGCGTCGAAGTGCGGGTCGTCATCTTCGATTTCCCTTGGAATCGTGGGCTGTGAGGCTGACGTCAGCCAGAAGTGGCCGGCGCAAGCAGGTCATCGAGATCGATTCGCCGATAGAACTCTCGCCGCACTAGATCGCCCACTCGGTTGACTGTTTCGGCGCCGTCGTCCGCGGGGTCGATGTGGACCCGAAATGGGCGCGCCCCCTTTGCCATCCCGACCACTCGAACGATTGCACGCGCAACGTCTGCTGGATCCTGATCCGGCGGTGCGAGCTCAGCGAGCTTTTTGGAAACTTGGTCCATCAAACCCCCGTAGAGAGACTCATAAGCAGCTGCGACGTCTGCGTCTTCGGGGTGCCCGGCATTGGCGAAATGGTTGGTTCCCTTTGTGAAGGAACCCGGCACGATGATGACGGAGTCGACGCCGAAACGTGCTAGCTCGGCCGCGAAGGTCACGGCAAGTGAGTCCTCTGCTGCCTTGGCTGCAAAATACGGACCCAGGTACGGCGGGGTGCCCCCTCTGGTACTTGTTGATCCCACCCACACGACCAGTCCATCCCGTTGTTTCCTGAGGTGGGGCAGGGCCGCTCGGTTGAGGCGCTGAGTCGACAAGACGTTGGTGTCGTAAATGGACATGAGCTGGTCAGTCGTAAACGACTCCAACGGACCAAGCACCATATGGCCAGCGTTGTGAACAATGACGTCCAGGCGATTCTCGGTCGAGATGATGGTTTCAACGGCCGCATCGACCGAGGCTTGCTCCGAGACATCTATTTCGATCGCGCGCAGGTCTACCGAGTGCTCACTCGCGTAGTCAGCGGCTTCCTGGGCTGCCTTCGCGTTTCTCCCGGTAATGTCTCGCATTCCGGCATAGACGCTGTAGCCCGCATCGGCGAGCGCTCTTACCGTCAAGGCCCCAAATCCACTCGAGGCACCAGTAACAACGATGATTTTTCCAGTCGGCATGGCTCTTCTCCTTTGGATCGAGTTGAAGCGAAATGTGTAGAAGTCGGCCGTCTCGTCAGACGACGCCGCCGTTGGGGTAGATGATCTGCCCATTGACCCAGCGGGCCGGTCCAGCAAGGAACGCGAC
The DNA here is from genome assembly GCA_963726855.1 of uncultured Acidimicrobiaceae bacterium. Lineage (GTDB taxonomy): Bacteria > Actinomycetota > Acidimicrobiia > Acidimicrobiales > RAAP-2 > Bog-473. The sequence goes on from CAVSEB010000024.1 coordinate 22,957, forward strand.
CACCTCGGCGATGTCGGCCGGTGTACCCAAGCGCTCGAGCGGAGGCTCGTTGCTCATGCGATCGAGGGTCTCCTGGTCCTTTCCCTCGAGAAACAGAGGCGTGGCTGTGGGTCCGGGCGCCACACTGTTGACGGTGACGTCACGACCTCTCATCTCCTTGGCCAGGATCAGCGTGATCGCATCAACAGCACCCTTTGTTGCCGCATACGCGGTGTAGTTGGGACGGGCGATCTTCTGCACCGACGATGAGAAATTAATGATGGCGCCGCCCGGGCGAACGCGACGAGCGGCTTCCCGACCGACGACGAATGTCCCACGCAGGTTGATGCGGACCATCCGATCGAGCACTTCCAAGTCGAGGTCAGCAAGCGGGGACAACAGCATGATTCCAGCGGTGTTGACGACGACATCAACTCCGCCGTAGTTGAGCTCTGCCGCATCGAACAGAGCCGTCACGTCGGACTCCTCCGCCACGTCACCCTGAAACGAGGTCGCCACACCTCCTGCATCGATGATCGCCGTTACGACATCCTCTGCGGGCGCCTTCCGTCCGGCGTACGCGACCATGATCGCCATGCCATCTCGAGCGAGACGCTGCGCAGTCTCCCCACCGATCCCCCCAGAACCCCCCGTCACGACCGCAACGCGAGGATGCTCTGTCGTCACTATCGGCATCGGTACCACCTCCATCTAGAGAGGTCCGGGTCGCCCGGCGGACCTCGAGCTCTGCGTGCGCCTCTTAAAGCATGAGAGAGCACTTTGCTCTCATGCCGTTTCAAGACGGACACCTCACGATGTATCCGCGTGGCAGGTCTTCACACCGTGCGAACCCCTAGCCTTTCCCCCCTGACTTTTCCGCGGCCGCCGGTGGTGGGGTTAGGCGCGGACTGCGTTCGTGGGGGCAGCGAGAGCGGCCGGGAGCTCGGTGCGGGCCCTGACGTCAAGCTTGTAGAACACGTGGGTGAGGTGACCCTCGACGGTGCGGGCAGTGATGAACAGGGTTTGGGCGATCTCGCGGTTTGTCCGCCCTTCAGCGGCCAATTCGGCGATGCGACGTTCGCTGGCGGTGAGCGCTTCCAGCCCCGTAAGCAACGCTCGGCGCGGCCTAGCTCCAGTCGCGCGCAGCTCAGTCTCGGCCCGCAGGGCGAGCGCCTCGGCGCCTAGGTGGTGGGCGGTGTCGACTGCCTGGCGGAGAAATTCGGCGCGCCTCGGCGCGGCGGTTACTACGACGGAGGAGGGCGCCGAGGTCGGCCTGGGCGCGGGCGTACTCGAGGCGGGTGTCCGGGCCGACGAGCACGTCGATCGCCTCGCGTAATTGGGCCTCACCACGGTGGCCCCCGGCAACGAGGCCAGCGGCCCTCAGCGCGATGCCCAGGGCGCGCGGGGCACCGAAGGCGCGGGCTAACTCAAGCTCTTCATCGCTCAGGCGTCGCGCCGCGGCAGCTTCTCCAAGGGCTAGGGCGGCCAGAGCGGCTTCGGAACGCCACGATAGGTAGCACGGGCTCAGCGCCAGGGCGCCGGTCGCGATTTCACCGGCCGACTGCAGGTCGCCGAGTGCCTCAGCGAAGCGACGCTGAGCGAACCGAAGTCGGCCCCGGGCGTGGCGCAGTATTGCCGCGGTCTGCGAGGTGCCTGGCAGGTCGACCGCCAGGGGCTCAAGAGTCTGCTCGGCCTCGTCGAGATCGCCCCGCTCAACTAGCACGTCGATCAGCACACAGGTCGCCCGGTTGAGCAAAAGCGGGGGGGCCGACGCGCCAGGCCCGTCCAGCAGGGCCCGCGCGTCGGCCTCCGCCGCGGTGAGATCGCCGCGCCTGAAAGCGAGCCAGGCGCGCTGGGCCAATACGGCGGGAAGGACTATCCCGTTGGCCGAAGCCTGGGCCTCGGCCACGGCGGCATCGGCCAGGGCCTGCGCTGCGTCGTAGCGCTCAGCCCAGAGCAGGGTTACCACGGCGCTCGGATGTCGAAACGCACCGCCGGGTAACCAGGGCGGGTCGCCTGGCTCGGGCAGCGGTCCCGTCCCGGCGGCGATCGCCCGGAGCGCGAGGTCGGCCACCTGCTCGGCGGGCTGGTTGGCCAGCGCGGCCACGTATGCCGCGGCCGCCACGCATTGACGCGGGACCGACCCCTCCCTGGCCCACACCAGCAGAGCGGTGGCTCGATCGGCCACCCACGGTGCAGTCGCGGCATCGACCACCCCGCAGGCGACTGCCATGGCCTCCAACGTCAGCCGGCCATCCGCATCGCTGGGGTCGAGGCGGGCGGCGACGCCATCGCAAACCTCGACGGCCTCGGCGGCCCGCTCGTTCCAACGCAGCGCATTTGCAAAGAGCAGCGCTGCCGCGATACGGGTGGTGTCGTTGCCGGCCGACTCCACCGCTTCTGCAAGTTGGTGGTGCCAGTCCGGCTGGCCGGCGCTGAACTCGGCCAAACCGAGTTCGAGCAACAGGCCTGCCCCCGCCTCAGGCGACGGTTGCTCCAAGAAGGCTCGGCGTAGGTAGGCAATCGCCGAATCCGGTGCGCCCCGCGCCGTTGCGTCCCAGGCGGCTGCTCGCAGCTGTTCCACCGTCCAGCCGTCACCTGTCGGCAGGGTTGCCAGCAGGTGCTCGGCGACGAGGGCCGGATCGGCGTGTGAGTCGGCTAGCAGCCTGGCGGAGCGCCCGTGCGCTTCGACCCGTTCGGCGGCCGACATATCACGGTAAACGGCGCCGCGCAGGAGTGGATGGGCGAAACACAGCGGAGCCTCGTCCAGCACTCCCGCCCGGACGAGTAGGTCGGCGGCCTGCGCTGCGTCGGGGGGTGCGATCCCGGCCAGCCGGGCCGCTTGATCCAACTCGGCCCGCTCCAAGACAGCCACCGCCCGAGCCAGGCGCGCCGCGTCAGGCCCCAGTCGCACGAGACGCAACATTGCCCAGCGGCTCAAGGTGGCGGTTGCGACGTCCTGCACCTTCGCTGCCGACGCGGTGACCGGAGCGATCCGCTCCTCTCGTAAAGCTTCGACCAGCGTGCAGACCAGAAACGGCGTTCCGCCAGTCGCCTTCCAGCAGGCCGCCGCGAACTCAGGTTCGGGCTCGACACCCAAGGCGACAGCCACCAGCGTCGCCACCCCACTCATGCTGAGCGGCCCGACGGTGACAACCTCGGCCGCCGGATCCATCGTTACTGCGGCCAACAGCTCTCGAAGCTCCCCGGCCTCGGCGGGTCGAGCTCCGAGCAGCACGGCAACATGCAACTCCTCCAGGCGTGGCAGCAAAAAAGCCAGAAAGCGAAGCGAGGCACCGTCCGCCCAGTGAGCGTCATCCACTACCAACGCCAGGGGACGTTGAGCCGCCAGGTTGGCGCACAACCAGTAGAGCCCGTGGAGCGCCGCGAAAGACGGGTCAGGGGCGATTCGCGCAGCCGTAGCAACGTTGTCCCCCAGGCCGGCAAGACCCAAAAGCCGTGCCGCCACCCCGGGCGGCCCATCCAAGAACTGGGACCGCTCTTCCTCCGACGCTCCTGCCACCACCGGTTCGACCAGTTGACGCACCACTCCGAACGCGAACTCGCGCTCCAGTTCAGCCCCACGCGCTCGCAGTACCCTGAAACCCACTCCTTCTGCCTCTGCCCGGGCGGCCGCCAGCAACATGGTCTTGCCGATCCCCGCGGGTCCCTCCACCACCAGCGCTCCACCACTGCCTTGCCACGCCCGCTGCAGGCATTCCCCGATGCGCTCCAGTTCTCGGTCACGTTCGAGCAAGAGACCGCCGTGCTCACCCATGGAGGAGGTCACAACCCACGTTACGTCGCGCCAGTGTGAATCGCCCGAGGGCCGACCTGGCCAGCCGCGACAGGCGTTCGCATCGGCTCGGACAATTCCCCAGTGGAAAGTCAGGGGAGGTGCCAGGGGCTCCCCCGGGTGCGAATACGAGCCAGCGGACTGAATATGGACTTCGAAACCCACAAGCCACCTGACCAGAGACATGACGTACACCCGGAGAATGCGAAGAGCCCCATTGAGGCAGCGATTTAGAGATCGTCGGGCGGGCTCGCCAGGCGGCGAAGGATGCCCAATCCATCGCGTCCGGCATCACCGAGACCGCCGATGATTCTCGCAAGCGGTCCCAAGAAGGAAGGAAGATGGCACGGGTACTGGTCACCGGCTCGAGCGACGGCCTCGGATTGATGGCAGCCGAGTTGCTTGTCCATGTCGGCCATGCGGTCACCCTGCACGCGCGAAATGACCAACGCGCAAGTGACGTTCGACGGGCGCTCTCGACGGCCGAACACATCGTCATCGGCGACTTGGCAAGTATCGATGAGACGCGTCAGGTCGCCGAGCAGGCGAACGCTTTCGGGAGTTATCACGCTGTGATCCACAATGCAGGCGTCGGCTACCGCGAGCCACGGCGCGTCGAGACCATCGACGGCCTCTCGCACGTTTTCGCCGTGAACGTCCTGGCTCCGTACCTGTTAACCGCCCTGATCACTCCTCCCTGCCGACTGGTGTACCTCAGCTCGGGCATGCATCGAGACGGCAACCCTGACCTCGACGACCTCCAATGGGTCGCACGCCGCTGGGACGGGATTCAGGCTTATGCAGACAGCAAGCTCCATGACGTCGTGCTGGCCTTCGCAGTTGCCCGACGCTGGCCGGGCGTGCTCTCCAACGCCCTCGAGCCCGGCTGGGTGCCGACCAAGATGGGTGGACCCGGCGCACCTGACGACCTTTCCTTGGCGGCGGTGACCCAGGTCTGGCTGGCGGTGAGTGACGACCCCGCAGCATCCGTCACCGGCAACTACTTCTACCACCAGCGCCGACGTGACGTTCACCCGGCAGCGCGCTCAGTCGAGGTTCAAGACAAGTTGCTCGAGGTCTGCGCCGAACTCTCTGGCGTCGTGCTCCCCAATCCCTAGATGTTCCCCACGTGTCGAAAGAAAGGTCGGTGAGTCACCTTGCCCCACGAACTCCTTATCAAAGGTGGCCACGTGGTCACCATGGACCCTGCGCTCGGGGACCAACCCGACAGTGACGTACTCGTTCGCGACGGGGTTATCGTCGAAATCCGCCCCGGACTCGAGACATCCGCTCCAGGCGCCGAGGTGATCGAAGCCAAGGATCGCCTTGTCATTCCGGGCCTCGTCGATACCCACCGCCATGTGTGGCAGGGGGCCATCGGCGGGTTAACCCCTCAGATAACAGGGGCCGGCTACGGGCCTGCTGTGCTCACTGGGATCGCTCCCAAACACAGCGCAGACGATGTCTACGCCGGGACCCTCTGGGGTGCCTTGCAGGCCCTGGACGCAGGGATCACCACGATCGCTGATTGGGCTCACAACCTCCAGTCCGCAGCATATGCCGATGCGGACCTACGCGGCCTACAAGAGTCGGGCATCCGCGGCTACTTCCTCTACGGTGGCCCGGGGCCGGCAACCGACGATCCGAACCCGCCGCATCCTGCAGACGCGCGCCGTTTGCGCGACGAGCAGTTTCCATCCGGGAGCAATGGTCGGCTGCGGATGGGCATGGCGCTGCGCGGGCCGTGCTTCACGACTCCGGAACGGAACGTCGAAGACTTCGCGTTCGCCCGCGACCTCGCGCTTCCGATCTCGCTGCACGTGGGCATGGCCGGCACCTCCGGTGCCGTGACCGCGCTTCAGCGGGACGGACTTCTCGGTGCCGATGTGAACTACGCGCACGGGAACATGCTGACGGAAGAGGAACTGGACCTGATTGCCGCAAGTCATGGGACGTTGTCGATTACCCCGTCGACCGACATGCTGATGCAGTTCGGGACCTTCCCGGGGACTGGCCCCGCGCTCCAGCGGGGAATCCTTTCGGGTCTGGGCGTCGACACCATCTGCTCAGCTGGGACCGATCTGTTCTCCGAGATGCGCCTGGCGCTCGCCGCCGAACGTTCCCGGGCCAACGCCCCAGCACTGGCCAGGGGAGAGCAGGTCCCTGCCGTCGACCTACACCAGCGGGACATGCTTCGATTGGCCACCCTCGATGGCGCGCGAGTGTGGAGTCTCGACGACCAGATCGGCAGTCTCACCCCAGGCAAGCAGGCCGACATTGCCGTCATCGACATGCGCTCTCCGCATCTCGATGGGTTCGGCGATCCCGTGGCGGTCATGGTGCTCGGGGCTGGACCAGCTGATGTCGAAACGGTGATCGTCGGTGGCGACGTCGTCAAGCGAGACGGGCGGCTGATCGGTGCCCATGTGGACTGGGCCCAGAAGCTCATGCACGAGACCCGCGACCGCCTGCGCAACTGAAACAGATGCGTGAACGGCACAGTCGCTTCACACGCTTGCAGCACCGACTATTGCAAAGGAGAGAGGCGTGACTACCACTATCCACGATGACTTGATCAAGCGTTCAGCCGATATTCGCTGGCCTGAAGGCTTCGATCCCGCCCACGCTGACCTGTTCGCACACAATGCCATTGTCATAACGCACCCGTGAAGCGCGTCTGGGCGAACCTCGTCGCAGCTGCTGCTTGGCCCACCTGGTATTCGAACGCCAGTGACGTCGTCGTCAACGACCCTTCGGGCCAGCTCGGCGAGGACGTCACCTTTCACTGGACAACATTCGGCCTCAAGATCGCCAGCAACGTCGCCGAGTTCGCCCCGTTCACGCGCCTCAGCTGGTACGGCAACGGCGACCAGTTGCGCGCTTATCACGCTTGGCTGCTTATCCCCCGTTTCGCCGAGAGTACCTATGTTGTCATGGAGGAGATCGGTATGGGTGACGGAGCAAAACATCTCGCCCTCATCAACCCCGGCTACCTGCACCGAGGTCACGATCTGTGGAACATCAGCCTCAAGTTCGCGTGCGAGGCCTGAGCAGGCTTGCCGACGTTGAACCCCAGAACTCACCAAACCTCACCCACGGTTGCTCACACATTTCCCTGCAATTCGCCCCCTGTCTCCAAGGAGGTCTGTCGAAAGCACCGACCCCCTGCGGTCGAGAACCCGAAGCGTGGACTACGAAGTCACGAGGTAGCGTTTCTCAAGCTGCGAAATGACCGCAGCGAATTCATTCACCGTGTTCCCGATGATCTCGGCGGCAGGTACAAGAGTTTCGATCCGCCCCGCGACCTGTCCAACCGAGGGGATGGAGTTTTCGAGAACTCCCTGTGTATACGTCAACCCGACATTCTGAAGGAGGTCCTGCACGGGGTCCCCGTCGGTTGCGAACTCAAGCGCACTGGTCGTGTTGGTCCGGAGGACGCGAAACGGCTTCTTGTTGTGGCGGTTGATCAGGACTGTGTCGGTCTCTGACGCTCGAAGTATCGCCTCTTTGAGGCTGTCATGCACATTTGCTTCGACCGAGGCAAGCATTCGGGTCCCCATCTGTACGCCCTCGGCTCCAAGGGCGAACGCAGCAGCCATAGAAGCGCCGTCCGCGATGCCTCCAGCCGTGATGAGAGGAACGTCCACCTTCTGCGCAATGAGTGGGAGCAACACCATTGTGGCCACCTCGGATTTGCCCCTGAGTCCGGCGCCCTCGACACCTTCCACGATGAGACCGTCGACCCCTGCGTCGACCGCTTCCTTCGCGGTATCGAGCGATGTGACCACATGAAGGACTCGGAGACCCGCCGATTTGAGGATCGCCGTATACGCCGATGGGGAGCCGGCAGAAGTCGTCACGAAGGGAACGCTCTCGGCGACCAACATGTCGGCGATCTTTGGGTCTTTCACAAATGCAATCGGCAAGTTGACGCCGAACGGTTTGTCTGTCATCTCGCGCACCCGCTTGATGTCCTCTTGCGCCCATTTGATGCCGACCGAGCCAGGTACGAGCCCGATGCCACCAGCCCGAGCGACCGCAGCCACCAATGACGGGTTCGCAACAAAACCCATCGGGGAATTCGCGATCGGGATGTTGACTCCAAGCAACCGTGTGATGCGGTTGTCGAAGTGAGGACGTGGGCGCACTCTTAAATCTCTTTGCGCCGTATGAACCCCAACGGACACGAATCTGCTTCAGACATCGAACTCCTCTTGTTTGCGCTTGATATTTTGAAACGTCGCCCGGGCAGTGACGGAGGGCAACACCCAGATCGAACTCGCCGCGTGGCGTGGCGTTACTCTGAGCGAGGTGTCATGCTCACGATCGTGGTGCCAACACCGTGAAAGCAATGGTCGACACTGCTGCCAACGTGTCTCGGCCAACGTCCGTTACCTCAACTTGGAGAACGATGCTCGACTTGCCCTTTCGAATGATGCGCGCCTCAGTCCGAGCTGGTCCTGCAGTCACGGGAGACAAGAAATGCACATTGAGGTCTGAGGTCGCTGTGCTGAAGCCATTCTCGTGATCACAGGTCTGATATGCGAGTCGCCCCGCACACATGTCAATCAGTACCGCGATCAGGCCACCCTGCAGTGCTCCTCGGACGTTCGAGAATTCCGGACGGATATCCATCTCGATCACGAGATGACCGTCGGGCGATGGCAGATCGCGGGTCAGTAACCGTTGAAACAGATGCTCGCCGCGCTCGATCACCTCCCAATGTTGCTGTGATGCTTCAGCGTTGGGGAGCGTCGCCATAGACCATGGATATACGAATCTTCAGGGTCATCGCCATTTGGCCATCCCTGCGCGGATCCGACATCGTCACTGCGACCCCAGGAGTTTCCGTTCCCACATTGAACCCCATGCTCCAGAGGTGACCACTCACTACGCACCCCCTGACCTGCTGTGATGGAGCAGATGACCGGATCGAAACCTTCGACTCAGATGGGCCACTCCCCCGCTGGCGTATCGAACCTTTGACACCCTCCATTGGGGTCCGAATGCGCCGTGATGGGCAAACCATTGGTGAAAGATGAGCATCCGGATTGGGGATATCGGATCGCGCCGATCGTGTCAGTCCAGCTCAGGGACCCGTGTTCGAGAGCCGAAGGCCGGATTCGAACCCGCGACCCTCACCTTGGCAAGGTGCTGGCTTCGTCCGTACAAGGCCAGCGGATCCCCTGAAGTACGGGTTCGTCCGCCACGTTTCCGCCTCGTCCACCCAGTTCGTGGCTGCAGTAGATCGCTCGACTCTCGAGAGCGACGCAACAGACTGCGATGACAGGTGGCAGGGTTCAAACACCTGACTAAGAGTGAGGTGACTCTCCCAGTACGCAGACCGCTTCGAGTAGCAGGCATGATGGGGGACGACGAAATGGATGTCCTGCTCGTACTCGACGCGGCCGCTGTCCCCGAAAGAGTCTCCGCGTCTTCACGCCGAACTATGGACGTTCCTTACGGCCCCATTCCTCCGGAGACCATTGCCGACCTGCGCGCCCATATCCCCCGCTCAGTCGGACTGATTGCCCCCGACAGCGATGAGGGCCGAGGCTGGCTGAAGAGAGTGGCAGAGCAGCTCCACCAAGCCGGTCTGCCCGTTGAAGTGCTGAGCGACGTCCCCATCATCGTTGACCCGGCGATCGAGATCCGACCCATCAGTGATCGTGGGCCGGCGATCCAAGCAGCCGATTCATTGCTGGATCTGGTCGGCAACACCCCGATGGTCCGTCTCGACCGGATCGGGCGCGACCTTCGGGCCAGCTGTTGGCCAAACTGGAATTCCTCAACCCGGGTGGCAGCATCAAGGACCGCCCTGCACTCGCCGATGATCGACGCGGCCGAACGCGAGGGGCTCCTGAGGCCGGGCGGCACCATCGTCGAACCGACGTCAGGCAATACCGGCGTTGGTCTGGCCATAGTCGCCGCCCGTCGGGGCTATCGCTGCATCTTCACCATGCCCGACAAAATTGCCAGCGAGAAGGTCGCACTCCTCCGCGCCTATGGCGCCGAGGTGGTGGTCTGCCCGACGGCAGTCGACCCGAACCACCCCGACTCGTATTACTCCGTCGCGCGGTCGGATAGTCGAGAGCACGCCGGGTGCATTCCAGCCAGACCAGTACTCGAACCCCCACAATGCTGCGGCGCATTTCCAGAGCACCGGGCCAGAGATCTGGCGCCAGACCGCCGGCCGCATCACCCATCTCGTCGCCGGCATCGGAACAGGGGGTTCCATCTCCGGCATCGGCCGTTACCTCAAGGCCCAAAACCAGGCCATCCAGATCATCGGGGCGGACCCCGAAGGGTCGATTTACTCGGGTGGGAGCGGCCGTCCTTACTTGGTGGAAGGCATTGGCGAAGACTTCTGGCCTTCTGCATACGACCGCGAGATCGCCGACCAGGTCGTCATGGTCTCTGATCGCGACAGTTTTCTCACGGCCCGCCGTGTTGCCAGAGAGGAGGGAATCCTCGTCGGCGGGTCCACAGGCACGGCGATTTGGGCCGCCCTTCAGGTCGGGAAGGAGACCGGGCGTGAAGCCGTCATCGTCGTGATTATCCCAGACTCTGGCCGAGGCTACCTCTCGAAGCTGTACGACGACGGCTGGATGGCGGATCACGGGTTCCTGCGATCCCGCGGATCCGCTGCCGACACTGTGAGCGAGTTGCTGGCTCACAAGGATCGCAATGCAACCCCGTCGCTCCCGCCTCTGGTCCACGTTCACCCGGACGAGACCACCCGCCAAGCCATCTCGATCATGCGCGAATACGGCGTCTCCCAGGTGCCGGTGGTCAAAGCAGAGCCGCCATTGGCTCTGGCAGAGGTTGTGGGTACCGTGACCGAGCGCGACCTCCTCGCTCGACTCGTCATTGCTCCTGAGTCCATGGACGCGATGGTTGAGGCGGTCATGGCTCCTCCGTTGCCGATGGTCGGCACCGGCGAAGCGGTTGACGTAGCCGCCGCCCGCCTGGCGGACAACGGCGCCGTCCTCGTCGTCGATGGCGGCCATCCCACCGGCATCGTGACCCGCAGCGACCTCCTGGACTTCCTCTCTGGGTCGATACAATGAGCAACGCAGGGTCCGCCCGGCCAAATCAGGCCGGGTTCGAAACCCGAGCCATCCATAGCGGACAGCCACCCGATCCGAATACTGGAGCCGTGGTCCCGCCCGTCTCGTTCTCGACCACCTTTGCGCAGGACTCCGTGGGCGTGCACCGCGGTTATGAATATGCACGAAGCGCCAACCCAACCAGGTCTGCGCTTGAGCAGTGCCTTGCCTCCTTGGAACAAGCGGAGCACGGACTGGGTTTTGCGAGCGGTCTGGCCGCGGAGGACGCCGTCTTGCGACTACTTCGGCCCGGTGATCACGTCGTCATCCCGAACGACGCGTACGGTGGCACCTTCAGACTATTCGACAAGGTGTGGGGGCCTGTTGGAATCGGATACACGCCGGCCGATCTCACGATCCCTCGAGCAGCTCAACTCTGCCTGGCAGAATCAGACGAGGCTGGTATGGATAGAGACCCCGTCCAATCCATTGCTGTCAATCGTCGACATCGAAGCCGTAGCCGCCTTCACCCACGATCGCGGAGCGCTCGTCGTGGTCGACAACACATTTGCCACGCCGTACCTCCAGCAGCCGTTGCTGAGGGGGGCAGATGCTGTAGTGCACTCATCGACGAAGTATCTAGGCGGCCATAGTGACGTCGTGGGCGGGTTCGTAGCGACCAACGACGAGGAACTGGCGACAAAAATCCGGTTCTTCCAGAACGCAGCAGGAGGCGTTCCGGGACCGATGGACTGTTATCTCGTTCTGCGCGGAGTCAAGACGTTGGCCCTGCGGATGGACCGCCACTGCACGAACGCGGCTGCGGTCGCCGAACTCCTGTCCGGACATTCCGCGGTCGCCTCGGTCCACTATCCGGGCTTGCCGCATCACCCCGGCCACAACGTGGCCCGCCGCCAGATGAACGGCTACGGCGGGATGGTTTCGTTTGTCTTAGCCGGAGGCGAGCCCGCCGCTCTGGAGGTCGCCCGGTCCACATCGCTCTTCACGTTGGCCGAATCCTTGGGAGCGGTCGAGTCGCTGATTGAACATCCGCACCAGATGACTCACTCGTCAGTAGCGGACTCACCGCTGGCGGTCGATCCCGGGCTGATCCGACTATCCGTTGGCCTCGAAACCCTCAAGGATCTTCTCGCAGACTTGTCAGCGGCGCTGGAGAAAGCGGAGAAGCTGTCTCGCCCGTGACCTGAAGAGACGGAATCTGACAACCTCCATGAGAGCTCCATTGCCGGCCTGCGTTCTCGGTGGTCATCGATCCCACACGATAAGGAACGACACGACCCCCCTCGCGTCCCACTGGCTCCACGGGCGGTGTCGCTTTTCACACCGACATCACCGTCCGCACTGGGACCGACCAGGTCGAAGTCGGGAAGCAATGATCTTCATGTGAGGTGCTTGCGGACGAGCTTGGCAGGAGCCGTGTAAGACGAGCCGGAAAGGATTGCCGTGTTCGATCCCGCCGCCGAGGGCAGACCTTTCTGGAGGTCGATGACGGAGTCCAGCAGACCGTCGGTGCCGCAGTTGTCAGCTCCGGGCACTGCGAATGAGTTGTCAACCAGCGTCATACCGCTGACAGTGATCAAGCCCCGGGGTGTGCTCGTCGTCGTACCCGGGGCCCCGCTGATCGGCGTGTTGGGCGAGGGCGGGTTGGTGGTGCCAGTGGTCAGGTTGAGAGTGATTGGGTCCGAAGCGTCACCGAGCGTGCAGTCCGACCCCAACAACCCGGTTGGGGTGCTGATCAATACATCGATCGGCAGGGTCAGTCCAGGGCCGTTGCCACCGAGAAGGTTGGCCAGACTCACCGTGGGGAGCCCGACCAGTTGGGGTGTCGCCGTCACGGCCAGCACCCCTCCGCCCAGCGGGCCGATACCGGTCAAACCACCCGGAACGGGCACGGCGGGCGACTGAAGGGCCTGGGTCCCGTTGTCGGGGAGTACCGCGACGGGCTGGCCCGACTTTGTGTATTTGAGACCGAGGGAGAGCGTTGTGGGAGCCGAGGATGTGATGGTGGTGGAACCGATCTCGAATGTCGTGCTGGTCGTCGACGAAAAGAGACAGGTGGCCACAGCGGCCACGTTGACCGGGCAATTGGCGAATTGCGCCAAGCTGGGAGGTAAGCCCGTCTGCTCGGATTGGGCGCCGGCGGGTCCGGACGAAGCAGCGACCACGAACAGCCCACTCACGATCACCACGAGCGCCATCAAGCATGCCGTTAATCCAGTGCCCCCCGAGGAAGACCGGCGAGCATTCTGGCTGAGATACATGATCAGACCTCCTTGTTTTCTATTTTCCGGAGTGCAGAGCCCGGTCAGCTCGGTGTGCGGTTTCCGGTGGGAACTGGGCAGGCATACTCACACCTGCCCTCGCAGAAACATCGGAGGCCGAGCCGAACCGAACCAGGACCTGCTAAAGCAATGTGACCTTGTCGATGAGCCAACGGCCACCGGATGTGACCAGGGTGATTTCGACCTGGCTGCGATCGGTCGTCGGCTTGGTTTGGGTCGAGTTGGCGATCTTTTGGTCGAGGAACACCAAGACGACCGCTCGGGACGTGCTGGCTGATACAACCCCGGCCGACACCACGCTGGCCACCGCGGTTGCCTTGTACCGGCTGAGGGTGGACTTGAGGGCGTCGCTCGATTCGGCAAAGGTGCGACGGAAGGAGGGGGTCGAATTAACAGTCACCGTGCTGAAGTCGCGATTGAGATCACGGTAGTTGTAACTGGCCAGCTCTACGGCATATGTCTTGGCGGCTGACAGCGCGCTTGTACGCGAGCTGGCCACAGCGTTCTGATTACCCAGGGCCACCAGGCTCAGTGCCAATGCGACGACCAGGGCCACGATCAATGCACCCACCGACAGCAGTGCGACCTTGGAGTGCACCCACCGTTGCCACCTCGACGGGAGGATTTCGTCTGTTGACCGCACGTCATCATCTTCGACGGCTGAGGTCGCAGCAACAGTCCCGCCGAGCTCCGGAACGGGTTCTGGTTCCGCTGGCTCCTGGTTCACTGCCTCATCCACGTCGAGCTCATCCACGTCGAGCTCATCCACGTCGAGCTCATCCACGTCGAGCTCATCCACGTCGATTGTCATGGTGCTCCCGCCCACGCTGTCACCTCCGTCCCGAACTTCGGGCTCACCGGAAAGGCGACCGACACGAGTGGGCGTCACGGTCGGCGAGACGGGCTCGGTTCGTCCCGAGGGGTCAGGGGAATGTCGATGCGCATCCGAACTCGAATTCATCGGTGTGGCTTCTTTGCCGCTCTTTTTGGCCGACTTCGGTTTCGACTTCTTGGTCGGCTTTCCCTTGGGCTTCTCCACAAGGCCCTCACTGCTGACAGAACCGCCGTTCATCGCTGCATCTTTGGCGGTCCGATGCACACTCACATCGTCGATCACCATGCCGACTCCTCCTTTTTCCGACTGATAGTCATGGTCTTCCTCTGTCCGACTGATAGTCATGGTCTTCGGATTCACAAGGCGCGACACCCATGGACGGGAGTCGGGTCTGTGGTCATTGGTTGAGAGCCATTCCCAGCGGCACTTTCGACACGGTGAGGTGCCGTGTCGGCATGCGGCGATGGCGGGGACGGAGCCCCGAGTGGAGCGTCGTCGTCGGAATCTGAGGCGTCTCCCACGGCGTCAGCCATCTCGTCCATGCCGATCGGCCCCTCGGGACGACCAGCCAGAAACTGTTCGATCACCGGGACTTTCGACGTCGTCATCATCTCTTTTGATCCGAAGCCCACCAACCTGGATCGGAACAGCAATCCCAAGTAGTGCGCGGTCCTTTTCACCGATTCGATGTTGTGACTGATGATGAAGAAGGTCGCCCCCGTCTCTTCGTGGACGCTGTTGATGAGTCCGTCAAGGTAGGCGACGCGCACTGGGTCGAGACCCGAGTCGGGTTCGTCGAAAAAGAGGATTTGGGGCTCGAGGACCAGCGCCCGAGCCAGGCCGGCCCGTTTGCGCATGCCCCCCGACACCTCGCCCGGGAGCTTGTGGAGGTGGTTGACCAGTCCGACAAGTTCGGCTTTCTGGAGAACGACGTTTCGTATTTCCCGATCGGTCTTGTTGGTGTGTTCGATCAAGGGGAAGGCAATGTTGTCAAACAAGTTCATCGAGCCGAAGAGGGCGCCGTCCTGGAAGAGAACACCGATCTTCCGTCGAATCCGCAAGACCTCCTTCTCGCGTACTCCGGTGATGGGATCGCCGTCGATGAACACTTGGCCCGCTTCAGGCCGCAGCAATCCGATCACCACTTTCAGGAGAACGGACTTCCCCGTACCGGAGGGTCCGAGAATGGCCGAAGTCTTCCCGCGTGGCACGTCGAAACTGATGTCCTCGAGGACGACGTGGTTCCCGAACCGTTTGGAAACTCCCTGGATCGAAATGACCGGGTCTGATTCGGGGACGCGCTCCTCCGCCGGTGGTGACTCGCCCTTCAGGATCACTTCCCCTTTTCTTCCCAACGTGTGTCTTCCTCTTCTTGGTCTGGCTACCGAGAGATCGGCGTCGGCGGGCTCAGAAACTGAACCCGGATGGTGGTCCCGTGGGTAGCCCGACGCTGACCACGGTCGTGGTGGCCGAGAACTGCGCCCACCCCGGCGCGGCCACCGTCGGGTTCGTGCCGCCATTGATGTAGTAGAGGCCCTCGTCCTGATCCTTGAACAGTGCGTCCCATCCACCCGTGTAGGTATTGAGGCTGTCGGCCAGGAAAGCGCTGCACGGGGTGGTACCGGTGGCGTTCGGAAAGAACGCCGGTACCGAGAAATCGTTGCTCGCTATGGTGCCCGTGGAGCCGACCAAGGGCCCGGTGATCGGCAGGGGCGGCGTTTGGAGCGATCTGTAGTCGGTTTCCGGGGGCGTCGGTGGAGGAGGCGCCGTGGCCGGCAGACCTCCTGCCGTGGTGGACAAGGTGACCGATGTCGGGAGGGCCTGACACGTGAACGTCGATGTCGAAGGCGGTGGAGGGACTTCGCTCACTGTTGCCACCGCCCCGGTGGTCACCGTGGCATCGAGAGCGCCGTCGGGCTGGACGCCCGACACCGTGAGCGAGGTCGTCCCGGAGGGTGTCAGGCTCACCACGTAGGGAAAGCACTCGAACGTCGGTGTCGAGTAGTCGCTGCAGGAGGTGCCCTCGGGGTGAGAGCTCCCCAACGCCGGCGGGGGCGTCGGGCTGGCCGGCGACGGCCCGTACTGCGCCTGTATCTGCAGGCACTCCCCGGCTGGCCAGTCCGCGCTCAGACAGCTCGCCCCGCCTGTGTCACAGAAGACGACGTCCTGGGGGGCGATCTCGGCCGTCAGGCTTGGGAGCTGGAGCGAGCCCGGTGACCCAGCCGGTGATGTCGTAGATCTTCGACTGCCACGGGTACAGGTCGAATGTCATGTTGTCGGCCGTCCATACCAGGTTGTTGGCGGTCCATTCGTCGTACCCGGCCAGGACCTGGCCATTGGTGATGGCAGCGAGGAACGGTACGCCGTAGGAGGCACCCGGAGGGTAGGTGGCCGCCGGCATGGGGGGCGGATCACAGGCCGGCATGCCCGGAGTGTCCGCGGCCAGTCGATCCGAGGTGGTGCTCTCCGCCCGGGGCAGGTCGGCGAGATACGCGCTCACCCGGGCCGATCCCGGTGCCCTGGCTGGAGATGCTGCCCTGGTGACCGGGCCGAGGGCTGGGCTGTGCCGCAGCGGCGCTCGCTTCGAGCGAGGCTCGGGCGGGCGACGCCGGAGGCGTTGACCACCGAGAGACCCGCCACCACCGAGATCACCACCACCACGACGACGATGGACGACAACCGCAGACCACTCTTGCCAGCCATCATTGGACCCGGCCGGTACCTTCAGCCCCCGCGGCGGGTGGGCGGTGCTCTTCACACCGCCCACCCACTGTGGGATTCACTCGTGGCAAGCCCATCTGCTCTGGAGGTACGGTTCCGAATCCTCGCCGGCCTACCAGGGAGGCGCGCCGGGAGCCGGGCTCAGTTTCACCGTGGCCGTCGTTTTGGCCGTGGTGCTGGTGCACCCAGAGCCATTGGTGGGGATTGAGGCGCCCGTCACTTTGTCCGTGCTCGAGCCGTTGTAGTTGCCCGCTACCTTGCCGGCCGCATTGGGAAAGGCGGTGATGGTGCAACCGGAAAGGATGCTCGACTTGAAGGTGGCTCCGGCCTTGGGGAGCATCAAGGGTCATTTTCGTTGCGGCGATAGTGATCTTCCACGCGCCGGAGGTGGTGACCGTGTCGGTTCCACCCGAGCTATCGGTGCACCCAGTGATGGAAGGAGGAGCCGAAAGCGGCAGTGTGTCCGTAGCTTTGGTCACTTTGCCGCTTGCGGAAAAGCCGGTGCACGAGACTGTGATCGGAATCGAGTCGATGTCTCCCTTGAAGGTCATGGCCGTTCCCGATTTGAGCGCGCCGGTGACGGTGGTGCCGATCGGCAGTGAAGCGTAGGCCCCTGTGGCGACTCCGAAGACGAGCGCCATGGTGGCAACGATCCCGAAGATGGTCTTCTTCAGGAGTGACATTGTTGGCGGTGCCTCCTTCTTGGTCTTTCTCTGACTCATCGTCGTGAGCTCTGACATGGTGTTCTGGTCCTCCTTTGTTGTGTGTGGTTGGGTTCAGACGTGTCGTTCGTCGGCGTTCCATGACTAAGGCGCCGGCGGTTGATACAGCGATGCGGTGATCGGCAAACTGGCACTGGCCTGCCCAGGGGCCAGCGGCAGCCCGACGATGTCGTCGATATTGGCGGCGACCGAAGCCGGACAGGAAGGTGACGGGGTCAATGCCGGCACGGTGAAATTGCTGCTGCTCAAGGTGGCGGTGAGCGGCACTGAGGGGTCCGGTCACCGACCCGGTGAGCGGCAGGTCGAACGGGCCGATGGTGCAGGAGACGCCGAACAGAGGCGCAGTGCTTCCACTGACCTGGGCATTGAGGGAGACGGCCAGCCCGTTCTGCGACGAGCTGCAATCGAATCCACCGGTGATCGTGCCGGAGTCGGCGGTGAACCCGATCGTCGGCGTCATTCCTGGAACCAGTGTGAGCGCGACCGACAGAGGTCCGTACACCTGACCATCGACGGGCGACTCGACTGTCCCGGTGGCCGCGCAGGGAGGCGTTCCGTTGACCAGTGTCACGATCCCGCAGAACTTGGCGTTGACGTTGGCGACCGTCGCCGGTCCCGCGGTGAGCGATCCGTTGGCTGCTGTCCCGACCAGCCCGAGCTCGTAGTGACTGGTGGGGGGCCCAGCGGGATTGGGTACGCAGTCAATGGGAATGTTGGAAGAGCTCAACGAAGCGGTCAGTCTCGCTTTGCTCGGCACGAGGTCGGTCTTGCCCGAGCGCCGCCCCACTCGGCCGGAGCAAGGAACCGCTCGTGTGGGCGACCGTTGCATTGCCGGAACCCGCACCTGAGCCATGTTCAGCCGCTGCTTCGGTGGGAACGGCCGATGACAACCACACAGGCGCCATCACGGTGGTCGCCACCATTACCAACGCCGCCACGCCCACCAGCGCCTTGTTCCGGACGCGCAAAACCCGATCAACCCTTCGTTCCTCAGCCTCGCAGGCTGTCCCCGCACCTTCCCCCCTCACTGCGCCCTCCCGGCGGCCAAAAATCTGCCGCAGTGCAAACCGTTGTGCGCAAATTGTTATGCCCGCGGTCGTCCGCTCCAAACCGGTTCGAGAGGCACCACTGGGCTCCTCGCCAACAGCATGGGTCTCATGTCGGCCGTGACCGGCGGCGTCAGCCACCGGAGAAGTCCGGAATGCTGTCGGCGCCACGCTGAAGCATTCCGGGCGCAACAGCGGTGCAATTGTTGTTCAGATCAGGGCTGGTGACCGGCTGAGTCGGCCCGGGGATCAGGCCGCCGAGGATGTAGGGGCAGACCGGATCCTCGGTGTTGAAGTCGAGCTCGCCGTGAACACCCCCGTTCCCCACCACAGAGGCCAGGTCCTGGGATACGACGGGAAGCAGCGCGAAGAGGGCTTGGGTGTCCTGGCTGTGTTCGGCGGTTACCTGCGCGTCGGTACCCAGGTCGGCGACGAGGGCGGTGATTTTCGTGCTGTCGGCGGCCAGGAACGGATTCAGCCGTTGCTCGGCATTCTGGCTGTTGCGGATGAGTGCCTGTACATCGCTATTGGAGTCGCGGAGCTGCCGGGTGACCGAGGCCAGGCCCTGGGCGAAGGTTGCCAGGTCACCATCGGTGGCTTCCAAAGTCCGTAGGTCGGTCTGGCCGTCGACCACCAGGTTGACGGTCTCGGGTTGGGCGGCGACAAGGGCGTTGAACAGCCGTTGCCCTGTCACGATGATTGTCCGGAGGTCCGGGCCGGTACCGACGAAGGCACTGGCCAGAAAGTTCTCATCGGTCTGAAGGTCCTGCGGGTTGATGCTCTGGAGCATTTTGTTGAGGTCGACCAACGTCGTGCCGAGTGGTGTGGAAAGGACCACCCGACTGGCGGGGATGACGGAACCCGAATGCAGGTTGGGTCCGGATGGACTCCGCGGTTGCAGGTCGAGGTACTGCTCACCCAGAGCCGAAAGTTCCTTGACCCGGACCGGACCGTTGTCGGGGATCTGTTGCCCCGCGTCTATGCCCAGTTTGACCGACACTTCAGTCGGCCCAAGATCGAGGGCGGTAACTTTTCCGACCTGTACTCCTCTGTAGGTCACATCGGCTCCCGAGTACAGGCCACCCGCGCTCGGCATCAGGACGGTGACCGGGAACGGTTGGGAGGTGACCCGGTACTGCATCACGTCGAACGCGATGTAATAGACGCCGAGGAAAACGACAACTGCCAGTGCGATCATCCGAGGCAGGAGTTTGCTGTTCATCGCTCGATCACCACGTACTTGCGGCGAGAAGATCGGATACTGCTTGTCTCCCCTCCATCGGTTGGGATCCCGAACCCGTCGGTGCCGAGCTGAGGGCCGAAAGCTCAGAGCTCAGAGGGGTGGGCTCGAACTCCCCGGAGGGGAGATCCACGTTGATGTTGGCGTTGACCTGTAGATAGTCACCGGGTGCGATCTTCGGGGTCTCAGCCTCGAAGCTGGCCAACGCGCTGAGATCAGGAGCCAGCTGGGACGACACGGCATCGAGTTGCTGGACCACCGGCAACAGGTCGTGAGTGTCAACCACCGCATTGTGGCCGCTTTGCGCTGCAATCTCGGAGCCGACCGCTCCGAGATTGGACAACTGCTGAAGCAACCCGGAGATCTGTTTGTTCTCGCTTGCGAGCACTCCGATGGCCGGTCCGATCGTCCCGATGCCAGTGGCGATGGTGGCGCCCCCGCCATTCAGTTTGCTGCTCAGATTCGAGATGGAGGCCAGAGCGCCATCGATGGCCGCTTTCCCCTCGGAGAGGGAGCTCACTCCATTGTCGATCGTGGTCAAGAATGAGCGGATCGGCACCTGATTGCCGTTGAAGGTTTGATTGAGCTGCCCGATGATGGTTTGGAGCTGGTTGATCCCCCCACCGTTGAGAACGAGGGACAGCGCACCGAACGTGTCCTCGACACTGGGTGCAGTGCCTGTCGCGCTCTCGGGGATCCGGGCCCCGCGACTCAGGAATCGGATGTGCACCCGGCTCGGATTGGCAGGGGTGGTGGGCGGCTGCAGCAGGACGTACTCATCGCCCAAGGGGTCGTCGAAACGAACCTGTGCGGTCGTTCCCACCGGCAGGTGGACCGCCTGCTCCACGTCCAGGGTGAGGTCGGCTTGGAAGTTCTTGGTGGATATCGCTCCCACCTGTCCGACGACCTGCGCCCCCACGCGGACCTGGGCGTCGTCGGGCAGGTTGAGAACGTTGGAGAACGCAGCGTAGATCGGATAGGTGCCGGAGCTGACCCCGCTGATCTTGGGAAGAGATTGCAAGCTCAATGCGCAACTGCTGAGCAGGAGGGCGGTTGCACACGTCAGTGCCGCAACGACCGACCTTCTCGCCCAGGACCGGTCCGCGGGCGGCTTGGAACGCGGACGTCCCTGAGTTCCCCTTGGCGCATTGTGCAAGGTGGCGGGCTCGTCGCTCATGGCTTGGCTCCGACCAGGGCACTGACGGAAAGGTCGGGGCCCGACGACGCGCCGGGCGGAGTGGGAAGATTGGCCAACAGGCCGTTGACGCCGCAGTCGAGGTCGATTGTCGGGATTTCGTCCTGGGACCGGTCGATCGAGAGAAGAAGAAGACGAAGGAGAGGGTTACCGCAGACCGACTGCGGAGAATCCTTGGCGAGTCCCCCGTCGGATCGAGCCGGGCCCGCAATGCCGGTCCACCGGCCGCGTTGGGGTCTGTGGCCTGCGAAATGTTGTCGAGGGCGACCGGAAGCGCCTGGAGGGCCTGGGCCAGTTGCTGTTGTTTGGCGGCGACGGCGCCGGCGAAGGCGTCAAGGTTTGTGACGCTTGTCCCGAGAGCCGAGGAGTTGGTGGCCGTGAACTGGGCCAAGGCTGCGAGGGCACGCTGAAGGTTGGCCAGGGTGCCACCGATATTGCTGTCGTCAGCGGCCAGGTCGGTGCTCACCGCGGCCAGATTGTTGGCGAAGGCTTGGTAGGTGCCGGTGTACTGGGACGCCACATGACTGAGATTCCCCAGGTTGTCGAAGAGAGCGGTCAGCTGAGGGCTCTTGGAGGAGAGGGCGCCGAGTGCTTCGCCCAACGAGGTCAACGTCGAGTGCAACGCTTTGCCATCCCCTCCGAAGGCGTGGGCCGAGCTGGCGAAGAAACCGGACAGCGCGCCGTGAGCGTTCACGCCGTTGGGTCCGAGCGCCCGCGCCAGTTGGTCGAGACTGTCTACGATCCCGTCGACCGAAATCGGCACCGCTGTGCGTGACATCGGTATCACGGCGTCGTTCGCGATTCGAGGTCCGCCGGTGTAGCCAGGATTGAGCTGTACGTAGCGGTCGTTCACCACCTGGGGCGCCATGACCAGGGCGTCGGCCCGGGCAGGTATCGGCGTCGAGGCGGGGACTTGCATAACCACGGTCACGTAGCTCGGGCCTGGGGTGATCTTGGTGACCTTCCCGACCGGCATGCCGAGAACGTCGACGTCGTTACCCGTGTAGAGACCGGGCGCGGTGGCAAATCTGGCCGAGATGGTCATCGAGGATCCACCGTTGGTCACCAGTGCAGCGATGCCCACGCCGATCAGGGCGACCAGCAGGGCGGCGACGATCACCGGCAGCAGGCGGGCGGCACCGACAGGGATCCTGTTCCGGGCCGATGCCGTCACGGCCGGCACCCCACTTGCGGATTAGTGCTCGGATAGGACCCCGCGGTCGAGCACTGGACAGCCAGGTTGTCAGGAATGAGCACCGTGGGCACAGCCACATCGACGAAGGCGCCAGAGCCGGTGGCGTTGGCCGAATATCGGCTGAAGGCGGCCAGAACGGGGATCGCCTGGCCGAAGTCATTGCTGTCCTTGGCCAGAACGGCTGACACGGACTGAAGGTCCTGGAGCAAGGTGGTGAGGGCAGGCCGGTTGACCGACAGGATCGAGGTGATCTGCGCGCTCAGCGTGGATGTCGCACCGAGCAGCTGATCGATGGCAGCACGGCGCTGCTGGAGCTCGGAAAGCACCAGGTCGCTTTGGCCGAACAGATCGAACAGCTGATGGCTGCGCTGGGACAGGACCTTGCTCAGTGCTGCTCCCTGGGTGACGATGGTTGCCAACGACTTTCCCTCGTTGCCGATCACCCGAGAGATATCGGCCAGACCCTGAAAGGCGCTCGTGGTCTGGCTGACCGCTGTCCCATTCAGATCTTGGCTCCCGACGTCGAGGGCTTTTTCGAGTTGTGGGAGGTTGTAGTGCTGGATCTCTGATCCCAACCCCGACAGGGCGGTCACCAGGTTGTAGGGCACGCTGGTGCGGGAAACGGGAATGGGGGCCTGGAGCGAGCCGGAGCCCGAAGGCTTGACTTCCATGTACTCGGTTCCCACGGGACTGAGAACTTCGGCGGCGGCCGACGAAGTCGGGCCCAGGTGGACCCCCGACGAGGTGAAGGTGACTTGGACGTGGTCGCCCTCGAGGGCCATACCGGTGATGGTTCCGATCTGGACGCCGTCGACGGTGACGATATCTCCGGAGGCAAGGCCTCCGGCATTGGCAAAGTCCGCTTGGTACGTGGCGTTGTTGTGGATGAGGGGAAGCTTGGGGAACTGCAATGCACCGACGACGAGGACGACGACGACCACGATTCCTACCAGTCCGGTCATCGCCCGATTGCGTTCGCGGAATCGCTTCATGAGCAGCTCGCCGTATGAGTCGCCTGGTCGCCGATGGCTCCCGAAGGCAGGGTCACCGGATTGGGATATTGGTTGGTGGGACTCACCCCCGGGACGAGGGAGATGTCGAGCTGGCCCGACACGTTGATGGTCAGGTTGCACAGATAGACGTTGATCCAGTTACCCGAACTCTGGATCTTGGTGAGGGTGTTGAGGAGACCCGGAAATCCCTGGAGGACGCCGTTGAGTCCCTGCTGGTTCGCCGACAGCGACCGGACCGCCACGGACAGACCCTGGATGTCCTGGTTGAGGCTGGGTTGAGCCTGGTTGACCAAAGCGCTCGTCGTGCTCTCCGCCACTGCGAGGTTGTCGATGGCCGATCCGAGTTGTGCCCTCGAGCCGGCCAAGCCCGTCATCAGGGTGTCGAAGTTGCCGATGAGCTGGCCGAGCTGTGTGTCGTGAACCCCTACCGTATTGAGGAGACTCGACAAGCTGGTGAGAAGGGTGTCGATGACCTGCTGGCGGTTCGCCAGATTGTGGGTCAGGGAAGCCGTTTCGGCCACGATGTTCGAAATGGTCCCCGACTCGTTCTGGAAGACGTCGATGATCGACCCGGCCAGTTCGTTGACTTGGTTGGGTGAGAGAGCGGCGAACAGCGGCTGGAAACCGTCGAACACCGCCGTAAGGTCGATCGCAGGGGTTGTGTGTGCGAGAGGGATGACACCGCCCGGGGGCAGCGGTCTGCCTCGGTGGGCTCCCGGGAGAATGGCCAGAAAGCGCTGGCCTAGAAGGTTCTCGAAGTGGATGGCGGCCAGTGAGGTCGTGGTGAGGTGCTGAGAATTGTCGACGCTGAAAGAAACCTCAGCGCGGTTGTCCTGGAGCGACACCGCGCCGACCTTGCCAACCTCCACGCCGGCGATGCGCACCGTATCGCCCGACTGCAGCCCGGAGGCATTGGAGAACTGGGCAACGTAACCGGTGGCAGCCTGCGGGTTCACATCGAGCAGCGTCGAGATCACGATCGAAGTGAGGACGGCTGACACAACGATGAACACGACCACCTTCACCACGGTGCCCGGGAGTCCTGGGCGGCGATGGTGCGTTCTCACGAGCGCGTGACCAGACTCTCGAGTACCGGCGAGAGCAGCAAGGTCGAGACGGAGGACGAGGACGAGGAGGGAGCCGAACCGCTGACAGCCGAAACGATCTCCGAGACCGCATGGGTCTGCGCCGGCTCCGAGAGCACCGGAGCGGTGCTGCCCTCTGAGGCCACCGCGGACGCCGGCCCGGAAGGCACCGACCGGGACGAGTCGGTGAGGACGTGGCCGGCGGACGAGTAGGTCGGAGGGTTGACGTATCCGGGGCCTAACCCTGCGGAGAGATACGCAGCGGCCTGAGGTCCGCCCAGAACAGCCAAGCCGAGGTCTGCCGGGTTGGCCACGACCTCCGTTTGGGTCAAGTCGAGATAGGGCCCGGAGCTCTCGGCCGAGATCCACGCGTTGGCCCAGGCGTCGAGGCCGTGGAGCAGCTGGGAGATCTCTTCGGGGTTCTGCGAAATGGCCGTCAGAAACGGGCCGGAGTCGGCAGTCAGTATGTTGAAGGGCTGCTGGATGGCGGTGAGGAGTTGTGCGGCCTCGCCACTCAGTGTCTCGCCTCCCCCTATGGCGCTGCGTACTCCCGAGGCCTGGTCAGTAATGGTTTTAGCCGTCGTCGTCTGATTGGCCAGGATCTGCAGAATGTCTGGCGTGGAGGCTGCGAACTGGTTCGCCACCGGAACCAGCATCTTCAGATTGGAGACCACCGTGGGCCAGAGCGGCAGCATCTGTTGAAAGTAAGTGTTGGCCCTGACCAAATTGTGTCCGAGCGATGTTCCGTTGCCTTGGAGGGCACTGGCCAAGGCAGTCAAGGCGGCATTGAGTTCGGCAGGATGGAGCTTGATCAGCAGGTGGTCGAGACTCCCGAGCGTCGCCTGCAGGGATCCCGTCTGGGCGGTTTGCAGGGCTGGAATGGTTTCGCCAGCATGCAAACGGGCGCTCCCGGAAGGTGAGGACGAGATGAGTTCGACATACGGGTCCCCGAAGAAGGAGACGGGCGTCTCGGTCGCCCGCACCTTGGCCGGGATCTCAGGGAGCATCTGACTCTGCATATGAAGGGTGATGACCACGAACCCACCGGGCACCGATCGCCCTTGGCTGGCGACAGTGCCGACGGTGACGTTGCGGTACTCCACCGGTGCCCCCACGGCCACCGCCGTCGACGAGGCCGGGAGCTCCGCCTGCACCGTGGCGTACGTCGAGAAAGCGCCGCCAAAAGATTCGAGCACGACGACAACGACTGCGACGACCAGGGCCACGAAAGCCGCTCCGAGTGCGACCAATCGCCACGACCCGTTGCGGGAGTCATCGACGATGTCAACCGGACTCGTATCAGGCCCGGAGGTAGGGGGGGCCGTGATTGTCAACCGGTCACCTTCACCGGTACCGACACCCCCCAGAACAGGAGGGTCATCAGCATGTCTGAGATTGCGATCACTACGGTGCTGGTTCGGACAGCCCGCCCCACGGCGCGGCCCACTCCCTCGGGTCCACCCGACGCCGTCATCCCGTAGTAGGTGTGGATGATGGTGACCAGGACAGCAAAGACGATCACTTTGATCACCGAATAGAACACATCGCGCCGATCGAGGAACAGGTAGAAGTAGTGAAGATATGTTCCCGAGCCCTGACGGGCGATGGTCAGTACCGCGAATTGGGTCGCCAGGTAGGCGCCCGACAGAGCCAACAGGTACAGGGGTATGACCGCAGCCAGTGCTGCTAGAAGTCTGGTCGTAACGAGATAGGGGATGGCGGGGATCGACATGACTTCCAGCGCATCGATTTCCTCGTTCACCCTCATGGCGCCGAGTTGCGCGGTGAACCTGCATCCCATCACCGCGGCGAGCCCATAGCCGGCCAGCAGCGGCGACAACTCCCGTGTGTTGGCGAAGGCGGAAAGCAGACCGGCCAGTGGGGCAAGACCGATGATGTTGAGGCCCTGAAGTCCCTCGACGCCCAACTGAACCCCGACCACCGACGCCAGAAGTGCGGAGACCAGGATCGTACTGGCGGCGATGGCCAGCACCCCACCGCCAAAAGTGACTTCTGCGATGAGACGCCCAAGTTCCGTGCGATGGTGCCGCAGGACGGTCGGAATGGCACGGACGACTTTGGCAATGAACACCAGTAGTTCTCCGAGCCAAACAAACTGGTTGCGCACCCGGTAGCCGACGTTGACCGAGTGGAACGCCACTCGTCGGCTGACGGCGGCTGGAGCCCGTCTCGCCATGCGCCTTTCGGGTGCCGGCAGGATGTCGCTCATGGGCTGTCCACTAGAGGACCCTCGGGGGAACGATGGCCAGGAACACGTCGGTCACCAGCAGGTTCAGGATGAACAGGCCGACACCCGTGATGACAACGGAGCGATTGACGGCCTCACCCACTCCTGCGGCGCCTCTTTTGGCGTTCAGGCCCTGGTGGGAGGCGACCACGGCGGCGAACAGACCAAAGAGTCCCGCCTTGAACATTGACTCGACGGCATCGGCGGGCTGGGCGAAGGTACTGAACGAATTGAGGAACCCACCGGCACTGGTGTGAAGGATGAACACGGCCGCCAGATAGCCGCTCATGATGCCGGCAAAGGCCACAATCCCGTTGAGCAAAAGGGCTACCACCACCGTAGCCAGCACCCGTGGAGCCACGAGACGTTCGATGGGGTCGACGGCCATGACCCACATGGCCGATATCTCGTCGCGCATCGTGCGTGATCCCAGGTCGGAGCAGATAGCCGAGCCGCCCGCCCCCGAGAGGATGATGGCCGTGATGACCGGGGCCGCCTCTCGCACGATGCCGATGGCATCCACGGCACCGACGATGCCGTTGGCGCCGATCTGAACGGCAAGCCCGCCCACCTCGAGTACCAGCACAAGACCGAAGGGGATGGCGATGAGAATGGTAGGGAGCACGGTCACCGAGATGAGGAACCAGCTCTGCTCGGCAAATTCAGCCCAAGAGAACCGTCGATGGACGATGGCGTCCCCCGTCGACCACACGGCATCGAACAGCATGGCAAACAAGTCACCGAAGATCGCGAGCGCGGCGATCACCTTGGCTCCCGCCGCCTGCGCCTCCTCTACGCCCCAACCGACGGTTCCAAACCCATCGCTTATCTCTGCACTATCGCTGCCTGCGTCGGCCAGCGCGGCCATCCGCCCCCCTTCTTCGTGGATGAGGCCTACCCGGCGCGGCCTGGCCGAAACATGTTGTCTAGGTGATGGGCCCTTGGCGATCAGTGGTGGTCCAGCCCCAGAGCCCGCTCTTCGTTATCGTGGTGGTGTGAACGGCTCCTTAAGGCGGGCTCGCCGAATCGATCTCCTCGCAGGAATGCCGTTGTTCTCGACGTGCAGCAAGCGTCAGCTCGCCCAGGTCGCCGCCCTCACCGTCTCGGCCGACCTCCCCAAAGGGACCGTGATGACACGCCAGGGCGCGGTCGGCGGCCTGGCCTACCTCATCGCTACCGGTCAGGCGGAGGTGACGAGGGACGGCAAGCGGATCGCCCAGCTGGGACCGGGCGATGTGGTGGGTGAGCTTTCGCTGATCGACGGTAAGGAACGATCAGCCACGGTGACGGCCACCACCGATCTCGAGGTGCTGGAGCTCGATCGTAAGGACCTGCTCACACTGATGAAAAAAGCCCCACCGGTGGTGCGCAAGTTGCTGGAGGCTCTTGCTCAGCGCGTGCGTGAGGTGGACGTACGGTCGACGGCCTGATCATTCTCTGCCCGGTGGATTATCCGACCTCCACCTCCGGTCCGAGGGCAGCAACTGACCTCTGTAGTCCGGCCATGATTGGAAGCCAGACGTCCTCCAGCTCAGCGAGGTCTGACATATCGGCCTCGTCGATCTGCAGCCTGCAGATACATCCCTCTACCCGACGTCGAAGCAGCCAGGTCAGATACACCGCGCTGGCCTCTGGCGGCCGGATGACATACGAGAGCCGATTGTGCGCTTGCACGCGCGGTCGGACCGTGGGCGAACAACGAATATTACGAGATGCACGTGGACGGACTTACACCGCAGCTCGCAAAGTAGCCAGTCCATCGACGCCTGAGCGAGTGGACTCAACAGCTTCTCAGCCGGCCACTTTGTCCTAAAAGCGGTCCACTGAATGGGGTTCAGCCCAGATAGAGCGGAAGACGGGATTCGAACGCGCGAGCCTCACCTGGGCAAGGTGGTGTGTTTTTCGTCCTTGGCGTCCGCACCTCACCTCTGCCGTGCTGTTCTGTCCGCCCAGTTTCCACCACGTCCGCCCAATACCCCCTGCAGGAGAGCGCACTACTACCGCGACGACTCCCAAACCGCCGGCCAGCTTCAAGTGGTTTCATGGCAGGATTCCCGTTCCTCGCGGCGAACCCGCCGCAGTACGGCGGCCGACAGCCAGGGAGAGTCCGGAGAGCAACGCATTCCGGAGATCACGTGGATCAATGATTGCGTCATACGAAAGCCGGCTGCCTGCGGTGATCGAAGCTCTGGCCTGCTCGACAGCCAATCGAGCCCTCTCCTTGGGATCGGCCACGGCGCTTCCTTCCGAACTTGCCGGCAGGGCGCCGAGCGTGATCGAAGGGAAGGCCAGGGTGATGGTCTGGCCGTCAAACGGATTCATGGCCATGATGGATGAGCCGAAGCCGAATGCCTTGCGTAGTGTGACGTGCAGCTTGGGTACGGCCAGCCGATGCTGAACGGCGAACATGCGTGCGGCATGGCGAAGGATTCCCTGGCGCTCCGCGAGGGTGCCCGCGAGGACGCCCGGATTGTCGGCCAAGAACACGCAGGGAAGCCCAAAAGCCCCGGCCACGTCGAGAAAGTGTGTGGCCTTGTCAGCGGCCGCGCTGTCGACGGTGCCTGCCATTACAGCAGGATCGTTTGCAACGATGGCCACGCTCTGCCCGCCCAGATAGGCCAGAGCTGTGACGATGGACGGTCCAAAGGTCGGCTGGACGGCAAGGAGGGATCCTTCGTCGACCAGCGTTTCGAGTACGGGGACAATGGGATACGGACGGCGAGAGCTGGCCGGAATGAGGTCGAGCATGTTGTCCAGCCGGCGGAGTCCGGTGTCGGGTCCGTTCCGATACGGCGGCGGACCCCACGCGTTGAGCGGAAAATATGCGAGGTAACGACGGGCCAACGAGATGGCCTCGACGTCGTCGGCCACGACGTTATGAACGACTCCGGACATGTCGGCCGCCACCCGAGGGCCGCCGAGCACCTCCTTGGTCACGTCCTCACCCGTCGCCGACTTCACCAGCGGCGGACCGGCGGCGAAGATCGAGGCGGATTCGGTCATGACTGCGAAGTCAGACAGCGGGGCCGTCAGTGCGCCATGCCCAGCCGAGGCGCCCAGCACGAGGCACACGATGGGCACGATGCCCGACAGCTCGGCCAGGCCCATGAGGTCCCCAGGTCGTCGTCCAGTGGCTGAGTCGGTGACCCGATGCCCGGCCCCTTCGAGCATCATCACCAAGGGAACCCGTTCTTGGAGTGCCAGTTGGCACAGGCGGTAGCGCTTGTCTGACGCTCCGCTGCCGATTGAGCCGCCGAGCACAGTCACGTCTTCGGCCCCGGCCAGGGCGGGCCGGCCGTTGATCAGTCCTGAGCCTGCCACGAGCGCGTCGCCGGGGATGGGGGGATCCTCGGTCGTGCCCACCAGTTGGCCGATCTCGGAGAACGAGCCAGGATCGAACAGGGTGGCAATCCGCTCACGAGCGTTGAGGCGGCCCCGTTCCCTTTGGCGGCTGAGGCGGGCCTCGCCACCCATTGAAAGCGCCTCAAACTTGCGGCGCTCGATTTCTTCAAGCGCCGGGCCCCAGTCTTGAGGTTCGTCACTCATCGCGCGATGCACCCCGCCGAGCAGAGTTGCTCCGAGATACCGCTGGTAGCGACGGCAACTCAGATCCTTCCCGCCTGGATCTTCAGCAGATCCGCCGAGCCGCCACCATCGACGGCGATCACTTGTCCCGAGACAAAGCGGGCCATCGGGCTACACAGGTAGAGAGCGAGGTACGCGATGTCGGACCCGTGGCCTTGCAAGCCAAGCGGGTTTTTGGGGCGATCATCGCCGGCGCTCACAACCTCCGAAAATCGACGAACTCCCTCGGTTCCACCTATCGACCCCGGTGCGATCGCATTGACCCGGATCCCATAGGGTCCCCACTCCACCGCACAGGTTCGAGTGAGGGAATCGACCCCGGCCTTCGCCGCGGCAACGTGGGACTGGAACACGACACCCCTCTGTTGAAAGGGGGCGCTGATGTTGACGATGCTCCCACCGTGGTCCGACAGCCATGCATCGAAAGCTGCGCGGGTCACGTTGTATGTGCCGAGCAAGTCAATATCGACCACTGCTTTGAAACCATTCGGCGATATCTTTGACATGGGAGCCGGAAAATTGCCAGCGGCATCGTTGACGACGATGTCGAGTCTTCCGCGGTCAGCCACGACGGAATCGATCACCGACCGTACCGCCTCCGCATCGCGAACGTCGCAGACACCGAAAGCGGCGTCCACCCCTTCCGCCTTCAGTTCTTCGACAGCTTCCTCCAGGTTCTCTCGCTTTCGACTGGCCATGGTGACCCGTGCGCCATGAGCACCGAAGACTCGGCAGATTTCCTTGCCAATCCCGGTCGCGCCGCCTGTAACAAGAGCAACCTGACCGTCCAATAAATCTGAGGCGAAAGAACTTGGTTCCATGCTTCTTGATTATGCTTCAGCTCCCGTGCAGGAGGCGTAGCCGCCGTAGTAGAGCGGTCAGCCATCGACCGAGGCCCTGAAGCTCGGCTCCGACGACCCTGAGGGACGAGCGATCGTAAGGGCTTGATCCAAGCCTCCGCCGACAAACGGGCGCTGCTGATCTTGTGGGGCTCGACCTTCCCCTCGAACGCATCGGTTGAAGGCGTGGCTGACGCGGAACAGCGCAGTTACGAGGGCCTCTCCTGGCAGATCGCGTCAGGTCAGGACGACGGTTCTGTTCAAACGGATGTCGACCCAATCGCCGGCCCGTGTTCCTCCACGGTTTCCTGCGGGGGGGTAGCCGAGCTCTTCGTCTCCGAAAGCTATCCGGCGGACATGCATACTGTCCGCCTGACTTCTCGCGAATGGATCGCTTCGGCCCTGGGGCCGCGGTGACTGAGCTCCCGCTAGAAGGGGTCAGGTCATCGAATCAATCCGTCGCAGCAGTAGAGCGCTCTACCTTGCGTCTGAGCCATCAGCTGAGTCGGTCCGCCGACTTCAGCGAGCACTAACCGGTAGGGCTCCCCGCTGACACTGCGAAGTAGACCAACCATGCAGAAACCCGGCACGGTTGTCGCGGCAGCTCGAAGGGCGCACGCTCTACCTGGCGAGGCGGACGAGGGCCCGTGGGGCCTGCCGTAAGGGTCCCGAAAAGGGGAGGTTCTGGGCAATATTCGGTCCCTCTCCCTCGCCCGCCCACGCAACCCGGGGTACGCTGGGCGAGCGAATCGGCCCGATCGGGCCGGGGGGTTATGGGTTGGAGGGGATATGACCGACCTGATCGAGCGCGTCGATGCTGTCTTCACTGAGGAGGGCGGCGAAGTGCCAGCGCCAGCAGCAGCGCGCCACAAACCCGCAACGCGAGGGTGGGACCAATCGGCCCCTGCCCATCCTGTTGGCGGTGGCACTCGGAGCCTCAGCCGTCCTGCTATTCGCCATGGCCTCGGCACACCTGAAGGGCACGCAAGCCACGCTGGGGATCGTGGCCGCGCTCGTCCAGGTCGCACTGGCGGTCGGCGCTCTGACACGACCGTCCCGTGCCCTCTTCGGCGGCGCCGTCGCTGCCAACGCGGCGATCGCGGCCTTCTGGCTGGTCGCCGAGGGGCCGCACGGGGTCTCGGCGGTCACCGCTTCGATCGGTGTGGTGCTCTCGGGTGTCGCCGTACTGGTCGGCGCCGCCCTAGCGGTTCGGACCACGTTGGGCAGCGACTGGTCGTCATCGACCTCCGTCTTTGGGTCCCTGGTTCCCGTCGCCATCGCAGGGCTGACGATCGGGGGTCTCTTCGGCACGACTTCCGGCGTGGCCGCGTCGTCCGCTGCCGCGCCGGCTGCGGACCCGGGGGGTGCGGCCGCCAAGTTGGCGCTGTCCACGACAGTGAAAGTCCCGGGCGAGAACTCGAAGACGTTCCAGAGCATCGTTGCGGGCAACGACACCGAGCAGGCCGAACTCGCCAAATGGGTGCCGCTGGACGCGGCAGATCAGGCGGTACTTACGACCCAGCTTTCCGAAGCCCTCCAAGCCGCCGAGCGTTTCCCGACCGTGGCGTCGGCCAAGGCGGCCGGCATGATCCTGGCCGGCGGCATGGCGCCCGGCGTCGGAGCGCACTACCAGCTCATCAGCGCCGAGGCCTTCAAGGGGATCAACCCCGACGGCTCGGTAAACCCTGAATACCCGGCCTCGTGGATCTACGCCAGCACAGCCAACAACGCACCCGTGGTCGGTGTGATGTACGAGTCACTGAATGCCACTGCTCCTTCGGGTTTCATCGGGCCCAACGACCACTGGCATCGACACTCCAACGTCTGCGTGCAGTTCAACAATGGGAAGATCGGCGTGCCGTTCGCCGCCGACCAGAACGTGACGCCGCAAGAGTGCTCGGACGTGCACGGCGACTTCATGAAGAAGACAGTGTGGATGGTCCACGCCTGGGTGGTCCCAGGTTGGGAGAGCCCACAGGGTGTCTTCTCTCACGACAATCTGCACGTCTACTGCCCGGGGAACACCGACCTCACCGACGCCATCGGCTTCTGCGACCGCCAATCCTGAGCCCGGTGTCAACGGGCAAGCGGGGCGGGCGCGACCCACGGTGACGAAGCTTCGTCGGCCCCTTGTTGCCGCAGCCCTCGCCTGCCTGGCCATTGTCGGCTGGGCGACGCCGGCCGCTGCTCACGCTGCCGTCACTGCCTCGTCGCCGGCCCAAGGCGCCCACCTAGCCCGGATCCCGCACACGGTCACGATCAACTTCGACCAGCCGGTGCAGCCCGATGACGGCGGCCTCGTCGTCCTAAATTCGCAGGGGCAGCATGTACAGGTCGCTTCGGGGCATCCGTCGCCGGCCACGCTGTCGGCGACTTTGCCTGCCTCGCTGGGAGCGGGCGCCTACGTGTCGGACTACACGGTGACCTCGGTCGACGGCCACGTGGTCAGTGGCGGCATCGTGTTCTTGGTCGGGCACGTCAAAGCTGGCGCCATCAACGCACTTGCCCGTCCGCGGACGTCGTTCACCAACTGGGTCGATGACTTCGGGCAGTTCCTCATCTATCTCGGCGTCCTAGTGGCGTCCGGACTGGTCTTCTTTTTGGCCTTTATCTTCCCGACTGGTGAGGAGCGTCGTCGGCTGCGTCGCTGGATCTACGCCGCCACCGCGGTCGGGCTGCTTGGCATGGCCGTGACCGGCGGAGCGCAGTCGGTCTTGACCGGCGGCGGCCTGTCGTCGCTCACGCACTGGAGCATTGACACTCAGTCCTTCGGCGGCAAGTTCGGAGACCAATGCTTGGCACAGTTGATCGGTCTTGGCGTCTGCTTGGCATCGCTGCACCTGCGCACGACTATGAGCCGCCAATTCGCCGCCTTCTACGGTCTGCTCGTGGCAGCGGGCGCCTTCGTTCTTTTTGGCCACGCTCTAGTCTCGCCTGAGCGCTGGCTCAGCATTCCGGCCGACATCGTGCACGTGGTCTTCGCCGCTATGTGGGCGGGCGGACTTGTCGGGCTGGTCACCGTTCTGCACCGCCGGATTCGGACAGCGCGTCGAGCGGGGCAGATGCAAAGACCGGGCGACCTCAACGCGAGGCCACGTGCAGTGAGTGGCGCTACCGGTAGCTCAGAGGCAGGCGTCATGCGGACCGCAGGCGGAGCAACGTCGACCGCGATTCTCGAACGATCCCCTCCCCCGGCGGTGGCCAGTGGCCCAGGGGGCCCGTTCGACTCTCGGGTAGGCGAAGCGGATGGCTCGCTCCTGGCTGACACGGCTGGGGTCGTCGGACGTTTCTCGACCATGGCGGGAGTCTCGTTCGGGGGCATTCTGGTGGCTGGGACCCTGCTCGCAATCGCCGAGGTCGGCTCCGTGGCCAATCTGTTCGAAACCGGCTACGGCCAACTCTTGCTCGTCAAGATCGCCATGGTCGGCCTCTTGCTCTTCCTCGCTGCCTACAACCGCATCCTCCTCTTGCCTGGCCTGCTCTCCGCGGCAGCGGCGGGCAGTCCCGACAGCCTCGCTCGAGGTTGGCGGCGGCTGGTCTCAACTGTGCGGCTCGAGGCATTAGGCATGGTGGCCGTGCTGGGTGTCACCGCGGTGCTGGCCAACGGAACACCAAGCAACGGCGCCAGCACCCCTCCCCCGGTTCCATTCATTCAGACGCAGCCCTTCGATGGCGGACACGTGACTCTGCACATCACACCCAACGCGGCACTGGTGAACGATTGGACAGTCCAGTTCACCAGCCATGGCGGCGCACCAGCCGAAATGGCGGAGAGCGTGTCGGTGTATCTCGTCCTCCCCTCCCAAAACGTCGGCCCCATTGAGACCGACATGACTAAATCTGGCGTTGGGCGCTTCGTGCTGACGAACAGCCCCAACCCACCCATTATTGGGAAATGGCAGATTGTCCTCCAGGTCCAGGTGTCAGAGTTCAGCCAGCCTGACGTCAGCTTCGTGGACACGGTGCAGTAGAGCCATCGAAGCGTTGGGAGAGGGTTGGCAAAACGATGCGGAAGTTCGGACTGATTGCCGTGTGCACACTGGTCTTGATGGTGTTCGATGCGGGCATAGCGGGTGCCCACGTGACGGTGAGCCCGTCGAGTCTTGCTCAAGGCACTGACGACGCCATCCTCACCTTCCGAGTTCCAAACGAGTCGGCTACTGCGGCGGTCACCGGACTAAAGATCCAATTTCCGCTGTCGCACCCGATCGTCCTGTTGAATCCTGAATCCGGATCAGGATGGCAAGTCAACCTCGTCAAAACCGCACTACCCAAACCCGTGACGACCGACGACGGTACCTTCACCTCGACGGTAAGCGAGATCGACTGGTCCGGCAGCACTATCGCGGTCGGGCAGTTCGGCGAATTCAACGTGCTGGCCCAAGGAATCCCAACGGGCACGTCAGAGCTCGTCTTCAAGGCGATCCAGACTTACAGCGACGGCACCGTGGTGTCGTGGATCGAAGTGCCCAACAAGGCCGTCCCCGACCCAGAGCACCCGGCACCGATAATCTTCCTGACAGCACCCGCGGGCGCAAAATCGGGTGGCTCCGCGGCGTCCTCCACAACGACGCCTGCGGCGACCGCAACGGCATCGAACTCATCGGGCACAAACGCCGAGTCAGTCGCAGCGCTAATCCTGGCGGGCTTCGCCGTGTTACTCGGCCTCTTAGCAGTGTGGCTAGGACGGCCCAGATTCGGCAGTGAGCCGGTAGGAGACGGGTTGACCGAACAGCCCTCCCCTTGATAAGAGGCGGAAACACTGCCCATATCTCCTACTAACGAACGGTGGGAGACGGGATTCAAACCCGAGACCATCACCTTGGCAAGGTGGTGCTTTCCGTCCGTCTGGGCCCACTGGGTCCCTGAAATGCGACTCCGTCCACCCAGTTTCCAACCTCTCCACGCAGTCCGCCGCTGTGGTGGAGCGGTCTGCTACCGACGGGACATTGGACTCACGGGCAAAGAGCGGTCATTCCCCCGAGCGCCCGCCCAAGGCTCCCGGGATGAAGTCGTGGCGTGGCGCTCGGCCACGATGGGAACGTAGGGCTGCTCCGGCCGGATCATCCTCAAGTCGATGCTCGCTCCCTCGGGGCTGACATCGGGCCTGACGAGCTCGCCGCCAGGATGGACCATCAGTTCAGACGCCCAACAGCGCACGAGTCGTCCCGATGGGAAAGTCAAAATAGGTGTCTGGATACGGTTCGTCCTTCAGCGAGTAGTGCCACCATTCGCAATCGTATGAAGCGAAACCGCAGTCCTCCATGATGGAGCACAGGTATCGACGGTTTCTCGCTTCGACTGGCGTGATCCCTTCTGCTCCATGATGTGAGATCGGATCCATCAGGTCATGGTCACCGCCCATCGGAGCAAGATCACCGGTCGCCAGCTGGTAGAGCGTCAAGTCGACCGTGCTGCCCCGACTGTGGCCCGACTTGGCGGCCACATATCCCTTCTCGAACATCTCGAGTCTGTCGATATTCGGATAGTGCCGTCGCTTCGTCCGGCCATCTTCCGGCTGTTTCGACCAGCGCAGAAAGCAGTCCACGGCGCGTTGCGGGCGATACCCATCCCAAAGAAGCAGGCCGAAGCCCAAGGGAAGCGGCCACGTCTCGCGCCCTGTTGCAGGGCTGCGCACAGCGCCTCGGTGCCGACGATGCGATTGGCGAGATATCCGTCCACGGGCTTGCCGGTGAAGTTGTCCCAGGTGGCGTACTTCGCATCCCAACGTATTCCGGACACGAGCTCGTCGACAAAGACGAACTCGTCGATGCATCGTCATGTTCCGCTCAATGCCAACGACACGATCCGGTCGATCACTTCGGCGAGCGACAATCCCGCGGCTGCCATCATTCTCGGATAGCGGCTGTACGAGGTCAGGCCCGGGCAACGTATTGACCTCGTTCAGGACGACCGTTCCGTCTTCCTTCAGGAACAGGTCCACTCGCGACAGTCCCCTGCATCCCAAGGCGCGATAGAGGGTCTTTGCTGTCTCCTGGACGAGCTCACGCGCCTCTGCCGAGATGTCGGCGGGAACGATGAAGGTTGCGTTCTCAGAACCGCTTTCCGGCTCGCTCTCCTGATGGATTCTGAAGAACCCATGGGAAAGCGCAACGCGATCTGGCTCGCCGACGATCAGATCCGCGTCGTTCCCGAGGACGCGCATCCGACCTCGCTGCCGACGACGGCCTCTTCGATCAACACCTTCGAGTCGTACTGTCGTGCGGCTTCGACCGCGCTCGGCAGTTCTTCTCTTCGAGACACCTTGCTGACGCCGAACGATGAACCCGAACGGGCCGGCTTCACAAAGACGGGATAGGTGAAGCCCGTCGGGATCAATGGCCTCGTTCGCCGCGACACGTCCAGAAACTCGGCGTTGCAATCCCCGCGCTTCGCGCGACGAGATAGGCGAGGGATTTGTCCATGCAGAGCGCAGAACTCTGGACGTCGCAGCCCACATAGGGGATGCCGGAGAGCTCCAGCAAGCCCTGGATCGCCCCGTCCTCGCCGAGTTTGCCGTGCAGAACGGGAAACACCACGTCCAACCGGATCGTTTCGTACTGCCGCCCGCTCCAGGACAAGCAATCCGTGCACGCTTCTGTCCGGTGACAGCATCGCCGGACGGCAACGGCCGTCTTCCCAATCTGCGATCAGGGCCGTCACACAGCTTCCAGGCACCGCTCTTCGTGATCCCGACGTAGAACGGCTCGTACCTGTCGAGATCGAGGTTCTTTGCGACCTCCTGCGCAGATTTGACGGAGATCGGGATGCTCTTCGGAACACCCCCCGAAGATGATCGCGACCCTCAACCTGATCCACGCCGCTCGTCCTTCAGAAGCGCAGGCAGTTGACGAGCGTGTTTTCGACGATGTCGCTGCAGGGCGTGATCTGTGTAGTAGGCGGTGTGCGGAGTGATGAGCACATTCGGCAGCTGTTGCAACCGCAACAACAGTTGGTTCTCGATGGGCCGCTCGCGGTGGTCGGAGTAGAAGACTCCTTCCTCACCTTCGAGGACATCCAACGCCGCGCCGCCGAGCCGGCCGCTTTCCAACGCCGAGGAGAAGAGCCTCGGTATCGAGAAGTGAACCGCGTCCCGTATTGATGATGAAGGCGCCGGGCCGCATCTGCTCGATACGTTGACGATTCAGAAGATGGTGCGTGTCCGCGTTGAGCGGCGTATGGAGCGTGACGACATCGCTCTGCTGCAACAGCGCATCGAGAGGCACGTAGCTCGGCAGAGGTCTTGGGACAACGGTCATAGGCCAGGACGCGGCAGCCGAAGCCCCGCAGCCTGTCCATCACTGCTGCGCCGATGCGTCCGGTTCCGATGACCCCGACGGTCATGTCGCGGAGTTCCTTCCCGCGCACGTCGTTCAATCGGTAGTCATGAGCCTGCGACCCGGCTGATGGTGGATTTGGCATTTCGCACGGCCATCAGCATCAGCATCAGCGTGTAGTCGGCCACGCTGTCGGGCGAATAGGCGACGTTCTCGACGGAGATGCCCAGCGCTCCGGCGCAGTGCAGGTCGATATGGTTGTACCCAACACTTCTGGTGGAGATGTACCTCACGCCGGCTTGGCGGAGGGCAAGGAGGGTGGGCCTGGTGATCTGCGTCTTGTGACCGACGCTGATGCACCGATTCCCGGATGCCAGTTCGATATTGGCTTCAGACACCGCCGCTCTGTGATGGTCGGCATGACGCCGAAGCGAGGGGCCATCTCTCGGAACAGGGCGGCCTCGTCCTGCTCGCATCCATAGATGGTGAGTCCCACCTTGGGACGGCGACATCTGCCTCGCCAAGTGCACCATGGTGGTCGGGACGGCCGAAGAGACGAGGACGCCGGCGATCGGTGGCGGCGGGCCGCTGTTCGTACCGGTGCGCTGTAGGTCACGCCCCCGAGTCAAGCCAGCGTGATGTTGCCAGCACGTATGCGGTTTTCGATACGCCGACGATATGCTCCGGCGCGTAGCATCGCCTGAATGTGCGTGTGTTGATCGTCGAGGACGAGCCCTACATGGCAGAAGCCATCCGCGATGGCCTACGCCTGGAAGCGATCGCCGCCGACATCGCCGGTGACGGCGACACCGCTCTGGAGCTGCTGAGCATCAACGCCTACGACATCGCCGTCCTCGACCGCGACATCCCCGGGCCCTCCGGCGACGAGATCGCCAAACGCATCGTCGCCTCCGGCAGCGGCATGCCGATCCTCATGCTCACCGCTGCCGACCGGCTCGACGACAAGGCCTCCGGGTTCGAGCTCGGCGCCGACGACTACCTCACCAAGCCGTTCGAGCTCCGAGAGCTCGTGCTCCGCCTCAGAGCGCTCGACCGCAGGCGCGCCCACAACCGGCCACCCGTGCGAGAGATCGCCGGCCTGCGTCTGGATCCGTTCCGCCGCGAGGTCTACCGCGACGGCCGCTACGTCGCGCTCACCCGCAAGCAGTTCGCCGTGCTCGAAGTTCTCGTCGCGGCCGAAGGCGGTGTCGTCAGCGCCGAAGAGCTACTGGAGCGGGCGTGGGACGAGAACGCAGACCCGTTCACCAACGCCGTGCGCATCACGGTCTCGGCGCTGCGCAAACGCCTCGGCGAACCCTGGATCATCGCCACCGTGGCCGGCGTCGGCTACCGCATCGACACTGCAGCCGGACACCGGCGCATGAGGGAGGAGACCGTGGATAGAGCCCCTGGTTTGAGTGTTCGCCTCAAACTGACCCTCAGCTACGCCGGCTTCGTCATGCTCGCCGGCGCCTTGCTGCTCGGCGCCGTGTGGGTGTTCCTCCTGCGATACGTGCCCAGAGGCGAGACCGTCCTCGTCCACGGCACGCACGTCTTCGTATCGCCCGGCCGTGGCGCTCTCCTGCGCGACTTCGCTCCGGCCGCGGCCATCTTGGTGGCGTTCCTGCTGGTGTTCGGTCTCCTGGGAGGGTGGCTTCTCGCCGGCCGGATGCTCGCCCCCCTGGCTCGCATCACCGACGCCACCCGCATCGGCCGCGACCGGATCGCTCTCCCACCGAATCCGGCTACCGGGCCGCAGCGACGAGTTCCGCGAACTCGCCGACGCCTTCGACACCATGCTCGCCCGGCTCGAAGCCCACAGTCGCCGAACAGCAGAGATTCGCAGCCAACGCCTCCCACGAACTGCGCACCCCGCTGGCGATCACGCAGACACTTCTCGACGTGGCCCGCAACGATCCGAACCGCGACACCGGCGAACTCGTCGACCGCCTCCACGCCGTCAACACCCGAGCGATCGACCTCACCGAAGCATTGCTCCTGCTCAGCCGCGCCGACCAGCAGTCCTTCACCCCAGAACACGTCGACCTGTCCCTCATCGCCGAAGAAGCCACCGAAACGCTCCTCCCTCTCGCAGAAAAGCACGGCGTCACCATCGAGACCTCCGGCGACATCGACCCCCACCATCGGCTCAGAGGCGCTCCTGCTGCAGTTGACGACGAACCTCGTGCACAACGCGATCGTCCACAATCTGCCTGAACAGGGCACCGTGTGGGTCACGACCAGCGTTCACCCCAAGACGCGTGGTGCTCACGGTCGAGAACACCGGCGAGAAGCTCACCCCACAGGTGGTCTCCACGCTGGTCGAGCCGTTCCAGCGCGGCACCGAACGCATACACACCGACCACGCAGGTGTCGGCCTCGGCCTGGCCATCGTCAAGAGCATCACCCAAGCACACGACGGAACCCTCACCCTCACCCCCCGGCCCGCTGGCGGGCTCTGCGTCACGGTGCAACTACCCGCCGCGCCACTGCACACTGACGGGCTGGCGATCAGGGAAACGACCACAAGCGACTCGCCTCCATAGACCTCCAACGAGATCCTGAAATCGGCTTCGGCTTTCTTCGCGGCGGAGCTCGACCGCCCATCAAATCGCTAGTCCGTTACATCGAAGAGAAGCGTGGAGTGTTCGGCGTCGAGCCGATCTGCAAGGAACTGCAGGTTGCGCCCTCCACCTACTACGCGGCCAGATCCCGGCCACCCTCCAAACGTGCGGTGCGCGACGAGGAGCTCAAGCCCGAGATCACCCGGGTGCACGAGGAGAACTTCGACGTCTATGGCGCCCACAAGGTGTGGAAGCAGATGAACCGCGAAGCCATCAGCGTCGGTCGTGATCGTATCGCCCGCCTCATGTCCGACCTGGGCCTCGCTGGAGCCCGGCGGGGCAAGTTCAAGCGCACCACCATCACCGATCCAACCGTTGCGTTGCCCTCCGACCTCGTCGACCGCCATTTCGCCGCCCTCGGTCCAAACCGCCTCTGGGTCGCCGACATCACCTACGTATCGACCTGGAGCGGGTTCAACTATGTCGCCTTCGTCACCGACGTCTTCTCCCGCAAGATCGTCGGCTGGCGCGTATCGAGGAGTCTGCGGGCCGACCTCGCCCTCGATGCACTCGAGATGGCCATCTGGGCCAGGGAGGACTTGAGCGAGCTGGTGCATCACTCCGACCGCGGGGTCCAATACCTCGCCATTCGCTACTCAGAGCGCCTGGACGAAGAAGGAGCGGTCACCTCGGTCGGCTCCAAAGGCGACAGTTACGACAACGCGCTGGCCGAGACGGTCAACGGGCTCTACAAGACCGAGCTGATCCGACGCCGTGGTCCATGGCGCACGGTCGATCACCTCGAGGTCGAGACCGCCAAGTGGGTCGACTGGTGGAACAACCGCCGACTCCACGGATTCTGCGGGGACATCCCGCCAGCCGAGTACGAAGAGAACTACTACCGTGCAATAGAAGAGGCCACCGCGGCCGCATGAATCAAAGCGGAAGAGTCTCCATCAAACCCAGTGCGATTCATCCAGGTTCTGCAGGTACCTCCACCAAGCGGCCCAGATCGTCACAAGGGAAACAACCGAACTAGAGGGCGATCAACCATCGAGGTTCGCTCAATCCCATCCGGCTGCGGGTCTAAGGCCTTTCAATCCACCGGCGGACAGCCTCCTACTAGAGTTGGCAGCGCGTGTAGGACATCCATAAGCATTTGTCCCTCATATCGCTCTGCGTGTCCGTCCGTGACGAGGCGGTCCATCGCTTCTCTCGAGTAATGACCTCGGTCATCGGGCTCGACGTGGTCAATGTGCTCCCTTGTTGTCGCGAACACCACAGCTTCTGGATTGTGACCCACCAAGACGATCCTCTCCCCAAACTCTGCCCTACAAATCATCTCTTTCTCCCATCTGTCTTCTTTTACACCTTCGGGCTAGCTGCTACGACGGACTGATCGTTGATAATGCGACTCGTTGAGTTTGTTTCGTCGCTTGCCACCGAATACAGACTCGAAGCGAAATGCGAAGACATTCTGACTTCAATGTGGTTGAAAGCGAGTCTCGATTTCCCGTTTCCTATGTGCACTCATGCCCGATAGCCGCAATTTCAAACCCGAGTTCCAGGATCATGCAACTCGCATCCGAGTCCCATTAAACCGACTCGCCAGTTTCCAATGGGTGTCGCGCTATCCAAGGCAAGGGAGGGAGCATCACGCTCCGGCTATCGCGCTGCTTAATGCACTGATGGGATCCGCGTACCCGCCATCGAGTAGCTGCGTGCAGAAAGGCTAAAGCTTCGCCAGATCTGGCAACGGTGACATTGAGACTGAAGCGCCTCTGTGCTTACGTGGTGGTCCCCGGCCGAGTCCTCAGGGCCTCTTGGTTACCGGGTCGTCAAACCCCGCAGAAACCGGAAGGCCCGGTTTCTTTTTGGAGCGGAAGACGGTGTAGCGGAAGACGGGATTCGAACCCGCGACCCTCATCCTGGCAAGGTGGGGCTTTTCGTTTGTCTAGGTTTTTCGGAGTTCC
The DNA here is from genome assembly GCA_963726855.1 of uncultured Acidimicrobiaceae bacterium. Classification (GTDB taxonomy): domain Bacteria; phylum Actinomycetota; class Acidimicrobiia; order Acidimicrobiales; family RAAP-2; genus Bog-473. The sequence continues at coordinate 65,622 of CAVSEB010000024.1, forward strand.
CGAGCTGCGGTTCCGTCCACCCAGTTTCCAGAGAGTCCACCCAGTTCGCCCCTGTAGTAGAGCGATCTACTATCCGCTCGAGGCCCCGAAAGGCGCATCGGGTTAGCCGCGTCCGAAATGGGGATGTGACATTCAACGGCTTCGGGCTCAGAACTCCACCGCATCGCGAATCAGGGGGTGGGACATGAAGAGACCCCGGTCCGACCTATGCGCCCGACTCGAGTCTCGCTCCCACGATGGCTTCGAATAAGGCCAGGCCCCTTAATCATGGCCGTGTCGGGATCTATTGAGTGCAAGTCGTGCGGCTCCGGATTCTGGGTGATCTCCAGCTGGAGGGGTGTGACACAACCCGATTGGGTCGGCGCCAAGTCCGCACACTGCTCAAGGTCCTCGCCGTCGGGCACGGCCGATCTGTAAGTGTCGATCGGCTCGTCGACTGTCTATGGGGCGACACCCCTCCGGCCCGACCCGAAGAGCAGATTTCTGTGTTGGCAAGTCGCCTCCGCCGCATTCTCGGTGCCGACCGAGTCCTGCGTAATGACGGCGGCTACACCCTGATCCTGGACTGGCTGGACCTCGATGCACTTCGGGACTGTTTGGCTGAGGCAGATCGCAGGCTTGTATTAGGGAGTCCAGCGGCTGCCCGCACCGTCGCTTCGGCCGGTTTGTCGCTCATCCGCGGCCCCCTCCTAGCCGATGAGCGCGACGCTTGGTGGGCGGACTCAGAACGTGCGACGACCGACCTAGTCGTCTCACGACTGCACCAGATCGTGGCCTCAGCGGCTCTCGCAGACGGCGGCTGGGCCGAAGCAGCCCATCTTGCCGGTCAGGTGCTCATCTCGGACCCTTTCGACGAATCGGCATTGCGAGTATCGATGGAAGCGCTTGCGAGGTCGGGGCGGCAGGCCTCAGCGTTGGCGACCTACGCCGCGGCGAGAAAGAGACTCGGCGACGAACTTGGAGTGAGCCTTTCGGAAGAGACGGAGGCTCTCCATTCGTCCATCATCCTGGGCAACCTTCCTGCTCATCGGAGGGCGGAGAGTCACTCCGCTTCCGGTCTTGTCGAATTGCCTGGGCGAATCCTTGCCATGAGCTCTTTGGATGGACTTGTCGAGCGCGCGCTGAGGGCGGGCAAGGCCAAATCGGTATGGTCGAAGGGGAAGCGGGCATCGGGAAGTCACGGCTGCTGCAGGTCTGGGCAGACCGCCTTGCTGGCCGTGGCGTCGAGATCGTTTCGGTCGCATGCGACGAGCTCGGTCAGTCGCTGCCCCTCCAACCACTGCTGGATGCAGTGGAAGCACTGGTTCGGAGAGCCGGGAGCGCTGGGGCTTTGGAGGTCCTCGGTCCGGATGCACCTGTTTTGGGCCCGCTCCTCGGTGCTAACTCCGAGCCGGCCGGAGGTGCGCAACTGGCGGCGCTCACCGACCCCGGTGCCGGACAGGCATTGTTGTTCGCCGCACTCTTCAGTGTTTTGCGTCGACAGTCGGAGCGACAACCCGTCGTGCTCATCATCGACGATATCCACCTCGCCGACCCCGCCACCACCGCCTGGCTCGGTCAGGCGGTTCGCCGACTGGCGGACAATCGGGTAGCAATCGTGGCCGCGGCGGAGGTCGGAGGAAGGCGTGGCCCTTCCCGGTATGGCGATTATCGCGTTAGGCCCGCTTACTCTGGAGGAAACCGAGCACGTCGTAGGCCCTGATCGAGCCACTGAGTTGCATCGCGCAGCGGGGGCCACCCCTTATTTCTCGTGGAGCTGACTGCAGCGAACGTCGACGAAGCGATGCCTGCTTCAATCCGTCAAGCGGTCGAGGAGCGGTGTAGCCGTGCGGGTGCGGCCGCCGGCACGTTACGGACGGCAGCGGTGATCGGACCGGTAGTTGATCTCGACGTGCTGACCGCCGTGACGTCCACTGGAGTCAGTGAGCTACTCGACCATCTGGAGGAGGGAGTTGCGCGGAGGCTCCTCGTCGAGGAGGGTCAGACCTTCGTCTTCGGCCACGCCCTCATCCGTGAGGCACTGGCGTCGACGGTTGGTGTGTCGCGGACTGCGTTCATCCATAGGGAGGCGGCCCGAGCGCTCAGCGTTCGCCCGGGTGTCGATCCGCTCGTCGTCGCTCGCCACGCACGCCTTGGAGGGGAGCTGGTCTCGGCCTCGAGCTTCTGGTCTCTGCGGCACGACTGGCCGTCCTCCGATTCGACGAAGCGGAGGCGATGCGCCTACTAGACGAGGCCATCGCATTGGACGACACGAACGACGCCCGGCTGGAGCGAGCCCGCGTTGCAACGATGTCGGCACGGTACGACCTGGCCGCCGCGGACGTCGGAGCAGCCCGCCTTGGAGGTGCCGGACCTGAGGCGCTAGAGGTGGCCGTGTGGTCTGCCCATTTCCAGCGGCACTTCAATGAGGCGCTGGCCAACGCTGATCGCGGGGCGCAAGAGGCTGTAGATCCCGACCTCCGCACCAGCTGTCTGGCCCTTGGGGGTTGGGTTTCTCTGGCCACTGGTGATCTCAATGGCGCCCAGATTCGGCTTGAAGGCGCTCTCCGAGATGCTCCGAAGGCGAGCGTCGGGATGGCCGAGGTCTGGCTGGCCTGGCTTCGTATGAACCAAGGGCGCCCAGCAGAGACGCTCAGTCTCGTAAGACAGCGGACCGGCAGTGGCCTCGCCGCCTACCGTTTTCCCAACGCCTACGGCGGAATGGTTGCCATGATGGCACTGGCCATGCTCGGGCGCGTTGAGAACGCGCTGGCCGCCCTGGACAGGCTCGAGTCCGACGTGGCGCGGATGAACGCCCATCGGTGGACACCGCGCCCACTCAACTTACGAGGGTGGATCTTACGAAACCTCGGTGAACTCGGCGAGGCGGACGAGCTAAATCGGGCAGCCATCGATGCCGCTCGCGGTCAGGGTCTCGATGAGCCGCTCGCAAACGGATTGCTCGATCTGGCCTCAGGTCGTCTCCTCGTCGGCGACTTCGACAGTGCCGACGCACTGCTCCGCGAGGCGATGACCTTGACCGAGGTGGAACACGCATTCCGGTGGCGCCACGGGCTCCGAGGTCGTTTGATCCGGGCCCGACTAGATCAGGCGACAGGAGACTTCCATGGAGCCCTCGCCAGCGCCGAGTCCTTGGCCGTCGACGCCACACTGCTCGGCACTCCTCGCTATGAGGTTCAGGCCCGCTTGGTGGCCGCCATGTCTGCCCACCAGGTCGGTGGCATTTCTGACCGCGAGATTGTGGCTGGGCTCCTGACTCGTCTCGATGAGGTGGCCGGCCTCGAGGGATGGTGGATCACTGCCGAAGTGTCTCGGGTGTTCGGAGTTCACGAATGGGAAAATTTGGCCGGCCGCAGGGTGCGTTTCCTGCGCCGGCAAGCAGGTGACCACAAAGAAGCATTGGATCGCGCCGCAAGCCGCTACCTGGGCTGAGCGGGACACGGGCGGTCAGCTGAATGACCGAGGGCCGCCACCTTGGCACGTGCGGGACGACAGCGACACACAGCTCCCGTACGAGTTCTGACGCGGCTGGCTCGCCAAGCCGAGCTACCCAGGGGGCGATCTGGGGCATCGCCAGCCGGTAGGCAACAACAATGGCGGGATCACGGAGTCCCAGATCTTCGGCGACCGCAGTGGCGTGGACGTCGACCAGGCCCGCCTGATCGGCGGCGTTCCCAAGCGAGCGAGGATCACCGGAGATGGGCTGCACCTCGGCCTTCATAGTCTCGTACCATGCGGGCGGTCGCCACCCCCACGAATCGAGCACGTCACCAATGGCTTGTTTGACCGGATCGGACGGCGTCGATGCCCACGCGGAAGCGACCACTACCCCGCCAGGTCCGATGAGCGCTCATCTCAATCAGTGCCAAAGCGGGTGCAACGTGATTGAGCAGGAACCCGGCTATCACCGCATCGAAAGAGCCGTCCCGGAAGGGCAACGCAAGCGTCGGCAACGCTCGCCATCCATCCTCGTTGCGCAGCCCGTGGATGACCATCCCGAGGGAGCAGCCTGCGACCACCACCCGTGCGCCGTTCGCCGCCAGGCCTGCGAACAGCGCCAGTGCCACTCCCGAGGTCGAGGATCAGTTTCCCGGCCAGGTCAACTGGAAACGCATGGACCAGGGATACCCCAAGAGGTTCGTAGACCAGACCGGCGGCAGTAGCCCAAGCCGAGGCCAGGCCGTCGTAAGGCCGGGCTACAGCCACCTGGCGCCGACTGCCGCCCACGCCTCCCACCATTCCAGCTCAGGCCCCGGCCCGCCGAGCGCCTTTTCCCAACCGAACTGGACCATCGTGCCGAGCATCTCGAGGGCGACCGCCCGATCCCACCACTCACCGGTGTCGATCCCGTGGCCTTCGAGGGCTGCCCGGTAGGTCAAGATGGCTTCGTCTTTCCTTTCGGGGAGCAGGTCGGAGTTCAACGCCAGGTACCAGGACAGATCGGCGATGGGCGACGCCTCACCGGAAGCCTCCCCGAAGTCGAGCAGCACGGTGCGCCCGTCTGTGTGGCTTCCGATGTTCGCCGCCTTCCAGTCCCCGTGGACCAGCGTGTGGGGCACTTCATCGAGGGCGGCGACCAGGGGGGCGGGGTCGCCGAGCAGGGGCATCACCAGCCCAGCCAGAGAGGGTGCCACGGCGGGCAGCCGGCCCCATCCGTCAGCCATCACCCTGGGCACGATCGCGGAAGAACCGAGCGCGGCCTCTGCATCCGCCACCGTCGGTGAAAGATCAGGTAACGGGTGGGTAGCGGGGTAAGTCCCATGTCGTCACGCCAGCCCCAGAACGCGGCGTGCATGGCAGCCATGTTCCCAAAAATCAGGCGTGTTCCTCCAACGAGAACGGTTCGCCGGGAGTGAGCAGCTGGTCAGTAACATCCCGGAGCAGAATCATGCCCACGGTGCCGTCGAACGCGGCCCGCGACCACTGCAGGGTCAAAACATCGGGCAGGCGATCAAAAAGTCCGTGTTCCCACAGCCGGACGTAACGCACGCCGGGATCGCCGGTGGCCCGCAGCAGCCAATCATCCCGGGGATCCTGGTATTTCAGGACGTACCGCTCGCCGGCGATGACGAGACGTTCGAAGCGGGCGCCCGATTTCGTGTCCTCCGGATCCCACGACTCCCGGCTGTCGGCGGCGTCGAGCAGGTCGTACAGCAAGGAGGTGGCTTCAGGACGGGTCACTATTCACTCCCGCCATCTCGGCGAGCAACGAGGCCGGCCACCGCCCACCGCACCACACCTGGTCCCTCGTAATGCGGCCGGCCATGACTTCGAGAACATGGGCTTGGTGGGCCGCGTAGGGAACTCCTTCCTCTTCCCACCGAAGCGTGAATTCGACTAGCTCTCCCCCCGGCAACGGCGACCGCTTCAGCTCCTCGAAGGTTCCCGCGTCGGCGTACCAGCGGGACAATCTCAGTCCTACCGCCGCGCTGCCTTGAACCTGGTAGCGCCAGTTGGGCACGGTAGCATCCAGGGCAATGTCGGAGTCCAGAGAGTCGCAGTCGTTGATGGCCGCCCCTTCGATTGCCGCAAGATATTGCTCAATGGGCCCGTTCGTTGGTCGGACATGGTGACCTCCTCCTAATGGGTTCTCGGCCACCATGCCACGAATGCATTTCCACCGACTTGCCACGGGTGTGGCAAGCCGGTGGAAAATCTTCGAGGAGATGATCACCAGTGCCGTCGGCGCGAGGCTCACGGCGCATCGCCAAAGAAGACGGATCATGGCAAAAGCCGAGCTCAACAACTTCGCGACACCCGACAAGACACGGACGTTCGAGAACGGACGGGTCCACCCCCTTTCCATCGGGGGAGCGAAATGAATGCCTCACCCTCCAGCCGGGATGGCGCTGGTCCCAGCACGTGAAGCCGATTGCCGGTACCGAACTGTGCGAGGCACCCCATTTTCAGTACCAGGTCAGTGGGGTTCTGCATATCTCAATGGCAGATGGCACCGACCTCGAGAGTCGAGCCGGCGACGTAACTGCCCTCCCGCAGGGCCATGACGCGTGGGTGGAGGGGACCGAGCCGGTCGCGCTGATTGATCGGCGGGGGCGTCCAACTACGCCAAGGGTTGACGAGTCAACGGTCCGATCGTCGCAAAGAGCCGTCCGTGGCGGCCGAACCAGCCAGGGAGCTGTTCAGGCAGCGAGCTAGTAGCACAACCTAGCGGTGCTCCCTCAGTGGCGGACCGCAACTCAGCGGCGGGCGCAGCTTCGCCATTGCACACTTCCGCATCTTCTAAGCGACGGGCAGCCGCTTCTAGGAGTTGAGTTGGCCGCCGGCTCTCGTCGGAGCCGATCGCCGATTTGAGGGGATGCTGTCGATCATTCAAAGAACACATGTCTCATCAATGCGCCCAATCACGCGGTCCTTGATATCAAAAGTACGGGTTCTCGGTGCCAACAAGTGAGGAGAGCTCCACTAAAGGTAAGCGTGAAGACCAGAAATCATCGTGGGCGGGATAGATATTGACTGCTGTCGGACGTGGCATTCGGGGAACCGCCCAGCGTTGAACCGGACCGTACCCAAATGAACCATCGTCGCTGGTGACGACCTACCCGGTAGACCTTCCGCAACATTGCCGGGTAACGAGTCGTTCTCCCTCGGCACGGCATGCACGTCACGTCGCAGGCCTACAAGCTCGATAGCAGCTGTCTTGGGGAACGAAATGCGGCGACGCGAAGCGGATGCCGGTCTTCTCCCGCAGCGGTTTAAAAAGTGCCCCCCACCTGCCCCGATGGAGCGGAAGACGGGATTCGAACCCGCGACCCTCACCTTGGCAAGGTGGCACGACGTGGGTCCAGCTGGTGTCTCAGTCAGTCCCCTGATGGTGCGGGACCACTTCCACGGTTCGTCCACCTGATTCGTCTGAATGCGTCGCTGTAGTAGAGCGGTCTACTACGACATCGATCCATTCGAACAGTGAGGCAGCGTGGGATGAAGGGGCCGATGCGCCCTCGGAATTCCCGTAAGCCCGATAGTCCTGGACCGGCCGGAGCCGCACTGAGGGCAGTGGCTTAGAAAGTATCTCTTACTTCAGCGTCTCCTTCAGTCTCGCTGATGATCTGCTCTCCGACCAGATGAACCGCCGACTGAAGGTGCGGCGTGAGTTCAAACCCTCGGATGGGTAATCCACCAACCTTGGCCTGAGCGCGGGCCTGATGATGCGCATAAGGAAGACGGCGCCTGTGGCGTAGACGAACACGGCCCAAGCCGCCTCACGTTCAGTGATCCGGACAGGTCTGGCCGGGTCGTCATGACGGTGCCCATTGGAGCGAAGTTCTTATCCGGATCCACTTCGTCTGAATGACACCGCCTGGTGGGCAGCGATATTGGGCCAAAAGTGGTCTCGATCCAATACTCATTCGCATCAACTTCTGAGTTGAACGACCTTTCGGGTGGTCGGGGAAGTCCCCGCGGACGGCATTCGAACCCGCGACCCTCATCTTGGCAAGGCCGTGATGTTCGTCTCCCGGAACGGCACATCTCCCCTGTAGTCCCGTTTCCACCCAGTTTCCCGTCCGTCGACTCAGGGCAGTGCGCAGTAGCGGCTGAGCTAATTCCCCAGGGTCTATTGCAAGCGCTCTCGCTTTGACCCAAATCGAGTCTGGATCAAACCCAGAGCGAATCATCGTGGCTGTGATGTGGAACTCTTCGGCGTCAACTACGTCCGCGCCGAAAGGCCCGGTCAAAGTGCTTGCACTAATGTCGCAGGTATGCAATAGTCGTTTCGCCATGTGGGGGCCTTTCTTTAGGCGAAAGGTCGGGGCTGTTTGGCGTGAGCAATGCGGCATTGGGCTGTATCGATGGCGGCCTAAAGGACTGCCTCACAAAACGGAAGAAGCGGGGTGGGAATGAAGGACCATGTAGTAACGTGCGCTGTGACCACCAGATTCAAGCGGACCTTGAAATTGGGGTGTGTTCCTTCCAGCGGTTGCTTTGCTGGTCGGGCTTTGCACCATGATTGGTAGCCAGAATGCAGGAGCCATTTATCTGCTCGGGCCTGCGCACCCCACCAGCATGACAGGGTCTTCGGGTTGCATCGGCTCAGTCGTCACCTTCTATGGCCACGAATTTACGGCGGCGGCATGACCGCAGATTTCGGGAGCTATACGTCCAACGTCTACAACATCAACGTTCCCATCGGCGACAACGACACCGCCAACGCGACGGGCGCCGTCTGCCCCTGCGGGGACCTACACTGTGACACTCACTGACCGCTACGGGAACGGTGCAGTTCCGGGCACCTTTACCATCCTTCCGTGCATCGTCATTCCACGGGTAACTGGATCGCGACCAGTGCCACGATGGCGTTCAAACCTGGGCTCGTAAACGGCGGTACGGGCACCTCGTCAAGCGCCACGAGCAGCTTCTCCTTGAAGCAACCCTTCGATATGCAGGTGATCGACAAGTCGGCTACAGCCACGATGTCGATGTCTTTGGGCTCCAACGACTGCTCAAGTCTGTCCGAGGGCTCCACGACCGCCACGACGACGTTGAACGTCACCTGGAAACCCAATTCGATCGAGTCCACCACGGTCACTTTCACGGGCTTCTCCGTGAGCGAAACCAGTACGGGCGGTATCTCGTTGACGTTCGGGGGTGACAGCACGACCGCCACCGGCTCCTATGCCAGCACTGACAGTGGAGCTACCTCGACTCTCACCCTTGTATCTGCGACGACGCCCGCCCAGATCGCAAACTCGTGCGCCGCAAAGGGCGGACTTAAGTCCCTTGATTTCTCCGTCGGCGCCAACCAGCTCTCCATCGGGTAAACAACGGAAGCAAACGGAAGAGGGTCCTTCCGCCGAAAGAGGCCCTCTTCCGTTTGCATCATTGGGAGGACTGCCCGCGGGGACCCGTGGTCGCCCGCCAACCTCACACAGAGGGCGGCGCGGGCTTCGATAAGATGCGTAACCTTTCACGGGTGCGACAACGAGCGTGGTTGGCTGCGGCGGCGTTGCCGCTGGCATTCGTTGCGGGCTGCGGAGTGTCCACAGCCACCACGTCTTCGCCGTCCACTACAGAGCCCCGAGTACCCGATACCGCTCACGGTGCCTGTTCCCGTCACCTCCACATCGACCACCGCGCCGCAATCATTGGCAATTCCGCCCACAGGTCCCATTGCCGAGTGCACCGCCCCAGTCTTGAGACCCTTTGCCAAAATGCCTCTGGCGAACAATGCCCCTTTGACGTATCTGTGGTCGCCCAGCGGAAATCCCTAGTAACGCTTCCCAGCTCTGTTACACCACTACGGCCGACTGAGGTAAATTCGGCTTCACCGATCCTG
>CAVSEB010000025.1:0-205416 GCA_963726855.1 uncultured Acidimicrobiaceae bacterium
TGGTGCATCGTGGCCATCACCTGCATCTGGGGACTGGTCGAGCTCCGACCCGAGCTGACCGCGGTGCCCTATCTCGACGACAGCTCTCTGCACCAGCAGATGACTCGGTTCGCGGCCAGCCGCATCAAGGAGGGCCACCTCCCCCTCACGAGCTGGTTCCCCTACCTCGGGCTGGGCTCGCCCCAGTTCCTGCACTATCAGAGCCTGCCGGCGATGACCGCCGGGGCGATCGGCGCGGCGGCGGACCCCGACACGGTGTTCCGCTGGTCGATGTACCTGTTGCTCGCGCTGTGGCCGTTGGCCATCTACTGGTGCGCACGACTCTTCGGGTTGGGTCGCTGGACCGCGGCCTCGGCCGCCGCCGTGGCTCCCTTCCTGTCTTCATGGGCCGGCATCGGCTACGAAACGAAGGCCTACGTCTGGGTGGGCTACGGCGTGTGGACCCAGCTCTGGGCGTCATGGACCCTGCCGCTCGCCTGGGGCTTCACCTATCGCTCGCTTCGGTCGCTGCGCGCCATCTTCCCGGCCGTCCTCTTCATCATGCTCACGGTGGCCCTGCACTTCGAGACGGGCTATCTCGCGCTCGTCCCGCTGGTCGTGTGGCCCTTCGTCCTTCCCTCGGACCTCAAGCGCCGGCTGCTGCGCGCGGTCGCCATCGGCGCGGCGGCGCTGGTCGCCTCGGCCTGGGTGGTCTACCCGGTGCTGGCGCAATCACATTGGGCGGCGCGTAACCAGATCCTCAGCGGGGGACCCCTGGAGAACGGGTACGGCACCAAAGTCCTGTGGTGGCTGATCAGCGGGCAGCTCTACGACTTTCAGCGCGTCGTGCCCGTGGTCACGGTCCTCGTCGGCGTGGGCCTGATCGTGTGTGTCGCACGCTGGCGCACGTTCGTCGCCGGCCGGGCGATCGTGACCATCTGGGTGGTCACGCTCCTGATGACACTCGGCCGGGCCACCTGGGGCTTCCTCTACGACATCGTGCCGGGCAGCAGCGACATCTTCATCCGTCGCTTCGAGATGGGCGTGCAGCTCTCCGGCCTGCTGCTCGCCGGCGTGGGGATCGTCGCCATCGGACGATTCGCGGTCGGCCAGGTGGCGCGGCTCCTCCCCGAGGGCCAACGGGGCTGGACCCAGAACCCGACGAGTCACGGCCTGGTGGCCGGTCTGTGCATCGCGGCGCTGTTGATCGGTCTGGCGCCGGCGTGGTGGAACATCAGCACATTCGACTCGCACAACCGGACCAATATCTCGCTGCAGGCGCAGGCCGATGCGCAGGAAGACCCCCAGATCGACCATCTCCTCGACTACGTGCGGGCGAATCCGCGGGGCCGGGTCTACGCCGGATCGCCGACCAACTGGGGGGCCGACTTCACCGTCGGCGCCGTCCCCGTGTTCAAGTACCTCGAGAGCAAGGACATCGACGAGGTCGGCTACACGCTCCGCACGGCGTCGCTCATGACCGACCCCGAGTACTTCTTCGACGACACCAACCCGGGCGACTACCCGTTGTTCGGCGTCGGCTACCTCCTCATCCCCGAGACCATGTCGCCTCCGGTTCCCGCGTCGAACGTCGGTTGCGCGGGACAGTACTGCCTGTGGTCACTGCCCGAGGCCGGGTACATCCACGTCTACGACACCACCGGCGTGCTCGACGCCACCCGGGCCAACGTGGGCACCCAGAGCGAATCTCTCCTCGAGTCACCGCTGCCCAACGAGGACCGCGACCTCACGGTCGCCTTCAATGGGTCCAAGGCGGCTCCGCCCACTGCGCCTGATGCGAGCGCACTGAGCGGGGCGCCTGGCCACGTCGTGCTCCAGTCGGCCGACCTGGCCAACGGGCAGGCACGCGCCGTGGTCTCCACCAACCGGCGGGCCACCGTGGTCCTCAGCGCGTCCTACGACCCCGGCTGGAAGGCGACCGTGGACGGGCACCCGACGCCCACCGTCATGGTGGCGCCCGCGCTGGTCGGCGTCGTGGTCGGACCAGGGAAGCACACGGTGACGTTCAGCTACGCGGGGTTTGGGTCGTACACCGCGCTGTTCGCCCTGACGCTGGTCGTGCTCGTCGGGTTGGCCGTCGGTCCGTGGCTCTGGCGCCGAACGAGGCGTCGAGGTCGCCCAGCTGAAGACGTGGAGTTCAGGTCAGAAAGCGCGTGATCGCAAGCGCCAACGCGAGTGCAGCCTTCTGCTGAAACGCCTCGCTGGTCAGCATGGCCGCGTCGGTGACGTTCTGCATGTTTCCGCATTCGATCAGGACCTTCGGCACGGTCGTGAGATTGAGTCCGGCCAAGTCGTTGCGCTGGGTGATTCCGTCGACACCGTCATAGGTGCTGAGCGGCATTCCAGTCGTGGCCGAGAAACTTGCGCGCACGTCACCGCCGAAGGCTTCCGAAGAGGCGATGACCTGGTCGTTCGGACCGTCCGCCACCGGCTCGAGTACGGCAAAACCCCGTCCGGTGACAGGTCCACCGTCGGCATGGATGTCGATGGCGACGTCGGCGTGCGCAGCATTGATGATCTGGGCCCTTTGGTCGACACATGGGCCGAGTCCGTCATTGCTCGATCGGGTCAGCACGACCTGAGCTCCCTCCGCCTCGAGGTCGGTCGCCAGGAACTGTGCGACGTTGAAGTTGAACTGGGCTTCGGTGTACCCACCGGCGGTCTCGGTCCCCGTCGTATCGCAGCCCTCTTCGGTGCGGCCATTGAAGATCTGCTGATTGAGGTAGCTCGGGTTGGTGTAGTTCAGTCCGTTGTGTCCCGGGTCGATGCCGACGATCTTTGTCGCCAGTGGGTGCCCGGAGGGAACCATCCCGCCGTCGGTGGGCGTCGACACCGTCGTCGTCGTGGTCGATGGCGTGGTGGTCGTGGTGGTCGTGGACACATGGATCGAGGCAGGCCCATGCGGAGGCGATGCAGCATGAGAGCTCGGAGCGGAGCTGCACGAAACAAGAAACGGCGTCAGGGCGGCGATCGCACCGACTACGACGAGTAGGCGGGCGTGAGATCTGAGAATCGGCACGAAGGTTTTAGGGTGAGGCGGTTCGTGGATCCGTGGATAACGCCGCCGTACAGAACGTTAGCTGTCGGTCGCTCGTTGACCTCGGCACCCTCGGGCAATTGTCGCCGGCAGAGGAGGTCACGTGACGGCAGCTCTTGTCTCAGTCCTTTGCTGCGAATTTTGCAAAGACGAGGAACGCTCCGGCCTCGTCCAACATCTGGGGCGCGATCCCGAGGGTGATCGACATGTCGTTGAGATCGCGGTAGCCACCCAAATTTTCACGGGTCGAGACGATCTCGCTTGCCAGCTTGGCGGTGACACCAGGAAGCGCAGCGAGTGCGGGCGCCGATGCGTGGTTGGCGTCGACCAAGCCTCCATCCTGGAACCTACGTGGCAGATCCGGACGGCCTATGCGCAGTTGCCAGGCCAACTCTGGGTCAGTTTTCAGGATCTGCCGCGCCTCGCGGCGCCGCTCCAGCTCGGTCCTTGCCTCGGCCACAGCCCGCTCCTGCGGAGAAATCGATCCCGTGCTGTACTGCCGCGGGCTTCCCCCAGCGGTCAAGCGCCGCCGGATGGCAAAAGCATGGGCCGAGCCGACACCGACCAGGACGAGTGCAAGAACGGCTCCCACGTTTTCCTGCCAGCTACCTTGACTCTTCGAGGCGACGAGGGTGAAGGAGGCCAGACCCAAGACGAAATAGACCCCCGCCCAGGCCCCGAGGATTCCGTCGCGAAGACGCAGGGCGGCATAGGCAAACGAAAACCCGGTCCCCCAGCCGAGAGTCAGCAACGGGATCAGCGCCCAAAGAACCGACAGGGACGGTGAGATGCCTCTGCCACGCTCCACTGGTTTGAGGCCCTCCCCGATCATCACCGCGGTTCCTCTTCCTGTTGCGTCGCCCGCCTGAGCGCTCACTGACAGGACGTCCCTGGTGGGTGCCCTGACCCGGTGAACTCATCGTATCGAGAAATATCTCGATTGCAACTGGTATTTCTCATAGAGTAGTGTTCGTTTCGTGGCTTCTTGCAACAGCTGTAGCGGCGAGGTCGACCCCGGTGCGCGCTTCTGCAACCACTGCGGTTCTCCGATGGCGTCGGCGGAAACCGGACCCTCCGGCGCGGGAGCCGCCCCGCAGACGAGCACGCTGGGCGCCGGCGCTGCTGAAACTCCCCTGGCCGGCACTGTTGCAACCAGCCCTACCTGGTACGACACTCCGAACCAGTCCTCACCGCAGCCGAAACCGAAGCCGCTGTGGCGGAATCCGGTTTCACTGGCAGTTGTTGGCGTGGTCATCATCGCCGTCGTTGCTGCCGTCCTGATCCTCTCCAAGTCATCCAACGGTGCCCAGTCGACGGCATCAGCGGCCATCGGAGATCTGCAGTCAGGCAATTGGTCCAAGCTGTGCTCCCTGGTCGAGCCCTCCGAGCAGGCGGCCTGTAATGCCTCACTCAGAGGTCAGTCAACCGCTTCGCTGTCCTTCCCCAAGATCGCGCTGGCCTCGGTGGTGCTGTCAACGAGTGGCAATCAGGCAACAGCCACGATCACCTGTACAGGCGCGTCCTACTGCGCCCGGTTTGCCGGTGAGAACGCGACAGCCCAACTCGTGAAACTGAACAATGTTTGGTACTTGACGGGTGATTTCAGTAGCTCGGCTGGTTCGGGAACATCGGGGAACTCTGGAAGCGACACAACTCCGACGACTCAGAACCTTGGGAATTCTGGCAACTCCGGGAGCCTTGGAAACTCAGGGGGCTTAGGGAACTCCGGCAACTCGGGCTTGGGGAACTCGGGGAACTCCGGCTACTCGGGGAATTCTGGCAACTCCGGAGTCTCAGGTACCTCGGGGAATTCGGGGAGCCTGGGGAACTCAGGCGACTTCGGGAACTCTGGCAACTCTTGATGGCTCCGCCTCGCACAGCCGTCATTCGCTGATTGAGCCAGAACGGTCGTGCGTTGCGCAGAGCTGTGCCGATCAGCGGACCGGCGCTCGAGGTCAGCCCTCGCAAACACTGTCTCTCCCTCGCTGCTTGGAATCTCGACCTGCGACCTCCAACGCGGAGCTCACAACCCCTCGCCGGAGGACTACCCGTCACTGTTGGGCCACTCCCGCGATTGCCCGCCATTGGGCGGCGAGTCATTCGTGGCTGAAGGCACATCTCCAATCTGGGCGACTCATTCGGTCCTCGATGCGCCGGAAACCTGGGTTGCGTAAGATGCTCCCACCTGGGGTCTGGGCAGCTCGAGCCCGGGATTGGCGTCTGGCGAGGAGATAGCTATGACAGTGGGAGATGGACCGCACCCTTGCGAGGGATGCGGCATCGAACTCAAACCTGAAGCAAGGTTTTGCAGGAACTGTGGTCGAAGCGTGTCCACGCCAGTCGACGCGCCTTCCCTTGAGGCCGACGTGACCTCGAGCACGGCGACGGTCGTCGAAACGAGCCCCGCCGCGGAGAAGACGACGACCATTCCAGTAGTGCCCCCGGTGACGCAGCCTCCGGGACCTCCGCCAACACCGGTCCCGTCAACCACCGCCTCGGCCGAGGGCGGCGACCGTTACTCCAACGTGAAGAGCGCCAAGTGGGTCATAGTGGCGGGCGTCGCAGCTGTCGTCATCATCGCTGGGATTGTCGTTCTTCTGCATCATTCAGGGTCTTCTCCCACGAATGCAGCGGTTTCCTATTCATCGAGCACGACCGGCATTCCGCGCACGAGCGTTCCGCGCACGAGTGTTCCGCGCACGACCAGCACGTCATCGACCTCCACGACGATCGCGGGCGGATCCGCCACTGAGGAAGCAGAGAAAATCAACTTCCTCCTCTCGCAGAGCTCGAACGACCGCAATGCGATCGTCAGCGCCACCAACGACATTTCGAACTGCGGCAACCTCAGCCAAGACGAGACGACGCTCAACAACGCGGCCCAATCGAGACAGTTACTTCTGAACGAACTGCCTAAGCTCCAGATTTCGCAGCTGTCAGGGTCGAGCCAGTTGATTGCAGCTCTGACGACTGCATGGCAGGCATCAAAGGCGTCAGACGCGTCCTACGCTGGATGGGCGGGCGACCTGATCCAGTCGGGCTGTACTCCTGGACAAGGCGGTCAAAACGATTCGAACTGGCAGGCGGCTCAAGCTTCGGATGCTCAAGCCACTTCGGCAAAAACCCAGTCAGCTTCCCTCTGGGCGCCCATCGCCACTGCTTACAGCCTTCCGCAATATACGTACAGCCAGCTCTGAGTCGGATCGCATCTTCGAGTCCCCTTGCAGCGAAATCTAGAACGAAGATCGGCCATCCAGCCGGAGGTCGATTCCGTGAGAGCCGGGGCGAGGTTGATGGGGGCCAATCCCTTCGCGTGGCGTTTGCTCGAAACATATCGACCGCGGTTCACGTGAGAGATCCAAAGCGGCAACGGATTGGGGGGCTCTGGTTGGCCCTCGCTTCGGTAGTGGCGTTGACCATTGCAGCCTGCGGTAGCACTGGTGCAATCGAGTCGAAACGTGCTCCACGGTCGAGCTCTCGGCCGACCGCGGCACCATCGTCCACCACCACTTCGACTACGACCGAAGCCGCGATTTCGCCTTTTGCTGCACTTGATACGTACCTAGCTGGTCGGACCGGCCAGGTAACGGCTGCGGTGTTCGATGCGACGACCGGTCGAACTTGGACCTTCAATCCTCAGCTGACTCAGGACACAGCCAGCATCGTGAAGGTAGAGATCATGGGAGCGGCACTCCAGGACGCTCAGGAGCGGGATCAACCGTTGCCCGAGGCCGAGGCCTCTCTGATGCCCTCGATGATCGAGAACAGCGACAATGCGTCGGCTACGGCGTTGCTCAGCGACGTCGGTGGAGCGTCTGCACTGACTCAGTTCGATCATTCAATCGGCATGACCGCCACCGTCCCCTCGAGCCTGGCCCTCATCCCCGGCACCTCGTTACCCGGCTGGGGTCTCACGACGACCAGCGCACTCGACGAAGTCACCCTGATGTCGAAGTTCGCATATCCCAACACGACGTTGTCGACAAGCTCCCGAAACTACGGATTGGGCCTGATGGAGCAGGTCGAAACTGACCAGGATTGGGGGGTCTCCGCCGGAGCATCAGCTGGGTACAACAGTGGCGCTGAAGAACGGATGGCTGCCGCTCGGTTCCTCGGGCTCAGACTGGCAAGTGAACAGCATCGGTTGGGTGGACGGCGCTGGGCGCAACTACGTGCTAGCTGTTCTGACGACTGGAAGTCCGACTGAGACATACGGAATCGACACCATTGAAGCAGCGTGGCGAGTTCCGTGTTCGCCCAACTCGGATGAACACTTCCTCGCTACTACCCTCGATTGATGTTTATGGGTTGGCCACTCAACTCGCTGCCGTATCACAACATCTCTCGTGACATCATCACTGGATGATTGGATCGACCGCGCTCATCGAGCGTACGTCCGTCGGAACCAACTGGCGAACGATGCGGCTGCGCCCGCTCGTGAGCCAAAGCAGACTACGAGAGATCTCGACTGCATCGCATGCACGAAGAGGCTGTCTAGTGCATCTTTCGAGTCGAACGTCATTCCGCAGACCGGCAATCAGTGACAGTTAGAGAACAGATAATCGAGAGATTCCAATCCACCAGGATTTGAACAAGGCACTCATTCTTGCTACTCAAGGCTGTGAAGTGCCAACGTCAGCTTTAGCCGGTTGCTAGCTTTCCGTTCAATGGCCCGGCTATCGGATGGAGGACAAATATTGTCTCGCCGCACCCATCGCGCAGAAAGCGGTCGTTGACCAGCCGCCGGGAGGAGTTGCCTTGATCATTGCCGACGCGAACTGCCCGACCGGCCCGATCCACTCCCCAAGACCCTCGATCATCTGTCCGCCGCTTTCGAGAAGGTTGGAGACATCCTCTCCTGATACCCCCGACATGCCTTCTAGCGCAGCCGCCGAATGCTCCGCCCACTCGCTAACCTTTGTTAGAGCCTCGCCGGCGTTCTGGATCGCCCCGGCAGTGTTCTCTAGCGCCGTAACAGCGTGTCCAATGAGTTGGCCCGAGACATCGGACGCGTTCTCAATGGTGCTCTGCATCTCTGTGCCCGCATCCTTCAAGATCTCCCCGACGGTGGTGAACGCATTTCCAAGTTCCCTTAGGGCATCTCCCCCTTCCGCAGTAGATCCGCAGCGTCGTCAAGAGTCCGAGTTACGGCGTCACCGACGTTGTCGCTGGCACCTTTAATTGACTCGCCGATCTTCTCCAAAGCCTTCTCTGCGACTTCAGACATCTGCTCAACGAGATCGCCTAGGCATCCCGATCGTCGTCATCGTCATCGTCGTCGTCGTCGTCGTCGTCATCGTCGTCGTCATCGTCGTCGTCATCGTCATCGTCATCGTCATCGTCATCGTCATCGTCATCGTCATCGTCATCGTCATCGTCATCGTCATCACTTCGTCGTCATCGTCGTCATCGTCATCGTCTTCTTCGTCGTCGTCCTCGTCCTTCTCTCGCTCCTTCTCCCGCTCCTTCTCCCGCTCCTTCTCCCGCTCCTTCTCTCGCTCCTTCTCCGCTCTTCTTCTCCGCTCCTTCTCCCGCTCCTTCTCTTTCTCCTTCTCTTTCTCCTCCTTTTCTATTTCTTCCTCCAGTTTGCTTATCTCTTTCTGTAATTTCCTCTATCTCTTCGGGTTCTTCTATTATTTCTTCGATTTCTTCGATCTCTTCGATCTCTTCTAGTTCCTCTACTCTTCTGGTTCCCCGTCGTCCTCGTGCGCGGCGTCCCGACCCTCTGAGGACCTCTCGCTCTGCTGGGTCTGCTTCACCGTCCCCGGTCTCAGACATCCTTGGTATCCACCGCGATTCCGAGCCGTTTTGCCACAGCGACGGGCCACTTTTGTGAAGCCTGCATGTCCCGAATCGCCTGAGAGTGGACGAATAAGCAGAATGCGGCATCCGTCATGTTCGGCTCAATCGACGGTAGGGCAGGGAACCGCTTCACTTCGTCGCGCAGGAGTGCTGATCAAGGACTGCCATCTGGCCGTCTGCTTCAGTTCGTGGCAGACCCGCAGATCGCAAGTGCTCGAGTTGCGCTCGCCAGCTTCGTGAGCAATCTCGTATCTCTGCACCATCGACAGAGCGGCCCCCGATATGCGCACTTGTTTCGACACGGTCCGCACGCGCGAAAGGGAGGTGCACTTGACGGGAGTAAGCACGACTGAGTGCGCCGAGGTGATCGTTCGACGGATGGACACATGCGCCGCTTCGGCATACTCGTCGCTGTAAACAAGTGCTTCTCCCGTCTGAATTCGCGTTGCAAACTGCATCTGGGCATCGTCCATGCCCATCGATCGCCCGAGGTATTGCCGGTCCTCCTCGGACGTGAGACGGTGCATCACCTTGAGGTTTGTATTCTTCACGGCATCCTCGACCAGCTTGGTCGGAATCTGCTCGGCTATGACGACACCCTCTCCGTATTTCCGGTTCTCAGCCAGTGTGTTCGCGAAAGCTTCCGCTGCCTTTTCTTTGGCCTGGGCCTCGTCAGCACGCGCCAGATCCCTGCGGCCGAGCGAGGAGTCGATGGGCCTCCTCAATGACCGTGACGTGCACGAGGTTCGGAGATGCTCCACGCTCTGCCTGATAGTGCTCAGTCATGGCGTTCAGCAGCAGTGCGATCATGAGAGATTGCTCGTCACCGGCCCCTAAGGACTTCAACTCCACGACAACCGGATGATCGAGAAGTGCCCGCATATCCAGCGGTCGATCCGTGAGAAACGACGAGGCAGTCGGTCCCGAGACAAGCTGCTGCGCCCTGCGAATCGAGGCTGCCTCGATGTTCGACTTGACGTCACCGGCGTAACCCAGCTCTTGGGTGACCTCTTTCATCGCCTTCATGAATTCGACCACGGTCGGCCAGCGCCGTTCAACGCCGCCTGCTCTCTCAGAGCCAAGGATCCCAGCTCTCCCATAGGTGATGTTCAGCGCGTCCTGGTAGATGCCGGGCAGAGGTTCCCACAGCCCAAAAGCAGCCTTGAAACACGCGAGCAGGTTGGCAAGATGCTCGCCTACCAGCACCCCCTTGGGAACTTCAAACGGGTTGAAGCGCAGTGGCGTCGCGTCCTCATCCCCGATGGTGATGATTTCAAGTTCGTCAAATCCCTCGAGAGATTTCAGCTTTCTGTAATCATTGGCTTCAGAGTTGACGGGCTCGATCACGAGAAATGGCACATGGTGTTCCACCCAAAGCTGGCGCAGAAGCTCCATGACCGATGTGGTCTTGCCCGACCCTGTGCTGCCTGCGAACAGGGCGTGCTTGGTCAAAGAATTGAGCGGGAGACTGAGGGTCTGCTGACCGCCTTGCAGGAGTCCGATGGTGACGCTGTCGCCCTGAACCTGGTACGCCTCTGAATGCCCAAGCTGTCCTTTGCGGACCCGAAATCCAGGGACCATTCCGTCAACTGCCGCCGGCAGGCGGAATGCGGAACTTGCATCCTTCGCGTCTGCAAGTACGCACAAAGCTCGAAGTTGGCTCGAAGGCGGATCTGGGCGTGACCAGATCTCTGCCTTGCCGGGCAAGCCGATGAAGTCGATCGCGTCGAGGTTCCAGCGTGCGAGCTGCTCCTCGTCCGTCGAGGCCGGAGTGCGGATCTCATAGGCCGACGTAATCCGGTCTCGTGCCAGGTGGCTTCCCCCACCTGCCTCGCTGGGCGAGACGAGCGAGCCCAGCATTTCGACAAGGCCTCGCGGCACTGACGGGCTGGAGGACGATACCTGGATCCGGAAGACGAAGGCGTTCTCGACGTAGCGCCGGGCATAGTCGGAGAACGTCCGCTCGGCGTCGACCGCGAAGGCATCGGGAGGCAGGGTCTGTTGTCCGAAGTACAGACCGCCCTGCAACGTGTCCGGTCGCGCAAGCCGACCGTAGAACGTCGCCATCCGCTGCAGCATGTCGGAGAACTGGGGGGAAAGCTGCATCGGGATCAGGCCGACCGACACCACAACACGCTCTCGAGTGGCCGCCAGCATCGAGTAGAGCTGTGTCCAGTCGTTCTCCAGCCAATTCAGCGGAAGGACACTGAAGTAGTACCCGACTTTCGCATCGGGTCGTTTCGGATCACCGAGGACCTCCCGCTTGGTGATAACCGCCGATCTGACTGAAACTCCCGCATCAAATGGCTGGAGAAATGAGCGCAACTCCGCCGCGTCCTCGACGAGCTCAGCCGTGACGTGCCGCGGCAAACTTGATTTCAATTGCGACAGGACACCGGACAGCGATTCCTGCAGCCGGTGCGGGTCTTCGACGGCTGGATTCTCTTCCCACACCCTTGCGAGAAGCGCGATGTCAAGCGGAATGGATCGGTCTGGTTCAGCCACAATCCGGAGGTCGAAAGCGACTGGGATCCCGACATCGCGCATCGCGCTGATAAAAGACTGTTCTTCGCGGAGAAGGACTGACAGGCGTTCGAGGCGGTCGAGCTGACCATAGGCGCGATCCTCTAAGAGGTTGACGGCGGATGTGATCTTCAGCGCGCCGTAGGCACTACGGACGTCAAACCGCGGTTCCTCCCAGAAGATCCGCGGTCGAGGCGAATTGGTAGTGATGACGGCAGTCAGCGCGACTCCTCGGCCAGTACCGCCAAACGACGCGACTAAAGAGGTCGGGTCGGTGGAGATATCGTCAGCAGCTGCTCATCCGCTGCTTCCCAGGGCGTGCTGTCTGAGACAACCGGCACAACCGAACCAATCGTTCCGTGTCCCTGTGCAGCCTGTTGACCCGCCGCGACATCAACGCCTTCTCGAACGGCACTGTGCAAGGCTTCGCGAAGAGCCTTGGCGCGGTCGAACTGCAAGCTGACATAGATCGCGTGCCCCTTGTTGCGCAACTCCCAGAGGAGCCGACGAAAGGCTGTCCAGAGATACCTCGCTGGCGAGAGATAGAGCCAGAAGGTCCATCCAACGTAGAGATCACCACCGTTTTCGAAGCAGGAGACGAAGCCACGGAAGATGCCCTGCTTGATCTCCAGCACGTCTCGCTGTCCCTGACTCATCACTTTGAAGCGTCGTAGCTGCAGCGAGTCCATCGGTGTTCTCCGCCGTTGCAGCGCCCACGCGATGTGGTCGAAGACCACCGGGTGCTGCTTGGCCTCTGTCGTCCACGGAGAACTTCCACTCAGACAGTTGGCCAGGCAGCTTGGAAAGCCAAAACACGCAGGCCATCACGAAACACCATCCGAGGAACAGAAGCACGGCAATGACGCTGCCGAAGGTGTGGTTCGCCACCCCCAGAATTGCTCCGACGATAAAGATCGGAATGCAGCCAACTGCCCAGACGAGCCACATCAGGAAGGCCCGACGCACAAACTCCCAGAGGAATCGTGTGCTGCGAAGTGGGTCGAACTCCTCAAGCTGTTGTTCCTTCTCGTACATCATTCGCTGGCCGAGGTACACCGTGTTCGGTGCCGCCTGACCCAAGAGCTGGTCCGACGCAAGCAAGTCTGTTAATCCGTCGGCCGCCGACTGCCCTTTGATGAGCGATGCTGATTTGAAGGTGTCGTCGGGTGAATTCGCCGGAGAGCCCGGCCATTCGGGAGGAGCCGACGCGCCCGATCCCGCCTGGGGCTTCCGGCGGGCCCGACAAAGCACCGCTTTCGACCAGGCTGACCTGTCTGGCCCCACAAGAAATACAGAACGCGTCACCTGGATCGACCTGGTGTCCACAACTCGTGCACGCAGCCATTCAGTGCCCTCCCGTTAAGCGATCAGGAAACGTAGAAGCTTGGAAGGCGCAGGTTAATCCCCCCTTGCAGGATCTGCCATAGGGGTTTCAAAGGCGGCTCGGCACTCGGCCGGTCAGCCCCCTGCGGCGCCTCCTCGGCAACTCACCAAACCACAGCGTCGATCCGCTGAGGCTCGCCACATGACAGGCACTCGAAGATCGTCCGGAGCAACTGGGTCCCGATGCCTTTCGTGGGCCGCCGGCAGCCGCCTCCAGGTGAGGACAACCTGATCACAGTAGATGGTAGCCATCGTCATTTCGGGTAGACTCCCGGCAAATAGCTCTGAATCCGCATGGATTTCAGTCGCCAGGAGCGTGCCTTCGACGCGCCACGGCGGCTCCGCCAGCGACTTCAGAGAGCGGGCTCGAGGCCCATGGTCAACACTGTCGAGTCGCTTCACCGAGAACTCCTTCAGCCGTGATGCAACTAGCGGAGCACGCGTTGTTCAGACCACACTGACGCTGTGAGAGACGGTGGCGCAGGGACAGGCAACTGGTCTCGGTGCAACGACCGGCACAGACCCGAGAAGGCCTCAGCACCTGCTGGCTCAGCACAGTGACCTCTCCCGGAAACTTCTGCAGGACGTGCGGCCGCGCCCCGACAGACGACGCTCCCTTCTGCGCCGGCTGCGGGCAACCACTCCGGGAGGCCGGCATCCCCGCGCAACAAGCGGCATCGTTCCGTCCATCGGGAACACCTCCGGCTGCATATCCTCAGGGCCCGCCGCCACCGCCACCGCCACCGCCACCGCCGAGCTACGGGCGCGCCGCCGACAGGGCCCGCCGGCTACAGAGGCGCTCTCGTGGTCGCCCAGCAGACCAACGGGCTGGCGATGGCATCGCTGGTGCTGGGCATCGTCTGGGTGTTCGGGCTCGGATCCATCCTGGCCGTCATCTTCGGCTTCAGTGGCGCGGCGACAGATCCGACACAACGGCGGACGTCAGAGCGGTGAGGGCATGGCTCTGGCCGGCATCATCCTCGGTTTCGTCGGCGTCCTGGGGCTGATCCTCTGGATCGCCCTGGTTGCCGTCGTGGCCACGACGATCGACCGCTGCGTCAACGAGGACCCGGCAACAACGTGACCTGCACGGACGTCACTGTGGGCAACAACGGCAGGACGACCAGCTATTCGGGCAACACGGGCCTGGGCAGCGTCGGGAAGAGCTCGAACTCGGGGATCGGCGCCGGCGGCGCCTTCGGGAACAGCGGGGGTAGCGGAGCGGGGGTCACGCAGAGCACACTGAGCCTGTGAGCGAAACCGGGGCGGTGGCCGGGAACGGGTCCTCAACCGGGGGTGGGCACAGCCCCGAAGAGATCGTCATCGACTTCCTGCTGGCGCTGGCCCACAACGACCTCGACGAGGCCCTCGACATGGTGACCGAAGACCTCGAGTACATCAATGTGTCGCTGCCCACCGTCCACGGACGGGCTGCGCTCGAGCGCCTGGCCCGTCCCGCTGCTGCGCCCCGGACGCATGGGCTTCGACGTCCACTTGAACCACGTGGCGTCAGATGGCGACGTCGTGCTCACGGATCGCATCGACGAGCTCAACTTCGGCCGCTTCGCCACCTGCTTCTGGGTCTACGGCCGCTTCGTCGTGCGTGACGGGAAGATCGCTGTCTGGCGTGACTCGTTCGACTGGCTCGACGTCACCATCGGGAACCTGCGGGCCCTGGTGGGCCTGGTTTTCCCGTCGCTCAACCGCACGCTTCCTCCCGGCTGATGGAGGTTGCACAGCACGAGGGCTCCCCGCAGGGAGCCCTTGACCGTGCCGGCTACTGCAGGTAGCCCTCGACTGTGCCCGTGGAGCGCTCGTGGGCCTGATCGGGATCCTGCCCCGCACTCCGCTTGGCCCGGCGCTGGCGCAACATGTCCCACATCTTGTCCAGGGTGACCTCGAGCTCCTCCTTGCGCCTGCGCTCCTCGTCACTCAAGCCCTCGCCGACGTGGGCCTCCTCGAGCCGCTGCTCCTCGGCAGCCAGCTCGTTGATCCGCGTCACGATGTCCTGGTCGTCCATGTTGCTCCGATCACCTGGTTCCCGACGATGCCAGTCTGCCCGCGCTCAGGCGGCGGCGACCAGCTCGGTCGCCTGCTCCTCCACCGCCGGCGTGCCCTCCCCGCCCTCGAGGGCGGGGGTGAGCACGTCGGAGATGGTGGTGGCGAGGTGGAAGGTCATGACCTCGCGCACCTCCTCGGGCACATCCTCGAGGTCGGGCCCGTTGCGCACGGGCAGCACGACCTCGGTCAGGCCCGCCCGGTGGGCGGCCAGGACCTTCTGCTTCACCCCGCCGATGGGCAGGACACGGCCCTGCAGGGTGACCTCGCCGGTCATGCCGACGACCGGGCGCACCGGGACGTCGCGGAGCAGGCTGACCAGGGCCGTCGTCATGGTGACGCCGGCCGAGGGCCCGTCCTTGGGGACGGCGCCCGCAGGGACGTGGACGTGGAACCGCTTGCCGCTGAAGGCGCCCGAGTCGATCCCGAGCTCCTCGGCGTGCGAGCGCACGTAGGAGAGGGCGATCTCCGCCGACTCCTTCATGACGTCGCCCAGCTGGCCGGTGAGGGTGAGGCCCTCGGGGCCGTCGGACACGCTGGCCTCGACGAAGAGGACGTCGCCCCCGGCACCGGTCACGGCCAAGCCGGTGACCACGCCGGGCACGCTGGTCCGGTCGGCCGCTTCGAAGAAGAAGTGCGGCCGTCCGAGCCAGCCGCGGACGTCGGGACCGTCGACCACGATCGGGGCCGTGCGCTCACCCGAGGCAAGCGTCGTCGCCACCTTGCGGAGCAGGCGCCCGAGCTCACGCTCGAGGTTCCGCACGCCGGCTTCCCGGGTGTAGTCGGCCACGATCGTCCGCAGCGCCTCGTCGGTGAACTCCACCTCGTCGTCGCGCAGCGCGGCACGACGGAGCTGGCGCCCGACCAGGTGGTGCCTGGCGATCGAGACCTTCTCGTTCTCGGTGTAGCCGTCGAGCCGGATGACCTCCATGCGGTCGAGCAGCGGGCCCGGGATGGTGTCGATGACGTTGGCCGTCGCGATGAACAGCACCCGCGACAGGTCGAGGTCCACCTCGAGGTAGTGGTCGCGGAACGTGTGGTTCTGCGCCGGGTCGAGCACCTCGAGCAAGGCCGACGACGGGTCGCCCCGGTAGTCGGTGCCCAACTTGTCCACCTCGTCGAGCACGATGACCGGGTTCATGGTCCCGGCCTCGCGCAGGGCCCGCACCAGGCGGCCCGGCTGGGCCCCGACGTAGGTGCGGCGGTGGCCGCGGATCTCGGCCTCGTCACGCACGCCGCCCAGGGACACCCGGACGAACTTGCGTCCGAGCGCGTTGGCCACCGACTCGCCCAGCGACGTCTTGCCGACGCCGGGGGGACCGACCAGGGCCAAGATGGCGCCCGAGCCGCGCCCGTCGACCGGCGCGAGCCCGCGCTCGGCCTGGAGCTTGCGCACGGCCAGGTGCTCGAGGATGCGGTCCTTCACGTCCTTCAGACCGTCGTGGTCGGCGTCGAGGATGCGCCTTGGCCTCCGCGACGTCGAGGCGGTCGTCGGACTCGACGCCCCAGGGGAGCTCGAGCACGGTGTCGAGCCAGGTGCGGATCCACCCGGTCTCGGGGCTCTGGTCGCTGGTGCGCTCGAGCTTGTCGACCTCGCGCTCGACCGCGGCGCGGACGTGCTCGGGCAGGTCGCGCTGACTCGAGCTTGGCCCGGTAGTCGTCGGGGTCGTCGTCGGCCTCGTGGCCCGACAGCTGTCCCAGCTCCTTGCGGATGGCCTCGAGCTGGCGGCGCAAGCAGGAACTCGCGCTGCGTCTTCTCCATGCCCTCCTCGACGTCGGTCTTGATCTGCTCGCGCAAGGTGAGGTCGGCCAGGGTGTCGCGGGCCCAGCCCAGGACGAGGCGCAACCGTGCCTCGACGTCGAGCGTCTCGAGCACCTCGACCTTCTGGGCCAGCGAGAGGTCGGGCGAGTAGCCCGCCACGTCGGCCAGCCGGCTCGGCTCGGTGATGTCGCGCAGCGCGGCGGCGATGCGGCCGGCGCCGCGGCTGAGCAAGATGTTCTCGAGCACGGCCCGGTACTCGCGGGCCAGCTCGTTCGCGGCCGGCGTCGGCTCGACGTCGGTCAGGGGCTCGGCCTCGACCCAGAGGGCGTCGCCGGTCCCCGGGACCCCGGTCCCGATGGTGGCGCGCTGCTCACCCTGGATGGCCACGGCGGGCAGGCCGCCGGGCAGGTCGCCCTCCTCCATGACCTCGGCGATCACGCCGACCGTGGCGAAGCGGCCCTCGATGTGCGGCACCAGCAGCAGGCGGCCGCCCGGCGGACCGGGCGGCCTCGACGGCGGCCCGCGCCTCGTCCGACTCGAGCGCCATGGTGAAAACCATCCCCGGCAGCACGACCCCGGACTTGAGGGGGAGCAATGGGAGTGTCACGTTCTCGTTCGTCATCGGGTTTGTGTCCTTTTGTAATGCCGTAATGGCAATTCCTCTGACTGGTCAACCATATGGGTGGCGTCGTCATTCCCGTGCACTCCCGGGCCGCAGTCCCCGGCCAGGTCGAGGCCGAGGCCGGGCCCGGCGGGATCGCGGGCCACGCCCGGACGACGGCCCGGCAGAGCGGCCGGATGGCCCCGCCAGGGGCATACGCTGGGGCAATGGTCAGATCCGAAGGACCATCCGAAGGATTCGAGCTCCACCCGGCCGGGTCGACCACACTGGCCCCGGCCCGGCCCGAGCCGGACCTGGACGACGGCGACCACGACCGCTTGGCCCACATCGTCCTCGAGGGCTACACGCCCAAGAAGGGGGGCGATTACGTCTCGCTGGGGCCGAGCGTGGTCGAGGGCATCGTCAACCGCACGGCGGTGCGGGCCCTGTGCGGCAAGGAGTGGGTGCCCGGGCGCGACCCCAAGCGCTACGGCCTGTGCCCCACCTGCAAGGAGATCGCCGAGTCGATGGGCTGGAAGATCCCGGCCAGCTGAGGCACGTGAGCAGGGCACGACAGCGCGGGCACTTGATCCGCGTGACCGTGAGAGGGGCCAGCTGAGCGGGGCCGGCTGAGCAGGGATTGACCGGGCCATGAGTGACGGGGCCCCGGCACTTCGCTACCGTGCGCCTCACGTTCCGGTGCGGCCAGGCGGCCGCCGTGCGAAAGGGGTCCCGGTGGCACAGGTGGGCTTCGACGGCGTCACCAAGCGCTTCGGTGACACGACGGCCGTCAAGGACCTCACCCTGTCGGTGACCGACGGCGAGCTGCTTGGTGCTGCTCGGCTCCTCGGGCTGCGGCAAGACGACGGCCCTGCGCATGGTGGCCGGGCTCGAGGAGGTGACCGAGGGGACGGTGACCATCGGCGACCGGGTGGTCAACGACATCGACCCCAAGGACCGCGACGTGGCCATGGTCTTCCAGAGCTACGCCCTCTACCCCCACTTGACGTGGCGAAGAACATCGAGTTCCCGCTGCGCCAGCGCGGCGTGGACAAGGCCGAGCGCAGCGCCAAGGTCACACAGGCGGCCGAGACGCTCGGGCTGGACGGACTGCTCGACCGCAAGCCGGCGCAACTCTCGGGCGGCCAGCGCCAGCGGGTGGCCCTGGCCCGGGCCATCGTGCGCGAGCCCCTCGTCTTCTTGATGGACGAGCCGCTCTCCAACCTCGACGCCGCGCTGCGCGTGCAGACCCGGGCCGACATCGTCGAGCTGCAGGCGCGCCTCAAGACCACGACGCTCTACGTCACCCACGACCAGGTCGAGGCCATGACGATGGGCCACCGCATCGCGGTGATGAGCGAGGGCTCGCTCCAGCAGGTGGCGACGCCCGAGGACCTCTACGCCCGGCCGGCCAACACCTTCGTGGCCCGCTTCTTGGGCTCGCCCGGCATGAACCTGCTCGAAGGGATGCTGGTCGAGAGCGGGGCGGCCTCGGGCGGTCATGGGCGAACGGGGCCCGCTGGCCGTGGCCTTCCCCGGCGGCTCGGTGCCGCTGCCCGACGCCGTGGGCGACATCGTGCGCGGGGCCGGACCCGAGGTGGTGCTCGGGCTGCGGCCCGAGGCGCTGCGCCTCGATGCGACGGGGCCCATCGCGGCCAGCCGTGATCATCGTGGAGCTGCTCGGGGCCGAGACCCATGTGATCTGTCACACCGAGGACGGCACGAGGATCATCGTGCGGCAGTCGCCCGCGGCACCCCGGCCGTCGCTCGGCGAGGCCGTGCACATCGCGGTGGACGGCGGCGCCTCGGCCTACCACCTCTTCGACGGGGCCAGCGGGCTGCGCCTGGGGTCGTGGTGAGCGACACCACCGGCGTCAGCGCCGCTGCCGGCGCCCGCCCGGCGCGCGCTCCAGCACGCTGAAGGTGCGGCGGCGCAAGGAGGCGGTGCTGGCCTACGTCCTGTTGCTGCCGGCCATGGTCCTCTTCGGCGCCTTCTCCTTCTATCCCTTCCTGCGCAACTTCAAGCTGATGCTCTACGAGACGCCGCCGGTGCCCGGGCTGCCGGCCCACTACGTGGGGCTGCACCAGATCGTCCCGACCATCACCTCGACCCAGTTCACCCAGAGCCTGCGTGACCACGCTCGTCTTCGTCGTGCTGGTGGTGCCGATCAGCCTCATCCTCGGACTGGCCCTGGCGGTGGCGGCCCACCGCAAGCTCAAGGGGATGGGCGTCTACCGGATGATCTTCTCCTCGACCGTGGTGAGCTCGGTGGCCGTGGCCTCGGTCGTCTTCGGCACGCTGCTCAACCCGGTGGTCGGCCTGCTGCCCTGGCTCGGCATCAACCCCAACCCGCCGGCACTCGAGAGCTCGACCTGGGCCCTGCCCGCGGTGGCGGTGATCACCATCTGGCAGTTCCTCGGCCTGTCGTTCATCATCATGTCGGCCGGGTTGTCGTCGGTGCCCGACGAGCTGCTGGAGGCGGCCCGCATCGACGGGGCGGGCGCCTGGACCCGCTTCTGGCGCATGACGGTGCCGCTGCTCTCCCCCACCATCTTCTTCGCCGTGGTGGTCAGCACCATCTACGCCTTCCAGGCCTTCGGTGCGGTGGACATCCTCATCGGTGCCCCGAACGCGGTGCGCCTGCATACCAACGTCCTGATCTACAACATCGTCAACACGCTCCAGATCGACAACAACCCGGGAGCGGCCGCCATCATGGCGACGGTCCTGTTCCTCATTCTGCTGGGGCTCACCCTCATTCAGATGCGGCTGCTCGAACGGCGGGTGACCTATGCCCGCTGAGGACGTGACCGGGCCGGCGCGCCGGCGGTCCCGGCGCTGGCGCACCATCGGCAGCTACTCGCTCCTCACGGCGGGGGCCATCGTGGTCCTCTTCCCCATCTACGTCACGGTGGTCAATTCGCTGCTCGTCCCCGACCAGCTGGTCCAGCAGCCGCCCCCGCTCTTCCCGACCGATCCGCAGTGGAGCCACTACGTCACGGCCTGGACGTCGGGGCAGATGTCCAAGTACATGGCGACGTCGGCCATCATGACGGTGATCATCGTGGTGGGGCAGATCGTCACCTCGATCCTGGCCGCCTACGCCTTCGCCTTCCTGCGCTTCCCCTTCAAGCGCACCCTCTTCGTCCTCTGCCTGACCACGCTGATGATCCCGCTCGAGGTGACGTTCATCACCAACCTCGACACCATCAGCTCGCTGCACTGGTTCAACTCCTACGAGGGCCTGGCCGTGCCCTTCTTGGCCACGGGCTTCGGCATCTTCCTGCTGCGCCAGGCCTTCCTGCAGATCCCGCGTGACCTCCAGGAGGCGGCCCAGCTCGACGGCTACGGGCATCTGCGCTTCATGACCCGGGTGGCCGTGCCCCTGGCCCGCCCCTCGCTGGCCGCCCTGGGCGTCTTCTCCTTCCTCGGGGCGTGGAACCAGTACCTGTGGCCGCTGGTCTCGACGGGCGGGACGACGCCGCTCAACACCGTGCAGATCGGGCTCAAGCAACTCATCGGCACCCAGGTGTCGCAGATCCCGGTGTCGCTGGCCGGTGCGGTCATCGCCTTCGTGCCGTTGGTCATCCTGCTCCTCGTCTTCCAGAAGCAGTTGGTGCGCAGCCTCACCGCAGGGGCCGTGAAGTAACCGGGGTGCCCACCGACTCCGGGCCGCGCGGGTGGTAGGCAATAGCCATGCGGACCACACGCCTCTCCCGTCTCAGCACGGCGGCCCTCTTCGTCGCCACGGCCACCGGCGCCACCACGGCCGTCGCGGCCGCCAGCGCCCCGGCGCCGGCCGGGGCGGCCAGCCTGCCCAGCTGCAACCTCAAGGCGCTGGCCAGCCACAAGGGCACGGTCAACATCACCTTCTGGAACTCCATGGTCCAGGCCAACGGGCAGACCCTGGCCTCCATCACCAACGCCTTCAACTCGTCGCAGACCAAGGTGCACGTCACCCTGGTCAACCAGGCCAGCTACGACGACACCTGGCAGAAGTACGAGGCCGGACTGTCCAACGGCCAACTGCCCGACGCCGTGCAGCTCGAGGACCAGCGCACCCAGGAGGCCATCGACACCCAGTCCTTCCTCCCGGTGCAGTCGTGCATCAACGCGGCGAAGTACTCGACGAGCGACTACCTGGCCCGCCCGCTCGACTACTGGAAGGTGAACGGGGTGCAGGAGGCCCTGCCCTTCGCCGTCTCGGCGCCGATCGTGTACTACAACCAGAACGCCTTCACCAAGGCCGGGCTGAACCCGGCCGACCCTCCGCTGACCCTCCCCCAGATGGTGAGCGACGCCAAGGCGCTCAAGGCCTCCGGCAGCGGGATGGGGCTGGTGCTCGACCCCTGGCACCTCGAGACGTGGCTGGCCTCGGCCAACCCGCTCTTCGTGAACAACAAGAACGGACGGTCGACCCGGGCCACCGCCGGCGTGTTCAACAACAAGACGTCGGTCAGCATCTTCAACCAGCTCAAGCAGCTGGTCACGTCCGGCGATGCCACCACCAACCCCTCGAGCGGACCGGACGAGTTCGACAACCTGCTCGGCATCGGCAGCGGGAAGTACGGCATGACCATCGAGACGTCGGCCGCGCTGGGCACGATCACCCAGCTGCTGAACGGGGGCCAATACGCCAACGTGAAGCTGGGCATCGGGCCGTTCCCGGTCTACAGCTCGTCGGTCAAGGGCGGGATCGAGCCGGGCGGGTCGGGCGTGTACATCTCGAACAAGGTGCCGGCCATCGACCAGGCGGCGTCGTGGCAGTACCTGTCGTACATCTGCAACACGCAGTCGCAGGCGACCTGGGCGGCCGGCACGGGCTACATCCCGGTGCGCAAGTCGTCGGCCCAGACGGCCACGGTGCAGCACCTCTGGACGACCGATCCCGGCTACAAGGTGGCCTACAACGAGATCAACAACGGCATCAACACGCCCGCCACCTCGGGCTCGGTCATCGGCCCCTACGCCGAGGTGCGCACCGACGTGGCCAACGCCGAGATTGCCATGTACACCAACGGCGTCTCGGCAGCCAACGCCGTGAAGACGGCCGAACAAGCGGTCAACAACACCATCACGTCCTACAACAGCCGGCTCGGCAGCGGCTGAGCGCGGGGCGCCGCCCTGGCCTCTAGTCTCTGCGCCACACGAGCAAGGAGGCCGACGGTGAGCATCGAGGTGGCGCGCACCTACGCCCGCATCAGTCCGAAGGCCTACGAGCACCCGGCGGACAAGGCAGCCACCTCGGCCCTGCACACGGTGCCGCTGCTCGACACCGTCATCAAGCGGCTGACCGACCTCGGCCACGAGCGCCGGCTGCGCCAGATCGTGATGGGCAACGCCATCCGCCTCGGACCCGAGCAACTGCCCGAGACCTGGGCCACCTACGTGCGCTGCGGCAGCATCCTCGACCTCGAGACGGTGCCCAGCCTCTACATCGTCAGCGACCCGGCCATCAACGCCATGACCATCGGGGCCAAGACGCCCCTCGTCGTCATCAACTCGTCGATGCTGCGCTCCTTCGACGCCCGCGAGGTCGAGACGGTGCTCGGGCACGAGCTGGCCCACGTGCTCTCGGAGCACTACTACTACACGACCGCGCTGGTGCTGCTCAGCCAGTTCCTCCAGGGCGCGCTGCCCCGCTCGCTCCTCCTCGGCCTCCCCGTGCGGGCCATGTACCTGGCCCTGCTCGAGTGGTCCCGCGCCGCCGAGCTGACGGCGGACCGGGCGGCCGCGCTGGTCATGGCCGACCCGCTCCAGCCCTGCCGCGTCCTCATGGCCCTGGCCGGCGGCTCGGTGCCGGGCATGAGCTTCGAGGCCTTCTTGAAGCAGGCGGCCGAGTACGAGAACGAGGACGACCTCTTCTCGCGCCACACCCGCTTCTGGTCCGAGCTGAACCTGACCCACCCGGTGGCGGTGCGCCGGGTCAAGGAGCTCATGGAATGGGTGCAGTCCGGCGCCTACGACCGCATCCGTGACGGCGACTACGTGCGCCGGGGCGAGGAGCCGGCGCCCTCGGCCGAGTTCGACGACGCGGTGGCCCACTACTCGGAGCGCTTCGCCCGCATCCTGGACCGGGTGGCCGGCGGCGTCCAGGAGATGGGGCGCAAGCTGGGCGACTGGCTCGAACGGTTCCAGCGCTCGTCGCCGGGCGAGCCTGAGGCCGAGGCCGAGGCCGAGGCCGAGGATGACGACCTCTTCTGAGCTGGGACGATGCGCAGACGGGCTCGAGCGGAACGGGTTGAGCGCCCCGGTGACGCCGCGTCATCAGCGCTGACACCGCGCCCACCCAGGTGAGCCGAGCGGCGCAGGTTGGGTATAGCAACGGAGGTGAGTCGGCGCACCATCACGCCGTCAGGCACCCGGCGCTCGGTACGCTCCATCACACGGCGACATCAGGCCATCTTCGAGTCGGAGGGGAGGTGCAGGTGTCCGATCAGAATCTCGAAGACAACCAAGGCCTGACCGCGCTCCGGGTCATGTACGAACTGAACCCCGAGGGCGTCGTCTTCACCCACGCCGACGAGGGCCGCGGTCCTGGCCGCCAACCCGTCCGCCTGCGCCATCCTGGGCATGTCCGAAGAGGAGATCCTGCGCCGCGGGCGCGACGGCATCTGGGATCCCGACGACGCCCGCTGGGTCCTGGGCTACGAGATCGCCCACCGCACCGGGGCGGTGATGGGTTCGGCCCGGGTGCACCGCGGCGATGGTGCCGTGATCGAGGTCGAGGTCAACGCCCACCACTTCACCGGCGCGGACGGGATGAAGTGGGGCTGTGTCATCTTTCGCGACGTCACCACCCAGGTCGACGCGGAGGCACGGGTGGCCGAGCTCACGATGCGCCTCGAACAGCTCTCGGTCGGCGACGAGCTCACCGGGTTGACCAACCGGCGCGGCCTGGCCAGTGCCGGCGCCGAGCTGCTCGAGGCCGCCGACCAGCAGGACTGCGACATGCAGGTCCTCTTCGTGGACGTGCGCGCCCTGTCCGACCTCAACGAGCGCCTCGGCCACGAGGCCGGTGACGCTGCGCTCCAGGCGGTGGCCCGGGCCCTGCGGGTCACCTTCCGCCGCTCGGATGTGGTGGCCCGCATCGGCGGGACGCTCTTCACCGTCCTCGCCCTCGACCTGCGCGAGGACGAGCGCGACGGAGTGGAAAAGCGCATCATGGAGCACCTGACCAACGTCGAGACCGTGCGCTACGTGGGCGATGATATCGAGGTGCGCCTGGGCTGGACGACACGGCGACCGGGCGACGAGACAGCGCTCGAAGAGCTGATCGGGCGCTCAGCCCGTTCCCGCCGCGCGACCGCGTACTGAAACGCGGCATCCGGTCCCCCGGCGTCGGCGACGCCGAGGCTTGTGGGGGCCCGACGTGACAGAAGGTCGGCCATTGCGCCGTCTCCGACGTGTGGCTGAGGCGTCGCTCCCGGGTCCATCGTAAGAATCGGACT
This sequence comes from uncultured Acidimicrobiaceae bacterium, assembly GCA_963726855.1. Lineage (GTDB taxonomy): Bacteria > Actinomycetota > Acidimicrobiia > Acidimicrobiales > RAAP-2 > Bog-473. The sequence continues at coordinate 24,619 of CAVSEB010000025.1, forward strand.
TCGGAGTAAACGTTTGACCCCTGCCGGGCCTCTGTGTGTAGTGACATGGCGATCACGTCGTTCGAGTCTTTTGAGCAGTTTTTCGAAGCCGAGTATCCCGGGATCTGTCGAGCCTTGTGGCTTGGTCTCGGAGAAGGCGCCGAAATAGAAGATGCCGCCCAGGAGGCCTTTGCCCGGGCGTTTCGAAAGTGGAGCACGGTCTCACGTCTCGATCGGCCCGCCACCTGGGTCTACGTCGTCGCCGTGCGACATGCCAGACGTCGTCGGGACCGCCTCCTGCAGGTCTCAGAGTCGAGGGATGCACCACTCGACCCGATTGACACCATCGCAGCTCGGGTTTCGATCGTGGCCGCATTGGATCAGCTGGCGCCACGACAACGGTTGGCCATCGTGCTGCGTTACTACGCCGACCTCTCCGTCAGTGACATTGCGAGGGCCATGAGGTGCCGAGAAGGAACGGTGAAGGCAACCATCCACACCGCACACGATCGCCTTCGGCCACTGCTCTCCAATGACCGCATTCCCACGGAGCGTGACAATGCCTGACGACAACCTCTCAGAGCTACTCGACCGGGCCGCGGTTTCGTACTGTCCCGATACGCCGAGCGCCTTGGCGAAAGTCAAAGCACGGTCCAATCGCCAGAGACACGTTCGAATGTTGTCCATTCTTGTGCTGCTTCTCGGAGTCGTCGCTGTGTCGCTGGCGCTGGGTCTGGCAGTTTCCGGTCAACAAAGGGCCGACGTCGTTCACTACCTACGAATCTCACCGGCGGTTCGGATTGTCGATCTCTCGGCAGCAACCGCGAAGGAACCACGCGGACTCTCCGACGTGTACTTTGCTGACTCGCGGCACGGCATTGGTTTGGATCAACACTGCGAGCTGTCTCCGACCACCAATACGGTGTGCGGTGTTGGCGATTGTCAGAACGAATGATGCCGGACGGACGTGGAAGCCGGTTGGTGAAACACTCCACGTGACGTATCCGCAGAGCCGTGCTTCGTATCCGTTCATCGACTTTGCGACGAACGGCAAGGATGGGTGGATCTATGGATCGGAGACGTTCGTCACTCACGACGGTGGAAAATTCTTTGAGAAGGACGGTCCCGGCGGGTTGGTCATGGATCTCTCGATTGTGGGCAAGGAGACCTGGGCGCTGAGTCGGCCGTGTCCGCCGGGCATGCCCGGATGCAGCTCGACCGTATTCTCGACGCCCACTGGCGGTGGACCCTGGCGCGCTCTGCATGGAGCTCCCAAGCTGCAGTACCCGTACCTCCAACTCATTCGCACTTCTCCTGACGATGCGTTTCTGGCCGCGCAAGCGACAGATGGAACCCTGTACACCACGACGGACGGTGGGACGACGTGGGTGAGTGATCGACTGCCTTCGCTCTGCGACCAACTGCAACAGCTGACGGCGTTGAACGGGCACGAGGTGTGGACGCTCTGCGCTGGGCCGGCGCCAGGTCATTCGCAACCAAAAGAGCTGTTCCACTCGGTGAACGACGGCAGGAGTTGGGCTCTCGTTGCCACGTCGACACCCGGCCCGGCGGCGGGTATCGGAGTGCTGCCGGCACAGGGGATCGTCACCCTGGTGACTTCGGTGTCACCGGACCGCCTTCTGATCGCATTCAACCAGGGCAGCCCAATCGCATCGACCGACGGGGGTAAAACGTGGAATCCTCAGGGGCTGCCCAGCTCTGGTTGGGTGAAGCAGCTCTCTTTCACGGATGCCCAACACGGTTGGGCGCTCCTCTATCCCGATAGTGCTCTCTACCGCACTTCCGACGGTGGCATTCAGTGGACTCGGGCTTCGGGGTGACCGTCCGCGCTGAGCCGAAGTGGTGGGGCCGATAGGTCAAGGGTCTGACGACCCGCCAAAGACATCGGTGCGTCCCCGACCCGAGCCGCGGTACTGCTCGCTCCCATAACGGGTCCCGCTGGACGGGCTCGGTAGCGCCGTCCTCTTTTGATGCTTCGACTTGGGCTTCCCTCCGCTGAGACTCAGGATCCAAAAAAGACGAGTGGATCCTTCCCTCCGTCGGCCGCGCTTCGTATCATCACCCGTTGCAAGGCGCGTTGCGCAGTGCAGGTCAGGCATGAGCGGAGGTGAAGACATCGCATGGCCGTAGGGAACTCTGAGTTGGACGGGTCACTCGGGCTCACCGTGTACCGCGTCCTGTTCGAGCGCGCCCCGAGGGGATGATCGTCTCGACGCTCGACGGCCAGGTGCACGCGGCCAACCCGGCGGCCTGCCGCATGCTCGCCATGAGCGAGGCGGAGATCCGCCGGCGGGGCCGCTCCGCCCTGGTCGACGACCCCGATGACCCCGAGCTCGAGGCGTGGTTGGCCGAGCGAGCCCGCACCGGCGTGGGGGCCGGAGAAAAGCGGCTGAGCCGATCCGACGGGCGCGTGGTCGAGTTGGCGGTGCAGAGCCGTCTCTTCGCCGACACCGACGGCACCGTCATGTCCTTCAGCGTGTTCCGCGACATCACAGCGCGGGCGAAGACGGCCCGGACGATTGAGGAGCTGAGCGCCCGGCTCAAGCGCCTGGCCCTGACCGACCGGCTGACCGGACTGGCCAACCGGCGCGGTCTGATCGTGGCGGGGACCGAGCTCTGCGCCCGAGCCGACCGCGGCGCGCCCCCGTCGAGGTGCTCTACCTCACGGTGCACAACATGGCCGAGCTGAACGAGCGCGTCGGGCGGCGGGGCGGCGACAGCGCGCTGGTCGGCCTGGCCCGCGCCCTGACCGGGGCCTTCGGGACCGACGACGTGCTGGCCCGCATCGCCGGCACCGGGTTCCTCGTCCTGGCCTACGCCCTCGACTCGGCGACCCGGCCCCACGTGGTGCGCCGAGTGGAGGCGCAGCTCGACCAACCTGACGTGCTGACCCTCGTCGGCGCCCAGGCCGCCCTCTCCTTCGGCTGGGTCACCCGCCCGCCCGGGTCCGAGACCTCGCTCGAGCAGCTGATCGCCCGGGCCGACCGGGACGTGTGGGACACGCGGAGCGCCACCTGGACCGGGCGGGCCACCCCCGCCGGCTGAGGCGGAACAACGGCCACAGACCCCACAGGAGAGCCGGCCGTCCTCGGCGCGGCCCTCCTGTGCAGGTACCCGTTGACCGTGGTGTTCGAGAACGCGACCTTGTCGAGCTTCGGAACCCGGTTCGCCGACCTTCGTTGTGCATGGATTGGGCGATCCAATGCCCGTTTCACACCCCGGTTGCCAGCACAACGGACCTCTGCTCCAGCCACTAGAGGGATCAACCAGGGCTGCCGACAACCTTCAGCACATGGCCCTCTGACCTGGACCTGAGTCCGCCTCCGCGTCAACTCTCTGCATCCGTCGTGCAAGTGATTCCCGCCCCGAAGGGACTGGACCAGGGCTTCGGTTGCACCTAAAATGTGACTAAACCGCTTTGCTTTACGAATTCGCGAGTATTAATCTCGTCACATGATTAACCGCGCATGCCCTGATTCGGACGCGCCCAAGCGTGCGACCTCCACCCCCCGCCGCCTCGGCCGGATCGCCGGGATCGGCGCCCTCTCGCTGGCTCCCTTGGCCTTCACCGCCCTGCCGGCAGGTGCGTCAGGCGGCTCGGTGGGCCTGGTGGCCTACTCCACGCCGAAGCCGGCGTACACCGTGCTCGATCAGGACTTCGCCGCGACCAAGGCGGGCAGCGGCGTGACCATCTCGCCCTCGTTCGGCCCCTCGGGCACCCAGGCCACCTCGGTGGTCGACGGGCTGCCGGCCGACGTCGTGAACTTCTCGCTCGAGCCCGACATGGCCAAGCTGGTCAAGGCCGGCCTGGTCTCGAGCTCGTGGGACAAGGGCCCGACCAAGGGCATGGTGACCGACTCCATCGTGAGCTTCATCGTGCGGCCGGGGAACCCCAAGCACATCAAGACCTGGGCCGACCTGGTGAAGCCGGGCGTCGGCGTGATCACGCCCAACGTCTTCAGCTCGGGGAGCGCCAAGTGGAACATCATGGCGGCCTACGGGGCCGAGCTGCACCAGGGCAAGTCCTCCGCCGCCGCGCAGAACTACCTGTCCCAGCTCCTGCACCACGCCGTGGCCCAGCCGACCAGCGCCAGCGCGGCGCTGCAGACCTTCCTGTCGGGCCAGGGCGACGTGCTGCTCGACTACGAGGACGACGGGCTCTACGCCAAGAAGCAGGGCGAGGCGGTCGACGTCATCACGCCGCCGCAGACCATCCTCATCCAGAACCCCATCGCGGTGACCAAGACGGCCAGCTCGTCGGCCAAGGCGTTCGTCACCTACCTCGAGTCGCCGGCCGGCCAGAAGGTCTGGGGCCAGCAGGGCTACCGCCCCGTGCTCCCCTCGGTGGCGAAGGAGTTCAACTTCCCCCAAGCCCAAGACGCTCTTCACGATCGACTCGCTCGGCGGCTGGACGACGGTGAACACGAAGTTCTTCGACCCGACCACCGGCATCGTGGCCAAGGACGAGCAGTCGCTCGGCGTCTCCACGGCCAGCAGCTAGGGACCCCGGGTGAGCACCGGCGTCCCCGCCGTCGCCGACCTCGGGCCGGCGGTCGGGACCGGTGCGTCCGCCGACCGGACGCCAGGGCGACACGGACGGCACGCGGCCCCTCGGTGATGCCCCGCCGGCGCTGGCCACGGCCGGGCGCGTGGCCGCGCGCGGCCGGCGGCCCGGCGCTGGCCGTCACCTACCTGTCGCTGCTCGTCCTCCTGCCCGGTCGCCGCCCTCATCTCCAACGCGTTCAGCAGCGGCTGGAGCACGTTCTGGGCGGCGGTCACCCGCCCGAGGCGGTGGCCGCCCTCGAGCTCACGCTCGTCGCCGCCGCTCATCGTCGCCGTCGTCAACTCCGTCGCCGGCCTGGCCATCGCCTTCGTGCTCGTGCGCGACGACTTCAGGGGCAAGGCGCTGGTCAGCGCGGTCATCGACCTGCCCTTCGCGCTGCCCACCGTCGTGGCCGGCCTGACCCTGCTCACCCTCTACGGGCCGACCAGCCCCTTCCACGTCAACCTGGCCGGCACCCGCGTGGGCATCGGCGCCGCGTTGCTCTTCGTGACCCTGCCCTTCTGCGTGCGCAGCGTCCAACCGGTCCTGGCCGAGCTCGATGCCGAGATCGAGGAGGCCGCGGCGTCCCTCGGCGCCACCCGGCGCCAGGTGCTGCGCCGCATCCTCCTGCCGAGCGTCCTGCCCTCTGTCCTGGCGGGCGCCGGCCTGGCCTTCGCCCGGGCCGTGGGCGAGTTCGGCTCGGTCGTGCTCATCTCGGGCAACCTCCCCTTCAAGACCGAGGTGGCGTCGTCCTGCATCTACAGCCTCTCCCAGAGCGGCGACCTGCCGGCGGCCAGCGCGGTCTCCATCGTGCTCGTCCTCATCTCCCTGGTCGTGCTCGCTGGCCATCGGCTGGACCCGCCGCCGCTTCGACATCACGGAGAAGGTATGAGCGCCCTGACCGGCACCCGCCGCTGGCGCCTGCCCCTGCGCTTCGCCGTCCTCCGCTACCTGGCCCTGCTCGTCGTGCTGCCCGTGGGCTCGGTGTTCTACCGGGCCTTTCAGCACGGACTCGGCGCGGCGTGGGACGCCATCACCACGCCGGACGCCCTGCACGCGCTGTGGCTCACGCTGCTCGTGGCCGTCATCGCCGTGCCGCTCAACACCATCTTCGGCGTGGGCGTCTCGCTCATCCTGGCCCGCCACCGCTTCCCCGGCGCCTGGCTGCTCGACGCGCTGGTCGACATCCCGCTCGCCATCTCCCCCGTCGTCATCGGCCTGGCCCTGATCCTCGTGTACGGCCACACCGGCTGGTTCGGCAACTGGCTGGCCGCCCGGGGCATCACCGTCATCTTCTCGGTCCCCGGCATCATCATGGCCTCGGCCGCGGTCTCGCTCCCCTACGTCGTGCGCGAGGTGCTGCCCGTGCTCCAGGAGATCGGCACCGAGCAGGAGCAGGCGGCCCGCACCCTCGGGGCCCGGCCCCTCACCGTGTTCCGCCGCATCACGCTGCCCAACATCCGGCGCGGCCTGGCCTACGGCGTCACGCTGACCACGGCCCGGGTGCTGGGCGAGTTCGGCGCCGTGGCCATCGTCTCGGGGGCGATCGCCGGCAAGACCCAGACCCTCACGCTCTTCATCTCCGACAGCATCGACAACCTCGACCCGCAGAGCGGCGTACACCGGCGCGGTGGCCCTGTGCCTCGCCGCGTTGATCGTGCTCACGCTCCTCACGGTGACGGACCGCAAGCGGGACGAGTGGCACGGAAAGGCAGCCGCATGAGCATCAGCGTCGAGACACATCTCCAAGCACTTCGGTGACGCGGTCGCCCTCGACGACGTCTCCCTCGAGGTGCCGGCGGGCTCGCTCACGGCACTGCTCGGCCCGAGCGGCGGCGGCAAGTCGACCCTGCTGCGCATCATCGCCGGACTCGACACCCCCGACACCGGCACGGTGCTGATCGAGGGCGAGGACCTCACGAAGACCCCGGCGCGCAGCCGCGGCGTCGGCTTCTGCTTCCAGCACTACGCGCCCTTCCGCCACCTCATCGGTCCGGCGCAACGTGGCCTTCGGGCTCGAGATCCGCAAGCCGCCCCAAGGCCGAGATCAAGGCCCGGGTGGACGAGCTGCTCGAACTGGTCGGCCTCTCGCACCTGGGCGAGCGCTACCCGTCCCAGCTCTCGGGCGGCCAGCGCCAGCGCATGGCTCTGGCCCGGGCCCTGGCCATCGAACCCAAGGTGCTGCTGCTCGACGAGCCCTTCGGCGCGCTGGACGCCCAGGTGCGCACGCCAGCTGCGCCAGTGGTTGCGCGACCTGCACGACACGCTCAACGTGACCACGGTGCTGGTGACGCACGACCAGGAGGAGGCCATGGAGGTGGCCGACCGCCTGGCCATCATCAACCACGGCCGCCTGGAGCAGGTGGGCACGCCGACCGACATGTACGACCACCCGGCCAACGAGTTCGTCCTCACCTTCTTGGGCAGCGCCACCCGCCTGCACGACGAGTGGGTGCGCCCCCACGACCTGGCCATCCACCGCGTGGAGGACGGGACGCCGCCGCCCGAGGCGGCCGAGGGCCTGGTGACCCGCATCACCCACCTGGGCTTCGAGGTCCGGGTCGACGTCGAGCTCTCCGAGCGGCGGCAGCTGCTGGGTCCAGCTCAGCCGGGGCAGCGCGGCGGACCTGCGTCTCGAGGAGAAGCAACAGGTCTGGGTGCGCCGGACAGACTCGCCGGTGTCCGAGTCCGTCCTGGTGTAGATACCTGGTGGGAGGTCGCGGGTGTCGCAGCCGGGCAACCACGTTTGCCTGGTGATGTGAACTCCGACGTGGCTTCGCCGCTTCGCCTGGTTTCGTTCATCCGCACGTAGCGAGCGGCGCCTGAGCCCACACGCTGCGGTCCGGCGATCATCAAGCCCATCTCGCACAGGAGGCAGGGTCGACAAAGGTTGCCATGATCCGCACCATGGTGAACTAGGCCCTACGGTCACCTCGTCGGAACGGTGCTCGCCTCCGCAACGGCGCGTTGTTCGGCTCCTTTGCCGGGGCGGTCAGAGTGAATTACGAGGATCCACGCTCACCTCCACCGGGCGAAGCCGCAAGGCGCACCACGCGCGAACGGGGGGCCCACCGCTGCGGCGAGCCCCCCGTTCGTTTTGAAACGGTGTGTCTGTTGCGGGTTACGGGGCGATGACCAGCTTCGTCCCAGGCGCCATGGTGATCTTGATCTTCCCGGTGGCGGTGGAGTTGGCGCAGAACTCCCCGGACGCTGCTGCGCCCACACTGGTGGCCTTCGTGTTGTCAGCGGTGACGGTACCGCTGATCACCTCGTCGGCGACAAGCGAGGAACTCACCGTGCAATTTGTCCCAGCGGACGTCGACTCAGAGAAGCTGGTCGCCTTCCCGTTGTGCCACGCGATGGTGCCGGACGTCGATGTCGCCGAGCCCGAGGTCGTGCCCGAGCCACCAGTCTTGGTGGTGGGCGTGCAACCCGTCAGGTTGATCTTTGCCACACCGCGTCGTGGTGTTGACCTTGCCAGTTGCGGCAGTGCACTTGATCCCCTTCGGCGTCGCCGCCGAAGCGCCACCGGTCGTCAGAGCCGTGATCCCAGCGAGCGGGATCAGTGCAGCTGAGCCCGCGACGACAGCGAGCATGATTCGATTCTTGAGCACCTTCAGTGTCTCCTCTCCGTTTGGCACAGGGAGAATCCGTGCGCGATAACAACCGGACTGATGCTCCCCGTGGTTGTTCCCCCGCCCACATCTTTCTCCTTGGAGCCCATCGGCGCAACCACAAATCGATGCAACCGTCATCGCTCAAACCGCAAAACGATGCAACTGTGAGATGGACTGTTTTTGGACGGGATTCTCGGTTTCAAGGAGGGTGACAACGGGTAACACGCCTCTGTTTTTCCTTGCAACGCCGACGACAATGGCACACGGAGTCGCCTCAACCGAAACATGGCACGACCAGCGGTGTCGGTATGTGTGAACGCAAATGCCCAGATGAAAGGTGATGATGCTGCTGGCAAGGACTGCACTCAGCGACAGGGGTGTTCGACTTGTCGCGATCGCTGTCGTACGAACACAACGCGACGGGGTGAAGAGAGCGAGACACAGTTGATGTTGCAGCGAACCGTTCTCGCGATTCAGGGTTACACGGACGCGGACACTGTGGCGGGAACGGTGTCCGTCAACCGTGTGAAATTGCAGCGTGACGCAGCGTGCGTGTTCGCATCCGGCTCTACCCGCGACAGCGACGCCACCTCTGTGTTCGCACAGATGCATTGCATGTCATGGCCACACACGACCCGTGCGTCTAACTCCGCGCAGGCGCAGCGCCGTTGCACAGTTCTTTACATGTCGCTACTTGATCGGTCTCGGCGCGTACATCCGCGCGGAGATCTATCGCGAGGGGTCCGACGTGGTAACCGGTCAGTAACCTCACGGCACCCGGGATCATCGACCAAGCAGGCCAAACCAACTGGCTCACCGGTGTCGCCCCGCCTGGAGACCGCGCACCGGGGGTGTCAGGGTGCAATGGCCAAGTTTTCGGCATCCTGGATGAGGCGATGATGACGAGAACGGTCCTGTGACTTATCAGCTCAATTTCAGGCCTTCTCGAAGCCCATTCCAAGCACGATGACCGCCAGCCATTGCAGCGCGCCCCTCAGTCAGGTCGCCATGACAGACCAGCTTCGGGACGAGGGAGGCCGAGCGCAATGGACGCGTGCATACGACGAGCTTCAGAGTCTTCGGACCCCAATACGGAGGTCGGTTGGACATCGCCTTGCTGGGACTCGTTGCCGCTCCGGCCTGGGCCGGAACCACCCGCAAGGTCAGGGTGAGCCCGGCCACTGGCCTCGCTCCGAAGTCCCACCGTGCAGGTCAGCGGGAGGCACGCTCCCCGGCATCCAAGTGAGGATCCTGGAGTGCACGACGACGAACGAGACGGACGCAGAGTGCAATCTCTCGGGCGGGACCTCGGCCACGACCTCGACCGCGGCGCGCGGCCAAGACGGGTTTCCCGTGAGCATCAAGGGCACCGCCGAGGGCGGGACCGTCGTCAAATGCACTCACGCGGTCTCCCTGCGCCGTTGCCGTCACCATCTTGTCCGGGGCCATCGTCGCCGCGGCCGACGATCAGCCTTCGGTGAGCAGCAATCCGAGACGGACCATGCGTCAATGCAATTGAAGAGTCGGGCCTTCGGGTCCGGCTCTTCGTAACTCAGAGCACGGACGACACAAACCGGGGGGCCGGGTCGACGGCCCATACCGAGCAAAGAGGGCGCACGACGTGGTGCGCCCTCTTGTATGTGATCCGAATCGCTTCGCCCGCTCCACGATGGGTACGAGCTCGAACACGAACGGTGACGGCGGGCGATCCGCCCAACGGACCGGTGGCGCCAGCTCGCCACCGGTCCGTCCCACCTACTCCGCAGAAAGCGCGAGCACCCGATCCTCGTCGTCGAGGACCAACTCGCTCGGTCACATCGTCGAGAACTACCGTCTCGGCCTTTGCGCCGCGGACTCCGACCACCACCATCAACAAGGCCGCAAGGCTGAAGAGGGCCGACACCCCGAAGATGGCGTCGAACGAGTGGACCACATGGGAAGGGTCCACCGCCGTCGCCGAAGCCAGTTGGCCACCGTGTCCGAGGAAGGAGTTGAACGCCGTGACGAGCACGGCGAGCCCGATCGCAGCGCCAATCTGTTGCGAAACGTTGACCAGACCCGAGGCAGCGCCGGCAACCTCGGGCTCGACGTCGGCCAGCGAAGCCGAGGTGAGGGCGACCAGTGCCATGCCGCTCCCCCCTCCGATCAGGAGCAGTGAGACCACGATCTGGAGGTATGAGGTGGTCCTCCCGATCTCGGTTGCCAAGACGAGTCCGACCGTGGCCGTCACGCTGCCGATGACCATGATCGAGCTTCTCGGGCAGTCGGTGGGCCAGCACGCGGGTGGTGAACTGCGACAACAGGAACACGGCGAACGGCATGGGCAGAAAGGCCAACCCTGCCCGAAGTGGCGAGTAACCATGCACGTCCTGGAGGAATTGGGCCAAGAAGTAGAACAAGCCGTAGAAGCCCGCATAGAGCAACCCTCGGGCCCCGTTGGCGGCGCTGCGGGTGCGGCTGGCCAACAACTTGAGCGGCAGGATGGGCTCGGCCGCCCGTCCCTCGTGCCAGAGGAACGCTGCCACCAGAGCTATCCCCAGGACGAACGCGAGAACGGTCACCGGGCTGGCCCAACCGACCTGCCCCGCCTCGACCAAGCCGAAGACGATGGCGCCGATTCCGACCGTGCAGCTCATCGCTCCGAAGAGGTCGAAGTGACCGTTCCGCCGCTCGGTCTCAGCCAAGACCGTCCGGCCGACAAGGAAGACGGCGATCCCGATGGGCACGTTCACGAACATGACCCAGCGCCAGGACACCAACTGGGTGAGGAGGCCACCGGCGATGAGGCCGATGGCGCCACCCGCTGCCGAGACCGTCGTGTAGAGGCCGATAGCCCGGACGTGGGCCGGGCCTTCGGCAAACGAGACCGTGAGGAGCGATAACGCCGACGGTGCGGCCAGAGCGGCACCGGTGCCTTGGAGCGCACGGGCGGCCAGGAGCATCCAGCCAGATTCTGCGAGCCCGCCCAAGAACGAGCTGGCCGTGAACACGGCGATCCCGACCAAGAACACTCGCCGCCGCCCGAACAGGTCTCCGGCCCGAGCTCCCAAGAGGAGGAGCCCCCCGAACGTCAAGATGTAGGCGTTGATGACCCAGGAGAGACCGCCAGTAGAGAAGCCGAGGCTGTCTTGAATGTGGGGCAGCGCCACGTTGACGATCGTCGTATCCAACACGACCATCAGCTGCGCCGTGAGGATGACGAAGAGAAGGACGCTCGGGTGGGCAAGGCGGCGGCGAACGCCCTGAGCTGGCGTTTCAGCCAGGTCCGACACTGGCTGGCCGATCGGAGGCCGCGAACGACCAAGTGATGTTTGGGGCATTGACTTTGACCTTTCCGCTGGTATTCTGATCAAGCGGAAGCTTCCTCCGTTTATTATACGGAGGGTGCCTCCGTTTAGCAACCCCTTTATTCGCCGAGGTATGGAAATGGCGTCGAAGCAGGCAGTCGAAGAGACCCGGACTGAGTCCGCGGCCGACGACGCCCTCGATGACGCCCGACCGATGCGGGCAGACGCCCGACGGAACCGCGAGCGCCTGATTACGGCCGCCCGCGAAGTCTTCGGCGAGCAGGGTTCCGGCGCTTCGATGGAGGCCATCGCCAAGCAAGCCGGAGTCGGCGTGGGAACGCTCTACCGCCACTTTCCCCACCGCTTCGACATCGTCGAGGCCGTCTACCAAGACGATGTGGAGGAACTCGTCCGGTCAGCCGAACAGGCGACGGAAGAGCTCGAGCCTTGGGAGGCCGTGGAGGCCTTCTTCGAGGCCTTCCTGCGCTACGCCAAGACGAAGCAGGCGCTCCTCAGCGAACTGCAGCAGGCTTTCGAGAAGAACCCCGAGCTGCGTTCGCGGATGCGCGAGCGGATCGACACCGCCTTCGACCTCGTCGTCGATCGCGCCAAGCAGGCCGGGGTGGTCCGACAGGACGTGAGTGGCCGCGACCTGACTCAGCTGGTGAGCCCCATCTGCACCAACGGCAGCATTCCCGACGACCAGATGCGGCGCCTCATCAAGATGATCCTCGACGGATTGGCGACCACGGCGTCAGCCGTGGCCCACTAACTCAAAGATACGTCGGACCGGCTGCTCGCGGGCGGCCATTCCCCTTTAGTGCTCGTGCGTTTCCGGCGCTGGCCACGCTTCGCCTTGCAAAGACAGAGGCAGCGCAACTTCCCGGCGAGCGGTCGGACGTCAGCTTCGACGTGATGACCGCCCACCGGGCAGAGCGCGCTAGCCGGAGAAGGTTGTGCCGACGGCCGTTGCTCCGACCACCGGCTTGTTCAGCTTGAGGCTGCCGGCTGAACCGAAGAATTTGGCGTCGCCGTAGTTGAAGACGCCACCGTCCGCTGCGTGGAGCCAGTAGCCCGCGCCGTCTGGTGATGACGAGATGCTGACGACCGGCGCGTTGAGCGTCATCCCCCCCGTGGAGCCGAAGAACTTGGCGTCCCCGTAACTGAACACTCCGCCGTCAGAGGCCACGAGCCAGTAGCCCTTGCCGTCCGGCGTCGAGGCCATGCCGACGATCGGCGCGTTGAGCGTCGTGCCCCCGGTGGAGCCGAAGAAGGTGGCGTCCCCGTAGCTGAACACTCCGCCGTCAGAGGCCACGAGCCAATAACCCTGACCGTCCGGTGTCGCTGCCATACCGACGATGGGCTTGTTGAGTGTCATCGCACCGGTGGAACCAAAGAATTTGGCGTCGCCGTAGTTGAAGATGCCACCGTCAGAGGCCACGAGCCAGTAGCCGAGACCGGCCGGGCTGGCTGGTGCACCACCCACTCCAGGCGAATAGGGCGTCGAGGCCATACCGACCACTGGCTTGTTCAGCTTGAGACTGCCGGTCGAGCCCCAGAACGTGGCGTCGCCGTAGCTGAAGATGCCACCGTCGGAGGCGACGAGCCAGTACCCGCCCTGGTCCTGGGTCGCCGCCATGCCGACCACCGGGGCGTTCAGAGTCATGGCTCCGGTCGAGCCGTAGAAGTTGGCGCTCCCGTAGTTGAAGACGCCGCCGTCAGAAGCGACCTGCCAGTACCCGCTCCCCGGAGTCGGCGTGTTGTAGATCGCCGTGCCGCCGGACAGGACGGTGATCGTGTTGACCGGGGTGGTGGTGATACCCGTCACTCCGCTGATCCACAGGCCATAGAATTGGCCCACGATGGTGTTCGAGGTGACCGTCGTGTTCGTGATCTGGGGGGCGATCGCCGGCGGGAGAACATCCACGCCAACGATGATGCCCGCCGTGGTGGGCGGACCGTTCGTTTGACCCCAGTTGTTGGCCGGTCCGACCGTGTTGCCAGTGATGGTGACGCCGGTCACCACGTCGTGGGGCGCGTGGCTGTGGACGATGATCCCGCCCTCGAAGGAGCTGGTGATGGTATTCCCGGTCACGGACGTCCCGCTCAGAGTGGCACCTGCCGACGCCGTCGCCAGCACAATCCCGCCGAGGTCAGGACCGGTGGTCCTGAACACGCCGACGTGGCCGGTGATGGTGTTGTCGGAGATGAGGCCACCGGTGATCTGGCCGCCAGTGTTGTGGGTGGAATAGACGATTCCGCACGATCCGAAGTTGCCGGAAATCGTGTTGTTGGTCACATTGTCGTTGACAGAGTTGACCGGGTTCGTCGGTCCCGCGGTCGCTGTGCCCGGGTCGACGGGACCATTGTCATTGACGAAGATGCCGCCACCGCCATTGTTCATGACGGTGTTATTGCTGACGACAGCACCGGTTACGCCGGCGAGCACGATACCGCCGAATGACCCAATCTTCGGATTGGGGTTCACGCCGTTGTTTTCGACCGTGTCGTTTTGGATCGTTGTCACACCCGAAGCCACTTGCTCAACAAAGATGCCGGTGTCGTTGGCGCCGCTCACCGTGACACCGGCCGAGGCAGTCGGTCCGCCAATTGTGACGCCGGTGACGGCTGGACCGACGTAGATTCCGAGGTCACACCCGGTGGCATCAATGGTCGCGCCATTGTTCGTCACGTTGATGGTCTGATTTGTTGTAGCAACCAACGCGGCCGTCAGTCCGGTCGTCCCCGCAGCAACGCACGTCGGCGCCGCGCCGGCTGGGCCGGATTGAAGTAGGGAAGATGCGGCAATGCCGGAAACACTGAGTGCTCCGACGCTGAGCCATGACGCGCCCAACAGACGCGTAAGTCGACGATCTAACTTCATTTAGGTCCTCCTCGGGGGCGCAACTAATTTCTCCGCCAATGAAGAATGGTAGTCGGGAATGGCGTTGAGATCACGGGCCAACACGTCGACGCACGTTTTGGTCAAAGCATGATGACCCGAGAGTTCTGTCGCACACCACGCCGAATCTAGGCCGATTCGTCGGGGTATTAGCCGGCCGGCTCAACGAGCTATTGCGATCGTGTGTCGGGCACGTGACGTGAATGGACTCCGGACGCGCCGGACATTTCAGAAACAGGCGTTTGAAGGAGGCGACGACGAGTGACCCGCAGTCAGCCGGGTGGAACCTCCCAATTGACCAGGTCGGAACTCCGCGCGATGCCGATCCGCGCGTGACCCCAGCCGCCGTACGCGGTGAGCTCCGGACTTCCCGCGTAGGTGAGATAGTCCTCGCCTTGGGGTCCGACGCAAAGGAAGGCCGAGTTTGCGTGCTCGAAGTTCACACTCGAAATGCCCTGGCCGGTATTGAACGTCTGGCTCGGAACCATCAGCTCGCGTCCGGTCGACCACTGCAGCCACGTCTTGGGACTGGCCGGATCGCCGGGATCCAGGGTGAAGATGTATGGCTGGTCCAACGTGTTTGACGTGGCCACCAGATCCCACGCTCCGTCCACGGTGACGAACTCGTAGTTCTCGACGGTGTCGCCATAGAGGACGATGTTCGGTCGGCCCACGAGATGGAACGTGCTGGTGAGCGTCGGTGACCATGCGATCTCGAAGTGCTGCGACGTCGTGCCGGCCTTGAACCCAAGGATCACGCCACGG
Organism: uncultured Acidimicrobiaceae bacterium; assembly: GCA_963726855.1. Lineage (GTDB taxonomy): Bacteria > Actinomycetota > Acidimicrobiia > Acidimicrobiales > RAAP-2 > Bog-473. The sequence goes on from CAVSEB010000025.1 coordinate 39,733, forward strand.
CCTGTGAAGGCCAGGGCCGCATCGATCATCCGACTCGCCAGTCCATCTCCGAGGGTGTGGGGCGTGGACCAGTGCTCCATGGAGTCCCCCGTGCTCACCCGATAGCTCAGGCCATGTGGCGTCTGGTAGGTGACGACGAAGTCTCCTGCCGGATCTCGGACGATGTCTGGCGAGGCTGCGTTGGTAGCAATGACCCTAGGCGTCGACCAGTGGCGCAGATCTGGGCTTTCCGCAATAGCAACATCGAATTTCACATGTGGGGCAGCACTGGTCTGTGTCATATCACTGAAGAGCATGTGCCATGCGCCATCGGACCATTGCAGGGCCTGATCTTTGACACCGACGTTCTGATATGAGAGCACGGGATTGGTCAGAGCAGACCAATCGATCGTCGCGGGTGGTTTTCCAACAACGCAGTCGTGGTCCTGGCCCGGTGCAACCGTCGCCCCGGACGAGGTAGTGGTCACCGTTCCGAGTTCGACCGCGATACCGGCGAGCGCGACCAGAACCCCCACGAGAAGCAGTCGCCGCATGCATCCACGGTACAGGGAGCAATCGCGTTGATCCCTTGGCGATTCTCCGTCGCCTTAACGTGGGACCGGATCTTCTCGCACCCGCCTCTTATGAGCCCCAGAGAGTCGCCGTCGAACACGGACTGGCTGTTTTGATCCATTGCGTCTCGGTTTAGTGGACTCAAGATCAATTGTTGGCAAGTTCGAGAAGTACGTCGGCGTGGCATGGACCATCAAGCGGGCAGTAACAGGCCAGATCTCGTCCCCGCAATTCATGTTGGACGTCGTCGACGCTGACGGGCAGCCTTCCGGCCAGCAGGTCCTCCCGGTACCGACGCACCGCCTCAGCGCGGCCCAAATCCAATGGATGCGGATTGCCCCATTTTGTCGGACGCGTCACCACGATTGCTTCTGCCGGAAGCCTTGCTCCCTTTCTCCGTGTTCGTTGAAGGCGTCGCGGCATCAGTGAGTCGTGACCTGTCGGACTCGTTGTTCGTGAAGATGACGATGAACGCTTTCTACAACAACCGTCCGCACCAAAGAATCCAATTCGGCTCTGTGAAAGCGATCGGCTGTCCCGGCAGTCGCCGGGTATGACGGACGCCGAAGCCATTGCTCTCTGCCACCGATTGAGCTGAGCTGATATCCGGGCGCAACTGGATCAAATGACGCCATAGCCAAAACAACTCGCTTTCCAGCATGACGCATCCAGCGGCCCCGCATGCTGGACTTGTTTCACCACCCGTCCACGAATCTAGACACGAAGTCCTAAGTAGTCGGTAGACGCATTGGACGGTAGGGCGTATATCTGGTGAGGCGTCAGGCAACCCGTGTTGGCGGCGGGACGGTCGGCGCATGGACCACCATCGAGAGGATCAACATGATTTGGCGAACATCAATGAGGACGATCACGAAATACCGGATCGGGACCGCGCTATCCGCAGCCGCGATCTCGGCGGTGGCGCTCGGGTTGGCGGGAACGACCGCATCCGCAGCCGCGCCCAGAGATGCCACCGGTGGTTCAGCCGGTACCCATGTGACGCCCGCAGCCGCAATGGTCGGTACCTATGAGATCTTCCTCAATACAGGATCGGGGTTCGCCGACTCCGGCCAGCTGTTTCTCAATTCAAACAGCTCATGGTCGCTGTCGAATTACACTGACGGAGGCACGTGGGACACGGTGGGCAAGACGCTCGGGATGAGTGACTTCGATGCCGGATACCCTGACGACAGTGCATGGGGCGCGAAGGTCTCCGGCGGAGACCTCGGTTCGGCTGCTAAGCCGGGCGAAGAACTCGGGGCCGATGTCGGATCGCTCACCTTCTATGCGGTTTTCACTTCGGCGGATGTTCGTGCGCAGGCCCGTTCAGGTGGGCCCACGCTTACTGCCACCGTTGCACCCCACGTTGGAGCGACGTTCCCCGGGACGTACAACACCTTTATTTCGGGCAACGAGGATCAGACGGTGTACAACTCGGACAACTCGTGGTCGATGCCCGGGGGATTCTGCAACGCCGGCACCTACCTGAGCTTCAAAGTGAAGAGCGGGACAAAGGTTACGTGGACCGACATCCAAGCCGACCAGGGTTGTGGCTCCGATCACCTGTGGATGGCGAAGGAGCATGGCACGACGAAGCTCGGCACCTCTTTGAAGCCCGGCATCATCTCAGAGGAGCCAGGCGGCGTTTACAACAACTTCTATGCAGTCCTGGCCAGTTGACACAGCGGGGATCCCGTTCGGGTGTTGACAGGGTGTTGACCTTCGGTCTCTGGCGTGACCGAGGCCTTGTAGTCACCTGAGTAGCACAAGCAATGTGGAACCGACCCCGGGCTCCGGCCCGGGGTCGGTTCACGCTCGGAAACATCAACGACCACATGGATTCTGCGCATTCGATCCGCTTCGATCCGCTCAACCGGGCAGGCCAGTCACGCCCCAAGCCACGCTTCACTTGCATCTTGTCCAAGCGGGTCGGTGGCCGGAGCGACCGTTGGGCCAACTCCTTTCTGCCTTGACCAGCAGTGCTGTCCTTAGGGAATTGGCACAGGTGTTTGCTGCAAGGGCTCGCCCGGACGTTGGGATCAATCTTGAAGTTGTCGGTGCGGGGAGCCTTGTCCTGGGTCTCGATGATTGATACACCATCATCTCGAAGCCAGCTCTCTTGCGCCAGCATGCGGCGATCCGGGTGAAGACGGCTCCGAAAAGGCAAAGTCTCAGTTGTGGTTCTCGCTCCCGACAACCGGAGTCGGTAGCGCTCGGCGACGGTGATCGGTCGGTACCTGGCTACGAAGTTCCATCCGGATCACGGACGATGGCTGGCGAGGCCGCGTTGGTGGTAGTGATCCTGGGCGCCGACCAGTGGCGAGCGCCTGGGCTTGCGCAAATCGTGACATCGAATTTCAGCTGGGGGCAGCGGCTGGTTTCTTTCATGTCGCTGAAGAGCATCTGCTAGCGCCACCATTTCAGGACTGATCTCTCAGTCCGAGGTTCTGATCCGACAGAAAGGGCTCAGAGGCCACCCGTCGATCGTTGCGGGTGGCTTTCGGTCGATGCTGGTGTGGTCCTGTCCGGGCACAACCTCTGCGACGCTCTCTGAATCGCCCCACCCGGGCCGCAACGACGCGGGCAGAAACGGGAGCGGCCCCAGTCAGAAAGCATTGTGGAGGACATGACCAAGGTGCAACGAGTACTCCCCTAGATCCTCTTCATGGATTCGCCGTCCGCTCACTGCAGCCTGGCGACAACTCACAAAGGGGGTACTGCCCTATGGCCTGGAGCCGGCTACCTCGCCTCGGAGGCTGAAGGTGTTGCAATAGAAGAGTCGCCCCCCGGGTGGTCGCCAATCGGCCCATTCGGCGTATTGCTCTCCGTCGACTCCTCCGAGTCGCGGTGCGACGTGCTCGATCATTTTGGAGAAGGTGCCCTCGGCATCCGCGTTGTCGAACTCGTAGAAGTGCATGTAGACCGGGTCTGTTTCAGCGGTGTTCTCGTACACCGAGATCTGGGTAAATCCGGGAATGCCGGCCGCAGCGATGTGGCGGATGTGCACGAAGTCACCCCAGTCACGGAGGCTCTGGGCGACCTCAGGGGTTCTCGGGCTGATCCACACGATCATGAGTCCGAGGGTCGGACCACCAGTCAACACGCCTTGGCTTGGGCGCCGATTCCGTCGGAAGCAATGCGCTTCCGAGTCCTTTTCCGCCTTCGTTGGGGAACGAAAACCGTCCTCGGCCTCGGCCACGATGAGCGTCGAACCGTCACGGATTCTCATGGGCAGATCCGTCCGACCAAGCGCGCAGTTCTCCCACCACGTCACTCGGTTGGCACCCGGGAGGGCGACGAGCTCATACGCTCTTGCTTCGCTTGCTTCTTCAGAAGCGTCCCCCAATTCCAGATAGAGGACTTCGCTACAACGGTCCTCCACGCTCAGTGGGCTCCTGGATGCATTGCTGACGCGTCACTCCCCCGCCGACGGCGCTTCAGGCGAAACGCCACGTCGACCTTGAGGCAAGCTATCGGATCCACCTCTGACGTGGCCTTCGGGCGCAACGCTGGGGTACAGAGCTACCGGACGGCATCGGGCGCAGTTCACTTAGGGTCTCTGAGCTGGGGAATGCTCCGGGGGTGAGACTCGAACTCACAACCTAGCGGTTAACAGCCGCTTGCTCTGCCATTGAGCTACCCCGGAAGGGTTGGGAAACAGCCCCCGCACGATATCAGCGGTCCAACCCTGCTTTGGAAGGAACAAGGAGAAATTGTCGTCCGGTTCGGGACTCCTCTTAACAGGCCCTGAGCAGGTGTTCTGTTTCGAGTCGGCGCACTTTTGGCCGGCGCCTCAGAACGATCGAAGGGGGAACGGCCAAAAGTCCGGAGGAATCTGGAACGCAAAGGTTTCATATCCAATCTAAGGACGTCTTGGTGGACTTCCTGGCGCAGAACACCCGCTCGATGCGACGCGAATTCTTTCGCGTGTGGACCGATTCCGATCCTCGTCACACTGTTGGTGCGGCCCCGGTTTAGAGCGACGCTGGTGTTTGTTGTCGGCGGTGCGCTGATCGGCCAGTCGCGTCACCGCCTCTCCCAGCCCGTCCCCAGAGCCTCGTGACAAAGCGGCCGCTCCGCCGATGACTCGACGCCTCGTTCGATTCGCTGGTCCGCTTGACCAGGCTGCCCAGTCCCGGAAACCCCGAAGGACATTCGGACTGCCCGGAGTCCCGCAGACCTGACAATGCCTTGCCCACGCTCCGAGCACGGTGCACGCGTTCATCCACTTACTCGAAATGACACGGGCCGGAATTCCGGTCCGGTTACCATGCCGTGGATGGCGGCCGGCATCGGATCTGCCTGATGCCGGGGAGCATCAAGACTCATCAAAGCCTGCGTCGGCGCGCCAACGCTCCGCCGAATGCCATCCTTTGCTGTCCGAATGGTTGCACTCTTCGCCTTGAGCGCATGCGTGCTCGCGGTCGCAGCTCCGACGGTCTCTGGCGCGGCGACGACACCCAAGCGCTCCACCTCGAGCTCACAGCCTTCCTCGCTCATACCACCGGTACGGGCCGGACAGCCGCTGATCACACCGGGTCACGGCGCGACCAAGGGCCCCATCGGGGCCAACCCCGCCAAGGCCCAGGGCATCGAACTCACGACCCTCAGTGGGCTGCTCCACGGCGAGCCGATCTACAACGGCGACTTCGCCGACCCCTTCGCGCTCTACGACAACAAGACGGTCTACGCCTACGCCACCAACACGACCGGTGGACCAAATGCCAAGGCGGCACACATCCCCGTCATCGCCATCACCCAATCGACCGGCTTCGCCGGGCACTACCTAGGCGACGCCCTGCCCACCCTGCCCAAGTGGACCGTGTCCGGATTTCAGTGGGCGCCGTCGATCTGGGCCCGCCCCGACGGGACGTTCGTCATGTACTACTCGACCCCGGCCACCAAGCCGCTCGACTGCGTCTACAAGCCGACGGACCCGGGATGTGTCATGACGACGCACGGGGCGAACACGGCGATGTGCATCTCCCGCGCCACCAGCACGAGCCCGTCTGGTCCGTTCGTCGACGACTCCTCCTCGGCGTTCATCTGTCCCTACCAGGCCGGTGGCGCCATCGACCCCAGCATCTACATTCGTTCCGACGGCACGCCATGGCTGCTCTGGAAGAGCGACGGTGATTGCTGCAACCAGCCGACGTACATCTACTCCCAGCAGCTCTCCCCCGACGGGCTCTCGACGGTCGGGCCCCCCCCATCAGCTCATCGGCGCCACCCAGGCGTGGGAGGGCGGTCTGGTCGAGGCACCCTCCATGATCAAGGAGGGGTCGACCTACTGGCTGTTCTATTCGGCCAACCTCTGGGGCACGCCCAACTACAGCATCGGCATCGCCACATGCACTTCGGTGATCGGCCCGTGCACCAAGCCGCTGGATCGGGCCTGGCACGTGAGCACCAACAGCGCCAACGGACAGGGATACGGCGGGTCGGAGTTCTTCCAGACCGGGACACTGATCTGGATGGTGCACCACGGGCTCGTGCCCGGCGAGGCGGGCAACTACGCGGAACGGCGTCTCTACGTCGACCTCCTGGTCTTCCCGGTCGACGGGCTGCCCGAGGTGGCGGCCCGAGCACCGGCCGCCGCCATGGCCGAGGCCGAGCTCTACTACCAGGATCCGAACCTCCCGAAGCAGCCCGACAAGGCGTATACCCACTTGATCTCGACCGTCCCCGTGCCGGGCGCATTCGACGCGGTGATGACCAAAAGGCCCTCAGCGACGGTCAGGCGGCATGTGCCGGGCTGGCCAAGCAGGACGGTCCGTCCAGGCTGGTCGCCTTGCTCACCGAACGCGGGCTGACCGACTTTGAGTCTTACGTCGTGGCGGAGTTCGCGGCCAGTACCTCTGCCCCAGTGAGGTCTCACGGGATGCGTCGGACATGCAGCGAGCACTCCTCGCCGGCTCCTGAGAGTCGACAGCAGGACGCCCGACGTAAGTCAGGACTCTTCGAGATAGTCCCGGAGCAGATGGGCCGCGTCGGGCCGGCGCAGCTTGGCCAGGGTCTTGGACTCGATCTGGCGGACCCGCTCCCGGGTCACGCCGAACTCCTTACCGACCTCTTCGAGCGTGCGGATCTTCCCGTCGTCGAGCCCGAAGCGCAGCCGCACGACATCCTGCTCGCGCTCGGAGAGGTGTCCGAGCGCTTCGCGCACCGCCGCGTCGAGGAGTGAGCGGGTGGCCGCGTCGTCGGGCACCACCGCTCCCCTGTCCTCGATGAGGTCGGACAGGTTGAAGTCGTCCTCGTCGCCCACCGGCTGCTCGAGCGACACCGTGTCCTGGTTGATGCGCAGGATCTCGCGCACCCGCTCGATGGGGAACTCGACACGCAGCGCCACCTCTTCGATGGTCGGCTCGCGACCGAGTTCTTGGAGGAGCTGACGCTGGGCCCACACCACCTTGTTGATGGTCTCCACCATGTGGACCGGGATGCGGATCGTCCGGGCCTGGTCGGCGATGGCCCGCGTGATGGCCTGGCGGATCCACCACGTGGCGTAGGTCGAGAACTTGAAGCCCTTGGTGTGGTCGAACTTGTCGACCGCCCGCATCAGTCCGAGGTTGCCCTCCTGGATGAGATCGAGGAAGGCCAGGCCCCGGTTGCGGTAGCGCTTGGCGATGGAGACGACCAGGCGCAGGTTGGCCTCGATCAGGTCGTCCTTGGCCTTGAGGCCCCTCTGCATGAGGCGGCGGTTCTTGCGCACCGACGCCTCGTCCAGCAGATCGTCGTGGATCCCTCGCCGGCCAGGGCCAGCTCGTGGGCGGCCAGCTTGGCGGCGGCCACGTTCCCTTCCTCGATCGTCCGGGCGATCTCCACCTCGAGCTCGGCGTTGAGCAGCGGAACCCGGCCGATCTCCTTCAGATACGTGTGCACCGGGTCCTCGGCGCTGCCACCCGTCTCCCCCGAAGACGGATCGCTTCGCACCCGGCGACCGCCGACCTTCGGGACGCGCGCCGTTGTTGTGGGTCGGCTTGGCGTCTCGTCGCGGCGCGACGACGACGGGCTCGTCCTCGTCATCCTCGTCGACGAGCGACGACACCGGCCGCAGTGACGCGTGACAATCAGCAGCGGTGAGCACTTCAGGTGTCAGCTCGACCGCGTGCAGCGTCTCGATCGACCTCGTCCTGTGTCAGTTGCCCCTTCTCGCGACCCGAACGCGAGCACCGCCTCGAAGTCGACCTGTGAGACACCGGCCGGCAACGCGACGTGCGCGATGGGCGCAAGCACGTCAGGCGAGGGAGAAGGAGGCGCCGTTCGCCGCGTCAACACCTTCGTCGTCGATCGACGATCGCCGAGTCTTCGCTCACGCCCGTCCTACCAAAGTCGTCACTCCTCTACGTCTCGTCCGATCAACCACGCTACCAACCGGTCGGCGGCGTCGCGCCCGGCCGTCGGATCATCGAGTTGGTCCAGCCAGAGCCGCACTTGTACGGTCTCGGCCGCTCGGGCCTGCCATGAATCGCCCTCGGCGCGGGATTCCATCCCGACATCGGCCAATGCACGCCGCACTGCCTCGCGTATGAGCACGCTGACGACGGAATGCACCGGATCTCCCAGGTCGGGGTCCCCGGCCATTGGTTCTTCGACGGTCGACGCGACGGAGCAGGCTCGCCACCTCGGGTGGCGCGGCCTCGACGGCTTCGTGGACGCTGTCGTGCTCTTCGAGCGCCACAAACGCCTGCCGTTGCATGGGGTCGACGAACAGCACTGGATGGACACGGTCAACGACCTCATCGGGTCGATGCACGGCCAACTTGAGGGCTTCGAGCCCAGGGCCAGGTCGGAAGGTCGGCTGCGGGACCACCGCCCGTCGCGTCGTCGGGACCGCCGGCGTCGTATGCCGTCATCGTCTGGGTAATCCCTGGGCGGTTGTTCGTCGCGTCGGAACTTGCTCTTCTACTGCCGTTGTCGATCGGTTGTGGATGCGCCCGCACGATAGTCCAGCCGTTCGCGCAGCTTGGCCATGTCGAGACGGCACCGGTCCGCCAGTTGCATCACGTATTGGTCACGGACCAAGTCGTCGGGGTGTTCGGCCACCGCCGCCAACGCATGCTCGGCCGCCCGGGCCCGCCCCTCGGGCGTGGTGAGATCGCCGGTGGCCAGCATGCGATCCACCCGGAACTGGAGGAAGGGCCGCGCCTCCTTGACGGCGCGGGCCAGGCCCTCGGGGTCGGAGCGGGCCAGGTCGCCCGGATCGCTCCCGCCGGGAAGGTCGGCCACGACGATGTCGACCTCGTGCTTGCGCTCCCACTCGTAGACCCGCGACGCCGCGTTCTGGCCGGCGCTGTCGGCGTCGTAGGCCAGGACGATCCGTTTGCCGAAGTTGCGCAACAGCGCGAAGTGTTCCTCGGCCAGCGCGGTGCCGCACGTGGCCACGGCCCACGGCACACCCGACTCGAAGCACCCGATGACGTCGGTATAGCCCTCGCAGACGACCACCTCGCCCTGGGCGATGATGCCCTGCTTGGCCCAGTTGAGCGCGTAGAGCGTCCGCCGCTTCGAGTAGATCGGCGACTCCTGCGAGTTCTTGTACTTGGGTTCGGGTCGGTCCGGCGGCGCCTGGCCCGGACGCGGCGGCAAGATGCGGCCACCGATGGCCACCGGACGGCCCGACGGGTCGCAGATGGGGAAGAGGACGCGGCCGCGGAAGAAATCCTGCGGTCGGCCGCGTCGGTTGATGAAGCCGAGGCCGGAGTCCGCCAGCACCTTCTCGGAGAGTTTGAGCGCCTTGGCCAGCGCGTCCCAGTCGTCGGGCGCCCAACCCAGGCGGAAGCGACGCACGACCTCGCCGTCGTAGCCGCGCGAGCGCAAGTAGTCGCGGGCCAGCCCGGCGTCGGGCGCTCGCAACAGGCGCTCGTGGTACCACTGCACGGCCCGCTCCATGGCGTCGAGCAGCTCGGAGCGTCGTTGGTGGTCCCGGCCCGCCTCGCGGTCCTCGTGCAGGGTGATGCCGCAACGGTCGGCCAGGAGGCGCACGGCGTCGACGAAGTCGAGGTGGTCCATGGCCCGGACGAAGCTGATGGCGTCGCCCGACTGCTGGCAGCCGAAGCAGTAGTACATCCCGTCCTCGGCATTGACGCTGAAGGACGGCGTCTTCTCGGTGTGGAACGGGCAGAGGCCGCTCCAGCGCCGCCCCACCTTCTTGAGCAGCGTGTGCTCGCTGATGAGGGCGACGATGTCGGTGGCCGCCCGGACCTGAGCGATCTCCTCGTCCGGTATACCCACACCCGCAACGTACCCCGTGCCTGCTCGGGTTCAGGCTGGCGTAGCGTCGATGGATGGCAGTCACCATCTACGGCGTCTGTGCCCTCACCTTCATGATGGGGATGTACGCCCTCGAGGGGCGCGGACGCGGCTTCATCCTGGCCTTTGCCGTGGGCTGCGCCCTGTCCAGCTCCTACGGCTTTCTCTCGGGCGCTTGGCCGTTCGGCGTGGTCGAGGCCATTTGGACCTTCATCGCCCTCCGGCGCTGGCAGCTGGCGGGCCGGTGCGCCGAGGGCAAACCGGCCTCTTAGCCCTTAGCCCCCTTGGCGTCCTTCTTGGGGTCGGCACCGCCCCGGGCCAGCACGGCCTGGGCCGCGGCCAGGCGGGCCACAGGGACCCGGAAGGGCGAACAGCTGACGTAGTCGAGCCCGGCGTCATAGAAGAGGTCGATGGAGGCGGGGTCACCGCCGTGCTCGCCGCACACGCCCACCTTGAGGGAAGGCCGGGTGGCCCGGCCGCGCTCGGTACCAAGGCGCACCAGCTCGCCCACGCCGTCCATGTCGACCACTTCGAAGGGGTTGCGCGGCAGCAGGCCGAGCTCGAGGTAGGCGTCCATCATGCGACCCTCGACGTCGTCGCGTGAGAAGCCGAAGGTCATCTGGGTCAGGTCGTTGGTGCCGAAGGAGAAGAAGTCCGCCACCTCGGCGATTTCGCCGGCCCGGAGGGCGGCCCGCGGCGTCTCGATCATGGTGCCGATGGTGACTTCGAGCTTGCCCGCCTTGCCGTTGCTCGCCTTGGCGCCCTTCGACGATCGCGGCGCTCGCTCCTTGTTCACGGCCTCGACCGCATCCTCCACCCAGCCCCGGGCAAGGGCGAGCTCGGCGCGGGTCACGGTGAGGGGGATCATGATCTCGACGATGGGGTGGCCACCGTCGGCCACCCGCTGGCGGGCCGCCTCCATGAGCGCCCGCACCTGCATGGCGTAGAGGCCGGGCTTGATGACCCCGAGGCGCACGCCCCGGGTCCCCAGCATCGGGTTCGCCTCCTGCCACGAGAGCGCGGCCTCGTAGAGGCGCCGTTCCTCGGGGTTGAGCCCGACGGTGGCCTCCTTGATCGCCAGCTCCTCGGTCGAGGGCAAGAACTCGTGCAGCGGCGGGTCGAGCAGGCGCACCGTGACGGGCAGGCCGTCCATGGCGGCGAGGATGGCCTCGAAGTCCTGCTTCTGGACCAGGCGCAGCTCCTCGAGGGCGTCGGTCTCCTCTTCGGGCGTCTGGGCCAGGATCATGCGGCGCACCACCGGGAGCCGGTCCTCGCCCAAGAACATGTGCTCGGTCCGGCAGAGACCGATGCCCTCGGCGCCGAGCGTGCGAGCGTTCGCCGCGTCGTCGCCGGTATCCGCGTTGGTCCGCACGGCCAGGTGACCCTTGCGGATCTCGTCGGCCCACGACAGCACGGTGGCGAAGGCGGCGGTCGGCTTGGCCGGGGTGAGCGGCACCTGGCCGGTCACCACGATGCCCGCCCCTCCGTCGAGGGAGATCCAGTCGCCCTCGCTGAGGGTCACGCCGCCGGCGCTCACGGTCCGCTCCCCCAGGCGGAGGACCTCGGCGCCGACCACCGCCGGCTTGCCCCAGCCTCGGGCCACCACGGCGGCGTGGCTGACCAGGCCGCCGCGGGCGGTGAGGATGCCCTCGGACGCCAGCATGCCGTGCACGTCTTCGGGCGAGGTCTCGCTGCGCACCAGGACGACCTTCTCGCCCCGTCCGGCTGCGGCGGCGGCGTCGTCCGCGCTGAAGTAGATCTGCCCGACCGCAGCGCCCGGGCTGGCCCCGAGGCCCTTGGCCCACACCTCATAGCCCGAGCCGGCGAATTGGGGGTGGAGCACCGAGTCGAGGTGGTCCTCGGTGATGCGGGTCACCGCCTCGGCCTTGGAGATGCCCAGGTCGCTGGGCCGCACCATGTCGACCGCCATTTTGAGGGCTGCCGCGCCGGTGCGCTTGCCGACCCGGGTCTGGAGCATCCAGAGCTTGCCCTGCTCGATGGTGAACTCGGTGTCGCACATGTCGGTGTAGTGCGACTCGAGCCGGGTGAAGATCTTGAGCAGCTCGGCGTGCACCTTGGGGAATTGCTTTTTCAGCTCGGAGATTGGCTCGGTGTTGCGGATGCCGGCCACCACGTCCTCGCCCTGCGCGTTGACCAGGAAGTCGCCGTAGGCGCCCTTCTCGCCCGTGGCCGGGTCGCGGGTGAAGCCCACGCCTGTACCCGAGTTGTCGTCGCGGTTGCCGAAGACCATGGCCTGCACGTTGACCGCGGTGCCGAGATCATGGGCGATGCGCTCGCGGTCGCGATAGGCAATGGCCCGAGGGCCGTTCCAGCTGCGGAACACGGCCTCGATGGCGCCGCGTAACTGGTCGGTCGGGTTCTGGGGGAAGGGCTTGCCGGTGTGGCGCTCGACGATCTGCTGGTAGGAGTCGACCAGGTAGCGCAGCAGTTCGACCGGCACCTTGTGGTCCGACGTCGTCCCGGCCAACTCCTTGGCTGCGTCGAAGAGGGAGTCGAACTCCTCGCCCGGGAGCTCGAGCACGATGCGCCCGTACATGGCGATGAAGCGGCGGTAGGAGTCGAAAGCGAAGCGCTCGTCACCGGTCTGGGCGGCCAGACCCTCCACCGACTTGTCGTTGAGGCCGAGGTTGAGGACGGTGTCCATCATCCCGGGCATGGAGAACTTGGCCCCCGAGCGCACCGAGACGAGAAGCGGGTCCTTGGCGTCGCCGATGGCCTTGCCCATGGCCTTCTCGAGGCGGGCCCGGGCCGATGCCACCTCGGCGTCGAGGCCCTTGGGCCAGCCGTCGGCCATGTAGGCCCGGCAGGCGTCGGTCGAGATGGTGAAGCCCGGGGGGACGGGCAGCTCGAGTACCGACGTCATCTCGGCCAGGTTGGCGCCCTTGCCACCCAGAAGATCCTTGAGCTCCATGGGCGGGCGGGGGTGCTTGTGGTCGAAATCGAAGACGAACGGCATCAGGCCTCCTTGCCCTGAACGGGCGAACCGCACGGAACACGGTCACGAAAAGTGGACGCTCCCTCCCAATATGGGACGGGCCAGCTCAGCCTACTTTCCTCTCCGCCCACCTTCGGCGGCGTGCGGCGCGGAATTCACCCGAGGAGCGTCGTTCGAGCCGGCGTCGGACGACTCGGGCTCGCCCCACCGACCATCGCGGACCTGGCGCTGGAAGACCTCCTTGGCCTGGCGCATGAAGTCGCGCACGAGCGCAAGCTCGTCAGCCTTGAAGCGCTGGGCCACCTGGCGCATCTCCTCGGCGATTGGCTGCTGCAGGCCGGCCAGGCGCTCGCGGGCCTCGGGCACGATCTCGACCCAGACCCGGCGCCGGTCCTCGGTATCGCGCCGACGGGTGACCATGCCGGCCTCCTCGAGGCGATCGAGGATGAAGGTCACCGCTCCCGTCGTGAGCCCGCTCTCCTCCGCCAGTCGACCCGCGGTGAGCGGCCCGTCCCGGGCGATGAGCGCGAGGCAACGCATGTCGCTCCGGCCGAGCTTCAGCTTCTTGGCCAGCCGCTCATCGAAGTCGCTGGCCGCACCGAGGTAGCCCATGATCTCGTTGCGCAGTTGCTGACCGAGCTCGCTGCGCGACCACTGTCTTGACACGTAAATAACTTTATCACTAAGTTTCTTTGTTGATGGCTAATTCTTCCCCTTCGATCGCCATCGAGGCGCGCGACCTCGTGAAGGTCTTCCCCCGCGGGAACGTGCGCGCCCTCGACGGCGTCTCGCTCCAGGTCGAAACGGGCACGGTCCTGGGGCTGCTCGGCCCGAACGGCGCCGGCAAGACCACGGTCGTGCGCATCCTTTCGACGATCCTCGAACCCGATGAGGGTCATGGCACCATCCTGGGCCACGACGTGGCCAAGGAACCCGACGTGGTGCGCCGCATCATCGGTCTGGCCGGCCAGTACGCCACGGTCGACGAGAATCTGAGTGGCCGGGAGAACATCCGCATGGTCGGCCGGCTCTCCCACCTGAGTCGTCGCACGGCCATCCGGCGGGCCGACGAGTTGCTCGAGGCCTTCGGGCTGTTCAATGCCGGCGACCGGGTTCTCAAGACGTACTCGGGCGGCATGCGGCGCCGCCTCGACCTGGCCGCGGCCCTCGTGGCCAGCCCCCCGGTGCTCTTCCTCGACGAACCCACGACCGGCCTCGACCCGCAGAGCCGCCAAGACCTCTGGACCATCATCGAGGAGCTGGTGGACGAGGGCACGACCGTGCTGCTCACGACGCAGTACCTCGAGGAGGCCGACCGTCTGGCGCGCGACATCGTCGTCGTCGACCACGGCCTCGTCATTGCCCAGGGCACCCCGGCGGAGCTCAAGGCTGACCTCGGCACGTCGGTGGTGTCGGTCACGCTCGCCACGCCCGAGGCGGTGACCGAGGCACTGCCGCTGCTGATCCCGCTCACGGACAAGGAGCCCGTCGTCGACCACCTCATCGTCGAGCTGACCGTCGAGAACGGGCCCGCCGTCGGGGCCGAGGTCCTGCGGGCGCTCGACGGGGCCTCTATCCCGGTCACGGGCATGGCCCTGCGCGAGCCCAGCCTCGACGACGTGTTCCTGAGCCTGACCGGCCACAAGACCGAGGCGGAGAGTGCCGACGCCCGGACCGCCCGCAAGAGCGGCCGGCGCCGGGGCGGCGCGCCCGAAACCGACGGAAAGGACGCCGCATGACCACGCTTACGTTCCCGACCACCTTGCAACGCGAGCGCCCGGCCGAGAAGGGCGGGCGCGTCAGCTGGACCCTCCAGGACATCCTCACGGTCACCTGGCGCAACCTCGCGCGTGCTCACCCGGAACCCGGACGCTGTGTTCTTCTCCGCCGTCCAGCCGATCATGTTCGTGCTGCTCTTCGTCTACGTCTTCGGTGGCGCTATCAAGATCCCGGGCGTGCCCTACGTCGACTACCTGATGCCCGGCGTCTACGTGCAGACGGTGACCTTCGGCGCAGTGAACACCGCGGTCGGACTGGCCGAGGATCTCCAAAAGGGGTTGATCGAACGCTTCCGCGCCCTACCCATGGCCCGCTCGGCCGTGTTGGCCGGCCGTACCACGGCCGACCTGGTGCGCAATGTGTTCACGGTCTTCATCATCAGCGTGGTCGGCTTCGCGGTCGGCTTCCGCATCGGCACGAACTTCGGGCTCTTCCTCTGCGGCGTGCTGATCGTGTTGCTGTTCTCCTACACGCTGTGCTGGGGCTTCGCCACGGTCGGGCTCTCGGCACCGAACGCCGAGACGGCCCAGCTGATGGTGTTCCCGATCCTCTTCCCGCTGATCTTCGCCTCGTCCGCCTTCGTGCCGGTGGCTGACATGCCGGGCTGGCTTCAGGCCTTCGCCGAGCACCAACCGGTGACCCAGGTCGTCGACGCGGCGCGCTCGCTCATGACGGGTGGCACCCTGAAGGACACGAGCTCGATCTGGCAGGCGTTGGCCTGGTGCTTCGGATCGCTGGTCATCCTGGTGCCCCTGGCGGTGCGCAAGTACCGCAAGGTGGCCTGATTCGGGTCTCAGCCCTCGCCCGTGCGCCGGCGCAACTCGCTCAGCAAGTCGGCAATGGGAACGCGCACCTGCTCGGTGGTGTCGCGGTCGCGCACGGTCACGGCGTCGTCCTCCAGCGAGTCGAAGTCGACGGTGACGCACCACGGCGTGCCCACTTCGTCCTGGCGCCGGTAGCGTTTGCCGATGCCCTGCGTGACGTCGTAGTCACACATGAAGTGCGGCTGGAGCGTCCTGAGCACCTGGCGGGCCAGAGGTTCGAGCGTGTCCTTCTTCGACAGCGGGAGCACCGCCACCTGGTAGGGCGCGAGCCGCCAGTGCAGGCGCAGCACGGTGCGGGACTCTCCCCCGACCTCGTCCTCGTCGTAGGCGGAGAGGAGGAAGGCCATCATGGTCCGGGTGGCGCCGGCCGCCGGCTCGATCACGTACGGCGTGTAGCGCTCGTTGGTCTGGGGATCGAAGTAGTCGAGCTTCACGCCCGACGCTTTGGCGTGGGCGGTGAGGTCGAAGTCGCCCCGATTGGCGATGCCCTCGAGCTCGTCGAAACCCCAGGGGAAACGGAACTCCACGTCGGCGGTGGCCTTCGCGTAGTGAGACAGCTCGCTCTCTTCGTGGTGGCGCAGGCGCAACTGATCGGCTGGGATGCCGAGGTCGAGATACCACTGCATGCGCTCGGAGAGCCAGTAGTCGAACCACTTCTGGCCCTCGTCGGGCGGCACGAAGTACTCGAGCTCCATCTGTTCGAACTCACGGGTGCGGAAGACGAAGTTCTGCGGGGTGATCTCGTTGCGGAACGACTTGCCCACCTGGGCGATGCCGAAGGGCGGCTTCTTGCGCGTGGTGCCGAGCACGTTGGCGAAGTTGGTGAACATGCCCTGCGCGGTCTCGGGACGCAGGTAGGCCACGTGGCCCTCGTCCTCGACCGGGCCGGCATGGGTCTTGAACATCAGATTGAAGGCGCGGGCCTCCGTGAGATCGTGCGAGCCGCAGTTGGGGCAGACGCCGTCGATCTTGTCCTCGCGCCAGCGCTCGTGGCAGTGCTTGCAGTCGACCAGGGGGTCGGTGAAGGTGGCCAGGTGGCCCGAGGCGGCCCAGACCGCGGGCGGACCCAGGATGGCGGCGTCGAGGCCGACCACGTCGTCGCGCTCTTGGACCATGGCGCGCCACCACGCGTTCTTCACGTTGCGCAGCATGTTGACGCCGAGCGGCCCGTAGTCGTAGGTGGAGCGAAAACCTCCGTAGATCTCGGCCGAGGGGAAGATGAAGCCTCGGTGGCGGCACAGGCGCACCACTTTCTCCATCAGGTCGTCGCTGGGGGCGCCGGTCGTCTCGGTCATCAGCGCAGGATACCGGAGCAGATTCTCGCGCTGACCTCGTTGGCCAGCAGGCGGCCACGCACGGTGAGCACGGCGCGCCCGTCCTCGTCGACCACAAGCCCATCGAGCTCCTCGGGCCGTTCGAGGCAGGCCCAGGGCACGCCGCGCCGGGTGCGCAGGGCCAGGGTCAGCGCCTCGAACTCGCGCTGGTCGGGCGTCAGCTCCTCGCGCCCGCCCTCGGCCGAGCGCCCGGACTCGATGGCGGCCAGGTAGCGCTCGGGCGTGCGCACGTTCCACCAGCGCACCCCGGCGCGGTGCGAGTGGGCGGCCGAACCGATGCCGAGATAGTCGCCCTGCTCCCAGTAGAGATGGTTGTGCCGGCACTCGTGGCCGGGGCGGGCCCAGTTGGAGATCTCCTCCCAGCGGAACCCGGCGACGCTGAGCGTGGCGTCGGCCCGCTCGTAGCGCTGGGCCAGCGCGTCCTCGTCGGGGTGGCGCCGCGGGTCTTTGGCCAGCGGCGTGCCCGGCTCGACGGTCAGGGCGTAGGCGCTCACGTGGGGCGGCGGGTACGCGAGGCCGAGGACGTCGTCGAGGCTGCGGACCCAGTCGTCATCACTCTCGGCCGGGGCGCCGAACATGAGGTCGAGGTTCCAGGTGGCGAAGCCCGCCTCGGCCACGGCGGCAGAGATGGTCTCGGCGGCCCGGGGCACGCGGCGACGCCCCAAACCGACCAACACGGCGTCGGTGGTCGACTGCAATCCGAAGGAGACCCGCGTCACACCCGCGCCCTTGTACGCGCTCAGGTGCGCGTGATCGGCGTCCTCGGGATTGCACTCGACCGTCACCTCCGCCCCGGACCGGAGCGGAATGGCCGCGAGGATGCGGCAGAGGAGGTCGGGATGGAGGCGGGAAGGGGTGCCCCCTCCGAAGAAGACGGAGGAGGCAGCGACGAGGCGGCCGGCCTCGACGGCGCGCGTCACCTCGCTGACGCAGGCCTCCGCGTAGCGCTCCATGAGGTGGTCGCGGTCGGTGTAGGTGGCGAAGGCGCAGTAGTCACAGCGCTCCCGGCAGAACGGGACGTGGACGTAGACGCCGAAGGGGGTCAAAGGGTGGCCGTCGAGCGCACCGAGCGGATGCGGCGATCGAGGTGGATCTCCATGGCCTCGGTGGCCAGCTCGGCCACCTCGTCGGCCGCGGGCGGTGGCGGTCCGGCCAGCACGGCGGCCAGGTCGCCGCCCAGGATGCGACGCAGCAGGAGCAGCGCGGGCGGGCTCATGGGGCGGCCGCTGCGATGGGCCCGGCACAGCGTGCCCCCCGACATCAGGTCGAAGGCGACCAGCTCCACCTCGCCGTCGGGTTCGCCGCAGCTGGCACACGCACTCAGCACGGGGCCGGCGCCTTCGAGGACGAGCGCCTTCATGAAGAAGGCGGGCGCCACCAGCGTGTGCTCGCCGTGGTCGTCGGCCAGGGCGCGCAGGGCGCCCACGAGCATGGCGTAGAGCCGGGGGTCGGGGTGGCGCTCCTGGGCCATCTGGTCGGTCACCTCGAGCAGGGCCATACCGCTGGGCAGGCGCTCGAGGTCCTCTCGCACGGCGCGGAAGGAACCGAGTACCTCGACCTGGTTCACGATGTCGAGGTCGCTGCGCCCCTGCCAGAGCAGGAGGTCGACGTGGGTCAGCGGCTCGAGCCGAGCGCCGAACTTCGACGTGGTCTTGCGCACACCCTTGGCCACGGCGCGCACCTTGCCGTGGCGCTCGGTCAGGAAGACGATGATGCGGTCGGCCTCGCCCAGGCGGTAGGTGCGCAGGACGACGCCCTTGTCGCGGAAGAGGCTCATTGCATGGTGCTTGCGGGGTCGTGTTGGGTGGTGCTCTGCGGGGTCGTGCCCTGGGGGGTCGTGCCCTGGGTGCGGTGCGCCGGGTCGAGCGGGCAGAAGCGCTCGCCGCGCTTGGCCGCCTCGGCGGTGGCCCGGCGCGTCTCGTTGGCCAGGGCGGCGGCCTGGTCGAGCGCCTCTTGGGCCGGGCGGTCGCGCTCGACGGCCTTGGCCCCGTGCGAGTCGCGGCCGTAGAGCAGGCTGCCGGCGGCGATGAGCACGGCAATCGTCACGGCCACGATCAGGGCCGTCGAGGCACCGAAGGGGCCGGCAAAGAGGACGGCGGCCACGAAGAAGGTGAGCACGAGGATCCCGGCAGCCATGGCGATCCGGGTGAGGGACATCACCCCCCATTCTCGCGCCCGGAGCGGGCGGGGCCGGTCACAAGGGGCGCAGGGCGGCAGGGCCGTCAGGGGTTGACGGCGCCGAAGCGGCGGACCCGGCGCTGGTAGTCGATGATGGCCTCGTAGAGGTGGCGCCGGCGCATGTCGGGCCACAGGGTCTCGGGGAACACCAGTTCGCTGTAGGCCAGCTCCCAGAGCAGGAAGTTCGAGATCCGGGTCTCGCCCGAGGTGCGGATGACCAGGTCGGGGTCGGGCATGTCGGGGAAGTAGAGGTGGCGCCGGATCGTCTTCTCGTCGATCTTGTTCGGAGAGATGCCCTCGGCGGCGATGGCCCGCACGGCATCGACGATCTCGGCCCGACCCCCGTAATTGAAGGCCATGGTCATCACCATGCGCCGGTTGTCCTTGGTCAGCTCGATCGACTCGTCCATGCGCTTGAGCACCCGGCGGGGGACGCGCCAGTCACGCCGGCCGGCGAAGCGGATCTGGACCCCGTTGTCGTTGAGCTCGTCGCGCCGGCGCATCAACAGCGACTGGTTGAAATTCATGAGGTAGCGCACCTCGTCGGGCGGGCGCCGCCAGTTCTCGGTGGAGAAGGCGTAGAGGGTGATCCACTTCACCCCGACGGCCAGGGCGCCGTAGACCACATCGAGCAGGGCGGTCTCGCCGGCAGCGTGCCCCTCGGTCCGGGGCAGTCCCCGGGCGTTGGCCCAGCGACCGTTCCCATCCATGACGCATGCGACGTGGGTTGGGACCTTGGTCAGGTCGAGTTCCGGCGGGATGGGGTCGACGGGCTCTGCGCTGTCGTCCTGTCCGTTGGCGGAGGTCACGGGAGCTGAACGCTACCGCGCCGTTCTGCGGGGCTCAGGCGAGAACCAGCCGCCGCGTGTGAGGATGTCACCGCCGTTGCCGAAAGGAGCCTCCCATGAGCCAGTCCTCCGCCACCCACACGGGTGCGCCAGGCCCGGACACCTCGGACATGTTCGCCGTGCACGGCGTCTTCCGCGACACCCTCGGCGCGGCGACGGCACTCGTCGGTGGGGTGCCCGACGGAGATGCCGATCGACTGGCCCTCGTGGCCAACTATTACGAGAACGTGTTGTCGTTCCTCGAGGCCCACCACGACGGCGAGGAGCAGCTGGTCTTCCCGCTGCTGCGCGAGCGCTGCCCCGACCAGTGTGCGCTGGTCGACGAGATGGCCGAACAGCACGAGGATGCGCTGACCTTGCTGTCGGCCGCGCGGCAATGGTTGGCGGCGTGGCCCAGTGGCGGCGACGCGGTCCAGTTGGAGGTGGTGGGCGCGCTGGGGTCGCTGCGGACGCACCTGGTCGAGCATCTCGACGAGGAGGAACGCCTTGGTCTGCCACTGGCGGCCAGGTACCTGTCCGCGGAGGAGTGGGGCCAGCTGCCCGGCCACGGCTTGGCCGCCTTCGACGGGGACAAGGTCTGGTTGATCCTCGGGCTGATCCGCGAGCGCATGAACGAGGAGCAGCGCGAGGCCATGCTGACCCACATGCCGCCGCCGGCGGTCGCGATGTGGACGGGTTTCGGGGGACACGCCTTCAACGAGTTGGCCGCGCAGGTCGTGGTGGAGGTACAGAACCGGGTGCCCTGAGGTCGCTCGTCGGCCGAGCGCCCGGCGTCGTCGCGGGGTGGCGACTGCCCTGCGATAGCGTCGCCGGACGATGACGGACGAGCCGGAGCACGGCTCCGAGGTGGACGGCGTCGCCGGGCTCGATCCGTACGACGCAGCGGACTTCGACGACCTCGAGGTCGAGGTGAGCGGAGGGGTGGGCGCCTGGTCGGCCGCCGACGCCGCGCCAGTCGGGCGACGACGCGGTGAGCGGCCTCGACAAGATCACGGCGCAGATGTCGGGTGGCGAACACCGGCCCGAACAGCAGGAGATGTGCCGGGCCGTGGCTGAGGCGCTGGCGACGGGGCGCCACCTCGTCGTCCAGGCAGGGACGGGGACGGGCAAGTCGTTGGCCTACCTGGTGCCGGCCGCCCTCAGTGGGGAAGAAGGTCGTGGTGGCCACGGCGACCAAGGCCTGCGTCTGACGTATCAGGGGTGGGCCTCATCCTCTTTGAGTCAAGACCCCGTTTCGACGGTTCTCGGACGCGACGAATCGAGCCCGCTTTGGACAGCCTCAGCGCCTGCAGCGAGTCTCAAAGGGGCACCGAGGGGACAGACAGGGGTTAGCGGCGGGCTGGCCGGTCGCGACCCGGAGGTTGTGCGTGGTGCCTGAGGCGATACTGCGCAAGAAACTCGCGGCCATACCGATCGGGCTGGCGACCCAACGTTTGCCCGTCAGGCGTATAAGAGTTGAAGTGCTGCCGCAGCCCGACGTTCGACGTTCCCGTACCCGTGGGCCGCGGCGGCCGCCTGCGCCTTGGTGAGAAGGTGCCAAGCCTTCTCGGTGTCACCTTCGGCCTTGCGTTGGACGAGCATGCTCCCCCAAAAGAGATCCGTCACGGCAACAAAGAACTTGGCATCCATTCGGGCGCTCAGGGCGGCAGATTGTGCGAAGTAGGCATCTGCCTCGTCGTAGCGGCGGAGTACGGTTGCAAGTCCACCGAGGGAGTTGCTCACCAGGCCTGACGCCGTGACACTACCGGAAGCCACCGACTGCTCGGCCCAAGGAGCAAGCCTGTCGAAAATCGGTTCCGCGTACTTCGGGTCCCCGCAATGGATGGCGGCTTCGGCGTAGCAGTGCATCCCCGTTATCCACGCCTGGTCCCAGGGGAGATCGAAGTCTGCCGCAGCGAACTCCTCCAACAAATGCCGGACGTCCTCGGCGTGTTCTGTTTCTGCGTGCGCCAACGTCAGGGCCGCGGTAAACACCCCTGGGATCGTGGGAGCCTCGTCGACTATCTGCTCGATAAGGGGGATCAACTCACCCATCGTTCCTCGTTGCCCGCTTACGACCAAAATCTGTGCTCCGAAGAAGAGGGCGGCGTCGGGCTGGCCACAGTCAGTGCCGATTTGCAGGGCCTCAGTCGCCAACTGTTCTGCGAGGTCGGTGTCCCCAGCGATCTGCGCTCGCTTGGCAAGGTGGAATGTATTCGTCCAGCTCAAGTCGGTTGATCGAGCTGTTCGGCCAGGGTGCCCATGATCTCGATACAACGATCCATCTCGTCAATGTCCCCAGCCAAGAAAGCGGCCGTTGCTCGTGAGTGCGCCATAAGAAAGAGCAGTACCGGATCGCCAACGCGCTCGGCCCGAACCAAGGAGTCCGCCGTCCAGGTCAACTGCTGCTCAAGCATGGACGGCACGAGCAGGGGAAACAAGACTTGATTGACCACGCGCGCGATGGTGGCGTCGTCACCTGAGGACGCGGCGATCTCCAGCGCCTCATCGGCCAAAGCCTTCCGCCGTTCGAGCGTGCTCCCGTAGGCGAGTTCTGAACACAAAGTGGCGAGCACAAGCGCCCGGTCGGGGTGGTCGAATGGGAGGCGATCGACAGCCATTTCCAACACGTCGACCTTGTCGGTGTCGGTGGCATTGTTGTTGCTGGTATACCCCCGGTCGTTGGCCAGGGCGGCGGCAACGAGTCGGTCGGTATCGCCGAGTTCAGCTGCCTGTCGAGCGGCAGTCAAGAGCGTCTCCCGGGAGGCGGGGTCGCCGATCTGGCGTTGGGCGGTGCCGAGCCCAATCGCCAAATCGATTCCCAGCACCGGATCGGGGTCGGCGACCTGGGGGTAGAGGTCAAGGGCCTGGGCGTAGTAGCGCAGTGCATCGCCTGGGGCCAACGCACCGAGCGCGGCATCGCCCGCCTGTTTCGAGTATCCGATGGCCTTGGCCAGGTCGATGGGCTGGGTGGCACAGGTCCAGTGCCGGGCCAGCTCGCCCACCCGCTCACCCGGTCGATCCCCGCAGAGGTCCTCCAGAGCTTCGGCCACCTGTCGGTGGGACCGTGCTCTTCGGTTGTGACCAAGGTCCTCGTACAAGGTGTGCTGAATAAGGGCGTGGGCGAAGCTGTAGCGGCCGGTGTCGGCCACCTCGCGCACTAAGGCAACGGAAGCGGCGGCGTCGAGAATGTCGAGCAGGTCGTCCTCGCTGGTCTTCGTGGCCCGGGCCAACAGGTCGAGATCGAAGTCACGCCCGATGACCGACGCCACCGAGAGCACCCGCCCGGCGTCCTTCCCCAATCGCCCGACCCTGCGCCCCGATCACCACGCGCACACTGTCGGGCAGGGCCGACTGCTCCAGGGCGCTCTCGGCCACCCACCGACCGGTGGTGTCCTGGTAGATCGCTCCGGTCTCCGACAGGTGGCGCAGCAGCTCGCTCACGAAGAACGGGTTGCCGTCGGTCTCGCGGTACACGGCATGGGCGAGGCTTACCCCGGCGGCATCGAGACTCTGACCAGCCGCTGCCTCCAGGAGTGCCACCACTCCGCTGTCGTCAAGCCCCGCCAGCTCGATGCGGTTGACACCGCTCACTCGATGAAGTGCCGCCAGGGTGTCGTTGAGGGGGTGGGTCTGTGACAACTCGCTGTCCCGGTAGGTCCCGAGGATCAGCACTCGCATGGCCTGCTCGGCCGCCGCGAGGTGGCGGAACAGAGAGCAGGCTGCCCTTGTCGGCCCACTGGAGATCGTCGAGGACGAGGACGACGGGCTGTTCCTTGGACATGGTGCCGAGAAGACCGACAACGGCGGCAAAGAGCAGGAACCGCTCGGTGTCGGAGTCGGTGGCCTTCGACGGTGGCAGGTCGCGAATGCGACTGGCCAGCGTGGGAACCAGCCGGGACAGCTCCGACCCGTGGGCCTCAACGTGGGCCAGGAGTTGCTCCTCGGGAGCGTGGGTGACGTAGTGCCCGAGGGCCTCGGCGAAAAGCTGGTACGGAGTGGCGAGATCCTCCTCGCAGTGACCGAACAGCACGCAGGCCCCGTGTCGAAGGCTGCCCGCGCCGCCTCGGCCACCAGTGTGGTCTTGCCCAGACCAGCCTCTCCCGAGATGAGCAGCACCTCGCGCCCCTCGCCCCCAGCAACCCGCTTGGTGGCGTCGGTAATGGTCTGCATCTCGGCGTTGCGTCCCACAACACCGGCGGTGGGGCGCACGGCCAGACGACCGGAGAGGGGCATCGAGGTTCCGTTATCGGTTCCCCAAGCGGTTCCCAAGCCACTTCGACGGTTTCGACGGGATCGGTCAAACCTTTCAGGGTCACCTCCCCGAGGGACCGGTATTCATGACGACCGCGCCGTCCGGCGGTCAATCGCACCCACACCGTCGCCAGGACTTGTCCCCCTCGCAAATGGCGCACAGGCGCGCTGCTTCAACGACCGGGTCCCCGAAGCAATCGTTGTCCTCTCGGGTTACTTCCCCACCGCTGAGGCCCACCCGCAGGCCCACGGAATGATCTCGGTCCCGATTGTCCCGTTCGACGCTTTGCTGCATGGCCACCGCACAGGCCAGGGCGGCGGACGCCGAAGCGAACATCACCATGAGCCCGTCTCCGAGGTTCTTCACCTCGGTGCCGCCCGCTTCGGCGACAGCCTGGCGCAGGATCGAGAAGTGCCCCCGGCGGACCTCTTCAGCGGCGTCGGGTGACAACTGCTGCGACAGCTCCGTGGACCCCACGACGTCGGTGAAAAGGATCGTTGCGCTCTCGATGGCCAAAGCGATCCTCCTGCCTGAATGGCACCACTCTAGGCACCGGCCAGAACGGCCCGCCGAGACGAGCCTGAGGCGGCGAGGAGCTAACACCGGAGGTCCGCGCTTTCGATCAGAAGTGGAAACCGCGAGCGATAACAAAGGCAGTGCAGGCGAGCTGAAACGGTGGCGGGGTACCCCAATGCCGGTAGGGCGCCCTCGCCACGCCAGTTTGCTCTGGAGCACCGGCGCCAGGACGGCGGCTATGGACGTTGGCGTGGACCTGTCCGCGGGGTTCTCGACCGCGGGCATGATCGGTGCATGGAAGAGAGCTGGGAGGATCCGGACCTCGACGATCTCGAGATCGACTCTGCGGGTGCGTCGGTAGCGGACGCCCGCCAGGCGGGGGACGACGCTGTCGCTGGACTCGACAAGATCACTGCCCAAATGTCGGGCGGTGAGCACCGGCCCGAGCAACAGGAGATGTGCCGGGCGGTGGCCCAAGCTGTGGCCACCCGCACCCACCTGGTAGTCCAGGCCGGGACGGGAACAGGCAAGTCCCTCGCCTACCTGGTTCCTCTGGCCCTCTCAGGTGTCAAAACGGTCGTCGTGGCCACGGCGACCAAGGCGCTCCAGGACCAGCTGGCCGGGAAGGACCTGCCCCTCCTCGAGGCCGGCCTGGGGCTGCCGGTGCCGCTCGACTACGCCGTATTGAAGGGTCGGAGCAATTACCTGTGCCGCCAGCGTGTGCTCGAGGTGGGCTCGGGCGGGGTGCAGCCCGAGCTGGGCGATCAGCGGCCCGGCGGCGAGGACACGGAGGGCGGCGGCGGTGCCGCTGCGGCGACGGGCGACGAGGGGGCGCCGCCCGCAGGACTGGTCGACGAGGTGCGGCGCCTGGTGACGTGGGCCCAGACGTCGGAGACCGGGGACCGGGCCGACCTGCGCTTCGAGCCGTCCGATCGGGCCTGGAACATGGTGAGTGTCGGTCCACGCGAATGCCCGGGTGCCTTCAACTGCCCATCGGGGGGCCAGTGCTTCGCCGAGGCGGCGCCGCGACCGGGCGGCCGCGGCCGACATCGTCGTGGTCAACACCCACCTCTACGGGGCCCACCTGGCCAGCGGGCGGGTCGTGCTGCCCGAGCACGACGTCGTCGTCTTCGACGAGGCGCACGAGCTCGAAGAGGTCATGACGGCCAGCCTCGGCGTCGAGGTCACCGCGGGGCGCGTCCGCGCCCTGGTCACGACGGCCCGCGGGCTGGTCGAAGAGCGCGACCGCGACCAGCTCGAGGCGCTGGGAGATTTGGGCGAGCAGTTGGGCGACCTGGTGGTCGACCGGGTCGGGACGCGGGTGCTCGACGACCGGGGACGGCTCTCCGACGAAGACCGATCGCTCTCCGACGTGCTCGTGCGGGCGGCCGACGTCTCGCGGCGGGTGACCGACGCCCTGCGCCGCAGCGGCGGCCAGGGCTCGCTGCTCGAGGGGGGCGAGGTCGACCCCGACCGGGGCAGCCGCAAGACGCGGCACGGTGCAGGCGGCGGCGCACCTGGCCGAGGACCTGCACCGGCTGGTCGTCGCGCACCGACGCCCACGTGGCCTGGGTGGACGGGACGCGGCGCAACCCCCGGCTGCGCCTCTCCCCCATCGACGTCGGCCCGGCGCTGGCCGGGCTGCTCTGGGGCGACGTGACCTCGGTGCTGACCAGCGCCACCATCCCGCCCCGGCTGGTCGAACGGGTCGGGTTGGAGTCCTTTGCCACCGAGGAGCTCAACGTGGGGAGCCCCTTCGACTACCGCGCCCATGCGCTCTTGTACGTGGCCCGCCACCTGCCCGACCGGCGGGCCGAGGGGGCGGAGGAGGCGTTGCACGAGGAGCTGGCCCAACTGATCGGCGCCGCCGGCGGGCGCACCCTGGCCCTCTTCACCAGCCGGCGGGCCACCGAGGCGGCCGCCGAGGCGCTGGTGCCCGAGCTGCCCTACACCGTCCTGATCCAGGGCGACCTGCCCAAGGCCCGGCTGCTCGAGGACTTCGCCGAGGACGAGACCTCCTGCCTCTTCGCGACGCTGGGGTTCTGGCAGGGGGTCGACATCCCGGGTCGCGCCCTCTCGCTGGTCACCATCGACCGGCTGCCCTTCCCCCGCCCCGACGACCCCTTGCTCCAGGCTCGGCGCGACCGCGCCGGCGGGAGGGCGTTCCAGATGGTCGACCTGCCCCGGGCGGCCACCATGCTGGCGCAGGGCGCGGGCCGGCTCATCCGCACGGCGGAGGACCGCGGCGTGGTGGCGGTGCTGGACCCTCGTTTGGCCACGGCGTCGTATCGCGGGGTGCTGCTCTCGACGTTGCCGCCCATGCGGCGCTCGGTCGATCCCGACGAGGTCGAGGTGTTCCTGCGGCGGGCGCTCGAGGAGAGCGGCGAGTAGCGAGGTAACTAGTAGCCGAGACGGTCGAGCATCTCGGCGCGGTTCTGCCAGCGGCGCTCGACCTTCACATGCAGGTCGAGGTACGCGCCCTCGGGCAGCGCCTCGCGGGCGGCGATGCCGACCGCCTTGAGCACCTCGCCGCCCTTGCCGATGACGATGGCCTTCTGCGAGTCGCGCTCGACGATGATCTCGACGCGGATGTGCGGCCACTCCCACTCGGTGACCCGGCAGGTGATGGCGTGCGGGAGCTCGTCGCGGGTCTTGGCCAGCAGCTGCTCGCGCACGAGCTCGGCCACCCAGAGCGCTTCGGGCGTGTCGGTCACGACGTCGTCGGGGAAGAACGGAGGTCCCTCCTCGAGCCGGCTGACCAGGTGAGCCACCAGCGCCTCGACCCCGGTGCCCGTGCGGGCCGAGACGGGGAAGTACTCGACGTCGGGCACCGCGCCCAGCGCCTCGACGGCGTCCTTCACCTGGGTCAGGCGCTCGAGGATTTGGTCGCCCTTCGCCCGGTCGAGCTTGTTGACCACGACGACCAGGCTGGGCGGGGGCGAGGCCTCGTCGTCTTCGTCTCGCTTGGCGGCAGCCGTAGCCCGCTGCACCTCGCGCACGGCCCGCTCGAGCACGGTGCGGTCGCCCGGCCCGATGGCCGCGGTCGCGTCGACCACCGGCATGATCACGTCGACCTCGCTCAGCGCGCTGGTCGCCGTCTCGTTCAGGCGGGTACCGAGCGTGGTCTTCGGTTTGTGGATGCCCGGCGTGTCGACGAAGACCACCTGGGCATCCGCCTCCGGATCGTGCAGGACACCGAGGATGCGGTGCCGCGTCGTGTTGGGCCGCGACGACGTGATGGCCACCTTGGTGCCGACCATCTGATTGACCAGCGTCGACTTGCCGACGTTGGGCCGCCCCACGACGGCCACGAATCCCGAGCGCACGGTTGTCCGCCCTCAGCTCCCGTTGCGGGCGGCGCCGTTTTCCCGGTCGCCGCCGTTCCGGTTGGCGTTGCCCGTGCCATTGGCCTTGACGCGTTCGGCCGTCGGCTCGATCCGCACCCGCTCGATGCGCCGGCCCCGCACGTCGACGGCGGTGAGACGGAAGCCGTCCACCTCGACCGAGTCGCCCGGGTCGGGCACCCGCCCCATGAGGTCGAGCATGAGCCCTCCCACCGTGTCCCACGTCCCGTGCGGCAGCTCGTGGCCGAGCAGCTCGTCGGCGTCGTCCATGGAGTAGAGGGCGCTGACCAGCACCGAGCCGTCGAAGAGGCGCTCGACGGTCGGGCGTTCCATGTCGAACTCGTCGACGATGTCGCCCACCAACTCTTCGAGCAGGTCCTCGAGCGTGATCAACCCGGCCGTCCCGCCGTACTCGTCCACCACGACGGCCATGTGGAACTTCTCCTCCTGCATCTCGCGCAGGAGGTCAGAGACGTCCTTGGACTCGGGGATGAACTTGGCCGGCCGGGCCGAGTCGCGCACGGCCTGCGCCGCCTTGCCGACCCGTTCCGCCCGCACCAGGTCCTTGGCGTACGCGATGCCCATGATGTCGTCGATGCCGTCGCCCTCGACGGGGATGCGGCTGTAGCCGGCCGCCAGCGCCGCCTCCAGCGCGTCGTGCACGGTGGCGTCGGACTCCACCGTGACCATGTCGGGCCTCGGGGTCATCACCTCGCGGGCCACCGTGTCGCCGAAGTCGATGATGGAGTGGATGAAGGTCCGCTCGTCCTTCTCGATCACGTTCTCCTCGTGGGCCACGTCCGCCATGGCCTTGAGCTCGGAGTCGGTGATGTAGGAGTGCGTCAGCTCCTGGCTCCCCTCGTCGCCCGCGCCGATGATGCGGTTGGCCAGCCCGTTGAGCAGCCGCGAGAGCCACTTGATGGGAGGGAACCGGATCACCGCGCTCACCAACGGGGCGCTGAGCAGGGCGGCGCGGTCTGGGTTCATGACGGCCCAGTTCTTCGGCACCGCCTCGAAGAAGACGAAGATCACCACGACTTCGAAGACGATCCCGAGGACGACGCCCCAGGGACCGAAGAGGTGTTCGGTCACGATGCCGACCAGGGTGGCCGACACCAGCTGGCACACCAGGACCAGCAGCAGAATGGGATTGAGGAAGTTCGACGGGTTCTCGATGAGCTTGGCCAGCGTGCGCGCCCCGTGGCGCTTGTCGTCGACCAGGGACTTCGCCTTGATCTTGCTCGTGCGCACCAGGCTCGTCTCGGCCATGGCCAGGACGCCCGAGGCGCCCAGCAGCACGGCAATGATGACGATGAGGATGGCGTCCTCGGCGTGGAAGCCTTCCGCGGCCACAAGGGTGGGCAGACCCGCCGCCATCACGCCCGTTTGCCCACCCGGTAGAAGCGATCGAGCAGCTGCTGCTCCAGCGCCTCCATGCGCTCGGCCTCGGCGTCCTTCTCGTGGTCCATGCCCAGGAGATGGAGGAGGCCGTGCACGACGAGCAGACGCCACCTCGTCGTCCAGGGAGACCTCGTGCTCCATCGCGTTGACGGCGGCCACCGAGGGGCAGATGACGACGTCGCCGAGCAGGGTGAGGATGCCCTGTTCGGCCATGGTGCCCGGTCCGGTGCCGCCGAAGTCGGGCGAGCGCCCGGTCGGCCCGGGCTCGTCCTCGATGGGAAAGGAGAGCACGTCGGTCGGGCCCTTCTTGCCCAGGAACTGCTCGTTGAGGTGGGCGATGGCGTCTTCGTCGACGAAGAGGAGCGAGACCTCGGTCTCGCCCTTGACCCCGCGGGCGGTGAGCACCTGGCGCGCCAACTCGGCCCAGCGCGCCACCTCGATCGGATGCGCCTGCTGCTCGTCGGCGGCGAACACGTCGATGCTCACTGGGGCAGACCCGCCCGCCCTTCTGCCACCTCGTAGGCGTCGACGATGTCGGCCACGATTTTGTGGCGGACGACGTCCCGGCGGGTCAGGTGCACGAACGCCACGTCGTCGATGGCGCCGAGAACCGGTTCCAGCCCGATCAGGCCTGACCGGCCGCCCGGCACGTCGATCTGCGTGACGTCGCCGGTGACCACGCACTTGGAGCCGAAGCCGATGCGGGTAAGGAACATCTTCATCTGTTCGGGCGTCGTGTTCTGCGCCTCGTCGAGAATGATGAAGGAGCTGTTGAGCGTGCGGCCGCGCATGAAGGCCAGTGGAGCCACCTCGATCGTCCCCCGGTCCAGCAACCGCTGCGCCCCTTCGGGCTCGAGCAGGTCGTAGAGCGCGTCGTAGAGCGGGCGCAGGTAGGGGTCGACCTTGGCCATCAGGTCGCCGGGCAGGAAGCCGAGCCGCTCCCCCGCTTCGACGGCCGGGCGGGTCAGGATGATCCGCGTCACCTGGCGCGACTGCAGGGCGTGCACGGCCTGGGCCACGGCGAGGTACGACTTACCGGTACCGGCGGGCCCGATGCCGAAGGTGATGATGTTCTGAGGCGATGGCGTCGACGTAGCGCTTCTGGCCGGCCGTGTTGGGGCGCACCGTCTTGCCCCCGGCGGCCCGCACCACCTCGGAGCGCAGCACCTCGCTCGGCCGGATGTCCTCGCGCACCATGTCGATGGTGCGGGCCAGCGTCGAGGTGTCCAGGTCCTTGCCCGCCTGCTCCAGGAGGATCAGTTCCTCGAAGAGCTTGACCACCAGCTCCGCCGCCGGTCCTTCGACTGCGATGCGGTTGCCCTGGACCACGATTTGCTCGTCGGGGAAAGCCTGTTCGATCTGGCGCAGGTGTTCGTCACGGGTGCCGAGCAATCCGGCCATCAGGTGGTTGCCGGGTACGTAACACTCGGCCCGCACGGAGGTGGTCGATCTGGCCTTCATTGCGCGGCCACGTGGCCCGACAGGTTCCCACCCAGCACGTGCAGGTGCAGGTGCGGCACCGAGTTCATGGCGTCGGGCCCAATGTTGAACACGAGCCGGTAGCCCCGCTCGGGCGTGGCCAGGCCGGCCTGGTCGGCCACGGCCCGGGCCGCCAGCAACATCTCGGCCAACAACGGCCCGTCCTCGGCCGTCACGACCGAGGCGTCGGTGATGTGCCGGCGCGGCACGACCAGCACGTGCAGCTCGGCCGCCGGAGTGATGTCCTTGAAGGCGACGGTGTTCTCGGTCTCGTAGACGATGTCCGAGGGCAGATCGCCCGCGACGATTCTGCAGAAGAGGCAGTCGGTGTCGCTCATGCACGATCCCGCCTTCGGGTCACTGCGGCGTTCCTCCCACTGGCGCCACGGTACCCGTCCGCAGCGAGGCCATGAGCGCCCCGGCGGTTACGGCAGCGGTCTCGGCCCGCAGCACACTCAGCCCGAATCCGACTGTGGGGAGGCCGGAGCCCAGCTCGTCGGCACTCCACCCACCCTCGGGGCCGACGGCCACCACCCGCTGGGCCAGCGTGGGCCGGTCGCCGCTCAGCTGGGCCAGCGCCACCTCGCCCGGCGTCCCCAGCGCGCCCAGCTCCTTGAACGCGATGGTGTCCGCCACCTCGGGCAGCCAGACACGCCGGCACTGGGCTGCCGCCTCCCGGGCCACCCGGCGCAGGCGCTCAACGGTGGTCTGGCCGCGCTGGCCGGTCCAGCGCACCACGCTGCGCTCGCTGCGCAGCGGCACGATGCGGTCGATCCCGAGCTCGGTCAGCTTCTGGACCACCCACTCGGGACGCTCGCCCTTGGTCGGCGCGAAGACCACGGTGAGCGCGGGTTCGGTCTGCGCCTCCAGCTGCACCGTGCCGTCGCCACCGACGCCGGCCGCGCCGGACAGCAACTCGACGCCGTCGCCCCGCCAGGCCGTGCGGGCCCAGCGGCCTCGGCCGTCGCAGACCACGACCTCCTCGCCCGGGCGCAGGCGAAGGACACGAGCGAGATGGTGCACGTCCTCGTCTCCGAGCACGGGCGCTCCAGGGTCCTCGACGAAGACCTGGGCCACGGCGGCGGCGCGGGTCGCGATGGCCGCGGCGTCCGCGGGGCCGCTAGCCAAAGGCTGAGCGCAGGCGCGAGAACACGCCGTCGCCGCCCCCGCCGCCGGGGGGCGAGACATCTTCACCGCGAAGGGCGGCGAACTGGCGCAACAGCTGGTCCTGCTCGGGGGTGAGCCCGGTCGGGGTCTGCACCGCGACGTGCACGAAGAGGTCGCCCCGGCCGCGGCCGCGCAGGTGGGGCACGCCGGCGCCACGGATGCGCTCGATGTGGCCGGTCTGGGTCCCCGGCGCCATGGTGTAGGCGTGGGTGGCGTCGAGCGACTGGATCTGCGCCTCGGTGCCGAGCGCGGCCTGGGCCACGCTGACCGTGAGCATGGTGTGCAAGTCGTCGGCCCGCCGCTCGAAACGCGGGTCGGGCGTCACGGCGAGATGCACGAAGAGCGAACCGCTGGGGCCGCCCCGCTGCCCGGCCGCCCCGCGCTCGGCCAGCCGTAACGTCGAACCTTCCTCGACCCCGGCCGGCACCTCGACGGTGAACGTGGTGTCCTCGATGCGCCGACCCTCGCCCCGGCACTCCTGGCACGGGTGCGGGATCATCTCACCCGAACCCGAGCAGCGTTGGCAGGCCACGCTGGTCACGACCTGTCCCAGCAGCGACTGGCGCACCCGGCGCAGCTCGCCCGTGCCCTGGCAGTCCGCGCAGGTGGCCGCGGTGGTGCCCGGTGCCGTGCCCATCCCGGCGCAGGCGGTGCACGACACGGGGAGGCGGACCGAAATCTCCTTGCGGGCGCCGAAGACCGCCTCCGAGAATTCGAGGCTGAGGCGCACCTCGGCGTCGGACCCTTGCTGGGGACCGCGCCGGCGCGACCCGGCGCCGGCCATGGAGCCGAAGAACGCTTCGAAGATGTCGCCCAGCCCGCCCTCGAAGCCGAAGCCGCCCATGCCGCCCCCGGCGGACGCGCCGAACACGCCCTCGGGCCCGTAGCGGTCGTAGCGGGCGCGACGCTCGGGATCGCGCAGCACCTCGTAGGCGACCGTCACCTCTTTGAAGCGGGCCTCGGCCTCGGGGCTGCCGTGCCCGGTGTCGGGGTGCAGCTCGCGGGCCCGGGCCCGGTACGCCTTCTTGATCTCGTCGTCCGAGGCGTCGGAGCGGACGCCCAACAACTCGTAGAGGTCGCCGATGTCAGCGCCGGCCATCAGGTCCTCCTCCGATCCGCTGACCCAGGCGCTCGCTCACCACGTGAGCCGCGGCCAAGGCCCGCGGGTAGTCCATGCGGGTGGGGCCGAGCAGGCCGACCGCGCCCACGTCCTGCCCGTCGATCGAGAGCGGCGCCACGACGACGGCGCACGACGACAGCGGCTCGAAGCCGTGCTCGGTCCCGATGGCCACCGTCAGGCCGCTGTCGAGCACGTCGCGCAGCAACGTCACCACCAGGACCTGCTGCTCGAGAATGCTCAGCACGGAGCGCACGGTCTCGACCGCCTCGAACGACTCGGCCAGCCGGGCCGGCCCGCCGACGAAGACCTGGTCCGCGTCCGTCCCCTCCTCGAGCGATTCGAAGGCCGTCGCGGCGTCGCCCAGGAGCTGGTCCAGCGCCGCCGAGCCGGTGGGGGCCAGGTGGCAGCCACCGGCCAGGGTGCGTCCGACCAGGTACTCCGAGAGGAGCTCGCCGGCGTGCGCCAGCTCGTCGGGGGTGGGCTCCGACGCCAGTTCCATGGTCCTCTTCTCCACCGCGCCATCGGAGAGGACGACGACGAGCAGCACGTGTTGGGGGGCCAGGCTGACCAACTGGACCAAGCGGATCGTGGCCCGCTCGTGGGAGGGCCCGACCACCACCGAGGCGTAGGACGTCATGGCCGAGAGCAGACCGGTCGTCCGCTCGAGCATGATCTCCATCTCCCCGTGCACGGTGGCGAAGAACTCGCTCACCTGGCGCCGCTGGGCGGGGCCGAGGATGCCGGGCGGGGTGAGGTTGTCGACGAAGAAGCGGTAGCCCTTGTCGGTCGGGATGCGCCCGGCGCTGGTGTGGGGCTGCACCAGGTAGCCCTCGCGCTCGAGGGCGACCATCTCGGAGCGCACGGTGGCCGAGGAGACCTTCACCCCCGGTGCGTTGGCCACGTGGGAGGAGCCGACGGGCTCGGCCGTGCCGATGTACTCGGTCACCACCGCCTCGAGGATGGCGGCCCGGCGCGCGTTGAGGGTCCCGTCGTCGGCGGTGGCGGAATCGGCGTTGGACGCGGTGTCAGCGGGCGGGTTCATGAAGTTGTGCCTGGCACTCAAGTCTACCGAGTGCCAGGGCCTCCTCTTCGACCACGGGCCGTGGGCTGCCCGAACCGGGCCCGGCGGGCTCGGCTCAGTCGTCACCCAGGCGCAGCGCCGAGATGAAGGCCTCCTGGGGCACTTCGACCCGCCCGATGTTCTTCATCTTCTTCTTGCCTTCCTTCTGCTTCTCGAGCAGTTTGCGCTTGCGGCTGATATCGCCGCCGTAGCACTTGGCCAGGACGTCCTTGCGCTTCGCCTTGACCGTCTCGCGGGCCACGATGCGCCCACCGATGGCGGCCTGGATGGGGACGTCGAAGAGCTGGCGCGGGATGAGCTCACGCAGCTTCTCGGCCATCTTGCGGCCGTAGAGATCGGCCTCGGTGCGGTGCACGATGGTCGAGAAGGCGTCGCAGGGCGCGTGGTTGATGAGGATGTCGACCCGGACCAGGTTGGCCGTGGTGTACGTGGCCGGCTCGTAGTCGAGCGAGGCGTAGCCCTTGGTGCGCGACTTGAGCTGGTCGAAGAAGTCGAGGACCACCTCGGCCAGCGGGATGCTGTAGACGAGCTCGACCCGCTCGGGTGAGAGGTACTCCATGCGCTCCATGTCGGCCCGCCGGCTCTGGCACAGCTCCATCACCGTGCCCGTGTACTCGCTCGGCGTGATGATCGTGGCCTGGAGCATCGGCTCGTCGATGTGGTCGATCCGGCTGGGGTCGGGCAGCTCGGTCGGATTGTCCACATCGAGCTCGGAACCGTCGGTCAGGAAGGCCCGGTAGGCCACGCTGGGTGCGGTGGCGATGAGCGAGAGGTCGAACTCGCGCTCGAGCCGCTCGCGCACGATCTCCATGTGGAGCAGGCCGAGGAAGCCGCAGCGGAAGCCGATGCCCAGCGCGTGGGAGGACTCGGGCTCGAAGGTGAAGGAGGCGTCGTTGAGCTTGAGCTTCTCGAGGGCGTCGCGCAGGTCGGGCAGCTCGTCGCCGTCAATGGGATAGAGCCCGCAGAAGACCATCGGCTTGGGATCGCGGTAGCCGGCCAGGGCGTCGGTGGCGCCGTGCTGGGCCGTGGTCACCGTCTCACCCGAGCGGGCCTCGCCCACGTCCTTGATCCCGGCGATGAGATAGCCCACCTCGCCCGGGCCGAGGTGGCCGACCGGCACGGCTTCGGGCGTGCGCACCCCGACCTCTTCGATGTCGTGCACGGCCTTGGCCTGCATGAAACGCAGGCGGTCGCCGGTGTGCAGGGTGCCGTCGACGATGCGGATCGAACTGACCACGCCCCGGTACTGGTCGTAGGCCGAGTCGAAGATGAGGGCGCGCAGCGGGGCATCGGCCTCACCCTTGGGCGGCGGGATGCGGGCGATGATGGCGCTGAGCAATTCGGGCACCCCCTGGCCGGTCTTGGCCGAGATGTGGAGGATCTCGTCGGCGGGGAGGCCGAGGACGTGCTCGATCTCGAGGGCGCAACGCACCGGGTCGGCCGCGGGCAGGTCGATCTTGTTCAGGACAGGCACGATCTCGAGGTCGTTCTCGATGGCCTGGTAGCAGTTGGCCAGCGTCTGGGCCTGAATGCCCTGGCTGGCGTCGACCAGCAGCACGGCGCCCTCGCAGGCGGCCAGCGAGCGGGAGACCTCGTAGCCGAAGTCGACGTGGCCGGGGGTGTCGATCAGGTGGAGGATGTGGCCCTCGTAGGCCACCCGGACGTTCTGGGCCTTGATGGTGATGCCCCGCTCCCGCTCGATGTCCATCGAATCGAGGTACTGCTCGCGCATCAGGCGGGGGTCGACCGCGCCGGTGATCTCGAGAATCCGGTCCGAGAGGGTGGACTTGCCATGGTCCACATGGCTGATGATGGAGAAGTTGCGGATGCGCTCGATGGCAACGGGTCCACTGGCTGTTGCAGGGGGCGGCACGGTCCGTCGATCGTACCGGTCCAGGTCACCGTCCCAGGTCGGGGGCTCCCCCGGGGTGGCGCAGGACGAAAAGGTGGCCCGACCTGCTACAGTTCTGCGCTGCGCTGGTGGCCTGACGTCTCGCCGCCGGACCCCTTTCGAGCACTATCAAGGATCGACACGTGGCCAACATCCAGAGCCAGATCAAGCGGAACCGACAGAACGAGAAGCGCCGGCTGCGCAACAAGTCGGTCCGGGCCGAGATGCGCACCCGCACGAAGAGCGCCGTGGCGTCGGCCGAGGCCGGGGCCGAGGACAGCGCCGAGGTGCTGCGCCTGGCCGTGAAGCGGATCGACAAGGCGGCGGCGCACGGCGTGATCCACAAGAACACGGCGGCCAACCACAAGTCCCGGTTGGTGCGGCGGATCAACGCCATCGAGGCGGCTGCCGCCGAGTAGCGGCCTTCGTTGGCGCTGGACCCCGGCCGCTGTGCTGGTCGGGATGGGCCGCTCAATCGGCCATGGAAAACGTGAACATCTTGTCGGGGGCGAGACGCGCCCCGACGGCTTCGACCTCGTCCATCCATTCGGCGAACGAGAGCCCCTGAATCGGTAGGTAGTGGTCGAGCATGGCCTGGCGGAGGTCGGCGCAGTCGTCTCCTCGAAGGTCGAAGCGCTGGGCGGACCCATGCACGGTCACGGCCAACGACTCGTCGGGGAGATGGGTGGCGCTCACGGCTGCGCGCGCCGTGAGGTGTCTGGTTCGGACCGCCCCAGTGCCCAAGCTGAACCAGAAGTCGCCGTGGAGGAAGTAGCCGTCGACCGGCGCGGTCAGGGGACGCCCGTCGGCGGTCACGGTGGCCAAGACGAGGAGGCGCATCCCGGGCAGCCGCTCCACCAGCTCGTGGGCGTCGAGCCGCCGCTCGGGTCCGATGATGTCGCGCAGGTGCGGTCCGGCGCTGGCCATGGAGCGGTCGAGCAGGTCTTGCAGGCGGTCCAGTTCGTCTGGTGTCTCGAGCATGGGGCCAGTTCAGCACTGCGGTGTGCGCACCTCTCCTCTGGTCCGGGACGGTCGCGGAATGGAGCCCCGCGAACTCCGGAGCAGTCGGATAATTGACGGGAGCTCTCCTCCCAACGCGCGGTTCAATTGGGCTCATCGCCTTCGCATCCCCGTCCACACTGGTCTCGGCCTGTCACGGCCCGATCGAGAGGCGATGGGTCTCGTGGCGTCCGAGAGAACAGCTAAGAAGGCTGGTCATGGAGATTCGAGCGGTCACGCTGAACGACAGAGAGGTCGAACCCCTCCTCGCGGGACTGACACAGGAATACGACGCTCGCTACGGCGAGAACATCGAGATGACGAGGGCACGCGTGGAGGAATTCGACCCCCCGGCCGGATTGTTCCTCGCGCTCATGGACGGATCGACCACGGCGGCAGGTGGTGGTTTCCGTCGGCACGATGCCACGACCTGCGAGGTGAAGAGAATGTGGACGAGCCCGCACTACCGCCGGCGCGGCTTGGCCACCCGCGTGCTCCGAGCCCTCGAAGAAGCCGCCCGAGACGTTGGCTACGCCCGCGTGATCCTCGAGACCGGACCGATGCAACCAGAAGCTGAGGCCCTCTACGCGGAACGCGGATACCGCCGCATCGGCGTGTACGGCCATTACCCCGAGGCACGTGCCTTCAGTCTCGAATTGTCCCGCCCCTAACGCAGCGGCGGCTCGTCCGGCGGCCCGAGCGTCGCAATGGAGAGTCCGACGCGTTCGCCGGTCAGATGAGATAATTCGCGCAATGACGTTGACGGGTCCAAGACAGGGCTACCACTCGATCACGCCTCGCATCGTCGTCGACGACGTCGCCGCGCAGGTGAGGTTTCTCCGGACGGTGTTCGGGGCGACAGGTTCGGTTGAGCCGGGTCGTCCGGCCGAGATGTTGATCGGGAACTCCCTGGTGATGGTCTCGCCCTCGGTCGAGCGGTATCCATTCCCGGCGTTCCTGTACGTCTACGTCGACGATGCCGATGCGGCCTATCGGCGTGCTCTCGATGCAGGCGCTCGCTCCATGGAGGAACCCGTCCAGACGCCTTACGGCGACCGACGGGCCATGGTGCGTGATCCCTTCGGCAACGTCTTCCAGATCGCTCACCAGGTCACCTGACCCAGCCCGGCTGATCAGCGCGCCTCCGACGCGGCCTCATGGCCGGCGTCGTCGCTCGGGGCGGACGTTTCTTCGGCCGGAGGCGAGGGGGTGCCGCCATCACCGGCGCCCGCCCTCGGCCGGGTCAAGATGATCTGGACCGATGCGAAGACGAGGACCAGCGCCGTCACCACTCGCTCGCTCTCTCCGAGGTGTCTGAAGATGGCGAGGATCTGTATCGCGATGGCGATCGCCTGCGCGACAAGGGCCAGGGCGATGGCGCGCATGCCGGTGACCTGTCGGTCGTCGTCGTGGACCGACGGGGACCGCACCCAGGCGGCGTAGGCGATGATGAGCGCTCCGAGGGTCCACACGAAGTCGTAGTGGCCGCTCTCGACGACGCCGCGGGACTCCTCGACGGCGAAGGCCGCATCGGCGCAGGTGCACGCAGCAATTCCGACGCCGATGAAGATCCACATTGCATCGGGTCTCCACCCCAACAGCCCGTAGACACCGAGGAGCGTCCCGATGAGCAGGACGTCGAGCACTGGATAGCTGAAGTCGACAACGGAGGCGAAGGTCGATTGCGCGGAATGTTCGGCCAAGGGTTGCACCACCAGGCCGAAGCCAGCGACGAGCACGATGAGCATGACCGCGATCCCGTCCATCCAACGGTGCACCTCGAAGCTTCGGAAACGCACTCTGATCAGGTACACCATGCCGGCGGCCATCAAGGGGTACCAGAGGAGCCAAAGGGCGTCTGCAAACGACGGGTAGGGAGGGTGCACTGCGCTCCCATAGATGACGCTCCACAAAATGGTGCCCACGCTCCAGGCGGCCATGGCACCTCCGAAGCACAGCCACGCGCGGCGGGCCACCGGCTCGAAGGCGGCACGGACGAAGATGAGCACCGTGGCCCCGACGAGGACCGCATCGTGGATCCCGGCTTCGTAGAAGGAGGAGGGTCGGCCGATCCAGCCCAACTCGTTGCACGCTTCCAAGGCAGTGAGGGCCAGCAGGACGATCCATGCGGCGAGGAGCCACGGCGGCCACTCCGTGAGTTCACCATCGGCGTCCGCTCGGAGGCGGGTTCGTCGCTTCACTCGGGCGCTGTCATCCGATCACGATCGGCGGATCACTGTTCGAGCCAGTACGCATTGGTCTCCACGTAGCGGGCGCGCGGCCAGGCACAACGAACAGCCCTCGTGGGTGGAGCCCCGGTCGGACGCCTTGGGCGAGGCCGGCGTCGCTCGGAGCCGCTATGCACGTGCCTGACGCCGCAGCGGCATCATCGTTTCGGGAAACGGACGTGCCGTGAAGTCGAGCACGAGCGTGTTGAAGAGGTCGGCCTTCTCCATCGGGACCAGGTGAGACGCGCCGGGCACCACGGCCAGCTGGCCGTGCAGGACCGTGCGCGAGAACTCCTGCGCGTGCTCCACGCTGATGTAGTCGTCATCGCCGACGATGACGAGCGTCGGCGCCGAGATCTGCTGCACCTGTGCCATCCAGTCGAAAGGCTCGGCCCACATCGTGCGCATCTTCTCCCAGACCTCGGGGAAGTGTTCGGGACCGTCGGGAGAGGCTTGGGCGTACATGGCGGCGAACAGCATCATGTCGTCGTCGGCGGGCGAGAGGGACACGAGCGCCTCCATTGATCCGGGAACGTATCCGGCGCTCGAGAAGCCGGATCCTGTGACGGTCAACGTCCGTACGAGTTCGGGGTGCTCCGCCGCGATGAGGGTCCCCACCATGCCTCCGTCGCTCCATCCGAGCAGATCGACCGGCCCGAGGCCGAGAGCGACGAGGAAGCTGACGGTCTGGTCGGTCATGGCCTGATACGTCAGGGGGCCGGGCTGGTCAGGCGTGTGGCCCTGCGCCTGGCGCTCCGGCGCCACCACCCGCCGGTGCGGGGACAACCCCGAGAACTGCGCCGCCCAGGTGGAGTTGTCGGCCAAACCGCCGTGAAGGAGCACGATGGTCTCTCCGTCGCCCTCGGTCTCGTAGAACACGGCCAGGCCGTCGATGTCGACGGTCCCCTGCGTGCGAGGTGTGACCATCGGATCAGGCTACGCGGCGTGGTCTGGTTGGTCAGCTGCCGTAGGGTCGGGTGAGCACCTCCATGTTGTGACCGGAGGGATCCTCGAAATAAAAGCCGCGTCCGTGGTTGTTGATCTGGTTCTCCCGTTGGTGACCGGGGTCAGCCCAGTAGGTCAGTCCACGCGCAGTCACCCGGTCGAAGATGGCGTCGAATTCCTCCTCGGTGACGAGGAAGGCATAGTGATGATGTTCGGGAGCGCCTCGGTCGTCGTAGTCGAGGCTGACGCCATTGGCGGTCTCGAGGCAGATGAACGGACCGAACGGCTTCGGCGGATCGAGACCGAGGATCTCAGCCAGAAAGGTGGCTGACGCCTCCTTGTCCTTCACCGGGACGATGGTGTGGTTGAGCTGAACTGCCATGGCGCATCCTCCATTCGGATGAGCACCCATTATCAGCCCTGAAGGGCGAGGCGCGCTCAACGGCGCTGGGCTGACCGCCCACCGGCCGAGAGTCCTAGCAGTCTCGAGCCTTTTTGGCCTCCTCGAACCGTCGGTGCACCTCGAGGATGTGCTCATGCGAGGCACCTCTGCTCGGTACGTGTGGGTGGTGCTTCCGGCACAAGATGTAGGGAGTGCCCTCAAGCGTGTGATGACCGATTCTCCAACACCCTTTTGTGTGGCAGTTGACCTTTCGGACACCGGTGTACACGCCGAGGGCCACGGCGGTGATGAGCGTCGCCTCACCGAGATCCGAGCCGAAGCCGGACCAGAAGTTGTAATAGGGGTCGGGCCCACCGTGGAGAATCCCGGTGTGCTGCGCAAACCAATGTCGAGACACACTGAAGAACGCGATGAGAAGTGCGAGCCCGACAACGCCAAGCACGATCAGGAGTACGACGACCACCCTCCTCACCGGGCTGGGCGGAGGGACTTCGCAGCCGGGCAATGGTGTGGTGCCGTTCGTCGCTTGAGCCTCTGAGGGCTTCGAGGAGGGCGCCGCTGTCGGAGCAGCCACAGGGTCTGACACGGCATGGATCTTACGACTTCGCCTGATAGTGACCTGGGACTACTCCGAACTACGGCTGAGGGCTCTCGTGGGGTAATTCCCGATACGCAGGAATCCCCGAGAAGCGACCTCCTCGGCGCAGGCAATACCGATGCGGCTACCCCGTGTACGCGATGGTCACGCCACTGAAGGTCGTGTTGCCATTTGGACAGACACCGAGTCCATAGGCATCGGACGCGATGACGGCCTTGTGGGAGCCGAGCACCAGCGTGGTGCTCGTCGAGGTCGGAGTACCGGTGGTGGTCGGCGATTCGAAACTGGCTAGTCGATACTCGTGTGCTTCGCCAGGTCCTGCCGGTTCAGCTCCCCATACCTGTCCGTCGAGCCCTCCGTCAGAACACGTCTTCCACGCATGGAAAGCTGACGGGGATGACGGACGACCTCGTCCTCACCCGCCGGGAGTCCGAGCGCGGCGTCCACGAGACGGCGCAACGCGCTGCGGCCGGTCCGGGCCGCGCCGTCGTCCGCGAGTACGTGGGCTATGAGGAATGGGAGGGCGCCGGCTTCTTGCGCCGGGAGATGGCCCGTCACGGCGTCGCCCTCATCCTGGGGTTCGGCGACGCCCTGGACGTCTACGAGGGTGAGACCGATTCGCCCCGGCGTCGGCTGGGCGGGTTCGTGGTCGGCAATCAACTGCGTTCGAGCCTGACCGCCGTCTCCGGGCATCAGCTCGGCGTCCAGGTCGAACTCACTCCCCCGGGTGCGGTGGCGCTCTTCGGCGACGTCTCGGAGGTGAACGATGCCGTCCTCACCCTCGACGAGGCCTTCGGGACGGCCGGCGATAGGCTGCTCGAGCGCCTGGCCGACACGCCGTCGTGGGCCGAGCGGCTCGACCTTCTCGACCGAGAGTTCGGCCTGCTCGCGGGGGCGTCTGCCTCCGGTGCAGACATCGAGGACGGTGGTGCGCTCTCGCCGGAGGTGGAGTGGCTGCGCCGTCAGCTGACGGCCTCCCACGGCGCGTTGCGCGTCGAGCCCCTCATGGACGAGACCGGGTGGAGCCGCCGCCACGTCACCGAGCGCTTCCGGTGCCAGCTCGGCGTCTCGCCCAAGGCCTACGCCCGCCTGCTGCGCTTCGAGCGCGCCAGCGCCCTGCTCTCGGAGCTCCCAGCGCGACCCGGGCGCACCGTGGCCGACGTGGCCATCGCCGCCGGCTACTACGACCAGTCGCACCTGACCCGAGACTTCACCGCCCTGGCCGGCATGACCCCGGGCGCCTTCGTCGCCAGCATGGACCTGGTGCCCGAGGTCAGGTTTGTCCAAGACGCCGAGGCGACCCGGTCGTCAGAGTGGGTCTCATGACCAACGACACGACCACGAGCGACGCCACGACCAGTGCCTCGGTCATCCCGATCCTCGTCTACGAGGACATCGAGGCCGGCCACGACTACCTGGTGGAGACCTTCGGCTTCACCTCCGGCGGGATCCACCGCACCGAGGATGGGACTGTGGTGCACGCCGAGGTGCGCATGGGCGACGCCGCGATCTGGCTGCACCGGGTCACCGAGGAGCACGAGATGGTGTCGCCCAAGGGGTCGGCCATGGCCACCGGCGGCCTCGAGGTGATCGTGCCCGACGTCGACGCCCACTACGCCCGCAGTGTGGCGGCCGGGGCCTACATCGACAGGCCGCCCGCGGACCAGGACTACGGGTTGCGCGAGTACGGCACGCGGGATCCCGAGAACCACCGCTGGTGGTTCAGTTCGCCCCTCGGCTGACGGCGCCCGGCGCTAGCGCCGGGCGCCGGCGCGGGGCCTGGTCTGGCGCACGGGCCGGGTCTGGCGCGCCAGACGCGCCACCAGGATCTCCACCACCATCACCGAGTCGAGCCCGCTCGCCCCGCGCACGTCGAGGTCGGCCTTGGCGATGAGGTTGATCGCCTCGGCGATTTTCGTGCTGCCCAGGCGGCGGGACTGCTCGAGCGCCTTCTTGGCCACGAAGGGGGCCGAGCCGAGGATCGCCGCCGCGTCGCGCTCGCCGACGACGTCGTCCCCGTCGAGCACCAGCATGTTGGAGAAGTGTCCGTGCAGGGTGGCCAACACCTGGATGGGCACCAGCGCGCCGCTGTCGAGCATGCGGTGCAGGACGCGCAGGGCCACGCCGGGCTCGCCCCGGTCGACGGCATCGGTCAGCTGGTAGCGGGGCACGGTGCCCCGCTCACCGAGGTACGGCGCCAGGTCCTCCGCCGAGATCACGGCCCCCTCGCCGTAGGCGGCGGTCAGGGCGCCGAGCAAACCCTCGACCCGGCCCAGGTCCTCACCCACGTGGTCGGCCAGGAGGGCCAGCGCGTCGCGGCTCGAGTGTCACGGGGGCGCCGCGCACGTGCTCGTGCAGCCACGACTGGCGGTCCTTGGGCTTGCCCGTGGCCACCTCGAGCACCTGCCCGGCGGCCTGCACGGCCTTGACCAGCGGGGCCGGGACGGTCCCGCCCCCGGCCACCAGCACGAGCACGGTCGTCGGCAACGGGTTCTGCACCACCTCGACCAGGCGGGGGGCGTCGCCGGTGAGCAGGCGGCCGGCGTCGCGCACGACGACGACCCGTTGGTCGATCAGGAAGGGCGGGGTGAGGCAGGCGTCGACGATGGCCCCGACGTCGATGTCGTCACCCGGGCCACCGCCCACCTCCTCGACGACGAGGGTGTGATCGCGCTCCCCCACCACGTCGGCCACGAGCTCACGCGCCTCCTGGGCCACCAGCGCGGGGTCGTCGCCCCGCACCAGGTAGGAGGACATGGTCCGGCTCTTGCTCACGGCGCCTCGCCGATGGCGGCCAGCGCGTCGCGCACGTGCCGGGTGCCGAGCACGTCGTGCACCCGCAGGATGCGACACCCCCACGCGATGCCGAGCGCCGCCGCCGCGAGCGAGGCCTCGCGGCGCTCGGTCAGCTCGAGGTCGAGCACTTGGCCCAGGAACGTCTTGTTGGAGGCGGACAGCAGCAAAGGGAAGCCGAGGCCGGCCAGCGCGCGCGAGGCGCGCAGCAAGGCGAGCGACTGCTCGGCCGTCTTGCCCAGGTCGAGCCCGGCGTCGAGCACGATGCGCTCGGCCGGGACGCCGGCGGCCAGAGCACCCGCGGCCCGCTCGGTGAGGAAGCGGGCCACGTCGGGCACCAGGTCGTCGTAGCGCGGCTCGGGGTCGGCCACCCGCGGCTTGAGCCGGATGTGGGTGATGACGACGGCGGCGCCGTGCTCGGCCGCGGCCGGCGCGTAGTCGGGGTCGCCCAGGCCGCTGATGTCGTTGCCCATCACCGCACCCTCGGCGTAGGAGGCGCGGGCGACCGAGGCCCGCCAGGTGTCGACCGAGACGGGAGTGTCGAAGCGCTGCACCAGCCCGGCCACCACCGGCACGACCCGCTCCATCTCCTCGTCCTCGGTGACCTCGGGACCGGGTCCCGCC
Organism: uncultured Acidimicrobiaceae bacterium; assembly: GCA_963726855.1. Lineage (GTDB taxonomy): Bacteria > Actinomycetota > Acidimicrobiia > Acidimicrobiales > RAAP-2 > Bog-473. The sequence goes on from CAVSEB010000025.1 coordinate 84,279, forward strand.
TTCACCCCTCCGATGTCGAGGATGTCGGCCCCGTCCTCCACCAGCTGCTGGGCCCGGGCGTAGAGCTTGTCGAGCGCGTACGTGGCGCCCTTGTCGTAGAAGGAGTCGGGGGTGCGGTTGAGGATGCCCATCACCAGCGCTCGCTGCGCGAGGTCGTAGCGCCGGCCACCGAGGTCGAGCGTGGGGGCCAACGGCGCCGTGGCCGCGTCCGCCACGGAGGGCGCGGCCGCCGGGCCGGGCATCAGAAGAGGCGTGCCGAGAGCGCCCGCCGGTACTCGTTGGTGCGCGGGTTGTCCGCACCCATCGTCGCGAGCAGGTCGACGAACTCCTGGCGGGCGGCGTCGTCGTCGCGCACGCGCTCGAGCAGCTCGTCCAGCTTGGCCTCCACGCCGTCACCGAGGTCGACCCCCGCCTCGAGCAGGCGGGCCTCGGCGGCCAGGGCACGGCCCGCCTCCGTCTCGGGCAGCCGCTGCAGCGCGGCCAGCGCGCCGGCGGCGTCGCCCCGGTCGAGCAGCATCCGGGCCAGAGCCTCGGTCGCCCCCGGCGTGGTCGGGCTCGAGCTCGAGCGCCTGGCGCAGCGAAGCCTCGTCACCCTTCTCGACGAGCAGGTCGGCCTCGCTCGCCGCCGGGGCCAGCCCCTGCACGAACGCGGTCACCTGGTCCTCGGGCAGGGCGCCGATGAACTGGTCCACCACCTGGCCGCCGCTGATGGCGAAGACGGCCGGGATGGACTGGACCTGAAAGCGACTGGGCCACCCGGGGGTTGTCGTCGACGTTGACCTTGGCCAGCTCGACAGCACCGTCGGTGGCGGCCACGGCCCGTTCCAACATCGGGCCGAGCGTCTTGCACGGCCCGCACCAGGGGGCCCACAGGTCGACGATGACGGGGACGGTCATGCTGCGGGTGAGCACGTCGTCTTGGAAGGTCTGGTCGGTGACGTCCATCACGAGGACGCTAACGGCTGGGTCGGGTGAATCGGCCGGGACGTGGGGCCGCCAGGCGGTCCCGCGGGAGCGTCCGGGCGACACCCGGGGCCCGGCGGCAGGACTCCGGCCGCCGGATCGGTCCGGCGTTCCCGGGGCGGCGAGCCGTCATGGCAGCCGGTACCCCACCGATTAGCGTCGTATCGATGCCGGATGCGCCACAGGGGATCAACGAAGCCGAGGTCACGAAGTGGATCGCCGACCACGTGCCCGAGCTGACGACGCCCCTGACCTTCACCCTCATTGCCGGCGGGCGCTCCAACCTGACCTTCCGGGTCGAGGACGGCGACGGGCGGGCCTGGGCGCTGCGCCGGCCCCCGCTGCACCACGTCCTGCCCACCGCGCACGACATGAGCCGTGAGTACCGGCTCATCCACGCGCTCGGGCCGGCCGGCATCCCGGTGCCCGGCACGATCGGGCTGTGCACCGACGAGTCGGTCAACGACCGTCCCTTCTACGTCATGGAGTTCGTGGAGGGGCACATCTTGCGCAGCGCCCCCGAGGCCGAGCAGGCCTTCGACGAGACGACCCGGGGCGCCGTGGGCGACCACATGGCGGACACGCTCGCCGCGCTGCACGCCGTCGACCCCGACGCGGTGGGGCTGGGCGACCTGGCCCGGCACGACGGGTACATCGAGCGCCAGCTCAAGCGGTGGCGTTCGCAGTACGACCAAATGCAGGTCGAGGGGGTCGACCACGACGCCCTGGTGCAGCGGGTGAGCGACGAGCTGGCCGCGCGCATCCCGGTGCAGCAGCGCACCTCGGTCGTGCACGGCGACTACCGCATGGACAACGTCGTGCTGGCCGACGACGGCACGGTCAAGGCCATCTTGGACTGGGAGATCTGCACGCTGGGCGACCCGCTGGCCGACCTCGGGCTGCTCATGGTCTATTGGGCCGACCCGACCGACTCGACGGCCGTGCTCGGGCTGTCGCCGACGACAGCGCCGGGCTTCAGCACCCGGGCCCAGGTCATGGAGCGCTACGGCTCGGTGTCCGATCTCGACATCTCGAGCGTCGGCTACTACGAGGCCTTCGGCTACTGGAAGCTGGCCTGCATCCTCCAGGGCGTCTACGCCCGCTACGTGGCCGGGGCCGGCGCGGGCGACCAGGGCTCGGTCGACGGCTTCCCGGTCCAGATCGGCCGGCTCTTCGAGATGGCGGCCGCCGCGCTGGAGACGGCTCCGTGAGCCCCGAGCTCACCGAGATCTTCGAGGTCCACCGCGAACCTCAGATGACCAACCCGGTCCTGGTCGTCTCGCTCGAGGGCTGGGTCGACGCCGGCTTGGGGGCCACCACGGCGGTGGCGGCGCTGTTGGGCGCCGGCGACACCGAGCCCGTGGTGACCTTCAACGGCGAGCACTTCTTGGACCAAAGGGCCCGGCGGCCCGTGGCCCGCATCGTAAACGGGGTGACCACCGAGCTGAACTGGCCGCACACAATGGTGCGCCACGGCACCGACGAGAGCGGCGCCGACATGCTCTTCCTGGTCGGACCCGAGCCCGACTTCCACTGGCGCGCCTTCTGCGACGCCGTGGTCGGGCTGGCCCGCTCCTGGCGGGTGCGCCAGGTGGTCGGGCTCGGCGCCTTCCCGGCGCCGGCGCCGCACACCCGGCCGGTGCGGTTGGCGGCCACGGCACCGGAGCAGTCGGCCCATCTGATTGAGCAGGTGGGCGTCGTGCAGGGCGAGCTCGAGGTGCCGGCCGGTGTGTCGGCTGCCCTGGAGATGGCCTTCGGGGCCCAGGGCACGCCGATCGTGTCGCTGTGGGCCCGCGTGCCCCACTACGTGGCCGGGATGCCCTTCCCCGAGGCGTCGGCCGTCTTGATCGAGGGGCTGGCCGGCGTGGCCGGGTTGAGCCTCGATTCGTCGGCGCTGCGCCGGGCGGCCGACTCGTCGCGGCGCCAGGTGGACCAGCTCATCTCCGACAACGCCGAGCACGTGGCCATGGTGCGCAAGCTCGAGGAGTCGATCGACGCCTCGGAGGGCAACGCCATGGGCGTGGACGCGGTGCCCTCGGGTGAGGAGATCGCGGCGGAGCTGGAGCGGTTCTTGCGCGGCGAGGAGCAGTGAGCGTGAAGGGGACGGCAATGAAGATCGACGGCGGCATCGGGACCAACCTGCACGAGGTCGGCGCGCAGGCGGCCCAGGCGGAGGCCGACGGGTACGACGGCGTGTTCACGGGTGAGACCTCGCACGATCCGTTCCTCCCCATCGCCGTGGCGGCCAGCGCGGTCGGCAACCTCGACTTCGGCACCGGCATCGCCGTGGCCTTCGCCCGCAACCCGATGACGCTGGCCATGCTGGCCAACGACCTGCAGGCGGCCACGCGGGGTCGTTTCATCCTGGGCCTGGGCAGCCAGATCAAGCCGCACATCACCAAGCGCTTCTCCATGCCCTGGTCGCACCCCGCCCCGCGCATGCGCGAGCTGGTGCTGGCCATCCGGGCCATCTGGCAGACGTGGGAGACGGGCGAGCCGCTGGCCTTCCGGGGCGAGTTCTACACGCACACGCTCATGACGCCGTTCTTCAACCCGGGCCCCAACGAGTTCGGCCAGGCCAAGATCCTCCTGGCCGGCGTGGGCACCGTGATGACCGAGGTGGCGGGCGAGGTGGCCGACGGCTTCCTGGCCCACGCCTTCACCACCGAGCGCTACCTGCGCGAGGTGTCGCTGCCGGCGTTGGAGCGCGGCGCGGCCAAGGCGGGCAAGACCCGGGCCGACCTGACCGTGTCCTACCCCGGCTTCGTCGTGACCGGCGTGGACGAGGAGAGCACCCTGGCCGCAGACAAGGGGGTGCGCCAGCAGATTGCGTTCTACGCATCGACGCCGGCGTACCGCCCCGTGCTCGAGCTGCACGGCTGGGGCGATCTGCAGTCCGAACTCAACACGCTGTCCAAGCGGGGCGAGTGGGTGAAGATGGGTGAGCTGATCGACGACGACGTGCTCTCCGCCTTCGCCGTCGTGGCACCCTTGGACCAGGTGGCAGGTGAGGTGAAGAAGCGCTTCGACGGGTTGATCGACCGCTTCAGTTTCTATGCGCCGTACAAGGTGCCGGCGGATCAGTGGAAGGGCGTGCTGGCTGGCTTCAAGGACTGAGGCCGCTGCCTGCGGTCGGACCGGAGCGTCCGTGAGACGCAGCCGAGGCGTGAGCGATCAGCTGATCACGATCTGGTGCGGCGCGTACTCGGCGATGATCTCTGCGTTTGCTCCACGATGCAGGTGGCATCGATCGTCCAGTTGCCCGAGGGGGCGTCCACGGTATAGGTGTCCGACCATGATCCGTCGGGATCGACGCGCGACGCGTCGCCCCATCCGCCGCCGGGGCCGATGCTGACGAAGACCTCGGCGTACACGGTGCCGTTGATCGGCGATCCATCGGGCAGCGTCGAAGGACACGGGTCGATCGAGGAGACGGCCAACGGTCCCCCCGTCGTGGCTCCCGCAGGGCTCTTCCAGGTCAGACCGGATGGCGGCGGCGGGCAGACGGTGCCCCCGAAGCGGCCGACCGAACCCTTCACGAGCTGACCCGTCTCGCCGGCGCCGAGACCGCCGAACGTGCCCGCGTACTCCTTCACGGGCGCCGTGCTCCACGTGCCCTTGAATTTCAGGCCGGCGTCGGTGCCTCCGGTCCACTTCAGCTTGACGGTGGTCCCGCCGCCCGACCAGGTGCCGCTGTCGCCAGACGCCTGGAAGCTGAAGGTGCCGTTCGACGAGAAGGTGCCGACCTCGCAGGACTTCGGGTTCACCTCGATCGTCCACTCGGAGCCGTTGTTGATATGGGCAGCCGCCGGAACCGCTCCCAACGCCCCGCTCGTCCCGAACAATCCAATCGTCCCCGCCACGATCACGAGACCAGCCGTCGCCATTGCCGCCCGTCGCACCTGAGTGCCCCCCTCGTTCGAAGTGGCCTCATTGTGGCGCGTCGGCCGGGGTTTTGCTAGGGCAGTTGCAACGGGGTCTTCGGCCGCCCGGTCGCCGGGTCGCCGAGATCTCCTGGTTCGGGCCGGTCAGACCCGCAGGTCCACCAAACTGCGGCCCGGGGCAGCGAACCATTCGGCCCGGCGGCCGGCGTGAGGCGGCGAGGTGATGGCACACGTGGAAGTCGAAGTCGAAACGGAGGCGGATGCCGCTCCGGCGGCGGCTGCGGATGCCGACGTACTCGGCCTCGGCGCCCCGGCACTCGAGCGCCGGTCGTGCAGGTGCCGCCGCTCCCGACGTCGCGGCTTTCCGTCGGCGCTCACACGATCGTCGTAGGCGTTGAGTTCGTTGGCCAGCAGCCGGTACGCCCTCTCGGCGAGCGCGGCCGCTTCGGCGTCGAAGGGCGTGGCCTGTGCCTTGGCCAGAAGTTTTGTCGCCAACCCGAGCGTGCCCTGATCCATAGTGCTGATTTACGCTACGGCGACACCGGGCGGAATACACCCCTACGAACGGCCCATGTTGCCCAACAGGACGACAACAACGTGAGGGTCGGGAAAGAGCCGGGGATCAGATTCGGGGGCCGGTCGGGCCCACCCACCACGCACCAGCGCTCGGCTCAGACCACGATGTTGACCAAGCGGGGCGCCTTGACGATCACCCGCTTGGGCGTGGCCCCGGCCATGGCCTCGATCACCCGCGGTGAGGTAGCGCAGCGTCTTCGGCGTCCGCCTCCGAGATGCCGGCGTCGACCTCGATGCGGTCCTTCACCTTCCCGTTCACCTGCACCACCATGGTGACCGTGTCCTGGCGCACCAGCTCGGGATCGAAGGCCGGCCACGACTGGGCGTGCACCGAGGCCTCGCCCGGATGGCGGATCTCCCACAGCTCGGCCGTGACGTGCGGGGCCAGGGGCGCCAACATCTCGAGCAGGGAGTCGAGCCCCTCGGCCCACACCTCGCGCGTGCGGTCCCTCCTCGCCCTCGCCCCGGCCGTAGCGCTGCAGGAGGTTGAGCAGCTCCATGCAGTGGGCGACCGCTGTGTTGTAGGACCAGCGCTCGATGTCGTTGGTCACGTCCGCGATGGCCCGGTGCACGGCCTGGCGCGCCGCCCGGTCCGCCTCGGTCTGCGGTCCGGTACGCACCCTGGGCTCGCTGGTGCAGGTGCGCCAGAGCCGGTCGCAGAAGCGGCCGCACCCTTCGATCACCTGGTCGGTCTGATCGGTCCAGTCCATGTCGTCGAACGGCGGGCCCACGAAGAGGTGGAAGAGCCGCAGCGCGTCGGCCCCCACGGTGTTGAAATAGTGCTCGGGCGTGACGAGGTTGCCCTTCGATTTCGACATCTTCGTCCCGTCCAACCGGATCATGCCCTGCGCGAGATAGTGCTTGAACGGTTCGGGGTCGATCCCCGGCGCCAGCCCCACGTCGATGAGGGCCCGGGTGAAGAAGCGGGCGTAGAGCAGGTGCAAGATGGCGTGCTCGATCCCGCCGATGTACTGGTCGACCGGCATCCACTTCTGCGCCGCCACGGGCGCAAAGGGCTGCTCCTTGTTCCACGGGTCGCAGAAGCGCAAGAAGTACCAGGACGAGTCGACGAAGGTGTCCATGGTGTCGGTCTCGCGCCGGGCCGGCCCGCCGTCGATCGGGCACGTCGTGTGCAAGAAGCCCTCGTGCAACGACAGCGGCGACTGCCCGGTCGGCAGGAACTCGACGTCGTCGGGCGCCACGATGGGCAGCTGGTCCTCGGGCACCGGCACGACGCCGTGCGTCTCGCAGTACACCGCCGGGATCGGGCAGCCCCAGAAACGCTGGCGTGACACCAGCCAGTCGCGCAGGCGATAGTTCACCTTGCTCTCGCCGATGCCGTTCTCCTCGAGAAAGTCGATGGCCAGCCGCTTGGCCGTGGCGATGTCGAGCCCGTCGAGGAAGCCGCTGTTGATTTTGACGCCGTCGCCGCTGTAGGCACCGCCGCCCGTCTCCGCCTCCCATCCTTCCGGCGGCTGGACCGTGCGCACGATCGGCAAGTGGTGGAGCGTGGCGAACGCGTAGTCACGCTCGTCCTCGGCCGGCACGGCCATGATCGCCCCGGTGCCGTAGCCCATGAGGACGTAGTCGGCCACGTAGAGCGGGACCGGCTGCTCGTTGAACGGGTTGATGACGTTGGTGCCGGTGAAGGCGCCGCGCTTGTCGAGCGCGGCCGGGTCGCCCTCGCTCATGCGCTCGATGTCGGTCTCGCCGGCCGCCCGCTGGCGCAGCTCCTCGACCTCCTGGCGCTGGGCGTCGGTGGTGAGCTCGCCGACGAGGGGATGCTCGGGCGCCATGACGGCGTAGGTCATGCCGAAGCTGGTGTCGGGCCGGGTCGTGAAGACGCGCACGGTGAGGTCGGGCCTGCCCTCGACGGCGAGGTCGAACTCGGCGCCCTCGGAGCGCCCGATCCAGTTGCGCTGCATGAGCTTGGCCCGCTCGGGCCACTCGAGGTCGTCGAGGGCGGCCAGGAGCTCGTCGGCGTACTTCGTGATGCGGAAGAACCACTGCTCGAGGTCGCGCTTCTCCACCAGGTCGCCCGAGCGCTCGCAGGTGCCGTCGGGCAGGACCTGCTCGTTGGCCAGCACGGTCTGGCAGCCGGGGCACCAGTTGACCGGGGCCAGCGCCCGGTAGGCCAGGCCCGCCTCCCAGAGGCGGAGGAAGATGGTCTGGGACCACTTGATGTAGGAGGGGTCGTGGCTGCGCACCTCGCGGCGCCAGTCGTAGACGGCACCGAGGCGGGTCAGCGACGAGGTCAGCTCGGCGATGCGGGCGTCGGTGTAGGTGCGCGGGTGGGTCCCCGTCTTGATGGCGGCGTTCTCCGCCGGCAGCCCGAACGAGTCGAAGCCGATGGGGCTGAGGACGCCCTTGCCCTGCATAGTCTGATAGCGAACGACCAGGTCACCAAAGGTGTAGTTGCGCACATGACCCTGGTGGGCCGGCCCCGAGGGGTAGGGGTACATGCACAGGGCGTAGAACTTCTCGCGGGGATCGTCGTTGTCGATCTGGTACGTGCCGGCTTCGATCCAGTGGCGCTGCCACTTGCTCTCCACCGCTTGAACGTCGTAGGCGCGTGCCATACCACCAGGGTACGCGAGGCGGGCTGCGGCTCTGAGCAGGGTCAAGGGATTTGTCGGCCGGTCCGGACCTCAGTCGGGGGCCTCTTCCTCGGACCTCCCTCCGGACTACTCCCAGACCCGTTCCGCCGCGCATTCTCCGGCTGCCCTTCGAGCGCTCGCTTTCCTCCTGGGGCGCCAGATCGAGGCTCCGCTCGTGGCCTCCGCCGGCCCGGAGGCCGCCGTACCGACTGCTAAGTTGAATCCCCACCACTGGGGGCGTAGCTCAGCTGGTAGAGCGCTTGACTGGCAGTCAAGAGGTTCGTGGGTTCAAGTCCCATCGCCTCCACCAAAAAATCCTCGTGAGAGGGCTCTTTTTCGAGTCCGCACCTCGACCCCTCGATTCGTCCCCGCGTGTTCCCCGGGCGCCAACGTGCCCGACCGGCCGCAAACGATCGGCTCCGTCCGGCCCGACCGCATCGGCTCGAGCACCGTCCATCGCGTCGGCGACAGCACGCAGGTCGCCCGAGTGCAGGCGCACGTACGCGCGCAGAAAGATGGCCGGGTCGTGACCCAGCGAAGCGGCGACGGCAGAGACGCACGCCCCGCTTGGCCATCAGACTCGCCACGGCGGGGCGCAGGACGTAGGGCGTGGCGCACCCCGGCAGTCCGAGTTCGTCGGCGCCCGGCTTTCGCGGCTCGTAAGGCCGTTTAGAAGAAGGTGAATGATCCAAGAGGCCATACTCGGAGCTCAACCTTCCCGACTATCTCTGATCGTGAAATTGGGCCCCAAAAGCGACTGTCGCACGAGTCCCCTCTTGCATCCCCCATCACGAAGTAGTCGGAGGGTGGAACCTTGTATGGGTGCACCAGGCTGAACCTTGTGCCACCAGGCCCTGGATATGTCGTTCCTTGAACCGAAGGGGGCAGCCAGGATTCATCCAATCGCTTGCCGTCGATCTCGACGTCACCCCGGCCGTTCAACGCGATCGTATCTCCGGGTAAACCGATCACCCTCTTCACCAGATCCGAAACCGGAGGGCCTGCGCAGTGCTCGGCCGGCGGCCGAGAGAAGACCACGATGTCCCCTCGACCCACCCCGTGAAGGTGATAACTCAACTTGTCGACGACGATTCGGTCTCCCAGCTGGAGCGTCGGGATCATGGAGCCCGACGGTATGAAAAAGGTCTGGACGACAAAGAGCCGCAGAATTATCGCCACGCCTACGGCGATCACGAGAACGACAAGACCCTCGGTGATCCAACGCCATCGTCTCGGAGACGAGGGCTCCTCTCCATTTGCCTCGTTCTGATTGGCGGTCTCAGCGGTCCGACTGGTCATTTGGATCAGAATCGAACTCGGCTAGCTGTTGGAGCGCGGCCATGATGGACCACAAATGCTGGTGCGGACCCGAGCACGTCGTGGCCCTGATAGCGCGTGCCCGCCGACGGCGACGCCCAGAGCAGCAATGCAAGTGCAATCACCACAATCGAGGCCGCAACACCGACGAGGTTGCGCCAATGGTGGATCGAAGGACTTGGCGTCGAGACAGGGGTCGACCAGAGAACAGGGGGTTGATCGGGAACTTCAGACACGAAGACTTGGAAAGAGTGCTTCAGTCGGTCTTCGATGTCAGCGTACGAATAGCTCACTGCTTCAGCTCCTTTCGCAGCGTCTCGATGCCCCGGTGGATGAGTGACTTCACCGTGCCCACCGGGCAGTCCAGAGTGTGTGCGATCTGATCGAGGCTCATGTCGGCGTAGTAGCGCAAACCGAGAACCTGGCGTTGTCGAGTCGGAAGCCTCTGGACAGCCACGATGACCTCATCGACATCGGGCTGGAGCACCGGTGGCTGTGGTCCCGGCGCAAGACGCCGCTCGACCCTTATTCGGCGATGGTGATCACGTGTGGCGTTGACCACCATTCTTCGTACGTAGGACGGAGGATCGAGAGGAAGCGGGCGGGTTGCCAGGCGAACGAAGACATCATGAACGATGTCCTCGGCTCTACTGCGATCCCCCGTCATGACGAGGGCCAAGCGGACAAGGGGTGCCCATTGGTCCTTGTAAAGGTCCTCGATGGTGAGAGGGGGGTCCGCCATTCGAATCTGGGCTGTCTCCTCTTGACGATCCCTGACCATCGACACACTGCTTACACGTTCAGCTCTTTCAAAAGGTTGCAGGACATTCACCTGTCGAAGACTTTGTCAGAACGGCCGGTCGAGAGATCGATTGAGCTCGGCAATCGTTTTTGACTACTTTGTGAACGTTCATCTCGAGCGACCTGAGGGACCTGGCCCATTGACGGTCCGGCAGCCGGCTGTGCACGGTGCCAAGGCCAGGATCGATGAGGAGATTCCAATGCCGAATCAGGGCATGGTCGTTCGGTACCGCGACGCGACGCTGCGAGATGCAGATTCCATTGCTGCCGTTCATGCCGACAGTTGGCGACGTCACTATCGGGGTGCCTACCTCGATACCTATCTCGACGGCGACATCATGACCGAGCGCCAACAGGTGTGGCGGGACCGACTGTCAGAACCTCGGACAGGTCAGTTCACCGTGATCGCCCATCAAGGTCACAACGTCGCCGGTTTCGCTCACACGATTCTCGATGTGGACTCGCAATGGGGATCGCTTCTTGAGAACCTCCATGTGTCGAGTGAATTCGAAGCGGAGCGGAATCGGTTCGCGACTGCTCTCGGAGACCGCTCAGAGACTCCTTCGAGTTCGACCAGCGGGCTCGCTGCACCTCTGGGTCCTCGATCAGAATACGGCTGCTCAGGCTTTCTACGGCGCTCGAGGTGGTCGTCGCGTTGAGACTCAGCTCCGCGGGCCATTCCCGGGTGGTGGTCGAGCGTCCGGTCATTGCTACTACTGGCAAGATCCGCACTGTCTCTATGTCAGATCCGACATCAGCGACAGCGGCGCGAGCGTTTAGCCGACAATATCCGCTTACAACATGCCGTGAAATCGATGGGCGTCAGGGAGCCCTGCGCGGTTGCGCACAATCTGAGTGTCTCTTGCCATACAAACAGTGCAAGGCCGTCGATGCGATCCTCTAGAGGCAGATCAGCCCGAGAATGCAAGCACATTGAACGAGGATTTGAGTGCCATGCTCGAGCCATCCTCTTGGAAGACAGCCCAATCGTCGGTGGGACTCTGAAAGTATTCGACACCGGTCGCCGCGGTGTCGAACGTGCCGACCTTTCCACCGGGATCGGCGTTGGGAGTCTCGAACACCACTGCGTTGGGATTGCCGTCAGTCTGAGGATTGTTCACGAAAACGAATGAACCTGCACTATTCCCGCTCTTCGCCTTCGTCACGAACTCTGAGCCCCCATTGCTCGCCTTTGAGCCAATCATGATATTGAAGTGGGCGCCGATGGCCATTGACGAGCCGTCCTCATTGAGGACACCCCACTCCTTGAGCGTTGGGTTGTAGTAGGCACCAACAGGATGATCACTCAGGAATGCGTTCATTCCGCCCGGGTCGTAGTTCGGAGTGATCAATATCATCGCGTTGGGATTGCCGTTCGTCAGGGGCGAGTTGATATAGGTCGCCCCTCCGAGAGTGTTGGCGGTTGTCGCTGTCTGGACGAACACCTTGCTGCTTGCTTGCTGGACTACGAGCACGTTGTAGGTCGATCCGGCGGCAATGTTCGTTGATTCATCCTGGTTGTCGATTGCCCATCGGGCACCCCCGAAGAGGTTGTACACCACACCGATCGGCACGCTATCGGTGACGCAACCGCAGACACCTCCCGCCGAGTAGTTGGGAGTGACGAACAGCAAAGCGTTGCCCTCGCCGTTGGTGGCGGCATTGTTGACAGGAGTTACGAAGAGCCCGTTGCCCGGCGCAACCCAAATGAAACGCGATGTGACCGTCACCGCAGATGACGCAGGTGCAGCCGAAACGATCGTAAGAAGAAGCGGAACTCCGATTGCGAACGCGGTCATCAATGACAGAACTCGACGAAATCGCATGGGTCACCTCCAGATGCCCCTACGTTCGGATTCTGCTGCAAAGTCTAATGCCGTCCCCGGGATCGTGCCGGAGCGAGCGAACCGGTCCATTACAGCTACCCGACCAGTTCGGTCGACCACATTGCGCGCCTTTCAATAGTGCAGGCGCTCTTGAGCCTCCTTCCACTAACTTTCGTGCCGCGGAACGCCCGGAGGGTGGATGGGTTTGGCACGACGGTGGAGTGACTCACGACAGTACCGTCGTGCGCCCGCGCCTGTACTGGAAATAAGGACCGCGAGAGGGTCACAAGTGATAACAGCGTCGCGGTTCGGCGGCCCTGTTCGACCAACAAGAGCCACTGATGATTATTCGATCATGGCTTGACGGACCGCTTCGACGGACGCCTGAACATCCTGCTCGCTGGTCGACCAGTTGCTCACCGAGATGCGGAGCACACTGCGCCCTTTCCAACGAGATCCCGACATCCACGTGGTCCCCGAACGAGTGATCCGGTCGATTACCGCACTTGTTCGCGCATCGTCGCCAAACGAGACACAGACCTGCGTGTAGACGACGTCGTTCAGCACTGTGGCCCCTTCGATCAGCTCAATCTCACGAGCAAGAGCACGGGCTCTTTCGACCATGTTCTCGACAAGTGTGATGACTCCTTGGCGACCAAGCGACCTGATGGCCGCCCACGTCGGCACTCCCCTCGCTCGCCGGGAGAACTCTGGCACCTTCTCGTATGGGTCGCCCGGGCCGGGATTGCGATCGCTTATCAGATAGTCCGCATGGACACCGAGCGCCGACCGCAGTGCGGCGGACTCGGCCACAATCACCATGCCGCAGTCGTATGGGACATTCAACGTCTTGTGCGCGTCAGTCGCCCAGGAATCAGCGGCCTCGAAGCCCCGGACGAGGGGACGGAGCGACGGGGAGGCGCCCGCCCACAGGCCAAAGGCGCCGTCAATGTGGACCCAGGCGCCGCGCAGGTTCGCCATCGTTATCGCAGCTTCGAACGGGTCGAAGGACCCTGAGTGGAGGTTGCCGGCCTGTAGGCAGAGGATGATGGGTTCTCCCTCTGGAATCGAGTCGAGCGCATCCGAGAGGGCGGACAGTTCGATCCGCCCCGCAGGGTCCGCTGCGAGCGCTCGTGGACTCCCGAGCCCGAGGTAGCGCAGCGCGAGGTCGATCGTGTCATGGCGCTCTGCGCCAACAAGAAGATGGATACCTGGGGCTCCGCCGAGCCCGTCGACGTTCACATCCCAGCCGACGCGACTGAGCACCGCCGAACGAGCAGCGGCGAGGCCGGCAAAGTTGGCCATCGTCGCCCCCGTTACGAATCCCACATCCGCGGTCAAGGGAAGACCGAGCAGCTCGAGCACCCAGCGCGCCGCGGTCTCCTCGACGGCCACAACCCCAGGCGTCGCAAAGCGGAGTCCCGCGTTCTGGTCCCATGCGCTCACGAGCCAGTCGGACGCTAGGGCGGCAGGAAGTGTTCCTCCCATAACCCAGCCGAAGAATCGGCCGGACTGGATCGCCATGAGTCCGGGTTCCACGAAATTCGCGAGCTCGTCGACGACTCCAGCGGCGTCAAGTCCTACTTCAGGGAGAGGCCCTCCTACGCCCACAAGGACATCATCTGCGGTCTGGCGCGGGGCGACCGGTCTATCTGGAACCGACTCCAGCCATTGTTTCGCGTGCTCCACCGCTCGGTCGAGCGCCGTCACGTAATCGTCAGAGCTCGTGGTCACCGCCTCATTCTGACCGATCCTCACACCAGGCACCTCGCTACGACCTGATCCTTGAGGACGATCAACCACGCGTCAGCGTGGGGCGGCGAGGTGAGTATCTCCGTTCGCCGGATCGGGGGACGAAGGAGGCTTACTCCAGGGCGCCGTGGGCGAATACGAAGCGAGGATGAACTCCTCAATAGAGAGACTTGTTTGGTGATCAGACCGCGAGGTCGCGAGTGTTCGTGCTCTCTGACTCTAAAAGTTGGCTTGACTTCACAAGTTCGAAAGAGCGAACACGGTTGGGACTCGATCAGTTCCTCCATGCATTCTTCTCCAGTGATCAGGTCTCTTACCTGGTAGTTTCGCCAGGATGCGGATCATGATTCTCGTAGCCGCAGCGATGCTGGCGGCCTCCGGAGCGCTGGTGTCTCTTCCGACGTTAGAGGCTTCGAGCTCAGAGCCGGCAGTCACAGCCATCTCGATGACCCCGCCGCACGCGTACAAACCGGTCGCGGCGGTGGGGACGACCGACGACTACCACTGCACACTGGTCAACCCTCACGTGACCCAGAACGAGTACATCGTGTCGAGCGAGTTTGTCGCCGGGAGCGATGAGGTGCACCATGCGGCTTTGTTTCTTCTGCCGCCGTCCCTCGCCGCGACTGCAGAGCGGGAAAACAGAGGGGGTCGCGGGTGGACGTGCTTCGGTCTGCCTCTCCCGAGCTCGGACCCGGGTGGAGCTGCCGGAGTCCCTCTATTGACGTTCTGGACTCCGGGTGCCGGAGTGGACGACTTCCCGAAGGGCACCGGCGTCCCGCTCCCAGCCGGAAGCCTGGTGGTCATGCAAGTCCACTACACATTGTTGCTCGGCGATAGGCCGGTGAAGAACTCGCTGGTGCTCCATACCATGCCGAAGTCGGCGCCGCTCCTTCCGCTCCACATCAATTTGATGCTCGCACCCCCTGACATCCCTTGTCCCGCTGGTGTCACCGGTCCATTGTGTAACCGCGCCGCATCTCTGGCCAACCTGGGCCAGCGCTTCGGGCAATCCGCCGTCGACGAGGTGAACGGCATCGAAGCACTCTGCGGAAACGACCCGGCCAATCCACCCGCGGGAGATTCGACCTCATGCACTTCGAAGGTCGGAAAGAGCGGCTACATCGTGAGGGTGTACGCGGACATGCACCTCCTCGGACAGTCCTTCAAGATGACTCTCAATCCCGGCACGCCACAGGCGAAAACCGTCCTCAATGTGCCCAATTTCGACTTCCATGACCAGAAGTCCTACAACCTCCGCAGTCCTATTGCCGTCACCGCGGGTGAGCCCGTGGAGGTGACCTGCACCTACGACCCGACTCTTGCGCAGGAGTTGCCCATCCTTCGCAAGGCCCCACCACACTTCGTCACTTGGGGAGATGGGTCAACCGATGAGATGTGCATTGGGTTGGCCTGGACTTCGGCCGTTCTGCCGAATCCGCACAACCTCTGACACGCGGGCTACGCCAATACAGCTTTCCTGCCGCTTGCCGCATGGGCTCCCGTCGTTCGGAAGCCCATAGGGGCTGGTTCTTGCGGTCTATCGCGTGCGAGCTGATTGACGGACGAATGAAGTGTCGAGGTCGAGACCGCCCCTATCGCAGGGAGGATGAGAACGTTGCGCGAGCATTTGCTTCGTCTTGACTCGTCATCTGATCTGCGTTCCGAGTGGGGGTCGCACTCGGGATCGACTTGGATGGCGGATGTACGCAGGATTCCGACACCGATCGTGGTCTGTCTCTTTGCGATACTGCGCGGAGCCTCCCCAGGTGGCCTGCCTCCGCTCTCTTCGAATCGCGTCACACAGGCGAAAAACCGCCTCCGACTGATGTTTACTCGACCAACACCGTTCAGATTGGTCGACCCTGTCTTCGAACGCCGGCGCGGCCCGGGTCGGTCAAGTGCGGCGAGGTGCCCTTCGATGAGCCCGACCGCCCCTTAACGTATGGCGGTCGGATCCAGATACTTGGAGTTGAGCTGTACAGCGATAAGGTCTCCGTCAATTGGAGACTCGCCCCGCTTCCAGATCCAGAGGCTCTGTTCGCCGCAGAGTTGGCTGAACAAGTGCCGGACCTCGAGGGGCTTTCGGATGACTTCAAGAAGATTCTTCGGGGCAAACTCATCAATCGACTTCAGATGCAGAAACATTCCCTCGCTCTTAGCGATGACATCGGTACTGAATTCCGAGGAACCGGCGGCGGCTCGGGTGGAGGCGGCTATGAAAGGCGCGGACACTCTGACTTCGCCCCTGGGGTGCCGGCGCGGGCGAAACGGCTGACCGTACGCTGGGACGATATGGAGTTTGGGGTCCCTTTGCCGATTGATCCAAGTTTGTCCTGAGTACCCCATTCGCCGGCAATGAGGCGCAAGGGAGAAGCAGGTCGAAGCGGTTCAACCGATGCAGAACTCGTTGCCCTCCGGGTCAAGCATGACCGTCCAGCTACTTCCGTTGCCCTCTCGGAACTCGACCTTTGTGGCACCGAGAGCGACGAGACGCTCGATCTCGTCCTCTGGATTCTTGGTAGCCAGGTCAACGTGCATTCGACTCTTTACGGTTCTTGGTTCGGGGACCCGCCAGAACAAGATTCCTCGGACCCCTCGATGATCGGGAGCCGCAAGTGCCGCGAAGTCATCCTCTTTGGAAACGAATGTGTAGCCGGTGACTTCTGACCAGAAGGCGGAGAGCCCCCGTGGGTCGGCACAGTCGAATGTCACGTATTTGATGAACGCCGTCATGGCGCGAAGTTACGCCAGATTTCCTCGAGCCAGCCGTCGACTGCGACCGCGAGAATCGCGCGGCCGTCGCGGCAGTTGGGCTATCCCTGTTCGCCCGTACGGTGGACACAAAGTGGCAAAGGGTTAGCAGGTGCTGTGTATGAGCGCAGCCGCTCGCCTGTTACCCGTCGCCAGTTCGTTGTACCTCAAGATGGCGACCGATGTCTCTTCGAAGATCAACTCAATTCCGTGAGACCTGAGCAGTGTCAGTGTTTCAGGGCAGGCTTCAAGCCTGAGTTCTCGGCCCCGGCTTAAGACAACGACTTCAGGGTCGTGCGTTAGGAGTTCCTCCAGGTCTGCTGGCTGAATCCCCGGTCGATGATGGGTTCCGGTCTCAGTCCAATCCCACTCCCTTCCCCCTCCGGGCCACAACTTGGCATCGCCATGTTTGCCCAATCCGTCGATGACGAGTTCGCCCCAGGTCTCCTGTAGGACCTTCGGGGAACCTTCAGGCTTTTGTTCCATCCGTTGAGGCTAGCGAGCACCCGCGTATGGCAGGGGTGGCCCCGTTCGCCGTGAAGGTGGAACTGGTCACACAGCTCGAATCCTCGCTAGGAGCGCCTCGCGCTCCGCATCGGTTTCGGCTCGCACGCGCTCGAACTCCTCCTCGAATCGCACGTCTGCGTGGAGACCCGACGGGTCTTCGTGGAAGTGCAAGAACGCCTTCGACTTGCGGTAAAAGACGCCAGGCTTCTTCTCGACCAGTCCGGGCACCGAGCGAAGCCTTTCAAGTAGCGGCTCGATTTCCTGAAGCGTCTCGGGGGTGGCGTGCCGCATGTGACGTCAGTCTATTTCGACTCCCCAGAGGGTCTCCCCGTTCGACGGGTGACACCCTGTGGCAGGACCCAGACATCCAAGTGCGGCCGTGAAGTACCGTCTCGACCCCCGTCGTCTTCGCACGCGGCTCTTGAGCGTGACATCGGGCTCCGAGAGGGCCGGATCCTCTCGACTTAGCCGGTCCCACGTACTGGCGGCTCGTGCAGATCATCTCGGCGACCGCCCGCCCTCCGTGCAGCTAGTCGGATGCGGTAACAGTCAAGATTGCCGCGAACGTCTTGGTATTCCTCTTGTTGGTCAGACCAAGCGTCAGAGTCGCTCCCGCACTGCTGCCGAACATGCAGACGTCTATGGTTCGGCCGGCCAGGAGCGCAGCGAAGGGGCCTCCTTCTACGGTCAGGTAGGCCGTGGCAGTTCCCGTGTTCTTGACCGCGAAAGAGGTGGGCGGGTTAGTTCCGCTGCAGTTGCCTCCGCTCGTGTCTTCGGGGGCGGTCAACGCCGACGGCTTATAAAACGCGGTGCTGCCTTGACCCTTGATCTTCGACGTTGGAACTGTCGGCGAGAAGCCCTGCGATCCTGACGCTCCTCTTACGACGATCGGCGCACTCGTAGCAGCTCCTGCCGGGAGAGACATCGAGCCCGCCAAAGCAATACCTCCAGCAGCGGCCAGTACGATCCGAGAGTTCAACTTTGTCACTTGCAGCCGTCCTTTTGTTCACGGTCCGCCTGGTCCCCGCTTGGGCTGCCAGGATCGACCGGAGCGTAGCCCCTCGCCTTCGGTCGGGGATCGCTTCGTGTAATGGAGTATCGGTTTCATCCACGGTCACACCACGATTGCCACCTGCCCGAGGAGAACAACTGTCGACGAGGGGATTGTGCAGACCTTCTATGACGTGGTCGCCTGAATCGGAGAACTGCCCCCGCCCGCCGGGACGGTGGGCCGTCCGACACAACGGGATACCGTGAAACTGTGGATCTTCCCGAGTTTTTGGGCGCTGATGCTGCCGAATGGCGGACCTGGTTGAAGGGCCACCATTCCAAATCACAAGGCGTGTGGCTCGTGCTAGCCAAGAAGGGCACGACGCATCCGACAACGCTCTCCTACGAGGAGGCACTCGACGAGGCGATCTGCTTTGGTTGGATCGATGGGCAGCTCGGACGTCGTGACAACACAACATACCGGCGACGATTCACACCTCGAAACGCTCGGAGCCCTTGGTCTCAACGGAACATCGCCATCGCCGAGAGGTTGAGCGCCTCTGGCCGAATGCATCGGTCGGGAGAAGCCGAGGTTCGCCAGGCCAAAGCGGACGGTCGGTGGAATAGTGCCTACGCCGGGCAGGCGAGCGTGGAGGTTCCAGAGGATTTGGCGGACGCCCTGATCGCCAATCCTCGTGCTCAGGCAATGTTTCAGACGCTCACAAGTGCGAATCGGTACTCCATCCTCTATCGGATCGGGAGCGCAAAGAAGCCAGAGACCCGAGCCAGACGTATTGAGCAGTTTGTGGAGATGCTGGCCCGCGGCGAGACCATCCACCCGCAAGGCCCACGATCACCTCGTTAAATTGATCGGCGTCAGCGAATAGGTGCCTCAGTTCACTCATGCTTCTCCAAAGGTCCACAGCTTGACTGCTGGTCCTCAATAAGTGACGACCGTCTCCGACGCGAGCACCCTCTCGCTGACGGGACAACGCTTCAAGGTCAAACGCTGGGCTCTGACGCAACCTGATCCGCGGGCATAGCCTCGATCTTGGGGCAATGTTGGGTAGCCCCGTATGCCGGTTTGGGCCGCCTCCGAGACGCATCGAGGCCGGCACCGACGGCTGGCCTAATTCATGGTGGGCTCGCGGGCATTCCCGACACGTCAAGGATGCGCTGGAGACCTCCGCTGCGCTCCATGTCCTCGCTCGCGGTCGGCAGCCCTTGACTTGTCTCGAACGCAATCAGTTCTTCCCCGCGTTCCCCGAGCGACAGCGAGGAACATGGGGGGTCACGAGTTGTCAGGGGCAGTACATACACCTGGACCATGGACACGAAATTCCACTCCATATCGGCGGACCGTTTCAGCAGAACCGATGAGCGGCTATTTGTGACCGTGCCTCGCGTCCGAAATCAGTCGCCGATACGTCGCTCGACATGCTGGAGCTCGATCCACAGCGGGATCAGGAACCAGATGTAGGCGTTGGTGAGCGTGTACTCCTTCCCACCGTAATGCGTCACCATGGCGCCGACATCGGTGACACGCACTCGGTCGTCCTTGCTCTGATGCGCCTTTGCCCGATCCAGTAACTCCACCATCTCCTCTTTGGATGCCACCTCCATCCCGAAGTGGTCCATGTTCGGCGTGACCATGAACTCGTCCTTCGCCGGCAACAGGTAGAGGAATTGCCCTAACGATCCGGTGTAGAGAATGAGGGGATTGCCCTTCTCCGTGCTGTTGTCACCCTCGGTCCACCCGAACACGTCGGAGTAGAAGTCCAGTAGCGCGGCGCGACCCCTCTCGTCCATGATCTCGGCGTCAACGCTGATCGCCACGTGATTGATCCGAGGGGTGAAGGAGGCAGAGCTCACAATGACAGACTCGGTTGGACCATCACCTTGCTCGGTATCTCGCCCCGGGCCAGCCGCTCCATGGACACCATCACGTCGCTGAGCGGAACGTTGTCAGGCTCGATCAAGGCGTCGAACGGCAACGCGCCACTGTCGAGTAGGTCCACGGCTGGCTGAAACCCTTCGTCGTTGTAGTTGTAAGCCCCGATGATCTCGAGCTCGAAGATGATCATCCGGTTCTGGTTGATCCGCGGCGGTTCGAAGCCGGTCCCGACGATCACCAGCGTGCCGGCATAGTCGAGCTGACCGAATCCCGCTTCGGCCGCGCTGGCGTAGCCCGAGCATTCGAACACCACCTGGTATGGCTCGGCGACGGGAAGAACCATTGGTGGCGGTTCGAGCTCGTCGGGTTCCACCACCCGGCTGGCCCCGACGTCAAGGGCCTGCTGGCGCCGGACCGCGGAAGGCTCGCTCACCGTGATGTCGGAGATCCCCTGGGCTCGCAGTACGGCCACCAGCAGAAGGCCGACCGGGCCGGCCCCGGTGACAAGAACCCGATCGTCTGCGTGAACGTCGGCCAGCCGCAACGCATGCAAGGTGATTGCCATCGGTTCGGCAAGCGCCGCGACCCTCGTCGGAAGGGAATCGGGAATCCTGATCAGGCCTTCGGTCCCCACCGTCTTGAACTGGCAGAACGCACCGCGATACCCGACGAAGTCGGCAGCGGCACGGTTGAGGCACACCGACGGGCGTCCTCGCCGACAGGGTCGGCAGACGCCGCACCCGGGAGCCGGGTTCCCCACGACTCGGTCGCCGGGAGACCAGCCCGAGCCATCCGGCGCGGCGGCCACAGTGCCCGACCATTCGTGGCCGAGGATGGCACCCGGTTTGGCGTACCGCTCCATGACCATGTGGAGGTCCGAACCACAGATGCCGCACTCGGCAATCTCGACGAGCACCTCGCCATGTCCCGGGTCGGGACGGGGCACCTGCTCGACGACGATCCTTCCGTCGCCCACATAGACGGCTGCTGGCATGAGTGGTGACGGCACGACGACAACACTAGAGACTTGGTGACACCAATGCCGAGGCGGTCGAGGCGAGCAACCGCTGCTATCTCGCCTCTCTTGGACCCGCTCAGCGGCTCGGCCACCGACAGCTGATCCCGAGCAGTACCGAGTCCGCTCGCCGTCGCAAGCTGCCAAGGGCGGCCTGCCGGGCGGCGGTCGGTGTGAGGCCCAACCGGGGATACGTCGACCCGTGGTTTCTGACTCTGGGCGTGCGGCGGTCGCTGCCACGCTCGGTCTACCCACAGGCGCGGCACAGAAGGATCATGTGAATAGATCCGTGCGCTGGGGCCTCTTATCGAACTCTCCTCGGGAGTGCCATAGAGTTCCGGCGTGCCCGACATGCTGACTCTGTCAATGCACCTTCCGCTGATCGAGATCGATGCCGGGGAGGCGGTGGTCAACGAGGGCGGCGCAAGTGGAGCGATGTGGATCTTGGTCGAGGGCGCGCTCCAGGTCTTCAAGGGTGACGTGGCTGTGAACACGATCACCCAGCCGGGTGCGATTGTCGGTGAAATGTCCGTACTTCTTGGTACCCGCCATGGGGCCACCGTGGTCACGACGACGCGCAGCAGTCTGCGTTACGCGGACGATGGCCAAGCATTCCTTCTTGGTGACCCGGAGATCACAAAGCTCATCGCCGTGAGTTTGGCCGAACGCCTGAACTTCGTGTCGAGCTATCTGGCCGATCTGAAGTTCCAGTATGGGGACTCCGCCGGGCTCTCAATGGTTTCTGACGTGCTCGCGCACCTGGCGCAACGTCAGTCTCCCTCGGCGCAACCTGGCTCCGCCCGGGATCCCAATCCGGAGTATTAGTAGCAGGCGGCGCGCCGAGCAGCCGTCGAGACGGCGGGACTTGAGATCAGAAGACCGCGCGCGCTGGTGGCGTGGGATCGCGTAGGTCCAGCGTCTCCGAGCCCATGATGGATGCCCATCGGGCTTGGTTCGCTGCGAGGTCGAGCTCGATGAAGGCTGGCACCTTCCCGATCTGGTGACCCGCATTGAACACCCAGGTCTGGCCGATCCGGTCGACCCACGATCCGTCGACCTTGAAAGGCGATTCGTGCACATGTCCGCAGAAGACCAGGTCGGGATGGAATTCGTTGATCCACCCCCGAACATCCGGGTCGCCGTAGTCACGGCGGCCCGTCCAGCACGTCGGCGAACCCAATGGCGGCCAGTGGTAGAGCCACACCCAACGCGCCGGGCGCCGCGCTGCATCGGCCTGGAGTTGCAACGCAACCTCAGAGCGCCCATGCGGACCGTCCCACCATGGACAAATAGTGAGCAGCGTGTCCTCCACAAAGACCGAATCACCGTCGATCGGGATCCCCATACGGCGGGCATCGCTCAGCCACAGGGGGGTCTGCTCACCGTGGTCGTCAGGGCCAGTGAGATCGTGGTTGCCGGAGCTCACGACCAATTGTGTCCTTGACGCGATCTCCTTCAGGTAGCGAATGATCACGACGCTCTGGGCGTCGATTGGAACTGCAGAACTTATGTTCAGGCTGTCACCGACCACAGCGACAAGTGCATACGACGAGCTGACATCGACCACCCAATCCAACTGCGGCAAGGAATAATGGAGATCGGATACGAGGAGGACTCTCACCAGATTTCCTGACGTCGAGTAGGAATGCGGGAGCTCCGCGGGTCGCTCACCCTACACACCCCCGTTTGCTGGCTTCGGTCACAGGCCGTCGGCAACCCCAGTGACCCGATCCACCACACCGAGATCGCAGTGTCGCTGCCAGCGGCGCGTCAGATCAGAGTCGAACGCGCCCGACCTCGCTCACCTGCGAGAACCACTCCACTCGCGCACTGCAGTCGCTATCGATCAGGAGACCAAGAGTTGGAGTCACGGCGCGTTCCACCACACTCCCCGAGCGACCACGAGATTGCTCCTACGGTGCAATCTTTCCTTGACACGGTCTCCAGCATTGCTCTGATCGATATGACATGCTGACCGCCGCAAACTTGCCGCACGGCCGAAAAGCGTTCGATCCGCGGAGGATCGATGCGAGACGACCGTCGGCCTCTAGGAAAAAATGGGGTGGAGTGAATGTTGCGTAAGTTCATGGCAGCAGTTGCCTTGTGTTCGGTGCCCGTGCTCTCGTTGGGCATTGCCGAAGTCTCGACGAGTGGAAGTGCCTTTGCTGCGGGAGGTACGACCTTGTGCAGCGGGGGATCCCAAACGGTGACCTTCGCGGCACCGGGTATCTCCAACCAGGGGACCGCTTCGGTGAGTGCGAAGTCAACTTCGACGACGTCTGCCGCGCCGTCGATCACCTGCACCGGAAAGCATGCCGGCACCGGCACCGTTGCTTCGAGCAAGATCAAGACCAAGAGCACGGTGACGTGCGCGTCCGACTCGAACCCGCCGTCACCATGCCCGTCGACTGACTTCGTCTATGACTCGGCCATTCAGTTCGCCGGAGGCGCCAGCACGCTCTACAAGGCAGCGAAGACCACGACGTGGACGGTTGGCAGCACGACCTACGTGGCGGCGAATACCTCGTCGGCGCAGGCCGGTTCCGGGACCGGGGTGGGGAATTGCCCGAGCACCGAGGCGGGATTCGAACTCATCGGCCACCTCACGGCTCCAGCCGCGCAATCCGGCAAGGCCACCCACATTACGGCCTGCCTCAACACTGACACTGGGTCGGGTGGCACGACCGGCAACTTCAAGAACGACATCACGGCGGAAGTATTGGGGAACACGTCGATGTTGATCACCAGCTCTGGATTCGACGGGGCCGCGAGTTCGATCGAGTTCGCCTAGCGCCACAGGTTGCATCTGACTTCAGTCCCGAATGATCGGGCGTGACAGGGACGGGGCTTCGGCCCCGTCCCTGTCACATTTCTGCCCACATCCGCGCCCGAAAACCTTTGGTCAGCTTCGTCGTCAGTTCCACGGCTGGCGCTGACCGAGTCACGGGGGGATTGCCCGGCTCTGGCGGCGGCGCCTTCGGTGCCAACGGAGGGCCTGCTGGTCATTTCGGTGGACCAGGTGCCAGCAGCGCAGTCCTCGCCTGCATCGGCGCGGCGGGACAGGGCGCGAGCTCCGGTGCGAACACACCCGCCGGTCCGTCAGGCGCCAACGGCAAAGCTGGCACAGCCGTCGACGCTGGAGTACGACGGACCAACGCCCACCTGAGGCACCACCCCTGCGAACGAGGACGGTCCAGGACCAGCGACTCTGGTCAAGGCTCGACGCGCGCAAGTTTTTCGACGCGTCGGATATGCGACGCGCCCCGAACTGCGGAGGACACAAGGCCAGGAGCCTCAACGACTCTGATTCACCACTGGGGTAGGTTCCGATGGCATGACCCCTGACGATTTGGCGGCCGAACTCCTCGAGACAACGCTCGACTCCGACCCGCTCGCCGGATCGCTGTACGGCTTCCCCGGGTACGACGAGCGGTTGCCTGACTTCTCGAAAGTGTCCGAGCTGGAACAAACCACAAGGCTGGCGGCACTGGCCGAGCAGGCGGCGCAGTCCGACGAGGCCGGACTCAATGAGGTCCAACTGCAGACACTGGACTTTGTGCGGCGCATGGCTGCAAACATGGCGGGCGCGGCCACAGTGCCGCTCGTGGAGTTCACGGTCAGCGACACGTTCGTCGACCCGGTCAACAGCGTGTTGACGATGCTGCCCAAGCTTGCGCTCGACACCAAAGAACGCCAGGAGGGCTACGAGGCCCGCCTCCGCGCTCTGCCGGGCATGCTCGCCACCGTGGCCGATCGACACCGAGAAGGTACTGCCGCTGGCCGGACCGCCGTGCGGCGCCTCGTGGAATCGGCCATGGTCCAACTCGAAATGCTGGCCGCGGACGAGACGGCCGGCGGTATGGACTTCCATGATCACGAAGACGCAGCATTTGCGAAACGGTTAGCGGTCGAGATCGATGAGAATGTGCGGCCCGCGCTCACCAGCTATCGCGAGGGCCTTGCCACCGACGTCCTCCCGCGGCGCGCGATGACGAGCATCCTGGGATCTGCCACCTCCCAGGGGGCGACGCCATGTACGCCAAGCTGGTCCAGCTGCACACATCCACTCGCCATAGCCCCGACGAGCTTCATGCCATGGGACTCGAGATCGTCGAACAAGTGAGTCAGGAGTTCCGCCAGACGGGTTCGAGTCTCTGGGGAACCACAGACCTGGGTGAGATCTTCGGTCGACTGACGGCCGACGTCAGCCTGCGCTACAAGAGCCGTGAGGAGATGCTGGACCATGCCCGTCGCGTCGTTGCCGCGGCCGAGGCCGAGGCCCCCAGGTGGTTCGGCGTCGTCCCCAAGGAGGCGTGCGTCGTCGAGCCGGTACCCGAGACCGAGGAAGCAGGCATGGCCGCGGCCTACTACATGGTCGGCGCCATCGACGGGTCCCGCAAAGGCACGTACTTCCTGAACACCTCAATGCCGGCGGAGCGGCACCGCTACGCGGCCGAGGACGTGGCCTTCCACGAGGCCGTGCCAGGCCACCACTTTCAGCTGACCATTGCACTCGAGAACACCGAGCTGGCCCCGGCCCGGCGTGTGCTCTTCGACACCGCCTGCGCCGAGGGGTGGGGTCTCTACAGCGAACGGCTCGCCGACGAGATGGGGCTCTATAGCGACGACCTTTCCCGCATGGGACTCTTTTCGGCCGACGCCTGGCGTGGCCGGGCGCCTCGTGGTCGACACCGGGCTACACGCCAAGGGTTGGACGAGGTCGCAGGCGGTCGACTGGCTGGTGGAGCACACACCAATGCCGCGGATTGAGATGGAGTCCGAGGTGGACCGCTACATCTCCTATCCCGGACAGGCGCTGGCCTATATGACCGGCCGCCTCGAAATTGTGCGCCTGCGGCGCGAAGCATCGGAGCGTCTCGGCGCCCGCTTCGACCTGCGCGAGTTTCACGACGTCGTCCTGCGCGCCGGATCTCTCCCGCTGCCGGCATTGGCCAACACCATCGAACGCTGGGTGGCCCGCGCGGCCGTGTGAGACTGCGTGCTCGTCTGGTTGGACGGACCAGGCGTCCGTTCCGGTTTGCGGCCCGCTCTTGGGCTACAGGCCGAACGTGACCTGCTGGCTCTGAATGGCCGCATCCACAGTGTCGAGCCATTGGCGGGGGGTCCACCGGCTGACCTCGGGGCGAGCTGCCATCTCGAGCTCGAGGGGGATGAGGACGTCCTCTTGGAGCTCTTCGAGCCGATAGCCCGCCTCCATGAGGTCGAAGATCTCGAAGGCAACGAGAGCCCGCGCCACGCTCCAGTCGCGATCCGATCGATGGGGTTGGTTCGGCGAGCACACGCAGTCGGTGATCTGTTCAGGTCCACCGTCCGCGAGCAGGTTGGTCCATGCCCACACAGGGACCACAATGCCCCGTTCGTCGAGGTGCTCCGCCAAGGTTCCCTTAAGGAACGCCTCGCACTCCCGCACCAGGACGCTTTCGCCCTCTGAGTACTCAGGCTTCTTCATTGGAATTTCCTCCCACCCACCGGCAGCCCGCTTGCGCCGACGTCCTCCCGTGATTGTGGGGGGACAGGCTGTGGTCGCAGTAGAGGCAAAAGGCCCCATATCCGTGGGTTTTCAGGCACGGGACCTCACCGATCCATCGGTGCGTGCCCGTGCCGCCATCACGATTGCGAAGAGGCCAAGGGCTGACACATGCATTGCGGTGCACCAGAGGCAGATGGCACCGATGCGAAACAACTCGGTGTAGACGAGGTACACCACCGTGACCGCGCCTGCGCCGGCGGCAACGAGGCGGGTGCGATCGAGCCACTCGGCGCGCGACCGCCACGTCCAGGGTGCGCACAAGCCCACCATCACCACGGCCCAGACCAGTCCGATACCGCGAGCGGAACCCCGAACGCCACCGATTCGGGACTGGTGGTGACCAGCGTGCAATTCACTACTCCGGTGTCGGGGCAAGCAAGTGCGCCGGGGGCGGCGTAGTGGGCCACGGTCAGGTAGGAGGCGATGCCGACGGCGGCCAAAGAGAGGCCGAGCGACGTGGTGAGCGCCCAGTTCGGGGGACGCCGGCTGGCCGACAGAGCCATGGTCATGCGCCCAACGTCTTGGCGATGGCAGCAATGGCAGGAGAGTTGCTGACGCTGCTCGGCTGGCTGCCCGTGACGTTGCAGATGGCCGCCGTGATGGCGTTTGCCGTCCCGTCGATGGCTTGGGCCACTGCGCTCGACGGATCGCTCAGTTGCGCTGCAATCTGCTCGCGGGACAGACCCTGCAAGACCTGGGGCGAGAAGCTGGACCCAGTGACGACGTACCTATTGGCGATGTCGAGGAACGGAATGCTTCCCGCGGAGTCGTACTTGGCCATGAGCGCGCTTTGGGCGGCGGTGGGAGTCTGGAGGGCCGCGTAGGACCCGTTGACGACCTGGTTGGTGGCCTCTTCGACGGGCTGAAAGTCGACGTAGGGACTCGAATAGCTCGATCCATAGAACGACAGTGTCTGGGTGTTCGGGTACACGTCAGCGCTCGCAGAGTGGGTGGCCGACAAGTTCGAGAATGTCCCGAACCGCGAGAGGGCGACCGCCATGGCCCACCGCTCGGCCGCGCAGTACGGGCAGTACTCGGCGCCCACGTAGGTGATGAGCGGTTTTCCATCCTGGCCCTTGAGGATGGAGGTGCCGCTGATCGCGCTGGGCAGGCTGTCGCCCTTCGGACTGCCGACCGCCTCGAGGGTCGAGGCGGGGACGACCAGATCAGCAAGGACGCTGGACGACAGCGCCGCCGTCCCGGTCTGACCAGACAGGTTCGCCCCGTTCGCCTGAAGCTGCGATGACGACGGTGCGGCGGACCCGCCGGTGGCTTTGATGACGACCATGGTCGCGATGACCGCCAGGACGAGCCCGACCGGGACGAGCGAGGTGACAAGAGGGTGCCGCGAACGGAACGACCTCCGGGCCGGCGTTTTTCCGCCTGACGTCTTGGTGCGATTTGAGGCGGATCTGGTGGCTGCGCCCTTCGATGGGCGATTGGAAGTGGGCCGCGTGGGGCCGGAATGGGACTTCGACATCTTGGAGTTCTCCTTGGTAGGCCGAATCAGCAGCGGTGCGCGTTCGGCGGTGGTGTGCGGCAGCCACACAGGGGCGGCCGCAGAAGCTCTGGTAGGACCGCGCCCTCTGGCCGTCGGCCCGGTTTCGCTGAAGGCGAGCGGGCAGAGCGGGCGGGGGCGCTTGGACTGAGCTAGGAGAACTGCGGAGGGTGGAAGAGCCGGTCCTGGCGACCCGCGCGGCAGCGCGCCGACTTCGGCAGATCGACGACGGATCAACGCGGCCGCGGCAGCCGCAACTGCGAGCCCGCCCAGAACTGCCACCAGGGCGGCGGCCGGCGACGGTGCGGCTGGGGTGGGAGTTCCCTTCCCACAGGTGGCGTCGGTACAGCTCGTGGGAGAGGCCAGCGGCGACTCGACCGCTTGGATCATGGCCGCGCCGACGCTCTCCGGCGAGGAAACGACATGGGGCACCAGCCCGCCCAGGACGGCTGCGGCAACCACCGCGACCAGACCCAAACGCCACTTCATGCCCACGGGATCCAGGCTAAGAGACGGACCTAAATGCCAGCTAAGAAGGCCTGGGATTCAGATAAGAAAGCTCGAAATTTCGGTCTGGTGTGACCGGAGACCCCGAACGCCGCACGGGGGTCCGGGACCGTCTTTCGGTGAGGACGGTCAGCGAGGACGGGTCGAGCCGCTCGGTCGCTCTCGGGATCCGACCGGGCGTCGCACCCGTAGCGGGATTCGCCTCATGGTGGACTCGAGTCGACGGCGCCGCCCGATCTGCATCGCCACGAAGCCGACGGCCACCAGGCTCACCGCTCCGGTCACCGTCGCCAGCTCCGTCATTTCATCTCCTGCCCTTGTTCGCGTATTCAAGCTGACCATACCCGGACTGGGCGAAGATCCCACCTCGAACACGACTGGGGCTGGTTCTGCCACTGTCCGCCTCCCCCGAGGCGTACATCTCGGCGTGTCAACCTTGCGGCTTCCTGGCCTTCGTGTTGACCCAGATGGCAGTCGGGCAAGCGAAGCCCGCCGACCGGCGGTAGGCCCGCCCGGCCCGGGATTGCTACGCCGCCCCTTGAGTGGTCGCCGAGGGGGCAATCTTGCGCGCCCATGCGGCCAGCAGCTGCAACAAACCCAGGTACACCAACAGGACGATCAGGATGATCAGGAGGCTCCAGCCCGTCAGGTTCCCGCTGAAGAGCAGCACGATGGCGGCCACGGCGACACCCACGATGCGCAAACCGTTGAGGTGCTCCACGATGAAGCTGCCGACCCGACGAGCGCCATCAGATCCGGCGGCAGCACGACCAGCGCCTGCGCTGAGAGATTTGGACTGCACACCGAGCCAGCGTGCGGCCCGCACCACGTGGCTACGGATGCCAACGGCCCAGCGGGCCGGGCCAAAGACCCAGGCCAAAAAGGCGACGATCAAGGCGACGAGCAGCATCCAGCGGAAGTCCGCCTTCAAGAAGCGCAACAGGGTGTCCCACACTGCCCCCGCAGCGTCACGTTTGAAACTGAGGTCGGAGGCCTCGTTGAGGAAGAAATTCCGACCCGTGGCCAGCGCGGCAAGGAAGAGCAAGGTGACCAAGGAGATGCCGAGGGCGACCCGCAACAAGGCCCTCCGCCGTTGCACCGCGACGGCGATGGAGAGAATCCCGATGACCACAGCGGTAATCGGGACGGCCCAGCCGAGATCGACGATGGTGTTGAACAACCCCGAGTACTTGGCGACCTGGTCCTTCGAGACAATCGTGATTCCGAGGCCCTGGCCGCTCTGCTGCGTGATCGCCTTGATCGGGTTGAACAGCGTGACGCCTCGCTGGTTCAGTTCCTGGACGATCATGTTGAGCGCCGGGACGACATTGACGACGATGGCGCCGTTCTTCGAGACCTTGTCCAGGAGGGGCCCGGTCTTGCCCTCCAAGATGTCGACGACGGCTTCGTGCGTGTGTCGGTTGAGCGTGTCCCACAGCTTGCCGAACGCCGGGCTCTCGAAGAACCTGAGCGCAAGGCCGTGCACATAGGACTTGACCTGGTTGGTGACGGGGACCACCAGGGGCTTGGCCTTGGCAGGGAGGAGTTCGGTCACCTTGTTCTGGACCGTGTGCGAGGCGAAGAGTGCGTCCGTGGCCCTGTCGGCCAGGTGGTCGATGATGATCTGATTCCGCGCCAGCGGGGCCATGGTCGTCACGTACTGGTCCGTGTTGGTCACCGTCCGGATGGCCCAGGCCGACACCACCGAAATCGGGATGAGCAGTGATGCGAGCACGATGAGCACCCAGGAGATGACTCCCCTCGTCCGGCGAGCCCGAGGCATTTTCTTTGGGCTTTCCGGCGCCGCAACTGCAGCGACAGCGCTCGACGTCTCCTCGGGGTTGGTGTCGCTCATCTGTGCAAAGGCTCCCAGTGCTGCCTCAGGCCAGTGGGCACTGGCGCAAACAACCGGAACAGGTGTAGCACTAAATGCGTGGATACGCCGCAGAAAGGGACGAATCGCGTCCGGATGATGGGTGTGAGCGCCATCGCCGGGTTCTTCGCTCCCCTCGTCTTCGTCCTCGTCTTCGCCTTACGCAAGGTGAGCCGGTCGGCGAAAGTCTTCGCCCGCGGTTGGAACAAGCGGCTGCAGCACGAAATCGCTCGCTGGACCTGAACCGGTGTTGACCGGCATGGCCCATTCGGCCGTCTGCGTTCCCGATGTACGGGCCGCCGTCGACTGGTATCACGACGTCCTGGGGTTCGACGTCCTCTCTCCCCCGTACCGCATGGAGGGCGAGCAGATTCAGCACGACATGGGTGAACTCGTGCCGTCGCCGGTCGTCGTCTTCGCCGCCATCGTCGGGTTCGGCAAGGACGATCGAGTCTTGGAGCTCATCGAATACCCCGAGGCCGACGTGAAGGGCGGACCCTCGGGCCGTCCGTCGGTGACCGAAGTGGGCCTCACCCACGTGGGCATGGTCTGTGACGACATCGAGGCGACCCGGGCTCTGCTCGAGTCGCGCGGCGTCGAGTTCCTGACCACGGGAATCGCCGAGGTTGCGGGCCTGAAAACCACGTGGTGCCATGACCCTTGGGGGACGGTCATCATCCTCATGGAGAAACGCACGACCGCCAATCCCTACTGGGCACAGTGGATGCCGAGCGACTGAGGACGTGGTCCGCCGCATCGCTGACAGCCCGAACTGACCATAATTTCGGTCAATTCCCATACATTTCGCCTCGAAAGATGTGCATTGGCAGGCGCGCGTCGGCCACAATGTCGCCATGAACAAGCGTGAACTAGCCAGAGCAGTCGCAGTCCAGTCGGATGTCGAACTGAAGACCGTCATCACCGTCATCGACGGTTTCACCGATGTGGTGACCGCCGTCGTCGCCAAGGGTGAGCCGATTTCGATCCCCGGCTTCGCAAAGTTCGTCAAGGTCGACCGTCCAGCACGTATGGGCCGCAACCCGGCGACGGGCGAGGCCATTCGTATCAAGGCGTCGAAGAAGGCCCGCATCACCCCGGTGAAGGCTTTCAAGGATGCCGTGCTGGCCCCGGCCAAGGCCCCCAAACTCGTCAAGGGTGCGTTCCCCACCGATGACGCGGCTGTCGCTTCGGCAGGCAAGTCCGCCGCCCCGGTTGCCGCTCGCGCCACCGCGACGAGGAGCACAGCGAAGAAGGCTCCGGCCCGCAAGGCCGCTACGGCACGCAAGGCCCCGGCCAAGCGTGCACCGGCCAAGCGCACCGCAGCCAAGAAGACCGCCAGGAGGTAAGTCAGCGCCGCCCGGTCCCGTGCCGCGGGACCGGGCGCCCTGGCCCGCGGCAGCATGGCCGAGCCGAGGCGCGGGCCCACACAGCCGGCCACTGGCCGACCGCCCCCTGGCAGAGGCGTCAGCGGATCGCCTCTCCCCTTCTCGACCGGACTACGGCGAGATCCTCGTCGCCCACGCAGAGGCGCTGCGAGTCGGTGCCGACACCTATGTGGATCCCGCCTCCGGCCTGACGGTGCTGACTGCCGGGTATCTGGCCCGTCGCGGGTTCTGCTGCGACTCGGGCTGCCGCCATTGCCCGTACGTGGCATGAGTCCGCGTCGGCCCTCTCAGGCGCTTCAGCCGGCGACCCGTAAGCTCAACCAGGGAGACGGCGTACGGAGAACGGTCACGGCATGAGCGACACCTCACAGGGTCCCGGATGGTGGTTGGCGTCCGATGGCATGTGGTACCCGCCCGAGCAGTGGACCGGACCGCCCAACACGAACCCCTTGGGCGATCAAACCGGCGGACGCTCTCA
The DNA here is from genome assembly GCA_963726855.1 of uncultured Acidimicrobiaceae bacterium. Taxonomy (GTDB): domain Bacteria; phylum Actinomycetota; class Acidimicrobiia; order Acidimicrobiales; family RAAP-2; genus Bog-473. The sequence continues at coordinate 116,447 of CAVSEB010000025.1, forward strand.
ACCGTCGATGCCCGATCAGCAGACGGGTCAAGCCGGTTCCACGTTCCCGGCGACCCAGCCGGGATCTTCTGGACCGCCGGGGTTCCCGGGCGAACCCGGATCACCAGGACAGCCCCCCGCCTACGGCGCCAACCAATGGCCCGGTGCGGCCCCTCCGGTTCCGCCTGGCTATAGCTCCATGCCCTACGGCAGCGCCACGCCCTACGGCCAGCCCGGGTATGGCGTGGCGGGCGGCACCTCCATGAACGGTCTCGCCATCGCGTCGTTCATCTGCTCCATCGTCGGATTCTTCTTCGTCACCTTCATCGCGGGAATCGTGCTCGGCTTCGTGGCCCGGTCCCAGATCAAGAACTCGGGTGGGCGCCAGAGGGGTGACGGCTTGGCCATCGCCGGCATCATCATCGGATTTGCCTGGCTCGCGTTCTTCATCCTCACGATCAGCATCAGCGCCACGACCAACAACACCACCAGTTCCGTGATCACCCTGGCCGGAGCCATCGGTCACATCGCCTGACCAAATCAGCAGCAGACAAAGTTCGCCACACCGAAGCACAGACGAGCGCACCAGCGCGGAGGAGGAACGTAATGCAAGGTCTCTTGTACGGGGTCAAGCCCGAACGTTGGACGCCACCGGACGAGTCGAACCATCTGCTGGTCGGCCTGTCCAGGACGCCCATGCGGCTGGAGGAGCTCAAGGAGCCGACCCTTGTCCGTGACGACTGGGCCGTGGCCAAGACTCGACTGACGGGAATCTGCGGATCCGACGCCAAAATGGTCTTTATGGACTTCGGAGACGATTTCGGCGACGGCGCCCTGAACGGCTTCTTCACCTTCCCGACCGTGTTCGGTCACGAAGTCGTGGCCGACGTGGTGGAGGTCGGCCCGGCCGTCACCACCATCGAGGTCGGCCAGCGGGTCGTCCTCAACCCCTGGCTCTCGTGCGCTCCTCGCGGCATCGATCCCATGTGCCCGTCGTGTCAGGCGGGTGACTACAGCCTCTGCTACCACTTCACCCAGGGACCGATCGCAGCCGGCATCCACACCGGAACGTCCAAGGACGCACCCGGAGGTTTTGCCGACTTCTTCCCGGCCCACGAGACCATGCTCATCCCGGTGCCGGACAACCTCACCGACGAGCAGGCGGTCATCGGTGATCCCTTCGCCGTGTCGCTGCACTCGGTAACCCGGCACCCGCCTACGCCCGGCGGCAAGGTGCTCGTCTACGGGGGCGGCGCGCTCGGTACGTGTGCCACCGCCATCATCCGGGCGCTGTGGCCCGACGTCGAGGTCATGGTCGTGGCGGCCTGGCCGGCCCAGAAGGCGCTGGCCGAGCGGCTCGGCGCCACCGTGGTCGACCCCTTCCCGGTCGAGCAGCTTCTCGAGGAGGCCGCAGCGTGGTCGGGCGGCGTGCTCCAGAGGTTCGAGGGGACGGGCCTGCCGATGGCCCATCCGGGTGGCTTCGACGTCGTCTACGACACCGTGGGGACGTCGCAGACGGCTGAGGTTGGCGTCCGTCTGCTCAAGCAGCGCGGGACCATGGTCAAGAGCGGGGTCCACGCGCCCGAGCGGTGGGAGTGGTCGCCGCTGTACTTCAAGGAGATCTCCTGGGTCGGGTCGAACGCATTCGGTGTGGAAGAGGTGGATGGCGTGCGCATGCACGGCATCGCCCACTACCTGAAGATGGCCTCCGAGGGCCGCGTCGACATGACCGGGATGCTGACCCACACCTTCCGGCTCGAGGACTGGCGCGACGCCTTCGTCTCCCTGGCCACCCAGAAGGAGAGCGGCGCTATCAAGGTCGCTTTCGACTTCCGCTGAACAGATCCAATGAGTAGATCCAACTGAGCAGATCGCCTGTGGCGGATCGCCCCGGGGGCCAGCACGGCCCGGGGCGGCGTCCAGGTCACACTCAAGGGGAGCCGCCCCGGCGGCCCCCGGGGCGGGCTCCCCATGACTGGTAACGGGCAACGGGGTAGCGTCGCGGGCGAGAACGGCGCTCCCGCCGTGCGGAAAGAAGCAAAGGGGGCATCATGGCCACCAGCCCGACCGTGTCAGATGCGGACGTCGCCTTCGAGCCGAAGTGGGGCATCGAGTCGCCGTCGACCACCATGTTCGACTTCAACTACACGGGTGGTCGGGACCAGTTGCTGCGCCTTTACGACAAGGGGACGCGGCGCCAGTGGATCGGCAGTGACCGCCTGGACTGGAGCCAGGAGGTCGACGTGACAATCCCGTCGGCATGCCCGACGAGATGCTGCCGATCTTCGGCATGCCGAAGTGGTGGGACGACATGTCCGAGGAGCCAAGGGCGAGGTCCGCCGCCACTTCCAGGGCTGGCGCATCAGCCAGTTCATGCAGGGCGAGCAGGGCGCGCTGATCTGCGCCGCCAAGATCGTACCCAGAGTGCCCGACGTCGACTCGAAGTTCTACGCCTCGACCCAGGTGATCGACGAGGCGCGCCACGTCGAGGTCTACAGCCGCTACCTGCACGAAAAGGTGCGGCTCGCCTACCCGATGAACCCGCACCTCCAGGAGCTGCTCGACGAGGTCATCTCGGACAGCCGCTGGGACATGACCTACCTCGGCATGCAGGTGGTGATCGAGGGGCTGGCGCTGGCCGCCTTCGGCAGATCCGCGACAACGCCACCGAACCCGCTGGCCAAGGCGCTCAACGCCTACGTGATGCAGGACGAGAGCCGGCACGTCGCGTTCGGCCGCCTGGCGCTGCGCGACTACTACCCGCAGCTGACCCAGGAGGAGCGCGACGAGCGCGAGTACTTCTGCTCGAGGCCTGCTACCTGATGCGCGACCGCTTCCTGGGCGAAGAGGTCTTCGAGCGCCTGGAGCTGCCGCACGAGCTCACGACCTACGTCGACCAGAGCGATACGCTGCGCGAATTCCGCAACTTCTTGTTCATGCGGATCGTGCCCATCCTGCGCGATGTCGGGCTCTGGGGTCCGAACCTGCGCGCGGCCTTCGAGTCCATGGGCGTGATCGCCTTTGCCGATGCGGACATCGACGCCGAGATGGCCGGCGACGAGCAGGCGGCGCAGGACCTGGATGAGGCCCGTGATGCCCGCATGGCACACGTGGAGGGTGTGGCGGCCGAGGGCTCGGACTGAACCCGCGGCTGGGGCTGGGTCAGCCGCCTTCGATGGCCCGCTCGAGGCCGTTCTGAATCTGCTGGGTGGGCTCATTGGTGTCGAGGTAGTCGCGCCAGTCGGTGACCTTGCCGTTGTCGTCGACGTCGATCACGGTGGCGCCGGTCATCTCGACATGGATGCCCGCCTTGCCCTCGCCGGCGTTGAAGGTGGCCGTGCCCGTCCACTCGAAGACGGCCCAGTCGTCACCGCCGCGGATACGGTCCACCCGCTGGTTCCAATCCGGGAAGATGGCGTCGGTGTCGGTGGCCACCTTGTGCAGGTCGGTGGTCCACGGGGTCACCGGGTCCTTGAAACGACCGCCTTGGGCGAAGAGGGCCGCAAACTCGTCGGGCCCGTCGATGGACTCGAACGTGCGGGCCCAGGAATCCCAATCTCTGGTCGGACTCATCAATGCCTCCCCTGTGCTGCATTGCGCAGACTCTCGGCGTCGAAGCTAACCACAGCGTCATCGAGCGGGAGGACGACCTGGGGCTGGATGGATTGGTGCGCCTCGGCCACCAGCTTGACCGCGGTGCCCCAGGCGGTGAAGCCGATGGAGTGGCGGGCGAAGGCGACCGGGCCCTCGGTGACCTTGACCTCGACCACGCCCTCTCCCCCGGCCCGGAGGGCGGAGTCCTGCATCCGCTCCATGGCCGACTCCCGGGCGGCGTACATGGCCTGGGTGTAGTTGGTGAGCTCGACGTTCTGGGTCGACTGGCGCATGGCGGCGCCGGCGCCCCGCCGAGGGGCGTAGGCGAATGCGGTGCCGAAGGCGAGGCCCACGGGCATCCAGCCGGCTCGGAGGAGAAGGGTGAAGTCGCGGGCGGAGAGGTCGGACACGAAGGGCATGGCCAGCGCGGCGTCCCCGCCCTGTTTCGGCCGCTGCATCGGGCGCACCGCGGTGCCCACGAGCTCCACGTCGACGTGGTGCTGGCGCAGGCTGACCTCGACCCGCACACCCACGACCCCGTAGCCCTTGACCTTGCCGCACTCGGCGCGGATCTGGGCCACCGCCTCGCCCATGGCGATGTTGTTGGCGTCCGAGGCGATGCCGATCGAGGTCCCGCCGCCGTAGCCGCCATAACTCCAGACCCCGTAGGGGATGGAGCAGACGGCGACGCCGCAGACCAGATCGAGCGGCTCCCAGCCGCCGCCGTGGAGGAGGAGTGCCTCGTCGACCGAGAGGTCCGAGGTGATCCCCCGGGCGTTGGTGGGCGGCGCCGCCTGGGCCAGGGCCTCGGCGCCCTTGCGCATCTCGGCCTTGGTATCCGGGGGTTTCGGGGCGCCTGGGTTCTGCGTGCTCAGGGTGCTCATCCGAGGCGCACCGTGGGCCGGGGAGCGGGGATCTCGTCGTAGTCCTTGAAGCGGCGCACCCGGTTGCCCCGCAGGGTGCAGTCGATCACCTCGTCGCCCTGGGAGAGGTCGCGGCCGTCGACCTCGATGCGCGCCCCGTGGAGCTCGTCGCCCATCAGCTGCTGGCGCACGTGCTTGCGGGCGAGCTGGCGCACGGCCATGTGGGCCCGGCTTATCTGATCGACGACGGCCGGTTGACTGGATCCCCACCCCATGGAACCCTCCATGAGGTATTCGGTCATGCAGTAGGCCCAGACCCGCACCGAGGCCAGAGCGGCCACGATCGAGACGGGCATAAACCCCGCCTCGATCGACTTGGTCAGCCGCTGCCCGGCCAGATAGGTGCTCCAGGGCGCGCCACCTGCTGGGGGCGGGCCGTCCTCGACGACGACCGCGGTGCCGAGGAAGTGGAACTCGGTGTTCCCCGTGTCGGCCACCGGCGAGATGCGGTCGATCACGCCGATCACCCCGTGGGCGCCGAGCAGCCGGGCCTCCTCGACCATACGGCTGTAGGCCGTCATGTACCCCGAGGTCCAAGCCTGCTCCACCCAGGGCTGCTCGAAGTTCTGGCCCCACGTGCGGTGCTCGGTGCTGTTGACGTAGCCGTGGGGGCAGCGGTACGTCTCGGAGTAGGCGTCGGGGGTGCTCTGACCGCCGTAGGGGTTCATGCCGCGCATGTACGAGGAGCCCGGGCCGTACCAGCCCCACCGCATGACGCAGAAACCCTGGACGAGCGAGACGGGTTGGAGGCCGAGCTCGAGGCAGGCGGCGAAGTCGGGCACGCTGAGGCCCGAGGAGAAGGTGTCGGAATCCAGGCGGCGCAGTGCGGCTTCGGGCAGATCGCCCTGGGGCCCGCCGGCCGTGGTCGTCACGCCATCGGGCGGCGGGCTGTCCAAATCGGACCCGTCACCGCCGGACATCAGTTGTCCAAGGAGATGATCGTGGTGGGCTTGGGGAGGGTCACCTCGCCGCTCACCTTGGTGACCGCCGTGCCGAGCGCCAGGAACTCGATGGTGTGCGAGCCCCATTGGTGCGACTTCTCCTCGAGGCGCACGCCCACGATGCCGCTGGCGTTGAGCCGGCTGGCCTCGTCCTGCATACGGGTCATGGCGAGCTCGCGTGCTTCGTACAGGGCCTGGGTGAAGTTGGGCAGCTCGACGTTCTGTCCCATGGAGCCCAAGGCCTGGGTGAGCTTGCGGTGCGCGATGTGGAAGACGCAGGTGCCCATCACGAGTCCCTGGGGGACGTGGCCCGTCTGCATGAGGGTCCAGAAGTCCTGACCCGACAGGTCCGAGGTGAAGGGCTTGCCGAGAGCGTTGATGTACGACGTGCCGTCCTCGGCCTTGACGGCGGTGCCGAAGGCGATGAACTCGGCGGAATCGTTGCCCCACTCGTAGTAGTTCACATCGAGCCGCACGCCCACCACGCCGTCGGCGCCGAGCTCCTCCGCCTCCTCCTCCATCCGGGTCATGGCGAGCTCGCGTGCCGTGTACATGGCTTCGGTGAGCTTGGACAGCTCCTGGCTCTCGCCCCACTTCCTCGTCTGGATCCCGATGTGGTAGATCGACGAGCCCATCACGAAGCCCAGGGGGTGGAAGCCGGCCTCCTTGACGAGGAGGAACTCGTTGACCGAGAGGTCCGAGGTGAACAGGCCGTGCTCGAGCTCCTCGAGACGGTGAGCGGCATCCTTGGGGAGGTCGACCGGTGGTTGGGGCTGGGGTTGTGGTTGTGGCTGTGGATCCGTCACGATGATCCTCCGATCACGATGTTCTCCAGCGCCTGGCGGGTCTGCTCGCTGGTCTGCGCTTCGGCCTGGAGGGTGGAGAGCAGGCGAGTGAGCCACACGTCCATCCCGACCTGCTCGCTCCTGATGCGGATGCCGCCCGAGGCGTGGCCGACGCTGCAGCGCACCGACGGCCCGTCCACGGACGCTTCGAGGGTGTCGTCACCCAGGATGATCCGCACCGACTTGATCTCGTCGCTCTTGCGGAAGCGGCCGCCGGCCCGCTCCACCGTCAAGCGGTTGCCCAAGGCGTCGGACAGCTGTGACACCAGCAGCTTGAGCATGATGTGCAGATCGGTGCTGTTCGACGCCAGCTGGGAGACGGCCATGCTGAGGTCGAAGGCGGGATCGGCGTTCGCCTCGACCATGGCATTGGGTTCAGCATCCCCAGTGGGCTCGAGCGACATCAAGCGCATCGTAGTGGCCGGGCTGCAGAGCCGACCGGGCGCCTCGGGGCGGGCGGCAATCCCTCGAAATCCCTCGGGAGATCCTGGTTGGTGCTCGGCTCAGGCGGGAGGTGACGCCGGCAACGGCTCGCAGATCACGACCGGGATGTCCCGGCTCGAGCGCTGCTGATAGCCCTCGTAGTTCTTGTAGACGGCGACGATCTCGGGCCAGAGTGCCGCCTTCTCCTCGGGCGAGGCCGTGCGGGCTCGCATCGGGCGGGTTTCGCCGTACATGGTCACCTTGACGTCAGGATTGGCGCTGAGGTTGACGTACCACGCCGGGTCGTTGTCCGACCCACCTCGTGAGGCCACCAAGACGACCCGGTTCTCATCGTGCAGGGGCGAGGTGAGCATGGTCGACCTGGACTGGCCGGTCCTGCGCCCGATGGTCTCGAGCTCGACGGCCGGCATGCCGCGGAGGGTGGCCGGCCAACGGCCGCCGGTGATGCGCAGGGCGCCCTTGTGGAGCCCGTTGAGGAACTTCCAGCCGATTCTCTTGGAGAGTTTGCGGTGTGGGGGCGGGGAGGTCGGTGTCGGCGTTGGCATGGTCGGTTGCTGCAGTCTGTGCTTTCCGGACGGGGGCGGCCTGGCGGTGGTGGATCCCGGGTGCCTCCGCTCGGATCAGGCGCCACGGTAGTGGCCGCATCCGAAGTTGGAGGCAAGCCCCGATGGCTCCGTAACGAGACTTTCACCTTTTGCGCCTACTTCGGACACAGAAGACGCTTGTACCATTGCACGCTGGATCACGGGCTCGTTCACGGCGTGGGCACGTTCGCTCGTCGTCGGCGTGTGGTGCGCCGGCGCTGCAGCCCGTCGCCCGTACTTGTCGAGGATCCGTCATCAGTCACCGCTCGCCACCCATCCCCAGCCACCCACGCTCAACAAGGAGGACGGTGTCACGCCCCTCATCGACACCTCTGCAGGGCAGGCGTCATGGCGGCCGCCCGGTGTGGAACTCGTGCGTTGGTGCGCTTCGGACGGGGTCGTTCGTTGCGGGGCGCCGGCCTGGCCATGGGTGCGGCCCTCTTGATCGGCGTCTTTGCCGCCACGGCGTCGGGGCTGACGGTCCCCGTTGCCGCGGGTGCATCGAACTGGGCGCCGGTGCACAGTGGGGACTTCCCCGACCCCGACATCCTCCAGTGGCAGGGCGGAGTCCTTCAGGGCACCAACTACCCGGCCGGGTACTACGGCTTCGCCACCCAGAGCACGCCGCCTGCGGGTGGGCGTCAGGTCAACATCCAGGAGTCGTTCTCCACGGATGGTGAGACCTGGAACTCCATGGCGAGTGACGCCCTCCCCGACAGCGGCCTCGGCTCGTGGGCCGTGCCGGGTAACACGTGGGCTCCGAGCGTGGCCGTCTTTCAAGCGCCCCCATCGCATGGGGTGACGCCACCTCCGGTCTTCGTCATGTACTACACGGCGACCGAGCGCTCCACGAGCGACCAGTGCATCGGTCTGGCGACGGCAAGCACCCCGTTCGGTCCGTATCGGGACTCGTCGTCGGCGCCGGTGGTGTGCGACAACGACAACGATCCGCCACCCACCATCGATGACGGATACGACGGGGGAAGCATCGACCCGGACATCTTCACTGATCCCAAGACGGGCGACTCGTATCTGCTCTGGAAGAGCGATGGCAACCACGTCGGGGTGAGCACCTTGATCTGGTCGGCGCCTCTCTCGCAAGATCTGCAGTCGGTCGACGGCACTCCCGTCCTGCTGCTGACCGACGACGAGACCTGGCAGAGCAACATCATCGAAGGCCCCGACATGTACGACAACCAGGTCGTGATCACGTCGGGCGGCTCGACCACGACCGTCGACAACTACTACCTCTTCTACGCCGGAAGTGACGAGGGCGCCAACACCTATGGCATCGGTTGGGCCACCTGTCCGAACCCGCAGGCTCCATGCACCGACAGCCCATTGGACAACCCCCTGCTGACCACCCAGCCCGGGGTTTCGGGTCCGGGTGGACCAAACGTCTATGCGTTGCCGCCGCCCCAGAGCGATCCCGGCGGGCCCGGTCAAACAGTGATGGCCTTTGCCGGCTGGGAGGGCACGACCATCGGCTACACGCAGTGCGGCATTCGACCCATGGACCTGGCTGACCTGGCTTTCGCGAGCGGTCCGAACGGCACGAGCGGCAGCCCGTTCGTGCAGCCGATCAACGACACCCCGGCCGCCGTCGGGCCCACGTGCCCCGAACCGCCCACGCCCCCACCTGGGTATTGGCAGGTCGCGTCGGATGGCGGGGTCTTCACCTTCGGCGGCGCCCATTTCTACGGATCCACCGGCTCCATCAAGCTCAACCAGCCGGTCGTGGGCATGGCGCCGACACCCGACCATCGGGGCTACTGGCTCGTCGCCTCGGATGGTGGAGTCTTCGCCTTCGGTGACGCTGGCTTCTACGGATCGACGGGTTCCATCCGGCTCAACAAGCCCATCGTCGACATGATCCCGACCTTCGACGGTCGGGGCTACTGGCTCGTCGCCTCGGATGGTGGGGTCTTCGCCTTCGGTGATGCACCCTTCGACGGATCGGCCGGTGGCGAGCACCTGGGCTATCCCGTCACTGCGGCCACGGGCTCCTACCTCGATGGCGGCTACTGGCTGGTCGACTCCGACGGCCAGGTGTACAGCTACGGCGACGCCCAGTACGAAGGCCAACCGCCGTTCGCCCCGGGTGGCTTCCGGATCACCGGGATGGCTCCGTCGCACAGTTCGAATGGTTACTGGCTGGCCAGCGCCAACGGCTACGTCTCGCCCTTCGGGGACGCCGCGCCCTACGGCAACGTCTACGGGATGAGCCTGAATGCGCCCATCGTCGGGATGGCCACGAGCACGGATGGTGCCGGCTACTGGCTCCAGGGGGCCGACGGCGGGATCTTCACCTTCGGAGACGCACCGTTCCTGGGGTCAATGGGCGGCCAGCATCTGAACGCGCCGATGGTGGGCATCGCCTCGACGTAACGGCGCACGACCCGGCACGCCGAACAGAGTCAGCGCAATGCGGCGACGACGTGCGCGCTCTCACGAGCGGGCAGCACCGGATCCGTGCGTGCGGACGGGCGCCCTCGCCGGCGCCTCCGCATCGCTCAGAAGCTGGCGCCGCCGCTTAGCGGTGGAGCCGTCGTCGTCGTCGTGGGCGGGGGCGGGGGCGAGGTCACAGGCGTCCGGACCGGTGGCGGCGGCGTCGTGCCCGGCGAGGTCTGCCCACCCGACGTCGGTGCAGTCGATGGAGTGACCGGCATCACCGTGCCAGAAGACGCCTGCGTGGTCGAGGTCGAGCTCGATGCAGTGGACGAGCTGCCCGGTGCCCCCGCGGTCGAGGCCGACGTCGATGCGGGGATACCGCTCTTCAGCACGGCGAACCACGCGTGCGCCACGTTCTGGCCGTGGGCCTGACCCTTCTTGGTGTCACCCGTGAATCGGTACAGCGCCACGTTGTGGAACGCCACCTGGTAGTGACCGTGGCCGGTATTGATGACGGACAGACCCTTGACTCCCTTGGGCCCCTGCACGTGCTCGCCCTTCGACGCTGTGAGCGGCGGCCAAATCTTGGCGCAAGCCCCCGTGCAGTCGGACTTCCCCACCGGATCCATGGTGAACCGGTAGAGCGTCAGCCCCGAGGCGGTGGTCAGCACAGTCCCGACGCCCGCCACCGTGGTGGTCGACACTTTGACCGTCTTGGCCGAGTGGCTGGCCGCCACCGAGGCTCCGGAGGCGTTGACCACCCCGACGGTGAACCCGGTCAGCACCACGGCGGAGGCCAATCCGTCGACCAACAGGCGCTGCCGCCGTATGCCCCTCGCACGCACGTTCCCAGCTCGCTGCGATCTGCCCGTCTGACGCGCTTCTGGCATGTCTTTCGTCCCTTTCGTCCTCTCGTGCGTCGGATCAACCGAGACGGGCCGCGTCACGGTTTCCCGCACGGATCGCCGCACGGATTCGCGACCCGTCGCATGACCGGTCATACGGCCCACGATCGCGACCGGATTGCCGCGTAGTGTGTGACGCACAGACCGAGGGCGGGTTGCAGGCGCAATTGCAGGGCGGGTCACAGGGAGGGCACAGAGACCATGGCTGAGGATGCGGGCGGTCCATTCGAGTTCAGCGGCATCAACCACCTGGCCCTGGTGTGCCGGGACATGGCGCGCACGGTGGACTTCTATACGAACGTGCTCGGCATGCCGCTGGTCAAGACGATCGAGCTGCCGGCCGGGATGGGCCAACACTTCTTCTTCGACTGCGGGGGCGGTGACTGCCTCGCCTTTTTCTGGTTCCCCGACGCTCCTGACGGCATCCCTGGTGTCAGCTCCCCGCGGGGGCGGCCCGATCAGGGCGAGCTCACCAGCGCCGTCGCCTCCATGAACCACGTGGCCTTCAACGTTCCAGCGGAGAAAATCGACGAGTACCGCGAGCTCCTCCTCGCCCGCGGCATCGACTGCACCGAGGTGGCCAACCACGACGACTCCGAATGGGGCATCAGCGACGAGCTGCATCCCGGCGTCTTCGTCCGCAGCATCTACTTCCAGGATCCCGACGGGATCCTGCTCGAGTTCGCCTGCTGGACTCGGCCCCTCACTCCTGCCGACGTCAGCCACGCACCGGCCCGCGCTGCCGAAGCCCCGGCCGATCCGTCTCCGGCTCCGGCTCCGGCCCACGCCTGACCCACCACACGACCAATGCCCCGCCTCCGCCAGGTCCCCAAGGACGAAGCCACCGCGCCCATCGTCACCACCATGTACGAATGGCTCTTCGAGGGACGGGACCCCGTCGCCGAGCCAGGCCGCTGGGATGGCACGACGGGCGACTGGTGGACCGTCTTCGCCAACAGCCCCGACATCCTCGATCACTGTGTCAAGGGATTCGGCCTCTACCAGTCCCCCACGCGCACGCTCGACCCCAAGCTGCGCGAGCTCGGGCAGATCCGGGCCGGATGGGCCGCCGGCAGCCAGTTCGTCTACAGCCAGCACGCCAAATCAATGCGCGAGCTCGAGATGCCCGAGCCGCAGATCACGCACATCCCGGCCTGGCCGGTGGCCCCCGCCGGCACCTACGACGAAGCCGAGCGCGCCGTGCTCGCCTACACCGACTGCCTCGTCTACGACCACGGCCGGGTACCCGACGAGCTTTTCGCCGAGCTCCGCCGGCATCTCAGTGACGTGGCCATCCTCGAACTCACCTACATCACCACGCTGTACTTTCAGCACGCCGTGATGTCCAAGGCACTCCGCACCGAGTTCGACGATCGGGACGATCCCGTCGTCGAGGTGCCCGGACCCAAGGGGGCCAGCGCAATGCATCCTGGAGAAAATCGGTGACGGCGGCTCACGTCGTTCTGCCCCCAGACGAGCACCGTCACGAACCTGACGACGAGGCGCTCTGGAACGAGTCCTACTACTGCGACTTCGTCCAGGCCGACGGCTCGCTCGGTGGTTGGCTTCGACTTGGGCTCTATCCCAACCTCGGTGTCGCCTGGTGGACGGCGTGGATCGTGCGCCCCGGCCACCCCGGCATCTGCTCGGTCGACTACCAGATGCCGATCCCGCCCCGCATGGGTCTGGCCACCACCTCGGGCAGCGACGCTGCGCACCCCGCCACGATCGAGATCGACATCCGCCGGCCCCTCGAGGAGTTCCGCCTGGCCGTACCGCGCATGCAGGCCCAGCAGTTCGCCAACCCCGAAGACGCCTACACCGACACGGATTGGGAGGCGGTCGACGCCAGCCTCGATCTCACCTGGACCACCGACGGCACGCCCTACCACTACGACGTCACGACCCGCTACGAAATCCCATGCCTCGTCTCGGGCACGGTCACGATCGGCGGCGAGACCTTCCGCGTGGACGGCCAGGGCCAGCGCGATCACTCATGGGGCGTGCGCGACTGGTGGGCCTTCGGCTGGTGCTGGAACTCCATGCGCCTCGACGACGGGACGCGTGTGCACGACGTCGACATCCGCTTCGACGGGTTCCAGGCCTTCTTCGGCTACATCCAGACGCCGAACCGCGCGCCCGGCGTCGCCCACCCGGTCACCGCGCTCAAGGTAAGCGAGAACCTGGGCCCGCACGGCTTCCCCGCGACGGCCAGGGTCGAGCTGACCGCCGGCCTCGACGACAAGGGCGAGCCCGCCGCGCCGCCGGTGCACGACATCGGCCTCGACATCACGCCCGTGGCCTTCGGACCCGTGCTGCTGCGCAACGACCAGGACGGCCGGGTGAGCCTGTTCCCGCGGGCCATGGTGCAGTGCCGGACCGACGACGGTCGCACCGGCGCCGGCTGGATCGAGTGGAACCAACCCCAGTCGTCACCGCCGAGCTGATCTGCCGGTCGCTCCGCTCGGTTCACCACGCGCCCCGAGGAGCGAAGACTGTCCCCATTCGACCCTTTGGAAAATGCCAAATCGGGCCTGCTTACAAACCAAGAGGCTCGGTTCGTGGAGGCGGTAGGTTGGCGTGTCAATGGGCACAGACAGGCGAGCAGTGGCGAAAGCAAGCAACCCCAAATCCCACGAGCTGGTCTTTTCGACCATCGACAGAATCGCCGGCCTCTCGCAGTTTGCTGGGCGTTCGATCGAGTTGGCCGGGAACGTCGCCGGCTACGCCTTGTGGTGCAAGGCTCGTGGCTTCTCCGCTCCCCATTTCTTGCACCGCGAGAGGTTGTGGAAGTCGGTCGTGTTTCCTCGGCTGGTGGGACCTCTGACCGTGCTCGAGTTCGGCGTCGCTGCGGGCCACACGACCCGGTACTGGCTGGAGGCCTTGCCCAGTCCGGATCTCCGCTGGCACGGTTTCGACACCTTCACCGGGTTGCCCACCAGCTGGCGCCGTGGTGGGGTTGAGTTCTCCGCCCAAGGTCGATTCGATGCGATGGGATCGCCCCCGGATGTGCACGGGGATACGAGAGTGACGTGGCATGTCGGCCTCGTCGAAGAAACGCTGCCCAAGGTGGACGTGCCCAGTGACGGTCAACTGTGCCTCTTGCTCGACCTCGATCTCTACGAGCCCACAGCCTTTGTGCTCGACCGCCTGGCGGCGCGCCTGCGGCCCGGTGACGTCCTGTACTTCGACGAGATCTACGATCCGTGGCACGAACGCCGAGCACTGGATGAGTTCCTCGATGCAGGTCATCGGCTCACCCCGATCGGCACGACCGGGATGTCAGCAGCCTTCGTCGTGGGCTGAGACTTGCAACTGACTGTGCCGTGAACACGGCAGGGTGACGCGGATCGCCCGCAGTGAAGACCTCGCATTCGATCACCCCACCGGCCGGGTGCGTCATCGGTCGACCATTCAACCGATGACCCTCTTGCGCAGCTCGCATGACCCTTGGGCGTCAGCCTCGGGCCATTAGCCTTCTGGGCGTGGCCGCACACGGTGCAGCGCAGAAGCTGTTCGCTGAGGCCCGCACGGGCGCAATCGCATTGCGCTATTTCGGATTGGCGGCGGCCACCCTCGGACTCTGTCTCGGCGTCGGCGTCGGCGTCTTGCCAGAAGAATCAGCGAGCGCGCAATCGACGACCACCACGGCCAGCGCCGGCAAGGCAACCCTCCCGGACCGCCTATCTCCTCCCGCGCCCGAGGCCGAGAACAGCGCCGCCACCGCCTGGGTCCTCAAAGCGATCGCCGCCGAAAGGCAGATGGGCAGCGTCCACCTCGACGGCACCATCAAGCAAGGCAAGTCCGTCATCGCGTTGCATCTGGTCCTCAACGGCAACGGCGACGGCACCGGCCAGTTCACCCAGGCGGGCAGTCCGATCAAGCTCACCCGGACCGGGCAGCTCATCTACTTCAACGCACCGAAGAAGTTCTGGGCCAGCCATGCCAGCAAGCCGCAGGCCGACAAATACGGCGGAAAATGGCTCGAGTTCTCGGCCCTCGACACCAGCCTTTCCTCCTTCGACCAGTTCCTCAATGCCTCGGATTTGGTCGCCGCCACATTCATGGGCCACCCGACGCCGCTGACGCTCAGTCAGCCCATCACCGACCACCACCACAAGGTGGTCGTCGTCCAGGACGCCTCCACCGGCAACGGCCACACCTCGACGCGCACGATGGACATCGCCAGCGCGGGGCAACCGTACGTCTACCGCATCGTCGACAGCTCGCCGAACCAAGTCAGCACTCTCGTCTTCACCAAGTACGCCAAAGCGGTGAAGGTCACGGCGCCCTCCCACGCGCTGAACCTGACGTCGCCCACGACCACGCCGACGACCACGACGGCACCGTAGACATCCGTCCCGGCTCGGCCTCGCGCCGGCCGCCCTGATCAGCGCAACAGGTCGCCGATGATCTTGGCGCCACCGACCGCGGCACCGGCGTCGGCAATGCCATGGTCGTCCCGGTCGCCGTGGGGCAGGTTCTCGTAAATGACACCGGCCAGGATCGGCGTGGGCATCGACTGCAGCCAGATGCGGCCCGGGCCGGTCAACACGGCGAAGTGATGCCCGTCCTTGCCCATGTATCGGTTCGCCATGCCCTGCACCCGCTGCACCGTGAAGGTGACCGACGCCTGAAAGAGCCCGGCGTGGCCGGGGTGCACGCGCATCGTCTGCCCGGGCTGCGAGGTCGTAGACGATCACCTCACCCTGGAGGTCGATCCAGGCCTTGCCCTCCCCGCTGATCTTCTGGAGGATGAGACCCTCGCCACCGAAGATGCCGCCGCGCAGGGATTGCTGGAAGCCCATGGCCAGTTGGATGCCGGGCGTGGCGGCCATGAACCCGTGGCGGTGCACCATGAACTCGTTCCCCGGCGCCACGTCGATGGGCAGGATGTGACCCGGGACCTTCGACGCGAAGGCAATGGATCCGGGCGCCGCCCTCGGCGGTGTAGGTGGTCATGAAGACGGACGCGCCGGCCACGGCCCGCTTGACCGCACCCATGATCCCCTTGCCGCCCATGCCGCCGCCGGTGCCCGTGGCGAACTGGATGGCATCGGACATCCAGCTGAACTCGCCGGCCTCGGAGATGACGGACTCGCCCGGCTGCAACGAGATCTCGAGGACCGGCATCGTCGTGCCGTGGATGGTCTCTTCCATTGTGCGTGTGCCTCCTCGTCAGTGTTCAGGTGGGGTTCGGTGTTCCCGTCTACTTCGGTGTTCCTCTTCGAATCGGTCGATTGCTCGATGACCCTGAGCGCACAAGGGTGCCGACAGAATCGGAGTAGCCCGCCGGCCTCGGTGGCAAGGGGTCGATTCGGCGCAGGGGACCAGGAACGGAGCCTTCGGAGAGGATCCAGAATCCAGACCGCCAGATCCGACGCGCATCCCCTCCCTTACCCGAGAAGATCGGGCAGCTCGATGTCCTCCGAGCGTACGTCCTCACCCGGTCCCTGTGCTCCCCGCACCAGCCGCTCGGCCAGGGTCACCTCCATCAGGCCCAGCGCCATGCCGAAGAGGTCGCCCAAGACGAAGTTCGAGATGAAAACCAGCCAGAGCGCCTCGTGCGGAATGAGGTCGGCCACAAACACCAGCACCTCGTGCTCGATGGCCAGCGGCAGCGTGATGAAGCAGAACACGAGGAAGAAATGGGGCCAGACCACCTTGATCGAGCGTCGCAGCGCTTGGGGCACCGAGGCGTCGAGGAGGTTGATCAGGGGACCGACCAGAGCGAACAAGGTGCCCACGACCAAACCGGGGACCACGACGAGGAGGGCGGCCACGCCATCGATGAAGAAGAGGACCAATTCGGCCAGGATCAGACGACCCCAAGGCAGACTGCGCAGAACCTGATGGATCGCCTGGGGAGCTTCATTGCGTTCGACGGAACCGACGAGCCGCTCGAGCATGCCCGCGTAGAACGTCAGCCCGAGGCTGGAGACACCGAACACGGCGATCCCCGCCGCCGCCTCCCATCCAAAGCGGTCGCTGGAGATCTCCGTGAAGAAGGTCCCCTGGATGGCGTCCAGGCCGAAGATGATCAGAGCCGGCACGATGACTCGAGCCGGTTCCCGGCGGGCCGTGCGCCAGGCCATCCGAACCAGCTCGAGCGGATGCAGCGGGTGCCGACGCTCGCCTCCGCGCCGACCCCGACCCCCGTCCCTGTTCCGTCCTGCCCCCTCCCCCAGGGCTCTGATCGTTCATCGGGATTCGTTCACGCCGGAGCCCACCCGTCGCCCACGAAGTCGAAGAGCCGCCGGTCCGGATCGAACGGGCCGAAGGCCCCTGGATCCCCATCCAGGCGATGGTGTCCCGTTCCCAGGAAGAACCCGTCGGGTTCATCGAACGCGATCTCGGTGAACCCGGCTTCGGCGAACTCGGCCCGAATGCCCGGCGTGGCATCGGGAGGCCGGCGATGCCGGGTCCAGACGACGTGCGCCCCCCGGCGGCAGAAGGCGGGCAGCGCCCGGATGGTGGCGGCGATGTCCTCCCCGCTGACGTTCCCGAAGATCCCGCACACCAGGACGAGATCGGCCGGCACGAACCCCGCGTAGGAACGGCACAACGAGGCGTCGCCCTGCTCCACCCGCACCCGGTCCGCCAACCCCGCCTCGGCGGCCCGCCCCCGGGCAAACTCGACCAGCGCCGGATCGAGCTCGACCAGCAGCGCCTCGACCTCCGCCGCCCGTGGATGGGTGGCCAGGACGTCGATCACGTCTCGCCCCTGGCCGGCGCACAGGCTGATGATCCGGATCGGCTCTCCCGGAGCACGCCCTGCCGCACGACCCTGCATCACGCCCCGGCACATGCATCCGTCACGCCCGAGCGAGATCTCATCGAGCGCACCCCGCACCATCTCCTGCACCCGGCGCAACCGCTCCGAGAGCGGCGACGCTGGATCCTCATAGGCGCTGTGCCACCGCACCCAGTGCGAGGTGGCCGAGGCGCCCTCGTTTGCCCCGGTCACGGCTTCATTCGACGTGGCGCCGGCCTCGCCTGGATGGTCCCCGGACACCATGAGTGCCCATCGTAGGGTGGAGACCCGTGACCGCTCGATGAACACCCGCCGCCCCGTGACGGGCCGCCGGACCGGGGCGGGCCGCCACCGGAGAGGGCCGGCCGAGTGATCAAGTACATCGGATCGAAGCGCCGACTGGTCCCGGTCCTCGCCCGGATCTGCGAGGCCGCCGGTGCCCGCACCGCCCTCGATCTCTTCACCGGCACCACCCGCGTCGCCCAGGCCTTCAAGGCCCAGGGTGTGCACGTCACCGCCGTCGACAGCGCCCGCTACGCCGAGGCCTTCGCCCGCACCTACATCGAGACGGATGCCGCCGCCACCGATTCGAGCGAGCTCGGGGCGGCGATCACCCGCCTCAACGCCGTCCCCGGAAAACCGGGCTACGTCCACGAGACGTTCAGCCTGCAGGCCAGGTACTTCCAACCCGAGAACGCAGCTCGGATAGATGCCGCCCGGGACTGCATCGAGTCGGAGTATGCGGGGTCGCCCTTGTATCCCCTCCTCTTGACGTCACTCATCGAGGCAGCGGACCGGGTCGACTCGACCACGGGTGTGCAGATGGCGTACGTAAAGCAGTGGGCGCCGCGCTCGTTCAATCCGTTGCTCCTGCGGGTGCCCGACCTCCTGGCCGGGCCGGGGCGCGCCATCCGGGGCGACGCGCTGCCCTCACCGCTGCGAGCACCACCCACGCCGGTGCCGCCGCCCCCGCCAATGCCACTTCGGAAGGGACGGCAGGTGTGCTGGGGCACTTCGACCTGGCGTACCTGGATCCGCCGTACAACCAGCACCGGTATTTCACCAACTATCACGTGTGGGAGACGTTGGTGGCGTGGGATGCGCCCGAGTCTTACGGCGTGGCCCGCAAGCGGATCGACGCCCGCGATCCGTCGACCCGTTCCGCGTTCAACTCGAAGCGGACGATGCCCGAGGCGTTGGCGTCCGTCGTGTCTGGAGTGTCGTGCGACTTGCTCGTGCTCTCGTACAACAACGAGTCGTGGCTGGACATGGCGGAACTCGAGGCCATCTGCGCGGGGCCTGACGCATCCGGCGGTCGGCGACACGTGGCCACCTTGGCCTTCGACTCGGCTCGATACGTGGGAGCCCGGATCGGCATCTTCGACCCATCCGGGCGCAAGGTGGGGCGGGTGAGCCACCTGTCGAACAGGGAGTTGCTGGTCATTGCCGGTGAGGAGGAGTTGGTGCGCCACGTCGTCGAGGCATGCGGTGAGCCGGGCGATGACGTCGGCGGCACAGACGGCGCTGGCGGCACGGTCGACGCAGGTGGTGGTGTCGGCGGAGGAGTCGACGCTGGTGGCGTGGCCCGTTCAGGGGCTGCAGATGTTGGCGGTGCCGCGGATGGTGCGGATGGCGCTGGTCCTGGATCGACCCGGACCAGCGTCGGCGTGGCGGATCGGCTACAACAGTTGACGTGAGCAAGCGCGATCACGGCGGCCACGACGATGGCTACCACGAAGGCGATCATCACGAGGACGGCCGCCACGGGAGCAGCCAAGAGAGCGGCGGCGATGGCGGCGGCCACCAGGAGAGTCGTCACGACAGCGCCCACGGGGGCGCCATCGGCAGTCGCGATTACGCCCGCCTCGAGGACGCCGACCTGTCGCTGCGTATGTCCAAGGATGAGGAGGCCAAGCGACTCGGAAGGGCGCAGCGCCGCCTGTTGCACTTGAGGTTGATCAATGGCGGTCAGCTCAACGAAGGCAAGCTCGGACCGCCGGTGTGCATCGTGTTCGAGGGCTGGGATGCCGCCGGCAAGGGTGGCGCCATCAAGCGGCTGGTCGAGCCGCTCGACCCCCGCCACGTGCACATCGCTCCGTTCGCCGCACCGACGCCCGACGAGTTGCGGCACCACTTCTTGTGGCGCTTCTGGCCGCCGCTCCCCGGATGGGGCGGCATGACGATCTTCGACCGCTCGTGGTACGGCCGGGTGCTGGTGGAGCGGGTGGAGAATCTCGCCACCGAGGTCCAGTGGCGGCGGGCGTATCAGGAGATCAACGACTTCGAGCACACGTTGGCCGAAGAGGGAATGATCGTCATCAAGCTGTGGATGCACCTGTCGCACGAGGAACAGCTGCGGCGGTTCGTGCGCCGCCGGGACGATCCGCTCAAGTCGTGGAAGCTGACCGACGAGGACTGGCGCAACCGCGAGAAGCGGGGTGCCTACGAGGCGGCCGTGTCCGACATGCTGCGCCTGACCTGTGGCCCGCTCGCCCACTGGGACGTGATCGCGGCTGAGAACAAGCGGTATGGACGGGTGCAGGTGATCGAGACGGTGATCGGGCGCATGGAGCAGGGGATGCGGCGCTGGGGTATCCAGGTGCCGTCGCACGAGGCCGAGGACGAGGAGACCGAGTTGGCGCTGGTGATCGACGACGCGGAGTACCAGCCCGATCCGGTGGCGGTGGCTGCTGCGGCGGCGGCGGCCGCAGATGCGAGTGCGACTGCGAGAGCGAGTTCCAGTGCGGTGCCGAACGGATCCGGCAGCCGGCGCCGGCAGCGCCGAGGATGGCGCAGACGACGAATCGGCCCAGCGCCGCATGGAGGCCTGAGATGAGCCCCGCCCCTGGAACGCCGCCGGCCCGGCCGGGCATCACCATCCCCTTCGACGGGATCCCGCTGCACGCGCACAGAGAGTGGTTCGCCCGCCTGCGCGAGCTCGGATACACCGACATCTGGTCCGCCGAGGTCGACGGGGCCGACGGCTTCACGCCGCTCGCCCTGGCGGCCGCGTGGGAGCCCACCTTGAACCTGGGCGTGGCCATCACGCCGGCGTACACCCGAGGGCCGGCGCTGCTGGCCCAGAGCCTGGCCGCCATGGCCGACGCCGCACCGGGTCGCTTCTTCGTCGGTCTGGGCGCCTCCTCTCAGGTGATCGTCGCCAACTGGAACGGTCTGCTCTTCGAGAACCAGTACAAGCGGGTGCGAGACAGCCTGCGCTTCCTGCGCCTGGCCTTCAGCGGCGAGAAGGTGACGCAGGACTACGAGACCTTCAGCGTCAAGGGGTTCCGGCTGTCCCGCATCCCCGAGCAGCTGCCCCCCATCTATCTCGCCGCCCTGCGCCCAGGGATGCTGCGCCTCGCCGGGCGTGAGGCGGACGGCGCCATCCTCAACTGGCTGAGCGCCGAGGATGTGGCCACGTCGGTGGCCGAAGTCGACAAGGCGGCGGAGGGAGCCCCCCGCGAGATCGTGGCCCGCATCTTCGTCATCGTCTGTGATGACGCGGAGGTGGCCCGCAGCATCGGCCGCCGGATGATCACGGCCTATCTGAACGTCGAGGCCTATGCCGAGTTCCACCGCTGGCTCGGCCGGGGCCCGGCGCTCCAGCCCATGTGGGACGCCTGGGCCGCCGGCGATCGCAAGGGGGCACTCGCCGCCATCCCCGATTCGGTGGTGGACGAGCTCATCGTCCATGGATCCGTGGCCGAGTGCCGGGCGCACATCCAGCGCTATGTCGACAACGGGATCACCGTGCCGGCACCGATGATCATCCCGATCGGGATCGAGCTGGCCGATGCGGTGGCCGGGTTGTCACCGTCTGCCGGATAGGGCGACCCCCCCGAGGCGGGCTCACATTCGCACTGCGGTCGGGACACCGTGCGACAGAAGTTCAGCAACGACCGAGCAGCATGGCCCCACCGGGCCGCCACCAGCGGAGGGATCAAGAAGTGACCGACGTGGACATCGACTTCCGGACCACCCCACTGGCCAGCATCGCCCGGGCCGTGCGGTCCAAGCAGGTCTCGGCCAGAGAGCTCACCCAAGAAGCCCTGGATCGGATCCAGAAATACAACCCCACCTACAACGCCTTCGTCGCCGTGGATGGGCAAAGAGCCCTCGCCGAGGCCAACGCCCTCGACGACCGCATCGCCACCGGCGCCGACCCCGGACCCCTCGCCGGCATACCGATCGGCGTCAAGGACCTCCAGGATGCGATCGGCTACACCACGACCCACGGCTCGGCGCTGCACCAGGATGACCCGCCGGCCGCCACGGATAGCGCATCCGTGGCCCGCCTCAGGGCAGCGGGCTGCATCGTGGTCGGCAAGACCAACACACCCGAGTTCGGCTGGATGGGCAACACGACCAACGCCATCTTCGGCCCCACACTGAACCCGTTCGACACATCGAGGGGAGCCGGCGGGTCCTCGGGCGGTGCGGCGGCGGCACTGGCGGCCGGCATGGTCCCGCTGGCCACCGGATCCGACGGGGGAGGTTCCATCCGTATTCCGAGCGCCTGTTGCGGCCTCTCGGGGATGAAGCCGTCCCTCGGACGCGTCCCGGCCGGCGGCGCCACCCCGCCCGGCTGGATCGACCTCTCGACCAACGGCCCCATGGCCCGCCGCATCGCCGACGTCACCTTGGCCCTCGACGTCAGCGTCGGCCCCGACCCGACAGACCTGCGCAGCCTCCCCCGCCCCGAGGCCTCGTGGCTGGCGGCGCTCGAGGATCCGCACGTCCCGGTCCAGGTCGCCTACGCGCCCACCCTCGGGTACGCCACCGTCGACGCCGAGGTCCGGGCTGCGTGCGACAAAGCCGTCGAGCAGATGGCCGCGATGGGCGCCGACGTCACCGTGCTTGACTCCGTTTTTGAAGCCGACCCCGTCGGGGATTTCCTCACCATGACGGGGGCCTGCACCTTGCGCGCCCTCCTCGACTACAGGGATCACCCGCGCTGGGACGAGGTCGATCCGATCCTGCGTCACCTGCTCCAGCTGGCCGAGTCCACCAGCGCCGTCGAGCTGCTGCGGGCGATGGACCGCTTCCACTTCATGAACCTGCGCCTGGTCGAGCTGTTCCACACGGCCCGCATCCTGGTCACCCCGACGTGTTCAGCCGTGGCACCCTTCGCCGGCGAGATGACCAGCTCGGTCAACGGGGAGACGACGGTGAACTGGGTCCAGTTCACCTACCCGTTCAACATGACCCGCTCGCCCGCCGCCTCGGTCTGCGTCGGCATGAACAGCCAGGGCCTGCCCATCGGCCTCCAGCTGGTCGGACCCCAGCACGCCGACCTGGTCGTCCTGCGCACGGCGGCCGCCCTCGAGGCCGCCCTCGACGTCGACACGCTGGCCCCCCTCCCGACCTGACCCCGGCCTGACCTACATCTGATCCACCCCTGATCCACACCTGATCGAAACCTGATCCAATGGGGCCCAATCCACCGCCAGTTCAAGAGAGGAAGCAGCAGCCATGTCGATCGACACCCCTGTCAACCCGAGCGACCTCGTCCGCGTCGTCGGCGAGGAGGACGCCGCCTGGGCCGACACCGGCATGGGCGTGCTTCTCAAAGTCGTGCGCTTCGACATCCAGCGCGGCACGTGGGTCATCCTCAACCGCTTCAAGCCGGGCGTGCAGCTCCAGAAGCACCGCCACACGGGTTCGGTCGACGCCTTCACCTCGGCTGGGCGTTGGCACTACCTCGAGTACGACTTCTACGTCACGCCGGGCTCGTACCTGTTCGAACCGGCCAACTCGGTCCACACCTTGCACGTGCCCGAGGACAACACGGTGGACACGGATGTGTGCTTCATCATCGAGGGCGCGCTGTTGAACCTGGCCGAGGACGGATCCGTCGAATCGGTCTCGGACGGTCCGAGCACGCTGGGCGCCTACTTCGCCATGCTCGAGGGCCAAGGCGATCCTCGGCCCAACGGCCTCATCGTCTGAAACCAGCCGATTGATCCGAGCCAGGCGACCATGACTTCCCCCGACACCAGCACAGGAACAGGCCCACGCGTCGGGGAGGGGGCGACAACCGATCAGGGCCGCCTCCTCGACCCGACGCTGTATTCGGGCGGCGACCCCTTCGAGCTCTATGCCGAGCTGCGGCGCACCGCGCCCGTGTGCTGGGTCGACCGCCAGGGCGGCGGCTTCTGGGCCGTCATGACCCATCCCGAGGTGTCGTCGATCGGCGCCGACCCCATCAGGTTCTGTTCGTCTCGGGGCATCCTCATCGACGAGATCGGGTCGACCTACGACAACCCGCCCACGATGATGCACACCGACCCGCCCCAACACACCCGCTACCGGCGGCTGGTCCAGCCCGGGTTCAAGCCGTCGATGGTTCGGCTGATGGAGGCCGGTGTGGCGGCGAAGGCCGAGGCGTTGCTCGGGCGGATCGAGCCGGGCGTGGCCTTCGACGTCGTGCAGGAACTGTCCATCCCGTTCCCGCTCCAGGTGATCTGTGAGCTGCTCGGCGTGGACGGCGAGCAGTGGCCCCGTTTCTTCGAGTGGTCCGAGGCCGTGATCCCGGGCGAGTCCGACCGCAGCGAAGAGGAGCGGGCGGCGTTGCAGATGGAGATGTGGGAGTACCTGATCGGGGTGGCCGAGGAGCGGCGGCGTGCGCCGGCTGACGATCTGGTCTCCGTGTTGGCCACCGTCGGATCAGATCCGGGGAGTAGCGGCGGTGGTGAGGAGCTGAGCGAGGCGGAGCTGGCGATGTTCCTGATCCAGCTGCTGGTGGCGGGTAACGAGACGACGCGGAATTTGATCTCTGGTGGGCTGGTGGCGTTGGCCGAACGGCCGGATCAGTGGGCGGCGCTCCGGGCCGACCGGTCCACCATCCCCAGCGCGGTCGAAGAGCTGCTGCGTTGGACGACGCCCGTGATCTCGTTCATGCGGACGGCGACCGGCCCCACCACCATCCGGGGAATCGAGGTGGCGTCGGGTGATCCGGTGTTGCTCGTGTACGCCTCGGCCAATCGTGACGAAGAGGTGTTCGGGCCCGACGCCGGCGAGCTGCGGGTCGACCGCCATCCCAACCCGCATGTGAGTTTCGGGTTCGGCCCCCACTTCTGTCTCGGTGCCACGCTGGCCCGGCTGGAGGCTCGGGTCGTGCTGGGCGAGCTGGTTGAGCGCTACGAATCCGTCGAGCTCGCCGGGGCGGTCGAGCGGACTGCCAGCCCGGTCATCGCCGGCGTGCGCGGGGCATCCGTCGTGTTCAACTGACGGGAACGCCGGCTCAACCACATCCAGGGACGACCGAACCGGGCGAGTCCACGGCCTACATAGCTCTGAATCCCAGCCAGGATCCGACTCAGGCAGGCAGTGGGGCGAGGCCGTTGGAGCACCCCTCGGCGTGCGCGTCGTCAAGGGCGTCGCTACCTTCTTCGAGGTCGCCCACCTGTGCACTTAGGTCCGTTGGGACGCTGCGTCCCGGCAGCAACATCCAGGCGGCCACCGCGCCGACCACCGCCACCACGGCGCCGGCGAGGCAGGCCACAAGCAGTCCGCTGTGGAAGGCATCGAACGCCGACCGCTCCAGGTACGGCTGCACGGAGTGCGGCGCCCGCTTCACCACGGCGAGAGCGGCTGCCATGGACTGGTGTGCCTCCGTCTTGGGACCTGCCGGGATCGGCAAGGGGCCGAACGCACTGGATGATCCGGGGCGCATAGGCCGAGGCGAAGATGGAGCCGAACACGGCCACACCCAGAGTGCCGCCGAGCTCGCGAGTGGTGTTGTTGACGCCGGCCGCGGCACCCCGTTGCTCGTCGGGCACCGAACCCATGACGGCCTCGGTCGTCGGTGCGGTGATGGAGGACAGCCCCAGGGCCAAGAGCACCATGGCGAGGATGATGGGCCCGAAGTAGGTCGTGTTCGCCTCGGAGTTGAAGGCGGCCACCACGAGCCCGCCCCCCATGAGTACCAATCCGGCCGCCACGACCACCCTGGTCCCGATCTTCAGGGCGAGAACGGCGGCCAGCGGCGTGGCAATGGCAGCGACGATGGCGAAGGGCAACGTGTGCACGCCCGCCGACAGGGTCGAGTAGCCCTTCACGAACTGGAAGTACTGGGTGATGAGGAAGATGAAGCCGAAGAGACAGAAGAACGCGACCGAGAGCGAGACCGCTCCTCCGGTGAAGCGTGGGATGCGGAAGACACGGACATCGAGCAGCGGACCTTCGGTGTGCAGTTCGAGCACGGTGAAGACGCTGAGGAGCACGGCGGCGAGCGTGAAACAGACGAGCGTCCCGGCCGAGGTCCAGCCCCACTGCGGGCCCTCAATGATGGCCAGGACCAGGCTGGTCACTCCGGCCGTCGAGAGGAGCACGCCCCGCACGTCGAACGAATGGGACACAACCTTGGGGATCTTGGGGATCAGCGCCTGACCGGCGATGAACGTGATCACCACGATCGGCACGTTGACCAGGAAGATGGATCCGTACCAGAAGTGCTCGAGCAGCGCCCCGCCGACGACCGGTCCAAAGGCCACCGCGATGCCCGACGTGGCGCCCCAGATGCCCAGTGCCTTCTGCCGCTCGGATGGATCCGGGAAGATGCTGGTCAAGATGGCCAGGCTGGCCGGGAAGATGAAGGCGGCCGCCACGCCCATCAGCGCCCGCGCCGTGATGAGCGATCCGGTCGAGTGTGACAGCGCGGCCGCCGCCGAGAACAGACCGAAGAACACGAGGCCGACCTGCATCGTCCCCTTGCGCCCCAGCCGGTCCCCGATGCCGCCGCCGGCCAGGAGTAATCCGGCGAACGCCAGGCTGTAGGCGTCGACGATCCACTGCAGCGATGTGATGGAGGCACCGAGTTGGCGGTTGAGTGTGGGCAGGGCCACGTTGACGATGGTGTTGTCGACCACCACCAGGAACACCGAGAGGCAGAGGACGGGAAGCACGATCCAGCGGCGGGCATCGATGCGGCCGCTCGGAACGATCCCATCCCCGCTCGGGACGATCTGGAGCTCAGATCCAGGCTTCATGGGGGGTCCTCCTGAATTAATAGAACGCTGTGCTATTGTTATAGCACGGTGTTCTTTAGTACGCTAGGGGGTGTGACGGAAAGTCGCCCAACCAGGAGCAGAACCCCGAGCGCGGACATGGTCGAGGTGCTTCTCGCCTCTGCGGCCGAGATCCTCGAGACCGAGGGGCCCGATGGACTCTCGGTCCGACGGATCGCCGCTGCCGCAGGCGTGGCCCCCATGGGCGTCTACAACCACTTCGAGTCGAAGAACGGGATCATCGAAGCCCTCTTCATCCAGGGTTTCGAACGCCTCGCGCGAGGCCCTGACCACGATCGCCGACATCGAGGATCCCTACGAGGCCTTACGGGAAGCAGGCCGCCGCTACCGCGCCCTCGCCAAGGCGCACCCGATGGTGTACCAGTTGATGTTCCTGCGGGCGATCCCCAACTATGAGCCCAGTGATCCTGCTCTCGAGGTCGCAGGTGCGGCGTTCGACAGCCTCGTGGTCGCAGTCCGGCGAGCCATGGTGGCCGGCGTCATCGCCGAAGGACCGCTCACCGAGACGGCCCAACTCATCTGGTCGTCCATCCACGGATGGGTGTCGCTCGAGCTCCTCGGCATGGGCATGATCGAAGACGAGGACTCCGGATTTGATCGCGTCTGCTCGACCATGCTCCGGGGGCTCCGTCCCGAGTCCGAGTCCGAGCACGACGAGTGAGGTCGTCGGCGTAGGGCAACCGTCGTCGGTCGTCGGACGTGACAGCGACGCCGGCGTCGGGCTGGAGTCCGCCGACCCCTAACGAGGATCAGGCCGGTCCAGGTTCCAGTGGCGAGCGACGGATGGATACCAGCGGGTGTCCTCCCCGTCCCGCACCGGGATCATCCCGAAGCGGCTGATTGTCCGCTGGCCACCCTCTGCGTCTCCATAGATCAGCTCGATCGTGAAGGCTGTGCGCTCCTTCAGCGACCTGGACAACCATCCGTAGTCCCGGTCATCGGACTCACGGATGGCGGCCTGCCAGAACCCGAGGTCGCCGGGAGCGATGTAGAGATCCCTGGTCTGGAGACGGAACGCGCTCGGATCGTTGTGCGCCACGTCGGCGTGGATGGCCCCCTCGCCCACCGACCAACCCATTGGGACAGCAAGGCCTGACCCGACATTGCGTAAGGACATGGCCAGATAGATGGATCCGTCCACCAATTCGGCCGTGCCCAGTCCCCCGTCGAGACGAGCCCAGTGATTGTCCATCCAACGGATCTTCTGTACCGGGTCCTGCAGCTGGGAGGTCACGAGGACCGGACGGAGATTGACCTCAAATGCCGCCTCCGCAACCCGCGCCGCTCGATTGGCGGACCGCACGGACGCAAAGGTCGCCACGGCGAGCACGAGGGTTCCGAACGCCGTGGCCAACGTGGCCAGAGTCGACCAATCGACGTTGGCGACCATCGGCGCCTGCCCCATCCAGGCGAGCACTGCCAGATGCACGCACGCACATTACGGCGCACGGCGATCCAACGTGCCGTGTGCGTCGGCCGGGACTGAGTGGGGACTGGATGCTGCCAGAATCGTGCCCGTGCTCGCTCACGTGTCCATTCAGTGCGCCAACCTCGAAGAGAGCGCCGCCTTCTACGACGCCGTCCTCGCACCTCTCGGCGGCGAGCGGATCCTCGATGAAGACGGCCGCGCCATCGGCTATGGAGTCCCACCGATAGCGACGTTCTGGATCGGCCAGCAACAGACCGGCGAGGGCTTCCGGGAGACGCACATCGCCTTCTTCGCCAACGACCGGGAGGCGGTCCGTGGATTCTTCGAGACTGCCTCGCGGAGAGGCGCCGAGCTCCTCCACGAGCCCCAGCTCTGGCCCGAATACGACCCGGCGTACTACGCCGCCTTCGTCAGGGACCCCGATGGGAACAACGTCGAGGCGGTCTGCCTGAAGCCCGAGTAGCCGACATCGATTCATGCGTCGATGGTCAAGTCCTCCAACAAGTCGGCGAAACGGCGCTGCGCCTCGAGCCGCCGGGTCGGGATGTGCTCCGAGGGCACTTCGTGGATGGTGTACCCCTTCAACACCTGCCGGGCCACCGTCTGGCGATGGACCTCGTCGGGGCCGTCGTAGATACGGGCCGCCCGGGCCGCCCGGTACATCGACTCCAACGGCAAATCACACGAGTACCCCAGTGACCCGTGCACCTGGATGGCGCGGTCGATCACGTCGTAGAGCACCTTCGCCCCGAAGTACTTGATCATGGCGATCTCTACCCGCGCGGCCGGCGCCCCCTCCTGGTCCATCTTCCAAGCCGCCTGGAGCGTCATGAGCCGGGCCGCCTGCATCTCGGCCATCGAATCGGCCACCCAGTTCTGGATGGTTTGCTTCTCGGCCAACATCGATCCGTGCGCGTAACGGGAGACGGCCCGCTCACAGAGCATGTCGAATGCCCGGCGGGACTGGCCGAGCCAGCGCATGCAGTGATGGATGCGGCCCGGACCCAAACGCTTCTGGGCCAGGACGAATCCCGATCCTTCCCGACCGATCAGATTCCGCACCGGCACCCGCACGTCGACGTAGCGGATCTCGGCGTGGTTCCCGAATCGGCCGTACGGCGTCTCCGGATCCTCCATGGTGGCCACGTCGCGCACGATGTCCACGCCGGGCGTGGTGACGGGCACGACGATCATCGACGACCCCGAGTACGGATGGACATCCGGATTGGTCACGGCCATCACGATCAAGAAATCAGCCACGGATCCGTTCGACGTGAACCACTTGTGCCCGTTGATCACCCACTCCTCGCCGTCGCGCACCGCGGTCGTCGACAGGAGCGTCGGATCTGATCCGGCCGTGTTCGGCTCGGTCATGGAGAAGGCCGATCGCAGCGTGCCCTCGAGCAGTGGCAGCAACCACTCCTGTCGCATCTCCTCGTCGCCCGTCTCCTCGATCCCCACCGCCAACAACTCCGCATTGCCCGAATCCGGGGCGTTGTTGCCGAAGACCACCGGGGCCAGGGGCGACTGTCCGAGGATCTCGTGCATCAGGCCCAGGCGAACCTGGCCGAATCCCATACCGCCCAGCGCCGGGGGCAGGTGCGCCGCCCACAGGCCCTCGGACTTCACCCGCTCCTGCATCGGCCGGATCACCTCACGGACCTGGTCATAGGTCAGATCCAGGGTCTCGAGCGGGAACACCTCTTCCCGGACGAATTCGCGCATCCACGCCAACTTCGCCTCGAACTCGGGCTCGGTCGAGAAATCCCAGGCCATGCGCTCATCTCCCTCTCCTCGGCGCCCGTCGCTCGGCTACCGGGGATCCTCACCCTGCCACTACCTTGGGCGCCGTGACCACCACGAGCCCCGTCTCCTTCCGAGCGCCCGGAAATGCCGGCCAGCCAGGCAACCACGAGGACAGCCGGCCGGGCAGCCCGCCGCCCCCTCCCCAAGTCGCCCTGAGTCCGGCGGACCGAGCGGTGATTGCCGCTGCCGAGACGGCGCTCCTCGACGAGCGCCGGTTGCTCAGCGCGGACGAGCTCACCGCCCTCGCCGCACTGCCCGACGGCGCGGTCATGAACCTGGCCGCGCTGGCTCATCAGGTGCGCCTGGCCT
This sequence comes from uncultured Acidimicrobiaceae bacterium, assembly GCA_963726855.1. Classification (GTDB taxonomy): domain Bacteria; phylum Actinomycetota; class Acidimicrobiia; order Acidimicrobiales; family RAAP-2; genus Bog-473. The sequence continues at coordinate 146,380 of CAVSEB010000025.1, forward strand.
GGTGCGGACCCGAGGTCGAGATCGAAGGCATCCTCTCGGCCAAGACCGGTGGCTGCCCCGAGGACTGCCACTTCTGCTCGCAGTCGTCTCGCTTCGAGACGCCGGTGAAGGCAACACCGTTCCTCGACCAGGACGAAGTCCTGACCGCCGCACGCGAGACGGCGGCGCTCGGCGCATCCGAGTTCTGCATCGTGCTCGCGCTGCGCGGACCGGACGAGCGCACCATGCAGCGCATCCTCGAGCTCGTCCCGCTCATCCACGACGAGACCGGGCTCAACGTCGCCGTCAGCGCCGGCATCCTCACCGAGGACCAGGCCCGCCGCCTGGCCGAGGGCGGCGTCCACCGCTACAACCACAACGTCGAGACGGCACGCTCCTACTTCCCCGAGATCGTCACCACGCACTCCTGGGACGAGCGGGCCGACACCTGCCGTCTGGTCAAGGAGTTCGGGATGGAGCTCTGCTGCGGGGCGCTCATCAACATGGGCGAATCCGATGCCCAGCGAGTCGAGCTCCTCGTCCAACTCCAGGAGCTCGAGCCCACAGAGGTTCCGCTCAACTTCCTCAATCCGCGCCCCGGGACGCCGCTCGGCGACCGACCCATCCTCGGCCCGTGGGAGGCGGTGCGCTGGATCGCGCTCTTCCGCCTCGCCCTACCTTCCGTGATCCTCCGCTACGCCGGCGGACGCGAGGTCACGCTGCGCGACCTCCAAGCCATGGGGATGACCGCCGGCATCAACGCGCTCATCGTGGGCAATTACCTCACGACGCTCGGTCGCTCAGCCGACGAGGACATCCAGATGCTCGAGGATCTGCGCATGCCCATCGGTGCCCTCAGCGCCGCCATCTGAGACCCGACCCGCCGAAGCCCGGACAATGCCCGCGACGCACTGCACGAGCTGCGGCCGACCCGCGACGGATTGCCAGGGATGCGGGCGCGACCTCGACCCACCACGGTTCTGCCCGGATTGCGGCCGGCGCATGACGGTCACCGTCACGCCCACCGGCTGGGTGGCGCGCTGCCGCGACCACGCTGAACTCCGATCCGCCTGAGAGCCGCCTCCCCAGCTCAACGTCGCGACATCTTGGCGACCCCGCCCTCGGAACCCGGCTTGGCTATCACGTGCGATCCACCCCTTGACCTTCCCGGATCCGGACCGCCGCTGGCCACGCTCCACCGAAGGAATCGGATTCGGCCAAGCCCGCCCTTGAACCCGTCACGTCGGCGACGGCACCGAGATCATGATCTGCCCCACCGGACTGACACACGTCACCTGTCTATTGCACCGCGTGCATCGGCCAGCCAAGTTCGTGCACGGCGTTGTGATGTCGGCCGTACAAGGTGATGAGGTTCCTGACAAACAGGTAGTGCGACCCCTCACGGTCGGGGCCTCGGACACACGGGCGAAGCGAATTAACCTTGGAGGATCGGGCGGCTGTGCACTACTAGTGGCCGGCCGGATCTGCGGTGATTCTCGGTTCCAGACATACGTCGAGGGTGCGGCAGGCACTTTCGGGCTAGGGCACACGGGCCCAGGGCCCCTGGCTGACGGGGGATTCATGCCGGCTGTTGTGAACAGCCAGGTGCGGGGTCGGCCTCGCGCAAATAGTTCGAGTCGAATGGGGCGGACGGGCGCCTGGGACCTCTGATGGACCGGCCGACCGCGGCCCGAGACCGCGAAAGGGGCATGCTGTAGCGGTCTTTCGGTCGCCGATAGAGGGGGTACTTGTGCGAAGTGTCACACGGTCGCTCGTGGTGAGCACCATTCTGGTGAGCAGCGCCGTCATCGGCGCCGGGGCGAGTCGGCCAGCCGGAGCGGCGGGGGCACCGGGCCAGGGCGTCACGGCCACGTCGATCCGGATCGGCATCCCCTACATCGATTTCTCCGCAATCAGGCAGTTCGGCATCACGCTCGATCAGGGCAACTACCCCGACGCCTACCACGCCATCATCGCCGACCTGAACGCGCACGGCGGCGTGGACGGTCGCAAGCTGGTGCCCTACCTCCTGGCCGTCAGCCCGGTGGGCACGGCGCCGGCAGCGACGGCGTGCACCCAGCTGGACGAGGACGATCAGATCTTCAGCCGCGATCGCGCCCTTCGAGCCCGCCTGCTTCCTGCAGCAAGGAGTGCCGACCATTGCGGGGTCGTACCAGGAAGGACCCGCCTCCGGTGTCGCGCCGAACTTCACGTTGACGCCGCCGCAGGCGGCCTACGACCCCGTGCAGCTCAAGGTGTTCGCGCACGACGGTGTGTTCAAGGGAAAGAAGGTCGGGATCTTCGCGGGGACAAACCACGGACGAATCCGAGGTCAGAGTCGTGGCATCGGCCTTACGCTCCCTTCACGTCCCGGTCGTCGCGACAGCGGTGGACGGCGGTGCCTCGGGTGACACGGCTGCCATCAACCAGCAGGCGAACATCATCACGCAGCGCTTCGAGTCGTCCGGAGTCAACGAGGTGGTGGCCGTCGGTGAGGGCTCCCTCGTCTGGCCCGACGCGCTCCAGGCCAACCAGAGTGCGTACCACCCGCCCTGGGTGGCCACGGTCGAGGGCACGTTGGAGACGTCGGTGATCGCCGCATCCATCTCCCCCACGTACCTGCGCGGCGTGCTGACCTCGAGCCCGGTCCCCTCGAACTACCAGATCTGGCACACGCCGTTCGTCCAGCATTGTGCCCAAGTCGTCCGCAAGGCGTATCCGTCCGACAAGATCACGCCACCCACGAACCCGATCAGCGGTTCGGACCAGACCTTCTATTCGGTCGAATCGGCGTGCATCAACATGGCGCTCTTCACCACCATCGCCAAGGCCGCCGGCAAGGACCTCACCGTGGCGCGCTTCGAGAAGGCCGGCTACGGGCTGCGGAACGTGACCATCCCGGGGGCGGCGTCAGCGGTTTCGTTTGGCCCCGGTCGGTCCTACCCGCTCGGCCCCGTCATCGTGGTTACCTACGACCCGACCAAGAATGTATTGGACTTCGCCAAGTCGGCAGCCGAGACGTAATCCCCAGCCGGGACAGACGGCACGCTGCTCACGGTCGCGCTCGTTGTTCGACCACCATATCAAGGCCAGCACCGACGCAGCCTGACCGAGTCCGAAGCCCTGCCACCGCTGCCAGGTTGGGGCGCAGTCTCGGCTGTGACGATGATCACCCCAGAACAGATCGTGCCTCCGATCGCGCAAGAAGAGTATGACCAGACGGCTACGCAGGTCCTTGACTCTCCAGGCTCTATTCGCAATCCGGCGGTAGGGTTATGAGGTGCTCCGGTTCATCTGGAGCGTTTGGATAGGAGGCGCAGTGAATCTGCTCATCGACTCCGACACCCATCTCTTTGAGCCGTCTGGAATGTGGCAGGAATACGTCGACCCGACGGATCGCGACGTTGCATTGCACATGGAAAAAGACGACCTCGGTTATACCTGGTTGATGTTCGGCGATCGCCGCCTGAGCTTGGGGGGCCCACATCGCCCGGGTGACGTCGACGGTATCGGCGTTTTTCGTCAACGTTTGCTGGATGGCTTGCCCGCTGATTTCGACCTTGACGAGTTCACAGCGAGCTATTCCGACCCAGGGGCTCGCCTCCTTCAGCTAGATCGAGCTGGTTTCGACGCCTCGATCATGTTTCCGAACTACGGGATAAGTTGGGAGCGACCTCTCCAGCATGATTTGCGCGCCACCTTGGCCAACATGACCGCGTGGAACCGTTGGATCGTAGAGATCGCCGCCAAAGGTGGGGGGCGACTCTACCCGGTGGCCCACTTGAGTCTTCGGAATTTGGCATGGCTTGAAGCTCAGTTGGCGACACTGGCCGATGGTGGCATCCGTCTGGCCTTGATCGCGCCCTCTTTGGTGGACGGACAGCCCTTGTCACACCCCGATCTCGATCGCGCTTGGGCTGCATTCGTGGACCACGGGATCACTCCGGTGTTCCACGTCGCCAATCAACCTCGCCCATTCGACGAGGCGTGGTACGGAGAGGATATGGAAGGGGGGATCACACCGCTTAGCGTCGTCTTCATATGGACGGGCGCAGCGCTCGCGATCACCGATCTCATCCTGAACGGTGTTCTGGAGCGCTACCCAGATCTTCGGATGGGCATTATGGAGCTCTCAGCGACCTGGGTGCCGCAGCACCTGCAGATGATGGATGGCGGTTACCGCCACACCGCCCGTTTCAATGGTGAATCGACGGAACTCTCTCTCATGCCAAGCGATTACTTCCGACGCCAGGTGCGGGTTGCAGCTTTCTCGTACGAGCAACCGCACCACCTTATGGCACGCTCGGGCGACATCTTTATGGCGTGCAGTGACTATCCCCACACCGAGGGGACGTTTACCGCCATTGAGGACTACAAAACCTCAGGACTCGTGCCGGAGGAGGGCTCTGCAGGCTTCTTCGGAGGCAACGCCGCCTATCTTCTGAGGCGCCCTGGCCGAACTGAAGAGTTGGGATAGGTATCCCTACCAATCCCTGTAGCGCCGAAGCCTGCAGGCCCAAGGTGCCCAGAACATCGGCTAAAGGGCGTCTTGGCCCTGTTCGTGCATGCTTCACTGAAGCCCTCGAAACTTCTGCTCCGTCGTTTCACTAACGACATGCTCCGACATAGCCCAGTTCGTCGCCGGTCGGTGTCGGTTCGGCGGGCACTTCGGCGCTGGCGTTGATCAGGGTCGGGTCTCGCCTGAGAGCCGAGGCTTTCAGCCCTGAACGAGATGAGCGAGCCGATCCAAATTCTTCCGGCACGGTTACCACGGCGAGTTCGTCTCGAATGAGCAACCAATCGAGATTTCTCCCATGCAGATCGTTGTCGGGATCGAAGCGATTCAGGACCACGATGATCGGTCCGTCGAGAGGAGAAAGGGCATCCACCGTGAGGCGGACGGTGTTGATCGTGCCCAACTCGGCGTCGGCGATCACCAATACAAGGTCGGGTGACACGGCACCACAGAAGGCGAGGCAGTCACCGTCCGCCGCAAGCGGTGATCGCAACCCGCCCGCCGTTTCCACCAGACCAACGTCGCCCCCGGTCCAGACCAACTCGTCCACGAGGTCGCGAATCGTGAACCAGGGCCGGCCGAGGGCCTCCGCAGCCATCGGCGGCGCCAAGGCCCTCTCGTACCAGCGTTTCGGCGCGCAGACCACGTCGGGAGTTTCACCTGTGGCGTCACCCAAGATCGCCGCATCGAAGTCAGCGGGATCATCCTCGGGATCAAAGGACTGAGCGGGCTTGCGGGCCGACACCGACACACCGGCCACGCGCAACCTCGTGAGAAGGTGCGCAGAGACCCAGGTCTTACCAATGTCGGTGCCAGTGCCGACCACGGCCACGACTCGGCGCGGACGAGCCACTCGGGTCAGCCGACGCCGGCCGCAGCGGGCGAGAAGGAGGTGGGCCTCGAAGGCGAAGTAGGTGTCGAAGAAGAGGCGGTCGTCGACAAGGACGTCACCGGAAGGTCCGACAGCGCCGCGAGAAGGCGGTCGACGTCGGTGTCCGAGTGGGCGGCCGACAGCGTGACCCGCAGGCGGCTGGTGCCCACCGGCACGGTCGGTGGACGGATGGCGGGAACCCAGAGGCCGGCCTCGAGCAGCGCAGAGGAGGCGTCGAGGGCGGCCTGTTCGCTTCCGAGGATGACCGGCACAATCGGGCTGGGATGGTCCGACGTCACGATGCCCGCCTCCGCCATGCGGTCGATCAGGCCGGCGAGGCGTCCCGTCAGGGCGGCACCTTCGTCGGAGCGCAGGATCCGGAGCGCGGCGAGGGCGGCGGCGGCGTCAGCCGGCGTCAACGCGGTCGAGAAGATGTAGGAGCGGGCCTGGTTGACGAGGAGGTCGACGACGTCGCGGCTGGCGGCGACGAAACCGCCCAGCGCGCCGAGTGTTTTTGACATCGTGCCGACGCGCACGACCGTTTTCCTATGCGTCCCGACAGACGCGACGCCGGCCCGGTCCCCGCTTCTCTTCGCTACTCCTCCGCCTCCAGTTGCCGGAGGGAGGTGGGGGCCGAGGACGGCGTGAGCTTCATCGAGGACGAGCAGCGCATCGTGGCGCGCGCACAAGGAAAGGAGGTGCTCGAGCGGCGCGGCGTCGCCGTCCATGGAAAACACGGAATCGGTCACGACGATCGTCGGCATGGTCTCGGTGCCGTCGGGCGCCGGACCGCGCTCGGCGAGCAGCTCTTCGAGGTGTTCCATGTCGGCGTGGCGATACACGCCCAGCTCCGATCGGGAGAGCCGGCAGCCGTCGATGATGCTGGCGTGGTTGAGCTCGTCGGAGAGCACGCGGACGCCGCGCCCGCCGAGCGTGCACAGCGTCCCGAGGTTCGCCGCGAAGCCGGTGGGGAAACAGACCGCGGCCTCGGTGCCCTTCCACGCCGCCAACTCGGCCTCGAGCTCGGTGTGCACGGGTCGCGAGCCGGTGACCAGCCGGGAGGCGCCGGCGCCGGCGCCCCAGCGGTCGAGCGCGTCGTGGGCGGCCCGGACGACCTCGGGGTGCGCGCTCAGTCCGAGATAGTCGTTGGAGGCGAACGACACGACGGGGTGCCCGAGAAGGGCGCCGGCCGGGCCGCGGGCGTCGAACTCCCGGGGGCGCGCCAGCGATCCTCGGCGACCACCTGGGCCAGCTCGCTCCGGATGCGATCGGGCCAGGTCACGGTCGGGCCAGGTCGTCGAGGCCGCCGCTGAGCGCGTCGACGATGCGCACGATCTCGTCCTCGGTCGTGGTGAGGGGCGGCATGAGCACGACGACGTCGCCGAGCGGCCGCAGAAGGACGCCGCGTTGGACCGCGCCCGCGCAGACCGCCCGTCCCCAGCGCAGGCCGGGCCCGGGCGGAGCCAGCTCGACGCCGACCATGAGACCGCGCTGGCGGATCTCGAGGACTTCGGAGCGCAGGGCGACGCGCTCGGTCAGCAGCGCCGAGAGCTGGTCGGCGCGCGCCCGCACGTTGGCCAGCACGTCCCACTCGCCCATGAGGCGAAGGTGTTCGAGGGCCACGGCGGCGGCCAGCGCATTCCCGCCGTAGGAGTGCCCGTGGTAGAAGGTCTGCGGCCCGAGGTCGCAGCCGAGGAACGCGTCGAAGACCCGGCCCGAGGCCACCGTGGCCGACATGGCCAGATACCCGCCGGTGATTCCCTTGCCCAGGCAGAGCAGATCGGGACGCACGCCGCACTGCTCGGAGGCGAAGAGCGTCCCGGTCCGGCCGAAGCCGGTGGCCACCTCGTCGCAGATGAGCAGCGCGCCGGCCCGGCGGCAGGCCTCGCCCACCTGCCCCACGTCGGCGGCGGAGGCACACAGCATCCCCGCCGCCCCCTGCACCAAGGGCTCGAGTACCACTGCGGCCAGCTCGCCGGCGTGGGCCTCGATGGCGGCGCAGGCCTTGGCGGCCCAACCGGGATCGGTGTAGCCGGGGGTGCGCACGACCGGGAAACACAGCGGCTCGAACACGGCGCTGAACACGCCGCCGTCACCGAGCGAGAGCGCGCCGACAGTGTCGCCGTGATAGGCGTCGCCCAAGGCGAGGAACGCCGTGCGCTCCGTGTCGCCCCGGTTCGCCCAGTATTGGAAGGCGATCTTGAGCGCCTGCTCCACCGCGACCGCACCATCGGCGGCAAAGAGAAAGTGGGGATCGTCGACCGGGACGACGCCGGCCAGGGCCTCGGCCAGCTCGACCACGACGGTGTTGCCGTTGCCCAACATGGTGGTGTGGGCGACCTTGGCCGCCTGCTCGGCCAGGGCCCGGTCGAGCTCGGGCACGTGGTGGCCCAGTGTGTTGACCCAGAGGGACGAGATCGCATCGAGGTAGCGGTTGCCCGCGGCGTCGACCAGTTCCCGTCCCTCGGCCCGCTCGATGACCAGGGGGGCGTTGTCGGCGTAGGCCGCCATCTGGGTGAAGCCGTGCCAGACGACGGCGGCATCCCGCTCGACCCAGGTTCGAGCCGGGTCGAGTTGCTGGGGCTGGGGCTGGGGCTGGGGCTGGGGTCTCGGGGGTTCGGGAGGCCCCGGATGGGTCGGAGGGCACGCTGCTCACGGCCCCGATTCTGGACGCTGCCGGACCAGGAGGTCCATTGCGCGAAAATGGGTCATGGATCTCATCGGTGTGGTCGACACCATGTTCGCCCGCTACGACATGGGGGGCGAAGCCCTCGATGAGCTGGCGCAATGCCCCGGATACGGGACCGTCTTCACCACCATCCGCCGGACGGTGCCCGGGTTCAAGGACCTGGCGGTCCAGGCCAAAAAGCTGATCGAGGAGGACGGCTGCCGGATTGTGGTCGCCCTCGGCATGCCGGGTCGGGAGCAGGTGGACAAGGTCTGCGCTCACGAGGCGTCCACCGGGATCATGACGGCCCAGCTCATGACCAACACCCCGATCCTCGAGGTGTTCGTGCACGAGGACGAGTCAGACGACCCGGCCACCCTGGCCATGGTCTTCAAGAACCGCTCTCGGGACCACGCCCGCAACGCCTATCTCATGCTCTACGAGCCGGAGGAGCTGACGGCCCGGGCCGGGCAGGGAGTGCGCCAGGGCTTCGCCAACGCGGGGCCGCTCGAGGTCTGACCGAGCCCAACTGAGTCATCCGCGAGCTTGGCGTCATCCGCCTGCGGGCCCCATCACCGCGGGGCCCATCACCGCGGGGCCCGCCGGAGGGAGGAGATGAACAAACTCCCTCCGGCAGGGCTCGCCGCGAAACGAGCCGACCGTGCGACCGCGACCCGGCCTGTACGCCCCGCGGGCTACAGACCGAGGCCGAGACCGTCCAAGGTGAGCCCGCTCAGCCCGCCACCGCCCGACGACTTGTACGTCACGGTGAACGCAGATCCGTCGGTGGACAACGCACTCGGCTGGGCCTCGACCGTGCCCGAGGTGCTGTCCGCCATGGTGATCTCCTGGGGGTCGAAGGCCGAGAGGCCGCCGCTCGCGCCCGAGGCGTTGATGACCTCGGCGCCGGTGAAGTTCACCTGACCGAAGTTGGTCAGCGGGACCTCGGAGCAGAACAGCGTCGTGCACTCCTCGGGAGCCTCGGCGATGACCTCGGCCGAGGAACGGGAGAAGCTGCCCGACTCGGGCTGCGAGAACGTCCAGCCCTGGGTGCTGTCCTTGATGCTCAACATGAACTGCGTGCCGCTGAACGACGTCCATGCCGTCAGGGAGTCACCCGGCTTCACCGTGTTGGGCAACGTCACCGAGGGATTCGGGTACATCTCGTACCAGGCGTAGTAACTGGGAGTCGTTCCGTTGCAGTCCGAGTCCGTACCGAGCTGCTCGACGCTGGTCGAGTTGTAGCCGTCGAGGCCGACCCAGAAAGCGCCCGCCGTGCTCGGGCCGCCGAGCAACCCGCTCAGCCCCCCGCTGCTCGATGAGCAATTCGCCGTGGGCTCCGTCCAGCTGGCCGCCACGGAGCTGAAGGTGTCGTTGATGTCCGCGTAGCCGGACCAGTTCGACGACTGCACCGCCGTGGCGCGGCGCACGCCGCCACCGAGGGCCGAGCCCAGGCCGGGCAGCGTGACCTTGCCCACAATGGGCATGTGGTACATCCCGGGCCTCAGGTGCAGCGACGCCGGCGTGGCCGTCATGGCCGCTCCCTTGGTTGCCGCGCCGGCCGCCGGCGAACCCGCCGCCGTGAGCACCGGGGCGACCGTGGCCGCCAGACCGATCAGTGCGAGCGCACCGGATCGAAACACCTTCCGCATGGGACCTCCCGCTTTCTGGATTGGACTGATTCCCGAGTCCTTTTACCCACCCCCGGGCGCGCCCCAACAGCGGTCCCGTTGCCATGGAGAACGGGGGCCGGTGGCGCATCTCGCGCCCTATCCAGAGAAATCGGGGTTGGCGAAGCCGCCGACAACGACCGGATCGGACCCCCGGATGGGGGGCCCGGATGGCTCAGGGATCCCGGGGCAGCCCCAGCACCCGCTCGGCCACGATGTTGCGCTGCACCTCGGCCGTCCCCCCGCCCACCGTGAGGGCCGGGGAGAAGAGGAACCCCCGGGACCAGGTCGGATCGCCCAGACCGTCCGGGCCCGCCAGGCCTCCCCGACCGGCGACCGGCCCGGCGCCCATCAGCATCCCGGAGGGCCCGGCCAGGTCGCGGGCCAGATCCATCACGTGCTGGCCGTGGGCGTCGGCCAGGGCCTTGCGCACCGACGCCTCCGCTCCCGGCTGGCGCCCCGCCAGCACGGCAGAAACCATCCGCAGCCGCAGCACCCGCAGGATCCGACTCTCCACCCACACCGAGACCAACCGCTCACGCAGCGAAGCCGTCGGCGCACCCCCCGCCGCGTGGACGAGGGCGACCAGATCCTCCGCCGTGGGCCCCATGCCCCACAGCGCACCCTCCCCCGACAGCGAGACCCGCTCGTTGCCCAAGGTCACCTTGGCCAGGTCCCACCCGCCGTCTTCAGGCCCGATCAGGTGGTCGGCCGGGATGCGGACGTCGGTGAAGAAGACCTCGTTGAAGGCGTGCTCGCCGGTCATGTCGACGAGGGGCCGAATCTCGATACCCGGAGCGTCCATCGGGCACACGAAGTAGCTGATGCCCATGTGCTTGGTGGCCGTCGGATCGGTCCGAGCCAGCAAGATCCCCCAGCGAGCGATGTGCGCGTAACTCGTCCACACCTTCTGCCCGTTCACCACGTAGTGGTCGCCGTCGCGCTCGGCCCGAGTGGCCAGCGAGGCCAGATCCGACCCCGCCCCGGGCTCGGAGAACAACTGGCACCAGAACTCCTCGCCGCTGAGGAGACCCCAGAGCCAGCGTTCCTTCTGCTCCTCGGTGCCGGCGTAGATGAGGGTTGGCCCCGCCCAGCCGATACCTATGGGGTTGACCGGGCGCCGCACCCCTCCCCGCCGGAGCTCCTCGTCGATCACGAGTTGCGTGATGGGATCGGCATCGAGCCCATACGGTGGAGACCAGTGGGGGGCCACGTACCCGGCCTCGGCCAGCTGACGACCGGAGGGCTGCGGGTGGCCGGCCAGCCACTGCCTGACCTGGCTTCGGCGGGGGTCGTCGTCGCCGGGGAGGCCAAGGTCCACGGCGGGAGCGTATTCTCGGCCCCTCGCGTCACGCACTTCGGGTTCGTGGGTGGGGGCGGTGCCGGATGGGAGCGTGGTGATGACGGATTGGAATTACGCAGACGTCTGGGAGACGGTGGCGGACCTACAACCGACGCTGCCCGCGATCACCCAGGGCGGCCGCACCCTCAGCTGGGAGGAGTTCGACCACGGGGCCGACGGCGTGGCTCAGTTCCTGCTCGATCTCGGCGTGGCCAAGCAGGACAAGGTGGCCATGTACCTCTACAACTGCCCCGAGTACCTGCAGAGCACCTTCGCCGCCACGAAGGTCGGCCTGGTCCCGGTCAACACCAACTACCGCTACGGCGACGACGAGCTGAGCTACCTGTGGGACAACGCCGACGCGGTGGCCGTGGTCTTCCACGGCACGTTCTCCGAGCGCATCGAGGGCATTCTCGAGCGGGTGCCGCGGGTCAAGGGCTGGCTCTGGGTGGACGACGACACCGGGCCCTGTCCGGAGTGGGCCAGCCCCTACGACGACGCGGCCAAGTCGGCCATCGGCCGGGTGCGGGCTCCGTGGGGACGCAGTGGGGACGACCTCTTCATGCTCTACACGGGGGGCACGACCGGCATGCCCAAGGGCGTCATGTGGCGCCAGGACGATCTCTTCGCCCGCCTCATCGACAGTGCGGTACGTCACTACCCCGTGGACGGCGGCCTCGAGGCGGTGCGCGCCGCGGTCGAGGCCAGCCCGGGCGGCGTGACCCTCCTGCCGGCGTGCCCGCTGATGCACGGGACCGGCAACTTCCCGTCCAACACCGTGCTGGCCGAGGGGGGGCGGATCTGTCTCCTCGAGGCGCGCCGCTACGACCCCGTCGAGCTGCTCGACACGATCGAGCGCGAGAAGGTGAACGGCCTCGTCTTCGTCGGCGATCCCTTCGCCCGCCCCCTCCTCGCCGCGCTCGACGAGCATCCCGGCGCGTGGGACCTGAGCTCGCTCATGATGATCATCTCGTCGGGGGCCATGTGGAGCGAGCCGGTGAAGGAGGGTTTGTTGGCCCACCATCCCGGCATGCTCCTCGTCGACGCCTTCAGCTCGTCGGAGGCGCTCGGCATGGGCGTGTCGGTCTCGGCCAGCGGGGCGGCGGCCAAGACGGCATCGTTCACGCTCGGGCCCGACGTGAAAGTCCTCACCGATGACGGCCGCCAGGTCGAGCCCGGGTCAGAAGAGATCGGCGTCCTCGCCCTGGGCGGGCGCAACCCGTTGGGGTACTACAAGGACGAGGAGAAGTCGGACCGCACCTTCAAGGTGATCGACGGGGTGCGCTACTCCATCCCCGGCGACTTCGCCCAGGTCGACGCCGACGGCACCATCCATCTGCTCGGGCGGGGCTCGGTCTGCATCAACTCGGGCGGCGAGAAGATCTTTCCCGAGGAGGTCGAGGAGGCGCTCAAGACGCATGCCGCCGTGCGCGACGCCGTCGTCGTGGGCATCCCGCATCCGAGGTTCGGCGAGCAGATCGTGGCGGTGATCGAGCCGGCGGACGGGACCGACGTGCCGGCGGAGGCAGACCTGACCGCGCACGTGAAGGAGCGCCTGGCTTCCTACAAGGCGCCGCGGCGGGTGCGTGTGGTGACCACCATCGGGCGCGCGCCCAACGGCAAGGTGGACTACACGCGGCACCGGAACGAGTCCATCGAGGAGATCGGCGCCGAAGCTGGCGCAGGCGCAGGTGCAGGCGCCGAGTGACGTCGACGCGCTGAGGCGGACGGGCACCGGCGCGGCGTCGCGCGCGGCTGAGCCAGACTGACGAGATGTTCATCGCCCCGGTCGACGCCAGCCTCGGCGACCCTGAGTGGCGCGGCTTTGTCGAGGCCCACCCCTTCGGGCATCTTGTCGCCGGCGGCGGTCCCGAGCGCCTCGTCCCCGTGGTGGTGCCGACCCAATTCGTGCTGGCCGGTCAGACCGTCTGGCTGCACCTCGTGCGGGCCAACCCGATCTTCGCCGCGCTGGAGGAGAACCCGATGGTGGTCCTGAGCGTGGCCGGCGACTGGGCCTTCATCCCCTCGGCGTGGAAGGCCATCGACGCGGAGGATCCTGCCCTCGGCATCCCAACGACGTACTACGGAGCGGTGCAACTGGAGGGGAGGGCGTGGGTGCACGACGAGCGCACGGCACCGGGCACCGTGGCGGCGATCCTGCGCCGCCAGCTGGCGGCCTTCCAGCCCCAAGTCGACGTGGCCGATCCGGCTGAGGCCCACGCGGCCAAGCTGCTCGGGATCCTCGGGATCGAAGTCCGGGTCGAGCGGGTCGGTGCGAAGTTCAAGTACGGCGGGAACGTCGACGACGCGCACCGGCGGGCCGTGGCCGAACGCCTCGTGGCCCGAGGCTCGCCCGATGACCGGGCCGCCGCCGAGCACACACTGCGCCGGCTCGAGTCGGGCGGCTAGGGCGAGGGGGCTACGGCGTCGTCGACTCCGCGGCCTTGGCCAGGTTGGCCAGGGTCTGGGTCATCTCCTGCTCGCGCGTGCTCGCTGCTGTGATCACCCATGGTGCGAGCGATGAGGGCGAACCAAGGCTTGCGTCGGTCCTCGAAGGACTCGGTGACCCGGCAACCCGATTCGGTCGTCTCGAAGTCGTAGCGCCAGTGAGACACCTCGAGCGGGCCCGAGGTCACGGCGAACTCGAAGAGCGTGCCTGGATCGAAGCCGGTCACCGTCACCGTGGTGGACCAGCGCCGGAAACCGTTGCGATTGGTGCCCTGAAACACGGCGCCCAGCGCCGGTCCGGCCGCTCCCTTCACCCACTTGCCTCCCGTGTTCTCCGGTGACCACTCCCCCATCCGGGGCAGGTCGGAGACGAGCGCAAACACGTCGTGGGCAGGGGCGCCGATGTCGCGGGTCACAGCTGTGGGGTACGCCATGGCCTGAGGTTAGGTTGTCTCCGGCGGTCGCGGCGTTCCCGACGCCGTCGCGGCGCGGCACACCTCGAGTGGAGGTGCGGGAGGCGCTTCGGTCCCGCCGGCCCGCCGGTCCTGGCGGGTGCCACCGGGCTGCGACTGTCGCACCCTGCTCAGCGGCTCGACCGGCGATTCCGCAGAGAACAAGAACGTGTTCTAATCTGAGCCAGATGGAGTTCAACCTCGCCGACCTGTTCGAAGCCGCCGTCGACGCCTACCCCGAGCGGGAGTACTTGGTGGCGAATGGCGAGCGCCGCACGTACGCGCAGATGGAGGCCAGGGCCAACCAGCTGGCGCACTTTTTCGCCGAGCGGGGAATCGGCCCGGGCGATCACGTCGGCATCTACTCCTACAACTCGGTCGAATGGGTGGAGACGGCCTGGGCCGTGTTCAAGCTCCGTGCCGTCTGGATCAACATCAACTACCGCTACGTCAAGGACGAGCTGCGTTACCTGCTGACCAACGCCGATCTCAAGGCGATCGTGCACCAGCGCGAGTTCTCCCCGTTGGTCACGACGCTGCTACCCGAGCTGCCCGACCTCCGTCACGTCGTGGTCGTCGAGGACGGCACGACCGTCGAGCCGACGCCCGGCGCCATCGCCTACGAGGACGCGTTGGCCGGGCAGTCCGACGTGCGCGACTTCGGCCCCCGTTCGGGCGAGGACTTCTACATCCTCTACACCGGCGGCACCACCGGCATGCCCAAGGGCGTGGTCTGGCACCACAAGGACGTCTTCTACGCGTTGGGCGGCGGTACCGAGCCCACGACCAACACGCGGATCACCGACCCGACCGCAATGGTGGCCAAGGGTGCCGGCGGCCACATGACCCACCTGCCCATTGCCCCGCTGATGCACGGCGCGACCCAGTGGTGCGTCATGGGGCAGAGCTTCGTCGGCTCGAAGATCGTGCTCATGGCCAAGTTCGACCCGCACGAGGTCTGGCGGCTGGTGGACGACGAGGGAGTCAACTCGGTGATGATCACCGGGGACGCCATGGGCAAGCCGCTCGTCGAGTCGCTCGACGACCCCGGTTTCGACCACAAGCTGACCTCGCTCTTGGCCGTCGTGTCGTCCGCTGCGCTGTTCAGCGCGCCGGTGAAGGATGACTTCTTCGCCCACCTGCCCAACATCGCCATCACCGACGCCATCGGCTCCTCCGAGGGCGGCAACAACGGCATGACCATGGTCACCGCGGGCAACACCGCGATGAAGAGCGGGCCGACCGTGCACCTCCTCGGGGCAACGGTCGTCTTCGACGAGAACCTCGTGCAGGTCGAGCCGGGGTCTGGCGTCATCGGAAAGATCGCCCGCTCGGGCGACATCCCCCAGGGCTACTACAACGATCCGAAGAAGACGGCCGAGGTCTTCGTCGATGTCGGCGGAACGCGCTACGTCATGCCGGGCGACTACGCCACGGTGGAGGCCGACGGCTCCATCACCTTGCTCGGGCGCGGCTCGATCGTGATCAACTCGGGCGGGGAGAAGATTTTCCCCGAGGAGGTGGAGTCCGCCGTGCGATCGCACCCCGACGTCATGGACGCCATCGTCTGCGGCGCGCCCGACGAGCGTTGGGGCCAGACGGTCGCCGCCATCATCCAGCCGCGGATCGGGCACGAGGCACCGTCGCTCGAGGCGATCCAGGAACACTGCCGGGAGGCCATCGCCGGATACAAGGTGCCCCGCCGCCTCCACGTGGTCGAGACGGTCGAACGTTCACCCAGCGGCAAGCCCGACTACCAGTGGGCGGCCACCATCGTGAACGCCGGCGCAGAGGCGAAGACGCTGCCCTGAATGCGAGACGCTCGCCGGCTTGACCTGCCCCGGCGCCTGACGATCGACGAGTGGCCGCCTCCGTTGTCCTCAGTCGACGCGGTCGTGGTGGGCGCCGATGAGCGCGACGGCGATCACCGCCGGCACCGCGCCTTTGTTGGACCAGCGATGACGGGTGCCGTTCTGCACGTAGCTGTCGCCGGCCGAGAGCGTCACGGTGGCCCCGTCATCGAGCTCCAAGATGGCCTCGCCCGAGAGCACCACGCCGTAGTCGATGGTCGCCGTCGTGTGCATCCCGGGGTTCTCCGGCTCGAGGTACTCCATCATCCCGGGGAGCTTCTGCTGGAACTCTTCGAGGGCAGCACCGATGTCGAGGCCTTCGGGCGCGCCCGCTCCCCCGTCGGGTGGGATGGTGAAGAAGGCGAAGCGTGACCCGCCGACTGGCGGGAAATACTTCGGCCCCTCGGGCTTCGAACCGTCGTCGGGGAAATGAAGGGGACTGTCGGCACCCCAGAGGAGGTGGAACTCGATGCCCGGAATGAGCGAGAGCGTTACGGGTTGCACCTGCTCGTCGCTGGCGAAGACAGCGTTGCCGTTGCGGTCGTGGCCCGTGACCACGCGTCGTGCCGTCATGGTGCCTGCCTTCCTCTCGATCCGGTTCCCACGTCATCCGGCATCGCGTCACAATCGGTTGCTCGACTCACACGCTGGATGCAGGGCGACACGCGGACTGTAGCGCTGGGACGACCGGCACGGGAGGAAAGCAGAGCAACGCGGAGTGGGCCTGCCGGCCGTCGACAGGGTCGATGAGGGCGCGTTAGCGTTCGCTGATGGCAACCCACCACTCGCACGGGACTCGGAAGAGGTCGCGGCTGGCGCCGCTGCGGCGCATCACCATCGCCGGTGCCGTGGCGACGGCACTGCTCGGGAGTTCGGCGATGGCCGTCCTCGCACTCGGTCCGTCCAGCGGGCCGTCGAGCGCCGCCGACGTGCCCCACGTCAACGCCGCGGCGTCGTGGACGGTGTACCACGGAGACCCGCTCGGCAGCGGCACCGACACCTCCGGCGTCACCTTCTCCCCCGCGACCCACGCCTGGACATCGCCCGCCCTGGACGGACAGCTCTACGGCGAGCCGCTCGAGGCGGCCGGGCGCGTCGTACGCGGCGACCGAGAACGACACGGTGTACGCGCTGGCCGCCGACTCGGGCCAGGTCCTCTGGTCCACGCACCTGGGCACACCGGTGCCCGCCGGGCAATCTTCCGTGCACCGACATCAGTCCGACCGTCGGGATCACCGGGACGCCGGTGGTCGACGCTGCACGAGGCGAGATCTTCGCAGTGGCCGACGAGTTCGTGGGCGGGGCACCGGCGCACTTCCTCGTCGGTCTGAACATGTATTCGGGTGTGGTCCTCTTGAACCAGGCCGTCGATCCTCTCGGTCAGGCTCCTGCGGCGATCTTGCAGCGCACCGGGCTGAACCTGGACAACGGCAACGTGGTGTTCGGCTACGGGGGCAATTTCGGCGACTGTTCGACCTACCACGGCTACGTCGTCGGCGTTCCCGAGTCTGGCGGTCCTTTGCTGCGTGTACAACGCGACTGACTCCCCTCCGAACGGGACCCAGGGCGCCGTCTGGATGGGAGGCGCCGCACCCGAGGTGGATTCGGGCGGGAACATCTGGGCGTCGAGCGGCAACGGATCCTCCGCCAGTCCCTACGACGCAGAGCGACTCCGTGTTCGAGCTCTCGTCCTCCGTCTCACCCGGGAGCAGTTCTTCGCACCCAGCGACTGGTCGTCGGACAACTCGAACGACCGGGACCTCGGATCGACCGCTCCGGCCCTGCTGCCCAACGGCACCGCCGTCCAGGTCGGGAAGTCGCAGACTGCCTACTTGTTGAACCAGAGCGGCCTGGGCGGAATCGGGGGCCAGCTCGCAACGACCAGCGTGTGCGGCAGTGCGGACGCCGACGGCGGCGACGCCGTCGCGGGTTCGGTGGCCTACATACCGTGCGAGAACGGGCTGGAGGCGCTGCAGACGTCGACCTCGCCGCCGTCCCTCACTCCGCTGTGGACCAATCCCAGCAGTTCGCCTGGACCGCCGATCATCGCCGGTGGTCTGGTCTGGTCGATCGACGGCAACTCGCTGAAGGGGATCGCGCCGTCGAACGGCGCCACCGTCGAGACGCTCGCCGTCGGTGGGCAGGCCAACCACTTCCCCACGCCGTCAGTGGGTGACGGTCTCCTCCTCGCCCCGAGCACCAACCAGGTGGTGGCCTTCTCGGGCTCGGCGGGGATCCCAGGGCCACCGACGCCACCACCACCCGCACCCCCGAACTCCTCCTACTGGGAGGTCGCGTCGGACGGCGGCATCTTCACCTTCGGCAACGCCGGCTACTACGGGTCGATGGGTGGCAAGCCGCTGAACCGACCCATCGTCGCGATGGCGGCGACGCCCGATGAGAAGGGCTACTGGCTGGTGGCGTCGGACGGCGGCATCTTCTCCTTCGGGGACGCCGGCTTCTTCGGGTCGACCGGGGGGATACGTTTGGTGGCGCCCGTGGTCGGCATGGCCAGCACACCGGACGGGGGCGGGTACTGGCTGGTGGCCTCGGACGGCGGCATCTTCTCCTACGGCGACGCCCATTTCTACGGATCGATGGGCGGGAGACCTCTGAACCGGCCGATCGTCGGCATGGCGGCGACCCACGATGGGTTGGGCTACTGGCTCGTAGCCTCGGACGGCGGCATCTTCGCCTTCGGTGACGCCGCGTTCCACGGCTCGATGGGCGGGAGGCCGCTGAACCGGCCGATCGTCGGCACGGCGGCGACGCCCGACGGGCTGGGCTACTGGCTCGTGGCGTCCGACGGCGGCATCTTCAACTTCGGCGACGCCGGGTTCTACGGATCGGCTGGCGCCTTACCACTCAACCGGCCGGTGGTCGGCGTCGCCAGCACGCCTGACGGGCTCGGCTACTGGCTGGCCGCCTCGGACGGCGGCATCTTCAACTACGGCGACGCCCGATTCAACGGCTCCACAGGTGGGATCGTGCTGAACCGGCCAATGGTCGGACTGGCCTCGGCCAGTTGAAGCCGCTCCATGCCCGGCGCCGGCGAAGGCCGACCCGACGAGCGACCGCACCGATCAACAGCCTCAAGGCGGTCAGTTGGCCAGCAACGCTCCGGCCCGTCGGGCAACGTTCGCGTACCCGTGCTGCTCGGCCAGGTCCTTCGCACACGTCAGCATCTCTCGCGCCAATCCGGCATCGCCCTCGCTCCCGCGCCGCGTGAGCATCGAACCCCATGACAACGCCGCGCGGGCTGCGAAGAACCACGCTCGGGCGCCCCGGCTTGCCGCCCATGCGAGGGTGAAGTAGTCCTCGGCCTCGTCGTAGCGGCCGAGAACGGTCGTGAGGCTCCCAAGTGTCAGCGAAAGAGGGCCGGCTGCGGCGATGTCCGAGTAGTGCCACTGATCCCTGAAGGGGCAAAGCCGTTCCAGCAGAGCCGCTGCGCTCTCCGCGTCATCGATGGCAGAAGCCGCCTCGGCGTAGGCCACCATTCCGGTGAGCCAGGCGACGTTCATTGGCAGCTGATAGCGGGCCTCCCCGAAACGGGCGAGGATCTCACGTGCCGGTCCGAAACGATCACCCTCGGCATGCGCCATGGCCAGAACTCCGCTGAAGAACGGCAAGCCCGGGTTGTTCGCAATGGCTCCCTCGATCAAGGGCACCATGTCGCCCAAGTTGCCCCGCCACCAGCTCACCATCAACATCTGCGCTCCGAAGATGATGAAGGCGTCGGGCTGGCCACTCTCCGTCCCCACCTGATACGCGTCGTTGGCAAATCGCTCGGCGGCGTCGATATCACCAGCGATGAGTGACCTCGTCGAACGTTGGAGCGTCTCGACCCACACCATGAAGGGTTGGTCGAGCCGCTCCACGAGTGGTTGCGTGATGGCGAAGCAACGGTCCATCTCTTCGATATCGCCCTCGCAGCCGGCGCTATAGCGGCGACAACTGGCCGAGGCGCGCAGAAGTGCCGGGTCGCCGACGCGACGGGCAAGTTCGAGTGATCTGGTGGTCCGCTCCACCGAGGTCGCCAGAAGCGACGGCACCGCCAACGGAACCTGGACGTGGTTGAGCACCCAGGCGGTCACCGCGTCCTCCTGGTTGGCCTCGGCGATGGCCAGCGCCTCTTCGGCGAGGCGTTGGCGCTGCGCAAGTGGGCTCCCGACGGTGAGCTCGGAGCACTGCAGGGCGAGGAGGAGAGCGCGGTCGCGGTGGCGCTCGGGAAGCTGCTTGGCGGCGGAGTCGAGGATCGCGACCTTTTCGCCATCGAGCTCTCCCGCGGTGCTGAAGGTACCTCGAGTATTGGCGAGCGCCGCGGCCACCAGGCGGTCCGTGTCTCCGAGCGCCTCCGCCATCCGTGCCGCTCCCACCAGGGTCTGTCGGAATTGCGCATCACCACATTGGCGCTGCGCGGTGCCCAAACCGATGGTGAGGTCCAGCTCGAGACTCTTGTCGGGCTCATCCAAACGGTCGAGAAGGTCGAGCGCCTGCGTGTAGTTCGCGAGCGCGGCGTCGGGAGCCAGCCCAGCCAACGCAGCGTCCGCCGCCTGTTTGGAGTAGTCGATCGCCTTCACGAGGTCCACGGTCTTGGTGGCGTTCACCCAGTGACGGGCCAACTCGCTCACCCGGTACCCGGGGCGGGCCGCACCGATCGTCTCGAGGGCTTCGCCCACGACCCGGTGGTATCGCGCCTGTCGGGCCGATCCAAGCTCCTCGTAGACCAAGCGCTGGATCAGCGGGTGCGAGAACGTGTATCGACCCCCGCCGTCGGGATGCTCTCGGACCAACGCGACGGCCTTGGCGGCGTCGAGCGCGTCGAGGACTGTGTCCTCGGGAATGTCGCTCGCTTCCTCCAACAAGTCCAGGTCGAACTCGAGCCCGATCACCGCCGCCAGCGACACCACACTTTGGGCGTCCCGGCTGAGACGCGCCACGCGGCCACGGATGACGTCGCGGATGCTGTCCGGAAGGGACGTGAGGTCCAGGTCCGACCTGGTGGACCACCTGCCCTCTGCGTCCTGATAGATCAGGCCGGTCTCCGCGAGGTGCCGCAGGACCTCGACGACGAAGAAGGGGTTGCCGTCGGTTTCGCGGCTCACAGCCCCGGCCAGCTGACGGGCCGTGGCGTCGAGCACGTGGCCGGCGAAGCCCTCCATGAGCATCGTCACCCCGTCATCGTCGAGTCCCGACAACTCGATTCGAGACATCTCGACATTGAGCCGCCGCAGCGCTCCAAACAGCTCGACCAGCGGGCCCGAGTCATGGAGCTCGGTGTCTCGGTACGTCCCCACAATGAGTAGGCGTGCCGCGTGCTCCGAGACGGCGACGTGCCGGAGCATTTGCAGGCTTCCTTTGTCGGCCCATTGCAAGTCGTCCAGTACCAGGATCACCGGTTGGCGCTCGCCCAGGGTGTGGAGGAAGGACACCACCGCCGCGAAGAGCATGTAGCGCTCGCTGTCCGACTCTGCTGCCTTCGAGGGCGCCAGGTCAGGGAGGCGTTCGGCCAGGTCCGGGATCAAATGGACGAGCTCCGAGGCGTACGGACGCACGAGGCGCAAGAACGCCTGTTCGTCCGCGTGGCGGGCGTGATCGTTCAGGGCCTCTGCGAAGAGCTGATACGGCGCGCCGAGATCTTCCTCGCCGTGCCCGAAGAGCACACAGGCACCCGCTTCCCAGCCCGCGTGCGCAGCGACGGCGGCCAAGGTGGTCTTGCCCTGACCCGCCTCTCCGGAGATCAAGACCAGGTGGCGGCCCTTCTCCTCTGTGGTCCGATTGAGCACTTCAGCGAGCTGGGCCAGCTCGACGTCACGCTCGACGATCCGCACCGTCGACTGGAGCTCGAGTGTTCGAGGCAGGGGCGTCTGACCGCTGGTGCCCTCTCCGAGAGGTTCCCACTGCACCTCGAGTGTCGGCACCGGCTCGGGGAGACCCTTGAGCTCGAGGGGCCCCAATGGGTGGCACTCGTGTCGGCACCGTCTCCCGGCCATGATGCGGACGATCTCGGCGGACAGGATCTGACCGCCCTCGCACCTGGCACAGAGCCGCGACGCTTCGACGACGGGATCGCCGAAGCAGTCGCCTTCCTCCCGGACGATTTCCCCACCGCTTATCCCGACGCGCAATCCGATCGGGTGTGACGTGCTGCGATTGGCGTACTCGTTGCCCTGCTGCATGGCGACGGCACACGAGATGGCTCTGGCGGCCGACGGAAAGACGACCATCATCCCGTCCCCGAGATTCTTGACCTCCTCGCCCCCGTGCTCCAAGACCGCCTCTCGCAGGGCGGCGAAGTGCCCGCGCCGGATTTCCTCCGCCACCTCAGGCGGCATCCCGGTCATCAGTCGGGTGGAATTGACGATGTCGGTGAAGAGGAGGACGGCGCTCTCTGACGCTTCCACCGGCATCGGATCAGGTTAGGTCAGTGAAGTCGTATCCCGATGAGTCACTCCTGTCCCGTGCCGGCATTCGTCCTCGCACTCCGTCTGACAGCCGATTTCGCCGGCTTGAGAGCGCGACAGCTCACCTCAAATGAGGAGGACCGACCGGGTTGACTCAGCGCATGGAAGCTTGCCTCACCGCCTGGTGAGGATTGTCCAGTCGGAAAGCCCGGACGGTGTAGCCCACGACGACGGAGTCTTCCAACGCCCGCACGGACGCGCTGCGGGGCAGGTTCAAAATCGGGCCGAGTTCCCCGACATAGTTGCCCGGCTCGACCCGGGCCAGCACTTCATTGGTGCCGTCGGCCTTCTCGCGGTAGACCTCCATAAGGCCCGATTCCACGTGGTAGATGAGCTCGCCGCGCTCGCCCTGGCGGAACAGCACCTCTCCTGTGGCCAGGACGACTTCCTCCGGCGGCTTGTCGGCGTCGGAGAAGTTCGGCGCCAGCTCGATCACCCTGTCCGCTAGCTGGCTGACCCGGTCGTCGTGCGTCGCGACCACGACGATCCGGCCAGGGCTCGCCAGCTCGCGCAGCAGGCGCAGGATTCCCTCGACCTGGATGTGGTCGAGGTGGGCCGTTGGTTCATCGGCCAAGATCAGCTGCGGTTCGTGCACCAGCGCACGGGCGATCGCCACCCGCTGCTGCTGACCCCCGGAGAGTTGGGCCGGGCGATGGTTCACACGCTCGCCGAGCCCGACGAGTTCGAGCAACTCGGCTGCCCGCGCCTTCGCCTTGGCGCGTGGGACACCCGCCAGGCGCATCGGCACGAGCACGTTGCCCCTGGCGCTCAGGCTTGGGATCAGGTTGAAGGCCTGGAAGACAACTCCGACGGTGTGCCGTCGGTAGTCCGCGAGGGCAGGCCCGCGCAGCTCGGTGACCACGGTGGAGCCCAAGCCGACCCGCCCCGAGGTCGGGGTGAGCAGGCCTGCGAGGCACGACAACAGGGTCGTTTTGCCGCAGCCCGATGGCCCGAGCAACACGACCAGCTCACCGTCGCTGGCCGTGAATCTGAGCCCGTCAAGCGGCTTGATCACATAGCCCCCCGAATCGAAGGCCACAGTGAGATCGTCGACGACGAGGTGGTCGCTCATCCGAAGGCCGCCGCCGGATCGGCGCCGGTCACCCGGCGCAGGGCGGTGACGCTGGCCACGACGCCCACAACCACCGCAACGACGGGGAGAACCAGGCGCGCCTCGGTCGTGATGTCCAGCGGTTGCTGGAAGACCGGGGTCAGGAGAGTGGCCAAGACCTCCGCCAGGATGGCGGCGAACAGCGTCACCACCACCGCCTCGAGGAGGAGACTCAGGAAGAGCGCACGCGAGGATGATCCGAGCGCCTTGAGCACCGCGAAGTCGCGTTTACGCTCGAGTGCCGCGACGTAGAGCATCGAGGCCACGATTGCGGCTGCCACGAGCCACATCAGCCATCGGGTGTTGTCGATGGATGCCACAGCGCTCTTCAATTGCGACACGGTGGACGTGACGACCGTCGACGGGGAGAGGACCACGAGACCCGCAGGCACCCGCGCCGGAGTCCCGGCGGTGGCGATGGCGGTGATAAGAGGCTTTCCCCCGGTCACCGCCTGTTGCGCGGCGGGCAGCGTCATGTACACGAGGGGAGTCCCACCGGTCATGGTGCGGTTGTCGACCGTTCCCACCACATCGAAGCGGTGACCGCCGATCGTGAGCACACGGCCGATCGGACCGACCGAGGAGTCGACCACCACCTGGTTTGGACCGGCCAGTGGGTGGCCCGACGCCACTTTGGGGTCGCCCAAACCGTTTCGTTGGACGCCGAAGAGATTGACCGAAAGCGGCTGGGTCGAACCGGACACGAGCGCCACCGTCGACGGGGCAAAGAGCAGCGCGGAGGCGCGTCGTACGCCTGGCTCATCACCCACGACGCGCTGGTCCGTGGCCGGGAATGCCGCGAACGCCGTCAGCCGGCCGTGGGCCGATTCGGACATCACCCACGACGTGGCCCCGACGTGGCCAACCGTGTCGGCCACCTCGGAGTAGAACCCGTCGGCCAACCCGCTCAAGGCGAGCGCCAGCCCGAGAACGAGCGCTACCCCGACCACGGCGATGAGGAACTGCCTGGCCCGGAACCACAGGTCTGCGAAAGTGACCGCTAGCACGTTGCCTACCCCTCACCAATGGGAGTTCCCCGAACTGTAGCTACCTTTCAACCGGCATTGCAATGGGGAGACCCAGCGTGAGCTCAGGTGACTGCCGCGGAAGTCCCGGCCACGGTGGTCATTTCTGCACCCCACTCATGGAGCTCCCGTTTCGTCCTCGCGCCCACCCGAGCGCGCTCCGCCGAGCTGCGCTCAGGCGGGCTGCGGCCTCCGCGCTGCCTGCAGGTGAGCGCGGCCTGCGGCGGAGACCGCGATCAGAACTCCGCCCGCGTCGGGCTGGCGCTGGCGGACCAGGAAGCCGCGCTCATTGGCCTCTTCCCAGACGGGGAGCCTCGGACAGGAGGTCCGCCACGCATCGAGCACCTCGTCGTAGGGACGCGGAGCGGGACCGATCCACTCGAGCAGGTCGAGGACCAATGCGTCGACGGTTTCAGACATCGCGGTCTCCGTCTTCTCTCGGGCTTAGCCACTCGGCGTCCCCGAGCCGCCTCCAAAACCAATCGTACCGGCGGGTGCTCCGGACGCGATGATGCAGGCATGGGACCCGCTTCCGCTCGGCTCCTCTTGTTGACGGGCTCGCCGGGGTGCGGCAAGACCACGGTGGCGCCGCTGGTGGCCGAGCGCCACGAGCCCTCGGCGTGCCTGGACCTGGACTGGTTCTTCGCCAAGGTGCGCCGGGGCGCCGTCGAGCCCTGGAAGCACGAGGCGCACGAGCAGAACCGCACCGTGCTCAGCGCCGCAGCGGCGGCCTCGGCCGAGTTCGTCCGCGGCGGCTACTTCACGGTGGCCGAGGGCATCCTCTATCCGTTCATGCTCGACCTCTTCGAGGCGGTCTGCGCTCCCCGGGGCATCACCCTCGACTACGCGGTGTTGCGCGCCCCGATCGACGTCGTCCAACAACGGATCCAGGGACGTAGAGCCGAACCAGTGCACGCGGGTGCGCTCGCCGACGCTTCAGTGGTCGACGACCTCTGGACGCAGTTCGAGAACCACGGCGTCGAGGAACGACACCGAGTGGACTCGGGCCGGCACCGACCGGACGAAGTGGCCGAAGAGATCGATCGCCGTCTCGAGGCGGGCGACTTCAGGTTGTAGACGGCGCCACGCCCGTGAGCGCCACCGGCACGAGCACGCCCGACGCTTACTTGCCTCCGGCCGCCAGACGCTGCTTCGTCGTGCTGTGCACACGGTCCTTGTCGAATTGCGGCAGGACGTGCTTGCCGAAGGTCTCGACGGCCTCCTGGCACGCCTCGATCGGCATCGAGGTCGAAAGCATGCCGAAGGCGACCTGGTCGGCGCCGGTCGTCGTGTAGTTCTCGATCGACTTCACCACCTCGTCGGGGTCGCCGATGGCGATGGCACCCATGGCAATGGCGGCGTCGAGCGTCTCGGGGTCCATGGCGGGAACGATCTCGGGCCACACGGGCACGCCCGGAGGCTTCGGGAAGGTGTCGAGATACCTGAACACCAGGCTCAAGTGATAGTTCGACTCGGAGTCGAGGAAGGTCTGGCGGGCCTTCTTGCCGTCCTCCATGCAGATCATCTGCGTGGTGATCATGACGTTGTTGTTCACGAAGCCGCCGACGGGGTTGGTGCAATCCCCGATCTTCTCCTTATACCGGGCCACCAGCGGCGTCAGCTGGTCGGGCGTGGAGAAACCGAAGCACAGGACGCCCACGCCGAGCTCGGCCGCCAGGTCGAAGGTCGACGGGCTGCCGGCCGCCATCCAGATGGCCGGGTGGGGCTTGGAATACGGCTTGGGCAACACGTTGCGTGGCGGCATGGAAAAGAACTTGCCGTCGTAGCTGTACTCCTCGTCCTTCCACATGCGCACGATCTGGGGCAGCGTCTCGGCCACCATTTCGCGGGTGATGTCGGGTTCGGGGATGCCGAAGCCCTTCTGCTCGGTCGTGGACGAGCCGCGGCCGGTGCCGAACTCGAAACGGCCCTCCGAGAGGTGGTCGAGCATGGCCACACGCTCGGCGATGCGGGCCGGGTGGTTCACCGGCGGGGTGATGTTGAAGATGCCCGAGCCGATGTGGATGTAGTTGGTCTTGGCCGCGCAGAAGGCGAGGAAGGACTCCGATGCCGAGAGGTGCGAGTAGTCCGTCAGGAAGTGGTGCTCGGACGCCCAGGTGTACTTGAAGCCGGCCTGGTCGGCCGCCACGATGAAGGCCACCTCGTCCATGATGCGATCGTGCTCGGCGGCGTCGCCGTGTGCGGCGCGGTACTTGGGCAGGAGGCACGCGGCATTGAAGATCCCGAATTCCAACGGTTCGTCCTCTCGTAGGGTGGCCGCGGTCCGTTCCCGCCGACGCTCCTCGGCGACGGTAACACGGGAGGGTCTAAAGTGCAACGTGTTTCAATAATGGGCCTTCCACCGCAGGTCAGAGACGTTTGGAGATGCAGTGACCTCAGCTGAGACGCCGCCGGACGAAACCCGCGATGCGGGCGAAAACCCTCCGCCGCCCGTGACGATCGCCCGGGCCGTCCTGGCTCGGGCCGACGACGACCATCTCGGCCTTGTCGCGGGCGAACTGCGCCTGACCCATGCCGAGGTGGTGGCGAGGGCGGCGCAGCGGGCGGCCTGGCTCCGGGCGCAGCGGGTGGACGGCCCCTTTCACGTGGCCGTGTTGCTCGACAACGTTCCCGAATTCGTCTTCTGGCTCGAAGCGGCCGCGGCGGTGGGCGCCGTGGTCGTCGGGGCCAACCCGACCCATCGGGGCGACGAGCTGGCCCGCGACCTCACGCACACCGAGTGCCAGCTCCTGGTGACCGAGTCGGCGCACTTCCCACTCGTGGCGGGGGCCCGTCTCGCACCGGCGCTCGGCACCGTGGCCCCCGACAACGACCGCGTGTTGGTGCTCGACACCGAGCACGCGCACGACCGCGCTGGCCCCGTTCGCCGGCACCGTGGCCGCCGAAGTGGTGGAGCGCACCGTGACGCCCGACTCCCTGGGCTACCTCCTCTTCACCTCCGGCACTTCGGGCGCACCGAAGGCCTGCCTGTGCAGCCAGGGACGCCTGGCCCGGATCGGCAGCATCGTGGCCCAGATGTACGCGCTGGCGCCCGAGGACGTGTGTTACCTGTCGATGCCCCTCTTCCACTCCAACGCCTTGATGGCAGGCTGGGCGCCGGCGCTGATGGCCGGCTCGACCTTCGCCCTGCCCTCGACAGGCCGCTTCTCCGCCTCGGGCTTCCTGCCCGATGTCCGGGCGGCCGGCGCCACCTACTTCAACTACGTGGGCAAGCCGCTCTCCTACATCTTGGCCACCCCGGAACAACCCGACGATGCGGACAATCCACTCGTGCGCGCCTTTGGCAACGAGGGCTCGGTCGACGACGTGGGCCGCTTTGCCGAGCGCTTCGGCGTGGCGGTCACCGACTCGTACGGCTCGACCGAGGGCGGCGCCACCGTGGTGCGCACGCCCGACACGCCCCCGGGCGCGCTGGGTGTCGGCCCCGAGGGGACCGTCGTCCTCGACCCCTCGAGCGGCGAGGAGTGCCCGCCGGCCCGCTTCGACGAGCACGGGCGGCTGCTCAACGCGGAGGAAGCCATCGGCGAGCTCGTGTCCAAGGGCGGCGGCGCCGGCTTCGAGGGCTACTGGCGCAACGACGAGGCGCAGCGCACCCGGCTGCGCGAGGGCTGGTACTGGACGGGCGACCTGGCCTACCGGGACGAGAACGGGTTCTTCTACTTCGCCGGCCGTGACCACGACTGGTTGCGGGTGGACGGCGAGAACTTTGCCTCGGCGCCGATCGAACGGATCATGCAACGCCATCCCGACGTCGCCTTGGCCGCCGTCTACGCGGTACCCGATCTGATCGTGGGAGATCAGGTCATGGTGGCCGTGCAGCTGCGACCGGGGCTCGACGGCCTCGACGGCGACGAGCTCCCGGCGTTCTTGGCCGCCCAGGGTGATCTGGGCACGAAGTGGGCGCCCCGCTTCGTGCGCATGAGCGCGGCGCTCCCGATCACGGCCACCAACAAGGTGCTCAAGCGTGGACTGCGCGCCGAGCGGTGGAACTGCGCCGACGCCGTCCTTTGGCAACCCGAAAAGGGCGGTCCCTACCGGATCCTCAACGCAGAAGATGCGGCCAAACTGGAAGCGGCCGTGGGAGATCGGCCAATCTGAGCAGGTGAACCATCGTCCCGCGCGTCTCGTGGCCGCCCTGGTCACCGGCGCGCTGGCCTTCGGCAGCGCGCTGGCCGGGGGCTCGGGTGCCACGCCGACTGCCGGGGCCTCGCCCAGGCCGGTCGCGGCCGGACCCACCTGGACCACGTACTTCTACCCGTTGAAAGTGGGCTGGACGTGCCGGGAGGAGCTGACCACCGGGGCCACGGGGACCGAGACCTTGACCGTGACCGCGGTCACCAAGACCACACAGGGTGAAGCGGTGACCATCGACGAGGGCAGCTCGACGGACGTCAACGGCACCACCGTCCCGACCAACGCCGCCCTCCACTACGTCATCACCAAGGGCGGGCAGCTGATCTCCGCTCCCAGCGCCGGGCAGCTGGGTGGGCAGGCCTACCGGGTCGAGGGGAACACGGTCTTTCCGGCCGTGCACACGCTGTTGTCGGGGGGATCGGGCCTCTCCCGAGAACGTATCTCGGCACCGCTGGCCGACAGTGACCTGGCCCAGGTCAAATCCATCCTGACCGCGCACGCCACGGCGCTCTCGATGGCGCTCGTCCTGAAGCAGGCGGGCACCAAGGTGGCACAGCTCCGGACAACGGCGGGGACGTATCACAACGTGTTGGCCGTCCGTTCGACGCTGCACGCACTCGACATCACCAACGCGCTGGCCAGTGCCCGCCGCGACCTCGACCGGGAAATCGAACCCATCGTGGCGAAGACAGTGGTCAGCACTGTCTGGTACGCGCCGGGCTACGGCCCGGTCAAGGTCGTCGCCAGCGGGGTCACCGGCATCGTGACGGGCTGCGGCCCGAGCGCAAGCACCAGCACCACCACGCCGTCGACCTGAGGCGGCGCCTCAGCGATCGATGCCCAGGACCAGCCCGCTGGTCGGCACGCCGGTGCCGGCCGTCACCACGACGTGCTCCACGTCGGGCACCTGGTTGGCCGAGGTTCCACGCACCAGGCGCACACCCTCGGCGATCCCGTTCATCCCGTGCAGGTAGGCCTCGCCCAGCTGGCCGCCGTGGGTGTTGATGGGCAGCGCGCCGCCCAGCTCGATGCGGCCGTCGCGCACGAAGTCCTTCGCCTCGCCCTTGGCGCAGAAGCCCAGCTCCTCGAGTTGGTAGAGCACGTACGGCGTGAAGTGGTCGTAGAGGATGGCGGCCTGCATGTCGGCCGGGCCGAGGCCCGAGGTCTCCCAGAGCTGACGCGCCACGACGGACATCTCGGGCAGGCCGAGCAGGTCGTCGCGGTAGTAGCTGGTCATCATGTCCTGACCCGCACCCGAGCCTTGGGCGGCCGCCCGCACCACGGCCGGCGCCGCCCGCAGGTCGCGCGCCCGCTCCAGCGAGGTGACGACGAGCGCCTGGCCACCGTCGGTCTCCTGGCAGCAGTCGAGCAGGTGCAGGGGCTCCACGATCCAGCGGCTGGCTTGATGCTCCTCGAGCGTGATCGGCTGCTCGTAGAACCACGCATTGGGGTTGGTCGCCGCGTGCTTGCGGTCGGCCACGGCCACCCGGCCCAGGTCCTCGCTGGTCGCGCCGGTCAGGTGCAGGTAACGCTGGGCCGCCATGGCCACCCACGACGCGGGGGTCAGCAGGCCGACCGGGAGGTAGGACGCCATGTGCGCGTTCTCGGCGTTGGGCAGCGGCGGTCGCCCCTGCACCCCGGCACCGAACCGGCTGCCCGATCGCTCGTTGAAGGCGCGGTAACAGACGACGACGTCGGCCACCCCCGACGAGACCGCCAGCGCCGCCTGCTGAATGGTGGCGCACGCCGCGCCGCCCCCGTAATGAATGCGGCTGAAGAACGTGAGGTCGCCGATGCCGAGGCTGCGGGCGATGTCGATGTCGGGGTTGGTGTCCGAACTGAAGCTCACCATGCCCTGCACCTCGGCGGGCGCGATGCCGGCATCCTTGAGCGCCAGGTCGACGGCCTCGGCGGCCAGCCGCAACTCGGAGCGACCCGAGGCCTTCGAGAACTCGGTCGCCCCGATGCCGGCGATGGCCACCTGTCCCGCGAACGAGTGCGCCATCAAGACTTCCCCTTGCCCTTTTCCTTGCCCTTTTCCTTGACCTTTTTCTTGGTCTTCCCCTTGCCCTCTTTCCCGCCCTTTTCCCTGCCCTTTTCCCCGCCCTCGGGCGCCGAACCGAGCGGCAAGAGGATCACGACGGTGCCCGTGACGTGATCGCCCAGCTCGTTGGCGCCCCGGATGGAGACGGTGACCGCACCGGTTGCGCCGTCGTCGCCGAGCGGACCCTTCTCGGTGACCGATCCGGTCAAGGTCATCGTGCCGTCGGGGTGGTTGGGCGCGCCGAGCCGGATCTTGATCTCGGCCAAGCGGCTGCGCGGCCCTGACCAGTCCGTGACGTAGCGACCGACCAGCCCGTTGGTGGTCAGGATGTTCATGAAGATGTCCTTGGAACCCCGGGACTGGGCCAGGACCTGGTCGTGGTGGACGTCCTGGTAGTCACGACTGGCGATGGCACCCGAGACGACGAGCGTGCGGGTGATCGGAAGCACGAGCGTGGGCAACGCATCGCCCACGGCCACGTCCTCGTAGGTCGGCCCGGCCGACACCACAGTCGCCGTCACGACGTCACCGCCAGTGCCCGCTCGGCAATGGAGGCCCCGAGCTTGGACAACTGCAGACTCGGCCCGCCGAGCACCAGCTCGATCTGCTTGCCCCACAAGAAGTAACGGTGGATGGGATACGTGATGTCCGCGCCCATCCCGCCGTGCAAGTGCTGGGTGGCGTGCACCGTGCGCTGGCCGCGCTCCGCCGCCTGCCACTTGGCCACCCGCGCCGCATCCGCCGCGTCACGTCCGGTGTCGAAGCGCCAGGCCGCGTTCTGCCATGTGACCCGCATGGCCTCGATGTCGATCGCCCCGTCGGCCGCCCGCAGCATCGTCCCCTGGAAGGTGGCCAACGGCCGGCCGAACTGGTTGCGGCCGTTGAGGTAAGCGGCGGTCTGGCGCAAAGCCGACTCGCACACCCCGACCTGCAGCGCGCACAGCGCAATGGTCGAAGCGGCGAGGACGAAGTCGAGCGCAGAACGACCGCCATCGGGACCGACCAGCACGTCGCCCGCACCGACCCGCACGTCCGAGAGATGCAGATGCGGATGGATCTCGCGGTTGGTCGTCACGGTCCGCTCGAGCGTGACCCCCGACGCCTTCGGATCGACCAGGGTCAGGACGACCGTTCCCTCCTCGGTCACGGCCGGCACGACAATGGAATCGGCCACATGCGCCTGGGGCACGGCCTGCTCGGTGCCCTCGAGCACCCATCCACCATCGTCACCGTCACGCCGGGCCCGTACGGCCGGCGACGAGGTCGGGCTGAGCGCGCTGCCGTTCAGTGCCGCCGTCAGCACGACGTCACCGGACACGACACCGGGCAACCAGGCCGCCTTCTGCGCCGGGGACCCGAAGTGGGCCACGGGCAGCGCCCCCAGGACGAGCGTCGGCCACAGCGGGACGGGGGCCACGACGTTGCCCTGCGCCTCGAGCAGCAGGCACAGCTCCATCAGCCCGAAGCCGCCGCCGCCCTGGACCTCGGGCACCGACAGGCCGAGCAGGTCCGCAGCCGCCAGCGCCCGCCAGAGCTCGCGGTCGAATCGCTCCTCGGTGCACTCCACCATGGCGATGCGCCCGGGGTCGGCCAAGCCGCCGGAGAACACACCCTCGGCCGCCTCCGAGACGGCGCGCTGCTCATCGGTCAATGCGAAGTCCATGGCGATCAGGCCCCTCCCCCGGCCGGCAGCGCCGGAACGAACACCGGCAACGACAGGTCCTCGTCGAAGTCCACGAACTCCGCCTGCAGCGCCATTCCGATCTCGATGTGGTCGCGCTCGAGGCCGCCGAGGTTGGCCACCACGCGCGTCCCCTCTTCGAGCTCGACCAGCCCGATGGGCAGCGGATACTCGAACGAAGGCACCTGCGGGTAGTGCACCACCACGTAGGAGTACAGCGTGCCCTTCCCCGACGACTCGACCACGTCCCACTCGAACGAGCCGCAGACCGCGCACGCTGGCAGCGGCGGGTGACGCAGTGTCCCGCACGACAGGCAGTGCTGGATGAGCAGCCGGTGCGCCTGCGCCCCCTCGAACCAGAACGCGTTGTCCTGGGTCAGCGCCGGGTGCGGCCGCGGCGGCCGGGCCGCCTGCTTGACCGGAGGCAGGAACTTGAGGATCCGGAAGTGCATGGTCGCCACCGGCTCACCGGCGTCGTAGAGCGCCTGCACCGCAGCATCGCTCAGCGCGTCGGAGTCGCCCGCAGGCACCGACGTCTCGGGTACGGCGACGAAACTCAACCGCGTCGTGATGAAGCGCCCGGTGCCCAGTCCCGTCCGCTTGGGATCGCTGATCGCCTCGATCACCGACTGCACCAGCACGCGGTCCCCCACCACCAGGGGGCGGGTGTAGGTCTGGTCGCAATTGGTGGCCACCACCGAGGTGAGCCCCTCGTCGTCGAGCAGCGCCATCATGCGCTCGCTCGGGCCCTCGCCCTGCGAAGAGCCGGCCGCCCGGGCCGCCTCGATGTCGTTGGAAACCTTGAGCCCGCGCATGATCCAGGCCTGGAGCATCGACGGCGGCGCGATCAGCTCGTCGTACCCGGCCGCCTGCGCCGCCTCGTCCGACAGGTACACCGGGTTCTCGTCGCCCATGGCCTCGACCCAGTGCCGGATCATCGGCACGTTCACGGCGTCCCACGACAGGTTCGGCTTGCCCGACACCTGCCCGACCAGCTTCGCCAGCGCAGCGGAGTGGTCCGGCAGCTCGGCCAGCTCCTCGAGACGCCCGTGGCCATGCGCACGACCACGGCCACGACCACCAGCTCCGCCCGCCGCCGCGCTCACCGTGACCCCCTCGTCATGCCCAACCCCGCCGTGGCCACGATCTCGCGCTGCACCTCGTTGACCCCGCCCCCGAACGTGTTGATCTGGGACTGGCGTTGCGACGACTCGATCCGCCCACGCAACAACGCACCCGGCGAGCCCGGCGTCAGATAGCCCGCCGCCCCGATGATCCCGGCCAGCAGGCGGAAGACGTCGAGCGTGCGCTCGGTGCCGAAGACCTTGATCGACGACGACTCGGCCGCCGTCAACTCGCCCTCGGACACGTGCACGGCCATGCGCCAGTTGAGCAGCCACATGGCATCGAGCTCGGCCTTGCACTTGGCCAGGTCCATCTGCACCCAGCCCTGTTCGATAAGCGTGTGCCCGTCATCGGTCTGCTGCGTCGCCGCCCAGCGGACGACGTCCTCGTAGAGCGAGATGGAGAGCCCCGACCATGCCGCCAGCCCGACCCGCTCGTGGTTGAGCTGGGTGGTGATCATGCGCCAGCCCTCGTTCTCCTCACCCACCCGGTTGGCCACCGGCACGTGCACGTTGTCGTAGAACGTCTGCGTCGTGGTCAGGCCGCCCACGGTGTCATCAATCGGCACTCCAAATCCTCCCTCGCCGTTCCACGGGGTCGTCCCCTTGGTGTTGAAGAAGGCCGAGCCGTAGGCGTCGGAGTGCATGTCGACGATCACGCGCAGGCCCGCGTGGGCCAGCAGCGTCGACGATGCGGTCGGTCCTGGCCAGGTGGCCCGCACGGTGGCCGGCGTTGTACGGGTCGGTGCCGCGCGCCAGCTTGGGGAACGGGGTGCCCGGTGTGGGCGCGCAGTAGTGGGGGTCGTTGATGTGGGCGTTGGCCGGCCCGGGCTCCAAGCCCTCCCAGATGATCCCCAGCCGCACGACGTTGAAGCCCAGTTCGGCCAGCGTGTGCGGCGTCGGCGGCGGTGAACCGTCGCCCGGGTCGTCGGCGTCGGGCGAGAGCACGTAGGCCAGGCGCGGCCCCTGCGGCGGGCCCGACGCACGGCGTGCCCGGCCACCGGCATGTCCACCGACCCCCCACCGCACTTGGCCACGAGGTTGGCCCCGTGGAGCTGGAGGTCGCGGCCCAGCGGTCGGTGAGGAACGGGCCGCCGGTGGCCTGGACGGTCCCGGCGCCCGGCCCAGCCGTCGGCGTGGGCGCCGGCGGGGGCGCGTGGCTGCGAGCGCCGCGATCAGCGCGAGGGCGAGGCTGGCGAGGTCGCGGCGGCGCAAAGCGGCGCGACTCTATCCGAGGGCCCAGACCCTCTGGACCGCCGCGTGGCTGGACCCGCCGCTGATCTCGCGGCGACGGAGTCCGCAGTCGCCCCGAAGCGCCACCGTCACACGCAATTTGCTGGTGGAAGGGATGGGTGAGCGGTTGCCCGGCTGTCCCGGTGCAGCTCCCCGACCTGGCAAGACGCGCGCAAACCGTGCAACGCGCCGCGTGCGGTTTGACAGATACCGCAGCTGTGCCCACAGGTTCGCGCGAAAACAGCCGAACCCGATGTGGCGCGCAGGTTTGTCGCGTTACCCAGGTCGCCGCGACCGCTCCAGGCCCAACCCGCTCCCATAGCCATGCCGTTCACGCCCGCCCGCAGGACCCACGCCAACACGGGACCCCCAACCGCAACCCCGAATCAGCGCCGGGCCAGCTCCAACTCGTCGCGCCCCACCTCGTGCCCGTGCTCGCACCGCAGCTCGGCCTGCACCGCCGAGCCACAGCCCTGCGTGGCGGATCTCCACCCGCGCGCCGCCGGGCAGGACCCACTTGTCGCCCCACTGCATCAGGGCCACGAGCGCCGGCAGCAGATCGGACGCCCTTCTCGGTGAGCCGGTAGAGGTGCCGGGTGCGCTGGCCGGGCTCCTGGTAGGGCTCGCGCGCGAGCAGGCCCGCGTCGGTCAGCTCGCGCAGCCGCGCGGCGGTGACCGGCTCAGACAGACCCGGTCCGCTCGGCGAACTCCTCGAAGCGCGTGGCGCCGTAGAAGGCCTCGCGCAGGACGAGGAACGCGGATCGCGTGCGCACGACGTCGAGCGCGTGGGCCATCGGGCAGCGGTCGGCGGTCCAGCCGTCGCGCGGGCTCAAGCGTGCCCGTCATCTGGATGGTCGTCTCGGTCATGCAGGCAAGAGTATAGCTGACTTACAAAGTCCTAAGCCAGTGTGGTAGGGTGCCTGACTATGAGCTTCCTAAGTCAGACTCCCACCCGGCGCGCGGACGCGTCGCCGAAGCTGGTGATGGTGATCGTGTGCGCCGGGGTCGTCCTGGCCAGCCTCGACCTGTTCATCGTCAACGTCGCCCTGCCCGACATCGCGCGGGACCTGCACGAGCCCAACC
Organism: uncultured Acidimicrobiaceae bacterium; assembly: GCA_963726855.1. Classification (GTDB taxonomy): domain Bacteria; phylum Actinomycetota; class Acidimicrobiia; order Acidimicrobiales; family RAAP-2; genus Bog-473. The sequence goes on from CAVSEB010000025.1 coordinate 182,096, forward strand.
TGGGCGATCTCTCCTGGGTGCTCAACGCCTACGCGATCGTCTACGCCGTCGCTGCTGGTGCTCTTCGGCCGCCTCTCGGAGAGCCACCGGCGCGAGAACGGCTTCCTGCTCGGCGTCGCCATGTTCACCGTCGCCTCGGCGGCGTGCGGCGCCGCCTCCAGCCTCACCATGCTCGTCGCCTTCCGCGATCATCCAGGCCGCCGGCGCCGCGCTGCTGACGCCGACCTCGCTGAGCCTGGTCCTGGCCACCACCGCGCCCGAGCGCCGCCAGGGCGCGGTGCGGGCGTGGACGGCGATCGGCGGCCTCGCCGCCGCGCTCGGCCCGGTCGTGGGCGGCCTGCTCGTCGCCGCGAGCTGGCGCTGGGTCTTCTACGTCAACGTCCCCATCGGCCTCGCCGCGATCGCCATCGGGTGGCGCCGGCTGCCCCAGGTCGCCGGCCACCCCGTCCCCCGGCCCGACGCGCTCGGCGCGCGTGCTCGTCACCGCGGGCGTCGGCCTGCTGACGCTCGGGCTGGTCAAGGGCAACGACTGGGGCTGGGGCTCAGCGCAGACGATCGTCACGCTGGCCGCGGCCGTCGCCGCGCTCGCGGCTGTTCGCTCTGCACTGCGCCCGAGCGCGCAACCCGCTGATCGACGCGTCGCTGTTCCGGATCCGGGCGTTCACCGGCTCCTCGGTGGTCGCGATCGTGTTCTCGATCGCGTTCGGCGCGATGCTGCTGTCGATCGTGCTGTGGGGCCAGGACGTGTGGGGCTGGTCGGCGCTGCAGACCGGCCTGGGCGTCGCCCCGGGGCCGCTGATGGTCCCGCTGTTCGCCTTCCTGGTCGCCGGCCGGCTCATCGCCCGCTTCGGGCCGGGCCGGGTGATCGCCGCCGGCGCGACGATCTACGCCGCCGGGGCCACGTGGTGGACGCTGCGAGCGGGGCTGATCCCGACTACGTGGGCGAGATGCTGCCCGGCATGCTCATGACCGGGCATCGGCGTGGGGCTGACGCTGCCGACCTTCATGTCCACCGGCGCCTCGTCGCTGCCGCCGCACTCGTTCGCCACCGGCTCGGCCGTGGTCAACATGCTGCGCCAGGTGGGCCTGGCCATCGGCGTGGCCGTGCTCGTCGCCGTCATCGGTACCCCGCATCACCGGGGCGGAGCAGGTCAGCGCGTTCCAGCACGGCTGGATCGTCATCGCCGCCACGGCCCTGCTGGCCGCGTCGTCAGGCGCGGTGCTGCTCAGGCCTCGGCGCGATCGCGCCCGTGAATCGGCCCGCTGGTCTGGCGCAGCGGCGACCCCGCCCGCTCTGCCCGAACGGCGATGATCTCGGCCAGGACCGACACCGCCGTCTCCTCGGCGGTGCGGCTGCCGATGTCCAGCCCGCAGGGGGCGTGGATGCGCGCCAGGTCGGCCTCGCTGACGCCGGCGCGCGCGCAGGCGCTCGTCGCGGTCGGCGGTCGTCTGACGGGAGCCGAGCGCGCCGATGTAGCCGGCGTTGGTCTGCAGGGCGGCGATCAGCGCCGGCTCGTCGAACTTGGGGTCGTGGGTGAAGACCAGCACCGCGTCGCGGGGCCCGAGCTCGACCTCGGCCATGACGTCCTGCGGCCAGCCGACCTTGACGCTGGCCACCGAGGAGAACCGGCGCGACCGGGCGAAGCGGTCGCGGGCGTCGCAGATCGTGACCTCGTAGCCGATCTGGGAGGCGAACGGGGCCAGCGCCGCGGAGAAGTCGATGGCGCCGATGATCCACATCTGCGGCGGCAGCGCGTAGGAGCGGATGTGCACGCGCACGTCGTCGCCCAGCGTGGCGCCGTCGGCGCCGAACCGGCGCAGCGTCGTCTTGCCCTCCTCCAGCAGGCCCTGGGCCTCGCGGGCGACGTTGCGGTCCAGCAGGTCGGTGTCGCGCAGGGAGCCGATCAGGGTGTTGTCGATGACCGCGAGCCGCGAGCCGGCGCTGTCGCCATCGATGAGCGTGGCCACGGCGGCGGGGCGGCCGTCGGCGTGGGCCTCGAGCACCGCGCGCTCGACCTCGGCGGCCTCGCCGGTCGAGCTCGTAGACGAGGATGTGCACGATCCCGCCGCACATGAGCCCGACGGTCCCGGCCAGCTCATCGGAGATGCCGTAGCGGAGCAGCTTGGCCGGGGCGGGCGGCCTCCGGCGGCCAGCATCTCCTCGGCCTCGGTGACGACCGCGCCCTCGACGCAGCCTCCGGTGATCGAGCCCTCGATGTTGCCCTGGTCGTCGATGACCATCATCGCGCCCGACGGGCAGCGGGGCGGAGCCCTCCACCTCGACCAGCAGCGCCTGCACGACGCGCCGCTCCTCGGCCAGCCACGCGATCGCCGTGTCCTGGGTGGCAGCTACGACAGCGGAATCGATCACACCAAAAGCCTATCCAGCCGCCCTCTCATGCCCTGTAGGTTGCCCGCCGCGGGCGGTCGTGCGCAAGCTGACCTAAGCGAAGGCTTAGCCCAGAGGGCGGCGCCGCTACCCGACGGCGACGGCGCCGCGCGGGCGCGCTCGCCGCCCGAGCGCCACCGTGGCCCGCGCGGTGACCAGGTGGTAGAGGACGAGCAGCTGGACCAGGGCCAGCGCCTCGGAGCGGCGCAGGTCGGTGGCGACCGTGAACTCACCCAGCCGCCGCGCCCGCAGATGGGTGGCGAAGTGCATCCGGGCCCAGATCGCCTCCTCGATCGCGGCCGCCTGGCTGGGCTCGATCCGTCCCGGGGATCCGCAGCACGCGCTCGCCGTCGCGCTCGGTCAGCGTCAGCCCGTCCGGGCGTCCGTCGATGAACGGCGCCAGATCGGGATGGGGCAGCCCGTCGCGCAGGGTGAGCTCGGCGTCGAGGTGGTCGTCGTCGCCGTCGGCGGGCGGCAGGAAGGAGACGAGCATGTCGGCGTGGTGGCGCTGGGGGCGGATGAAGGCCTCGGAGTCCGGCTCGCGGCGGTCGAGCTCGGCGAGCACCTGGTCGGTGGTGTAGCCGCGGCGCGAGCAGTCGCGCGCGACCTTCCAGCGGCGGCGCAGCTGCTCGGGCGGCGCCAGGAACACGCGGACGTCATAGACCTCGCGCATCGCCGGCCGGTGAGTAGCCCAGCAGGCCCTCGATGATCGTGAAGCGCTCCGGGCGCACATGGACCGCCGGGCCGAAGGTGCCGTCCTGGTGGCGGTAGACCGGCTTGAGGATCGGCTCGCCGCGGCGCAGGTGCGCCAGGTGCTGGGCGATGATGTCCATGTGGTTGCAGTCGGGGTGCAGGGGCGTGATGCCCAGCTCGGCCCGCTGCGCGCGGTCATAGCGGTGGTAGTCGTCGGTGCAGATGTGGGCGACGTTGTCCTCGCCCAGCACGCGGACCAGGCCGCGGCTGATCGTCGTCTTGCCCGCTCGCCGAGTCGCCGACGACCCCGAGGATGACCGGGCGCGGCATCACGCGATGTCCTGGGCCTCGATGCGCATGAGCTCACGCGGGGTGGCGGCGATCCCGTCGCGCATCGCCTCGTAGATCCGGTTGGCGTGGCGCAGGCGGGCCCGCTCCACCGCGTTGCGCACGCTGCGCGCGTGGGCGAAGCGCGGGCGGGCGGCGCCGCCGCGCCAGCTCGCGCCCGCAGCGCGGCCTCGGCGCCGGGCGAGAGCTCGTAGGAGGCCTCTAGAGCATCAGCCGGCCGATCGCCAGCAGCTCGTCGGTCCCGTAGTCGGGGAAGTCGATGTGGTGGGCGACGCGCGAGGCCATGCCCGGGTTCAGCGCGAAGAACTCGTCCATCCGGTCACGGTATCCGGCCAGGATCACCACCAGCCGCTCGCGTTCATTCTCCATCACCTGCAGCAGGATCTCGATCGCCTCGACCCCGTAGTCGCGCTCGTTCTCGGGGCGGTAGCAGGTAGTAGGCCTCGTCGATGAACAGGACGCCGCCGTAGGCGCGCTTGAGCACCTCCTTGGTCTTGGGCGCGGTGTGGCCGACGTACTGGCCCACCAGGTCGTCGCGCGTGACCGCGACGACGTGGTTGCGCTTGATGTAGCCCAGCCGGTGAAGGATCTCGGCGGTGCGCATCGCCACCGTCGTCTTGCCCGTGCCCGGGTTGCCGGTGAAGCACATGTGCAGCGTGGGCCGGGCGGAGCGTGAGGCCGGCCTGGCGGCGCAGCTCGTCGACGACGAGCAGCGCGGCGATCTCCCGCAGGCGGCTCTTGACCGGGGCCAGCGCCACCAGCTCGCGGTCGAGCTGGGCCAGCACGGGCTCGATGTCCGATGTCGATCTCGACGTCGCGGGCCACGCGCCGGCCTCCGACGCCGGCCGGCGCCGCCTGCAGCGACGCTCATCGGCGTGGGCGCCAGCCGGTAGCGGACGACGCGGTCGTGGATGTCGGCGCGCTCGGCTCGCGAACGCCGTGCTCGATCGCCGGCCGGTTGACGATGAAGCTCAGCGCGGTCGTCTGGCGCCCGCGCCTGGCGTCATAGGCGATGAGCTTGACGTAGTGGTCGGGGTGGGCCTCGCGGCACGCGCGCACCTCGCGCAGCACCACCTCGTAGTCCTCGGGCTCAGATCGAAGTACGGCTGTCCCCACATCTCCCAGTAGGAGTTGCGCGGGTGGGCGTCGTCGGTGTACTCCACGCTCATCGACCACCCCTTGTCCAGCGCGTAGCGGATCTGCGCGGCGATCTGCTCGTCGGTGAAGTCGGGCAGGAACGAGAAGGCTCCCTGGGTGACGCGCATGGCTGACCCCTTTCAGGCGAGGGTGGGCGTGACGACGTAGTCGGGCGTGTCGGTGGATTGGAAGTCGAAGGTGACGTCCTTCCACACCTGCAGCGCGGCGTCGAGCTCGGGGCAGCCGCGGGCGGCGTGCTCGAGGATGTCGGGCCCCTCTGTGAAGTAGTCGCGGCCCTCGTTGCGCGCCTGGATGATCGCCTCGACGGCGACGCGGTTGGCGGTCGCGCCGGCGGCGATGCCCATCGGGTGGCCGATGGTCCCGCCGCCGAACTGCAGCACGACGTCCTCGCCCAGGTAGCGCAGCAGCTGGTGCATCTGGCCGGCGTGGATGCCGCCGGAGGCGACGGGCATGACCGCCGGCAGCGACGCCCAGTCCTGATCGAAGTAGATCCCATGCTCCGGGTTCTCCGGGACGTGGTCCAGGCGCAGGGTGTCGTAGTAGCCCGCGATCATCGCCGGGTCGCCCTCCAGCTTGCCGACCACGGTGCCGGCATGGACGTGATCGACGCCGAGCAGGCGACACCACTTGGCGATCACCCGGAACGACACGCCGTGGCTCTTCTGGCGCGTGTAGGTCCCGTGGCCGGCGCGGTGCAGGTGCAGGATCATCCCGTTGCGCCGCGCCCACTTGGACATCGACTGCATCGCGGTGTAGCCGACGGTGAGGTCCATCATGATGATCACGCTGCCCAGCTCCTTGGCGAACTCGGCGCGCTCGTACATCTCCTCCATCGTTGCCGCGGTGACGTTCATGTAGTGGCCCTTGACCTCGGCGCTGGCCGCCATCGCCCGATTGACGCCCTCGATGCAGTAGAGGAAGCGATCGCGCCAGCGCATGAACGGCTGGGAGTTGATGTTCTCGTCGTCCTTGGTGAAGTCCAGGCCGCCGCGCAGGGCCTCATAGACCACGCGCCCGTAGTTCTTGGCGCTCAGCCCCAGCTTCGGCTTGACCGTGGCCCCCAGCAGCGGGCGCCCGAACTTGTCCAGGTACTCGCGCTCCATCACGATCCCGTGCGGCGGCCCCTGGAAGGTCTTGACGTAGTGGGACGGGATCCGCATGTCCTCGAGGCGCAGCGCCGCCAGCGCCTTGAACCCGAACACGTTGCCGATGATCGAAGAGGTCAGGTTCGCGATCGACCCCTCCTCGAACAGATCGATGTCATAGGCGATCTTGGCGATGTACTCGCCCTCGCGACCGGGCACCGCGCTCACGTCATACGCCTTGGCCTGGTAGTGCTCGTGCGCCGTGAGGCGATCGGTCCACACCACGGTCCAGGTCGCGGTGGAGGACTCGCCCGCCACCGCCGCTGCCGCCTCCACCGCATCGACACCGGGCTGCGGCGTGATGCGGAACGCGCACAGGATGTCGGTGTCCTTGGGCTCGTAGTCGGAATCGAAGTACCCCATCTCGGCGTAGGGGGTGACGCCCGAGGCCCAGCGGTCCTTGTTGGTGTCAGCAGTGGTGAGCATGCGGGGCAGCGTAGGCGCGCGGCCGCATAGACGTCAAAGACTGATTTACCTGTGAGTCATAGAGCCTGGGCTATACGTTTCCGCCGCATTTGCAGTTGTGGCGGGGCGACGCGCTCCCTACGCTCCCGTCCCACCGATGCCACGGCCGATCCTCCTCGGAATCTGCGGCGACTCCGCCACCGGCAAGACGACGCTCACGCGCGGCCTGGTGCGGATCCTCGGCGAGGAACAGGTCACCCACATCGACGGCGACCACTACCACCGCTACACGCGGACCCGGCGCGCCGAGCTGGGGGTGACGCCGCTGCACCCGGACGCCAACCACCTCGACATCCTGGAGCAGCATCTCGTCCACCTCCGGGCCGGCGAGCCGATCCTCAAGCCGGTCTACCGCCACCGCGACGGAGCGCTGGCCCCCGCCGAGCACGTCACGCCCGGCCCAGTTCACGATCGTCGAGGGGATGCTGGGCTTCCACACCCCGGCGATGCGCGACACCTACGACGTGCGGATCTTCCTGGATCCGCCCGAGGACCTGCGCCGCCGCTGGAAGGTGCAGCGCGACTGCAGCCGCCGCGGCTACACGACCGACGAGGTGCTGGCCGAGCTCGACCGGCGCGAGGCCGACGCCGAGACGTTCATCCGCCCCCAGCGCCGCTACGCGGACATCGTCATCTCGTTCATGCCCGGTGACCGCGGGGACCCCGAGCACCTCGACGCCAAGCTCGCCATGCGCCCCGGGCTGGCCCACCCCGACCTGCCCGCGCTGCGACCGACAGGGCGACAGCGCGATCCGCATGGCCCAGCGCGGCTCCGAGACGCAGCTGTGGATCCCGGGCACGATCGACCCGGCGCGCAGCGCCGCGTTCGAGGAGGCGATCTGGGACCGCCTGCACTTCGCCAGCCACCTGCGCACCGACCGGCTGGGCGAGTTCACCGTCGGGACCGAGCTGCACCGCTCAGAGCCGCTGGCGGTCACCCAGCTGCTCGTCCTCTACCAGCTCGTGACCGCGCGAGCGGCGGTGGCGCTGGGGGCCAACGGCGCCCGCGCCGACGCCGGATCAGCGCCGCGCCCGCGCCGCTCGCCCGCCGACGTAGCTCGAGCGCAGGTGCGCGAGGAGCTCCTGCACCACCGGCCGCGACGGGCCCACCGACGAGCGCAGCACGTACCAGGGCCGGCTGCGCGGCGCGTCGCGCAGCGGGATCTCGCCCAGCTGGCCGCCGGCCAGCTCGACCTCGACCGCGGCGCGCGACACCAGCGAGATGCCCAGCCCGGCGCGCGCGGCCTGCTTGATGGCGCCGTTGGATCCCAGCTCGAGCACGCGCGGCGCCAGGCCCCGGTCGGCCAGGAACTGCTCGTTGAGTGCCCGCGTGCCGGACCCGGGCTCGCGCAGCAGCCACGGCGCGTCCGGCCAGCTCGGCGGCCGCGTGGGGCTTGCCCAGCGTCGCCGGGATCCTCGGGCGAGGTGATGCAGACGATCCGGTTCTCGCTCAGCGGCTCGGCGACCAGCCGCTCGTCGCCCGGCGGCGTGCCGGAGATGGCGACGTCGGCGCTGTGGCGCAGCACCGACTCGATCACGTGCGCGCGGTTGCCGACGTCCAGGGTGAGCTCGACGTCGGGGTGGGCATCGGCGAACGTCGCGCATCATCTGGGGGACGAAGGACTCGGCCGCCGTGGTGACGGCGGCGATGCGCAGCCGCCGCCCGCTCGCCGCGGCCGCCTCGCGCGCTGCGCGGCGACCTCGCTCGAGCAGGCCGATCACATCGGCGGCGTAGGGCGCGAAGGCGGTGCCCGCCTCGGTCAGGCGGATGCCGCGGCCGGCGCGCTCGAACAGCTCGCAGCCCACCTCGCGCCCCAGCGCCGAGATCGCCGAGGACACCGACGGCTGGGTGACCACCAGCTCGTCGGCGGCGGCCGTCACCGAGCCGCCGCGCACGACCGCCAGGAACGCCGTCAGCTGGGTGACTGTTATAGCCACGGCGCTAAGCGTACCGGTGACGGTTAGAGCGTTGGCTAAGAGTCGGCTGGCGCGGCGCCGGCGCGGGGACGGGCGGCGGCCGGCGGGACGACGAGGTCGCGCCCGGTGGGCCGCAGCTCGGTGTCGAGCTCGAGCTGCCAGTAGTAGCGCGTGAAGGTGACGCCGTCGCGGAACTCGCCGACGTGAGGCTCGATCCGCTCGCCGCGCGCCATGCGCACGATCAGCTCCGGGATAGGTGCGGCCGGGCAGCGCGGCGTAGAGGTGGGCGGGGCAGGCGCCGCCGAAGCGGGTGTTGACGTCGGTGATGCCCAGGCCGATCTCCTCGTCGCGGAACGCCTGCACGGTGCACGGCCCCCGGCAGCCCAGCGCCTCGACGACGCGGCGCCCGAGGTCCATCGAGCTCCTCGTCGGCGATCACCGTGCCCTTGATCGACTCGCCGCCGCGCGACTCGATCATCGTGCGCGGGATCACGTTCAGGCAACGGCCGTCGAGGTCCGACAGGCAGTCCATCGAGAACTCCGGCCCCCGCATCGCCCGCTGGACCATCGCCGGCTCGCGGATGTACTCGGCCAGGAACTCGGCCTCGCGCTCGTCCTGGGCGCAGGTGGATGGAGCGCGCGCCCGAGCCCCAGCGGGGCTTGACCATCACCGGGTAGCTGTCGACGGCCTCGCCGGGGAGGACCGTGGGCGGCGACGGGCAGCCCGAGGCGCTGCAGCAGCAGGTGGGTCTCGTACTTGTCGAAGGTGGCCCGGGCGATCTCGCCGTCGGGGACGAAGCGCGGGCAGCCGGCCGTCCTGGCGGGCGTGGCCGAGGATCTCGAGGTCCAGGTCGGTGAGCGGCACCACCGCGCCCACGCCGAACTCCGCGCACAGCTCCTGGAGCGCCGGGACGTACGCCGGGTCGTCGAAGCGCGGCACCGAGCGGCGGTGATGGGCGGCGTACTGGGCCGGCGCCAGCGGGTTGGGGTCGGCGGCGATCGTCAGCGCGTGCTGGGCGAACACCGACACGAGCGTGTAGCGCTTGCCCACGCCCGGTGAGCAGGACGGCTACGTCTGCGGGGGTGGCTGCCATCCGCCCGTCGGCTCCCTTGTAGATGCCGCTGCCGCGCGCGACCAGGCCGAGCGTCCGCGACAGGATCTGCAGGTCGAGCGCCAGCGAGCGGTGCTCGACGTACCAGAGGTCGAGCTCGATCCGCTCGGGCCACGGCAGCGAGGCGCGGCCGTTGATCTGCGCCCAGCCGGTGATCCCGGGCTTGACCGCCAGCCGGCCGCGCTGGCGCTCGGTGTACTGCGTCCACCTGGCCCTTGAGCGTCGGCCGCGGCCCGACGATCGACATCTCGCCGCGCAGCACGTTCCAGAGCTTGGGCAGCTCGTCGAGCGAGTAGCGGCGCAGCAGCGCGCCCAGCCGGGTGATGCGCGCGTCGCCCGCGGCGATGGCCAGGCCCGCGCCGGTGAACTCGGCGCCGTCGACCATCGTGCGCAGCTTGTAGATCTCGAACAGCCGGCCGTCCTGGCCGACGCGCGTCTGGCGGTAGATCGGGTCGCCCGCGGGACTCGAGCCGGACGGCGAGCGCCAGCAGCGCCACCAGCGGGCGCGGTGAGGACGCACCAGCGGCAGGGCGATGAGCGATGTCGAGGGCGCGCTTGAGTCAGCGGTCATCGCGTGCCCTCCGCGGCCTCCCAGCCGGCGTGGGTGCCGTGGGCCAGCCAGTCCCACAGCCCGGCGGCCAGCGACGCGGTGGTCAGCACGTAGTAGCGCGCCACGAGCAGCGGGCGCAGCGGCACGACGCCGGCGCGCCAGCGCGGCCGGCGAGCAGCGCCGGCCTGGAGCACGGCCGCCGCCGCGTAGACCCAGCCCTGCCCGATGAGCGCCACGGCCGCCGCCAGGGCCGCGAGGTGCAGGAACGGGGAGACGTAGCGCAGCACCCGGTGCGAGACGAGCATCAGCGGCGTAGCCGGGGTCGTAGCCGCGCGGCGAGAGCATCCCGCCGCGGACCATGATCGGCCAGCCGTGGCTCATCATCCGCCGCTTGCGGCGGAACTCGCCCTCGATCGAGGGCACCATCTTCTCGCTGGCCCGCGGCGCCGGGCGCGTACACCGCCCGCCAGCCGCGCTTGACCATGTTGAACGGGAACGACAGGTCGTGGCCCATGATCGGGTCGACGACGATGTAGGAGTGCGCGCCGGGTGGCGTAGATGGCGCCGTTACCGCCGGTGACCGAGGCCAGGCGGGACTCCAGCGCCCGCACCGCCATCTCATAGCGCCAGTACAGGCCCTCCTGGTTGGTGCCGCGCTCGTTGACGAAGCGCACCTGCGCCGCACACGTAGCCCGACCTGCGGATCGGCGAACGGCGCGACGAGGCGGCGCAGCGCGTCGGGCGCCCAGCGTCACGTTGGCGTCCGAGAAGGCGGTGATCTCGTGGCGCGCGCGGCGCACGCGCCGCGTCCTGGGCGCGGACCTTGCCGCCGCGCGGGAGCTCGAGCACCAGCGTCGGCGCCGGCGTCGCGGGCGCGCTGCGCGGTGTCGTCGGGCGAGCCGTCGCAGGCGACGATGATCTCGAGCTGGTCCGCCGGGTAGTCGAGCGCCCGCAGGTTGGCGACCCGCTCGGCGATCACCGCCTGCTCGGCGTAGGCGGCGACGATGACCGAGACACCGGGGAGCGCGGCGTCGGAGCCGGCGGGCGGGCGCGCCGCGCCGCCGTGACTCGTCGCCCCGCGCGGGCCCCGGACGCGGTCGAGCACGGCCAGCGCCGCCGGGTAGCCGGCGTGGGTGTAGACGAGAGGCCCGCGGAGGCCCAGAACGCGGTCTTGAGCAGCGTCACGGCCGCGGGATTGTGCCGCACCAGCGCAGTCGGCGTGCGCAGCCGCCGTTTGGCGGGCCGGCGCATTGGGCAAAATCTCTTCAGTGCCTGCTCCACCCCGTCGCGGGTACCGGGGAATGTCGCTCGATGGCGCACACCACGCCAACGAGCCGACGGCGTATGACGAGAGCGCGTTCCTCGACTACGTCGGCACGCCGTGGCTGAGCGGCATCATCAGCTTCGCGACGGCGCATCGGCACCTTCGTCGGGTGCTGGGCTGCTGATCCTCTTCTTCGGCCAGCGCCACGACGGGTTCGGGGCCTCGTGGCCGCGGCTCTTCGTCCTGGTGCTCGACGTCGTTCTCAACGTCGGGCTGCGCGTGGAGCGCCGAAGCGCCGGCGCCGGGCGCGCGGCATCAGCTAGGGCCGAGCGCCGGCCGAGCGTCACGCCGCCGCGTGGTCGGGCCCCCGGCGCTTCTCGTTGCGCTCCTTGGCCACCTTGGGCGAGGGGACGATCACCACCGGCCGGTCGGCGTGCTGGAGGAGCGCGTGCGACACGCTGCCCAGCAGCACCGAGCCGAGCCCGCCGAGACCCGCGGGATCCGACGACGATCGCGCTCGCGTTGGCACGGTCGGCCTCGTCGAGCAATGTCTCGGTGATCGAGAGCTCGCCGGGTGACCCCGTGGCCGGTGGCGTCGATGCCGTGGGCGCGCGCCAGTGCCGCGCCCTCCTCGGCCGTCTGCTCGGCGTCGTCGCGGCTGGCGTCGTCGATCTGGCCGGCGTCGTCGCCCGCCATCACCGCGCCCGCGGCGGGATACCGGGTGAGGAGCTGCGCGTAGGGCTCCCAGACCGTCACGACGACGGCCGGCTGACCGGACACGAGCTCGGCGACGCGCTCGATGGCAGCCTTGGCGTCGTCTGAGCCGTCGTAGGCGATGAGGATCATGGGATTCGGTCTCCTGTGGGGATCAGGGATCAGTAGCGGACGCGGGGGCGCGACAGGTGACCGTAGCGTGGTCGGGGGTCCGGTTGTGGGTCGCGATGTGGCAGAGCGCCAGAGCGCGCTGGAGCGGCGAGCTTACGAAGGTGGGGCTGGGCGTTTCGGCACGCCTTGCAGGGGGTTTTGGGAGATAACCACGCTCACAGCATGGTTTTATCCCACGACCCCGATCCGTGGCTCGCCGCGGCCGCCCGTCCTGCATTCGATAGCCGCAGTTGACGTTCGCCGTGCCCCGAGCGACGCCGCAAGGCAACCGCAGCCGCACACCGCAATCCAAGCGCGGCCTACCCGTGCACGCTGGCAGCGCCCTCGTCCAGGGCGTCGAAGTCGAGCTCGAGCAGCCCCGCGACGACGGCCGGGTCGAACTGGCGCCCGGCCTGCGAGGCGATCTCCTCCAGGGCGCGATCGCGCTCCCAGGCCGCCTTGTAGGGGCGCTCGTGGGTCAGGGCGTCAAAGACGTCGGCCACCGCGGTGATGCGGCCGGACAACGGGATGTCCTCTCCGGCCAGCCCGGCCAGATACCCGTTGCCGTCCCAGCGCTCGTGATGAGTGACGGCGATCTCGGCGGCGAGGCGGAGCACCGGGGAGCGGGCGGTGGCGAGCATCTGGGCGCCGAAGTGGACGTGGCGCATCATCGCGGCGCGCTCCTCGTCGGTGAGAGGCCCGGGCTTGAGCAGGATCTGCTGGGGGATGGCGACCTTGCCGAGGTCATGCAGCGGCGCGGCGCGGCGGATCTCGGCGACGAAGGACTTGCGGCAAGCCCGAGCCTCTGGGCCAGGCGGGCCGCGGTGGCGCCGACGCGCTGCGTGTGCTGGTGGGTGTCGTCGTCGTGGTACTCCGAGACGGCGGCGAGGATGGTGAGGCTCTCCAGGCGCGCCTCCTCGAGCTCGACCGTGCGCCCGCGGACGGCCTCGTCGAGCTCGTCGGCGCGGCGCTCGGCGGCGGCGCTGGAGGTGGCGGGTGAGCAGGTGGGTCCGGACCCGGAGCAGGAGCTCGATCTGGTCGATCGGCTTGGTCAGGAAGTCGCGGGCGCCCGCGGCCAGGCAGTCGTAGCGACGCTGGGCGGTGGGGTCGGAGGTGACGATGAGGACAGGCAGGCTCTCGGCGCCGTGGATGAGGCGCGCGATCGAGCCCAGAACGTCCAGGCCGGTCATGCCGGGCATGTGGAAGTCCAGCAGCACGAGATCGGGCCGCTCGGTGGCGCATACCTCCGGCACGCTGCGCGGGTCGCGCGTGGTGACGATGTCCTGGTAGCCGGCCTCGCGCAGCAGCCCGCTGATCACGGCGATGTTGAACGCCTGGTCGTCGACGATGAGGATGCGCATCGCCGTCAGGACGCCCTCGTCGGTGGTGGCGGACGGAGGCCGCGTGCCACGGCGCGATCAGGCCAGGGGCGAGCCCGAGTTCGGCAGTTCCCATGTCCTAAGGGTCGACCGCTCCGAGCCAAAGTTGAGAGCGTCGCAAACTTGCGGACGAGACGTATTAGTTGTCCCCGCAACTACCTTGCTATCCTCGGTCAGCACATGGAACTCGGACTCGCCACCTTCGCCGACCTCAGCTCGGGCGTCAGCCCGCAGCAGCGGATGCGCGACCTGCATCGAGGAGGCCGAGCTCGCCGAGCAGGTCGGGCCTCGACGTGTTCGCCATCGGCGAGCACCACCGCCCCGACTTCCTGATCTCCTCGCCCGGCGGTCGCGCTGGCGGCGATCGCCGCGCGGACCGAGCGCATCCGGCTGTCCAGCGCGGTCACCGTGCTCAGCTCCGACGATCCGGTGCGGGTCTTCCAGCAGTTCGCCGAGCTCGACCTGATCTCCGGCGGACGTGCCGAGATCATGGCCGGCCGCGGCTCGTTCATCGAGTCGTTCCCGCTGTTCGGCTACGACCTCGACGACTACGACGAGCTGTACGCCGAGAAGCTCGAGCTGCTGCTGGCGATCCGCGACTCCGAGCGCGTGACCTGGTCGGGGCGCCTGCGGCGCGCCGCTCACGACGCCGGCATCTACCCGCGCCCGATCCAGGACCCGCTGCCGGTGTGGGTGGCGGTCGGCGGCACGCCGCAGTCGGTGGTGCGCGCCGGCGCGCTCGGGCCTGCCGCTGACGCTGGCGATCATCGGCGGCCAGCCGGAGCGCTTCGCGCCGCTGGTCGACGCTGTACCGCCAGGCGGCCGCGGCAGGCCGGCCACGACGCCGGCGCGCTGCCGCTGGCGATCAACACCCACGCGTTCGTCGGCGAGACCTCGCAGGCCAGGCCGACTCCGCGTTCGCCCGCCCGTACCTGGCGATGATGAACCGGATCGGCCGCGAGCGCGGCTGGCCGCCGTCGGGCCGGCCCGAGTACGAGGCGCTGCGCTCGCCGCGCGGCGCGCTGGCGGCCGGCTCGCCCGAGCAGGTGGCCGAGAAGATCCTGTTCGAGCACGAGCTGTTCGGCAACACCCGCTACGTCGGCCAGATGAGCGTCGGCGCCGTCGCCCACGCGGACGTGCTGCGCTCGATCGAGCTGTTCGGGACCGAGGTCGCGCCGGTGGTGCGCGCCGAGGTCGCCCGCCGCGAGCGCCGAGCGCCGGCGCCGGTCACGCCGAGCCGCGATCACGACCGCGTGACCCGCTCGTACAGCGCCAGCGTCTGCGCCGCGCCGCCGCGTCCCAGGAGTAGGGCCCGCGCGCCGCCGCCAGCGCCGCCGCGCCCAGCCGCGCTCGCGCTCGCGGGGTCGTCGATCAGCCCGTGCAGCGCCGTCGCCCAGCGCCGCCGGGTCGCCGGCCGGCCACGAGCCGCGCCGCGCCCGGTCGCCGCCACCTCGGAGAAGCCGCCGATGTCGGTGAGCACGACCGGCCTTGCCGAACGCCAGCGCGGTGGCCAGCACGCCGGACTGGTCAAAGCGCTCGGTCCGCGCGTACGGGCAGCACGACCACGTCGGCGCGGCGAAACAGCGCCGGCACCTCGCCGTCGGCGACGAACCGGGCGACGAACCGCACGCGACGTCGGCGCCAGCGCCCGCAGCGGCGCGAGCTCCATCATCGGGCGCCCGACGATCCACAGCTCGGCGCCCGGTCGACGCCCGCGCCACGCGCGCAGCAGCGTGCTCGATGCCCTTGTAGGGCCGCAGCAGGCCGAAGAACAGCACCACCGGCCCGCCCGACCGCCGGCCAGCTCGCGCGCGGCAGCTCGCCGCCGGCGCCGCGGCGCCGACGTGCTCGAACGCGCCGTGGTGGATCACGTGGACCTTGCCGGCGGCGACGCCGAGCCGCGTCGACGCAGCTGCCGCGGCCGTATCGGAGTGCACGATCACCGCATCGACCCGGTCGTAGCAGCCGCCGCTGGGCCCGCGGCCTGGCCGGGACGCGGCTCGCGCGGGAGCAGGTCGTGGGCGGTCAGCACCAGCGGCCGGCTCGGGCAGCAGGTCGCGCGTCGAGCCACGGGCAGCGTCAGCCACTGGAAGTGGACGACGTCGGCGGCGGCGGCGCAGCCGCCGGTAGCGCAGCATGTCGGGGACGTGCGACGGCCAGCTTGGCGGCCCGGCGCGCCGCGAGCCCGGCGCGCCCGACGGCGTGGCGGTAGAACAGCTCGCGCACGCGCGTAGCCGTCGGGCGCGGGCGCCGTCGCCGTAGGCAAAGCGGCTGGTGACCAGCTCCACCTCGGCGCCCGGCGCGGGCCAGCGCGGCGCACAGCGCGTGGTCATAGGGCGGCGTGTACGCCGACGGGTCGACGACCTGGACGCGCATCAGCCGGTCCTGCAGCGGTCGTCCCGGCCAGGCGCGGCCAGCCGCGCGGCCACCGCGCGCGGCGTCGCTCGCCGCCGAGCGGATGGACCCGCGCGTCGCGTGTCGCGCGGCCAGGCGCCGACCGCGGGCGCAGCGCCGTCAGCCGCGGGCGTCGCCGGACCGCGCGCGCCGACCAGCGTCACGGGCGCTGCGCAGCGGGATGGCGCGCCAACAGCGCGCACCGTGGCCAGGACGCGGGCGGCGGCGCCGTCGTCCTCGCGGTAGTCGACGATCAGCTCCGCGGGCCGCCTGCCTGCTCCAGCGCCTCCGGCCGCGCCGCCGCCTCGACCCGAGCGCCGGCCAGGCGTGCAGGGCGAAGTCGGCCAGCGGATCGCCGCGCGCGGGGAAGCGGTCGGCGACCAGCACCACGCGGGCCGGCGCGCGGGCCGTCGACGGCGGCGGGGCGGTTGGACAGCGCGAAGCCGGCCAGCTCCTCGACGCCGAGCAGCGGCGTCGAGCGCCAGGAAGCGCGCCGCGCTCCAGCGCGGCGGCGGGAGCCGGCGGCCGGCCGGAGCGCCGGCGCGGGCCGCTGCGCGCACGCGGCCCGTCGCCACCGCGGCGCAGCACCCGGCGCGCCGGCGCGCGCGCAGCGCGGGCTCGGGCTCGAAGCCGTCGTAGCGCCGGCCCAGCCATGCGCGGCCGGCGGCGTAGCCGCGCCACTGGCGGCGCAGCGCGCGCACGGTGGTGCGGTAGCGGTGCTCGACGCGCGGCCTCGCGGCCGGCCCTCCAGCCGCCAGCCCGGCGCGCTGCAGGCGCCAGCTGAAGTCGGTGTCCTCGGCGGCGCGCACGCCCTCGTAGAAGCCGCCGACCGCCTCGAAGGCCCGCGGCGCACCAGCAGGTTGGCGGCCGCCGCGCGCGGCATGATAGGGGTGAGCCAGATGGCGCCGCTGGTCCGAGGAAGTTCTTGCGCCGCGCCGTAGCGGGCGGCGAAGGCCGACGCCCGCGCCCGGCGGCCGGACGACCGCGCCGGCCAGCGCGCCCACGTCGTCGGCGACGGGTCGCGAAGTACGCGGTCGATCAGGTCGGCGGGGCGCACGGCAGTCGGCGTCGAGGAACAGGATCCACTCGCCGGCGGGCGCGCTCGGCGCCGGCGTTGCGGGCGTGCGACGGCGACTGCTCCCCGGCGGCGGGCACCACCGTCACGCGCTCCTGCCGCCGACGCCGACCACGCCGGAGTTGTCGGCGAGGATCAGCTCGTCGTCGGGCCCGGTGCCGAGCGCACGCAGCGCGCGGCCAGCGCCGCGCCGGCCTCGGCGCGGGATCCGGCGAACGGCATCACCACGCTGACCGCCGGGCCGGGTCACGGCTGCGCTCCGCGGCGGGCGGTGGGTACGCAGCGGCGCGGCCGCACGAACCAGCAGCGCCCGGGCCTGGCGCAGCTCGGCGCCGTGGGCGAACCCGGTGGCCAGCAGCGCCGGCCGGAATCGCCGCCAGCCACGAGCGCGCTCGGGACAGCAGGCCGACCGCGCCGTGAGGTGGGCAGCGCCAGATCGCCGGCGACGGCCAGGCCGCCCACGACCAACACCAGCTGGGCCAGCGCGCCGCCACTCGAAGTGCGACCGCGAACGCGCGCCGGGTCAGCAGGTGCATGACGCGTCAGCATCACCACGTACGCGCCGCACAGCGCGATCCCGGCGCCGGCGAGCCCCAGCGGCGGCACCAGCGCCAGCAGCAGGACCACGTTGGCGGCCAGCCCGGCGAGCGAGGCGGGGAAGTTGCGCGTGGTGACCTTGGCGCGCCCGGCGATCGACCAGGAAGACCACCCACAGCCCGTACAGGGCCCAGCCCAGCGCCACCCACGGCAGCGCCTTGTAGGCGTCGAAGAAGGCCGGCGCCGCCAGCAGCCGCAGGATCCAGCGGCCCAGCAGGGCCAGCCCGGCGACCACCCAGCCGCTGACGCAGCAGGTAGTAGGTGGTCACCAGCCCGTACAGCCGCGCCGCCTCGCGCGTCATCGGTGACCGAGTAGGCCAGCGGCGGCCACGCGTACTGGAACGCGCGCACGATGAAGGCGACCGCGCCGGCGAGCTTGATCGCGATCGAGTAGAGCCCGGCCAGCGCCGGGCTGCGGTGGTGGTAAGATGTAGTAGCGGTCGACGATGCTGCAGCGCGTACACCGATGCCTCGGCCGGGACCGTCGGCAGCCCGAAGCGCAGCAGCACCGACATCGCGGTCGACGCGCGCCGGCCGTGGGCGCAGCCGGGCGCGCAGCGTCCACCACAGCGCCGACCAGGACCACGGTCGAGGCGCCGTAGTTGGCCAGCAGCAGCCCGCGCGCGCCCTCGCCGAGCCCGACCACCAGCACCAGCGACGCCGGCCACGGTCAGCAGCACGTTGGTCAGCGAGGCGGTCGCGTAGACGCGCAGGCGCTCGTCGACGCGCAGCAGCGCGTAGGCGAACTCGAGGTTGGTGAACGACCACAGCCCCAGCACGGCGATCCGGAAGGTGGTGGGATCCGCGTAACCGAGCACGACGCTTGCTGAGCGGGACCGCGAGCGGCGGCCAGGATCGAGGACGCGACGGTGGTGGCGATCAGCAGGAACGCCGACCGCCCGGCGCACCAGCGCGTCGCGGCGCTCCGGGTCATGCGTCGGTGAAGTAGAAGCGCAGGAACGACTCGATCATCCCGAAGCGCACGAGGATGCTGATCAGGATCACCCCGTTGGCGAGCAGCTCGACCACGCCGTAGCCCGCCGGTGGGATGTAGCGCGTATAGACCGGCAGCAGCAGGACCGCGATCAACTTCGAGACGACGTCGGCCACCTGGTAGGCCGCCAGCGACGAGATCAGGCGCTTCAGATACGACGTCACGGCGCGCAAACGGTACGGATCCTCCCGGGTGCGTTGACCGGCGAGGCGAGGACGGTACCTTGGCCGCGGGGGTTTTGGGTGATCGGGTGGCGACCGTATCTGTTCACGGCGCTGGCGCTGGTGGTGCTGGCGGTGATGGCGATCGACGTCAGCGCGGGCTTTCACGCGGCCCACGCGCTCCGGGGGACGAGCGCCTACATCTGGGTGCACAACGCCCTTGCCGCCGCCGTCGCCTGGGTGTCGGACCTGGGCGTGCTGGACTGGATCCTGGTCGGCGTGGTGGTCTTCCTGGTCGCGTGGGGCTGGGTGCGGGCCGCGGCGTTCGCGCGCATGGGGACGATTCAGATCGCCGACCTCACCTGCGACGACACCGGCCTCGGCCCGGCGGCGGCCAAGGCGGCACTGCAGCAGGAGCTGGGGCGGCGCGGGCTGCTGCCGGCAAGCGGCGTGCCGGGCGGCTCTCCCAGCGTCGCGAGCATCGCTGACGCCATCTCCAAGTCGCCGGTCCCCCAGGCCAACTGGCTGGGCTCGCTCATCGGTCTCGTGCCGTGGCCCCCATCGACCACCGCGTTCAAGATCAGCGGAACGCTGGTCAGGAGCGGTAGCGACGATGGCGCCGCGGTGGAGCTGGCCTACGAGCTCGCGTGCGCCGGGCCGCGTCCGGGCGTGCAGCTGGGCACAGCCCAGGGCGCGGACGCCGAGGCGGCGATCGCCCAGGCAGGTGCCGACATCTACCGCCGCATCGGGCAGGCGGCTCCTGACATCTATCCGGCGTGGGCGCGCTGGCAAAGCAGCGCGGCGCTCGCCACCTATCGCGCCGGGATCGAGCTCGAGAAGCAGGCCGACAGCCATGGCTACGAGGAGGCCTACGAGCGCTACCTGGAGGCCAGCGCACAGGACCCCGACAACATGCTCACGCAACTGCGCGCCGCCAACTGCCTGGAGCGGATGGCGAGCCAGACCGCCGACGCCGCGGCCAAGCTCGGCCTGCAGGTGCAGGCGCTCGCCGCCTATATCGCCGTGCGCATCCGCCGCCCCGAGATCTTCCAGGCGGGTTTCCGCGCCAGCATCCTCATGAGCATCCTGGCCAGCACGCCGCTGGAGGATCTCGAGGAGAGCATGCAGCTGGAGTCGACGCTGGGACGGTTCGAACGAGCCACGGCACGACACATCGACCCCCACGACGCTCGCAACGGCCGCCTCCAGGCTCCCAGGTCCGCCAGCCGGACCGTCACGCAACGGCTGGAGTCGGCCGCGGTCAAGGAGGCGCACCGCGTGCGCCATGAGCTGCGCCCGCTGCAGACGATCGTGCACGGCAAACGCTTCCGCCACCGCTCGAGCCCTCCGGACGGGAGCGACGGCAGATGCGCAAGGCGCTGGGCATCAGCAAGATGGCGCAGAAGGCCCGCCGCGAGCAGCGACGACAGCCGGCGGCGGCCGACGAGGATGCAGGGCTGGTGCGTCGGTGCGCCGACGCGCTCGCGCATGTGCCGTCAGAGCTCAGGCAGTTCGGATGGCGAGTGATCGTCGACGGGCGCTACCTACGGGGCCGCTGGCACGTCGCGGGATGGCAGGCTCATTACAACGCGGCGTGCTTCTATGCCCTGCTTCCCTGCGCCACGCGGACGACCCGGTGGTGGGCCGGCGCGCCGGTGCGTCACCGCGCCCTTCGTCACCTCGCACGCGCGGTGGACCAGGCGAGCGGCGCGCTCGACGGCGCCTATGTGCGCGACGAGGACCCCGACCTCGAGGTCCTGCGCGAGCTCAACCCACAGCGCTTCGCCATGTTGCTGGGGCACCTCAGCCCCAACGAGCTGGTCATCCGCTATCGCGCGAGCGGGGCCGACAGCCGATGGAGCCTGCGGGTCTGGGGCGGACGCCACGGCCAGCCGCACCCGGACGTCGGCACCGGTCCTGGCGCCGATCAGATCCGCGGGCAATCAGCTCGCCTTTCGCGTCAAGCTCGTGGACCAGCACGAGAAGGTGTGCTTCCTCGCCTACCGCAGCGGTCGCGCCATCGCGACCGACCCAGGGTGGGAGATCACGCCATCGGCGCTGGTCACCCCGGAGGTGCGCGTGGACCTGACGCGGCGCACGATCCTCGACGCCGAGGAACAGCAGGTGCCCGCACGGCAGCTGAGAGGCACCCAGTCAGCCGACGGTGACCACCGCGCGCGGCGCGGCGGCGGGCGTAACCGGAGAGGTCGCGGTGGTGCACGCCAGGTCGGTGACGCGGACACCGACGACGTACCGTGCCCCGCGGCGCCGGACGCCCTCCGGCGATGGTTCCGTCCCACAGGCTCCGTCCGGAGCGTGAGGTGGCGTTGTAGCTCTTGACCAGCCGCGGGGCCCGGCCGGCGCGACGCGGTAGATGAGGATGCGCGGGCGTAGCGAGCCGGTACCGACGTAGTGGATGGTCACCGGCGTCGAGTCCCCGAGGTGATCGTCGCGGGGCTCACGCCGTCACCCGCACATGGGGCCGGGTCGTCTCCACGGTCACCGGCAGAGCGGCCGTGCTGTTGGAGATGACGAGCGAGCGGGCTTCGTGGAACAGCGACACCTTGACGTAGTAGGTGCCCGCCGGGGCGATCGACCCGTCGGCGAGGCGCCCGTTCCAGGTGAAGTAGCGGCGTTTGGGCGGCTTGGCGCGCATGGGGACGTTGCTGGCGATCTGTCGACGATCTCGCCATCGGGCTTGACGATGTAGACGTCGACGTCGTCGTTGCGATTGAGCAGGTAGAACGAGATCTGCATGCGCGCGGAAGCTCGTCGGGATCGGCTTGCCGTGCGGCCCCGGGTACGGGCAGACCCCCCCGACACCGGGTTGATCACCGGCGGGATGGGGCGTCGGGTCGACCGGTGACCAGCGGGGTCGTCACCTTCAGGTGCTGGGTGACGAAGAACGCCGCGACGGTCGCGACGGCCAGCGCGACGAATGCCGCGACCGGCAGGCGGCTCACAGCGGTGACCACCGCCACGTTCGGGCACCTCGAAGGACCAGAACGCGTCCAGCGAGCGGCCGTCGCGCCAGCAGAGCATCACGCGGATCGCAGCCGCCGTGGCAGACGACGAGCGCCGGCAGCGGCCCGCGGCATGGATCTCGCGCAGCGCCGCGAGCACCCGGTCCTGCAGCTCCTGCAGCGACTCGCCGTCGGGGAAGTGAAACGACGGCTCGGCTCGGCGCCAGGCGGCGTAGCGCTCGGGCTCGGCGCTCTTGATCTCGCTCGAAGGCAAAGCCCTCCCAGCGGCCACGAAAGCCCTCACGCAAGCGCCAGTCCAACAGCGGCCGCAGCCCGATCGCGGCGCCGGCGATCGAGCCGGTCTCGCGCGCCCGGCTCAGATCCGACGCCCACAACGAGGCGATCGGTTCCGCGCGCTGCGCGAGCTCCTGGCCCAGCTGCGACGCCTGCCGGCGACCGAGCAGGTTCAGCGGCGTGTCGGTCCATCCCTGGAAGCGACCGGGCGGCAGGTTGTCGTTGGTCTCGCCGTGGCGGGCGAGGATCACGCCGGTCAATGACGTCGGCTCGACCATCGGGCGGCGCGGCGGCCTACAGGCCCGGTTCGGCGTCCTCGGGCACCGCGACCGCGGTGTCGGCGCGCAGCCCGACGCCTGACGGTCTCGAGCGAGAGCACCTCCTCGGGCGCGATGTTGCCGAGGTTGACGTCCGGACCGAGCCGGCGCACGAACCAGACCTGCTGCTCCTTGCGAGGCGCCTCGAAGATGATCTGCGACCCGTCGACGGCGTGCAGGATCTCGTCGACCAGGCCCTGACGGACCTCGCCGTCGTGACGGAAGATCCCGACGCTGCCCGACTCGCGCGCCTCGGCGATCACCTTCCAGGCGCCGGCCTCGAGCTCTGACTCGATCTGCTCGACCCAGCGAAACGGCGCCATGATCCGGGTGTCGTCCTTGGAGCCGACCTCAGACAGAACCGTGAACTCCTTCGCCAGCGAGGCAATCAGCTCGAGCTTGCGGTCATGGTCAAGGTTGATCGTCCCGTCCGAGAGCTCGATGTGGACGAGCTCGAGCTCATGCAGATGTGGCGACGAACGCGTCGAGTCGGTTCTGGGCGATCGCCAGCTCGGTGAGGGTGCCGCCGAACATCACCGGGATCCCGTGCCGGCGGTAGCAGTCGAGCTTGGCCGGCAGGTTCCCGGTCGCGACCGCGGTGCCCCAGCCGAGCTTGACGAAGTCGACGTACTCGCCGGCGACCTCGACGAGGCCGTCGATTTCGGCGACCGACAGGCCTCGGTCGAGCACGTGGGTGATGCCCGACTCGCGGGGTTTGGTGGTGCGCGCGGGCAGCTTCAAGAGGTCCTTCATGGCGGACGGAAGAGAGTAGCGGCGAGGCGCGGGCAGCGACGCGCCGGCGCGCTCAGCGGGTGGCATGCCCGGCGTTCAGCCGGTCTGCGCGAGATCCGCGCCGGCGGTGACGCATCACCTGCGTCGTGCAGGTGGTGGTGCTGCCACAGACCTTGAGGCGATCCCCCGGCTGACTCCCGGACCGAAGCGGGGCCCAGGTCCAGAGACTTGGCGACCGCGAGGGCGTCCGTGCGGGCGCTGGAGGCGGTGTAGCCGACGATCGTCGAGGTGAGGCCGGTCTCGGACGCGTTCTGGGTTCCGGTGGCCTTGTAGCCGACGGTGGCGAGCTTGTCGGCGACGTCGTGGGCGAGGTTGTCGGTCGCGGTCCCGTTGAGCACCTGGACGGTCACGTTGCTGGGGGTGACGGTCGTCGTGGCCGCCTTGCGCTGCCGCCCGTTCTTGCCCCCCTTCGCGGCGTTCGTCTGCGAGGACGAGGCCGAGTTCGCCGAC
>CAVSEB010000026.1:0-55878 GCA_963726855.1 uncultured Acidimicrobiaceae bacterium
AAGCGCATCGTCCTACGATAGCATCGCCCCACGATGAACTGGTGGAGACAGGCCGACGGGACTACCTCCCCGAGCGCCCCGTCTCGGACTCCACGCCGGCGTCCAGTCGCTGCAGCCCGATGACCCGCAGGAGCGCCAACGCGTCGGCGGCCGGGCTGTGCGCCGCGGCCGAGTAGATGATCAGTCGCTGGTCCGTATCGAGCAGTTGGAGGGAGTCGCACTCGAGCGTCAGCTCACCCACCTCAGGATGCCGAACTGTTTTCCTGCTCGATCGGCGCTCCGCTGGGCGCGCCTCCGCCCACATCTCGGCGAAGCGCGCTCGACGAAGTCTGGAGCTCGTCGAGCAGTCGGCGGAGACCCGGGTCCTCCGGATACCGGGCCGCCACGGCGCGCAGGTTGGCCACCGACTCTGCCGCGGTCCGCTCGTCTTCCTCGGCCGACGCCGACACGCGCCCATCGGTCCCCAGAAAACGGTGCCACACGATGTTGCGAAAGGGCGGTGGCCAGGCCGAGAAATCGCCCATCAACGCGGCGGCCATGTCGTTCCACGCCAGCACGTCACCCTTCGCGTCGAGGACCATCACCGGGAGGTCGCCGAGCCGTTCGAGGATGCGCATCGTGCTGGCCCGTACGACGCCGTCGATCCGGCCGGCCTGGGGCGGGCTCACCCCCGCCAGATGAAACAGGTGGGTGCGCTCGTCGTCCGTCAGCTGGAGGACGCGGGCCAAGGAGACCAGCACGCTTTCGGAGACACCCGAACCCCGGCCCTGTTCGAGCCGAGTCAGGTGGTCCACCGAGATGTGCGCCAGTTGGGCCACCTCCTCACGGCGAAGCCCGGCCACACGGCGGCGTTGCCCAGCCGGGAGGCCGACGTCGCCGGGCAGAACCCGGGTACGGGCCTGACGCAGGAACGTCCCCAGCTCTTCTCGGTCCATGGGACCATCGTGAACCATCTCAGTCGGTTTTGCCTGGGACTGTCGCTCCCAGGATGCGTCGTCCCTGGTCAGAGCATGGTCTATCCCTCAACCTGAGGGTTATGACGACAGCACTCATCACCGGGGCGAACAAAGGCCTCGGATACGAAACCGCACGACAACTCGCCGGTCTGGGCTGGTCCATCCTCCTCGGGGCGAGGGACCCCGAACGGGGCCGACAGGCGGCGGACACGCTCCGGGCCACCGGCGCAGACGTGCATTTCGTCCCCCTCGACGTCACGTCCGACGAGTCCGTGGCGGCCGCCGTCGAATCGGTCGCCAAGGCCACTGGCGGCACCCTCGACGTCCTCGTCAACAACGCCGGCATCGTCGGCGCCAGGGTGGCGCCACTCGAGACCGGGCCCGAACACTTCCTGGCCTGCTTCGGGGTCAACCTCCTCGGTCCGGTCCGTGTCACCCGCGCCATGGTCCCGTTGATGAGCGACGCCGAGAATCCCCGCATCGTCATGGTCTCGAGCGGCTTGGGCTCATTGACCGTGACCTCGGATCCCGAGCGTCACGAGTCCGCCATCCACTCGCTCGTGTACCCATCGTCGAAGGCCGCGCTCAACATGGTCACGGTCCAGTACGCCAAGGTCCTGCCCGGATTCCGCGTCAACGTGGTCGATCCCGGCTACACGGCGACCGACCTCAACGACCACGCCGGCTTCCAGACCGTCGAGGAGGGCGCCACGGTGATCGTGGACATGGCGCAGGTGGCCAAGGACGGTCCGACCGGCGCGTTCTTCAGCAAGGACGGTCCCGTCCCCTGGTGATCCATCACGACGGACGGGTCGCACCCACGTAGAGCAGGCTCCCGAAGGCGGCCCCGACCGTCGTCGGGAACCGCTCGACGCGCACGTCCGGCCCGGAGCGGCTGAACGCCGAAAAGAGGTGGGCTCGCCCTCGGGCGGGCGTCAGTGCAGATCCACGAATCGCCGCAGATCACGCGTGACTTGGGCGTCTTCCGGTGCCGTTCCGAAGAAGCCGCCATGCGGTGCCGCCTCCATCACGTGCAGCTCGGACGGGACATCAGCAGCTCGCAAGGCTCGATGCATCCGAACGGTATTGGAGAGGAAGAGATCGCGGGTTCCGGTGGTCAAGAACGTGGGCGGAAAGCCTTTGTCGAAATCGCCGAAGAGAGGGGAGAGGTAGGGATGGGCGAGGTCGTGTCCGGCGGCGTAGAGCAAGTTGGCCGGCATGAGGCTGCCGGTCAGCACTGAATCGATGCCGAGGTTCGTCCGGAAGGAGTCGCCGGACTCCGTGAGGTCCACTTCTGGAGTCTGAAGGATGACAGCTGCTGGCAGCGGAAGACCTTCGTCGCGGGCTCGGAGGATCAATGCGGCAGCGAGATTGCCACCCGCCGATGCTCCGCCCACGATGATCTGTTCAGGCCCATGAATGTCGAGGAGTGCTCGGTAGGTCGCGACCGCGTCGTCGAGAGCTGCGGGATACGGAAAGTCGGGCGGCATCCGGTAGTCAACGGTCCAGGTCCGCCGCCGAACGCTGCTCGCCGCTCCGATACCCATTGCTCGACAGAGATCGCCGCCACCCATGATGAGGGCGCCGCCGTGGAAGTCGAGGTACACACGCTGATCCTCGTCCGACGTCCCGACGGGCGTGATCACGAAGACCCGCGTGCCATCGGAGTCGATCTCTTCGACTTCTCCATCAAACGCCGACACCCGCTCGGCCATGATCGACCGTACGACTTCATCCCTCGCAGCGACCATGGCTCGCCAGCCGTCGAGGTCCTCGAGGGGCGGATAGTCATCGTGCGGAAGCAAACCCATCCCAAGAATGGCTTGTGCCTGCGGGCTCAGAAAGGAAGGGACGGGCACGTCACGAGCTGGCACGCGCAGCACCGCGTGAGCATCGGTTGCGGACATTGAACCCCCAGGATTCCGGTTTCGACCTGGGCAAGTGTCGTCCATCACGAATCATTTCGTCGAGTCACGCGGGACGGCACCGGTCACGATGGCCTCGTCGCACCCACGTAGAGCAGGCTCCCGAACGCGGTACCGACCGTCGTCGGGAACCGCTCCACTCGTACGTCCGCCCCGGTGAAGGGCGCATCGACCATCACGCTCGAGCCGCCCTGCACCCCGACATAGAGGCCCACGTGGTCGATGCTGCTCGTGCTGCCCCCGAAGAAGACGAGGTCCCCGAGGGCCAACGGCGCAGCCGGCGGCACCTTGGCCGTGGCGTCGTACTGGTCCTGGGCCACCCGGGGGAGCGAGACCCCCGCCGCCCTGTAGGCCGCCTGGACGAGCCCCGAACAGTCGAACCCCACTCCCTGGGTCTCGCCGCCCCACACGTAGGGCGTCCCGATCTGCTGCATGGCCCATTCGGCGGCCACCACACCCGCACTCGACCCCGTGGGCACCAACGACGTGGTCGTCCCCCCGTACGACTGGGCCAGAGCCAGCACCTGGGCCACGTACGACGACGAGTGGTTGTAGGACTCGATCGCAGCCGTCAGATCCGCTCCGTTCTCCGCTCCGTTGGCGCACAACATCCGCGCCGCCGCATAGACCGCATCGGTCGGGTCATAGGGACTGGGCGGATCGGCCCCACCCGGGGGCACCGGCTCGTCATAGGCCGCGAAGGTCGCCGGCTCGAACTGCATCGGCCCTTCCGCCCCGGCACTGTTCGCCCCACTGTGCACCCCGGGCAAGGTGGACTGACCGTTGTCCGACTCGATGGTGCCAATGGCAGCCAGGATCGTCCAGGGCAACCCGGGGCACGTGGTCGCCGCCTCCTGGTACAGCGTCAGCATGGCCGGGGGGATCGACGCCGTCGCGGCCGCCGACGGCGTCGGCGCCCCGCCACCCAAGACCGTCGCCGCGGAGCCCACCACGACAACCCCGAGCAACGAGACCAACGCCCCGAACGCCGCCAACACGGCCTTCACTGGCTCTCACCACCGGGGCCCGCATTCCACCTGACCCATCCTCGTTGTGCCACGAGAGAGAACGGTCGGCGTCCCGTGGCGACAGGCACCGACAAAGCAGGCTGCTCATCCGCGAGTCACGAAGTGGCGTTTATCAGAAAGCTGGCGCGTCGTCCTATCCCCGAACCAGTGTTCGCGGACTCTCCGGCCAGATAAAGCCTTACACCGCAGCCGTGAAAGTCTCAGCCGCACCAAGCAAGGTCACGGTAACGCTGGCGCCTGCCTCCACCCCGCCGGAGCCGGCGAGGCTCGACCCGAACGTGAACACGACTTTCGTGTTCGAATATGTGTTGACGATAAGGCCAATCTGACTGCAGGTTCCGCCGTGGTCTTTCCCGGCATTCCAGTCTTGAGTGTGATCGACGAACGCGAGTGTGTTGTTCGTGTAGTCAGACCCGGTTCCGCCTCCGCAGTCTGCGGCTGGAACTGGTGCGCCCAGGTTGGTAACGGTCCCAAACCCAGTCCCTTTGACGACGACTTTGGGAGCAGAGGCTGTCCCCTTGACCGCGACCGAAGCGATGATCGGATGGGGCTGCAGCGCCCCGGCGTTACAGGGAGCGTTCATCGGGCTGGGCTGTCCGGTCTGGTCTGCCACGACCGGACAAAGCGTGTTCGTTCCGTTGGGGATCAGTCCACTGGCGGCGTTACCGGGTAACAACAGGATGGTTTGGGTCGGACCGCCATTGTTCCCCAACGGTGCCAACGTCTTCGCCAGGTCGGCCGAGACAACATCGCCGGTCCCATTGTTTTGGCACGAGGTGTCCTTAGCCGCGTTATAGCCGTCGTCGGTCCATGTTCCGACACTTGTGCAGCGACCAGCAAAGATGTCGCCGGCGGCGATCACAGTCCCGGTGCCCCCGTTTTTGCCATTGTCGACGATCGGACCATCGGAAGCGGTGTTCTTCGAGAACGTCGAGCCCGTCACGGTCAAGGTCCCGTTGCCCCCGTTGTCGGCGTTGTCAATGGCGCCGCCGTCGTCGATCGCCGAGTTCCCCGTAAACGTCGAATCCGTCACGGTCAGCGTGCCGCCGCCGCCGTCGGCGCTGTCGATAGCCCCACCATAACCCGCCGTTCCGCCGCCTTCGGGTGTGCCGGTGCCATGGCTGTTCGTGAACGTCGAATCCGTCACCGTGAGAGTCCCCGCGTTTGCGATCGCTCCGCCATAGAGGGCGGTACCCGTGAGCGCCGAGCCCGTAACGTTCGCTGTTGCCCCGCTGGTGTTGTCGATGGCCCCACCCTTGGCATTGCAACCACCGCACTCGTTGCCGGCGGTGCCACTGATCGTCGAGCCTGTGACGGTGAGGGTGCCGCCGTTGGAGATGGCACCGCCGCCGACATCGCCTGTGGCACCGCTGATCGTCGAGTCCGTGACGGTAAGGCTACCGCTGTTGGAGATGGCCCCACCAGAATCGCCGGTCGTGCCGGTGATGGTCGATCCTGTGGCAGTCATGGACCCGCTGTTGTCGATGGCGCCAGAATAATGCTGCGTTGAGCCACCAATCGTCGAGTCCGTCACGGTGAGGGTGCCGCTGTTTTCGATGGCACCGGCAAAATTCCGACTTGAGCCATTGATCGTCGAGTCCGTCACGTTGAGGGTGCCATTGTTAACGACGGCTCCGTCTTCAAAAAACGCGACGTTTGAAATCGTCGAGTCCGTCACCGTGATCGTCGCGCCGGAGCCGTTGCTGATCGACTCCGGACCATTTTGGATGATGACACCGTCAATCGCGAGGTACATGTCGTTGCTCACGCTCAATACGGTCAGTCCGGAATTCGCGCTCCCACCATCCATGATGGGCTTGCTGATACCGGGCGCAGGCTCGATGACCACCGGGAGCGTTGCGGAGGTCCCCGTCGTGCCGATGGAGAAGCCGCCCGAGTAATAGGTCGAAGTGTTGCCTTCAACGCCTGCCGTGACAAGAGCGACGACATCGCCCGCGGCGGTGTCGGCCAACGCCGTCGTCAGCGTGCAGGCGTTGGCCACTGACGAGCAGTCGCCCGACCCGGCAGCCGTCACCGCCGCATAGAGAGTTGTTGGCCCGACAGCGACCGCTGTCGAAACACCCGTCACACTGACCCCAAGGATCAGCAAACAGGCGCCGGTTGCTGCCACCCCGACCCGGCGTACGCCGCGGCCCCGAACGATCTGGAACATGTCGTTGAACCTCCCCGTGCTGAGAGCGATCTGAGCTCGAGTCTGATACAAACCCCAACAATTCGACCGGGTTGGGACGATTCAGTGGGAAGGCCGAGTGATCGCCAGAGGCAGGCGTGCCTTCATCTCTCCCTGGACCAACCTCGAAAGAGGGTCAAACATGCTGTGATCCCGCGTTCGGGGGGCAGGGGAGGGGCCAGCGAACCACCAGGTCCAAGGGCCGCGTTCGTGCTACCTAACGCGAACGTCGCTGGCTCGAACTGCATCGGCCCTTCCGCTCCGGCGCTGTTCGCCCCGCTGTGCACGCCCGGCAGGTTCGACTGGCCGTTGTCCGACTCGATGGTCCCGATCGCCGCCAACACCGTCCAGGGCAGCCCGGGGCACGTCGTCGCCGCCTGCTGGTACAGCGCCAGCATCGCTGGGGGGATCGACGCCGTCGCGGCCGCCGTCGCCGTCGGCGCCCCTCCGCCGAACACGGTCGCTGCCGCCCCCACCAGGACGACCCCGAGCAGCGACACCAGCGCCCCAAACGCCGCCAGCAGCACCTTCACTAACGCTCACCGCAGTGGTCGGCATCCCACCTGAGCCATCTCCGTCGTGCCACGACGAAGAACGGTCGGCCTCCCGTCGGGACGGGCACCTACAAATCAGCCTGCTCATTCGACGAGAATCACGAAGAAGCGTCCATCAGAATGTTGCCGCGTCGTCCTACCCACGAACCGGCCTTCGGGGACGGGCGGCCGAATCGTTAGTGGGTATGGGGATACCCAACGCCGAATTGTCAACCAGGTGCGGTTTGAACACCCGCCCTGGACAAGGCAGACCACAAGGCTTGATTCTGGCCATCTGCACTTACACAAACCTCTACGGGCTGATTTACGGATATGCCATTCAAAACAATAGAATCTCTCTGTCCTATTCGAGTCATACCCATGGAGACATCCGCCGATCGAAGGAACAGCTGGTTCTTGTATTTTCGACCGACGCTTCCCACAAACTGGCTCGTTAATTGGATGGACCCGCTGCGAACAACCAACGTCCACCGACTGAGACCTCCTCCAGCCAAGCCCATCCTCATCGGTACTTTGACCGCTTGAACCCAAACGGGACCCTGGAAAAGCGTGGTCTCCCCGAGAGCCGTCCGCCGCAGGGAACCCTCTGGTCCTCCGGGGCCGGCTTTGACAACGCGAACGATGAAGATCGCGACACCCGCGATTGCAATAATCAAAACTAAGAAGCTGAACGGATTACCGGTAGAGATCACTGCTGCTTTACCAGGTCAAGACTTCTCTAAGGTGAGGACCAAGGCGCCGGAGGCCCGAAGCCACCAGTTTGGACTCTCTCCATGGCGGGGGAAGTGCTGGCAGAAGTTCTCGAATCGGTGCGGGTAGCAAGCCATGAGGCACCAGCGAGGCCGAAGGCCACCAGGATTGCGACCGCCGCGGTGTCCGTCCGACCATGGTTCAAGTATCGGTATCTTGAACGGGCCATTTAGCCCAAAAGGACCTATCCCATCGGTGCCGGCGGTGAGTGCCACCTTGCGTCGTTCCACCAGAGGGGACGTTCGCGAGCACCACGAACCCGAAGGGGCCAAATTTCACGTGGACAATGAGGTTCGCCTCGGATGAACGAGCTACTTGGAAACCAGGCGAGCCAGCTCGTCAGACCAAGCTCACTCGTGATGGTCAATCCTGCGCCCGACATGGTCGTACCGCGAGCTCTGGGAGGTAAAACAGAGGTCGGTGGCTGATCAAGGAGAGGCAATGGAGCGCAGAGTCCTCGGTGGCACGGGCATTTCGGTGAGCGGGTTTGCGCTCGGGACGATGATGTTGGGAGCCATGGGCAATCCCGACCATGACGAGTCGATCCGTATCATCCATACGGCCCTCGACGCCGGTATCAACTTCGTAGACACCGCCGATGTCTACTCTCGTGGAGAGTCGGAGGAAATTGTCGGAAAGGCCCTGGTTGGACGGCGCGATGAAGTCGTGCTCGCCACCAAGTTCGGACTTCCGGTTGGGGAGGACCCAAATCGGCGGGGCGCGTCACCCCGCTGGATCACCCGGGCACTCGAAGCGAGCCTTCGGCGCCTTGGCACGGACTACATCGACCTTTACCAACTACATCGGCCCGACTACAGCACTGACCTCGACGAAACGCTCGGTGCCCTGTCTGATCTGATCCGGGCCGGAAAGGTACGTGCGATCGGCTCGTCCACCTTCCCGGCCGACCTCATAGTGGAGGCGCAATGGGTAGCCGAGAGGCGCGGTCATCATCGATTCAGGACCGAGCAGCCCCGCTATTCGATCCTCACCCGGACCATCGAGGGCACGGTGCTTCCGGCCGCACAGCGTCACGGGATGGGGGTGCTGTCTTATGGTCCGCTGAGTAGCGGATGGCTGTCGGGACGGGCCGATCCCACTCGTGGCCACCGGACCGCCATCGCACCCCAGGCATTCGACCTGAACATCCCGGCCAATCGAGCCAAATTGGAGGCGGTCGAGGCGTTAAACAAGCTGACTGCCGAGGCCGGACTTCCCCTGACCCACCTGGCTACTGCCTTTGTGAGAGCCCACCCGGGGGTCACCTCGGTCATTATCGGACCGCGGACACCCGAGCAACTGGACGATCTCCTCGCTGGGGCCGACGTCGTTCTGAATGATGAATTGCTTGACCGCATCGACGAGATCGTCCCCCCGGGATCGGAACTCAATCCCGACGACAACTACCTCGCATCCTCACCTGCACTCGTGGACTCCCGGCTGAGGCGTCGCTAAACACAAGCCTTCTTCGCCTCGCTCAGAGTTGATCAAACCAACCCGGGTAGCGCCACCGAAGACCATCGCCGCCGACCCACGACCATCACGAGCAGCGAGACCAGCGCTCCAAACGCCCCCAGCACTAGCACCTTCACCGCCCACGTCGCCACGTCGTGCCACGAGAAGGAACGGTCGGCGTCCACGTCCCATTCGCGCCGCTCATCGCGCGAGTCACGAAGTGGTTTCTGTCAGAACGTTGCTACCTCGTCCCCTCTCCGGACCGGCAAACCGGGGCGGT
This sequence comes from uncultured Acidimicrobiaceae bacterium, assembly GCA_963726855.1. GTDB lineage: Bacteria > Actinomycetota > Acidimicrobiia > Acidimicrobiales > RAAP-2 > Bog-473. The sequence goes on from CAVSEB010000026.1 coordinate 9,140, forward strand.
CCATCGCCATGAAGGTCTGCGACACTGAACACATGGCGGAGGAACGGACGCGCCACCCTTGGCAAGAGTGGATTTGGGACGAGACCGTGTTCGAGGGCACTTCTGGTTACTACCGGGAGGGTCGCGAGCCATACGCCCCTGGTCTGGCCGATGCTCTGGCCGGGCACCTTCATCTCGATGGTCGTGGACGCCTCCTCGACGTCGGTTGCGGGCCCGGCACTGTCGCGCTGTTGTTCGCCCATCTCTTCGAGGACGTCATTGGACTCGACCCCGATGCCGGAATGCTGGCTGAGGCCCAACGAGCTGACGCGGAGGAACGAATCACCAACGCCAACTGGGTCCAGATGCGGGCCGAGGACCTCCCCGGACCGCTCGGCACCTTCCGAGTCATCAGCTTCGGCCAATCGTTCCACTGGATGGACCGACCCCGGGTTGCGGCTGCCGTCCGCCAGATGCTCGATGCCGATGGCGTCGTCGTCCAAGTCGATCTTTGGCGCACCAACCCGCCGAACCAGGTGCTCCCGAGCAGGCCATACCCACCGATCCCCGAAGCAGCCATCGACGAGCTGCGTCGCCGCTGGCTCGGTCCTGACCGCCGCGCCGGTCAAGGGTTCCGGAACACCTCGCCCGATGGGGAGGACGCAGTGTTTCAGGCCGCCGGGTTCGCACCGGAAGAACTCGTGATCGTCCCCGACGACCGAGTCCTGGAGCGTTCGGTCGGCGACGTCGTGGCCGGGGTTCTCTCTATCTCATCGACCGCACCGCACCTCTTCGGAGATCACTTGGACGATTTCATCGAGGATCTTCGTCTCGTCCTGCTCGATGCGTCTCCCGCAGGTCGCTTCAGCGTGGCGCTCTCGGACAACCGACTGCGCATTCGCAGGCCGCAGTGAATGTGTGCCGAACTTCGCTCCATCCCCAGCCTTCGGGAGCGCAGGGTGGGACCAGCGACCCGGCCAGAGAAACGTCAGCGCGGCAGCGTCCCGCTAGGCCAGGCATCCACGAGCGGGAGCGTCCGCGTCCCGCCACGATGGGAACCGTCACGGCCCGCCAGCGCATGTCCCGAGCCGGCCCGTCATACTTGATCCATGAAAAGCACCATGATGGAGCGGCCGCTCCTGATCAGCGACATCCTGCGCCACGGTAGGCAGGTCCACGGCGACAGCAAGGTGATCACGGTCGAGGCCGGTGGCCACCGCGAAGCCACGTTCGTCGAGGTGGCGCAACGGGCCGAGCAACTGGCCGCCGCCCTGACCCGCCTGGGCGTCCAGGACGGGGACCGGGTCGGGACGTTCGCCTGGAACAACCAGGGGCACCTCGAGGCCTATCTGGCCATCCCTTCCATGGGGGCGGTCCTCCATACGCTCAACATCCGGCTGCCCGCCGACCAGCTGGCCTACGTCATCAACCACGCCGAGGACCGCGTCATCATCGTCGACGCCTCCCTCATCCCGCTCCTGGCCGCCATCAAGGACGACCTCAAGACGGTCGAGACGATCATCGTCGCGGGGGAGGGCGACGCGTCATCCCTGGGCGAGACCCTGTCCTACGAGGAACTCCTGAATGCCGAGCAACCCGGCTTCGAGTGGCCCGACCTCGACGAGAACTCGGCCGCCGCCATGTGTTACACGAGCGGCACCACCGGCAACCCCAAGGGCGTCGTGTACTCGCACCGCTCGACCTGGCTGCACACCATGGCCGAGCAGGCCGCCTCGTCGGTCGGGATGATGGAGACCGATCGCATCCTCATCATCGTCCCCATGTTCCACGCCAATGCCTGGGGCACGCCCTACGGCGCCTATATGGCCGGCACCGACATGATCATGCCCCAGATGTTCTTGATGGGGGACCAGCTGGCCAACGTCATCAACGAGTTCCATCCCACGCTGGCCTGTGGCGTCCCCACCATCTGGAACGGCCTGCTCGCCCTAAGTCAGAAGATCGACTTCTCCACCGTCCGTGCCATCACTGCGGGCGGTGCTGCCGTCCCCGAGTCGCTCATCCGGGCCTTCGAGGAGCGCTTCGGCGTCACCATCATCCAGGGTTGGGGCATGACCGAGACCAGCCCGCTCGCCGCCTTCGGCCTGCCGCCGGCGCGCAAGAAGGACGGCCATGACGACATGTACTACAAGATCAAGGCCGGCCGGATCGTCGCCGGTGTCGAGATGCGCGTCGTCGCCGAGGACGGCACCATCCTGCCCAACGACGGCCAGTCCGTCGGCGAGTTCGAGATCCGCGGCCCCTGGGTCACGGGCTCGTACTACAAGGACGAGGACCCGGCGAAGTTCGACGACGGCTGGCTGCGCACCGGCGACGTCGGCTGCATCGACGAACAGGGCTACCTGACCATCTCGGACCGCACCAAGGACGTCATCAAGTCCGGTGGCGAGTGGATCTCCTCGGTCGAGCTGGAGAACGCCGTCATGGCCCACCCCGACGTCTTCGAGGCCGCCGTCATCGCCGTCCCCGACCCCAAGTGGTCCGAGCGCCCGCTCGTCGCCGTCGTCCCCAAGCCGGGACGCAACCCGTCCCCGGCGGACCTCGTCGCGTTCCTGGCCGAGCGCGTGCCGAAATGGTGGCTACCCGATCAGTGGACCTTCATCACCGAGGTGCCCAAGACCAGTGTGGGCAAGTTCGACAAGAAGGTCATGCGGGCCGCCCACGCCGAGGGCGCGTACGACGTGCAGCAGGCGACCCTGCCCCAGTGAGCAATCCCGAGGACGCCCTGGAGGCCATGGCCGAGCGGCTCGAGGACGTGCTCGAGGAGCTGTCCGACATGGCCATCGACGCGCTCAGCAGGGCCACCGCCGGCGACCCCGACTCGGCCGAGACGGGGGAGGCGCTGGCCATGGAGCGGGCCATCCTCAAGGCCCGCCGCGGGCGTCGAGAAGTCCGTGTTCGCCCTGCGCGAACCCGCCCGCCGTGGCCGCCTCCGTGACGCAATCGACGAGGGCGCCGACTAGAACCACCTCCGTGCGCCTCTTCGTCGCGGTCTGGCCCGACGAGCTCACCCGCAAGCGCCTCAGCGCCCTCCAGCTCGAGCTCGGCCGCACCAAGGGGATGCGCTTCGTGGGCCCGGCCCGCTGGCACGTCACGCTGCGTTTCTTGGGCGAGGTGGCCGAGGACATCATCCCGCCCCTGGCCGAGGCCCTGGTCACCGCAGCCGCCGCCATGCCGGGCCCGGTCGAATGCCGCCTGGGCCCGGGCACGGGCTGGTTCACCGGGGTCCGCGTCCTCCAGCTCCCGGCCACGGGGGTCGACACCCTGGCCGCCGCCGTCCGCCGCGCCACGGCGCCCCTGGTGCCCGAGAACACGACCGACCCGCCCTTCAACGGCCATCTGACCCTCGCCCGGGCCAAGGGCCGTCGCCTCAGCGTGGCCGCCCTGGGCGAGATGGCCAACATCCCCTTCGAGGCCGCCTTCCCCATCGACGCCATCGATCTCGTGTCGTCGGAGCCCTCGCCGGAGGGTCACGTCTACACGACCGTCGTCCGCGCCCCCCTCGGCCTCGCTCCTTAGCTCCGGGCCACGCCCGCCGCCGATGTCGCGAGACATCCCGGACGATGTCGCGAGACATCGCGGACGCCACACGTCGCGGCCGACCGTTCATCCTTGATGCCAACCGCCAGCGAGCTCTCCAAGCAGTCGAATCGCGAGCTCATGGATGTGATCGCCGCGTCGGCCAAGCAAATGGCCTCCCTGGCGGCCACCGTCGTTCAGCATGCCGGGGAACTCGACCGGCGTGAAGGCTGGCGCGACGACGGCGCAACTTCCCTCGAGGACTGGTTGGTGGCGCGCCTCGGCGTGTCGAAATCGACCGCCAAGGCGTACGCCCACCTGTCCGAGCGCCTCTTCGACCTGCCGCACCTGGCGTCAGGTCTCGGCGACGGTGACCTCAGCCTCGACAAGGTCCGGGCCGTCGCCGACTCCGCGACCCCCGAGTCGGACCAGGACTTTGCCCGCCAGGCCCGAGACCTGTCCGTGCGCGAACTGGCCGACGTGGCCCGGGCCACGAAGCGACCCACGCCGGCATCGGACCAGGCGGACCACGAGCAGCGTTCCGTACGCTTCAACGACCTGTTTCGGACCGTGACGGCGCAGCTGCCTCCGACCTCCTACGCGGAGGTCCGGGCGCTCCTGGAGGCACGGGCCAAGCGCGTTCCTTCAGACGGCGAGACCCCGTTCGACCAGCGGCTGGCCGATGCCTTCATGGACGTGATGCGGAGCGCAGGCGGTCGCCGGACCAAGGGGTCCGCCGACTGCACCGTGGTGGCCCACGTCCCCCTCGAAGTGTTGACCGACCCGACCTCCACCCTGTGTGGCGAACTGGACCACGCCGGGCTCATCTCTGCCCCGACCATCCGCGAGTTGCTCTGCGACGCCACGCTGATCATCGCCGCCGACGACGATCTCGGTCACACGATGTACGAGGGGCGGGCTTTCCGGCTCGCCACCGAGACCCAACGCCGGGAACTGGCGCGCCGCGACCGGCACTGCCGGTTCACGGGGTGTACCAACGCCCTCTTCGTCATTCCTCATCACCTCGAGGAGTGGATCGCCCGCGGCCCGACGGACCTGCCGAACCTCGCTCTCCTCTGTGCGTACCACCATCACCTGATCCACTCGAAGCTCTGGACCGCAACCGGCAACGCCAACGAGGAGATCCGATTCGTCGGGCCCGATGGCCAGATCCTGACCTCCCGCCCCTCACCCCTGTGGACCCTGGTGACCGATCCGAAGTCCCGGCGAGGCGGCACCATCCGAAGCGGTCCGGACCCCGGCAGCCCCTAGCTGACTTCTCGCCCTCAGGGAATCGGGACCGAGTGCCCGGTCAGGAACTCGGTGATGGCATCGGCCATGGCAGACGCGGCCTGCTGCTGAAACGCGCTCGCGACCAGGAGGGATGCGTCCGTCGCGTTACGCATGTTGCCGCACTCGATGAGCACCTTGGGCACCGTGGTCAGATTGAGCCCGGCCAGATCGTTGCGCGGCTGCAGGCCGTCCACCCCGTCGTAGGTGCTGATGGGCATCGGCGTCCCTGACGCGAAGGCGTTGCGCATGATGGTGGCGAAGCTTTCCGAAGAGGTGATGACGCCGTTGTTCGGCCCGTCGGGCTCGGGTTCGAGCACGGTGAAACCCCGCCCGCTCGCCGGACCGCCGTCGGCGTGGATGTCGACCGCCACGTTGGCATGGGCGTTGTCGATGATCTGCGCCCGCGTGGTCACACAGGGCCCGACCCCGTCGTTGTTCTGGCGGGTCATCACCACCGTGGCCCCCTCGGCTCGAAGGTCGGCCTGCAGGAACGTGGCCACGTTGAAGTTGAACTGCGCCTCTGTGTAACCGCTGTCCGTCGCCGTGCCGGTGGTGTCGCAGGGTTCCTCGCCGGTGCCGTTGAAGACGGGCTGGTTGATGACCTGCGGCGCGCTGTAGTTCAGGCCGTTGTGGCCGGGATCGATACCGACCACCTTGCCGATCAACGGCTCGGCCGAGCCCAAGGCCAACCAGTACCCGTTGCCCGTCGGCGCAACGGCCATCCCGACCACGCTGGCGGACAGGGGCGTACCACCGAGCGAACCCTGGTACGAGGCGTCGCCGTAGGTGAACACGCCTCCGTCCGAAGCCACCAGCCAGTACCCGCCGCCACCGGGAGTGGCCGCCATCCCGACGATCGGCGCGTCCAGAGTCAGGCCGCCGGTCGAGCCGTAGAAGTGCGCGTCGCCGTAGCTGAAGATGCCGCCGTCCGAGGCGACGAGCCAGTAGCCCTTGCCATCGGGCGTGGCCGCCATCCCGACGATCGGCTCGTTCAGCGGCTGCCCGCCGCGCGACCCGAGGAACGGCGCGTCGCCGTAGCTGAAGATGCCGCCGTCCGACGCCACCAGCCAGTAGCCCTTGCCATCGGGCGTGGCCGCCATCCCGACGATCGGTGCGTTCAGGGTCAGGCCGCCCGTCGATCCGTCGAAGCCGGCATCGCCGTAGTTGAAGATGCCACCGTCCGCCGCCACCAGCCAGTACCCGCCTCCGTCGGCGGTTGCGGCCATGCCCACGATCGGTGCGTTGAGTGTCATCCCTCCCGTCGAGCCATCGAAGCCGGCAGTCCCGAAGGCAAAGATCCCACCATCCGAACCGACCAGCCAGTAGCCGAGCCCGTCGTGCGTGGCGGCCATCCCCACCACTGGTGCGGCGGGATTGCCCAGCGCGTTGGCCCCGATGCCCGTCGAGCCGAAGGCGACGACGGAGTTGGCCGGCGGTCCGCTCCCGCCCGCTGACCCGGCACCGACGGGCACGACGACCAAGAGGGGAGCGAGCAACAAGAGAACGCACCAGGCCGCCATGCGGCCAGGCACCACGGCGATGTTCAGCCGGTGCATTGGTTGATGGCGTCGATCAGCAGCCGTAAGCGCGAGAAGTGGAAACGGTCGAAGCGCAGGGCAAGACGGGGCAGCTCGGGGTGGTCGTTGCGCTCGGGCGGGAAGGGCCCGGCCGAGCGGATGGACCCGCGCAGCACGATGTCCCCGAAGCGCTTGTTCAAGTCAGCCAGCTCCGCCTTGCTCGGCGACGTCTGGACCCGCAGGACCAGCAGGTCGCCGACCCAGCGGCACGAGTGGTAGTTCCGGTAGAAGCCCAGAACCTCCTCACTGGCCTCCTCCACCGAGTTGACCACCCGGTACAGGGCGCGGTCGTCGGGCGACACCCAGCCGGCCGCAATGGCCTCCTCCTCGACGAAGCGCAACCACCCCTGCCAGTACGTCCCACCCGGCGTTTCGACCATCACCACCGGCGCAGGCTCGGCCTTGCCCGTCTGCAGGAGGGTCAGCAGCTCGAAGGACTCGTCCTGCGTACCGAATCCACCCGGAAGGATGGCGTAGGCATGCGACTCCTTGATCAGCATCAGTTTGCGGGTGAAGAAGTAGCGCATCTCGACCAGCTTGGGGTCCTGCGCGATGAAGGGGTTGGCGTCACCCTCGTTGGGGAGCCGGATGTTGACCCCGAAGGCGTGGTCGCGGCCGGCACCCTCGAGCCCAGCGGCCATGATCCCCGGCCCCGCCCCGGTGACCACCATCCAGTCGGCCGCCGCCAGGTGCGCGGCCAGGTTGCGGGCCAGGATGTAGACGGGGTCGTCGGGCCGGGTCCGGGCCGAGCCGAACATGGTCATCTTGCGGATGTGCCGGTAGGGGCGGAAGACCCGGAACGCCTCGGCCATTTCGGCGAGCGCGACGTTGGCGATCTTGAGGTCGCCGACCGACGTCCCCTCGCGGGCCAGGTCGGCCAGCGAGTCGATCATGGCCCGAAGCTCTCGGGCTTGGGCGATCGAAAGCGTGTCCTCCTCGAAGAGCGCGTCGAAGGCGCGCTCGCGTGCCGATTCCTCCGCCTCGCCGATCACATCACGCGCCCGCGGACGCTCCGGCCAGGGCGTAGAGCGTCGAGCGCTGGACGAGCGGACGACCCAGCGGGGCCACGATGGCCTCCAGCTCGTCCACGCCCATGCGCTGCCCGTGGGAGGCGCCCGCCGCCCGCGAGATGTTCTCGTCCATCAACGTGCCCCCCAGGTCGTTGGCGCCGGCCCGCAGGACCTGGCGCACCCCTTCGGCCCCCATCTTGACCCAGCTCACCTGGATGTTGTCGATGTCCCCCCGGTACGCGATTCGAGCCACCGCGTGCATCAGCAGGGCCTCACGGAAGGTCGGTCCCCGCCGCGCCTTGCGCTGGAGGTAGATCGGGGTGGCCATGTGCACGAAGGGCAGAGGCACGAACTCGGTGAAGCCGCCCGTCTCGCGCTGGAGGTCCCGGGTGCGCACCATGTGGCGGGCCCAGCTGACCGGCTGTTCGACCGCCCCGAACATGATGGTGATGTTCGAGCGCAAGCCGACGCTGTGGGCGATCCGGTGCGCCTCGAGCCACTCCTCGGTGTTGATCTTGTCGGGGCACAGCACGGCGCGCACCTCGTCGTCGAGGATCTCGGCCGCCGTGCCGGGGAGGGTCTTGAGTCCGGCTTCCTTCAGCCGGGTCAGGTACTCCGCCAGGTCGACCTCGGAACGCTTCGCCCCTTCGGTCACCTCGAGCGCCGTGAAGCCGTGGATGTGGATGGTCTCCGAGCCCTTGCGCACCGCCTCGAGCACGTGCAGGTAGTAGTCGCCGTCGAAGCTCGGGTGGATGCCGCCCTGCAGGCAGACCTCGGTCGCCCCCTCGGCTTCGGCTTCGGCCACCCGGCTCGTCACCTCGTCCAGCTCGAGCAGGTAGGGCGCCCCCCGCAGGTTGAGCGACAGCGGTCCCTTCGAGAAGGCGCAGAAGCGGCACTTGAACGTGCAGACGTTCGTGTAGTTGATGTTGCGGTTGCGCACGAAGGTGACGGCGTCGCCCACCGTCGATTGCCGGAGGTCGTCGGCCACCTCGGCCACCTGGCGCACCTCGGGACCCCGGGCCGAAAACAGCGTGACGATCTCCGCCTCGCCCACCTCCTGGCCGAGCGCGACGCCGGCCAGCACCTCGGCCACCGCGCCGCCCCGGCGACTCCGACCGCCGATCCGGACGCTGCGCCGAGGCCGAGGCCGAGGTCGGCGCCGAAGTACGCCCGGGCGACGCCTCGTCGAGCAAGGCCGGCGGATGCGCCTCGCCACCCGAGCACCACCCGCCGTCGCGAGCCAGGCCCTCGGCGTCAGATGCATCGAGCACGGGGAAGCGCATCGAATCGGCCAGCCAGCGCGTCGGGGCCAGGGCGAACTCGGGGTAGACGGTCAGACGCGGCGCCAGCACGTGCCCGGCCGACTCGGTGGCGGCCCGCAGCAGGCCGAGCGCCGGCCAGGCCCGCTCGGGATTCACGTGGTCGGCCGTGACCGGCGAGACCCCGCCCCAGTCGTCGATGCCGGCGGCCAGCAGGGGCGCCAGGTCGTCGGAGAGGTTGGGCGGCGCCTGCACGTGGATCTCGGGCGGCAGCACCAGCCGGGCCACGGCGATGGCCCACTGCAGGTCCTCGGGCGGGCAGGGGGCCGCCTTGGCCATGGCCGTCCCCGGCTTGGGCAGGAAGTTCTGGACGATGACCTCTTGGACGTGGCCGTGCCGGGCGTGGGCCTCGGCGATGGCCCGCAGCGCGGCCAGCTGCCCGGGCCGGTCGTCGCCGATGCCCACCAGGATCCCGGTGGTGAAGGGGATGGCCAGCTCGCCGGCCGCCTCGAGGGTGGCCAGGCGCCGGGCCGGGTCCTTGTCGGGGGCGCCACGGTGGGCAGCCAGCCGCTCGGCCAGCGACTCGACCATCATTCCCTGGCTGGCCGACACCTCACGAAGGACCGCCAACTCGTCGGCCGGCAGCGCGCCGGCGTTGGCGTGGGGGAGGAGGCCGGTCTCCTCGACCACCAAGCGGCACATGGCGGCGAGATAGTCGACCGTCGATGCGTACCCATGCGCCGTCAGCCAGTCCCGGGCCACCGGGTAGCGCTCCTCGGGCTGTTCGCCGAGGGTGAAGAGCGCCTCGTGGCACCCGGCCGCCTGCCCGGCCTGGGCGATCGACAGGACCTCGTCGGGCGTCAGGTAGGGGGAGGTCAAGCCGGGCCGGCGCCTTGGCGAAGGTGCAGTAGCCACAGCGGTCGCGGCACAGCATGGTCAGCGGGATGAAGACCTTGGGCGAGAAGGTGACCCGGCGGCCGTGCGCCTCGTCACGGGCCGCGCCGGCCAGCGCGACGAGGTCGACCAGGGGCGTATGCAGGAGATCTTCGTCGGAGAGCATTGGGGCCAATCTAGGGGGCGTCACCGATGGCGGCGCGGTCCAGCAGCCACACCGTCTTGCCGGCGTGCACCCGCGAGGCCGGGATGTCGTCGCCGCGTCGCAGCCGGGCCACGGCGTCGGCCTTGGCCGCTCCCTCGACCGTGAACACGGCCAGGCGGGCCGAGTTGATCGCCGGCAGGGTCAGGGTCAGCCGCGGGTGTGGGTTCACCCCGTTGGGGTCTTCGGTGGCCAGCACCAGGTCGCCCGGGCCGGCGTCGAGGCTGGCGGCGCCGGGGAAGAGCGAGGCCGTGTGCCCGTCGGGGCCCAGGCCCAGGTGGATCAGGTCGATCCCCGGACCGGTGACCAGGTCGGCCACCATGCGCTGGTACTGCGCAGCGCAGGTCTCGATATCGCCCACCGTCGTCGGCATGGGCGAGAAGGAGCCCACCGCCCCCACCCGGTCCAGCAGCGACTCCCGGATCAGCCGGGCGTTCGAGTCGGGGTCGTCGGGCGGCACGAAGCGCTCGTCGCCGATGAAGACGTCGACCAGCGACCAGTCGATCCCCGGCGTCGCGGCCAGCACCTCGTAGCAGCCCCGCGCCGTCGGACCACCCGAGAGCACCAGGGCGAACCGAGGCCCCGGGCGCGCCCCGAACGCCTCAACCACAGTGTCAGCGAAGCAGCGTCGGATGTCGTCGACGGGATCGAACACGGCAGTACGCCTCGTCCCACTCAGGGGACCGGCGTCCCCGTCTCGAGGCCCTGACCGCCGGACTCGAGCGTCACCGCGTGACCGCCGAACTGGTTGCGCAGCGCCGCCACCATCTTCAACTGGTACGAGTCCTTGTCCTGGGAGGCGAAGCGGGTGAAGAGCGACGTGGCGATGACCGGCGCCGGCACGCCCCGGTTGATGGCCTCGAGCGCCGTCCACCGGCCCTCGCCCGAGTCGACGGCCACGGGAGCGATGTCGTCGAAGCCGGCGTCGGGACGCAACGCCCGCTCGGCCAGCTCGAGCAGCCAACTGCGCACGACCGATCCGTAACGCCAGATGGAGGCGATCTCGTGCAGGTCGAGGTCGAACTCGTCGGCCCTGTCCATGATCTCGAAGCCCTCGGCATAGGCCTGCATGAGCCCGTACTCGATCCCGTTGTGCACCATCTTCACGAAGTGTCCCGCCCCGACCGGACCGACGTGGGCGTAGCCGCCCTCGGGCGCCAGCGTCAGGAGGGCGGGCTCGACCACGGCCACCGACTCCTTGGTACCGCCCACCATGAGGCAGTAGCCCTCGGTGAGCCCCCACACGCCGCCCGACGTCCCGGCGTCGACGAGGCCCACGCCGCTCTTCTCGATCTTCTTGGAGAGGGCGATCCACTCCTTGTAGTTGGAGTTGCCGCCGTCGACGACGACGTCGCCCTTGGAGAACATGCCCGCCAGCTTCTCGACGGTCGAGTCCGTCACCTTGCCGGCGGGCAGCATCACCCAGACCGCCTTGGGCGCCGTCAGCTTGCCGGCCAGCTCCTCGAGCGTCGTCGCCGTCTCGGCGCCGCGGTCGGCCGCCTGCTTCGGCGCGTCCGCGCTCAGGTCGTAGGCCACCACCTCGTGCCCGCCTTTCAGCAGGCGCTCGGTCATGTTGGCCCCCATCTTGCCCAGCCCGATCATGCCGATCTTCATGCGGCCTCCTCTCGCAGGTGAGTGTTGCGAATGCCGCTCAGAACGTAGCGGCCTTGTCGGTCAGCGATTGGAGCAGCTCGTCGAACGACTTGGCGAACGACGCCACGCCCTCGTTCTCGAGCGTCTGCTCCACGTCCTCCATGTCGACCCCGGCCGCCCCGATGGCATCGAGCGCGGCCACCGCGGCGTCGGGGTCGGCATCGATCGTGCGGTGCAAGGTGCCGTGATCCTCGAACGCCCGAAGCGTCGCCGTTCCGGCATGGTGTTGACGGTCGCCGGCCCGATGAGGTTGTCCACGTAGAGCAGGTCCGAGTACGCTCTTGTTCTTGGTCGAGGTCGAGGCCCACAGCGGCCGCTGGACCCGGGCGCCCTTGGACCGCAGCGCCTCCCAGCGATCCCCACTGAAAGCCTTGTGGAAATGCTGATAAGCGACCTGAGCCTGGGCCACCGCGGCGGTGCCGCGCAGACCCAACACGGCGGCGTCACCCGACTCGCCGCCGGCCAGGGTCTCCAGGCGTCGGTCCACCTCGGTGTCGACCCGACTGACGAAGAACGAACCCACGCTGGCGACGCGGGACAGCTCGTCGGCCCGGCCGGCCTGGACCAGCGCTTCGAGGCCGCCCAGATAGGCCTCCATGACCTCGTCGTAGCGGTCGATGCCGAAGATCAACGTCACGTTGATGCTCTTGCCCTCGCCGATGAGCGTGCGGATGGCCGGCACGCCTTCCTTGGTCGCGGGCACCTTGACGAACAGGTTCGGTTCGTTGATCGTGTCGTGCAGATGCCGGGCCGCCGTGATGGTCGAGTCCGTGTCGTGGGCCTGGGCGGGCGAGACCTCGAGGGAGACGTAGCCGTCCTCGCCGTCACTCTCGTCGTAGAGAGGACGGAGCATGGCCAGCGCGTTGACGATGTCCGTGGTGGCCATCTCCCAGTAGGCGCTCTCCACCGTGTGGTCCTTCATCAGCGCGCGGAACTGGTCGTCGTAGGTGTCCTGGCCGCTGATGGCGTTGGCGAAGATGGTCGGGTTCGAGGTGATGCCGCGCACGCCGAGCTTGATCAGCTCGGCCAGCTGACCTCCCTCGAGCCAGTCGCGCCGCAGGTTGTCCAGCCACGGGCTCTGGCCGCCGATCGCGTAAAGGTCCTGGAGTCGGGTCATCCGTTGTGTCCCTTTCGTTCGGGGGCGCTCACCGCGCCCCGCCTGCCATGCTCGCGCCTCGGGCCGGCCCCGCCTGACTCACCCGCCTTTTCGGGCCAGCAGGGCCTTGGCCCGCTCGACCACGTGGGCGGCGGTGAAGCCGAACTGCTCCATGACCACCGCCACCGGCGCCGACGCCCCGAAGTGGTCGATGCCGATGCTGTCGTCGGCGTACCGCTCCCAGCCGAAGACCGACCCCGCCTCGATGCTCAGCACGGGTACCCCGGACGGCAAGACCGACGCCCGGTAGTCGTCGGGTTGCTCTTCGAACCACTCCCAACAGGTCAGCGAGACGACCCGGGCCGCCACGCCGTCGCCGGCCAGGATCTCGGCCGCGCCCACGCAGTGCTGGACTTCGCTGCCCGTACCGACCAGCACCACCTGGGGCGCCCCGTCGGAATCGACGAGCACGTACCCGCCGCGGGGAACGCCCTCGGCCGCCTTCTCCGCGGTACCGGCGAGCACGGGCACGTTCTGACGGGTCAGGATCAGGCCAACGGGGCCGTCCGCCTCGATTGCATGCTTCCAGGCGATCGCCGTCTCGTTGGCGTCGGCCGGCCGCACGATGAGGATGTCGGGCATGGCCCGTAGCGAGGCCAGCTGCTCGATCGGCTGGTGGGTCGGTCCGTCCTCGCCGAGTCCGATCGAATCGTGCGTCCAGGAATAGACGACGTGCACCTGGCTGAGGGCAGCCAGGCGAACGGCGGGCCGCATGTAGTCGGAGAAGCAGAAGAAGGTCCCGCCGAGCGGCAACACGCCGCCGTGCGCCGCCATGCCGTTCATGGCGGCCGCCATGCCGAACTCGCGGATGCCGTAGTGCAGCTGGATGCCGCCCTGGTCTTCACGGCTCTGCACGGGTGCGTCCTTGACGAGGACGCCGTTGTTGCCGGTCAGGTCGGCCGAACCGGCGACCAGGCCAGGCAGACCGGCCGCCGTGGCGTTGAGGCATTGGTTGAAGGCCCGTCGGGTGGCGAGGTTGGTCCCCGCCTCGAAGGAGGGGAGGGCGTCGGCCCAGCCGGCGACGCCGCGCCCGGTCTGGGCGGCCTCCCACGCGGCGCGGTCCCCGTCCCAGGCGGCGAAGCGCTCCTCCCAGGCACTGCGATCGGCCGCGCCGCGGACGATCTCTTTGGCGTAGAACTCGCGCACCTCGTCGGGCACCCAGAACGTCTCGTCGGGGGGGAGACCCAGAATTTCCTTGGTCACCCTGATCTCGTCCGCGCCGAAGGGGGTTCCGTGGGCGTCCGCGCTGTCGGTCAGCTTCGGCGAGGGCCAGCCGATGTGGCTCCGCAACACGAGAAGGTTCGGCTTGGCGTCAGGCCCGTCTGCCGGGTGCTCGAGCGCCTCACGAATGGCCGCCTCGAGCGCGTCGACGTCGTTCGCCATCTCGCCGAGGTTGTGCACGCGCCAGCCGTAGGCCTCGAAGCGCTCCTCGACGTTGTCGTCGTAGGCGAGCTCGGTCGGCCCGTCGATGGTGATGTGGTTGTCGTCGTAGAAGGCGATCAGCCGGCCCAGACCGAGGTGGCCGGCCAGCGAGCCTGCCTCGTGGGAGACGCCCTCCATGAAGCAGCCGTCGCCGGCCATGACGTAGGTGTGGTGGTCGCATACCTCCGAACCGAAGCGGTTGCGCACCACGCGCTCGGCGAGGGCCATGCCGACCGCGTTGGCGAACCCCTGGCCCAGCGGTCCGGTGGTCACCTCGATGCCGGCCGTGTGTCGGCGCTCGGGATGCCCCGGCGTCCTGCTGCCCCACTGGCGGAACTGGCGCAGGTCCTCGAGCGACAGGTCGTAACCAGTCAGATGCAAGAAGGCGTATTGCAGGATGCACGCGTGGCCGTTCGAGAGGACGAAGCGGTCGCGGTCGGGCCAATCGGGTGCGCGCGGGTCGTACTGCATGATGCGGGTCCACAGCACATGGGCCAGCGGCGCCAGCGCCATGGCGGTACCCGAGTGTCCGGACTTGGCCGCTTCGGGCGCGTCCATGGCGATGCCACGGACGACGTTGATACCCAACTCGACGAGCGCCGGATCCTGTACAACCGGGGGGAGGCGTTCAACGTCATGAGCCACCCTAACCGGCACCCTCCGGGCGACGTAAGGCTCGTCGCGTACTCTTCACCCCCATGCCGTCCCGCATGCAGGTGCCCCCGAACAGCGATCTGACGCTCGGCATGACGTGCGTCGACAAGGCCACGCCGGGACGCTGCGTCTGGCACATGCGAGCGGACGAACGGTTCGCCAATCCGGCCGGCATCATGCAGGGCGGGTTCATCGGGGCCTTCTGCGACTCCTCCATGGGGGCGGCGGCCGTGACCTACGTCCAAGACCGCAGGGTCTTCTGCTCGAACGCGGAGATCAAGGTGAGCTTCCTGGGCGCCGTGCCGCCGGGCGCCGAGCTCTTCTGCACGGCGGAGGTGGTCTCGGGCGGCCGGCGGGTCGCCTTCGTGGAGGCAAGCGTCGTTGCGGTCACGCCCGGCTCGGGGACGCCAGCGAAGGGGACGCCAGCGGGGACGGGGACGCCAGGGACGGGGAGGAGCGTCTGGTGGCCCGGGCGTCGTCGACCTACATCTACAAAGACAGGGATTGACCGACTGTCTCGCCCAGTTGGGGCACGGGCAACAAGGCTGTGGACGATCGAAGAACCAGGTGTTTGCGCTGAATGGGCGCAGAGACCAGGATTGTGCGCCTCATGGCACGACGGTCTGACAACGGCACTCACGGGCTCCGCCATGCCGGGGACGATGCCTTCCAGCTCACGGTCGACTACCTCAAGCAGGAGACGGTCGACCCGTTGCGGGGGCTCGGCCGCTTCCTCTACATGGGAATCGCCGGCGCCTTCTTTCTCGCCTTCGGCATCCTTCTGATCCTGCTCGGGATCCTCCGGCTCCTCCAGACCGAGACGGGCACGGCTCTGACCGGCAACTGGTCCTGGGTGCCCTACGCAGTCGTCGTGGTGCTCGGGCTGGGGATCATCGCAATTGCGGTGTGGCGCATCACCGCCGGGCCGGCCCAGGAGCGGATGCCGGCGGTTGCGGCCGCACAACGCGAGACTGCGGTACAGCTCGAAAATACGGCACAGCTCGAGAAAGCTGAGACGACACAGGAGGGAACCAGCTGATGGCCGGCACCACGACGAGGGCAGGCAGCAACGGGCGCTTGATCACCCGAGACGACCTGCAGGCGGCCTACGCCCAGGTGGTCGGCGAGGGAGAGGCGACGGCACGGGCGGCCGCGCCGCGGGGCCTGGCCGTGGCCGGTGCCGTCGGCATCTTGATCATCGCCCTGGCCTTCCTGGCCGGACGCCGGCGCGGGCGCTCCAAGTCTGCCGTCGTCGAGATCCGGCGGCTCTGAGAATGGACCTCCTCCTGCGACGCTTCCTGCGGGCCGGGATCCGGCGCGGGGTGGCGGGCAACTGGTACTGGTTCCTGTTGGCCGGTTCGACCTTCATTCTGCGGCGGGTCCTCAACGACCGCACCAGCAACGTGTCGTCCGTGACGCTCGCACCCGGCGAGCAGATCCTCATCTCGGTCCGCGACGCCAAGGCGCCGGCTCCCTCCGAAGCCTGAAACCCGACCCTGTGCCGGGACCCCTGGCGGCAGGGGAGCGTGTCCTCCTCATCGACCCCAAGGACCGCCGCTACCTGTTGACGTTGGTCGCCGGGTCCACGTTCCATACGCATGCGGGCGTGCTGGCCCACGACGACATCATCGGCATCGAAGAGGGCAGCACCATCAATGGCTCGACCGGGCGCGCCTTCCTGGTCCTGCGGCCCACGCTGAGCGACATCGTGCTCAAGATGCCACGCGGAGCTCAGGTCATCTACCCGAAGGACCTCGGCGCCATCTTGATCGCGGCCGACATCGGACCGGGCCAGCGCGTCCTCGAGGCCGGGGTCGGCTCGGGCGCCTTGTCGATGACGGTGTTGCGGGCCGGCGCCTCCGTGGTGGGCTACGAGCTGCGCGAGGACTTCGCCGAGCGGGCCCAGGCCAACGTGGCCGCCGCGCTGGGGCCCGACGCGCCCTACCGGATCGAGATCCGCGACGTGACCGAGGGCATCGACGAACCCGACCTCGACCGGGTCCTGCTCGACATGCCCGAACCGCACAAAGTGGTCGAGGCCGCGGGAAAGGCGCTGCGGCCCGGCGGGATCCTGCTGGCCTACCTGCCCACGATCAACCAGACGGCCCTGCTGCGCCAGGCCCTCGACGAGCACGACTCTCCCTTCGGCCTGTCCGAAACACAGGAGATCATGCGCCGGACCTGGCACGTCGAGGCTCGTTCGGTGCGACCCGACCACCGCATGGTGGGCCACACCGGCTTTCTGACGACGGCGCGCCGTATCGTGGCCTGATGGACGCGGCCGTGCAGGCCTACCTCGACGGCATCGACCCGGCGCGGCGGGCGCTGTTCGACCGCCTGCAGGGGATCTTGCTGGAGGAGCATCCCGGCGCCGAGGTGGCCCTGGCGTACGGCATGCCCGCCTACAGGGTCGGCAAACGACGCCTCAATCTCGGCGTGTGGAAGCACGGCGTATCCGTCTACGGCTGGCGAGCCGACCGTGACGGCGGGTTCGAAGCGAGGCATCCCGAGCTCTCGAGTGGCAAGGGGACGCTGCGCATCAGCCCGAAGGAAGCGGAGTCGATCTCCGACGACGAGCTGCGCGCTTTGCTCGGAGGTGCGCTGGAGCCCTGATCGCCGCCGGCCGCTCGACGACAGCCGCCGGGTCGATGTGACGCAGAACGACGCGGCGGGCCGTCCGGAGGACGGCGCCGAGGCGCGGGCGCCACGAGTGGACGGGGAGTGGCGCGGTGAAGGTGAAGGGAACGGTGGAGCCAGTGGGCGGCTGGAGTCGAAGCGGTCAGCCCCCGGGGGAGCGCTGGGTCAGTCGCGCTCGATGAAGATGCACTCGCCCGGGCACTCCTCGGAGGCCTCGACGACGGCGTCCTCGAGCTCATTGGGGACGTTGGCCATGCCGGCAGAGCCGCCCGGCTCGTTCTTGACCGCGTCGCCCTCTTTTACGTAAGCCAGGCCATCGTCGAGAAGGGTGAACACGGCCGGGGCGATCTCTTCGCACAGGCCGTCTCCCGTACAGAGATCCTGGTCGATCCAGACCTTCATGTCCCTTTCACTCTCCCTTGTCGATGCCGCCCGACGGGCCAGGTGGACCGTAGTGAGACGCCGCGCGGCACGCCAATTCTGCGCCCGCAGACTTCTGCATGCTATCGGGCGGGATGGGGTCTTCAGGTGCATCCATGGTGCACTCAAGTTGCGGGTAGAACTGGTCGATGGCAGGGCTAGGGTGAGATGCGGTGACCACGATGCCGGACGATGCTGCTGCCCAGGTAGAGGCGCTGCGCGCCGAACTGGCAGATGCCGAGGATGAGATCCACGCGCTCCGCCGGCGCCTCCAGGAGAGCCCTGGGCGCGTACAGGCCCTCGAGGAGCGCCTCCTCGAATCGAAGGGCCAGCTCTCCCAGGCCACCTCACAGAACGAGAAGCTGACCTTCACGCTGCAGCAGGCCAAGGAGCAACTGGCCGCGCTGCGCGAAGAGGTCGAGAAGCTCACGCAGCCTCCCGCGGCCTACGGGACGTTCCTGGGCGTGAACGAGGACGGCACGGTCGACGTCTTCTCCAGCGGCCGCAAGATGCGGGTGAGCCTGCACCCCGACATCGACCCGGGCCAGATCCGCAAGGGCAACGAGGTCGTCCTCAACGAGAGCCTCAACGTCGTGCTGGTGCGCGACGGCGAGTTCTCGGGCGAGGTCGTGACGATCAAGGAGCAGCTCGAGGACAGGCGGCGTTGCGTGGTCTTCGCCCGGGCCGACGAGGAGCGGGTGGCCGAGCTGTCCGACGACCTCATCGGGACGCGGCTGCGGGCCGGGGACTCGCTGTTGATGGATTCGCGGACCCAGCTCCTCATTGAGAAGCTGCCCAAGCTCGAGAGCGAGGAGCTGGTCCTCGAAGAGGTCCCCGACATCACCTACGCCGACGTGGGGGGTCTGGACAGCCAGATCGAGGCCATCACCGACGCCGTCGAGCTGCCCTACATGCACCGGGACCTCTTCGTGGAGTACTCGCTGCCGGCGCCCAAGGGCATCTTGTTGTACGGCCCGCCGGGCTGCGGCAAGACCCTGATCGCCAAGGCCGTGGCCAACTCGCTGGCCAAGAAGGTGGCCGAGAAGACGGGCAACGACAACGTGCGCTCGTTCTTCTTGAACATCAAGGGACCCGAGCTCTTGAACAAGTACGTGGGCGAGACCGAGCGCCAGATCCGCCAGGTCTTCCAGCGGGCCCGGGAGAAGGCGGACGAGGGCATGCCGGTCATCGTCTTCTTCGACGAGATGGAGTCGCTGTTCCGGACCCGGGGTACGGGGATCAGCTCGGACATGGAGTCGACGATCGTGCCGCAGCTGCTGGCCGAGATCGACGGGGTCGAGTCGCTGCGTGACGTCATCGTGATCGGGGCCTCGAACCGGGAGGACCTGATCGACCCGGCCATCCTGCGCCCGGGGCGCCTGGACGTGAAGATCAAGATCGAGCGGCCCAACGAGGAGGCGGCGGGGCAGATCTTCAGCCGCTACCTGAAGCTCGGACCTGCCGTTGGACAGCGGTGAGGTGGCCCGGTTGGGCGGGGGCGACCCGGCCAAGGCGGTCATGTCGATGATCGAGCAGACGGTGGCCGAGATGTACCGGGAGGACGACGAGAACCGCTTCCTCGAGGTCACGTACCAGAACGGCGACAAGGAGATCCTGTACTACCGGGACTTCGCGTCTGGCGCCATGATCGAGAACATCGTGCGCCGGGCCAAGAAGCTGGCCATCAAGCGGGTCATCGCCGGCGACAGCGGCGGCATCCGCACGCTGGACCTCTTGGAGTCCATCCGCCAGGAGTACAAGGAGAACGAGGACCTGCCCAACACCACCAACCCCGACGACTGGGCCCGGATCTCAGGCAAGAAGGGGGAGCGCATCGTCTATGTCCGTACGCTGCTGAGCGAGGACAAAGAGGTGCAGGGTGGACGGTCGATCGAGCGTGTGGGCACCGGTCAGTACCTTTAGAAGTTAGGGTCGGCGCGTGGCGACCATCAAGGTCTGCGGTATCGAGACCGAATACGGGATCCTTTCGCCCGGACCCGAACAGAACCCCATCGCGGCCTCGTCGGTGTTGGTCAACGCCTACGCCGCCGACATCGAGCAGCAGATCGGCTGGGACTTCGAGGACGAGACGCCGGGGAACGACGCCCGTGGGTTCGCCCGTGAGGGGTCGTTGGCGCCGATGGTCGAGACGCACCTGGCCAACACGGTCCTGACGAACGGCGCCCGCTTCTACGTCGACCACGCCCACCCGGAGTACTCGAGCCCCGAGTGCCTGACCCCGCTGGAGTGCCTCGTCTACGACAAGGCGGGGGAGGAGGTGCTGCGGCGGGCCATGAAGGCGGCGGCGCTGCGCATCCCCGACCAGCCGGCTCCTGTCGTCCACAAGAACAACTCGGACGGCAAGGGCAACTCCTACGGCTGCCACGAGAACTACATGATGGACCGGGCCGTGCCCTTCGCCAAGGTCATCGACGGGGTGGTGCCGCACTTCGTGTCGCGGACCATCTATACGGGATCGGGCAAGGTCGGCGTCGAGACGCCGGCGCTCGACGCCGACACGGTCGTCTACCAGATATCGCAGCGGGCCGAGTTCTTCGAGGAGATCGTCGGCCTGGAGACGACCTTGAAGCGGCCGATCGTCAACACCCGGGACGAGCCGCACGCCGACCCCAAGCGCTTCCGGCGCCTGCACGTGATCGTCGGGGACGCGAACCTCTCCGAGATTGCGACGTTCTTGAAGGTGGGGACGACGGCGATCGTGCTGGCGATGATCGAGGACGATTTCGGCGTCGGGCGTGACCTGTCGCTGTCGGACCCGGTGCGGGCGCTGCACCAGGTGTCGGCCGATCTGTCGCTGACCCGTCCTCTGGCCTTGACCGACGGCTCTTCTGCGACGGCGTTGGAGATGCAGTGGGAACTCTTCGGGGCCGCCCGCAAGTACGCCGAAGAGGTGGGGCTGGGCGCGCTCGGTGACGACGGCACGGTGGGCGCTCAGGTGCTGGAGCACTGGGAGACGGTGCTGAGCGGGCTCGAGTCGGACCCCTCGACGCTCTCGGACACGCTGGACTGGGTGGCCAAGCGCGAGCTGCTGCTGGCCTACCAGGAGCGGCACTCCTGTGGCTGGAAGGACCCCCGCATCGCTGCACTGGCGTTGCAATACCATGACCTGCGGCCCGACAAGTCGGTCTTCGGGCGTCTGGGGATGCGGACGCTGGTCTCGCCGGGGGTGGTGGCCGCGGCGGTGACCGAGCCGCCACTCGGGACACGGGCCTGGTTCCGGGGCAAGTGCCTGGCCCGCTGGCCCGACGCTGTCGTGACCGCCAACTGGGATTCTTTGGTGTTCGACATAGGCGCTGACCCGCTCCGGCGCGTCCCTATGATGGATCCCCTGAAGGGGACAGCCGAACACACGAGCGCATTGCTGGCCGAGAGCACAGGTCCGGCAGACCTGCTGAACCGGCTCAACTCGTAGGCGAAGACGGTCGAAGTCGAATCACAGGGATTGACGGACGGGACGGACAGGGACGATGGCAGAGCAGGAACAGAAGAAGAGGGGATCGAGCACCCGTTCCACCGATGTGGAAACGGAGGTGGAGGAGGCCGGGGCTCCGGCTGCCTCCGAACGAGGCGAGAAGATCAAGGCTGAGCTGGACGACCTGCTCGACGAGATCGATGAGGTGCTCGAGGACAACGCAGAAGAGTTCGTCCGCAACTACGTGCAGAAGGGCGGACAGTAGGCGCCCGTGGCGCTCCCACTCTTTCCCCCGGAGCGTGATCCGGGTCCGGACTTCGTCGGCTTGCTGCGCATGACCGCGGACCGTGACCCCTTGTCGGCGCGGCTCGACGGTGGCGCTGGTGTTGGCGGCGGCGCCGCTGGTGTCGGCGGCATGTCGGTGCCGCACGGGACGACCGTGGTCGCCCTGCGCTATGTCGACGGCGTGATCATGGCGGGCGACCGTCGGGCGACGGCGGGCAACATCATCGCCCACCACGCCATGGAGAAGGTCTTTCCGGCCGACCGCTACTCGGCAGTGGCCATTGCCGGCACGGCGGGCATGGCCATTGAGATGGTTCGGCTCTTCCAGGTCCAGCTCGAGCACTATGAGAAGGTCGAGGGCGCGACGCTCTCGCTCGAGGGCAAGGCGAACCAGCTCGCCGGCATGGTGCGCCAGCACCTGCCCCTGGCCATGCAGGGCCTGGCGGTGGTGCCGCTCTTCGCCGGCTTCGACACCTCGCGGTCCACCGGGCGCATCTTCAACTACGACGTGACCGGCGGCCACTACGAGGACATCGACTTCCAGGCCACCGGCTCGGGTGGGCGCGACGCCCGCAGCACCATCAAGCTCGGGTGGCGCGAGGGGTTGCCCCGGGACGAGGCGGTGGACCTGGCGGTGCAGTCGCTCTACGACGCCGCCGACGAGGACTCGGCCACCGGCGGTCCCGACCTGGTGCGGGGCATCTACCCGATCGTGGCCGTGGTCGACGCCGAGGGGTACCGGGAAGTGTCCGAGGACGAGGTGGCGGAGCGCTTTGCCGCCCTCATCGCCCGCAAGCAGGCGGAGCGTGCCCAATGAGCATGCCGTACTACGTCTCGCCCGAGCAGGTGATGAAGGATCGGGCCGAGTACGCCCAGAAGGGCATCGCCCGGGGTCGCTCCCTGGTGGCCACCACCTACGACGTGGGGATCGCCATGGTGGCCGAGAACCCGTCGCGCTCGCTCCACAAGATCAGCGAGATCTACGACCGCATCGCGTTCGGCGGGGTCGGCAAGTACAACGAGTACGACCAGCTCCGGGTGGCCGGGGTGCGTCACGCCGACACCAAGGGCTTCGCGTTCAGCCGTGAGGACGTCGACGCGCGCTCGCTGGCCAACCTCTATGCCCAGTACCTGGGCAACGTCTTCACCCACGAGATGAAGCCGCTCGAGGTGGAGATCCTGGTGGCCGAGCTGGGGGAGAACAGCGAGAATCAGCTGTACCACATCGCCTACGACGGTTTCGTGAGCGACGAGGAGCATTTTGCCGTGCTGGGCGGGGACGCCCAGGCCGTGGCCGAGCGGATGGGCGAGGCCTGGCAGGCCGACTGGGACCTGGCGGCGGCCATCAAGGCGACCACGACCGCCCTGGCCGGGCCCGAGCGCACCCTGGGTGCGGGCGACCTCGAGGTGGCCATCCTGAGCCGGGGCAACGGCCGGCGGACCTTCCAGCGCATGAACGAATCCGAGCTGGCCCAACTCTTGGCATAGTCAGCAGTACGGTTTGGACCGTGGAACGTCGCATCTTCGGGATCGAGAACGAATACGGCGTGACGTTCACCCTGCGGGGCCAGCGGCGCCTGAGCCCCGACGAGGTCGCCCGCTACCTGTTCCGCCGGGTCGTGTCGTGGGGCCGCTCGTCGAACGTCTTCTTGGAGAACGGCGCCCGCCTCTACCTCGACGTGGGCAGCCACCCCGAGTACGCCACGCCCGAGTGCGACAAGATCGGCGACGTCGTCACCCACGACAAGGCGGGGGAGTGGATCCTGGCCCAGCTGGTCACCGGCGCCCAGGCTCGCCTGCGTGAGGAAGGCATCCGGGGCGAGGTCTACCTGTTCAAGAACAACACGGACTCGGTGGGGAACTCGTATGGCTGCCACGAGAACTATCTGACCGAACGCAACGACGAGTTCAATCGTTACACCGAGGTGCTCATCCCCTTCTTGGTGTCGCGCCAGATCTACGCCGGGGCCGGCAAGGTGCTCCAGACCGCCCGGGGCGCGGTGTTCTGCCTCAGCCAGCGGGCCGAGCACATCTGGGAGGGCGTGTCGTCGGCGACGACCCGGAGCCGTCCGATCATCAACACCCGCGACGAGCCGCACGCCGACGCCGAGCGCTTCCGTCGTCTGCACGTGATCGTGGGCGACTCGAACATGTCGGAGTACGCGACGTTTCTCAAGATCGGGACGACCTCCATCCTCCTGGCCATGCTCGAGGATTCCGCGACCGTGCTGCGGGACCTGACGCTGGAGAACCCGATCCGGGCCATCCGCGAGATCAGCCACGACATCACGTGCCAGCGCAGGGTTCGCCTGGCCAATGGACGCGAGATGCGGGCGCTCGACATTCAGACCGAGTACCTCGAGCGGGCGCTGAAGTTCCGGGAACGTCGTGGCCTCTCGCCCGAAGAGGACAAGGCGCTCGACATGTGGGAGCACTGCCTGAAGGGGTTGGAGGCCGACCCGACCTCGCTGTGGCGGGAATGCGACTGGGTGGCCAAGCACCGGATGGTCGAGCAGATGCAGGCCCGGCACGACATCTCCCTGTCGCACCCCAAGGTGGCGATGATCGACCTGATGTACCACGACGTCGACCGCAGCCGGGGCTTGTTCTACAAGTTGCAGCAGCGGGACGAGATGGAACGGATGTGCACCGACGAGGCCATTTCCGAGGCCATGGTCAAGCCGCCCGAGACGACCCGGGCCCGGTTGCGTGGCGCCTTCGTGAAAAGAGCGAAGGAACGGCGACGGGATTTCACCGTGGACTGGGTGCACCTCAAGTTGAACGACCAGGCCCAACGAACTGTCCTGCTCAAGGACCCGTTCAAGTCGCACGACGAGCGGGTGGAGCGGCTCATCCAGTCACTGTGACGGCCCCGTAGAGTTGACAGCAGATGCTGAACCTGGACCCGGCCAAGCTCCTGGTGATCGCCGTGGTCGCGATCATCCTCCTCGGTCCTGACAAGTTGCCTCAGGTGGCACGTCAGGTCGGTGGCGCGTGGCGCTCCTTCAACGAGTTCCGGCACCGCATGGAGACCGAGGTACGCAGCTCGATGCCCGACCTGCCCTCCACCACCGAGATCGCCCGGCTGGCCCGCTCGCCCTCGGCCCTGCTCGACCACCTCTCGAACATGGGGACCGACGACGACGATGCTCCTCCTCCTCCGGAAGGGATCGACGGCGGCCCGGTGCCGGAGCCGGAGTCCGAGTCGGACGGGACCGCAGCGACACAGCCTGATCCGGGAGCCGTCATTGCGGGTGGTGATGCCCTGCCTTCGCTGAACGGGAGCGCACCGGTCCCGACGCCAGAGACCGTGACCAACGGGTCGGTACCCCTCGAGCCCGACGTCGTCCCGGCAGCACCAGCTCCAGACACGACATTGTCGACACCCGCACCCACGTCTCCGACGCCGGCCGCACCGCCCGAGGTCACACCGGAACAGAGGTCACAGAACGTGATCGTGCCGGCTGACCCCAGTCTGAACTGATCGGCCGGACCATGGTCTCCCTTCCGTTCGGGGCGAAACGCAGGAACCGCCCGTCGCCCGACGACATGACGCTGAGTCAGCACCTGGGCGAGCTGCGCTATCGGGTGATGAT
This sequence comes from uncultured Acidimicrobiaceae bacterium, assembly GCA_963726855.1. Taxonomy (GTDB): domain Bacteria; phylum Actinomycetota; class Acidimicrobiia; order Acidimicrobiales; family RAAP-2; genus Bog-473. The sequence continues at coordinate 34,150 of CAVSEB010000026.1, forward strand.
CTGCGTGGCCGCCTTCCTCGTGGCCGCCACGATCGCCGTGTTCGCCTACGAACCGATTTTGCACTTCCTGTTGAAGCCACTGTGCACCGTCACCGCGCAGACCAACCACCACACGAGCAACAACAGCTCGTTCATCGTCGCCAGCGGCGGGACCTGCAACCTCTTCGTGACCTCGCCGCTCGACGGGCTGTCGTTGCGGGTGAAGATCGCCGTGTTCGGAGGCCTCGTGCTGGCCTCGCCCATCATCCTCTTCCAGATCTGGCGCTTCGTGACGCCCGGTCTCAAGGCGTCAGAACGGCGCTACGCCATTCCCTTCGTCCTGAGCTCGTTCCTGCTCTTCCTGCTCGGGGCGGCGACCGCGTATGAGACGCTCCCGCACGCGCTGGGCTTCTTGAAGTCGGTCGGTGGGCCGAACCTGGTGTCGATCTACGACCCCATCCCGTACCTGGGCTTGATCATCTTGATGATGACCCTCTTCGGGTTGACCTTCGAATTCCCGGTCGTCCTGGTCTCCCTCGAACTGGCCCGCGTCGTGACTCCGGCCCGCTTGCTCAAGGCCTGGCGGTGGGCCGTCATCATCATCGTGGTGATCGCCGCCGTGTTCACCCCGAGCTCGGATCCGTTCTCCATGTTCGCCCTCGCCCTCCCACTCATCTTCTTCTATTTCATCTCCATCGGTATCGGGAAGCTGCTCGGGCGTTGACCACATTCCGGTGGCCCGTCCAAGCGGGCGGCCTGGCGGATTTCGAAGCCAGCCTCCCGTTCGTCCTCGACGACTTCCAGCAACACGCCCTGCGCTGCCTCGATGCCGACCAATCCGTGCTCGTCTCCGCCCCGACCGGGTCGGGCAAGACGCTGGTGGCGGCCTACGCCGTCCACCGGGCCCTGGCGGCACGGGGCAAGGCCTTCTACACGACCCCACTCAAGGCGCTGTCCAACCAGAAGTTCGCCGAGCTCGTGGCCACCTACGGCGAGGACCATGTCGGCCTGCTGACGGGCGACTCCACGGTGCGACCCCGAGCGCCCGTGGTGGTCATGACGACCGAGGTCCTGCGCAACATGCTCCTGGCGGGCTCGGACCTGCTCGAGGCCTTGCACACCGTCGTCCTCGACGAGGTGCACTTCCTCCAGGACCCCTACCGAGGTGGCGTCTGGGAGGAGGTCCTCGTGCTGTCGCCACCCGAGATCCGCTTCGTCTGCCTCTCGGCCACCGTGAACAATGCGGACGAGCTCGGTGGGTGGCTGCGCTCGGTGCGGGGCGACACGGCGGTCATCGTCGAACGGCAGCGGCCGATCGTGTTGCGCCACCACTTCGCGGTGCACCGGCGCGAGGACGAGGAGACGCTGTTGCTGCCCCTGCTGCACGGGAACGGCAAGCCGGGCGGCGAAGGCCAGCGCATCGACCAGATGGTGCGCCGGGCCCTGCATAGCCAGGTCGGCCGCTGGCAGTCGCGGGGGAGGGGACCTCGCCTTCCGTTCCGAGCCCCCCTGCGCACGGAGATGATCGACGAGCTCGACCACGCCGACATGCTGCCGGTGATCGTGTTCATCTTCTCCCGGGCCGCCTGCGACGACGCCGTGCGCCAGGTGATGCGCGACGGCGTCCGACTGACCGATGCCCACGAACGGACGGCCATCCGCGAGGTGGCCGAACGGCGGGTGGAGCCCCTCAACGACGAAGACCTGGCGGTGCTCGGCTACGACGAGTGGCTCGAGGCCCTCGAGCGCGGTGTGGCCGCCCACCACGCCGGCATGGTGCCCGTGTTCCGCGAGACGGTCGAGGAGTGCTTCGCCGCCGGCTTGCTCAAGGTGGTGTTCGCCACCGAGACGCTCTCGCTCGGGATCAACATGCCGGCGCGCTCGGTGGTGATCGAGCGCTTCTCCAAGTACGGGGGCGCCGGGCGGGCCACGCTGACCTCGGGCGAGTACCTCCAGCTCACCGGTCGGGCCGGCCGCCGTGGTCTCGACGAGGAGGGCCACGCCGTCGTCTCGTGGTCCAACGAGACCACCTTCGCCGAGGCGGCCCGGGTGGCCGCCGCACCGCCACCGGACCTGCGCTCGGCCTTCCGGCCGACCTACAACCTCGCCGTCAACCTGGTGTCGCGCTTCGACCGGGAGACGGCCAACGAGGTGCTCCACCGCTCTTTCGCCCAATGGCAGGCCCGCAAACCCGACCTGCTCAGCCGCCAGCTCGGGCACCGCCTGGCTGTCCTGGGCGAGCTGGGCTACGTCGACGGCTGGAGCCTGACCCCGGCCGGGCGGCGCTTGTCGCGGATCTACCACGAGGCCGACCTATTGGTGGCCGAGGCCCTGGGCAGCGACGTCCTGGCCGGGGCCGAGCCCTCGGTGCTGGCGGGCGTGCTGTCCTCGGTCGTCTTCGAGCCCCGACGAGCCCGGCGGCTGCCGGGCCACGGCCACAACCACAGCCAGGGCGGCGGTGGGCACGGCCGGGGACTCGGTGGGTCGGCTCGGAGCAAGCGCCGGGCCCAGCTCCAGGACCGCCTGGGAGACAAGCGCACGGCCGAGCTGTCCCGACGCTGCGAGACGGTGGCGTCCATGGCCGAGCGGATCCGGGCCGTCGAGGAGGCCCACCTGGTGCCCCGGACCCGCCAGGTGGCGCCCGGCCTGGCCACGGCCGTCGCCTCCTGGGTCCGCGGCGCCTCCTTCTCGACTGCCCTGGCCGTGGCCGCCCGAGATGCCGGCGATCTGGCCCCGGGAGACTTCGTGCGGACCATGAAATCGGTGGCCGACCTGGCGCAGCAGGTCTCCCACACGGCCGAGGACCCGCAGGTGGCCGCCGCCGCCCGGGAGGCCGTCGACCAGCTGGTCCGGGGTGTGGTGGCGGGCGGGCTCCCCTCGGGCTGAGGCACGGCCGGCCTCGGGCTGAGGCACCGGATGGCCCGTTCCAAGGGCCGTCCCCATCCGCCACTGCCGACTCAGCCGAGTTCTATCGTTACCCGGGCATGTTCCCCTACTCCGAAGAGCGCTTCACCGCGGACGAGGAGACCGTCCTCAGGCGCTACGTCACCAACCTCGACCAGCCGGTGTTCGCCCTGGTCAACTTGCCCGAGGTGGTCAAGGGAGCGCTCTTCGCCCGCTACTCGCGCTCGCCCAAGAGCCTGCGCCGACTCTTCCTCGACGAGTTCGTCGGCGAGCTCGACGTGTCGGGTGACGCGTCGGTCGACGCGACCGTCGGACTCCAACGCGCCGAGCAGCTCTACGAGAAGGTGTTCGTCGAGTACGGCGACGACTCGGTGGCGCAACTCGGTGGCGTCCACCTCGCGTGCGAGCAAGCCTCCAACGTCCTCTCCAAGATTCTCGAGTGGGGACGCCTCATGGCCTACCTCGAGCAGTCGACGCGCTACATCGCGTACAACCAGCGGCTCGACAACGGCCAGTACCGCTACTTCCGCCCGCCCGAGATCCTCGACTCGCCCCACGGCGCCCGTTTCGTCGGCGAGATGGACCGTGTGTTCGACACCTACGGCCAGCTGCTGCCGCGGATGCAGGCGTCGGTGGCGGAGCGCTTCCCCCAACAAGCGGGCGACAGCGACTTCGTGTACCGACAAGCGACGCGGGCCAAGTCGCTGGACGCGTTGCGCGGGTTGTTGCCCGCCGCGTCGCTGTCCAACATCGGGATGTACGGCACCGGGCAGTCCTACGAGCAACTGCTGCTTCGCATGCGCGCGCATCCGTTGCCCGAAGCGCGCCACTACGCCGACATGATGCTCGAGGAGTTGCGCAAGGTCATCCCGTCGTTTCTCCAACGCGTCGACGTCCCGGCGCGCGGAGGGGAGTGGTCCGCGTACCTCGAGTCCACGCGCAGCCAGACCGACGCGCTGGTGCGTCGCCTCTGGCCGGAGCGGGAGGTGGCCGACCTCGGTGACGAGTCCGGCGGCGTCGACGAGGTGACCCTCCTGGACTTCGATCCTGACGGTGAGGAGAAGGTGCTGGTGGCAGCCTGTTTTGCCGCCATGGACTGTTCGGAGCGTGAGGCCGAGCGGCGGGTGCGCCAGCTCGCGGCACGACGACCGCGTGGCGCTGCTGCGGGCCTACGTCGGTGATCGGCGCAACCGGCGGCACCGTCCCGGCCGGGCCTTCGAGCGCACCGACTATCGCTTCGAGTTGGTGACGGACTACGGCGCGTTTCGTGATCTGCAGCGGCACCGCATGCTGACGATCGAGTGGCAGCGCCTCGGCATCGCGCTCGGCTACGACATGCCGGCGTTGGTCGAGGAGTCGGGTTTGGCCGACGACTACGACGCAGCGATCGCCCGAGCCGAGGACCTGTACCGGTCATTGGCCGTGGACTTTCCCGAGCAGGCGCCCTACGCCGTGGCTCTGGCCCATCGCATCCGCTACGTGATGCAGATGAATCGCGCGAGGCGATGCATCTTGTCGAACTGCGGTCGGGGACGCAGGGTCATCCCGCCTATCGACGGGTGGCACAGCAGATGCACCGGGCCATCGCCGAGACGGCCGGGCACCGTGCGCTCGCCGAATCGATGGCCTTCGTCGACCATGGGTCGACCGACCTGGAACGGCTCGAATCGGAGCGGCGGGCCGAGCGTCGCCGGGCCGAAAAATCTGCGACGCATTGACCAGGAAATACCTTCGTTCTCCCTGGTTAGAGGATCCTCTTTCTTCTTGACGGGGCCACCCCGAGTTTGCGTAATGTACTGCGCAGTCCCGACGCCCCTTCACATGCCGCAGAAGAAAAGTCGCTGCTGTGGCAAGGGTGGGATGTGCTGTGAGAGGCGGTGGATGGCCCTGGGGGTCGAGTAGAGAACGTGTTGCTTGCCTGGGTCCTCCAGGCCTGCGAGATGGCGCCAAAGACCCCAGGGCCCGCCCGCCCGACACACCCCTGTAGGAGCGTTCGAAACGCCCGCGCGACCGTCTATGCTCCGGCGGCACATGGCGACCAAGAAGAAGCCCAAGACCGAAGAAGTCGAGGCAGAGAGCCCCGAGACCGACGAAGCGAGCCTCGAAGAGGACATCGACATCGATGACGACGACCTCGAGGACCTCGACGAGGAAGACGTGCTCGCGGCCGACGACGATGATGCTGACGTCGTCGTGGATGTCGACGACGAGGAGGAAGAGGAGGCGGTCGAAGTCCTGACCCCCGTGGTGGCCGCGGTGGTCGAGAAGACGGGCGAGGGCGACGACGAGGAAGAGGAAGAGGAGCCCGACGACGAGGACGTCGAGGCCAGCTTGGACGTGATCCTCAAGGAGCGCCTCGTCGTCGAGGACGAGCCCGAGGACGAAGAGGCGGCCGACCAGGAGGACAAGACCGAGGGCAACGAGCGGGTGCTGCCCAAGCAGCCCGACGAGTTCGTCTGCCGTTCGTGCTTCTTGGTCAAACACCCCAGCCAGCTGGCTGACAAGAAGAACATGCTCTGCCGGGATTGTGTCTGAAGAGACGCCGCGGGGCGACGAGGGTATCGAGCGGGGACTTCTGCGGCGGACGCTCGACGTGTGCGTCTTCGCTCCGGTCGGTATGGCGGTGACGCTGGCCGAGGAGGTGCCCGAGTTCGTCGACAAGGGGCGGCAGCGGGTGCAACTGCACCTCGGGAACGCGATGGTCGTCGGGCGCTTCGTCGTGACCCGGGGACAACGGAGTCTGTCCGAGCGCCTCGACGACGTGATGCACGGGATGAACGACGACCTCGCCGCGGGACGTGGTGGGTCGGAGCGTGAGCGTGGACGGGGTGGCTCGGCGGCGTCGGATCGTGATCGTGCACGTGAACGTGAGCGGGCGACGTCGTACCGCCCCGACTCTACGACCATGTCGGCTGCGGCACCACCGGATCCGGCGGCCGCCGCGATCGTCGAGCGCGCGCTGGCGGACTACGACACGTTGAGCGCTTCTCAAGTGGTGCGCCGACTCACGAGCCTGGGGCCCGACGAGCTGCACGCCGTCCAGCGCTACGAGGCGTCGACCCGGAACCGTCGGACCATCTTGAACCGGGCCAGCCAGCTCCTCGAGGAGGGGCCGGCGGCCGCAGCGAGCGAGTAGGAGCGTCCAGCGCGATGGAGCGAGCACGGCTGGCCGAGACGGACGACCGGGCGGCCTGTGCCCGGCTGCTCGACGAGGCGCTGGACGGTGCCCGGGCCATGCGGGGCGGATCGGCGCTGCTCGGCCAGGAGACGACGGAATCCCTCCTCGAGCGCTGGAGCGGTCCTAGGTCCGGTCTGTTCGTCGGTGAATACGAGGGAGCCCTGGTGGGGCTGCTTGCGGTCAGCCTGGGCGAGCCGGTCGCCGGACGGGTGGCCGGGCTCATCGAGTGCTGCTACGTGGAGCCTGACGCCCGTGACGTGGGTGTCGGCAGCTCCCTGATGGAGGCGGCTGTGGTGTGGAGCCGGGACCAGGGGTGCACCGACGTCGACGCACTGGCCCTACCGGGGGATCGTCTGACGAAGCAACGCCTGGAAGCCGCCGGGTTCAGCGCCCGGCTGCTGACGCTCAGCCGCCGGTTGGACTGAAGCGGCGCTCGGTGTTGACCCGGCGCGGCGGGGGCGGCGGGATCTTCAGACCGAGCAGCTTGGCCAGGGCGGGCACGGATCCGGCGGCGTTGCGGGCCGCCTGACGGGCCACCTCGTCGTCGGGGATCCCGACCGGCTTGACGGTGCGGCGGACCGGAGAGGCCACCACGACATCGAGCAGCTGCATCCACTCCTCGGGCGCCTTGTCGGCCGACATGGCCTCACCCGCCGCTGCGGCGAGGCGCACGGCCAGATCGGCCGGGAGGCGGGTCCCGGGCTCGGGCGGACGGATCGAGGCCTCGATGGCCTGGTGCACCCGTCCGTCGTTGACCGCATTCGTCATACGGGCCAGCCACTCCTCCCGCAAGGCGGCGGTGCGCTGATCGAGCGACTCCTGGAGCGCCTTGGCGGTGGCCTTCCCCTCGTCGTCGAGAGAAACCGTGCGCGATGCCGTCACCACGGCTCGCAGTTCGCGCAGCCGGTAGTCCTTGCCCGCCGTCTGCGCGACGCTGGCCCGGTCCTTCCAATCGGCCAGACGCACGACCGGGAGCAGCTCCTCGGCCATGGCCACGAGCGCATCGCCGGCGACAGGCGGCTTGCCGCTGGCCTTGGCCGCGGTGTTCTGGTCGTTGATGGCCTGGCGCACGGCCTGAATCCCGCCGCGCAACAGCTGCTCGGCCACGGGGATCTGCTCGGGCCGCAGTGTGGCCAGCATGGCATTGCGGTGTGCCGTCGACGTGGGGACGGTCGGGCGCTCGCCGCGACCGGGACGGCCCTCGCTGTCGCCCGGACGACGGCCGCCCGGCCGACGGGGGCCGCTACCGCCGCTCCCACTGCCGGGACCAGGACCGCCGCCGCTTCCGCTTCCGCCACCGCTTCCGCCACCGCTTCGGGCGGAGCGTTCGCCTCGCCCTTCGCGCCGACCACCGTCGTCCCCGGGGCCGCCACGGCGTCCACCGCCACGACGCTCTCCTTCGTCGTCACGGCGCCGCTTGCCCGACCCGGGGGCCAGGATCACCGACACGTCAGGTGCACGCCGGGGCGTGCCCTTGACCTCGATACGCCCCTCGACCTGTTCGGGCGACCGGGCCGGCTTGGTCTGGGTCAGCGACTGGACCTCGATCCCCTCGAGCCCGATGTCCACCGTGGCCTGGAGGACCGCACCCACCTTCTCACCCGGTGGCACCAGCGATCCGTCGACCGTGCCCTTGGGTTGGCGTGCGCCCGCGGCGCGCCAGGTCCAGGACCCATCGCCCGTTTGGCTTGTCAGCTCGATGTCAATACGGCGGGACATGCGGCGGACACGCTACCTCGCCCGAGCACGAGGTCCCGATACCAGGCACAGAACGGCGTCCCCTAACATGGGAACGGCCGTCGGCCGGAGGCGTCCCGTCCTGCTCCTGCCGTGCAGCACCTGCGCCCGGTGCACGACCGACGCACCACGCCCCCCAGGAGGAATCGAGCATGAGCGAGGACACCGAGCAGCCAGGGTCCGCGACTGCTGCTGGTGAACCTGTGGCCCCGGCGACGCCGACGGACCACCCGACGGCGACAGGGGGGGAGCCGACGGCGGCCGACGAGCCGACGGCACCGCTGGACCAGGCCACCACGACGGCACCCATTGGCGGCGATGCCATACCGCTTCCTCCGCCGTCATCGGACCCGACACCACCCCTGGGTCAGTCCGGGCTCGGCGAGACCGCCGCTGCACCACCACCACCACCGCCACCGCCACCACCCCCGGCCTCGCCTTACGCCCCGCCGTCGCCGCCCTGGGCCGCACCGTCGGCGGCGGCCGCACCAGCGACAGCGACTGGGACAGCGAGCGGTACGCCAGGCGACCCCTTCGCCTACCCGCCCCCGCCGCCGCCCGGGAGCAGCGCCCCCCAGTCCACGACGTCCGGAAGCGCCAAGAAGCTACGGGTCTGGCTCCCGGTCGCTCTCGTCGCCGCGCTCATCGGTGGCCTGGTTGGTGCCGGGGTCACTGCCTTGGCGGACAATTCCAACAACAACTCGAGCAGCGGGCTCACGGTCCACGAGAGCACCGCCACACCAGGAGCCGCCGTGCTCAGCGGCAACGTCACCATCCCGCAGCTGGTCAGCAAGGTCATCCCCGCCGTCGTCTCCATCGACGTCAAGTCCCAGGGCAACGAGGACGAGGGCACCGGCATGATCATCACCTCGAGCGGCGAGGTGGTCACCAACAACCACGTGATCGAGCTCTACGTCGACAATGGCAACACCGGAACCATCACGGTCACCGAGTACGGCCAGACCAAGGCCCTCCCGACGACGCTGATCGGCTACGACCAGACCAAGGACGTCGCCCTGCTCAAGATCGACAACGGCAGCAACCTGCCCACCGTCACCTTCGGCAACTCGTCCAAGGCCGTCGTCGGCGACGCCGTCGTCGCCATCGGCAACGCTCTGGGCCTCGCCGCAGGGACGCCGACCGTGACCCAGGGCATCGTCTCGGCCCTCGGCCGCTCGGTCACCGCCGGCGGCGACGGCACGGCCGCCGAGAACCTGCAGAACCTGATCCAGACCGACGCCGCCATCAACCCGGGCAACTCGGGTGGACCGCTCATCGATACGTCGGGCCAGGTCATCGGCATGAACACCGCAGTCGCCGGGACGTCGGGCGACGGCACCAGCTCGCAGAACATCGGCTTCGCCATCCCGATCGCCTCGGTGGAGTCGTTGCTGCCCCAGCTCGAGAAGGGCGGTCAGACCGGCAACGGCGGCGGCTACCTCGGCGTGGACATCAGCACCCTCACCCCGGCCCTGCGCCAGCAGTACGGCTTCACGCCGACCCAGGGCGCCGTCGTGCTCAGCGTGGTCTCGGGGTCTCCGGCCGACAAGGCCGGGCTGGTCCAAGGTGACGTCATCGTCGACATCAACGGCACCGCCATCACATCTGCGGAAACCTTGCAGAACGCCGTCCAGAAGTCCAAGGCCGGGCAACAGATCACGATCACGTACTACGTCGGCGACAGCAAGCGCACGACGACGGCCACGCTGGGCAGCCAGTCAGAAGCGCAACAGCAACAGTCCAGTGGCTCGACGACCAACCCGTTCGGCGGGGGAGGGTTCCCCGGTTTCGGCAATTCGGGCGGCACCGGCACCGGCGGCACGGGCAACACGCCCTGAGGTGATGCGAGCCGCGGACGCCGAGGGCGACCGCGACCCGGACAGGTTCAACTCATCGCTGGGTGACTCTTCCATGGATCCGCCACCGGGCCGTGACCGGCGCCATCGCCCGGCGTCCGCCCGAACCCGTCTGAGCGAAGGCGATCAGCCCCCGGGGATGTCGAAGTTGCGGTCCGGATGCGCCGGCGGGAAGTTCATGGGCTCCGTCGGCTGCCACCCGCTCGCCTCGATGTCCTCGAGCACGTGCGCCATGTTGTACGTGTCCTCCTCGTAGGAGAACTTCCCGTCCCCGGCATAGATCATCCGTGAGTACCCGGACTGCCGGTAGGGCGTCCCGTCGGGCTTGAGGCGGGGCATGACCTGCGTCCACTTCACGACCACGTCGTCACCCTCGATGGCGGTGAACTCGACAGGGAACTTCCAGTCGCCCATCCCGACCATCGAGTCGACCAGCCATTGGGCAATGGCCTCCTTGCCCTCGATCCGTCCCCACGCCCCGTCGATGTAGACGGAGTCCTCGGTGTAGAAGTCGGACAGAGCGCCGAAGGCGTCGTCCTCCAGCCCCTCGTCAATACGCCGGCGCAGCTCCTGGTAGCGGTCGACAGTCGCCTTCACCTCGTCGCGTGGATACGGCACGGTTCCCCCTTTCACGGTGCGGCCCGGTCGGCCGCCCGACTCATTGTGCGGCCTCGGCCGCCCGACTCATTGTGCGGCCCAGTAGGCCGTCCGGCACGTCTCGAGCTCCCGTAGCGCGGCCGCCCGGTCGTCGAAACCCTCGACCGTGACCGACTTCCCCGGTTCGAGGTCCTTGTAGATGCTGAAGAAATGCGAGATCTCGTTGCGCAGGTGCGCGGGCACGTCCTCGATATCGGCCGCCAAGTCCCACTGCGGGTCGTGCTCGAGCACGCTGATCAGCTTGGCATCGACCCCCGCCTCGTCGCGCATGAAGAACACACCGAGGATGCGGACCCGCACCAGGCAGCCCGGGAACGTGGGGTCGGTGACCAGGACGAGCACGTCGAGCGGGTCACCGTCGCCGGCCAGGGTCTCGGGGACGAAGCCGTAGTCCGCCGGATAGGTGGTGGCGGTGAAGAGGCGGCGGTCCAACCGGATGACGTGCTTGTCGTGGTCGTACTCGTACTTGTTGCGGCTCCCGGTCGGGATCTCGATGACGACGTCGATCGCCTCGCCGCTCATCGTGGGTCGGGCGCCGTCGAGCGCCGGTCGGGGTCGATCGGGCTCATGATGCCCACGCTGTTGCCGTCGGGGTCGCTGACCACGGCGTAGCGGGCGCCCCAGAACGCGTCGTAGGGCGGCTGCTGGACGGGCACGCCGTCGGCGGCCATCTGTTCGACCAGGGAGTCGACCTCGTCGCGCCGGTCGACCTTGAACCCGAGGACGACGCCGGAACCGCCGGGCCAGCCCGCGTTCCACACTTGCGCGAACGCGGTGCTGTCGAGATCGACGTCGAGCGGGAGGTCGTCGGTGTGCACGGCCGAGACGTGCTGCTCGGCCCAGACGGGATCGCCCGGGTCGCCGAACGCGAGGCCGAGGTGGGTGTAGAAGGCACGTGTGGCGTCGACGTTGGAGACGACCAGATTGAGCTGATCGAGCCGGATCGGGGCCATGACGGACACCGTAGCGTTAGGCGCTGACGAGCGCGGCGGCGTCGCCGGGCGGTCTCAGCCTCCGAACTTGGACGTCCCACCCCCGCCCGGACTGAAGTGGAAGGCACCGCCTCCGTTGCTGAAGAACGCACCGCCGCCCGGGAACCCACCGCCCCCGCCCAGGGCGTTGCTGAGCTCGTTGCTGTTGGTGTTGGAGGAGGGGACCGCCTCGGCATAGTCGGCCAGCACGACACTCTGTCCCGGCGAGAGTCCCGAGAGCACCTGGGTGTAGGTCCCGCCGACCATACCGATCTTGATGTCCTTACGGGTCAGCACGCCCTTGTCGAGCTCGAGGACGTACGACGTGGTGCCCAGCGTCTCGACGGCCGAGGTGGGCACGGCGGTCACGTTGGAGACCGAACCGGTCGCGATGTCGATGTTGGCCGTCGAGCCGGTGAAGAGACCGTTGGCCGAGGACGGTAGGGCCACGACGACGGGGTAGGTGTAGCCGGTGTCGCTCGACTGCACCGGACCGACCTGGGACACCGTCCCCTCGATCGTGCCGTTGACCCCGTCGACCTCGACCGAGGACGACTGACCGACTTTGACCGACGGCACTTGCGTGCTATCGAGCGTGGCCTGGACCTCGTATGACTTGGTGCCGATGATGGTGATGATCTCGGTGCTCGAGTTGGCACTGACTGTGTCGCCGACGTTGATGGCGACGGAGACCACGGTCCCGCTGATCGGACTGGTCAGCGTGGCCTCCTTCAGCGACTGTTCCGCGTTGGTGAGGTCCGCCTCGGCGCTGTCGATGTCGGCCTGGTCCGACGCGATCTGCTCGGGGGTGTCGGTGTTGGCCGACGATCCCGAGGGGGTATTGGAGTTCCCGGCTCCGGCTCCGATCCCGGTACCCGCCCCCGAGTTCCCCGTGTTCCCCGTGTCCGCGCTGGTGGCGGCCGTCAGAGCGTGCCCGGAGCTGGTGGGCGAACCAGATCCCGAGCCGGAGTTGCCGGTGGGCGAGCCGCCCGAGCTCGGCGTGCTCCCGGACTCGGCGGCCAGGGCTTGCCCCAGCGCCGTCTCGTCCTTCGAGACCGTCGTTTGGTCCTTGGAGACCTGCTGCTCGTCTGACGAGACCGTCTGGAGGGCCGCCTCGCAGGTGGCCTGGCCGGTCGGGGTGCCGGTGTTGGCGGTGGTGCAGTCGTTCTGGGCCTGGACGAGGTCCGCCCCCTGCTTGTTCTGGTCCGTGGCCAACGTCGACTCGTCCTGGGTCAGGGTGGTCTGGTCCTGGGTCACCGTGGCGTTCTGGCCGCCGCCCGGGTGGGTGGGTGCCGTCGTCGTGGTGGTGGTGGTCGACGGGGTGGAGGTCGGCGTCTTCGACGCAGGCGACGCCGACGACGCCGACTCGTTCGCCTCGTCCTCGCCGAGCTTCGCCTGGTCGGCCGCCAACGTCGACTCGGCCGACGACACCGCTTCGCTCAGTGCGGTCGTCTGGAGCGTGCCCAGGGTCTGGCCGGCCGTCACCTGCTGGCCGGGCGTCACGGTCATCGTGGCGACCTGCCCCGAGACCTGGAACGAGGCCGCGGCATCGCTCACCGGATCGACGTTGCCGACGACGGACAGGGACGTGCCGATGTCGGCCCGGGTCACCGTGGCCTCCCGGTAGCCGGCACTGCCGTTCCCCACTTCGGCCCAGGCGGCCACGCCGCCCCCCAGGACGACGACGAGGACGACGCCACTGATGAGGACCGCCCGACGGTGTCCGGTCCGGCCCCAGCCGGCTGACGACTTAGGCACCGCCACCGCCCGTACGGCCGAAGAATCCGCCGCCGCCACCCGGGCCGGCGAAGCCGCCTGGGCCGGACGTACAGCTGGTGCTCCCGGTCGAGGTGATCCTCACCGTGTCGGCCGTGATGGCACCGGTACTGGCTGCGGGACCGAGCGCACTGACGCAGTCACCCAGAGCCAGGTCGGTGGCCGCTGCGCTCTGCGTGGCGCTCACCGTCGTCGACTTCGACGTCGTGATGGTCAAGGTCTGCGTCTTGGGCGTGGGCGGCTTCTTCGACTTCGAGCCGGACGTGCTCGTGCCGCGTGGAAACTGGCCCAGACTCACGCTGAAGCCCGAGACGGTCAGCGTCGACCCCTTGACCGACTTCACCTTGCCGGACGCGATGGCCAGCGAGCCCAGTGCCTTGCGGAAGTTCGACGACCCGCTGCCCGAGCTGCGGGACGGGAACGAGCGCCCACCTTCGCCGCCGCCCCCTGCGAAGTTCGGGCCGCCACTCCCGCTGCCGCCATGGAACTGGAAGCCTCCCTTGGGCGCGCCACCCGGCGCACCGTTGGTACGGGTGCCGAAGGTCGTGCACGATCCGCTCGAGCTGGCAGTGGACACGTTGATCGAGCGGGCCGCGATGGTGGTCTTGGACTTCTTCGACGGTGTGCCGGTGACGCTGACGCAGTCGCCGGCCGCCAACCCACTGACGGCCTCGGTGATCGTCTTGGAGAACTGCGTGGTCGACGTCCAGTTCACCGTGGTCTGGCCGGTGGTGGCGTTCTGCACCTCCATGCTCGAGGCGTTGAGCGCGGCCACGCTGCCACTCGCGTTGGCCGGCGGGTTGGCGGGCGGCGTCGGTGGCGGCATCCGCGGTCGAGCTGAGGGCCGCCGCGGCGACCAGGGCGGTGGTGCCGGTGCCGACGATGCGGACCCAGCGGTGACGCCGTTGGCCGTGACTGGTCGTTGACTGCATGCTTCTGGTTCCTCTTTCCATATCCGTGCTCGTACTCGTACTCGTGGTCGTGGTCGTTGTCGTGCTCGGCGCCATCTAGTCGTTGCGCAGCGCGTCGATCGGGGCCAGCGCGGCTGCTCGGCTCGCCGGGTAGACGCCGAAGAGGACACCGATGGCCAAGGCGATGACCAGTGCGCCCACGGCCGCGGTCGGGCTGGTCGAGATCGGGTCCCCGATGAGACCGGGGAGGTAGAGGACCCCGAGGAGCCCCGCCACGACGCCCAGCATCCCGCCGACCAGCCCGAGGACGGACGCTTCCACCAGGAACTGGCGACGGATGACCCGTGGCGTCGCGCCCAGCGCCTTGCGCAGGCCGATCTCGCGGATCCGCTCCGTCACCGAGACCAGCATGATGTTCATGACCCCGATCCCCCCGACGATCAGCGAGATGGCCGCGATGCCGCCGAGGAGGATCGTGAGGGTGTGGTCCACCGAGGTGTTGGCCGCGATCAGCGACGCCTGCGAGGTGACGGTGAAGTCGGCGTTGGTCGGGTTGGTGATCCCGTGGAGCTCGAGCAGAAGGTGGTCGGCCTCCTGGTAGGCGCCCGGCAGGTCGGCCGACGAGCGGGCCTGGACGGCGATGGAGCTGACCGAGTCGCGCGACGTGCCGCCGAAGATGCGCTCGGCCCCCGTGGTGATGGGGATGATCATGGTGTCGTCGGGGTCCGACGTGCTCGACGAGGACGTCGAGGCGCCGGTGGAGGTCAGCACCCCGACGACGGTCAGGGGGACGCCGTTCACGTCGACCGTCTGGCCCGACGGGATCTTCCCGAGTGAACAGCTCCGAGGCGGTCGTCGCACCCAGCACGGCGACAGCGGCGTGGTCCTTGACGTCCTGGTTGTCCAAGAAGCGGCCCTGCGCCACGCGTGCGGCCGCGCACGGTCAGCCAGGACGGGGTCGTCCCCTGCACGGTGGTCGTCGCGGTCTGGCTCCCTGCGGTGAGCACCTCGCTCTGCGAGGTGATGCCGGCCACCGCCTTGATGTCCGGTGCGTCGACGTGGGAGGCCAGCGCCGAGACGTCGGCCGTGGTCAGCGTCGAGGCGGAGCCGAGCGCCCCCCGGATGCCCGTGCTCGACGTGGTGCTGCCCGGCGTGATGGTGAGGACGTTGGACCCCAGTGCGTTGATCTCCGAGGTCACCTGGCCCGAGGCACCTTCACCGAGCCCGACGGCGATGATCACGCCGGCGATGCCGATCAGGATGCCCAGCACGGTCAGGAACGAACGCAGGCGATGGCTGCGCACCCCGTTGACCCCCGTACGGAAGCGTCTCGAGCCAATTCATCGCACGCTCTCGAGATAGCGGTCGTCGTTCTCGGTGAGCAAGCCGTCGCGGATCCCGACCACCCGCCCCGCCGCCGAGGCCACCTCGACGTCGTGGGTGATCAGGACGAGGGTGCGCCCGGCATCGTGCAGCTCGCCCATGAGGCGCATGACGTCGGCCGCCGACATCGAGTCCAGGTTCCCGGTCGGCTCGTCGGCCAGGATCAGGTCCGGTTCGGTCACCAGCGCCCGGGCCACCGCCACGCGCTGCTGCTGGCCGCCGGAGAGCTCGCCCGGGACGGTGGTTGCACCCGGCCCGGCCAGGCCGACCCGGCCGAGGGCCGCCATCGCGCGCTCCTTGCGCTCAGCGCGGGGCACCCCGGCATAGACGAGCGGGCAGCTCGACGTTCTGCCAGGCCGTCATGGAGGCCAGCAGGTTGAACTGTTGGAAGACGAAGCCGATGCGCCGGTTGCGCACCTCGGCCAGCGCGGTCTCGCTCATGTGGCTCACGTCCTCGCCGGCGAGGTGGTAGCGACCCGACGTCGGGATGTCGAGGCAGCCGAGGATGTGCATCAGGGTCGACTTGCCCGAGCCCGAGGGGCCGATGACGGCGACGTACTCGCCCGGCGTCGATGGAGAGGCTGACGCCGCGCAGCGCGGCGACCGAGATGGAACCGGTCCGGTAGACCTTGGTCACCCGCTCGAGCTCGATGACCGTGCGCGGCGCCACCGGCGGCGTGCCGCCGGGGGGAGTGGTCACGGTCACTCGCGCCGTCCGCCGCTGTTGCCGCTCACCGGCGCCGCCGCCGCCGGCGAACCGCCCCGCCACCGCGCCGCCGGAAGCCACCGCCCCCGGGAAGCCGCCGGTCCCGCCGCCGCCGAAGATGCCGCGCCGTCCCGCCGCCGGGCGCCTTGAAGGTGATCTCTCTCTCGAGCACTTTGTCGCCCGGAGCTCACGCCGCTCGTGATCTGGGTCTCGCCGCTCTCTGCGGCGCCGACCGTGACGTCCTTGACCACGTGGGCGCCGTTGACGACCTGGGTGACGGTGGCCTGGCCGCTCGGTCGTAGGAGATCGCGGCCGTCGGGACCTCGGTCACGTTGTTCAGCTGCTTCACGATGATGCTCGACGTCGGCACGTCGCGCCCGCAAAGAGGCCGGACGGGTTGCCCGTCACGTCGATCACCACGGGGAACGTGGTCACGTTCGAGCTCTGGGTGCCGATGAGGCTGATGGAGCCGACCGTGCCGTAGACCGGCGTGGTCGAGCCGGTCGGCGTGATGTCGACCTGGTCGCCGTCGCGATCTGGCCGATCTCGGTGTCGTCGACTGTGGTGTTCACGATGTAGGAGTTGGTGCCGATCACGACGATCTGCCCGGCGTGCGTGGCGGGCGGTGCCGGTCGAGCCCGACTGTCGGCGGCCGACCCGGTCGTCCGCTCCCGTCCGCCCCCGCCGCCCGAACCGGTGCCCGGTGACCTGCTGGCCGACGGTGAGGCTGACCGAGGCCACCGTGCCCGCGATGGTCGAGGTCAGCGAGGCGTCGTCAGGTTGGTCTGGGCCGTGGACAGCGAGG
This sequence comes from uncultured Acidimicrobiaceae bacterium, assembly GCA_963726855.1. Lineage (GTDB taxonomy): Bacteria > Actinomycetota > Acidimicrobiia > Acidimicrobiales > RAAP-2 > Bog-473. The sequence goes on from CAVSEB010000026.1 coordinate 51,013, forward strand.
ACTCGGCCGAGGTGACCGACGCCTCGTCGGAGTCGATCTGGCTGGTCGACGCGCCCGAGGCCTCGTCGCTGGCCAGGCGGTCCTGGGCCGCCGTCAGCTGGGCCTGCGCGGCGTACGTCCTCGGACAATGCCGTCGTGTCGACAGTGGCCAGGACCTGACCGGCGGTGACCGTCTGGCCCGCCTTCACGTTGACGGCGGTGACCGTTCCCGACACGGCGAAGTTGAGGTTGGCCTGGCTGGCCGGCTCGATCGTGCCCGAGGTCGCGACGGTCTGCTTGATGGTGCCGGTCGTCACCGGCACGGTGACCGTCGTGACGGAGAGACCGGTCGGCGTCGCATCAGTGTCGGCGGCTGGAGAGCCCGGCAGCGTGAGTGCTGTCCAGGTCGGGAGCACGAGGAGCAGCAGTCGGCTATTGACCGCCCGATTGCGGCGCAAGCAGTCACGGCTTCGCTGCTACGTCGGCGATAATCCGGCAGTCCCGGGAGCGCGGGCTTAGCTGATCCTCCACGCGGCCCTCGGAAAACAAGGCGAGCGGGACGTTGGGCGTATCGCCCGACAGTCCAGAACTAGCAAGGACTTGGACTCAGACTCGGCCGAAGCGCACCCGCGCGACGGCGCGTTAGCGATGGCGGCGCGGCAGTCCTGCTAACACTGAGCTTCGATCAGTTTTCCCATGGAACCTGCGCGGTATCGACAAGACCAACGTGGTCAACGTAGCGTCTGCCTGGCGGCGCTCGCGCTCCAGGCGGCGTTTTCGTTCGCGCTCCTACCAGCGGTCCCCTCGCTCATAGGCCGCGCCCCGGTCCTGCTCGAGGCGCTGCGAGGGTCGACGGCGGCGATGGTCGCCGCCGGCGCCTTTGCGCGTGTCGGCCAGGCATCGCTTCCGCTAGCGTTGCTTGCCCCGATACCGACTCTGCTGATCGCCGGTCCGTTCCTTTGGTGGGCCGGACGTCTGTGGGGGCCCTCGGCAGCCCACTACCTCGGCGGACGCGGCCCCCGCGCAAAGCGGCGCACCGATCAGGCCGTCCGCTTGCTGGAACGCTACGACTCCTGGGCTGTGGTGCTCGCGTACCTGCTGCCTGTCCCGAGCGCGCTCGTCTATGCAGGCGCCGGCTGGACAGGAATGTCGTTGCGCCGCTTCGTTTTGCTGGACCTTGCCGGAACGTTCCTGTGGGTGGTCTTGATCGTTGGGCTCGGTTACGCGATCGGTCACGACGCGGTCAATGTCGCACACGCGATCAGCCGCTACGGCCTCGTTCTGACGCTCGCGCTCATCCCTGCGGCGCTGCTCGCTGCGGCGATACGCGCACGTCGGCGGATTACCGAGCCAGCCGATTCCTGACCTGCGCACGCATCGTCTCAGGCGGCCGTCCGACGCGACCTATTGACCAGCCGTTCGGCGGCTACGAGGCAACGGCCGACTCATCCCGACGCGCCGTTGCCCCACGTCGATGACGGCGCGTCGCCGGCGTGGCCCGCGCTCTCTTTACGTCTGCTCTCGGCCATCGAGGCGGACCCTTCTCCCCGCGGACGCGATCCCCAAGCTCGTCGGCGGCACAGCCGGTCAAAGGCTGCTTGAGAAGACGGCTCGTTCCACGAACGATGAGGCGTCTGGCACGCGCCTTGACGGCCCTTACAGACTGCTCCTTTGAGAGATCCGGAGGTCGAAGCATAAGAGGATCGACCTGTGCGACTGGACGCTGAGGTCCCACCGGCCGAGGATCGCGGCGGATGCGTCTCGGATCGGCCGGGACGCCGATCCTCAGGAGGAGCTGGTCATGTCTTCAGGCTCGATGGTGTTGATGGACGCGGCTGGACGGCGGCGGTCGCCGGTAACGACCCCGGGGTATCTGACCGGGCGGGCACCGCGTAACAAAGGGATGCAGTACCCGCCAGACCCGCCCCGCCCGGAGGAGATCATCCAGGTGATGCGCCACGCCGGCCAGGAGCGCCACGGCCTCAGGGCCCGGGCGTTGATCGCGGTGCTCTGGCGCGGCGGGCTGCGAATCTCAGAAGCGCTGGCGCTCAACGAGACCGACGTCGACCCTCGCCGCGGTTCGCTACTCATCCGGCACGGCAAGGGTGACAGGCGTCGCGAGGTCGGGATGGACCCGTTCGGGTTCGAGCAGCTCGCCGCCTGGACGGCACACCGGACGCGGCTGCCACCCGGGCCGCTGTTCTGCGTGATCGACGGCGCCACCCGCGGCCGGCGCTGGTCGGCCAACGCCGCGCGCTCAGAACTCCGCCAGCTCGCGCTCGACGCCGGAGTCAGGCGCCGCTTCGCGCCACATCAGCTACGCCATGCCCACGCCGTCGAGCTCGCGCGAGAAGGCGTCGCGGTCAACATCATCCAGCGCCAGCTCGGGCATACCGACCTCGGTACCACCGCGACCTACCTGCAGGGCATCGACCCAAGCGAGATCATCGACACCGTCCGCTCACGCCGACAACCCACCATCTCCGCGACCGCCAGCCTCACGCTCTAACAATCTGGCCTCTACCCGACTCCAGAGGCCGCTTCCGGCCGAATGCCGCCGGCAAGACTAGAGCGCGAGAAGGAGCATTGTCGGCGGCCCGGCGCGCAGCGCCGCCTTGCGGAGAGCAGCAGTGAAGTCTTCGCTGCTGTGTCGGCGACAGAGGAGCGCTGTCGACCGAGCGGTTTTCGGGCTGGTCGTGTTTTCCGCACCGAGCCGAACGGGATCGAGCGGAGCACGGAGGGCCGGGTGACCCCGGCCCTGGTGAGTTGCCTTAGGGGTTCATTGGGTTGCCGTTGGCCGTGGTCGTCGCCGATGTGATCGCGATGGCTTTGATCGAGCCGATGAACACGGTCGGGTTCTCGCCGGACGGTGTTCCGGGAACTGCGTCGTCGGCCGCCTGCCAGCACTCAAGCGTCAGTGTCGCGCCACCCGCTGGGGCGTTGTAGAAGCCGTCCCCGTCCAGAGACGTCCAGCGCGAAAAACCTGCCTCGGCGCCGAGGGCTGTTCGAAACTGCGGTTATGTCGCCGTTCTGATCGTTGCGCGCATAGCAGGAGAAGATCGAAGCGCCCGAGTCCTTGCGGACGTTCGCCTGCGTCTGTATGTAGTAGACCCCCTGCGGGAGCGTTACTGACACGACAGGCGTCGCAGGGTTGTCGGAAGTCGGAAAGCCCAAATCCCCCGTCCCGATCGCGGTGATCTCGACCTCGTGAGGAGTGAACACGAGTCCCTCGAAGCCCGGAGTTGGCCTCGCGCCCTGACTCCAAGAGATCGCCCTCTCCGTCTTCCGGCAGCCCGCCCGGTGAGCGACGACGCGAAGGTGCCCGCTCGCGGTCTGAACGCAGCCCGTGACGACATCCCCCTCCCCGCTGCTACTCGTTGCATATGCAACCCCGCCGACGGCCACGACCGCCACGACCACTGCCGCTCCGATGGCGCCCAGATAGCCCGATGCGCCTTCCAGCTACTCATCTGGCACTCCCCCCCCTTTTTTATAGGTAGAAAGCCGCACCCATGCGACGGCCGGGTTTGCGGCAGCCAACTTGGGCCCGAGTGTCGCACCACGACGGAGCAAGCCGTCAAGTTCTTTCGCTTGCCGCCCGGCCGGCGGTCGCTCTGCTCGCAAGCTCGCGCAGCTCCTGGCGCGCCCCGGCGACCGGCCGCAGACAGCCACAACCACGAAACAGAATCAGCATCGAGGAGCGCGGAACACGGCGATGTGACTGCCGCTCCAGGTCTGCGAGCAACCGGAGCGGCAGTGGGAGCTGCGCTACCCAATCGCGGCGAGAGCGGCAGTGACGTGTTCACGGCGAAGTCGGCGACGGAGGGGCACGCTGGCAAGGTGAGGAGCTCTCGCTCCGTGGAGTGGGTGCGTCTATGAGCCGGTGGGCTCCGGACCGAGTAGACGCGCGGTGAGGTCAAGGATCGGCTCAATCGTGATCGTCTCGGGGGCGATGTTGCGCGCGGCGATCGTGATCGCGAGATCGTCGTGACGCCGCACGGCGACCCATCGTCCGCTCGGGTCGTCAGCACGAACGAGTTCGCCGCGCCGTCGATCGTGATCTGAGCTTCGGACCGGACGGCGCCTAGTGCAGCAGCACGCCGAAGGCGACGTTGGGCTCGAAACCACAGCGTGATCGCAGCATCAGAGAGGTTCCGGGTGTGGATGCTTGACCTCGTCGTGGACCAGGTGCTCAAGCTCGCGGCGAGCGACCGCGAGCGCATCCTGGTGATGCCCGTACGTCGATGTCGTGACCTGGATCTGCGGCCGCTCGTCAAACCAGTCTGCGTCCTCGGAGGCGAAATGAGCGATCCTCAGCTCGGTCAGCTCGTCACCCTGCGAACCGCTACCGACGAGCTGAGCGGGCCAACCCACGACGGCGTAGACCGGGAGGGTGACTGCCCGCAGAGTCAGCTTGTTCTCATACCAGCGCTGCACTCGCCACTGTGCGCGCTGACGAGCGATCCGCTCGACGCGCGCAGCGTCGTCCTCATCATCCGGGGAGGAGAAGCGAAAGATCGACCCTTCGCGCTCCTCATGCCCGCACACCCGACACGAAACAACCGGGCTTGGCACGTGGGTGCCGTCAACCTTGCTGCCACGTCCGCCGCGCCACTCCTCAAAGGGCGTGTACTCGTCCCAATCGGTCGCGCCGCACGCCGGACACGGTTCCTCGGCGTCATCCACCCGACGACTCGGATACTCGGCCGCCCACGGTCGCCGCACGGGCCGCCCCGCGTCATCACGGCAGCACACGATCGCCTCACCGCCGACCTGCGGCTGCTCGACCAAAGCGACGTACGCGCCTGCACCAATCGTCGCCGAGATCGGTTCGCCACGGTCGTCGATGACCTCAGCCCTCACGGCCCCCGGGAAGCGGCGATTGGT
>CAVSEB010000027.1:0-40526 GCA_963726855.1 uncultured Acidimicrobiaceae bacterium
CCCTCGTAACGCTCGAGAATGGTGCACGCCCATTCGATGGCGTCGTTCACCCGGATGCCCGACGGTTGCGGGTTCGTCCAGAGGTCGAGGTTCTCAGGAGGATTGTCGTGCCGGACCACGTTTCGATGGTGAACCGAGGACTCCCGTCAGCAAATGCCTACCGAGCAGGTCCTCAGCCACGAGTATGTGCTCGAACACATACTGTTGCTCGAGGATGACCAGGCGCCCGCACCACGAGATAGCCAGCCTTGTGCCCAGTTCGGCCACCCGTCCAATTTCCGTTGGCCTTTCCTGAGTCGTCTCGACAGCCACCACAAGTCTCAGACTTCGGCTGCTTCACCCGGCCACACCTGCAAAGGTCTCACGATCCGCATGAGAAGCACCGAAGGTGTCGACTCTATGGACAGATAACCGGAGACACTCCTTGCAACGTCAATGTCGCACGAAGCGAGCGTGAGAGGTTGTAACAGGGGCGAGAACTCGAAGATACCGAAATCCTGCGCTGCTTCCATCTGAGTTGAGGATCGTCAGCCTTTCAAGTGAAGCCGGAGGAAGGCGACGGTTCGATCCCAGGCGATGGCGGCCTGCGCCGCATCGAAGGTTCCGAGGAGGTCTTCTTCGTTCAAAAGGCGTGGCCGGCGGGATAGTGGTCGATCTCCGGTTTTGTGTGGGTGGCGGCCGAAATCTTTTCGTTGAGCTCGTCGGCCACGGAGGGTGGGTTGATCTCGTCGCCGTCGGGGATGTGAATGAGCACGGGCGCTTCGAGCCCTGCGTAGTCATCACGCATGTACCCGGTCGGGTAAAACGCAACGGCCGCGGCGACCTTGCTCCCCTCTTGGACCGCGAGCTGTAAGGCGATCGCTCCGCCCATGCAAAACCCGACGACTCCTACTGTCTCGCCGACCACCTCGTCCCGGGAGAGCAGGTAGTCGACCGCCCCACGAAGATCACGGGCCGCCCTGTCGACGGGTAGTTCCAGCAACAGCTGCAACGCTTCCGCTTCATCGTGGGTGGTGGTTCCGCCATAAAGGTCGGGGGCCAGCGCAACGTACCCCTCGGCTGCGAACCGGTCCGCCACGGAGGCCATGTGGGTGTCAACCCCCACCACTCCTGGATCACGATCAGCCCGGGTCCACTGCCGGACGCCGGCAACGCAAAATAGCCGTACGCCTCGTCTCCGTTGCTGGTGAAGGTGACGTTCTGAACGGGGTTCGAGATATCAGGCACGTCCGTTTCCTCCCTCGAGGTTCGTTCGATCATTCATTTCGTATCTCCTTACAGTTCTGAGGCGGCGGCAGTTTGGAGTGACGCCTCGAGGTCGTCGACGAGGAGGCGGGTCCGCTGGCCGGGAGCAGCATGAATGCAGCGATGGCGCCGATGGCGGAGACGCCGGCCGCGACGAGACATCCGGCAGAGAACCCACGGAAGAAAGCGGCCGATGCGGCTTGGTGGATTTGCGCGGCCAGAATGGGATGACCTGTGTTGTCGGCTTGTTTGGCGATCTGGATGGTGGCGCCGACAGAATCGTCAGCGGCGCGGTCGAGCGTCGGGGGGAGCGAGGCAGGGAGTCGCTGGGTGAGTCGGATCAGTACAGAGAGGCATAGACACTTCCGAGGACGGCCAACGCCCAGGGTGGCGCCGACGAGGCGCGTGGTGTCGTTGATCGCGGATCCGACGCCTGCTTTGGCGCGGGGGACCACGGCCATGATCGATTGGGTCGCAGGGGCGCTCGTCAGTCCTATACCGGTGCCGCCGAGAACCATCTGCAAAAGCGATCTGCCAGTAGCTCGTTACCGATGACACCGTTCGCTTTCCAAAGCTTCAGAGAAGTCCAGGACGAGCCGACCACGAATGCCCCCAGCGGCCAACCGTCGGTGCGCTTCGCTGGCCTGATTTGGTGGAATGACCTCGGCGACTCGGAGGGTGAGCACGCCTTCTTCAGCCTGCTTCCGAAGCTGATCGAAGAGCACCGTGTCGTTCGCAAACCAAACGACGAAATCGGGTGAATGACAATGTCCCGCTCACTCGGACCGGTCCAACCCTTGAGTGTGACCAAGCCGCCGCCGTCAGCAACAGCGGGGAGGGCGAGGCTGTCAAGCGCAGCTCCGTCGATTACACCTGGAGCACCGGATGGAAGCTGACCGCGAATCACAGTTCCGAGATCGCCACTTCGATTGACAATCACGTCAGCGCCAAGACCACGCACGAGTATCTCGTCCGATGGTGCCGCCACCGCCAGCACGTTCAGACCGTCCGCCTTTGCGAGCTGAAATTGCATATCCGCCTACTGCACCCGCGCCGCCTATTACCACGACCATGGCTCCTGAAGGGAGGGCGAGTGCATCCAGCGCAAGGCGCGCCGTGATCCCATTGAGGAGCAACGTGGACGCCTCAGGCAATGTCGCTCCCCGAGGAGCGGGTACCACCGAAGCCTCGTCGACCACGATCCGTTCGGCATAGGCACCGCCGTGCGGACCCATTGGTATTACATAGGCAATGACTGGGTTGCCAACAGCCAAACGGCCGTCTGTGAAGTCGCCGAGTTCGTCAACGATGCCCGCAACATCCATCCCCGGCACGTACGGCGGTGGCCTGTCGACTAGCTGAGCCGCTCTACCGCCGGCACGAAATGTCAAGTCGGTGGGATTCACCCCTGCCGCATGGAACTCGTATCCCTACTCGCGAGGCCCGGGATGAGGCTCAGGGATCTCGACGACTTTGAGCACCTCGGGACCACCGAACTCCATAAGTCCTATCGCCTTCATGTTCGCTCCTTCCTTCCACGAATGGGTGCATAACCGTCTCCTTGCTCTCGTGCGTATCTCCACCTCCCGGTTCCGGCAGCTCGGTCGGTGGCGGCCTTCCGATGATGAAGCTGGCCGCTGCGACGGCGCTAAGAGCAGCGAGCGTGCCGCAGTAAACCAGGGCTGTCCGGTGAAGGCCGGAGTGCGTGGCCACCACTCCGGCGATAACGACGGGCCCGCTAAAGGCGAGATACCCGATGGTGAAGATGGCGGCGATCATTCCCGCACGCTGGTCGGCAGGGGCCAGCCGCGGTGAGGGTGCGGTAGGCCCCCAGGTTGCCCGCCCCGAAGCCCACCCCGCTTACCGCGGCACCCAGCAACAAGGTCGCGGCTGACGTCGTTTCGATCGCTGCGATCGTCACCGCCATGCCTGCGACCACAGCCAAGCACCCGACGAGCATGGTGGCGGACGGGCTGACAGCTCGGAACACGACCGTGACCGCGGCCTCGATCGCGGTGAGGACGAAGATCACCAGGCCGCCCCACAGCAGGTTCGGCGAGCGGAACACTTGAGCCGCCAGCGACGGTCCTAATGACAGGAACAAGCCATTGAGCGCCCACACGGCGATCAGGCACGGGGCGGCTGCAGCGAGGGCACCACTCGCTTCGGTCGGCACGGAGAGCTGGGGCCGGAGCGAGGACAGGACACCGGAGTGCGGGGGCTCAGTCTCGGGTAGTGCAACCACCGCAACAGCTGCGACCACACTCCCGCCGAGCAGCAGCCACCAGACCAGATACCTCGGCGCAGGTCCGAACTGGGCGAGCGCGCTAGTCCCGAGCGCCCCCACAGCCAGGCCCAGCAAGATGCTGGTGCCAGTGGCCATCGGCGCGAGCCCGCTGCCTTCGGGCTGTAGGTCGATCAGCGCCGCTCCGAGGCCTCCAGTCGCCGTGCCGACGGCGATGCCCTGCAGCGCCCGGGCGGCGAACAGCAGCGCAACGCCGCGCGCCACCAGGAACAAGGCGCAGGCCGCAGCGGTGATGGTGAGACCGGCGAGGATGACGAGACGGCGGCCCACATAGTCAGCGACCGAACCAAAAATCAGCAAGGTGCCAAGTAGGAATACGGCGTAGATCGCAAAGACGGCGGTCAGCGTCGCCGTCGAGAACTTCCACTGAGCTTGGTAGACCTCGTAGAGCGGAGACGCAGCGGCCGACGTTAGGAGCATAAAGCCGAGCACCCCTGCCACGAGCCAGAACGCCGCCATCTGGGGCAGATCTGTCCGCCGGACACGCCCCCCCGCTGCCTCCGTAGTCATGCGCTGGCCACGTGTTTCGTCCAGTTCAGTCGTTTTGCGATCAAGCATTGCGTGTGGGTTGCATCCTTCCTTGCAGGCGCAGGCGCAAGAGACTTCGTTCCTCGCAACTACGACACTGGTGAGCGGGGGCCTGAGCTACATGGCGGTGTTCAGGCCACCCGGGGCGGGCGCGCATTCGCTCGCGCCACTTTCGCTCCCCATGTGAGCAACTCGCGAGTGCAATCGTCGTGCTCGATCTGGCATTCGATCAAGACCGGGCCACCCCTGTGAGCGTGAGCCTTCTTGATCGCATCGGACAGCTCGGCTGCGGTTGTGGCTGTGAGACCTAGCCCGTGGCCATCGTCGGCGTTCCATGCGGCCATCAAGCCGGCGTAGTCCCAGTTCTTGAAGTAATTGTAGGGGCCATCGTGGATCTCGGACTCGCTGACGTAGCCGCGGTTGTTGAGGAGGAAGATGAGCGCGTTCTGGCCGTACCGGATCATGTTCGCCACCTCCTGAGCGGATAATTGGAAGCCACCATCCCCGATAATGGAGATGACCCTGCGGTCAGGCTCCAGTCCCATCCCGTAGCCGAATGCTGCCGGCACGGCCCATCCGATTGCCGCCCACTGCATCGAGATCTCGAATTTGGCGCCGTCGGGGAGATGCATGTACATCGCGTTGAACCATGCGTCGCCTCCCTCCACGAGCAATGTGGTCTTCGGCGTCAATGTCCTGCTGGATCTGGCGGGACATCTCAGTCCGCGGGAAAGTTGACCAGTTGCCTCGCGGCGGGCGCTTCGGTCGCGTCAGAGGCCTTCTTGGACCTCATCCAGAGAGCGTTAGCCTTCGGCGCGGCGGAATCGTCATCACTGACCGAGCCTCGCCCGTGAAGGCCCTCCAGACGAGCAAGCTCGCTCGCAATATCTTCGCCTCCTTGGCCCACGCGCTCGATACTCCACAAGGCTGGCGCTATTGGCGGGTACTTTCGTCGCCAGCGTCGAGAGGAAGTCAGCCATCGCGACGTTGGTGAACTCCCGTCGGGTAACCTCACGTACCGGGGCGCGACGCTGATCAAGCGATCGGGGCGGGAAGCGCGGTCCAACCCGCCGTCGTGTAGTCGGTGAATACCGGGCCGGCAGCCAGGACGAGTCCGCCCAACCGACAATCCCCTCGCAGCCAGGACTGCTCACATCGCCCCAATAGACGCCGATGTATTGGGGATGATCCTCGGCGAAAGAATCCCTTAGCGTTTGGCATGACCGCCACGGCGCAGCCGAGTGCCTCCGCCAGCTCTCGAAAGGCATCGATGGCTCCGAACGAACGAAGCTGAGCGCCAGCCAACAGGAGCGGGTTCTTGGCGTCCGCGAGGAGCATGCTTGTGTGTTCCACCGCTTCGTCCAGAGCGCTCGAGGTGCTCGCGTGGCAGATCCCAGTGGCTCAAATGGCCCGGATCGGGACACGGAGCATTGAGAGGTTGCACGCGATCTCGATGTAACACGGTTTGCGCTCTCGAAGCGCTGTGCCGATCGCGTGATCGATCATGGCCGGCGCATTGTCAGCGTGAAGTTATGCGAACGGACGCACAGGTCACCCTTGCGAACATCTCCTGTTGATAGGCGAAGTCATGGGTAGCGATCGTGTGGTGTAAGAGGTGATTCGCCGGAGGATCGTTAGTATTTAAGCCTCCGGAGATGAAGATGACCGGCAGGTCTTCCGCGTAGGCGCCCGCGATACCAGCCAGCGCCGAAAACGCTCCTACGTTGAACGTTGTAACGACCGCGCCACAGCCGTTGACGCGGGCATAGCCATCAGCTGCGTAGGCTGCGTTGAGTTCGTTGGTGCACCCAATCTGCTCGGCGTTCGTATTCGATAGGAGCTCGTCGAGTAGTACGAGGTTGTAATCACCCGGAACCATGAAATAGTGCTTAAGTCCAATTTGCTCAAGCCGCGTTGCGAGGTATTTTCCGACGGTTGACATGACGGCACTCTCTTTAGTCGGCGGGTTGGCCCTGCAAACCTGGGGCAATGCCCGGATCATGGACTCCTCCTCTGGCGGACACCGATGAGTTCCGCCAATCGGAGTTCGTGCAAGATCCAGCTTCGAGGCATCGACTGTCATTGCTTGAGCGCCCGCGCCGAGATCCACAGCACGCCGGGGTTCACACGGTCCGGATAGATCGCGAGCATCTGGTCGTACAACTCGCGTGCGGTTGTGGTGGAGCCATCGATACGGTCGAAATCGCGGATGTACTGGCGAGTCTCTTCCAAGATGTGCGGGTCGTCGGCGCGGTCGGCGCGCTTGTGACCCGAAATCACAGCCCGGGGGTTCAGCGCCTCAATCGTGTCGATGGCGGCGATCCACTCTTTCCGACGGTCGGGATCGGATTCGGCGAGGTAGAGGTGTACGTCGTTGTACACCGCGTCACCGGCTACCACGAGGCCGATGTCCGGGACGTGCAAGCAGGTGGTGTCGTCGGTATCGGTGTGACCCAGATCGAGCGCCTCGAGGTCGTGGCCCTCGAGGTCGAACCCACCCTCCTTCAGCGGTTCGGCGACAACGAGCCGTTCGGGGATTTGACCGGGCAACAACTGGTTCCAAAACGACGCCACCGCGTCTGGGTCGACCGACTCTCGCATGCGTTGCACGACCGCTGGAGTGGCTACCGCCCGAGCCCCGGGGAAGCGGTCAAGGATCACGCTGAGTCCAAAGTGATGATCGCCGTGCCCGTGAGTCACGTAGACCGTGGTGAGGTTCTTTCCGGTGGCGGCTATCCAAGCGGCAAGGGCTCGTGCCTGGGTCATGGTCATCAGCGGGTCGACGAGCACTGCGTCGCGGTGTCCGGTGATCAGCGTCGACGAGATCGGCGACCATGTCTCGTATTGGACGCCCGGCGGCAGGTCAGCGAACCCGGGTGCGGCCTGCCCGGCGTTGCGTCCGTCAACGACAGTTAGCTCGAGCGGTGATACGAACACATCCCATGCGAGCTGTGCTGTGATCGTCACGAGGCTTCTCCTATTCTTGAACTCGCCCGGTTGTACGATTGTTCGGAGCACGAGTCGGTCATCTCGGCAATTCGGCTGCCCTTCGTGACGGACTCGTATCTCGCGAAAGGCGTGGTCAAGTAGTTGCATGGCACCTTCGGCGGTGATCGCTCGTGCATGCCAGACCACCCGCAGCTGCGTTGCGACGAGGGCCAAATGCAGGGCCTCACAGATCACCTGATCAGGTGTCGGACGACAATTCTCCGCGATTGTTCCTTCTCTGACTAACGCCGATGACCGGCGGCGGCGCCTCTTTGCGCCGCCGCCCAAGTCGCTGCTCGTGGCGTCCACAACCTGAATGTCACTCACCGCTGATCAGCGAGTGGGCTGGGGGTCGTCGAGCGCCGACACGATCAGCTTTGCCACGTCCCCTGGGTGCGAGACCATCGCGAGGTGGCCCGAGGGGACTTCGATGACCGTTGCACCCATCCGCGTGGCGAACTGCCGCTCGGCATCGGGTGGAAGGGCCTCGTCGTCGGTGGCGACCAGGTACCACGAAGGCAGAGACTTCCAGGCCGGGACACCCATGACTTCATCGAAAGCGGTGGCGGCCAACGGCTGCTGAACGGCGTAGAGGACTCTCGCCTCGACCGGATCAACGTCGGCCGCGAAATGGTGCACGAAGTCGTCCTCTGAGAGCCAGACGAAGCCCCTCTCGTCGACGAACTCGGTGGGCCAGCGCCGGCGTCGGAGGGCCCTGCGCCAGGAGGGCACCCAGTGACTCTCCTTCATCGAGCCCGAAGGCGGCGATGTAGACCAGACCGACGACGTTCGGTGTGTCCGAGCCGAGTGCCGTCATGATCTGACCGCCGTAGGAGTGACCGACGAGGACAGTCGGGCCATCGTGGAGGGCCAACACTTGGCGGAGCCGGGCGACATCGTCGGCCAACGAGGTCAGCGGGAACTGCGGAGCGGTGACCTTGTAGCCCTCGGCCTGGAGTTGCTCGATGACGGCACTCCAGCTCGAGCCTTCGGCCCACGCTCCATGGATAAGAATGACAGCGGTTTCAGATTTGCTTGATTCCATTTTCGTATTCCTTTCTGTCTTTGGCCGTACAGGACGGCCCAATATTTCGACTGAGAACTCACGTCACCGACTGCAACCGACAGCCGGCTGATGCGGTGGTGCTGGTATCCCGCCGGAGCGGCGCCGGCGATTCCGTCCGCCGACACCGCTCCGGACACGACTGCTACGACGTGGACCACACGGCCTGGTTGATCACGTTGGCCACTGCGAAGGGCTGCGTGATCATCGACAGGTGTCCGGCCTTGACGTAGGTGACGTGTGAGTGCGCGCGCTGCGCCAAGAAGGTCAGCTCCGCTGGCGGCACGACTTGGTCGTCCGTACCGATCACGGCCCAGGAAGGAATGCTCGTCCACGCAGGTGTTCCAGAAAACGGCGCCGTGAAGGCGCCGAGTGCGATCGGGCGTTGCGTCGCTGCGAGCACGTTGGCCTCCTGCGTCGGAACGTCGGTCGCGAAGCACGCGTCGAAACCGGCGTAGTCGGGTCCGGGAGCGATCTTCAAGTACACGTCGTAGTCACCAGCAGGCTGGGAGGGGTTGTCCACGAAGTTGACGACGTTGTTCAGGTTCCCACCCCCGGTGAGGCATGACCCGGGCTTGGCGAAGGTGAGTTGCTCGAGCGACTCGCCCGCCGCCGGCTCAAGGGCGTCGACGTAGACGAGGGCCTTGACATTGGGATTCCCGGTCGCGGCACCCGAGATGACCATCCCGCCGTAGGAGTGTCCGACCAGAATGATCGGACCAGAGATGGTCTTCAGATAACTGGCGAGATAGGCCGTATCGGATGCGAGGCCCAGCAGTGGCGTCGGCGGCGCGTCCACCGTGTAGCCCTCGTGCTGCAGTATCGAGATCACCTTGTCCCAGCTGGACCCGTCAGCAAACCCTCCATGCTCCAAGACGATGGTCGGCTTGGGGCCGTCCGGAGCGCTCCCCTGCGACATGGCGCACTTGCGCGCCAGCGAAGACAGGCACGACCAGCAGCGATCCGACGACAACCGAGAGTGCCGCAGCAAACAGTGCCGCAACACCCGCTTTGAACGTTCTTCTCATCGTTTCTCCTTCTGATTGACCGCACCATCGCTGATACGGCGTGCCGAGCGCTGGGTCGCGCCAGGACTTGGTGGTCAACAGAGGCCGACATCACGGGCGCCGGCTGGCACGCTTCGGCAGGAGCGCCAGCGGCCGTTCATATGGGCGCTAGTCGGATAGTGCGCCGACGGTCAGGGTCACCTTGCCGAAGGGTCGATCCTCGATGAGGTGGCGCAACGCCTCGGGAGCGTCCTCGAGTCGAAAAGGATCGATCGAAGGCGGGCGCGATCTCTCCGCTGGCGATCAACGGGAGCAACGTGCCATACGCCTCCGCCTGCTCCTCGGCCGAGGCGATCGACGGCCGGAGGTGAGGGCGAAGGCATCCACTGCGGCCGCAGACGATGAACTTCGGGCGATCGACATTGTCGACATTGATCGTGTGACCCTCGCCGGTGGATTCGCTCGCCTCGCATCCCGACAGAGTTGATGTTGTCATTGATGCCCTTGGAAGGGAGTCGTGTTCGTCACACGCTTAAGGTGCGCCTATCCCGCGGCTGTTCATATCCCGCGTTTCGCGGTATTTGGGCTGACGTCGGAGTCGTAGAGGTGACGCCCGGGTCCCCCAGGCCAATGCCTCACGTGACCTCGATCGAGGGGTCAGCAGTCATCGCTCGAACTTCGGCTGTGCTCGGGCGGATAGGCCATTGCCTGGGGTTTCGCCCTCTACCGGCCAGCCACGACTACCACGAAGACGCCTTCAGTCCCCAATGAGCACGTTCGCTGGCTGTTCCCGGAGAGATCCTCGACTGGGGCTCCGGCTTGCAACTTGCGGTAACACCTTCGTGGGGGCTCAGCCGACCGATCGACGAACCAAACGCACGGTCCTACGAGCTTTGGGTACATTGAGGGCATGGACCCCCATCGAGGCGGTCGCTAAAGTGGTCGACGGCGGGGCGCCGCCGTCGACGCGGCCACTCCTAGACCTCATTGAGTCGCGCGGGTTGAATTCCCCTCCTCGCGAAGAGATCAATGTCTCATGGCGGAGGTCTAACAACGCTGGGTTGGATCCGCAACATCACCACGTTCCTTGGATCGACGAGGTTGACCCTGAAGCGCTCCTCCTTCGGGCCTCACGACCCGTTGTTGACGAACTCGTAAACGACCTCGGTGCGGTCAAGATGTGCGTTGTTGTCGCGGACAACCACGCCCAGGTGCTCGATCGCCGTGAAACAGATCGGGCCTTGACCGCGCCTCTCGAGCGCCTCGAGTTTGCCCCCGGCTACGTCTTCGCCGAAGAGTCGGTCGGTACGAACGGTATCGGCTCGGCAATCGCTGAAGGCAAGTCGTTCCTCGTCGAAGGTTGCGAGCACTTCTCGGATGTCTTCACCGGTTTTGCCTGCGCGGGCGCGCCGATTCTTAATCCCAAAAGCGGTCGCATACTCGGCGTCATAGACCTGACGTGTCCGGCTCCGGACGCGCATCCGCTCATGTTGCCGACGGCTCTTCGTCTGGCGCGAATGATCGAGCAACGTCTTATCGACGAATCGAGCTTGCAAGAGAAGCTGGTATTGCAGCAGTTTCTCCGGAAGAACCGAAGCGTCCGAGGACCCGTGGTGTTTCTGGGTCCGAGATCGATGCTATCGAACGCGGCCGCAAGCCGGTTCGTGGCTCCTGCGGACGAGATGCTCCTTCGAGACGTTGCGCATCGGATAGTGTCCGAAGGCCGATTCGGGTTTCAGGAGATCACCCTAAGCGCTGGCCGGCGCTTGCTCATTCGTTGCGAGAAAGTGCTCGACGGAGCAGTTCCGATCGGGATCATGATGGAACTCCGAGCAGCTGCGACCCTCGAGCTTGACTTGGTTGACTCTGCGATCGAATCAAGGCCGCAACGGACGGAGTTGACGAGGGCGGAGCAGGGCGTCGCCGAGTTGGTTGTAGAGGGATTGACGAACAAGCAAATGGCAGAGCAACTCTTTGTTTCGCACTACACGATCGACTCTCACCTACGATCGATCTTCAAGAAGCTGGGCGTGAGTTCCCGCCTCGAACTCAAGCGGATCTTGCCTCAAGAGTTCCCCCCGTCGAATTGATGGCCTCCTAGGATCAAGGAAAGCCTGCGACCCCTAGCGACACTCGAATTCCAGTTCGGAGGATGGTCTTTCGGCATTCGAGGCCGAGGCCCACCGGCATCCCATATTCCTCATCATCGACGACTCGCCGATCAGAAGCGATCTCCGGCCTACAACCGCGCTCCACGACCTGAGCCACCCCAAGCCTTAGCCCGGACCTTTCAGTAAAAAGCCCTACGTTCCTGCCGTATTGACGCGGAAAAGCCCTCGTGGCAAGGGAAACTGTTGATTGCGAAGCCAACAGGAACCAAACCAGGAGGGCACTTCCGAGATGCAGCGTAACGCGGGCCGACCCAACATTGTGGTGACCACCGGCGGCAAGGGCGTCGCCGCGCATGCGGGTGCTCGGCTGTTGTGCGAACTGGCCGATGAGCTTGGGTTGCGACAAGGGCTCTCAGAGGCGATGGCGCCGACCAAGAAGCGCCGACGGGGCCATGACCGGGGCCAGGTGCTCGTCGATCTGGCCGTGGCCATCGCGGACGGGGCGACCGCCATCAGCGATCTGCGGGTGCTGGCCGACCAGCCGGCCCTCTTCGGCGAGGTGGCCTCGGTGCCGACGACCTGGCGGACCCTCGAGGCCATCGACGGCGCCGCCCTCGAACGCATCGCCGCGGCGCGGGCACAGGCGCGGGCCGAGGCCTGGGCGGCCGGTCTTGACCCGGGCTTCTACGTGATCGACCTCGACGCCACGCTGGTCGGTGCGCATTCGGAGAAGGAAGGGGCAGCGCCGAACTACAAGCACGGCTTCGGGTTCTCCCCGCTCATGGCCTTCCTCGACGCCACCGGTGAACCACTGGCCGCCCGACTGCGCCCGGGCAACGCCGCGCCGGGCAACGCCGAGGATCACGTCATCGTGCTCGACGACGCCTTGGCCCAGCTGCCGGTCGATCCGTAGCGCCAGCGAGGTGATCGCCCGGACCGACACGGCGGGCTGCTCGCATACCTTCACCGAGGCCTGCACGGCAGCGAGGCGTCCGCTTCATCGTCGGCCACAAGCTCAGTGCCGAGGTGGCGGCCGTCGTGACCACGGTGCCCAAGAAGCCGCTGGCAGAGAGCCATTTCGGCCGATGGGGCCGAAGAGCGCGAGTCCGGAGAGGTGGCCGAGATCACCGACCTGGTGGACCTGTCGCGCTGGGGGGAGGGCACCCGGATGATCGCCCGGCGCGAGCTGCCCCACCCCGGGCGCCCAACTCACCTTCAGCGACGTCGAGGGCTACCGCTACCAGGTCTTCATCACCGACCACGAAGAAGACGACGTCTGCTTCCTCGACGCCCTCTATCGGGGCCGGGGACGCTGCGAACGTCGGATCTGCGACGCCAAGGACACCGGACTGGCCAACCTGCCCTCGGCCAGCTTCGCCATCAACGCCGCCTGGCTGGCCCTGGTCCTCATCGCCGGCGATCTGTTGGTCTGGATGAAGGGGCTCTGCCTCGACGGCGAGCTGGCCCGGGCCGAGCCCAAGCGACTGCGCTACACGCTCTTGCACACCGCCGGCGTGCTGGTGCGCTCGGCGCGGCGCACCACCTTGCGCATCGCCGAGGGTTGGCCCTGGGCCGACGACCTCGTGGCGGCCTTCACTCGACTGCCGAACTGGTCCAGCGCCTGAGCACGTTCGACCGTTCCTCTCGTTCGCAGGACACCGAGTTGATCGAACACGCCCATCGATCGGGCATGGACACCTCCAACGCGCTTAGACGCCTCGACCGGCCGTCACGATCGGCCGCGCCGACATCAACCATGGCTCGGCAGATCGACCACGCTGACCGCTTGAACGACAGAATCGACCTCACCAGGGGCTTACTGAAAGGTCCGGGTTAGGGGCCGCCAGACCACAGGCAGCCTCATCGGGACGAAATGGCGCCTTGGGTGTCTCGAGGCACTTCGTAGAGGGAACCGGGAGTAACTGAGCCGGCAACTGGATGTTGACCTGACCGCTCAAGTAAGGGCCCTGCCGACTCGATTATTCACCCGAGATCTGGACCGCCCGAAGAGCCTCGGACGCGACACGAGAAAGACACAAGAGCACAGAAAAAACACCAAATAGCTGTCAATGGCGGTTACGCACGGTGAGATGCGGACAGTACCTTTTGCCTGCTCAAGGCACGCACACAGCGCTGACGTCGACCTTTACACCCCCTGTTCGGCCTTGTTCGATTCCCGCCACCTCCAAGGGTGCTCACGTGCAAGGCGTGAGCACCCGTTGGAGGTGTGCCAGGTCCCTCGTAACGCTCGAGAATGGTGCGCGCCCACTCAATGGCGTCGCTCACCCGGATACCCGATGGTTGCGGGTTCGTCCAGAGCTCGAGGTTCTCAGGACGATTGTCGTTCCGGACACCGTTTCGATGGTCAACGAGCATTATGTCGGCCTCGCCGGCGGCCGCGTTTGTCGAGAGGGCAGTGATGCGATTCGGTGTGTGAGGTACGACTTTCACGTGGTTACATTGCGTACCTTGAAGTATTTCCTACAATTATAAGCTTTATAAATCTCACAGCAATTAGGTTTGTTGCGTGAGAGGTTCCAAAGAGTCATTTTCGACGGGCACTAGGACTTTGCGGATAGAAGCGCGCAACTTGGACATTGATTCAGTGGTCGTGCGGCAGCCCACCGCAGCACCGGGGCCGGTGCTCGTTCCCGGCACCCACTCCGTCCTGGGCGAGAACCTCATGCTTTGCCACGACCCAGACAGTGGACTCGCAGCGGCGATCTCCGTGGATGACACCACGCTCGGGCCCGGCCTCGGTGGCGTGCGTTGGCTGGCGTACCCATCGTTCGAAGTTGCCACCGAAGAGGCCTGCCGGCTCTCCCGGGTCATGACCTTGAAGAACGCCTTGGCCGATATCCCCTTCGGCGGAGCCAAGTCTGTCATTCTGCGTCGGGAGGCGGCTGGGGCCGTCAGCGACCCGCGGCAACGCACCGCGGAGCTGTTGGCATTTGCCCGTTTCATCAATCGCCTCGGCGGAACTTACGTCCCCGGGGTAGACATGGGCACCTCGGTGGCCGACCTGGCCACGATCGCCACCGTGACGCCGTGGGCTAGCTGCGCCCAGAACGACCCTTCACCCGCAACAGCTGACGGCGTGTTTTTCGCCATCGAAGCAGCGGTGCATCACTCGCTCGACCATCCGCTCGCTGGTATCCGTGTTGTGGTCCAGGGCGCCGGTCACGTCGGGGCCGCGCTGGCCGATCGGCTCGCCAAGGCCGGGGCCCGGGTCGCCGTCGCCGACGTCGACTCGAAGCGGGCAACGGAAGTGGCCCGGCGGGTCGGGGGGACCACAGTCAAGCCCGAACTGGCCCACGCCCAAGCCTGCGACGTGTTCGCTCCCTGCGCTTCGGCCCGAATCCTCAATCCCCACTCGATCGCTGAGCTGCGCTGTGCTCTGGTGGTCGGTGCGGCCAACGATGTGCTGGCCGAGCGGACGGATGGAACGTTGTTGGCCGAGCGAGGAATCACTTACGTGCCCGACTTCCTCTCGAATGCCGGTGGCGTCATCCACATTCATGCGGAACGGGCCGGATGGAATGACGCACAGTTGGCCACGGCGCTCGCAGGGATCGGAAGGCGCACAACCGAGCTGCTCGACAAGGCCGACCACGACCACATGCTGCCCCTTGTGGTTGCCGAGGCGATGGCCTCAGAGAGACTTGGCCACACCGTCACCATCCCTGACTGATCCGCCGGAACCAAAATCGGAATCGTCCCGGTTGACGTTTCCGTGCGACATCATTTATCGGGGTGGGGCTACAGGAAGCGGCTGGCGCCGCGAAATGCGATTGTGGAAGAGGCGTCCGACGGTGGTCGTGTGCCAGCGACCTCCCCACTTCTCGACGGCGCGGCAGTCCAGGAGCTTGAGCGAGCTGCATCGGCGCACTTCGGATTGCAATGGACCACCGATGGATTCACCGACCTGAGAGAGCGGGCGTCTCACCCCTCAGGGATCTTCCACGGTCGGCCATTGTCGGTGTTTGCGAAGCTGAGCTTTTCGGCAGATGCACGCAGGCTCTTCGCTGCGGAGCTGGATGGATTGGAATTACTTCGCAGGCTCGCCAGAGTTACAACCCCCACTCCCATTGGCTCGGGTGTGGTCGATCTCGAGGCTGGTTCGATGCTCCTGTTCGAAGCCGTGCTTGAACGTCTCCCCCATGATCGAAGTCCGGAGGATTGGCGGTCAATTGGCTATACCCTCGCTGCGCTGCATCAAGTGCACTCCGAGCAGTTCGGGCTTGAGCTCTTCGATGGCTACTTCGGCCCGCTTTCACAGGACAATCGTCCAGTCGCCTCAGATACGTGGGCCGACTTCTACACCGAGCGCCGAGTAATCCCTCGCCTCCGCTCGGCCGTCGACTCCGGACACCTGCCGAGCGACGTGGCCTCTGGGGTCGAGCGGCTTGTAGGCAGGATGCCATCTCTATGCGGGCCCGAACCATGCCCGTCGCTGTTGCACGGCGACGCCCAGCTGAACAACTTCTTGAGCGGCGCGAGCCGGCGCGATCGTGATTGATGTTGCGCCCTACTTCGGGCATCCCGAGCTCGACTTGGCACTGATCGACGAATTTAACTGTGCCCACAAGTGTGGCTGAGGCCTATCAAGAGGTCCTGACCATCGACCCTGAGTTCACTGACCGGCGCGAACTCTGGCGGTATTCAGCTACCTGGCGATTGTGGACGTTGAGGGCGAAAGCCCCTTCGGTCAGAGGTTCCTTCGCCAGCTCATCGAAGCACTTCATCGGTACCAATGACGGATCCCCTTTCGGACCGTCATCGGGCGACTGGTGCCCCGACAATATTCGATCGTCCGGGGCGCCAGAGCTCGCCCCGTAGTGCCTGCTTACGGGGGCGGTTTCGTGCCCCGAATTTCGGAGTCTGACAGGCGGTGTTACGGGCCGGCAGTTTGGGGTGATCCCAGAGGTCGATCGCGACACGAAAAGACACGAGAACACAGAAAAGACACCGAATTCCGGTCATTCGCGGTTCGAGTTCAGTCTTGGGGGTCGGCCGATTCCTTGTGCCTCGGAAAGAGGTGGTACGGCCTCATGTATTCGGATGCTGGAGTGAGATCCCAGACTTCGAGCACCGGAGGAGAGACGGTCCTTCCCTGCCGTACGGTGCGCCATCCTGCCCCGCGAAGATTCATCTCGAGGTACGCGATGACGTCCTCACTCTGGGAGACGCTGTCATTGCCGATGGCGGCACGGATCTCATCGCGAGAGATGCTTTCGTACCTCCAACTGGTTTCCGCATGGCCCCATCTACCAGTGGCCAGCTCGATCGCGACCACCCAGTGATCCCCTTCTGTCTTCAGCTCCGCTCGAATCGCTGAGGGATCGAACGCAAAGAGCATTGCTGCCTCCAGTGTCGTGTTTCAGCTCGCTGGTGTTGCGTTGCTGTCACAGCCTTGACCCGTCGTCTCACGTTGCTGATTCAGGACTCTGATGACACCAACTGCATGAGCGCCGTCTCGACGACGTCGAACGGCTCGCGGCTTCGCTCGGCCCGGCAAAGCGCCACTGCTCCCTCGGTCGCTGCGATGATCACGACGGCGAGCTGCCGAGCCGATGTCTCGGCCACTCCCCCGGCAACGAGCAGTCCGGCCAGATGGACTGTCCAGTCTCGAAAAATGGTCCCCGGCGTGGTCGAGGAGATCAAGGTCCGGCCCAGCCACGGTGACGGCGAGGACGGCACAGCCCGCAGTCAAATCAGAGTTGTCCAGGAGCTGACGCCACAGATCGAGGAATTGCTGCGACGATCGCCGCCGCCGAGTCGCCCCGCCTTGACTCCATGACCTTCAGCGCCCGAGCGCTGACCAGTTCAAGCGCAGCGTGGACAAGTTCGGACTTTCCGCCCGGGAAGTGGTGGTACACCGACCCCCTCGGCGAATCGGTCGCGGCCAACACCTCGGCAAAGGACGTGCCCTCGACCCCCTTGGTGGCCAGCAGCCCAGCGGCTCCCTTCACCATTTTCGTCCGAACGTCGCCTTGTGCCATCTCCTCAGTCCTGATCGTGCCCCTGTGTCGAGAGAACGACGGGGCTATGCAAGTCATCATAGCGTCGGCTACTATGTCTGCTTTCATACATAGAAAGGCTCCCGACATGCCCATGATCGACGTCTACGCCACCGCTGGCACGTTCGAGCAGGGTGGCCGCCTGGCTGCCGACCTGGCCCGAACGCTGATGGTCATCGAGGGTGTGCCCGACATCCCGATGTTCCGCCAGAACACCGCCGCCTTCATTCACGAGTTGCCGGTCGGCGCCCTCTCGAACGTGGAGGGTGAAGAGAACTACGTACGGGTGCAGGTGCTCACGAACGCTGGTGCGCTCGACCGCGAGAAGCAGCTTGCCGTAGTGAGTCAATTCACGGATCTGATCAGCCAGGCGGCCAACGATCCGTCACTGACGGAGCGCACGTGGGTCCTGCTCACCGAGGCGATCGAGGGGGGCTGGGGACTCGCGGGCCACGCGAATACCAACGCGGAACTCGTCGACGCTGCGCGAGCACAGATCGCAGAGATCGCGGCCGTCAAGGACAGCGGACAACAAGTGACAGCGATATCCGCACTCACCCAGTTCACCATCACCGAAGTGACTCCGGCCTACTGGCAAGTCATCTTCAGCAATCCTCCGATCAACCTCGAGGACCCCGACACACTTCTCGAACTCCAAGAGTTGGTCGGTCTGATGGAGTCTGACGAGGCGCTCCGCGTCGTCGTGCTCGAGAGCGCCGATCCGGACTTCTTCATCAATCACTACGACGTGTCTCGAGCTGCTGAGACCCCCGTCGCCCCGGGGCCAACCGGCCTCCCGACGTGGCCCGACACAGCCACACGCCTGGCCACGACTTCGGTCGTGACCATTGCAAAGATCCGAGGTCGAAACAGAGGCGGTGGATCCGAGGTAGCCCTCGCATGTGACTTGCGATTCGCCAGCCGCGAGAAAGCCATTTTCGGACAACCGGAGGTCGGCGCCGGCATGTTCCCTGGGGGCGGAGCGCTCGAGCGACTCCCACTTCTCGTCGGGCGGGCCAGGGCATTGGAGATCATTCTCGGAAGCGATGACTTCGATGCTGACACCGCGGCGCAGTACGGCTGGATCAACCGCTCCCTTCCGGATGATGATCTGGATGACTTCGTCGACACGCTCGCCCTTAGGATTGCGTCATTCGACACACCTGCCCTCGCCGAGGCAAAGCGCCTCGTGAATCGACGGACTCTCCCGCGTGCAGAAGATCTCGTCGAGACGCAGGACACGTTTCTCACCGCCTTTTCCTGGCCGACACTTCGGGAGCGCGGTGCCACGGTTGCGGCGACGGGCTGGCGAAGTCGGCCCCGAATTCGAACTCCGCTTCGGGCACTACCTGGCGGATCTTGGCGACGATTGAAGACCGAGTTCGTCGAGAGATCTGCGGCAACCTATGCAAACATCGAGAGATGAGTAATTATCCATGACTCCAGACGTTCCCCAAAGCTCGCTCGAACTCCGCTCACTGGTCACCGAAGAGGGGACGTTGGAGCTCTCGTTGACCGACGTCGAGCTGCCGGCTCTTAGTCCCGGCCAGGTCGTCCTCCGGGTGGAAGCAGCGCCGATCAATCCGTCCGACCTCGGACTGTTGCTCGCCGGCGCCGACATGGCCTCTGCCTCGACTGGTGGGACGCCGGATCGTCCGGTGGTAACAGCAGCACTCCCAGACGGTGCGCTGCGGGCCCTGGCGGCTCGGGTCGGCACAGCACTGCCGGTCGGCAACGAGGGAGCCGGCACCGTCGTGGCCGCCGGAGCCTCTCCCGAATCACAGGCACTCCTAGGGCGGACCGTCTCGGTCGCTGCTGGCGGGATGTACACGGAGTACCGGATATGTGAAGCGTCGTTGTGCCTTGCCCTGCCCGAAGACACGCCGGCGCGGGTAGGGGCATCCGCCTTCGTCAACCCGCTCACCACGCTCGGGATGATCGAAACGATGCGTCGGGAGGGCCACACCGGCCTCGTCCACACCGCTGCCGCATCGAACTTGGGCCAGATGCTGGTGAAGCTTTGCCAAGAGGAGGACGTCCCTCTTGTCAGCATCGTACGGAGGCCGAAGCAGGAGCGGATCTCTGCTATCCCACGGCGCTGTGTACGTGTGCGATTCGAGCGCACCCTCGTTCAGGTCCGATCTCACTGAAGCTGTCGGGGCCACCTCGGCCACGCTTGGCTTCGACGCGACCGGCGGGGGGAAGCTCGCGAGTCAGATCCTCAGCGCCATGGAGGCGGCCGCATCGGCCTCGATGTCTGAGTACTCGAGGTACGGGTCGACTGTTCGCAAGCAGGTCTACATTTATGGAGGACTCGATCCGAGCCCGACGTTGTTGACCAGGAACTTCGGCTTTGCATGGAACGTGGGAGGGTGGTTGCTCACCCCCTTTCTCCAGAGCATCGGTCCCGAACGGTTCGGCGAACTCCGTGGGCGGGTGGCAGCCGGACTGACGACGACTTTCGCCAGCAGCTACGCGAATGAGGTCTCGCTGGCCGACGTACTGCATCCCAGCGTCTTCGCTCGCTACGTCAAGCTGGCAACAGGCGACAAGGTGCTCATAAATCCACAGATCGGGCGATAGTCGGTCGAAGAGTGGCCGCAGAATAGTTCTTGTCATGCGACGAAGAACACCTCAAGGGTGATTTCGGGTACTCCGGCCAAAGCTCGACTTACCGGACAGCCCAGCTTGGCTGCCAGAGCGTGCTCTGCAAACGCCAACTCATCAAGCCCGGGGACGCGACCGACGGTGACGAGGGCGATCTTAGTAATGGTCGGCGCTCCGTCGACAGATCGAACAGTGACGGTGACCTCAGTTCGCACCGAATGGTATGGACGACCGGCGCGGGACAGGATGTCCGAGAGGGCTGTCGAAAAACAGGCGGCATGAGCGGCTGCGATCAGTTGCTCTGGATCGGCACGGGACTCGTCTCCGGCTGAGGATTTGAACGCATAGTCCACGCCGATCCTCTCCCCTGCCGTGAACGTACGTGCGGCCGCCGAGAGGTCACACTTCCAGTCCTGGCTACTTCTCGCCGTCATACGATCCTCCTACGCGTCATTTCGTCTGGTTTGGTTCCGAAACCTTCTGACTACTTCCTCGCACTTGATTCGAAGTTCTCAGCCGATGACGTCACTGAAGCGATGGTTCGCCGTTCTTTGCGGGCCGCGTGTCGGGCCACCCGGCCGACCCGGCCCGACGTCTCGGTGGGTCCCGGGGCCGAGAGAATCTGACGATCCAACTGGCTTTCCCAGCGCTGGCTCGGAGCCGTTCTTGGAGCGTTGGGCTCGGCCCACAATGTCCATGAATTCCTCTCCAGAAAGGGTCTCTTCTTCGAGGAGTGCTGCGATCACCCCGTCAAGGGCAGCGATGTTTTCGCTCAAGAGCACATGCGCGTCTGTTCTCGGCCTCTCTGAGAAGGCGTGTCACCTCTTCGTCAATGGCCTGTTGGGTGCCTTCAGCGAAGGGGCGCTCTTGGCCGAATTGCGGACCGCTCAAGTAAGCCGGATCGTCGGATCCGTATCCGATCGGTCCAAGACGCGGGGAAAGGCCCCACTCCTTGACCATCCTCATGCCAGCTGGGTCGCTCCGGAAAGGTCGCTGGCCGCACCCGTTGAGGCTTCCCCAAGCATCAGAATCTCCGACGCTCGACCCCCGAGGCGGACGGCTAAGGAGTCGAGGAGATAGCTCTCCGAGTAAAGGTGCCGTTCGTCGACGGGGAGCTGCTCGGTGACGCCGAGAGCACGACCGGCCGGCAGGATGGTGATCTTGGCCACCGGATCGGCATGCTCCGACAAGAGGGCGACGAGAGCGTGGCCAGATTCGTGCACCGCAACCGAATGCTTTTCCTCAGGTAAAAGGGCATTCGAGGCATCCCGCCTACCGAGGAGCAGCGATCGCGGGCTTCATCGATGTCCCGGGCGAAGATCACGTCCCGGTCGTTCCGCACCGCCACGATGGCCGCCTCATTGAGCAGATTGGCGAGATCCGCTCCGGAGAACCGGGGTGTCGCCCGAGCCACATTGTCGAAGTCGACGTCCGAGGCCAGGCGCTTTCCTTTGCCGTGCACCCCCAAAATGGCGGTGCGCTCCGCCTGGTTGGGGAGCGGAATCTCGACCTCGCGGTCGAATCGGCCGGGCCGGAGCAGGGCCGGATCGAGTACCTCGGGCCGGTTGGTGGCGCCCATGACCACCACTCCGGTGGTTGGGTCAAAGCCGTCCATCTCGGCCAACAGCTGGTTGAGGGTTTGCTCACGTTCGTCGTTGGAGACAATGGAGCCACTGCGGCGATGACCAATGGCGTCAATTTCGTCGATGAAGACGATCGAGGGCGCTCTCTTTCGGGCGTCGGCGAAGAGGTCGCGCACCCGCGACGCCCCGACTCCGACGAACAGCTCGACGAAGCTGGAACCCGTGAGAGCCAGAAACGGAACCCCGGCTTCCCCGGCGACAGCTCTGGCCATCAGGGTCTTGCCGGTACCCGGTGGACCCACCAGGAGCACCCCCCGAGGCCCGACTGCTCCGGCGTGGGCGTAACGCTCGGGATGGCTCAAGAAGTCCACCACTTCGGCCACCTCGCGCTTGGCGCCCTCGTAGCCGGCGATGTCCGAGAAGCGGGTCGTTGGCCGCTCTTCGTCGTAGACCTTCGCCCTCGAACCTCCGAAGCGCATGATCCCGCCGGCCAGCTGCCGCGAGTTGCGCCGTCCTATCCAGATGAAATAGGCGACCAACAACAAGAATGGGAGGAAGGAGAGCAGGTCGGCCAGCAGATTCGATCCTTGTCCGACGCCGGTGACATCCACGCTGTGCGCTTTGAGTGTCGGCGCCAACTGCGTATCCGTGATGGCCGTTGGGATCTGGCTGGTGTAGTCGTCACCGTTCTTCAAGCTGCCCGTGATGGCTCCACTTGGACTGACCGAAGCCGTACGCACGTCGCCGGACTTGATCTCCGTCACAAGCTTCGAATAGCTGAGGTTCTTCGTGGTCGTCGCCGTCATGTGCGGGATGGAGAACAAGAGCAACGAGATCAGGACACCCGCGGGCAAGAGCCATATCCGCCAGCGCGGTGGAGGGGGGCCTGCAGGCGCGGCCGGTCGATCTTTGGGCATCCCGGGCTTTGCCGCTCCCGTGAAATGACGAATCGTTTGAACCATGACCGTCCTTCGTGTCCACCCCCGGCGCCTGGAGTGCCGTTGTCGAATCGTCTCGCCCTGGCGTCGAGTTGAACTTGAGCGCGCCTCTCTCAGAACTCAGGGAAGACCTTCAATGTCCGTGGAGTCGAGGGGGCACCTCTTGAGCCAACGTGTTGGGAACCTTCAGCTGCAGATGCTTCAACAGGGCGGCCAGCTTCGCGTCCAGCTCATAGCCAACCGCGGTCACTCTGGGATCGGAGAAGCTTCCGAACTGATCGCTGGGCTTGTCGATCGTGAAGTACGCCTGGCCATCGGAATGGCTCCATATCGCAACATGCAAGGGCGCATACATCACCACAGCGGGCTGGTGACGAAACATTCGTCTCCATGAAGATGTGGTTTCCCATGAGATAGGCGACTGCCGAGTCCGAATCCCCGGCGAGGCGAACGATTCGATCGACGTCGTTGGTCCAATAAATGAGGAAACCCCATGGCGCTGCTCGCTCGACGAGATCCACCATTTCGCCCCATGGCGCGCCTTCGACTTACCAGTTCCCTTACCTGATCGAAGTGGAAGCGGAGGCACGGCATCCTCGAATCGCGATCGAAACTCGGATTGAAGCATCCCAGTAGGAATCGTTATGCGGTCTACGACATAGGTGGTGACCGGGTCGGTTGACACGGTGCTCCTTCTCAGCCACTGTGCGGCAGCCGCAGCTGGGTCACACTTCGGTCCGAGCATTCGGATCGACGGCATCATGCGCTGCGGTCGACAACGTCATCGTGGGCGATACCTCGTCGCCGGGTGTCCACGTTCTTCGCTGCGGAATTGGCTGACGTGGGAGGTCAGGCGACTTTGCCCCGTCGGGGCAGCACCCAGCCCGGCCGAGGAAAGTGGCACGTGTACCCGTCGGGGTAGCGCTCGAGATAGTCCTGATGCTCGGGCTCGGCCTCCCAGAAGGGTCCGGCTGGCTCGACTGCAGTGACGACCTTGCCGGGCCAGAGCCCCGAAGCCTCCACATCGGCGATGGTGTCCTCGGCCACGCGACGCTGCTCGTCGTCGAGGTAGAAGATGGCGGAGCGGTAGCTCGTCCCAAAGTCATTGCCCTGACGGTTGCTGCGTCGTCGGATCGTGGATCTGGAAGAAGAACTCGAGCAGGTCCCGATAGGACGTCTTGTCAGGGTCGAAGGTAATTTCGATCGCCTCGGCGTGGGTCCCGTGGTGGCGATACGTCGCGTTGGCGACATCACCGCCCGTGTAGCCCACCCGGGTGGACAGCACGCCGGGACGTTTGCGGATCAAGTCCTGCAAGCCCCAGAAGCAACCTCCGGCCAGAATCGCCTTTTCGGTGCGCTCCGTCATCGGACTGCCTCCTTTGAGTCCTTTGGACCGTCAAACAGCTTCTTGTACCCCCCATAGCCCTCGGACTCGAGGTCGTCGTAGGGAACGAAACGAAGGGCCGCCGAGTTGATGCAGTACCGCAGGCCGCCCTCCTGCGGCGGGCCATCATCGAAGACGTGGCCGAGATGACTGTCGCCGTGACTCGAGCGGACTTCGGTGCGGATCATGCCGTGGCTCGCGTCCATCTTCTCCACCACATTGGCGGGCTCGAGGGGAACGGTGAAGCTGGGCCACCCGCATCCGCTGTCGAACTTCTTGGTCGAGGCGAACAGTGGCTCTCCCGAGACGATGTCCACGTAGATGCCAGCGTCTTTCTTATCCCAGAACTCGTTGTTGAAGGCAGGCTCAGTGGCGCCTTCCTGGGTCACCGCGTACTGAAGATCAGTCAGCTCGGCAATCCTCTTGAAGTTCTTGCCGCATTCGTCTTTGGCCTCGCCATCCTCTGTCTTGTTCCTCCTGTTTGCAGCCGCCGCCGAACAACAGGCGCGACAGCGAGCACTTGACTCTTTTCCGCCCACAAGGTTTTGCGTCTCATCCCAGCCGCAGGCATGAGGAGATCGGCTCGACATTTCGGGTCCGATCGCACCAATTGGTCCTGGTACACCGGCTGACCGTCTCAACTATCTCTTGGTGAAGGCTCTCCATAGCGGCCTCTGCACTGATCACGCCTGCGTGCCACGCGATGTCAAGGTGAATGGCGCTCAAAGCGAGGTGCAGCGCTTCGCATGTGACTTCGTCGTCCGGATCCGCTGCTGGCGCTGTCATCGGCCCTCTCGCTCGGCGTCATCACGTCGATCGCGTTCTCCCGCGCCGACGAGGCCATCGGTCGACGTCGTCCTCCCCGTGTGCGGAACGTTCCATCACTCCCGCCTCTCCAGCGTGGCCGCCTCGATCACGTTTCCCACCACTGGGTCGATGTTTCGCCAATACTCAAAGGCACGCTGGAGCACCTCGTCGCGACGAAGTCCGGCGAGAATGTTCGACACGGTGTCGATCAGGCGGTCGCGGGCGGCGTCGTCCATCACCTCGGTGAGGAGGGTCCTCGCCTGCCCGAAGTCGTCGTCTTCGGAGTGCAGCGTGTAGGCGGCTCGCACCATCTCGCCGTCGGCTGCCCACACGGCCTGCTCCGCGTAGGTGTCGGTGTCGGCCGCCGGCGCCTGATCGAACGAGTTCGGGTAGTACACAGGGTCGGCGACGTTGTCCACGCGCATCGCACCGTCCTTGGAATAGCTCCGGACGGCGGATCGGGCCGGTTCACCGGGATCTGCTGGTAGTTGACCCCAAGGCGGGCCCGATGGGCGTCCGCATAGGAGAAGCCACGGGCCAGGAGCATCTTGTCGGGCGAGAGGCCCGTTCCCGGCACGGTGTTGTTCGGCTGGAAGGCCGCCTGCTCCATCTCGGTGTGGTAGTCGCTGACGTTGCGATTCAGCGTGAGACGTCCCACCTCGATCGAGTGGGTAGTCGCCGTGCGGCCAGACCTTGGTCAGATCGAAGGGATTGAAGCGGTAGGTCTTGGCGGCATCGAAAGGCATGATCTGCATGTGCAGCGTCCAGCTCGGGAACTCGTTGTGCTCGATCGCCTCGTAGAGGTCGCGTTGGTGGTAGTCGGCATCCCTGCCGGCAATCCGATCGGCCTCTTCCTGGGTCAGACACTCGATGCCCTGGTCGCACTTGAAGTGGTATTTCACCCAAAAGCGACCGCCCTCGGCATTGACCCACATGTAGGTGTGGGAGGAGTACCCGTTCATGTGACGCCAGGACCGCGGAATGCCACGGTCCCCCATCAGCCAGGTCACCTGGTGGGCGGACTCCGGAGACAGAGTCCAGAAGTCCCACTGCATGTCGGCGTCGCGTAGGTTGCTCGCCGCCAGTCGTTTTTGTGAGCGAATGAAGTTCTGGAACTTGATCGGATCGCGCATGAAGAAGACGGGCGTGTTGTTGCCAACGATGTCGAGGTTGCCCTCACTGGTGTAGAAGCGCACCGCGAAGCCCCGTGGGTCTCGCCAGGTGTCCGGTGAACCGCGCTCGCCGGCCACCGTCGAGAAGCGCACGACAACCTCGGTCTCGATGCCGGGAGCGAAAACCGCGGCCTTGGTGTACCGGCTGACGTCCTGCGTCACGATGAAGGTGCCGAAGGCACCACCGCCCTTCGCATGGGGTTGGCGCTCAGCGATGCGCTCGCGATTGAAGTTCGCCATCTGCTCGATCAGGTAGAAGTCCTGCAGCAGAACGGGTCCATCGGGACCGATCGTCAGCGAGTGCTCCTGGCTGGCGACTGGGATACCAGCATCCGTAGTCGTCGCTGGACGAGATTGTGACGAACTCATCCTTCTCCCTTTCAACGAGACGGGTCTCCGAAGCCGCCGGGCGGGACTGGTGCCGATCAATCAGATCGTGTCGCCAGTCCCGCCGAAGGCAGCTCGGATCCTCGTCAAGGTCGGGCTTCGCTCAGCCACGAACAGCGAGGACTCACAGGGAGCTGCAAGCGTCCCGGATCACGTTGAGCACCACATCTGGGTGGGACAGCATCGGAACGTGGCTGCTGGCCACCTCGGTGATTTTTCCGTTCATGCGCTTCGCGGCGGCTCTTTCGAGATCGGGGTGCACGGCCTGGTCATTCGTTCCCACGATGTTCCAGCAGGGCTTGTCTCTCCAGGCCGGGCTTTCGATCTTTCGCGCCGAACAGCGTTGCGGCTGGAGGGCTGGCGGTCGCCCAGACAAGCTGCTGCTCCTCCTCGGGCAGGTCGCCCGCGAAGTACTCGATGCCCTCTGGGAGCATCCAGACACGTCCGTCCTCCACCTTGATTGACTTGAACACGTTCGTCTTCGGGAACTTGTCCTGCTGACCTTGCAGGGTTTCAGTTTCATCGGGCCCAAGCGCGTTGATGTACACGAGACCGGCGACCCGATCGTCGTTCCCTGCCGCGGTGATGACGGCGCCACCGTAGGAGTGACCCACCAAGAGGATGGGACCCGGAACTTGTGCGAACGTCCTGATGGTGCAGTCGACGTCGGCCTGGAAGTCGTCGAGCGCATGTTGGCTGGCGATCACTTCGTAACCCTCCGCACGAAGCGGCGCCATGACCTTGGCGAAACACGATCCATCGGCCCAGATGCCGTGGGCGAAGGCAACGCTTTTAACTGGGGACATTGTTTCCTCTCTTTCATTGATGTTGTTTGTTTGTGAGATCGAAATCAGGGATTCGCGCACTCCCCCAGGGGGGCCACTGATGGGAGGCATGGCTTCAGCCCCTGCCGGTAGCACCACGCGCCCCAATCGCTCCAGGTTGGGACACTTGCGGGGCCGAAATGGTCAGCGGGGAATCCCCTAGAACGTCTCTCCTCTCAGCAGCGAATCGACTTCTGTATCTTGGAGGGAGTCCGCCGGCCGGACATTACTCAGATGAGTAATTCGACCGCCTCTTGGTGTGAGGTTTCTCGCTACCGATCCGAACTCGATGCGATTCGTTCGCCACACTTGAAGTAGGCGTAGGCCAGGTGAGACTTCACGGTATTGCGTGACATGGCGATCTCCCGAAGCATCGAACGCCCGGGGCCCTTGATCTGACGCCCCTCAGGACGTCTGTTCTGTCACGAAGCGTGTCAACTGGACTCGCGAGTTGATCCCAAGCTTTCCGAAGATATGTCGCAAATGCATGTTCACCGTGTGCGGCGAGACAAATAGAGAGTCTGCGATCTGCCGATTCGTCCTGCCGTCGGCAGCCAACGTGGCTACGTTGATTTCAGGGTCAGTCAGTGACGTCCATCCGGATTTGGGCCGTTCGCTCCCGACAAACCGACGACGCACCCCCAGGCGGCGAAGTCTGCGTCGCAAGCGAGCCGAGTCCCACTCGGCCCCCGTGCGGGTGGTGATCGACAACGCTTCGTCGAAGGAATTGATGGCCAATGCGGTGTCTCCACCGGCGGCGACGCGCACCCGACCCAGGTCCTCGAGCGCAGACGCATAGGCGAGGGGGCGCGGTCCTTCTCGGTAGAGTTGGGATGCATTCTCCAGGTCTGGGATTGACTCGAACCAGATTCCACGCACATGTGCTGCGGCCGCTGCGCAGGAGCGCACTGTCGGGTTCAGGACGGCCCGACGCTCAGCCAAGGCGATGGCGTGGTCTGCGAGCTCCTCATCAGCAGCGGCGGCGGCAATCCGGACCACTTCGGCGTCGTCGGGAACCTCGTGGGGGAAGAGAGGGAACATCGAGAGGCGTTTTTCAAAGCCATTTGTGCAGAGCCATTCGTGGGCTGCCATGGCATCGCCTTGAGCAAGGGACAGCAGAGCCAGGTACCACTTGGCCTGGTTCGAAATGCAAGGGGCAGCTGCGTTGAGCATGACCTTTGCGATCTCGGCGACCGCGAGCGCCTCGCGTTCGTCACCGGTGTGGATCTTCAACTTCCCGAGCGCCACGACGGCCGGAGCATGGATCGGACCGAGTACACGATGCGCGTCTGCCACGCTGTAGCGTCCTTCGAGTGCAGTCGCTGCTTCGGCGAGATTTCCCACCTGGAGAAGCTGGCGCCCTTTGGTCACCTCAAACATCCGCAGTGCAAAATTTTGCCGATCCCTCTGCGCTGCGCGGGCTCCCCTGGTGACTGCCTCAAGCGCTTCGTCGTAGAGATCGAGTGCATCGAGGATCCACGAGTGGAACATCAGGACTAAACGAGCTCGAGCGTCCTGACGTCCACCATAGTCTCGCCGTTCCGCCTTGAGTATGGCACCGAGAGCGGCGTCAAAGTCGAGCAGTTGGTAGTGGATCGCGGATTCGGGCAGCTCGAAGGCCATCCAACAGGCTTCGTCAGTGCTGGCGTAGGACGCCTCGCGCGCTTTTGGCTCGATGGCGAGCGCCTCGTCGGTTCGCCCTGCGACTATGAGACTGTGAAGCAAGGAGTCCCATAGCCAGGTGGTCAATTCCGAGTCCAAGCCCGGAAGGGCAAGGCCGGCTCGAGCCGTCTCAGCTCGGACCTCGGGGCAAATGTCGAACATGGTCGCGACGCTCAAGCGCACCCGCGCTTCTTCCCTCGCAGGAAGCGTCCTGCGGAGCGCTTCGCCAGCGAACCGCTCGCCCTCTTCCGAAAGACCCGCCGCAAAGAGGGCCAGGACGCGCTGTACGACGAGGGCACCTCGAAGCGGATGATGTTCTGGCGCGAGCTCGAGCCCACGCTGAGCGAGGGATGCAGCGCCCTCGGGGTCCGACAATGCAAGCTGCTGGGAGGCTTTGAGCACCGTTTCGATCGCCACGTCGTCTCCCGGTTCGGCGCTTTCCGCAAGCTGAACCGCGACCTCGGTCGGCAGCGCTCCGCGGGCGATGAGAACGTCCGCGGCCTGTCGATCGAGGCCTCGCCGGACCGAATTGGGCATTCCCGCCCTGACCGCTTCTCTGATCAGGTCGTGACGAAAGGTCAGGCGGTCCCCGTCGTCGACGAACAGATCCGCCTCGAGAAGCTCTGTGACCGGGTCAACGAGTTCGCCAACCGACATTGAGGTCATTGCGGCGAGGTCGTGGAGCGTGAAGCGCCGTCCAAGACTCGATGCAAACGACGCGACCCGGGCCGAGATCGGTGAGAGACGAGCAAGGCGCCCTCGGATCCCTTCGCTGAGGTGTCCGGGTCGATCGTCCGCGACGAGAATGGCACGGCCAGAGTCGTATTTGAGGACCGAGTCCTCTTGGAGTCCACGCAAGAACTCGACCAATAGGAATGGATTTCCCATCATGCGTTCGGTCCTGATGAGGAGGTCCTCGTCGGGTTGAGCGCCAAGGACATCGGCGACGACGAGCGCTACTGCATCGCGGTCGAGTGGGCCGAGCTTGACGTGGTCGGCGCCTCCGTCGATCAACTCGGATTTGGCCTGTTGTACGGGCGCGACGCCCTGGTTTGGACGATATGCGAGGACCCACGCTACGGGCAGCGAGGCGAGTCGCGGTCCCAACTGCCGTAAGGCCACTCCACAACTCGCGCCCGCCCAATGGAGATCGTCGAGGCAGATCAGGATAGGTGACTTGAGAGCGGCCTCCTCGATCACCGATTGCAGATCCTGAATCAACCAGAACAAGAACTCGGGCGACGCATGGGAGTCACCCAACGCACGTCGATCGGCCAGCGGCGTGGGGCCCTCGAAAAGCGCGTCGAGGAGCGCTTCGAGCTCCGTTGGACCTGGCACATAAGGCTCGACCGCCCCACGACCGACGCGAAATCCCAGGGCGGTTGCCATTTCCGTCGAAGCATCCACGAGCTTGGTCTTGCCCGCCCCGGCACTGCCTTCGATCACGGTGACCCCTCCGGTTCCCGCTCTCACCTCGTGAAGCCGACGTTGGATAACGGCCAGCTCTGCCTCGCGGCCTCGAAGGGGGAAGGACTCCTGGGTCACGTGACGTCTCCGACCAGATTCGACAGTGTGGTCGCCGCGTTGTCGAAGGGGTGTTCGGAAGCGGTCATGTCGGCGGCGTTGGGTTGCAGGACGATCCACTCAGGCCAACGACCTTTGTCTTCTGTGACAGTTCCATTCGCGTCGGCTCCAACCGATCATGGAATCTCAGATTTACGGGTCAGCTTTGCAACCTTTCGGCGCCCTCGCTATGGCCATTTATGACATACTTTGTTGCAGAAGTTGTGCGCGGGATACAAACGTTTCCCGTGCCGTGGCTGGAAGGGGAAGAGGCACGGTGAAAGGCGAAGAATCTGGGCGCCAACGTTCCTCGACCCTGGAGGCCGGACCTACGGCATCCGAATTGCGGGATCAGCTCACCAAACTTCAGGCCCTGCTCGCGTTGTCGATGGTTATGACCAAGAACGTTGACCGAAGCGAGATTGCCTCACTGGCTTCATCGGCTGTGTCTTCGCTGGCGCCGGTGCGATGCCATGGAGTGTTTGTGGCAAGTCACGGATGGTTGGAAACGGCCGGCCCGTGCCTGCGACGGTCAATCCGTGGCGCGGTCGAGAAGCAGCTCCGGGGGCTGCAAGGCCAGGCCGGGGTTCTCGAGATGCCTGATGAGCCATGGGCATGGGCCGTTCCAATGCGAAGCTTCGATGGCGCGTTCGGCCACGTAGTTCTTGCCGGTGAAGGCCCCGTTCCAGAGAGCGAGCAGTTCCTTCTCCGGGTGTTGGCGCAGCAGCTCGGGATCGCTCTCGCAAACGCCGACAGCCACGCACGTGAGCGCGCAATCGCCGACGAACTCGAACTCGTCAACAAGCGGCTAGGGCGCAGCCTCATTATCCACAGCCAGCTCACCAAGGCCGCTGTGGAAGGTCGAGGGTTGGACGGGGTCGCCGATACGATCTACGACCTCACGGGCTACCCGGTGATCATCGAGGACTCAGGTGGCAACCCGTTGGCCTCGGCTGGTCCAGTCCTTCAAACTTCGGAAGCGCTGACTCCTCGCCAACGGTCGGACCTTCTGAAAGTCCTCGACAACCAACCCGATCCAGTCCGAGTCGGTGACCGGCTGACATCTGCATCTGTAATAGCTGGGGAAACGTTCGCGACGATCGCCCTTATTGATCCCAGCGGCACGGCTGGTGAGGAAGAGCGGCTGGCGCTTGAACAGGGCGCTGTCGTGCTCGCCATAGAACTGTCTCGTCTGCAAAGCATTCTCGAGGCCGAGTCTCGCTTGGGAAGAGACCTTCTCGAGGAACTGATCGCCGGAACGGATGATGAGAGGGCTCAGGTCCGAGCACGAATCCTCGGCTACGACCTTGGTCCGCAACAGCGGGTCGCGGTCGTCGAACACCCGAACACCCTTGCCGAAGACCAGTTGTTCCACGCTGTCCGGCGTGCCACTCAGGGCCTTCGCGCACGGCCGCTACTTGGTTCCCGGCGCGACATAGTGGTCATTTTGGTGCAGGACTCATTTTCATTGTCATCATTGCGCATAGCAATTGACGTCGAGTTGGGTCACGCTGGGTGCCGCATCGGTGTGGGAGGAATCTGCGATCATGCACCCGACGTTCCGCAGTCATATCGAGAAGCTCAGCTTGCATTGCAAGTCATGTCATTTGGCGACCGTCAGGCGAGCGTCGTCTCGTTTGACGATCTTGGTGTGTTCCAAATTCTCGCCGAGGCTCAAGACCCGACCACCATCCAACGATTGGTGCGGAAGTGGCTCGGAGCTCTCATCGATTACGACGACAGCCGGAAGGGTGACTTGATTCCGACCCTCAACAGTTACCTGCGTTCGGGCGGCAATTACGCGGATTCGGCTCGCAGCCTCGGTGTTCACCGGAACACGTTGCGCTATCGCCTGCGGCGTATTGGGGAGATATCCGGGCACAATCTGGACGACCCCGACGTTCAGTTCAACCTGCAAGTTGCCACCCGCGCCTGGCACACCCTGGACGCAATGCGGTTGCTTGACGCTGGGGGGACTCCGCAGGGCATCCGCACATAGGCGAAGGCACGATATGTGACCTGGTCAAGGCGCGACTCGAGCCGATTGGCAGCTCGCCGACCATTTGGCCCCCTCGGCTCAACCCGCGGAGACACGGAGCGCTCCCCGGCGAGGTCTCAACGATTCTCTAATAGTTCAATCCATGCCGGATTCGGTGAGCACGTCGCGCAGCTGCCCGCGGGACGCGATTTCAAGTTTGGGGAAGATCCGATAGAGATGTGAGCCGACCGTCCTATGGGAAAGGAACATTCGCTCGCCAATCTCTCGGTTGGACAATCCCTGAGCAGCGAGACGCGCTGATCTGAAGTTCCTGCGCCGTCAGGCGGTCGTGTCCATCAGGCGAGCGGCGACCGAGTACCTCGCCCGTGGCGCGCAACTCTTGTCGAGCGTTCGCGCTCCAACGTGTGGCACCGAGCCGGTCAAACAGGTCAACCGCGTCTCGTAGGGGCGCACGTGAGTCGGCATTTCGTCGTCGCCGGCGCAGCCAGCGGCCGAACGAGTAGAGCGTACGAGCCCGAAGAAACGGGTACCCTGCTGCATCGGCTTCGAGTGTGTCGATGAAAAGCGCTTCGGCATCATGGTCGTCGGCTATCAGCGGAGCGGAACAGGCCAATTCGGCACTCAGAACAGGCGGGGCGCAGCGCTCGTTGACCAAGCGGAGCTCGGCAATCACTTGCGCCACCTGTTCAGTGTGCCCACTCCACTTCCCGGCCTCGGCCAGATCCAACACCGCGTGCCACCGCATGAAGCGATGAAAGCTGCCAGCCTTCTCGTCGAAAACCGGCCAGAGGTGGTAAAACGCATCGTTGTGCCGGCCCTCGCCCAGTGCTTCTGCGCCCCGAGCCAAGTGTGCAGGGGCTAGTAGCGATCCACCGTTCATCGCGACCAAGGTCTGCTCTGGTTGCCGAAGGATCACGTTGAGATCAGGTTCGGTACCCCGCTTGGCCGCGACCAGCGCGGCTATTAGTTCGCCCGTGAGCCCGTACTGCGGCTGGCGGGTATCGCGCGCCAAGACCGCCGCTTCGGAAGCCGCTGCCGCAGCGCCTCTCCAATCGCCCGTATAGGTCGCAACCCAGGCATAGTGCGCAAGACATCTCGTGAGAGGCCCGAGTCTCCCCTGCTCGCGGAGACCCTCCAAAGCCCGCATCAAGAACCGCGCTGCTATGGGGAGTTCACCCACTTTCTCTGCGGCAATTCCGATATGCATAGCGGAAATCGGATCAGTCACGTCCGAGAGCTTGATCAGAGCGATCCGGCGACGAACCGACACTCCAGTCTTCTCGGGATGAGCCAGGGCAATCACCGCCAGCAGGAGTGCGTCGTCGTTGGGCACCGCGATGCTCTCCGCCGCATCGATGACATATTGGCGTGTCTTCGCCCGAACACGCGTCCACCAGCAGCGATGCGCGATCGGGACCAGTGAACGTAGCGCCATGTCCGCGTCACCGCCATCGCGTAACCGTCGGGCGATCGTTACGGACGTCTTCTCCGCCCCTGGCTCAACCCAGATGTCTCCACTGATCATCTGTTGAAGCCATGCCATTCGAGCCGACTCTAAGGAATCGACTTCGAGTTGTGGTGCAAGTCGAAGCAGACGAGTGACTGCATCGATGTATCCGAGCTCGTAGGCGACCTCGGCTGCGCGGATCAACCGATCTGCCCTGCAGCGCGGATCAGCGGTGAGGGCGGCAGCGCGCTCAGAGTGCCGCCGCGGCCACCGTCAGTGCGCCGCGATGTCGGGCGGCGACTGAATGCTGCTCGAGCGCATAGGCGACCTGCTCATCGAACCCTACGGCCGACCTCGCCTGGTGCCACAGGCGGCGCTCTGGGTCGGTCACCACGTCAGCCAGCGCCCCGTACATGGCGAGGACCCGGGCTGGCAGCGCGGCCTGGACCACCGCCGAACGGATCAACGGATGACGAAAGCGGACTCCCGCGGCTGACGACGTCAATGAGTTCCGCCATGACGGCGGGGTCGAGCGCCGATACGCCCACCGCCTCGTGACGGACCAGTGCGGCGCACCGCACGACCTCCTCGAGGGAAGCACGGCCGTCGAGTGCGGACGCCAATAAGCAGGCGCGGGTTTCCTCCGGGAGGTCGTCAAGCCTCGACGCGAACGCACTTTGCAGTCGTCCGGTGAGCGTGGGGGTCACCTCGGACAGTTCAATTGCCCCCTGTGGTGCAGACGAACGAGTCCGCGAAAGCTCGACGAGTGCAAGGGGATTTCCGGCGGCCTCGGCAAGCACGCGGGATCGTTCTCTCGGATGCAAATCAGGCGCCTTTGTGTGCAGAAGTTCCGCCGAAGCATCTGCGCTGAGCCGGTCAAGTTCGAGCACAGGAAGACGCGCGTCCTCGAGTGACGTCGCAAAGCCGGGACGGAGTGTGGCGACAAGCGCGATGGGCTCTGCTTCGATACGCCGTGCGAGGAAGCTGATCACACCCAGACTGGAACGGTCGAGCCAATGGACATCGTCGGCGATCAGGACCAGCGGACATTGGTCGGCCGCTTCGCAGACGAGCTGGTATGCCGCTAGGGCGACCAGAAACGGGTCGGAATCGAACCCGCTGCGGATCCCGAACGCCGCTTCCAGGGCTCCGCGCTGTGGGTCGGGTAGAAGTACCCTGAATTCTAAAACCGGGCTCAGGAGCTGATGCAACCCGGCGAAGGCGAGTTCAGCCTCGGATTCGACGCCGGCCGTAGCCAGCGTACGCATCCCCGACTCCCGCGCCAGTGCGTCCGCACGATCCAGGAGCGCAGACTTCCCAATGCCCGGCTCGCCGCTGATCAGCAGCGTGCCACCGCCGTCAGGGATTCGATCGATCAGCGCGCCCAGTCGCTCGTACTCCTCATCTCGCCCAATTAGGTCAGATGGTGCAGCGAGGCGGCGTCGCCCAGTCACGGCTGGAGCATATGCCCACACGCGAGCGCAACGGCAGTTGGCCCCGGAGTCAATCAGAGATAGCTACGAAAAGAAGTCACCACGGAGGGAATGTGGTCATGGATCGGCGCAGCGCGACGAGCTACC
Source organism: uncultured Acidimicrobiaceae bacterium (assembly GCA_963726855.1). Taxonomy (GTDB): domain Bacteria; phylum Actinomycetota; class Acidimicrobiia; order Acidimicrobiales; family RAAP-2; genus Bog-473. Next base: position 35,221 of record CAVSEB010000027.1, read on the forward strand.
GACCCCCGAGGCGCCGGCCAAGCCACTCCGGCGAAGTGACTATTTGCGAGCGGGACCCTCGATGAACGAAGCGATCTCCTCTGATGCGGATGTCTCCACTCGCTGCTGAAGCGCTTCGGCATCAAGCGGCGTGGGCGCGGCGCTCATGACGGCGGCGAGCGCAGCAATCGCCCGCGTCGCGCGGGGACGCCAGGTCTCGATCCAACCTGAGACGACCTCGAGGTTCTCGGTCCGATCGTCAATTGCCAGTTTGAGCAGCCTGCTGCTCCATTCACGATGCCAACGGGCGTCCTCGTCTAGGGAGAAGTGAATATGGCGCAAGACCGGATCGTGGTTCATGGCAGCAAGCGAACCTGCGAGCTCGACGTTGACAAGACGATCGAAATAGGGCTTGATCACCAGGTTCGTGACAACAAGCGCCTCACCCCAGTCATAAGCGATCAACGCTCGCTCGATGAGCTCTCGCAAAGGTTGATAGGCCTCTGCTTCCTCCCAACGCCGGCGATGGGATGCAACATCGACAGTTGGGCGGTGATCAGCGAGTTGCGCTGTCCGATATGCGACGCGTTGGAGACGGCGCATCTCGTCGGCCGCCTGGAAGGCAGCACAGTTCGTCACTCGCGAGGCGGGCGCCATCTGTGCGACGTAGGAGGCGAGCATCTGCAGGCCATGGAAGGGGAAACGGAGTGGGGCGTACCAGCGGTCGACAAATTCGATCCACTCCTCAGAGAGCTCCTCGTCATAGCCGTCGTCGTCCACCTCACGGAGGAGACCATCAATCATGTCCTCCTTCCTGTCCTGTAGTTGGGTGTAGTCGCGATAGGTGGTCCGACGGGGGTCCGCGAAGGACTCCCAGTTTGCCCATTGCAGTTTGGAACCCTCGCGATGATGGCGATACCACTCGATGACTGGGGTATCAGTGAGTTCGAAACTGTCGGGATAGTTGTAGTGGAGGTCGGTGCTGACCACTTCGTATTCGCTTGGTATCCGTCGAGTAGCCCCTAGCCGTGAATATGTCTTGCGTGTCGGGCGCCGATCAATTGTCAACTTCGATCCTCCTCGGATGCTCCTGGTGGAGGCTCCCCGGTGAGCCACCAGACCGCGGAGTGATCTGTGATCGCCATACGGCCAGAGAAGGACGGCATGATGGCCTCGAGGTCGCCAGGAAATCGGACATCCGCTCCGACGATGGACCGAACCACCGAGCAGGAGAGCGAGCACGTTCCTGGTACCGATACGCGCAGGTAAGCGGCTTCGTGGCGTACAACCACATCGTCGTTCTCCTCACGAATTGCCGCCACCACCGCCTCGGCGAACGGTGTATCTAGGAGTACGGGACCGACTCTGCCGCGGTCTCGATCCATCGTGCTCACGACGTCGGCTCGTGCAACTCGACATAGATCTCAGTCCCGGTCACCCTGGTCGGGAATCTGCGTAAGCAGGCCTGTGCGGGATTCACGCCGGCTCCGCCGCGTCCATCGAAAACCCACTCGTGGGCCGCACAAGTGATGAGTCTGCCGTCGAATTCGCCATCTGACAGCCGGCTCCCGAGGTGTGGGCAGCGGTCGGCGAACGCGAATACCTGCCCCTGCACATTGCATAGGACAAGATCGACCGTGTCGAGAGTCACCGCGATCATCTCGCCTTCCCAGAGATCGTCAAGGTTGCCCGCATGAACGAAGGCATCTTCTATCGCTCTAGCCACTGCGGAGCACCGTGAAGATGTCACCGTTGTTAAGCCCGGCGGCGTCTACGGGTGACTGAAGGTCAAGTTCGTCTCCAGCCTCGTTGGTGACGACAACTGGCGCACCATGTTCGTCTGACCAGGCAGAAAGCTGAACGGCGAGCGACTGGATCGTGACGTCATCCGATGTCACCAGGACGCGCCCGAGAAAGTCGTCCTCGAGGTAGCCGAAGAGGTAGACGCTGGCCACGGGTTCGCTCATGCCTGTGGGATGGACTCAAGTCGCCACGGGTTGAGTCCGCGGCGGAGATCCTTCCCCAACTCGGCCGGCACATCGAGCCCCATCCACCGGTGCAGGTCCGTCAGTTTTCCCGGAGCCGTACCAGCGACGATACGGTCCACGACGCCCTCGTGTCCGCCGAAGCGATCTATCTCGGACAAGAAAATCCACCGACACGGTTCTGAACAGAAGAGATAGCGCCGGCCGTTCGCTTCGGCCGTGCAGGCGGTGTTGTGGCCCGGCCGAACGAACACGGTCGGGAGCTGACAGAGGTTGCAGAGCGCCGGCAAGGCGTAGGCCAAAGTTCCTGACTCACCCTTGGTTTGCCAATTGCGCTCGACGTCATCCCATAGTCGACCGAACGTCTCCTCCCAGAGTGGATAGGAATTTGCGAGCCACAGTCGTTCGTCTTGGTCTGGAGCAGCGACGTCGAACCACAGGGTCGTCCGATACGCGTAGAGGCCGAGCTGCAAACTGTGGTGCGCGAAATCCAGCTCCTCGACGAAGAGGTCCCAGAACCACGGACGCTCGAGGCCAAACTCTGCCAGGTTGATCATGAACTGGTCGATGACCCATTCGTCCATGAACTGTCGAAATGACCTTATGCGCGCTCCGACGGGCGTCAAGTACTCCATTGCCGTGCCGGTGAGGATGATCATTAGGCGCCAACAGCGCCACCACATCTTATCGACGAGGTATTGCACCCGCTCTTTTCCTCCGTTGTCGATGAGGGTGCGAAGGACGGGGTATCCGATCTGGGCGTGTCGAGCTTCATCAGTTTGAATGCTCGTTAGCGCCTTTTCGAAGAGGTGGTCGTCGGCGCCGTCGGCCATCGCGGCCATAGCCAGGAATTGCGAGGTTCGAGAAGCCGGTCTCGAACACAAAATTCGAGTTGCACTGCGATATCGATCGCGTCTGCCGCCAGGGCCATGTCGTCGAAGAGGTGTCGTGCCGCGATAATGACCCAATGGCGGGTGTGGTAGGCCCGGTGCGTCCAGTCAAAGTTGCCGTCGAGGCGTAGGAGATCGTGCCCGAATAGCAGCGGGATCTGCGTGTGCCGGATTTCATCGAGAGCGCCCAGCGTCGCCATCGTCCGCCACACGCTATCGCGTCCGAAACGTGCCATCCGTAGCTCGGCCACCGCGCCCGCATACTCGGCCAAGGCCAACGCTCCGTAATGGAATTTGAGGAGTTGGATCCAACTGGGGTCGTATTCCTCCCTTAGGTAAGCCTTGTTCAGCACGGACCGCACACCCATGACTGACTCGTCTTTGGACCGTTGGTTAGTGAGGTAGTCCCGGTAAGTTGTGCGGTAGCCCTCATTCCAATCAGCCCACGCGGCGTAGGAAAACCACGGGCCGCCGCTTACCTCGGCTGGGAAGACCTCCTGCTCCTCCACATAGCGATATTCCCAATCAACCTTGCGGGCGAGGTCGAGCCAATCATCACGATTCGGCATTAGGAGCCTCTTTCTCGATCGGTCCCGCGCTCCCGCGTTGGCTTGTGTCTCGGCCATGACCTCGTCGGGTGATTTGTAGTGGGGATTTTCCAGAAGAAGCCCGCCCAGTAGCAAGATCGGGTGGGTCTTGAGCAGGTTGAAGATGACGGCGCTGCCGAACTGCTCCAGGTCGTAGAGGCACACAACGATTTGCTTGTAAAGGGGAATGATCCGGTTCATCTCGGACTCGAGGAGAAGATGCTCATCGGGGTCGATAACGACGTCGTGCTGGGACCAAGTGTCGATGGCTCGGACCATTTCGAACCGACTGTCATACATGGCTTCGGAGACGGCTACCTTCCAGAAGCCGATCGTCTCACTCGCGGAGAACCTGCCGGAACGCCGAAAGACGTGCGAGGCCCGCATTACGACGAGTTGATTTATGTCGGCTCGGTGGCGCGGGTTCAGATCGGGGTCAAGCTTGGCAATGATCTCCGATGGTTCGACCGAGTCGACGATGCACATGCACTTGTCCCCGTCCCGCAACCCCGTCTCTAGGAATGGGAGCACGATCTCGTCGCGTTGCCGTTCGCCCGTGTAAATCCCACAGATATGGGCGCCTGGCTCCGCCTTGAGGCCGCTAAAGCCCAGGTCTACCGAGTCAGCCATGCGGTTCCCCCCGCAACTGGATGCAACCAGGGTATAGCCGTCTGCGACTGGGCCCTGTGCCTACTACTGGGGTTGCAGAATACAAGCCTCTGTTGACTGCTACTTCGACTTCGAAGGTGCGATTCACCACCCTCCACGAACATCGTCTTCCTTCCTATGACCTCGGCTTTAGCAGTGATTTTGGCTCCCAGCGGGCCGATTCGCTTGAGTCGACCGACTGTTCTGCACCCGGCTTGGCCGGGGTAAGGCCGCTGGACCATTGACTGGAGCCGCATTGTGGAAAAGCGACGATCGCCCTCGCGGCTTCGCGGCTCGTGACCTTGGTCGCCCTACGCGGCCGCCAAGAAGAAGCGTTAACGAACCGAGGCCACGCCGCGGGAATTCGCCCTGGTCAGCGTCGAGGGAAGCGCGCCATGAGAACCCTCCGATTTGGCCTGCACCGCGATGGAATAATCGGCGGCGCCGAGTGGACGACAAGGAGAAGGAGCCCATGGCCGAGCAGAAAAACCACGAAGATGGGCGTTCTCACGAGGTCGACTTCAGCGACCCACAGGTGATTGACGCATGGCTCGTCGAAGTCGATACCGACCTAGACGAGTCGGACAGACAGGCACTCGCCGAGGAGATCAGTCGCCAGTTTCGCCAGTCACCGGCGGGCGTGCCCAGTTCTGGACTCGAGAGCGAGCTCGAAAGAACTCAGGAAAGGTTGAGTTGGGTGCTCCAACAATTGGAGACCCAAGAGTCACCTGTGGTCCGTTCGCAGGTTGGTCAGCTACGAGAACGGTTTGTGAACGACATCGAATCTCTGAAGCAGAGGCTGGACGAACTGCAGCTCGAAGATCCCGAATCTTGAGTTTCTCGGCGCGAAACACTGAGGGTTAAATGCCGCCTACGTCGAACACCCATCCGCCGTCGTCGGGGAGCCGACGGGAGGGAATGCGAGTAGACCTTCGCCTCCTTCGCGACACCAAAATGACACAAGAGCACAGAGAAAACACGAAATTACGGCCGGTTGCGGTCAATTCTGGTCAGTGGCGGACACCGTGATTCACCCGCTCAGAGGGCATAAATAACGTTGACGTCCACTTTCGCATCGGCGCTTCGGTCGGTTCGATTCCCGCCACCTGGTCCCTCATAACGCTCGAAGTGCTCCGCGCCCATTCGATTGCGTCGCTCATCTGGATGCCCGGTGATTGCGGGTTCGGACACCGCTTCGATGGTGAACGGTTTCACGG
>CAVSEB010000028.1:0-33607 GCA_963726855.1 uncultured Acidimicrobiaceae bacterium
TAATGTGTTCTTGAGGCCGAGAGAGCGCTGCAGGCCGAGCGAAGACACTCCGCCTTTGTCGTTCGTCACGTGCACGCCACACGCAACCACGTCCACAACGGTAGATGCGTGCGCTCCATGGCCGTGCCCGTGCTAAGAGTGAAACTGCGACGGCACTCTGAACACCACCACGAGCCGCTCGGTCGACACTGAGGGTTCTCGGCGCCGCATAGGACGCAGCCCAGGCCGTCTCGTAAGCATATACACACACACCGGCTCGAGATACATGCGGGCCACACGCTCGTCTCTGAACCACTCAGAGAACTCGGGCTCGCTGCGCCAACCTCTACGACGTAGGTGTCAAAACACAACACCTTGTGGGTCGGGCGGTAGAAGGGATAGCCCTCTTCCAGTCGAGGCCCGGTTCTCGGGTCGGTGAGCTATGTGAAGTCGCTGACGCTTGTGGATCTCGGCCCACCAGACTGACCTCCAGCGGGCGCCGGGACTCTTCCGGCGAGAGCTCGGCGCTGCCGGAGGTGGTGGTGGCTCAGGATGAGACTGATGAGTATCAGTGCCAACACGACTATTCGAGAGAGCGTCCACTTGGTGCTCAGACCTTCCTCCATCAACCCATTGTGACGCAATCGCCCGCTCGGGTCGACTGCCTTTCTCAGCGCCCGCCACAGTCGTGGCACTCCAGCCGGCCTGCCTCGAGGCTGAAACACGGACGGTCCGTATGATCGCCCTGTGCCTGTGGTATTCGCCCTACTGGCAGGGTTGGCCAATGCTCTCAACGTCGTCATGCAGCACGTTGCAAGCATTGGCGACCCAGAACACGACAAGGGCTGGCGATTCGTCCGCTACCTCGTGTCTAACCCCCTGTGGCTTCTCGGGTGGGTAGCGTTGGCCGGAGCGTTCGTCTTCCAGGCCATCGCCTTGCACAACGGAGCCATGTCGGTGGTACAGCCCCTCCTGGTCACCGAGCTCATCTTCGCCTTGGTCCTGAGGTGGCTTTGGCTACACCAGTCGATCCGCCCCGTCGCTTGGTCGGCGGCGGCCTGCACCTGCGTCTCCCTGGCGGTGTTCATCGCCGTATCCGAGCCGAGCGGCGGCAGCGCGCTGCCGACCACAGGAGCGTGGCTGGCGGCAACCATCACGGTCGCCGGCACGTCAGGGCTGCTGGCACTGCTCGGGCTCAGAGGCACGCCACGAAGGCGAGCCGCAGTTTTGGGAGCCTCGGCTTCCATGCTCTGGGCACTCGTGGCCACATTCATAAAGGCGACTACCGACACCCTGTCGCAGTTCGGGGTGTCCGGCATGTTCACCCACTGGCCGGTCTATGCGCTCGCCGTCTCCGGCTTGGTCGCAGAGCTCTTGAACCAGGCTGCGCTCCACGTCGGCCCTCTCAGCATGTCGCAACCTTTCCTGGTGATCGTCGATCCCATCGTCAGCATTGCGCTGAGCATCTGGGTCTTCGGGGAGACCTTCAATCCGGATGCCGTCCGACTCGCTGTCGGCTCGTTCTCCTTTGCCGCCATGTGCGTCGCTGTCGCAGTGCTGACGCGCACAGCGCCCGCGACGATGGAACCCGCTCCCTCGCGCACCCAGAGCTGAGCACCGGACGCCAGATGGTCCCCGGTGTCCCTCAGGTCACGCGGAGCCTGCCGGCACAGCGTCTCGATCAGCTGCCTCCGTGGCACGGTTGCGGCGGGCCACGGAGACCTTCGATTGCGGCAGCGCCCAGGGTGACGACGAGGAAGGCAAGACCTGTGAGTCCGGCGAAGCGACTTCTCTCGACTTCCCCGAGGCGTAGCCTCCTCATATCCATGCAGGCCCCGTTGGTCTCAGGGACCTGTCAGCCATAGAAGGCGAGCGCCGGAAACCATGACTCAACCAGTGCCATCGTCGAGTTAGCCCCGATGGCCGCCACCGGCTTCGTCGGCCGCCAACAAGAATTGGGCATCCTCGCCGAGCGGTTCGCTGCGGCTGAGATGGGCTATCCACAGGTCGTCCATCTGGAGGGCGAAGCTGGCTCAGGCAAGTCAACTCTGATCACCCGCTTCCTTGGAACCCTGCCGAACGCGGTGATCGTTCAGGCGGGCGGTGACCAGGATGAGCTGCTCCTGTCGTACGGCGTCTTCGATCAGATGGAGCTCGGGTCCCTCACTGAGCCGGGGGCAGATCCGATGGCCGTTGGGGTTTCGTTGCTGGAACTCCTCGATCGACTCCAAACTGGCGGTCAAGTCGTCGTCCTCACAATCGACGACCTGCAGTGGGTCGACCGACCGTCCTCTCGCGCCGTGCTCTTCGCTCTTCGGCGTCTCAGGGCTGACAAGGTGCTGACGGTCATCTCAGCTCGGGCAGGTGAGTCGACCGATCCCAGCTGGTCTCGATTCTTTGGCGGCGATCCCCGGGTTACCCAGATCCGGCTGGTCGGACTCACCTCGAGCGATCTCATGGAGTTGGCAAATGCCCTGGGCCGCGGTTCGCTCACGCAGAAGGGCGCAGCTCGGCTGGTCGCGCACACCGAGGGCAACGCCCTCTATTGCCGGGCGTTGCTCGACGAGATCGGCGTGGTGACGTTGAACAGAGAGGATGGAGGACTCCCGGCGCCCAGAGAGCTTTCTGCAGTGATCCTGGCTCAGGTCGCCACGCTGTCGACCCTCACGCAATCCTTCCTGGCAGCAGCGTCGATCCTTGGACAACACGCCGCCCCGTCGATGATCACGACAGTCGCCGAGCTAGCCGACCCAACCGATGCCATCGACGATGCTGTCGCGTCGGGTCTCATGAGCGAGTTGGTTGTCCCCTCAGAACTGTCCTTTACCCATCCGTTGTACCGCGCTGCCATCTATGGCGACCTCAGTCCGACTCGTCGCAAGATGCTCCACGCCCGTGGAGCCGAGTGCGTTGTGGGGCACGCACGCCTTGTGCATCGGATTGCGGCGTCATCGGGTCCTGACGAATCGCTCGCAGGCGAACTCGAGGAACTTGCGCTCAAGAGAGTGGCGCTCGGCGAACTGGGCACCGCGGCGTGGGCGTTGGAGCAAGCGGCCCTCCTTTCGCCGGCGTCCGAGAACCGAGAGCGGCGACTGCTCGATGCAGCGGTCTCCCAGCTGGATGTCGCCGATTCATCGGCCGCGGCGCGGGTCCTTGCTCTCTGTGAAGAAGACAGCGCTCGGCGGGCTGCCTTGACCGGGCTGCTTGGTGTCTACGTCGGATCGCCGAGCGCCGAGGAGCGACTTCTCAGTGCCTGGCAGGCCCACGACCCTGAATCAGAACGCGAGATTGGCGCGCGCGCTGCGACCTCGCTGACCAACTGGATGGTGCTCTCTGGTCGTCCCGACCAGGCGCTCATGTGGGCCGAACGAGCAGCGAACGGGACCCATTCGGGTTCCGCGTTGCATGGCATGGCCCTCACGGCCAAGGCTTATGCCTTCGCCTCGGCCGGGCGAAGCGCCGAGGGCCTTGGCGTACTCGAGTTCCTCCCGGATTCGGGGAACGAAGCGCCCGTGTCTGAGACCGACGCTCTGATCATGCGGGGGATGCTGCGGGTCTACGTCGACGATCTTTCTGGCGGCATCGCGGACCTGGGTGTGGCGACTGCGCGAATGCGTACTGGCCTGCCAGCGTCGTATCCAGTTCCGTGCCTGACACACCTGAGCGATGCTCACTTCCGTCACGGCGATTGGGATGCCGCCAATACCTACGCGCAGCTGGCCACGTCGCTCGCACAAGATGCCGACCGTCCGGCGGACCTGTCCCGTGCGCACGCCCGTGCCGCACAGGTGCTGTCCTTCAGAGGCCAATGGCCGATGGCGCGAGCGCACGTCATTGCTGCTCGAGAGGCGTCACAGCGATCCCCGCGAGCCCTGGCGGTGGTGAATGCCGCCGTCGCCGCGGCCTCGTTCGCCACGGCACGAAACGACCCCGCCGCCGTGCTTGCTTCCACCGAACCCGTACGCGCCTCTGGCGTGCTCGAGGTTGGAGGCCTGCCCGGAATGTTCAACTGGAGAGCTCTCGAGGCAGACGCACTGATCGGCTTGGGTCGACTCGACGAGGCGAAGAATGCTCTCGACGAATTCGAAGCCGCCGTTCCGTACGGCGGTCTGAACTCGGCGGCACTCGCCGTCGCTCGCTGTCGAGGGAACCTGGCTGTAGCCACCCGCGACGTCACTCGGGCGAACACGATGTTCGAGTTGGCGCATTCGTTGGAATCTGCAGTGCCCATGCCCTTCGAATGTGCCCTGGTCAGCCTCGACGATGGCCGGCGCCTGCGCTGGATCGACGATGGAACCGGGGCGATCGCTCAATTGGGGGAGGCCCATCGGGTCTTCTCCGCTCTGGGGGCCGACCCGTACGTCCAGGTCTGCGCCGCGGAGCTGGCCACTCTCGAGGTCTCGGCAGCGACCGAAAGCCCTGCCGCACTCCTCGGGTTGAGCCGAGCCGAGCTCGCCGTTGCTCGATTGGTGGCGACCGGACTGATCAACCGAGAGGTGGCGGCCGAGCTCTATGTCTCGGTGAAGACGGTCGAGTACCACCTCCGGAACATCTTCATCAAGCTCGACATCACTTCCCGGCGAGAGCTCAGCACGCTGATCAACTGACGCGATCGGCCTCGCAGAGTCCACCCTGGAGTCCTGCGAGGCACGGCTTTCAATGCCGCGGCAAAACCTAGGGTCAAAACCTGGGGTCGCCCCTGGGGACAAACCTCCAGTTCAGGCGTTAGCTGAGAGGCATGGTCGCATCAGCACCCCAGAGGCCCGTCGTGCGCCTCCTCCTGGAGCTCAACCCAGCCCCCGAGGGACGGCTCGAGGGACGGGTCGGCAGATCCGCTGACGATTCCTGGGCGTCCTTCTCCGGTGTGCTCGAACTGCTCAAAGTCATCGAGGAGACGCTGGCCGTGGCCGAAAGCGCTGTTCCCAATCCCGCAAAGGAAGGACCGAGTCATGAAATTCAGAGCTGATCAGATGAAGCGCGGAGCTTCGAAGTCCGGATCTCCTCACGTCAGGCGGCGGGCACGCCTGGTCCTGTGGGTTGCCGGCGTCGCCACCATCGTCGGCTTGGCCGCCGGGGGCATTGCGTCCGCACACCTCACCTCGTCACTGAGCGACTACGACGCTCCCGGCTCAGCGGTCGTGCTGGCGCAGCACCAGATTCAGCGCGCCACCGGGGCGAACCCCGAAGAGGGCTACGAGGTCGTTGTCCGCACGTCGGCGCCGATCGCTGCTCACTCGCCGCTTCCGGCGCGAGTCGGAGCTGTCGTCGATCCTTCTACGAGCGCGCCCCGAGGTGAAGCAGGTGCTCGACTACGCCAACACAGGGGACTCGACCATGATCTCGCGGAGCGGGAACCTCACCGTCGTCGTCGCCACCGTTGGCAACGTCCAAGAGAAGCAGGCCGTCACCGCCCTCGAGAAGGCGATCGCGGCGCAGACTTCGCTCAAGGGCAATGTCTGGCTTGGAGGGCCCACCACCGCCGATGTCCAGATCGCCGCAGTGTCCTCTCAGGACCTGGGCCGGGCCGAGCTCTTCGCCCTGCCCTTCTTGATCGTGTTGCTGTTCTTCGTCTTCCGGGGCATCCGAGCGGCGTCCATGCCTCTCATCGGCGCCATCTTCGCCATCGCCGTCACGCTCGGCATCATGGGACTCGTCATGGTGGCCCTCCCGCTGTCGGTCTTCGCCCTCAACCTGGTCATCGCTCTCGGCCTGGGGCTCTCGGTCGACTTCAGCCTCCTGTCGTCTCGCGCTTCCGTGAAGAGTTCGACCGGCAGGGCTCGACCGAAGCTGCCCTCGTCGCCGTGCGCCGGACCGCAGGCCGGACGGTGCTCTTCAGCTCTCTCACCATCGCCGCCGCAATGGCGACCCTCACCATCTTCCCCGAGCGCTTCGTGTACTCCATGGGGATCGCGGGTGCCGTCGTCGTTCTTTCGGCTGGTGCCTTCGCGCTGTTCGTGTCTGCCCTCACTTCTGACGATTTACGGGGACCGCATTGCAGCGCCCGGCCCGGTGCGCCGACACGGCCAAGCCGCCGGTGACGGTGGGCAGGCCACGGGACGCTGGTACCGGATCGCCACCGTCGTCATGCGCCGCCCCGCCCTCTGGGGCCTCTCTGCGCTCCTCGTCCTGCTGGTGCTTGCCGCTCCCTTCCTCCACGTCGCCTTTACCGGCGCCGATGCGAGCAGCCTGCCGGCCAGCAGCTCGGCCGGAACCGCCTATGAGCTCGTCCAGACCAAGTTCGGTGCCTTCTCCGAGGCGCCGGCCAGCCTGATCGTCAATGCGAGCCAGGCGACACTAAGTGATCTGGCCTCAGTCGCGACCGAAGCGGATCACGTCGATGGCGTCAAGGCCGTCTCGAACTTCCAGCATCTCGGGGGTTCTCTCTGGGAGGCCAACGTGGCCCTGTCCTCCGCTCCGCTCTCACCGGCAGCGCAGCAAACCGTGAACGATCTCCAGACTCTGCGCAGCCCGGGACAGATCACCGTCGTCGGTCAGACCGCCTCCTTCTTGAGCCTGCAAGACAGCCTCAAGTCACACTTACCCGTTGTACTCGGCCTGATCATCCTGATCGCGTTGGTGATGTTGTTCGCCATGACACGCTCGGTGGTGCTTCCGGTCATGGCCGTCGTCATGAACATCCTCACCGTCGGAGCCACATTCGGCATGCTGGTCTGGGTCTTCCAGTGGGGCCACCTGCGGCACCTCCTGGGGTTCAGCGGTCCCGGTGCGCTGCAGTCCACGTCGCTGATCATCATCCTCGCCGTGGTCTTCGGTCTCTCGACCGACTACGGGGTGTTCCTTCTCGGTCGGATGAAGGAGGAGCACGACTCCGGCGCCACCCCGGACCAAGCCGTGGCGCTGGGACTCGACCGCACCGGGGGAATCGTGAGCGCAGCCGCGCTGTGTTTGGCCCTGGCGATGGGCGCGCTCGTTCTTCCCGACTCGTCTTCGTCAAGGAACTGGGCCTGGGCGTGGCCTTTGCCGTGCTCCTCGACGCGACGGTCGTCCGGGCCATCTTGGTGCCCGCAACAATGAAGCTCCTTGGGCGCACCGCCTGGTGGTCGCCATGGACGTCACGCCCAACCGAGGCGGGCCTTCCCGTGCCCGTCACGCCGGAAGCTCCGCTCGTGCCTGAGCTCGTGCTCAGCGCAGACATCGTGGCAGCGAAGTAGAGCTCGATCACACCAGATTCAGCTCGGCTGACCAGGGCCACTGGTCACGTCGCACCCACCCTCGCCGGCGAGTGCCTGGCGACTTGAACAGCCCTTCACACATCCAAAGTTCGGAGGAGAACATGCAAACCGACACTCTCGAAGAAGTGCACCTGGGAGCCACAACCCAATGGATCCGCATCCGCGGAATCGATGTTTCCGACCCGATCCTCCTGCTGATCCAACAAGGCCCTGGCCTTCCGATGCTCAACGAGGTGCGCCGCTTCGAGCGGGTTCTCGGACTCGAGAACCACTTCACCGTCGTGTACTGGGACCAGCGCGGCTGTGGGCGTTCGCTCCGGGGTCCCAATGCTGAGATCGAGGGCCCTATGCAGCACATGGTGGACGACACGGTGGCGCTCCTCGAGTGGCTGAAGGATCGGTTCGACACGAAGCCATACGTCGCAGGGTTCTCGCTCGGTGCCACGGTTGGTGCGTTCGCCGCAGCACAGCGTCCAGATCTCGTTGAGACCTTGGTGGCGGTCGGCATGGACGTCGACGGCGTCGCGGCGGGCACCAGCGCCTACGACTTCGCGCTCGACAGCGCCCGCCGGCAAAGCAACAAGCGGGCCATCCGTCAGCTCGAAACCATTGGGCCTCCTCCCCATCTGGACGTGAAGCAGTTCGGTACCCGGGTCCGATGGGCATCCAACTTTGGTGGGGTGACCCTCCATCAGACCTACGGCGCCGTGGTCCGCACCTTGCTGGCCAGCCTGGTTCGCTCGTCGGACTACTCGGCTGGCGACGTGCTCCGGACCGTCCGCGGGATTACCGCCAGCCAGGCCCGCCTGCTGCCCGAGATGGCCGACCTCGATCTCGTCGAGACAGTGCCTCACCTCGATGTGCCGCTCTTCATGGTCCAAGGTCGCCTGGACCAAGTGGCGCCGGGCGGCGCAGCCCAGCGGTACTTCGACACTGTCGAGGCACCGAGCAAGGAGCTCGTGTGGTTCGAGGCGTCAGCGCACACACCGCAGCTCGAAGAGCCCGAGAAGTTCCGGGACCTTCTCATGCGAGTCCGGGCGGCGCAGATCACGGTCAGCGGGGACATGTCATGACGGAGCCCCGCTCATGGATGCTCTATGGCGCCAACGGTTACACCGGCGCCTTGATCGCACAGCAAGCCCTCGACAGCGGCCACCGCCCAGTCCTCGCCGGTCGGAACGGCCCACAGATCTCCGCACTTGCCGGACGTCTTGGCTTGCCGTACCGGGTTGTGGAGTCCGACGATGCAGCTGCACTGCAAGAAGCGCTGGTCGACGTGGAGTTGCTGCTCAACGCGGCCGGCCCGTTTCTCTACTCCGCAATTCCGCTGGCCGAAGCGTGCCTCAGCGTCGGGGTGCACTACCTCGACATCAGCAACGAGCTGCAGGTGTTCCGCTCTCTCTACGGGCTCGACGACCGTGCTCGTCGAGCAGGCGTCTGCATCATGCCGGGGGTCGGCTTCGGTGTCGTCGCCACCAATTGCTCGGCGCGCTACGTCAGCGAGGCGGTAGGCGGCGCGGAGCACCTGGAGGTCGCGACCCGTATCGCCTCTGCACAACCGGGTCCCGGCGCTGCGGCGACCATGCTGGAGAATCTCCCCTATGGGGGCTGGGTCCGCCGAGGCGGACACCTCGTGACCCAAGAGCTCTTCACAGGCATCACCTTCCTCGAGTTCCCCGATGGTCCCTGCGAGGCCATGCCCGTTCCGACGGGTGATCTCGAGGCGGCATTCCAGGCGACTGGTGCCACGAACGTGACTGCCTATGTGGTCAGCCCCCCAGAGCGTGATCCGTCTGCGCCAGAGTTGGAGGTCGAGGGGTCACAGACCCAGCGGTCTTTCGGATGGGCTCGGGCAACGAGCTCGGACGGATCCTCCGTCACGGCGCTGCTGCAGACGGGCGATTCCTACTCCTTTACGCCGGCGGCCAGCATCCGCGCCGTCGAGGAGACGCTCGGGGGATCCCACTCGGGGGCGCAGAGTCCCGCGTCAGCCTTCGGGTCCGATTTCGCCTTCACCATCGAAGACACCACCCGCGTCCACACGGCTACAGCGTCATGAACGGCCCGGGACCGGGAAGCCGCACTCGACTCGTCCGATACTCGGACGTCCCACGCGAAAATCGCGGATGAGAATTCGCCGCCTGCTGTCTCGGTTTTCGACGTTCGTGGGGCGTCCAGCTGGACCTCGCGTCGCTGGTACGAGACGGCTAGGAGGTCGGCAGCGCGTGGGGCGCCCAGACGACAGCACGAACCTCAGGCACGGCGGCCAGGATCGACTCGCGCACTGAGTGGCCGGTCGCTTCGGCGTCTGCAAGGGGGATCGCGCCGACCATGAAACCTTCGACCTCGACCAGCAAGGTGCGTCCGAGCCACCGGGCACGGACATGGACGTGACCCACTCCAGGTACGGCCAGCGCGGCAGATTCCGCTCCCGCCAGGATTTTGGGATCGACGCTGTCCATCAGGTGGCTGACCACATCAGAGGTCACCTCCCATCCGACGTGGACGATGAAGCCGGTGACCAAGAGCCCCGCCACCCCGTCGGCCCACCACAGCCCGCAGGCCACCCCGACGAGACCGAGGAGTGCTCCGGCGGAGGCCACGGCATCGAGCCAGGAGTGCTTCGCATCGGCCACCAGCGTGTTCGACTGGATGCGGGTGCCGACACGCAGCTTGTAGCGGGCGACAATCTGGTTCCCCACGATGCCGACGGCGGCAGCGGCGACGCCGAGCCACAGGTGCGTGGTGGTGCCGTGGTGGACGAGCTTGTGGATGCTCACGTAGCCGGCGAAAAGCGCGGAGGCCCAGATCACCAGTGCCACACCGAGGCCGGCCAGGTCTTCCGCGCGTTCGTAACCGTAGGGATGCGAGGCGTTGGCGCCTCGGCGCGAGAAGCGGAAGCCGACGAAGGCCACCAGAGAGGTCGACACGTCGGCCAGGTTGTGGATGGCGTCGCCAAGGAGACCGACCGAGCCACTGATCAGGGCGATGGCGAATTCGATCCCTCCGGTCAGGGTGAGGCCCAACGCGGAAAGCGCGAGCGCACGGTTGGCGTCGTGCCGATGTTCGGCATCGCCCTCGAAGGCGTTCGGAGGGAACGGGTCGAAGCGCTGCGTCGTACTTAGTTCATGCATGGGGGTGCCTCCTCGTGGTGTTGAGGCTAGGCCCGAGTGTGAACCCCGCACCCTTCTGCGAGTCGTTTGCAAAAGGGAGCCCCGGTGGTGCACAAGTCGGTCAGTTCGACGGCGACGCTCGCGAAAGCCGCCAGGCGCGGTCCGTAGGAATTCGGACTCTTTGCGCCTCCTGGTTGACGACCGCGACTGGGGCTCAGGCGTAATCACTCTTACGGATGCCGCTGGGTGGGTATCGCCGCCGGTCCGCCATCAGCGCCATCTGGTGGATGCCCTACTACCCGATCTGGTCCTTGACGTACATTGCCCTCGGTGTCATCGTGATCTACGCACTCGCCGCCTACGGCGCCCCGCCGAGACGACTCTCAGTCCAAGACTAGGAACAACAGCTGATTCTTCATCACCCCATCAAGAGAGGAGCACGGACATGGCCATCGATACCCTTTTGGTCTACTCCGGCGTCTACGGCGACGCCGCCGACGCCCTGGCGGACTACGAGCTCGTCAAGGACCTTCATACCGAGGCCAACCTGATCGACGCCTATGACGCGGCGGTCATCGAGCGCGACCACAAGGGCAAGGTCAAGATCGTCAAGAAGCACGAGACTCCGACGCCGCGTCGGCGGTGTGCTCGGCGGCGGGGTCGGGTTGGCCACAGGCTTGGTGATCGTGCTGTTCCCGGCCGCCGCTATCGGCGGAGGTCTCTTGCTCGGCACGACCGGCGCTGGTGCGCTGCTCGGGTGCGGTGGCCGGACACGCCGCGGCGGGCATGAGCCGGGGTGACCTCAAGGACCTGGGCGAGTCCCTCGACGAAGGCGAGGCTGGCCTGGTCGTCGTCGCTGTCTCGGACATGGAGGCCAAGGTCCGCTCCGCCATGAAGCGGGCGCAGAAGATCGAGGAGAAACAGCTCAAGGCGGACCAAAAGGAGCTCGAAGCCGACGCCGCTGAGGCCCAGGCGTCGTAGGTCCCACGCCGCTGTGCGGCCTGGGTCCGGGTGCTCTTTGGAGCTCTGCGCCCGGACGACCGGTGAGGATTCGTCGAGCGCGACTGTCTGAGCCGTCACGCGAGCACAACACGTGATCGAGCTTCGCCGCAGCGGGCCACCATAAGGGAGTCTTGATCGCGATGACCGAGGCGACGAGATCGAAGGCTCCCAGCCCCTCTCTGCGGGCGATGCTCCTCCCCCTCGCCTTGGCCCAGTTCATCTGCAGCTTTGCCGGCTCGAACATGAACGTCATGATCACTGACATCAGCACCGATCTGCACACGACGGTCCAAGGTGTGCAGGTCTGCATCACGCTGTTCTTGCTGGTGATGGCCGCCTTGATGATTCCCTGCGGGAAGCTGACGGACCGGCTCGGACGAAAGAGGTGCTTCAGGCTCGGTCTGACCGTCTATGGCATCGGCGCGGTGCTGAGCGCGCTGTCTCCCGGGCATCGGCGTCCTGATTCTGGGAAACTCGATCTTCGAAGGCGTCGGCACCGCGTTGCTGATCCCGCCTGTCTACATCCTCACCACCATGCTGTTTACCGACTTGAAGTCGCGCGCGTGGGCTTTCGGGGTGATCAGCGCACTGGGCGGGATAGGAGCCGCCATGGGTCCCCTCATCGGAGGCGTGATCACCACGACCATCACGTGGCGGGCCGCCTTCATCTTCCAGGCGCTCGTCATCGTTGTGATCTTGGTTATGGCTCGGCGCCTGGTCGATCCCGTGCCGCCCGATCCGACGCGCCCGTTCGACGTCGTGGGCGCGGTCCTCTCAGCGGCCGGGCTGGTGATCCTCGTCGGCGGGATCATGGCCGCCGACCAGAGCCTTGCGCTGATGGCCGGCCTCATCGTGCTCGGAGCCCTCGTGCTCGTCGGCTTCTTCCTGTGGATCCGCCGCCGCGAGCGCGAAGGCCGCGAGGCCCTGCTCTCGACCTCGCTGTTCCACAACCGCACGTCCAATCTGGCTCTGGTGACTCAGAACATGCAGTGGTCGGTCTTGCTCGGTACGTCCTTCACCGTCGCCGCGTATCTCCAGGTCGTCCGGCACTACGACGCCATCCAGACCGGGGTGATCTTCACCGCGGCCACGGTGGGAATCCTGTTGACCTCACTGGCCGCTCGGCCTCTTGCCAAGCGATTCCGTCAGCGGGCCCTCATCGGAACGGGATTCGTCGTCACGCTGGTGGGGATCGTCGTGCTCTTGGTCTTGGTGAAAGGGCACCCCGGCGCCGTGGTACTTCGCGCCCGGTCTGTTCTTGATCGGGACTGGCCTCGGGCTCATGCTCACCCCGTCGGTCAACGTCGTGCAGTCGTCGTTCCCCGAACGCCTGCAGGGCGAGATCTCTGGGCTCTCACGCAGCGCGTCGAACCTCGGCTCGTCGCTGGGCACCGCGGTGGCCGGCACCATCCTTGTCGCAGGACTCGCTGACCCCAAGCGCTCCTATGGCATCGCCATGATCGCCCTCGGTGTCTTCGGGCTGATCGGACTCGGTGCGACCGTTCTGTTGCCCAAGGCCGATCCCATTCCAGCCTCGGATTCCTCGTAGGTGCCGCCCTTCGGGGGTCGCTTTGGCAGCCGTCGGGTTCAGGCGTTGGTAACCATTCTTGCGTGGACGTGTTTGACCGGCATCCTCATCGCCGCTGGTGTGTGGGTCGTGCATTCCTCCGCACTCAACGCATTTGACCGCCACCTGACCGCCGTTGTCGTCGCCCATCGCACTCCGGCGCTGGACTCGGTCATGAAGGCCGTGACCTGGCTCGGTTCTTGGGTTGCGCTTGCGGCGACCGGCATCCTCTTGCTGGCTCTCGTCTTCCTTCGCCGCCTCCCGCTTGCCGCGCTGTTCCTGGCGGCCGTTGCCTGGGCCGGGGAGGCCGGAGGCGTGACGCTGGCCAAACACGTCGTCCGACGACCCCGCCCGCCGCAGGAACTCCGCCTCGTCTCGGCGCACGGATGGTCGTTTCCGTCAGGTCATACGGGCATCGCCGTTGTGGTCTTCACGACGTTGGCCCTCGTCGTTGTCGCCGTTGTCCCGAGCAGAACCAACCGTGCCGCGGCTTGGGTACTCGCGGCGCTGGCGGTGGGTGCGGTGGCATTCTCACGAGTCGAGTTGGGCGTGCATTGGAGCACCGATGTCATCGCGAGCGTGCTCTTCGTCCCGGCGTGGCTCCTGGTTCTTGTGACCGTGTTCGGATCCGACCTTCGCCCGAAAAAGGTGGGTGCGACCTCAAACGGGGACGAAAGACCCGTGGCGCGTTGGCGAGCGGTGAGGGAGCGTGCTCCGGATCAGAAGCTGGCACTCGTCCCCACCACCGGCGCGTTGAGATGCGTCGTTGCCTGCGAGCCGAAGAAGCCGGCGTCGCCGTGGGCAAACACCCCACCGTCGGAGGCCACCAGCCAATACCCCTGGCCGTCGTGAGTGGGCGCCATCCCAACGACCGGCGCGTTGAGGTGCGTCGTTGCCTGCGAGCCGAAGAAGCCGGCATCGCCGTGGGCAAACACCCCGCCGTCGGAACCGACGAGCCAATACCCGAGTCCGTCGGGCGTTGCCGCCATCCCGACCATCGAGGCATTGAGATGCGTGGTGGCTTGCGAACCGAAGACGACGGCGTCCCCTTTGGCGAACACTGTGCCGTCGGCGGCCACCAGCCAATACCCCCGTCCGTCAACGGTGGCCGCCATCCCTATAAGCGGAGCCGGTAAGGATTGGCCGACGAAGGAACCGAAGAACACAGCATCACCATGGGCGAACACCCCGCCGTCTGAGGCCACCAACCAATACCCCTCCCCATCGGGCGTCGCCGCCATCCCGACCACCGGGGCGTTCAGATGCGTGGTTGCCTGCGAGCCGAAGAAGCCGGCCTCGCCGTGGGCGAACACCCCGCCGTCTGACGCCACCAACCAATAGCCATCCCCATCGGGCGTCGCCGCCATCCCGACCATCGGGGCGTTGAGCTGCGTGCTGGCTTGCGAGCCGAAGAACCCAGCGTGGAAGGCGAAGACGCCGCCATCGCCGGCCACCTCGTCGTAGCCTTGGGAGACGACCCCGGAGATCGTCACTGTGCGAGTCGTGGTTGCGGAGGAGTTTCCGTTTCGGCTGACTGTCTGCCCAGTGAAGACCTGGGTGGTCGAGGTACCCGCCGTGTCGGTCACCGTCAAGGTGACGGGGTAGGAGCCCGGGACGGCGTAGGTATGGGCGAGCGTTGCCGTAGTGGTCGTGGCGACGGTGCCGTCACCGAAGCTCCAGGCGTAGTTGGCAATGGTGCCGAGGTGGGCGCTCGAGGCCGAGGCGTCGAATGCGGTTGCCGAACCAGCGGGTGCCGGAGTCGCTGCGAAGTCGGCGGAGGGTGCTTGGTCGGGGGTGATCGAGATGCCGAGCGGACCGTCCCCGACCGAGACAGCGATTCCGCCCGTGCCGGTCTCGAGATCGACCGGGGTCACGATGTCGGCACTGAAACTGCCCACATACGCGGTCGTGCCATCAGGCGTGATGAAGATATCTGTGGGACCGGGTCCCACCCCGATGGCCGTGCCGACAGCGTTCGTGGATGTGTCGATCGGGACCATGGTGCCAGAGCCGTTGTCGGCCACGTAGGCGGTCGAGCCGTTGGGGGTGATGGCGATGCTCTCGGGGTTGGCCCCTGCGACGAGAGAGGTCTCGACCGTATTGGTGGCGGTGTCGATCACTGTCACCGTGTTGGAGCCAAAGTTGGTCACATACGCAGCAGCGCCGTCCGGGGTGATGGCGATACCGAAAGGCAGGGAGCCGACGGGGATCGTCGTGATGACGTATTGGTGGCCGTCGTCGATCGCGCTCACCGTGAGGCCACCGTTGTTCGTCACGTAGGCGGTCGCTGCCGTTCGGGGTGATGGCGATACCGAAGGGGCTGTTGCCCACTGGGATGGTGGTGACAACGGCGTTGGCGGCGGTGTCGATGACGCTCACCGTGTCATCGCCCGAATTGGCCACGTACGCGGTCGTACCATCAGGAGTGATCGCGATGCCTTGAGGTTGCGTCCCCACCGTAATGGTATCGACGACGGTGTCCGTTGTGGTGTCGATCACGCTCACCGTGCCCGACGTGAAGTTTGCAACATACGCGGTCGTGCCGTCCGGGGTGATGGCGAGTTCAGTCGGGCGGGTCCCGACGGTGATGGTATCGACGACGGTGTCAGTGGCGGTGTCGATCGCAGTCACGGTGCCTGCGAGGTTGTTGGCGACGTATGCGGTGGGCGCAGCCCGCGAGCGCTCCTGCTGGCAGGAGCGCTCGGAGATCTGGCCCGACCAATCCGAGAAGAACCATGCCGGTTGCGGCCAGCAGCACCCTCCTCGGGCTTTTGCTCAGTACACGATCGGTCGGCATGAACTCCTTCGTGCGCGTGCCTCCGGCGGCATGACCGCCGAGGCGTCGTCAAAGCGACAGGAGCATCCGGTTGACAGACTGGCACGAATTGCGCTGGCCGTGAAGCGAACATCACAGAACGAACACGGCAAGTCTTGGCGATGCACGAAGCGTGCGTTTGGGGTCGGCGCTACTACCTGATGTCGACGACGAGGACATCAGCGTTCGCTGTTGGGCAAGTACGCCCGAGTGGGTAGGAGCTCTGCGACCTTCGCAGGCGAACCCTGGAGCTAATGTCGGTCGCGATGTCGCCTGTGCTGCGCCGCTTCGGGGAACGCCGGTAGTCGATGCCGGGCATGAACCGGTCGATCCAGGATGGCAACTCGCTCATCGTGTCGAACTTCCACTCGGCATTGCTCCACCAGCTGCTGATCGTCCTTGTGTTGGGCCTGCTCTGCGCCATCGCCTTCAACGTCGTGCGCACCGTCCAGTTCCGACGTCTTGCGAACGAGGGTCACACCACGTTCCCAGGGCGGGCGCACTCCGCACCGCATGAGCCTCCGGCGCGGAGGATCCTCAGGATCGGGTTCGGCCTCTTGTGGATCCTCGACGGCTTGCTTCAGGCGCAGTCGTCGATGCCCCTGGGGCTGCCGTCGGGCGTGATCCAACCGGCGGCCGCTCGTTCACCGGAGTGGGTGCAGCACCTGGTGAACAGCGGGGTGACGATCTGGAACAACCACCCGGTAGAGGCTGCGGCCGCGACCGTGTGGATCCAGGTTGGCCTGGGCCTGTGGCTGCTGGTCGCTCCGCGGGGCCGCTGGTCTCGCCTCGGTGGGCTGGCCGGCGCCGGCTGGGGACTACTGGTGTGGGTGTTCGGGGAGTCCTTCGGCGGCTCTTCGCCCCCGGGGCGTCCTGGCTCTTCGGGGCGCCGGGGGCGGTGCTCTTCTACGCGTTGCGGGCGTCCTGGTCGCTCTGGACGAGCGGGCCGTTCCAGACGCCGAGACTCGGCGCATCTGTTGACCATCGGGGCGCCTTCGTGGTCGGCCATGGCCGTGCTCCAGGCCTGGCCCGGTCGGGGTTTTTGGCAGGGCCGAGGCGGCGGCTTGGCCGACGATGGTCCAGCAGATGTCGAGCACATCCCAGCCCGGATTCCTCTCGTCGTGGCTCAGATCGTTCGGCTCACTGGTCGATGCACACGGCTGGGCGGTCAACCTCTTCGTCGTCGTCGCGCTGGCGGTGACCGGCGTCGCTCATGATGCCGGGCGGCGCCGATCGCGGGGGCGGGGCTGGCGGGATTCGTGGTTCTCTGCCTGGCCGACTGGGTCCTCGTGCAGGACCTGGGATTCTTCGGCGGCCTCGGGACCGATCCCAACTCCATGCTGCCCATGGCGCTGCTCTTCGTCGGCGGGTACGTGGCGGAGTTCCGTCTACCAGTCCCCGCCGAAGCGGCCGCAGCCGCGCCGACCCGGTGGCCGTCGGGGATTCCGTTCTTGCCGAGCCGGCGACCGGTCCGGACCGCAAGGCCATTGGTGGGACCGCGCCACCTGGGGTACCTGATCCGCTCGTTGGCGGCGGTGGCCGCACTCGGCATCGTGCTCGTCGGCACCGCCCCGATGGCCATGGCGGCGGTCAAATGGCACTGCCGACCCCATCCTCACGGAGGCACTCGACGGGACACCGAACGCGCTCGACACGCCGGCGCCGCCCTTCTCACTGACGGACCAGAACGGCCTGCCGGTCAGCCTGGCCAGCCTGCGCGGCCACATGGTCGCCCTCACGTTCCTCGACCCCGTCTGCACCTCGGACTGTCCGACGATCGCCCAGGAGTTCCGCCTGACCGACCAGGCGCTCTCCAGCGAATCCGGGCGGGTCGACTACGTGGCCATCGTGGCCAATCCGATCTATCGGTCCCGGTCCTTCACCGACGCGTTCGATCGCCAGGAGGGCCTGACGCATCTGACCAACTGGTAGTACCTGACAGGGTCGGTCGCGGCGCTCCAGCAGATATGGAACTCCTACGGGATTCAGGTGAGCAACGTCGCCGGACGGGGCCATGGACGCCCACAGCGACCTGGCCTACGTGATCGACGCTCAGGGTCGCGAGCGTGACGCGCTCATCGACGATCCTCGGCCCGACACGGGTTTTTGCGTCGTCGTTTTCCTCTCTCCTGGCGAGCCGAATCCAGCAAGTACTGCCTTCGTGAGTCTGCGCCAAATGGGTGCGCCCTCGGTCGCGCTGGACACTGGGCGCCTCGAGCCTTTCAGTGCTGATTGGTGTTGTTGCGTTCTCCCTGGCGTTGCCTGCCGGCGCGTCGCCCCCGATGCCGCAGCCCAGCTCGACGCAGACCGCTTCGGACTCCTGGGCCGTGCTGCCCATGGGGGACCTGCATGATCCGAACAACACCTTCTGGCAGGTGCTCAGGGCGACGCCCGGCTCGTCGCACTGGTCCGTCGTGACGCCCGAAGGGGTGGCGGACAACGGCGGCATCGTGGCCGGAGCTTCGGGCGCTGCCGTCGTGGCCGGCGTGCTCCCGAGCCAGCTGCTCCGGTTCTCACCGTTGGCCTCGAGCACGGACGGCGGAGCGACCTGGGCTCCTGGCCTCTTGCCCGGTGCCCTGGCCCCCAGGCCGGACGCCCTGGCTGTGAGCGCGCCCGGATCCGGGGACCTCGCCGTGCTGGGATCGACCGTGCTCCGCGCCACGCCGCCCCTCTCGACCTGGTCGCCGCTGGTGTCGCAGTCCACCCTGGCCCGAAGAGATCCGCGTTGTGGGGCCGAACAGCTCGACGCGGTCGCCATCGGCCCACAAGCGAATCCCTGGTCGCGGTGGCGTGCCGAGGGGCCGGTGACGTCGGATTGTTCACGTCGTCGCGGCGGCGCGTGGAGCCAGATCGGTACGCAGCTCGGGGGCGCATGGCGGGACGCATCCACTTCCGTGCTTCGCCTGGAGTCCTCCGCGGCGGGCACCAGCCTCCTGGTCTCGGCTTCCAGCGGCAGCAGGCGGGCGCTGGCCGCGCTCGGTGCGCACGGCACAGGGGCAGTGGTCGGTGTCACCAGTCCTTAGGCTCATGCCAGGTCAGTCGCTACGCGGCCAGCGCCATCAGCGCGGGCGGCTCGTTCGCCGTCCTGCTCGGTACGGGGAGCACCAACTCGGTGGAGACCGTCACGCCGGGCCGGCGATGGATTCCGCTGCCCGCACCTCCGGGCGGTGCGGTATCGATCGCGGCCGCCGGGCCCACATCTACGGGATTCGCCGGAATCTCCTTCGACATCTTCACCGTCGACGGTGCGCGGCTGCGGGTGTTCGCGCTGACCCCAGCCGGCACGAGGTGGGTCCCCGCGCAGAGCACGCTTGTCCCTCTGGCCTACGGCTCGTCGTCCTGATCTCTGTACCGGACCCACGCCGTCGGCGCGGGGGCTACCGTGACGCCAGCCTGACGCGGCGGGGAGCCCGTGAACTACATCGTCAACAACTGGAGCTTCGATCCTTTCGTCATTGTGGCGGCCCTCGTGGTGGTGGTCCACGAGCGTGGCCTGGCCAACTTGAGGCGGCGTTCGGTCCCTTCCCGCACCCGATCCCGGCGGCTCCGCTCGCTGCTGTTCTACGGGGGACTCGCCCTGTTGTTGGTGACCGTGACGTCGCCGATCGACTACTGGTCGGACGACTACCTCTTCGTCCACATGATCGAGCACATCCTCATGGCCTTCTACGCGCCGGCCCTCGTCGTCGCTGGCGCCCCCTGGTTGCCGCTGCTCCACGGTCTGCCCGTCGGCGTCCGCCGCCGCCTTATGAGGGCTGCCCTCCTCGGCCGCTTCTCAGCCGGTTTGCGGGCCGTCGGCCGCTTCCTCTCCAACCCGTGGACGGCCCTGATTTCGTTCAATGCCGTGATGGTGATCTGGCACGCCCCCGTCCTTTTCGACGCCGCCGAGGAGAACACGTACATCCACGTCGGCCTCATGCACTCCAGCCTCTTCCTAACCGGGATCCTCTTCTGGCTCACGATCATCCCTTCGTACCCGTTCCGGCTGAAGGCGTCGCCGCTTTGGCAGATCGGGGCAATCATCTCCACCAACGTCGCGATGTTCCTGCTCGCCATGACCATGTCGGTGTTCTCGGACAGCAGCTGGTATTCCGTCTACGCGCACGTGCCCGGCGTCACCCTTACGCCCTATGCCGACCAGCAGATCGCCGCCGCCATCCTCTGGGTCTGCGGCGACTTCTGGGCCATTCCGGCGCTCGCTGTCACCATCCGTCGGGCCATGGATAGCAACGAGGGTTTCTCCGTCGGCGTGGACCGGCTCTTCCATCGTGACCCGGGACCTTCCCTCGAAGCTTTCCGGCCGACGGCATCGGAACAGGTTCACCCGAACTGACCGTCGAACGGAACTGGGCTCTGCCCGAACCCTCTGAGATCGAGGTCCATCTGCGAGGACCGGGCAGGATGGTTGACGCGGGCCGCGCGACGCCATATCTTCGCTGTGGACGCGCTGGGCACGGAGGGGACTCGGTGGCTTGGGGCATCGCTTGAGCTGGGAGGGACCATGAGCCTGGCGTGGAAGGTGGGCGTCACCGTCGTCTTGTTCGCGGTCGCGGCCGCAGCCGCGCATCGTGCTCATCGTGAATCTGCTCGGGACTCCGCCCACTGTGGACTTCAGCTCCGCCAGCCCGGGTGGGCCGGTGAATGTCACCCTCCAGGCGGTGGGCAGCTACGGGTCGGGCAGCCACCCGACCTGGGTCTCGTACCTCGTGAAGTCGCCTCAGGGCCAGTGGGTCCACACGACGATCTTCCAGGTACCGGCCCACACGCGCATCAACGTCACGATCTACAACTACGACTCGGGCAGCCCACTGCGCAACCAGCAGATCGGTCAGGTTTCGGGGACCGCTGGCAACGTGGCGACGCTCAACAGCAGGACGTTCCGGGTGATCAACTCCAACGCCGGCAACGGAGTCGGGCACACCTTCTCCATCCCCTCGTTGGGCGTCAACGTCCCGCTCTACGGCAACAACGGCAACGCCAACCTCTGCGCCGCCGCACCGTGCACGACGAAGTCCCCCAACCAGGTGATCAAGTTCTCCTTCACGAGTCCGGGGTCCGGGAACTATCG
Organism: uncultured Acidimicrobiaceae bacterium; assembly: GCA_963726855.1. Taxonomy (GTDB): domain Bacteria; phylum Actinomycetota; class Acidimicrobiia; order Acidimicrobiales; family RAAP-2; genus Bog-473. Next base: position 20,738 of record CAVSEB010000028.1, read on the forward strand.
CTGGCAGTGTTTCGTCCCCTGTGGCCTCGGTTACCTCTTCGGAAACGGAGGACCCATGTCCACGGTCGGCTATATGGGCGGATTCATGCAGGTTGCGGCGTGAGCGACACCGAGCCGGCCGCCGCTACGGCGGCTCCCCCCGGCAGCGACCAGCCCGACTCCTCCGGCGAGACCGGCCACTGGTGGCGCCTCATCGCCATCTGGGTCGTCCTCTCGGCCATTGCCGATCCGCTCTTTTACTACCTGGCCGGCCCCCACATGCCGCCGGGCACGATGACCGACGTCGCCCAGGGAGCCCAGTTCGACTTCAACGTCCTCTTCGTGATCGCCATCCCGGTCATGCTCGCGGTGTGGATCTACCTTCTCTACGCCATCATCACGTGGCGAGCGTCGCGCGGTGGACCCGAGCCGGTGGCCAGCCCGACGTCCCGGGGCCACCTGGGCCTCCAGGTGGGCTGGATCGTGACCACGTCGGTGCTCGTGCTTTTCTTGTTCGGCTTCGGCACCTACGAGCTGGTCCAGCCGGGCGGTGCGGGCGGGGGCCAGGGCTCGAGCCCGATCTGGACCCCGACCTCCAAGACCGTGCTACCCATTCAGGTCATCGGCCAGCAGTGGAAATTCACCTACCGCTACCCGACCTTCGGTGGCTTCGAGACCAACGAGTTGGTCATCCCCAACGACGCGACGATTCAGTTCAACGTGACGTCGCTCGACGTGATCCACAGCTTCTGGGCCTACCAACTCGGAGTGAAGGCGGACGCCAACCCGGACTACAACAACGTGGCCTACGCGACGACCCAGCAACTCGGCTCGTTCACGGTGCGCTGCGCCGAACTGTGCGGGCTCTGGCACGGGGCCATGTACAACTACGGAGCCGTCGTCACCAAGCAGCAGTTCGTGACCTGGGCCCGGTTGACGGAAGCTCGTCTCCGTAGGAACACCAAGCTGCTGCCGCCTACGCGCTCACGTACACCCCTGACGCCAACGGTGCCGACGGCGGGTACTACCCCGACAACGTCGACCCGTACTCGCACGTGGAGCAGTACGGTGCCGCGCAGGGCAAGAGTGGCGGTAGCTGAGATGACCGCGTCACGCAGAGCACGTCCCGTCCGGTTCCGATCAGAGACGAAGGTGCCCCACCATGGCCATTGACGCCCCGAAGGTCGGTGAATTCGAGTATCCCGGAGAGGAGGATGTCGGCACTCCGCCACAGCAGACGATGGGGGGCGGCCGCTCCGGCTGGCTCCGTCCGAACGTGCTGTGGGCGATGGCCGCAGCGGTCGTGGGCTACCTGATCGGCCATTGGCTGGGCAACGTCATTGCCAGTGGCTACCAACAGGTCCAAGGCGCGGGTCAGAACGATGTGGCCATTGTGCTCGGACTGTCCTTCGGGGTCGTGGGCTGGATGGGTGGCATCGGTGGTCTCAACTACCCGTTGGCGAAGATTTTGGGCTACGAGCTCTCGCCGGCACCGCCAGATCCGACGTGGGCGCGCTACTTCCGAATGACCGACGACCACAAGGTGGTCGGTTGGCAGTACGCGGTCGGTGTGTTGACGTTCCTTTTCACCGGCGGTCTGCTGGCCATGCTCATCCGGACCGAATTGCTCAGCCCGACCAACCACACCTTCGGGCCAGGTACCTACATCGCCATCGTGGGCGAGCACGGGACCATCATGATGATGATGGCCTCCTCGGCCGTGGTCGGGCCGCTCGGCAACTGGCTCATCCCGCTCATGATCGGCTCGCGCCGCATGGCCTACCCCCGGATCGAGGCATTCTCGTTCTGGATCTTCATGGCCGGCTACGTGGTCATCGTGAGCGCTCTGTTCTTCGGCGGCTTCCCGACCGGCTGGACCGGATACGCCCCTTTGCAGACGCAGGCCAGCGGAGGAATGGATGCCTATCTGGTCGGTTTTGCCGCCATCGGCATCGGCATGATTCTGGCCGGATTCAACCTGGCCGCGACGATCATCAACTACCGCGCGCCGGGCATGACGTGGGGTCGCCTGCCGGTCTTCGTCTGGGGCATCCTGGCCACGACGGCGCTTCTGACCCTGGCGACGCCGACGCTTATTGTCGCATGCCTACTCGGCATCCTCGACCGCACCGCGCAGACGGCATTCTTCGTCAACGAGCACGGCGGCAGCAATTTTCTGTGGCAAAACCTCTTCTGGTTCTTCGGACATCCCGAGGTGTACATCATGGCGCTGCCGGGGTTCGGCATCGTCATGGAGATCATCCCGGTCTTCACCCGCAAGCCTTTGTTCGCCTACAAGGTGGCGGCGGCGGGGATGCTCGGTGTCGCGCTGCTCTCCTTCTTCGTGTGGCAGCACCACTTGTTCCAGAGCGGCATCAACCCGGACATGCGGCCGCTGTTCATGCTCACGACAGAGCTGATTTCCATACCGACGGGCTTCTTGTTCCTGGTGACCTTGGGCACCCTGTGGAAGGCAAAGATCAGATTCGAGACGCCGATGCTCTTCTGCCTCGGCATGTTGTTCAATTTCCTGATCGGTGGCGTCACCGGAGTCTTCCTCTCCGACGTGCCGGTGAATGTGACGGTCCACGGCAGCTTCTTCGTCCTGGCGCACTTCCACTACACCATCATGGGCGGCCTCATCTTCGCTTTGTTCGCCGGTTTCTACTTCTGGTTCCCGAAGATCACCGGCAAGACGCTGAACCGCAAACTCAGCAAGTTGCACTTCTGGGCGTTCTTCGTGTTCTTCAACCTCACGTTCTTCCCGATGTTCCTCATCGGGCTGTTGGGCCAGCCCCGCCGGGTTTTCGAGTATGCGTCCAACCTGCAGACGCTGAACGACATCTCGAGCATCAGCGCCTACTTCCTCGGCGCGTCGTTCTTGATCTTCCTCGTGAACTTCGTCTGGTCGATCTACCTCACCCCGCACCCGGCTCCGCCAAACCCGTGGAACTCCCTTGGTTTGGAATGGCAGACGCCCACGCCGGTGCCCTGGTACAACTTCGAACACATTCCAGTCGTGCTGAACGACCCATACCACTACGGTGAACCCGATGCGGCACCGGTGGCCGATCTTGGGAGGGTGCTCTCTTCTGTCGCCCCTCCTGCAGGCTCGGTCAGCCGAGAGCAACTCGGCACCGGAGTGATAGAGAGTGACACCGACCCACGCCCGCCGATCCTTTGAGGAAAAGCCCATGGCCGTAGCCGAGAATCAGCAGTTCGAGGTTTTCCCGCAGCTCCGGGAGACGCCTGAGGAGATCGCGTTCGAAGTCCGGGCCCAGGAGGGCGCGCTGTGGACAGGGGGCCGGTTGCTGATCGGCATCTGGGCCTTCGCATTCGCTGCGCTGGCCTTCGCGTACTTCTACCTCCGCTCGTCCAACAATCAGGACCTGTGGCGGCCGAGGAACATGACGGCGCCCACGGCGGCGGGAGCGGCGATCTTCGCGCTCACGGTCGCCAGTGCCCTGATTGTGCAGTACGGCGAGCGCCGCTTCCAGCGCGACGAAACCCTCGACTGGCAGGTCGCCGGCTGGACCGCCGTTCTGGGCGGCCTCATCGCCATCGGGCTGCAGGTCTGGCAACTCACGACGCTCCCGTTCTTTCCCGGCTCCAGCGGCTACGCCTCGTGCTTCATCGGCTGGGGCGCGATGAACATCGCCATGCTCCTGTCGGGCACGTATTGGATCGAGACCATCCTGGCCCGCCAGCTCCGACTCCGGCGGGCCATGGACCAGGACGGGGGTGCGCCGACCTCCACGTTGCCGGTCGCCCGCCTGCTGCGGGTGAACCTGAATGGATGTACCTACTTCTGGGGGTTCATCGCTCTGGTGGCCACCTTCTTCTGGGTACTCTTCTACGTGATCTGAGGTTGGAGGAGCAAAGGGTGATTTCTGACATCGCAGCCACACAGGCCCTCACCTTCGCCATACCGCTCGGAGTCCTCGCTGTCGTGTTGCTCTGGGGCTTCTTCCAGCGTCGGCCGACCAAGGACCGAGAAGCGAGATGAGCGAGGGGGCCGCCGTCCAGCGGCCCCGCGGTGCGGCGCTTCTGCGCCCGTGGTGCGTTGCGGCCGCTGGGCTCGTGTTCGTGGCCACCTTGGCACCTCCGCTCGGAACTCTGGCGCGCCGCACCGAATACGCGGCCTCGCTGCAGTTCTCACTGCTCGCCATCGCCGTACCGGTGCTGATGACCCTCGGCGGGCCGTGGCGCCGTCTCGGATTGGCGGGAAGCAGCCCGGGAGAGCCGCGCCTGCTCGACACGCTTGCCGACCGGCGCCGACGTCACCCGGAGCTGCCCCGGTCTCTCGCCTTCATCGCGTGCCGACCTCGCCCTGGCCGTGATCTGGCATACGCCGGCGGCGGTCGAGGCGGTCTCGCGACACTGGTGGCTGGTGATCGTCGAGGGGGCGACCTTGCTCGCGGCCGGCATCGGCCTGTGGCTCGAGCTGGTCAGCTCGCCGCCCCTCGAGCCGCGGTCAGGCCACTTGCGGCGCGCCGTGCTGGCCGCGATGTGCATGTGGGTCTTCTGGATCCTCGCCTACGTGACTGGACTTTCCTCCCGCGGCTTCTACAACGGCTTCCACCACGTCGCCGGCGGTCTGAGTGCCACGGCGGACGAGCAGATCGGAGCGGTGGTGCTCTGGTTTGTGGCCGCTGTGGTGTTCGTCCCGGTCATCTTCTGGAACGCGCTGGCGTGGTTGCAGTCCGAGGAGGACCCCGACGCCGAGCTGCGAGGCCTGGCCCGAGCGGAACAGCGCCGGGGGACGGCGCCGGTCCGGCCCGACTCTCGCGGCCTGGCGCCGGGGCCCTGAAGTCAGTCGGCCGCTGACGAGCCGGAGCCGCCCGGAAGCTTCGACGGCAACTTGACGGGCTGGAGGTGGGTGTCCAGGTCGGCGTCCGCCGCCCGCTCCTCGGACACCGCCGTGCGTCGGTCCGAGGCCAACAGTGTCTCCTGCTTCTTGAGGTCGTCCAGCACCGACGTGTGGCCGGGGTCGTTCATGAGCGCCTGCACGTCCTCGATGGCACGCAGTGAGTCCGACGTGGTCCAGAGGGTCACCGTCGCCACCAGTTGACCCAACTCCCTGCCGGCCGGGGTGCCGGGCACCTGGATGTTGGCAAGGTCGTAGATGCCCTCGTTCGTGAACGAGCAGGCCGACTGGTCGTCCCCGAGGAGCCCCGGCGTCGGGGCGCGGTCCGCCGCGCTGAGCTGGTGGGCCGCCTGGAGGTCCCAGATGCCCAGCGCCTGGTGGACGCCGTAGGAGCACGGCGAGAGGTCCGAGTTGACCTCGCTCATGACGCTGCGCTCGGCACTGATGTCGTCGGCTCGCGACGTGCTGACCGGGAGGTCGGTCAGGACCGTGATGAGCAGGATCACGATGGCGACGGCCGCGATCGCCAGACCGCGGCGCCGCCGCCAGATGGGAGGCGTGGCGACGGGCGGCAGGACGTCGACGGAGGTCATTGCCCGATCAGCCCCGAGGCGTAGGTGGCGATGCCCTGGGCCCACCTCGCCTGGCTCGACGCGGGGAGACTGTACGAACCCCGCGCGGCTCTCATCGGCAAAGGGCGTCGCACGATGGCGCAGGAACCCTTGGGGGTCGATGAAATCCAGCACGTCGGTATGCGCTTCGAGGCCGGTTCTCGGGTTGACGGAAATCGAGATGCCGTAGGCCTTCCAGATCGAGTTGAGCGAGGCCAACGACCCCGTGACCATGTGCCAGTTCGCCAGGTGGCCCAACGCGGTCCCGAGCGCGGGGGTCTCCGCTGACTGGGCCAGAGCGTTCGGATCCGTATTGACGGTCACGAATTCCACGTCGGCGTCCGACGCGCCGAGGTCGGCGTCGGCCTGCTGGAATTCCGCCGCCAACACCGGACAGATGTCGTTGCAGGGGGCGTTGAAGAAGCTGAGCACCACGACTCGGGCCGGCTGACTCGGGACGGAGACGTCTTGACCGTTCTGATCCGGGAGCGAGAACGAGGTGACCAGCCGCGGGCTCGGGGTGCTCAGACCCATGAAGGTGGGGAGTGCAGCGGTGAGGGAGCGGTCAGACGCCGGAGGGGCAGGGGTGTCGCCCGGCGCAGTCCTGGTCGGGCTGGGCACGGTGGTCGTGGTCGCCGGCGTCGGATTGAGCCCGGCCGCGGTGAAGACGTGCTCGCCGATGAGCCCGCCGAGGCACAAGACCAGAGCTCCGGCCAGCACCCACCAGACGAAGCGGGTCGGGATGCCGGGCGCACCCTCGGCCAGCGCGGCGGCACGGTCGACCGCTGGGACCGGCGCAACCTCTGACGGCGTGTGCTGACCGGGGTCGGTCCCGACCTCCCCTCCACCCGTCTCGAGTGTGCCGCTCATGAACGGGCACTTCCTCCACGGCGCTCGAGCCTGTTGACCCAGCGTTCGAGCGAGGTGACGGATTGCGGGCCGAGAGCCGCACCGACGACGTGGCCGTTCGCGTCCAGGAAGTAGGTGACGGGGAGCGCCTGGACCAGGTAGTCGGTGGCGACCTTGGCCTTAGGGTCGACGCCCACCGGGTAGGTCGCGTGGGCCTGTGCGAGAAGTCGGGTGGCCGCCGCGTTCGAGCTCTCGTTGGAGTCCACACCGACGACGGCCACCGACGGGGCGTTGGTGCGGGCAACCGCGGCGACGGCGGCGAGCTCGGCCCGGCAGTCGGGACACCACGAGGCAAAAAAGTTGACGATCACCGGCCGACCCAGGTACCGGGCAAGGTCCACCGGCTGGCCGCCCTCGAGCGAGACCAGGGAAAAGGCCGGGGCGATCGTGCCCGGCTTGAGGACGGCAGGGGGAGGCGACGCCAGGGCGGCGGAGCCCGGGCCGCTGGGGTTGGGGGGGTTGGAAGGGCCTCGGACGATCACGAACACCACGAAGCCCACGAGGCACGCCGCCGCGGTGGCGGCCACCCACTTGAAGACCCGGTCGGTCTGGCGCGGCACAACGGCAGTTGACCCGTCGCTGTGCAGCGAACCCCCGGCATCCACCGCGGTCCAGGCTAGCCAGCGGGGGGCACGCGCCTCGGGTCGTGCAGCGTCCGGTGCCGACCTCACCATTCGGCCTGGCGGTCGGCCGGCAGCACCTCTTTCTCCCGCTTTCGCAGCCTGGCCGCACGGACCTCGGGTTCCTCGTGGATGAGGTGCCACCACATGGCGATGCCGATGCACGCGAAAACCGGCCACTCGAAGGTGTAGAACCAACTGAGCCCGTTGCCAGCGAGCGCACGACTGAGCTGCCACCAGGTGGCGGCCCCGCACGCGGCGACCAAGATGAGGAATTCCACGTGGAGCAGCAGGGCACACGGTGAGAACCATCGCTGGATCACGTCGAGCATCGTAGGACCGGATGTCCCGGCGTGGCGGGCTTACCTCTGGGGACTCGCGATCGATGCCCTTGCGGGCGACATCCCTCTTCATGTAGCCGTCAGGCTCGGTTCCTACCCTTGGCCGCGAGCGGATCGTCGGCACCGAGCCCTGAGGTGGTCGAACCTTGAGGACAAATCGGACTCACCAAGGGCTGACGGCGCGTCACAGCCGTCGCCTTGAACCGGATCGTCAAGAACCTGTGGAACAGTGCTCCGACGGAGGACATGGAGCTCGATGATGCACCGGTGTTGGTCGGTCAATCGCTCGCTCCAGGACGGTGACTGTTTTCACGTCGACGGCGCTGTCCGTGCCCGCATGGCATTGAGCCGGATGCCGGGGGCGCTCACGCAGCCAGTCTTCATCACTGACCTCTTGGACTGCTCACAGGCCACAAGCTCATCGGGCCGAGAACCACCCCGGACCGGCTGGACCGTTCAGCAACAGGTGTCCGTCGTTGGTGCCGGAAGCAGCTACTAATGGTGTGCTCTCGTGTCCACCGCTGGGTGCAAGGGACCATGGTCGCAGCCTTCATCCTTTGCTTTGCACTGGTCCTTGCAGCCTGCACTAGGAGCGGGTCGGCTCCCACCACTGCTCACGTACCGGGCTGGTCGGCTGCACACTCGACCGGGTCGACAACGACCACTACGACCACGACATCCGTGACAACCAGCTCGACAAGACAGAGTTCGGACAAGCCGATCCCGCTCCCCGCTCCGGAGTCATTGATTCCCTTCACCTCGCCGGCACCGATCGGCGTGGGCGGCTGGACTGCAGTGGGGCGCAGAGTCGATGACACAGCGGCGGTCTATGAGACCACCCTGGTTCCTTCAGGAAGCTCGCAAGCCGTCGGGATAGCCTGGATGGACACCCATCTCCTCTCGGCCCAGCTGTACTCGGGCTCCAAGAGCCCCGGTGGCGGTCCGTACCAGTTCACCGCACCGATCCAACCTGCCCAGGCGGCAACGCTGGTAGCTGCCTTCAATGGCGGCTTCATGATGAACGCTGCCCAGGGCGGCTACTACACCGAGGGACGGACAGTAGTCCCGCTGATCGCGGGGGCTGCGTCCTTGGTGATTTACGCCAACGGGTCAGTCACGGTCGGAGCATGGGGCGCCGACGTGTCCATGGCTTCGGATGTCATCGCCGTTCGGCAGAACCTGATTCCGCTCGTCGCCAATGGGCAACCGACCGCGCAGGCGGACAGCCCGGATTGGCAGTCCTGGGGAGCCACCTGTGGCGCCACTTCCTGCTCTACGGCGGTCGCGGGGATAGAGAACCAGTGGCGATCCGGTGCCGGGGTCACGGCCGACGGCGCTCTGGTGTACAGCGCAGGACCCGATCTCACACCTTTGCAGCTCGCCCAGGTCCTGCGTGCGCGCCGGGGTCATGCGTGGCATGGAGCTCGACATCAATCCCAACTGGCCGGTCTTCGCCACCTACGAGCCCTCGACGTCCAACGGCGCTGCGACGGCGTCGAACGGAAACAGTCTTCAGCCGAGCAGTGTGCAGACCGCCGCAACCTTCTTCGATCCGGCCTGGCCGCGGGATTTCATAACCATGTCGGCCGGCAGCATGGTCGCGGGCTAGGTGGGCACAATCGACGCGGGAGACCCACACCAGGACCGCCTTGTCGTCCTCACGTTTCGTGCTCCTTGCGTTCTCATACGAGCAAGAGGCAATGCTCGAAAAGCTGAGTCGAAAACGTGCTGGACGGGACAATGATCGATCAGCAAAGGAAGACGCGGAGACGCATGCGCCGGCGCAGGATGGTGGCCGCGATGGGTATCCTCGTACTCGTCGGTGCTGCCGTATTGGGTTGGCACGTCCTGTCGACCGGCGGACCGGATGCCAAAACCACTGAGGCCCCGCATCACAGAGGCCATATCCCGCTCGCACCCACCACTTCCACGACCTTGCCAGCGACCACGACCACAACGACGGATCCGGGGCTCCTCCCTCAGACCGATGCGTTCCCGTCGACCGACACACCTCAGTTCGAGAGCGAAATGAGTGATCTCTTCCGGGCCGTCGTCACAGACTCGGCCTCGATGGCGCAACCGGCATACTTCCCGGAATCGGCCTATCTCCGGTTGAAGACGATCGACAACGCCCGCTCCGATTACCTGACCCGCCTCGAGGGTGACTTCAGCCTCGACATAGGAGCGGCCCACGCCCTCTTGGGCAGTGACGCGGACACTGCCGAGCTGCTCGAGGCGATCGCGCCGTCGGGGTTTGCCCACTGGGTCCCGCCCGGAGTGTGCGACAACAGCGTCGGCTACTACGAGTTACCCAATGCGCGGATGGTCTATCAAGAAGACCGTCAGACGCGATCCTTTGGCATTGCCTCGCTGATTTCTTGGAGGGGCGTCTGGTACATCGTGCACTTGGGAGCAATCCTTCGATCAACCGAGGACGGAGTAGTGGATGATCCGTCAGTCGGTCCAGGCACGTCGATCCCGTCCTCCACGTGTTGAAGTACCGAGACGCCCAGTCTGCAACTGCTCCAACCGGGAGCGGAGATGGAACGGTGCCTTCGTGACCAGGCGATCCTCGACCGGCGTCGTCACCGCTGAGTGGTGTTCCAGAGGCCATCGGTTTCGAAATGCGTTGCTCGGGTTGCTGGCGCTCTCGTGATCGGTCTTAGCGCTTTCGCTCTGAGTGACTCGTCAGAACATCACCCCTCGAAGTCGGCACATGAAGTGGACTCATCAGCACGCGAAGCTGAAACCCGCCACGACCACGACGGCACCCGGTCCGCCATTCCAGATTCAGGACGCCACGATCACATTGACCGACCCGAGCCGGGCGACTCCTGCCCGTGGCGATGTGCCGGGGCACCCGGGACGAACATTGGTCACCATCATTCGTCGTCCGATTGGCGCGCTGGGACCACTTCCGCTGGTCGTCTTCGCTCACGGGTGGAACAGCAATCCCTCTGTCTACGAGGTTCTGCTCGATGCCTGGGCCGCGGCCGGCTTCCTTGTGGCCGCTCCCACCTTCCCCGACTCAACTGACACCCTTCCGGGCTCACCGGTGAGCAACTATCCCGAGCAGGCGCGAGACATGTCGTTCGTCATCTCGTCATTGCTCGGCGGCGTCGAGGGGCCGGTAGATCCGTCCCGTATTGCCGTGGCCGGACACAGCGACGGCGGTACGGACATTGCGCTCCTTGCACTCAATCCGCATTACGCCGATCCCCGGATCCGCGCCTACCTATCGATGTCCGGCGAGATCCCGAACGGCGTGACGTGGTCCGTGGGGAGTGCCGACCGCCGGTGCGCTGCTCGTCGCTGTCGGCACCGCGGACCAGTACGGGCTTTTGGGTCCCGCGACGCAGATCTATCAGACGGCGGACATGCCGAAGGTACTTCTGACCGTTGCCGGCGGGGATCACCTCACGACATTCATCGGTACAAGCGCGGCGGACAAGCCATGCGAGCGGAGACGGTCCGCTTCCTGAAGGCGGCATTCTCCACGCCGAGTGTTTCATCCGCGCAGCTCCAAGAAGCCCTCTCCCCGACAGGCGACCCGGCAATCACCCTCCAGACGGGTTCGGGTTGAAAGAAAGATCTCGGAGTGAGCTCGCCCGGCAAAGGACGGCCCGAAACGGCATTTGGGACTACGTTTTCCTGCCGGACGGAGGGGTCACCATGGATGAATTCGACGAGGGCGCGGCGGCCGACGGTCAGGAGGACCGCTGGCCCGTCTTGGGGGAGAGCACCGGCGGCCCAGAGCCCTCCTCGGTCGGTCCTCTGGCTCAATCGCCGGCCGGCGAGGCAGCGGCGACGACACCTCTGGCCGTGGGGCATCACATCGAGGGGTCGACAACCTCGGGGGCTGGGCCAGCTGAGCCCAAGAAGCGCCATCGGGCCCTGGTGGTGTCCGTGGTTGCGCTCGTCCTGATCGCGGCGGGTGTTGCCGGCGTCCTGGCCACCTCTGGCGGCTCGTCCGCACCGGGGTCGGGGATGAGCCCGGCCAGCTTCGTGGTGTCGTCGACCCAGAACACGGTGGCCCAGCGGACCGCGGACATCGACGTCTCGGGGTCCATCAGCATCAACGGTGCGACCATCCCGGTCTCAGGTTCGGGTCAGGCCGACTTCACGACGAGCCAGTTCTCCGCCTCCATGGATTTTTCGTCTGCGACACACACGGTCAACGAGAAGGAGCTCGAGAGTGGCGGTCAGGTCTACATGGGTCTGAGCGTCGACGGGCAGAACGTGTCCGCCCTGACCGGAGGCGCCCAGTGGATCCAGATCCCCGTGCCCCAGCAGTCCGCCGGCTCCATCGGCGCCGCAGACGTGGACCCGATCACTGCGATCAAGATGCTGGAACAGCGCGGCGCCACAATCGTCCCCCTGGGTTCGTCGATGATCGGCACCGACGAGGTCTCGGGGTACTCGGTGACACCGAGCCAGGCGGAGATCCAGAGCGCCCTCGAACAGGAAGTGCAGTCCGCGCAGCTCCCTGCATCGGCCCTCTCGTCGCAGGTGGCCGAAGCGAAGGCGTTGGGTTCGTTCGACGTCGACATCTGGATCGACGGGAACAACCTGCTCCGTCGCGAGTCGATCACCATCGCCGGCGGAACCAGCGGTGCGACCGTGAAGGTCGCCATGACTTTCCAGGATTACGGAACGCCGGTCAGCATTGCGCCGCCGGCTCCAGGGAGCGTCGTCAGTTTCAGCCAGTTCATGCAGAACGCGAAGAACGTGGAACCCACGCAATCGAGCTGGACCGAGAGCAGGCGCCAGATCAGGCGGAAGTTCCCGAGCCGCTGATCGGGTGCGAGACGGACGATCAGCTCTTGGGTGTGATCTGGTAACTGAAGGGCGCTGCCGGTGGCTTGAGGATCTGGGAGTGCTTTCCCGACGTCACCGTCACGGTGGTGCCGCCGGCGCCAATCTCGATCGTGCTCGGACCCAGCATGATTTGATGCTGCGATTGGCCCGGGCTCATGACGCCTTCGAATGCAGGGCGGTGGCCGGCCGGGCTGATGCTGACCCATGAGCGCTCCGCCCCGGTGCTGACGCTGATCGAGTAGGCCACAATTGGGATGGTGTAGCTCGCCGAATCGCCCGTGGTGGACGTCTGCGTCAGGAGCGGCGTGTTGGCCGGGAGACTGGTCGGGGTGTGGCTCGTTGCCGCCTTGGGAGGCGGTGTCGTGCTCGAGCTGAAATTGATCACTCCCGACTTCACCAAGCCGAGCATGGCCGCGGCCAAGAGGACAACGACGGCGACCACGGCCACGGTGATCCGCAGCGCGCGGGCTCCTCGATCTGGACGACGCGGTCTCGACTGGCGCGAGACGGCCGGGATCTGGTCGGTGTCGGCGTACGACGTGCTCCGCGAATCGGTGGCGGGCTGTGCCTGTGTCACCGCGTCCGGGCGTTCGAAGACGATCGTGGCGTGCTCGCCCTGGCGCCCCGTCTGGTCAGCCTGCACATCCATGGCCGTGTTTTCGACCTCCTCGCGGCCCCGCCTTGACCGTTCCGCCCGCCACCCCGGGGAAAACCCCCAGCTCACT
>CAVSEB010000029.1:0-27642 GCA_963726855.1 uncultured Acidimicrobiaceae bacterium
ACGGCATCCGCAAACATCGATTCAAGAGTCGACCTCATCGTCTCAACGACTGACCAATGACCGGAAAGCGCCGAACACTGCCAAGGTCGGCAAAACCCAGTCTCCCTGCTGGGAAAAAAGGGTGTTCGGTCTTAGGGCGATCCTACACTCACCCAATGGCCGCCTCCTCGATCCGTTCGAAAAAACGGAAGGAACTGGAAACCGAAGACCCACACCGAGTTCGCTGCGTTCGTGGCGCGGACACTTTTCACGGGGTTCGCAATCGCCACACGTTCAAAGAGGTCGAGCGCTTCTGCCTCTTGATCGGATACCCACAAGTGGGAGCACTCTGGTGAGTTCAGTCATCAACGCGGATCCTGAATGGTGATGGGTCACGAGACGGACATCTGCGGTATGTACGTCCCGGTCTGTCTCGCGATCTGGTGTTTAGTGTGGTCCTTCAACGGGATCGCGAATTCACTGCAGCAATCGGCGATGAAATGGCAATAACTACGCCATGCCGACCATGAGCAAGGCAGTTTCAGTCGTTGCGCGTCATAGGTGACAAATGCATCGCGAACAAGCGATGGGCTGAATCACGATCCCGACTGCTTGATCTGCTCCGCTCCAAGATGGGCATGCCGCTTCGATTTATCCACCTTGTTCGGAACCCATTCGACAACATCCGCATAATTCGACCGAAGCAGAATGCCCTGGCGGATCAAGAAGTATCGAACACTCGGTGACGGCATGGACGACATCCGAAGCCGGCTGAGAGACAAGGAGCTTCACGGGCTCCGGTACGAAGACATCGTTCAGGATCCCAAAGGATCTTTGTCCGAGTGTGTCATTTTCTCGGATTGGAAGCGTCCGACGAGTACCTCCATGATTGCGCTCAGCTGATTCGGCCCTCGACTCACCACCGCCGATTCGGTGTCGTTTGGACTGAGTCTCAAAGACGCGAAAGTGGAAGCGATGATTGCCGCACGTTCAGTGTTGGCCGGTTACACCTTCGAATCCGACCAACCTTGACGAGCCGGGAACGACCACGCCCGTCTCATTGACCACGAACTAGCCAATACTGGGCACTTCAGTGGACTGAGCTGGCAATCTTTCAGGGTGCGGCGGCGGTACTGGGCGGATTCTTCATTTGGTGGGTTCGTCGCCGGCTCAGCTGAATCGGATGCCTCCCGGTACGGCCTGGTGGCACCTAGCCCGTCAAAGTGGGCGGCTGTATTCTTTTCGCCTTAGCCGGAGGGACCACATGGGCGATCGAATCGACGAGCTCAGCGACGCTCGATCGGCTTACGAACGCCGGGATTGGCGTGGGGCGTTCGACCTGCTGACGGCGGCCGAGAGGCGCTCGCCGCTCGCGCCGGAAGATGCCGAACTGCTGGCAGAGGCGGCACGGTGGGCACGTGAGTACAGCGCCATGATCGACGCCCTGGAGCAGGCCGAGGCTCGCTACGAACGCGTCGGCAAACGAGGCCTCGCGGCGGGAGCCGCATTGTCGCTGTGCCGTGAACACTTCGTCCGCAACAGCCTTTCTGAGGCCGGAGGCTGGCTGGGTCGCGCCTCCCGCCTGCTCGAGGACGAGCCCGAATGCTCTGCCCACGGCTACCTGCAGTGGGCCCTCGGCCGAGCCGCGTGGACCAACGAGGATTCCAGAGTCCGCCCTGGACCACGCCCGCGAGGCGAGCGCGATCGGCCGTCGGCTGGGTGACATCGATCTAGAAGCCTTCGGTTTGCACGACGAGGGGCATGTGTTGATCGCTCGGGGCGACGTCGACGCGGGTCGTGCCTTGGTCGATGAGGCTGCTGCCATGAGCGGTGCCGCCAGCGACCCGTACACCACCGGAATGGTCTATTGCGGCGCGATCTGGGCCTACCGCAACATGGCCGACTGGCGACGTGCGGGCGAGTGGACCGACGCGTCGCTGCGATGGTGCGAGCGAGAATCGTTGAGTGGGTTTCCCGGTCTCTGTCGGTTCCATCGCGCTGAGGTCCGCCGTCTTCGCGGGGAGCTTGACAACGCCGAGCGAGACGCCCTCGATGCCATCGAAGAGTTGATGCCGGCCAACCTGATCGCGACCGGATGGGCCCTGACCGAGCTCGGTGAGATCCGGCGGCGAAGGGGCGATCAATCAGGGGCCCGAGACGCTTTTCGACGTGCCCAGGAGCTGGGCGGACTGCCCCAGCCGGGACTGGCGCTGTTGCTGTTGGACGAAGGCAAGCCTGACGCTGCTCTCGCCAGCATTACCGACGCGTTGGCCCAGATGGTCGGCGTCCACCAAGAGGACCGCGGCTCGGTTCTACCCGCAGCGGTGACGATCGCCTTGGCAGCCGGTCGGGTCGACCGAGCCCGTGATGCTTTGGCCGAGCTGGAGTCATGGGGGAACGCGTTCCACACCACCGCCGCCCTCGCCTCTGTCGCCGAAGCGCGCGGCCAGGTCCAATTGGCCAATGGCGACGCAGAGGCCGCGATCACCTCGCTGCGGGAGGCGTGCCGGCTGTGGTGCGAGGTCGACGCGCCATTCGAGGCGGCTCGTGCTCGGCTTATCATCGCCGGAGCGCTACGAGTCGGTGGCCATGAGTCCAACGCCACGGGGGAGCTCGAAGCGGCGCTTGAGCGCGTTCGAACGTCTCGGCGCGGTCCGAGAGGCAGAGCGGGTGCGCTCGATGCTCCAGACGGCCCGGCGGAGCCGCACTACCCGCACCCTGATGTTCACCGACATTGTCGACTCGACCAGGCTGGTCGAGGTCCTGGGCGATGACGCGTGGGGAAACCTGCTGGAGTGGCACGACCGTACCCTGCGTCAGTGTTTTCTTGCACACAACGGTCGGGAGATCAACCACGAAGGAGATGGGTTCTTCGTCGCGTTCGCCGACTCCGTTGACGCCGTCGAGTGCGCCGTTGCGATCCAGCGCACCCTGGCCGATCACCGCCGTGAGCACGGCTTCGCTCCGCCGGTGCGCATTGGTGTCCACGCCACCGAAGCTGTCGACCTTGGCGATGACTACTTGGGCAAGGGAGTCCACGAAGCCGCCCGCGTCGGTGCCGCCGCAGGCGGTGGAGAGATCCTTGTGACCGCGGCCGTCATCGATTCGGTTACCGACCACTGCCACGTTCGTAACCGCCGCGAACTCGATCTGAAGGGGCTCTCCGTCGCCCTCGACGTCGCAAGCGTCGAGTGGCAATAGTCACTTCCGAGCGCTATCCGGCTACGCTGTCGCATTCCGCAGATCAGGAGCCGTCATTGGATCGGACAGATCGGCGTACGATGTGCCGAAACCCCGGCGGGTTCTTGGGGTCCCGTACCACTGGATCAGAGGCGTTCTAGACGCCGGTCAAGAGCGTTACGACTCCGGTGGTGTCGGAGAGATCGTGGAGCACGGCATCGGCTCCGATGCCCTCCAGCGAATTGGCTGTATAGCGACCTGTCCCAACGAGCAGACACCGGACACCGGCAGATCGGGCGCAATCAAGGTCTCGCGGCGTATCACCGATCACCCACACTTGATCGGGATCAGCCCGCCAGCCGGTCTGCTCCGCCACCCGTGCCATTGCGCGAGGCACCAAGAGCCTGCGATCGTGATCGTCACTGCCGTATGCGCCCACACTGAGGTTGAGCCATTTGTCAAGACCGAAGGCTGCCACTTTCACGACGGCGTTGGGGTAAACGTTCCCGGTCACAAGGCTGGACAAAACGGACGGCCGGGCGGCAAGTTCGGCCAGGATTGTGGCAACACCCGGACAGGCCTTTCCCTCGGCGGCGAGGCGACCTGTGGCGGCAACAGCGGCGAGCTCCCTCTCGATATGACGCAGCACCGCCTGGACCACCTCGGGCGTCTCTTCGATGCCCATGTTCGACAAGTACTCGCGCACGATTTGCGGATCGGTCTTGCCGCTCATCCTCGGGCGGACCTCGGGCCGAACGCCGAGCACACGTTCCAACGCGACGTCGAACACGACTACACCGAGCCCGCCGGTCTTGACCAATGTCCCGTCGACATCCCAGAGCAGGACCCGATCAATCACGGGAAACCGTACAAGTAGCCGGAAGGGACAGACGCGTCGAGCCGTTCATCTGCTCGGTCATAACGCGGAAGAACGTGGCGCCGGACGCTCGACGCCACGTTCAACTCCGCTTTTGGACAGTTGGGTGGTCGGGACTACGCCGTGACCTCACGCCCGCCGTAGGCGGACAGCCCGTAGATCACGAGGACGCCGACAAAGATGTAGGTGAGCGACCACACGGGGTAGAAGGGCATCCACCAGATCGCACTGATCGCCATGACCGCACCGGCGAAGATCCCGATCCATCGGCTGAACTGTGACCGTGCCAAGACCCCGAAGGCGCAGAGGATGAGCACGATCGCCACGACGAGGTACACCCAGCCGTATGTCTTCAGGCTGTGCCCGAAGATGGCATCCTCGAAGTTCTGAGGGAGCGCCCCGTGATACCGGAACGCCCAGATGGCGTCGAAGACTCGCATGATGCCCGCGACTCCGAGCACGACGGCCGAAAATATGAGCCAGCCTTGGCCTTTTTCGTCCATGGTTGTACCTCCCCCCCGATTTCTCGGGTATTGGGCCGCATCCAGGTGCGACCTCTGCACACAACGCTAAGGCCTCACCCACTGCGCTGCGAGGGATACTTGGACGGTTCGAGCGACGTTCAGAGTTGCTCGGTGATCGGATCGCGACCGCGGGCGAGCTCGATCAGGTCCATTCCCGAGACATCGCGAGCCCTTCGACGTTCGGCCGCAGTGAGGTTTCCCCGAGGTACCAGCAACCGTAGGCCCCGCGGGTGAATTTCGAACCTCAGGGGAGTCTCGAGCTCGAGGGCCTCACCATCGATGCCGGCATATGCTTTCCCCGACCGCGACCGGACTTCGAAGCGCTCCGTCGTGAACTCGTGCCAGTGCCGGCTGCGGCGGCGTTGGCCGAGCGCGGAAAGGGCGACCACCTGTGCGGCCTCTCCTCCGCTGGACGCGGTGATGGCGACGACGCCGAGCGTTCCCGTGTCGAGCCGACGGCGCTGTGACGCGTCAAGCGTTGCGCCGAGCACGTAAGGGTTGTTCGACACCTGGACCAGGAACGCACCATTGACTTCGCTGCCGTCAGGCTCTGTGAACTGGAGGTCGAAAGGTTCGCGGGTCTTCCCCAGCATCTCGGGGAGTAGGGCCTTGGTCGTCTCGGCCTTTCGCGTCGCGATAGCCCGGCTGCTGCACGATCGTGGCGTAGATCCCGAGCGAGACGTTGTTGACGAAGAGGCGATCCCCGACTGTGGCGTAGTCGATCCGGCGCTCAATGCCGTCTCGGAAAGCGTCGAGGCTCAGTCGCGGGTCCTCTCGATCGAGCCCGAGGTCAAGGGCGAAATGGTTGCGCGTACCGGCCGTCACGCAGACGAACGGCAGATCGTGTTCGATGGCAATCGACGCCACCAGTGCCTGGGAGCCGTCGCCGCCAGCCATGGCAAGGCAGTCAGCGCCGCGAGCGACCGCGTCCCGAGCGAGTTGTTCGAGGTCAAGTCCGCGATCGAGCATGACCACCTCGACGCCCAGGCTCTCAGCGAGTTCCACGAGCCCGAACTTGGCAACTTTGCCTCCTCCGGACCAGGGATTGCAGATGAGGACCGGCCGTGCGGGTCGCGTGACTGTCACCGGTCGACGGGTATCGCGTTCGTGAAGATGGCGGGTGATCGCCGCTCGGCCGAATCCGGCGGCGCCGACGAAGAAGACCGCAGCGAGGGCGAGCGCGAGCACGGGCCGGTCGCTGTTGGTATTTGTGCCGTACACGGCAATAACGATGAGCGCTCCGCCCAGCACTGCTCCGGCCAGACCGATGGCCCGGCGGGGCACACGTTCGGTGATGACCCACCAGGCGCCGCCGACCGTCATGGCCAGGCCGACCAATCCGACGACCAGGAATCCGACGTTGCGGACCAAGAAGACCACCACTGACAACGCGAGCAACACTCCGCAGCCGAGTGATGCCAACGCGAAGCCCCGCTCGCGCCATCCGACGGTGCCTGCACGTCTCATACGTCAAGCTAAGCCGAAAGTCGCACCCTGGGGCTTCTCAGCCGGTGGGCGGCGGCCGTCTCGGGCGTGTGATGCCAAAGCATGGAGGAACCGGCAATCAGGGGGCGCGACGCAGGTCCGTCACAAACTGGCCGGAGCGGCTGCCCGCGGGCTGTGCCGCACCGTCGCCAAGCGCATCAGGACGAGGGCCCGGACGGCCCACCAGCCCGGGTCGATCTCACCCCGGGCCATCGCCATCCGACCAGAGGTCGTGGCGGCGTGGTGGTTGTTGTGGAGACCTTCACCAGCCACGAGCCAGGCCAGCCATTGGTTGTTGGTGGCCAGATTGTCGTAGGGCCGCTTGCCCCACTTGTGCCCGATGGCATTGATGGCGCCGCCGCCGAGGATGTAGGCCGTTGCATGAACCCCTGCCGCAATCAACCCGATTTCCCAGCCGAACACTGCCACCAGGAGCGCGATGCCGAAACCGAGGCCCAACAGGGCGTGATCGAAGAGCAATCTGTCCCAGCGATCGGCGGGAAGATCACGTGCGTAGCGGGCCACCTGCGTCGCGGTTGCGGGCAACCCTCCGGTACAGGACTGCGTTGCCGAATTGGACCGCCGAGAAGCCAAAGACGACCGGCGAATGGGGATCGCCGTCCTTGTCGGTGAAGGCATGGTGCTTGCGGTGCACCGCCACCCACTGTTGGGGCCGGGTCCCCGTGGCCATCCAGATCACGACCCGGCAGGCAAAGGCCACCGGGGGCTTCAGCTTCACGGCTTGATGAGCGAGCGCTCGATGGAGGTAGACGGTCGTGACGACGAACGCCACCTGGGTCGTCACTAGGCCGATGATCACGGCCTCCAAGACCGCTGGCACGAGGTACAGACTACGCAATGGCGGAGGTGCCCTCGCAACTCTCCCAATTCCCCATCCACAGGGTGGACAGCGACCGATGGCGGACGCCTCCCCGCTTGAACCTCAACGAGTCGGTTGTAGAGACAATCCTGGGTTCGCGGTCCCAAAATTTGCCGAGCGCCAACTCCCTGACGAGGCGGTCGCCCGAGTCGCATCCCTCCATCGGCCGGGCGGGCGCTCCCCACGTTCTGGGTTGGCCGCTCAGGCACCTTCATCGATCCGGCGGTCATCCCTGAGGGGTGGCCCACCACCCTGGTGAGGATCGCTCCTGTGGGTCCCTACGGCTCGGCTGAGTTCTGCCCAGCCGGCGGATGTCCGTCCGGCTGGCCCAAAGCCGAGACGGCAACGTCCTCGAAAACGGAGCCAGCCTGGCGCCCGACTCGACGGACCTCAGCTCTCCGGCGACGGGCCGACCTCGAACATCTTGACTGCGGTCTCCCGGTCGGGGACTCCGAGCTTCTTGAGGATCGTCGACACGTGGCTTCTCACCGTGGTCGGCGAGATGAACAGACGCTCGGAAATGTCGGCGGTCGACGCACCCGTGCGCATGAGCTCGAGCACGTCCCACTCACGTCCGGTCAGGCGGGCCGCTGCACCCTGAGGCATGGCGACACGCCGATGCTCGCGATCCCTGAACTCCTCGACAAGACGGGCGACCAGGCTCCCAGGAAGCGGTGACTCACCCTTCAGGACTCGGTGCAGCGCATCGCCCAGCGCCTCCTCGTCCATTCCCTTGAGCAGGTATCCCGACGCGCCCGCCCGCAGGGCGTCGAAGAGATCGTCGTCCTGGCGCGAGACGGTGAGCATCACGACCGCCGTCTCGGGGAGCGCAGCCGTGATTCGGGCCGCCGCGGCAATGCCGCTTCCAGGCATATTGATGTCGAGCAGGCACACGTCGGGCAGCTCGAGCAAGGCCGCAGCCACCGCGGTCGGAGTGTCGTGCGCCTCGGCACAGACGCGGAACTCACCGCTGTGCTCGAGGGCCAGCCGGACCAAGGCCCGAGTGCGCGCGTGGTCGTCGGCCACCAGGACGCTGATGGCGTCGCTCACGGCAGTGCGAGCTCGATCCGCGTGCCCAACGACGGCGCCGAGGCGACGGCAAAACCGGCCCCGATGGCGTCGGCTCGCTCGCGCATGCTCACCAGTCCGAAGCCGGAGCGGGCTCCGAGCTCAGGATCGAACCCGCACCCGTCGTCCTCGATGACGACGCGCACGCCATCGTCCCTCCGCACGGTGACCGTCACGACGGAAGGCCCGCCATGAGTGGCGGCATTGGTGATGGCCTCGCGCACGATGCGCAGGACGTGCTCGGTCACGTCAGGTGCGGTGTCGATGTCGTCGGCCACTTCGAGGCGCACGGCGACGCCGAGGCGGGCCCCCAGATCCTCGGCGGTCTGGGCCACCGCACCGACAAGCGACTGCGGCGCGGCCGACGAGAGCACCGTGATGGCCCGCCGGGCCTCGTCCAAGGCACGATCCGCCGCGCTGGAGAGCTCCTGGACGTCCACGTCCACCCTGGCCCGCCGCGAGCTGCGGGCCATGCTGGCGATATAGGCCAACTCGTGGGCCAGCCCGTCGTGCAGATCGCGCGCGATGCGCCGGCGCTCTTCCGCCCGACCCGCCTGCTCCAGCTGCTCGTGGGCGGCCC
This sequence comes from uncultured Acidimicrobiaceae bacterium, assembly GCA_963726855.1. GTDB lineage: Bacteria > Actinomycetota > Acidimicrobiia > Acidimicrobiales > RAAP-2 > Bog-473. Next base: position 8,574 of record CAVSEB010000029.1, read on the forward strand.
AGTTCGACAGGGCGAGCTCGAGGAGATGCCCGAGCGCGACGGAACGCTCCAGCGAGTCGTCCGTGAGCGCACCGTTCGGGCTCACGATCTCGAGCACGCCATGGAGACAGCCACCGGGGGCGACCGGCACCAGGACGGCATGACGAACAAGACCGGTGCGACCCGGCCTCGTCATCGCTCGGGCTCCCGACCGTCTGCGACGCCGGCCTGAGTTCACGGATGACCCCGGCGAGCAGCGAGCGCTGGTCCAACCGCCACGAGTCCTCTCCGAATGCTGGCCCGAAGCGGGCTTCCACCGTGACCATGTCCCGGTCGATCCGGAGATAGCGGGCGGCGGCGGGAGGACCACCGGGCAGTGACGCCGTCTGCGCCGCCAACTCTGCGCCCAGGGCGGCGATGGCGGCTGGTTCGAGCAGCGAGGAGAGCCGGCTCGCCGCGGCGTTGATCGACTCGGCCTGATGGAGCAGCTGCTCGGTGTGCTTCTTCGACTCCGTGAGCCGCAGGCGCAGCGCATGGATCGACACCGAGAGCACGCAGCTGACGCCGGCGAGGAGGCCCAGGCGGCGAGCCGTCGCCATTGCCGGCATCGCCACCCTTGATCGACACGACGAGGAGCCCGAGCAGCACCAAGGCCACGACGAGGGAGGAGTCGCGCCGGCTCCCGTAGAGCGCCATGCCGACGACACCGATCAAGTAGAGCGGCCCGAACCCGCTGCCCACGCCAGTCCGTGGCCAGAAGAAGAAGGGTGACCGACACGACGTCGAGCGCGGCCGGGAGCAGCAGCGGGCTCACGCCCGGCCGGGACACGCACGAACAGAAGCAGTGCCGCCAGCACGAGCAGGGCGGTGCTCAGCGAGAAGAGCCAGATATTGCTGGGACCGGGCGGCCAGATCGCACTGATCTGACCGGCGGCGGCGATGGCGGCAAAGGGCCAGGTACGGGCCAGACGGCCGCGGTCGATCAAGGCGGCAACGGAACGAGTCACCTGAGCGCCTCCACGTGTCGGGCAGAGTCTGTCACGTTGCCCGTCGACGTTCCCGGGTGATGGGAGCGGGGATGAAGTAGTGGCCCCCGCCCGGGGCATCGGAACGGGGGCCACCACATCGAGCGGCAAGGATCGCCTGCGCAACTATCGGACGAGCCGGAGGCCGTGTCGAGCATGGAAGCGTCCAAATCTTTCAACACCGCTGCACCCATCTCCCGACGTGGCCGAGGAGCCCCGCTCGGGGTGCCCTGACCGGGGCGGCGCGCGCCTGGCGGCGGCTACTGGGTGATCGACCAGGTGAGCGGGATGGTCGCCGTCAGCCCCTGATCGGCGTTCGTCGCTCCGCCGTCGAGCTGCACGGTGATGACATAGGTGGCCGACCCCCCAGCGGCCAGCGCAGAGAGCGCCGGGGTACTGAACGTCTGCGAAGCCAGGCCGGCCAATGTGTCCGCGCCCGAGGGTGCGGGACAGGTGGCGACCTGGGTCGGATACACGCACTGATCGGTGGCCCCCGAAGTCGTGTTGGCGAGGGTGACGTCGACCTTCCCGCAGAAGCCCCCGCTGTCGGCCCCCACGTACCCTCCGTCGTCTGACGCAGCCGCCGCGCTGCACGCGGACGCAACCAAGGACGCACTCGTCGTGGCAACGTTGCCGACGTTGGTGACCGTGACGGTGGTGCTGACCGGAGTCCCTCCGGGCACCTGGTCCATGGCGGCCCCCAGATCGTCGATGCTCGAACACGTCCCGGCGTTCGCCGCGGTGACGCTGCCGCCGCTGCCCGCCCCGGTCGAGAAGCACGTCGTCGAACCGACGCCCTCCTTCAGCTGGATCGTTCCCGAACTGAATTGGTTGGTCGTGTTGGCCACCGTGGCGGAGAACCCGCCGAGCGTGGTGGCGGCGGTCAGCCCGAGCAGCGCCACGGCACCAAGGGCCACCGCCAGGCCCTTGATGTCATCGCGTATCCACTTCCAGCGCACCGTCCCCCCAGCCGTTGTCGGGCCGTTGCTGTCCTATCGGAGGGTTGGCGCGGGTGCTCAAGGAATTCCGCCGGCGCCACCAAAGCAGGTGAGCTCGGTCGGGGGGGCCAGATCACAGTCCGGCCGCCGGGGCGAGCCCGGCAGATCAGGGCGGCGAGCCTCCGGGAAGCCGCTCGCGACCGCCCGGGGTGACGGCCTGGAGCAGGCGCTCGAGAAACGGAGCTTGAGCCGGGAGGATCTTGACGGATGCACGCTCGAGGGGCATCCATTCCACCCGGTCCACCTCGGGGAACTCGGCCGATGCGGCCCGATCCACGGGGCCACTCGATCTCGAAGGTGTTGCTGGAGGCGCCGGTGAGGTCGAGATCCCCCTCGAGGGCCCAGGCCGTGACCCGCTTGCCGCCACGCTGGGTCACCTCGCCCAAGGGCCACGGCTCGCCGGCCGGGATCTCCAGGCCGGTCTCCTCGCCGAACTCACGCCGGGCGGCGGCCAGGGCATCGGCGCCCTCGTCGTACTCCCCTTTCGGAATGGACCAGACCCCCTCGTCCTTCCTGGCCCAGAAGGGCCCACCGGGGTGGGCCAAGAGCACCTCGACGCCGGCGGTGGTGGAGCGGTAGAGCAGGAGTCCAGCGCTGCGGGCGGGCACGCCGCGATGCTGCCGCCCGGAGGGACTCCCGGCAATGCGAACCGCGAAAGCCCAGGCCAGAGCTGACTGCCACCTCAGTAGGCGGCTCAGTAGGATGTTCCGACCGCGAGGCTGGTGACGACGCCCGCGACGCGACGGGCGTGCACTGATCCGGCCCGGTCGTCCCCCCGCACCCACACCATGAGCCCCCCGAACACCGAGAACGATCCCGTCCACAAGGGTCTCCATGAGCTGGGCGGGGAAATGGACCAGGCCTCAGCGCCGCCGGATCCCGCCGACAACCCGGTCGAACGGGGCCTCCACGAGCTGGGCCGCCAGATCGACGAGGCGGAGCGGAGCGGCACGGCAGGCGGTGGCAAAGAGGGCAGCGGCACGGGGGGTCGGCGCAAGGGGGCCCACGCCGCTCCCAAGCAACGGTCACGGCGCCGGACGGTCGGCTACGTCGTGGGCACGCTCGGGCTGGTCATCGCCCTCCTGGTCGGGGCCACCGCCGGGTACGCCTGGTACCTCAACCACGAGATCCACCGGATCGATCTGCACAACCTCACCTCGTCCCCCGTCAAGGGCGAGGACGCCGGCACGGAGAACATCTTGATGATCGGCTCCACGTCGCGCTGCGCCCTGACCGTGCAGAACCCCGCCTACGGGCTCTGCTCGCAAGGGGTCAACGGCGTCAACAGCGACGTGGTGATGATCCTCCACCTCAACCCGGCCACCCACACGCTCTCGATCCTCTCCATCCCCCGCGACCTGTTCGTCCCCAATGCGCGCTCGGACGGCGCCAACAAGATCGACGCCGCGCTGTTCCAGGGGCCGGACCAGCTCATCGACGCGATCGAGGAGGACTACGGCATCCCGATCCAGCACTTCGTGGAGCTGAACTTCGACAGCTTCATCAACGTGGTGAACGCACTGGGCGGCATCAAGATGTACTTCCCCGAACCGGTCTACGACGCCTACTCCGGGCTGAACATCCAGACGACGGGCTGCATCGCGCTGAACGGCACACAGGCCCTGCAGGTCGTCCGGGCCCGGCACGTGCAGTACAAGGGGCCGGGCGTCACCGCCACCAACCCCAACGACTGGCCGCAAGAAGCGCAGAGCGACATCGCCCGCATCCGGCGTGATCACGAGTTCCTGCGCGTGCTTGCCACCGCGGTCAAGCAAAAGGGGCTCAGCAATCCCCTGACCGACCAGTCGCTGGTGTCGGGTGTGGTGAGCCAGCTCACCGTGGACTCCGGCTTCTCGGCTTCGGCGATGATCGACCTGGTGCTGGGGTACCACGACGTGGACGTGAACTCCGCGCCGCAGCTGACCCTGCCGGTCGCCGTGGACCAGTTCGGGAGCTACACCTACCAGGGCGGCAGCTACGGGGACGTGGAGTTCCCGGCCGAGCCGCAGGACCACCAGGCCGTCGACCAGTTCCTGGGGCTGAAGTCGAGCAACGAGGACACGTACTCGGGTGGGGCGCTGCCGGCGCCGTCGTCGGTGACGGTGTCGGTCATGAACGGCTCGGGGGCGTACAACCAGGCGACCGACACCGCGTCCGCTCTGGCGGCCTTGGGGTTCAAGACCGGGGCGATCGGCGACACGACGCCGGTGGGGCACGAGGCCGAGACGGTCGTCTACTACTCGTCCAAGTCTCCGGCGTCGCTGGCGGCGGCGCAGCTCGTCGCCAACTCCATGTCGGGCGCGGTGATCATGGCCGACGACGCCTCGCAGGTCAGCCCGGGGTCGCAGGTGACGGTGGTCACGGGGACGGACTTCAGCGTCAACGCTCCGGTGGCGGCTGGTACGGCCGGCACGACCGGTGCGTCGACCTCGCCGGGTGCCGGGGCGGGGGCGTCCACGTCTGCCCCGAGCACGACGACGACCACCAGCCCGGCATCGTCGGGGACGGGGAACACGGGCAACAGTGGCGCCTTCGCCGCGCCGACCTCCACCGTGGAAAAGCTGCAGCCGTGGGATCCCCGCTCGTGCACGCCGAGCGGGGGCGAAGGCATCCTGAGCCTGGCGAGGGCGATCGTGAGGGTCATGGTGGGGGCGGGGACGCCTCGCTCGACCACGGCTCAGGCGAAGATTTCGCCCCCGTTGGTGTCGAGCGCCTGCCCGGTCATGGCCCGGGACAGGTCGGAGGCCAGGTAGACGATCGAGCCGGCCACGTCCTCGTCGCTGGGAATCCGTCCGAGCGGCACCCGGGCGTTGAGCTCGTCCACCACCACCTGGGCCGGCACGCCGCGGCCGGTCGAGGTCATGTCGATGTAGATGTCGACCGAGGGTCCCGCCATCCAGCCCGGGACGACTGCGTTGACCCGGACGTTCGAGGGCCCAAGCTCGAAGGCGAGGACGCGGGTCGCCGTCAGCAGGGCGCCCTTGGAGATGGCGTAGCCGCCCTGCACGGGCTGGGGCTGGCGCGCCACCATCGAGGCGACCATGACCACCGAGCCGCCGCCGCGGGTCCGCATGTAGGGAAGGGCGGCTCGGGTCATTTGGAGCGAGCCGAAGAGGTTGGTGTCCATGATCTTGCGCCAGATGGCCAAGTCGACTTCCTCAAAGCTTTGGAAGGCGTCAAAGCGGAAGGCGTTGTTCACCAGGACGTCGACGCCGCCGAACGTCTCGGCGGCGGCCTTCATCAACGCCGCACAGGCCTCGGGGTCGGTGATGTCGGTCGGGACCGTCATGCAGCGGGTTCCCATGTCGCTCAGCTCGCCCGCCACCTCGTCGAGCGTCGACTGGCGTCGGGCCGCCAACACCAGGTTGGCCCCGTGGGCAGCCAGGGCCCGTGCTGCCTGTCGGCCCAGGCCGGGTCCGACGCCCGACACGATGCACACCTTGTCCGCAAGGAGGCCGGTCGCAACGACCTGGCCCCGTTCACCCTCTGTCGTCGTCATAGGCGCAGCGTAGGACAGACGGCACGGCCTGGTCCGGTGCATCCGCGCCGGTGTCGCACCGGCCTGGAAAGATCGACGAAGCGTTGAGCAAAAGGAGGGTCATGGCCATTTGTTCGCAATGCGGCGGCGAGATGACCGACGGGATCAGCTGCCTGACCGATCCCCTGATCATCGGCGGCAAGGCCTACGCTCCCGTCCGCTGGGGCCAGGAGCTACGACCCCGGCACCGCTACGAGCCCGAGGAGTGCCGTGACTGCGGGACGCCTCTCGGGGGCGTCCACCATCCTGGCTGCTGCATCGAGCGCTGCCCGGCCTGCCACGGGCAGGCGATCTCGTGCGGCTGCTTCAGCGAGCCCGACTGCGGATATGCCAGCCCGCGCACGGCACGGTGCCACGCACACGTCCTTCGTCGGGTGGGCTGGCGCTGACCTGAGCGGCGCTGCCCAACAGGTCCTTCTCAGCGGATGGTGCCGGCTCCGGCGATGAGGGGGAGGTCCAGCGGGGTGACCCATCCGGGGCCGAGGTCGTTGACCGCCGGGACCGCATTGAGGGCGCGGAGACCCGTGGCCAGGCAGCCGGCTGCGGCGGCATCACGCCCGCTCCCGTCGGTGAAGCGGAACGCCGTCTCCTGCACGATCGACGGAGATCCTTCGATCTCGACGCGGTAGACGTCGTCCTGCGTGCCGCGGGGCCAGTCGGGGGCGGCATCGGTGCCCACCCGATTGACGTGCTCCAGCGCGATACGGGTCTCCCCGCGGAAGATCCCGTTGATGGTGAAGTGGATGGCGGCGACCTCACCCGGATTGATCACGCCCTTCGCCGTCTTGATCGGTGCCGGGGTGACCCATTTGTCCCAGGTGGTGGTGATGCGATCGAGCTCGATGCCCGCGGCGTGCGCCATCATCGGCACGGTGGCGCCCCAGGACATCACGAGGATGTCCTGGTGTTCGAGCAGCGGCGTGAACTCGGGCGCAGCGGCCGATACCCATTTCTGCCTCGTAGTCGCCGGTGTAGTTGATGTAGTCGAGGATCTCGAGGGCCTTGACCGAGCGCACCTCCGCACAGAGACCCATCAGCGTCATGGGGAACAGGTCATTGGCGAAGCCGGGGTCGATGCCGGTGGTGAAACAGGAGGTTCCGCCCTCCTCACAGGCCTCGGTGATGGGGTCGATCCACGACGGCGGGTTCAGGCTCATCGTGGGCCAGACCCAGGGCGTCATGGCGGTGGAGCACACATCGATGCCGCGACGGAGGAACGCGCCCATCAGGCGGATGTTGTCTTCGGCGTGCGCCGCCGTGGGGCCGTAGTGGACCAGCGCATCGGGGTTCAGGGCGATGAGCTGGTCGACGTCGTCCGTGGCGGCCAGCCCGACGGGATCGATCCCGCAGATTTCGCCGACGTCCCGGCCGACCTTGTCGGGTGCCGACACGCCCACTCCGACCAGCTCAAAGGAGGGATGCCGCAGCACTTCGGGAATCACCATCTTCCCGACAAAGCCGGTTCCCCACACCACGATGCGCTTTCTGTCCTGTGTCACGGGCCAAAGCTTGCCAGGCCTGGGCGCCACCCGGAGCCGTGGACTGCCGCTCGGGCCGGCAGCCGGTGGAACCAATCCCAACTGCTTCGCTCTACGTAACGCCCTAGTGGAGTTACTCGGCAGCAGGGGAAAGGCGGATGGATCAATGGCAATCACGAAGAACGGGCTCGCGCTCCGCACCGGCGTCGTCGCAGCCACACTGACGGGCCTGGCCGTGGTGGTACCCGGAGTCCAGCCCGCACAGGCCGCACAGGCCGCAGGCGGCAAGGGCGCCACGGTGGTGCAAATCGTGTCTCGAAGCCCGATCGGCAACATGCTCGCCACGACCGGCGGAGCCAGTCTCTACACCCACCCGAGCGGTCCCTGCACCGGATCGTGCTTGACGGTGTGGCCGCGGCTGGTGATGCCAGCGGGCAAGACCAAGCCGAAGGGCGTCGAGTGCCTGAGCACGGTGGCCTTCAGCGGAGGTCTTCAGGTTCGCTACCACAACCAGCCGCTCTACACGTTCACCAGCGACAGTGGCAGCAGCGTCAACGGGAACGGGGTCGCCGGGTTCAAGGCCGCAAAGATCACGAGCACCTGTCCCTAGGGGCGCCCGGAGACCGTCTGGTTCAAGCGCTGGATCACTCGTCACCGTGACCTGCTCGACGACGCCTGTTGTCGGCGAGGCTCTCTGCTGCGAAGGGCGTAGCGTGGAGTGCCGATGGTTCCTGGACGAGATGACTCTCTCGGCAGTGGCGGGAGGCGGGCATGGCGCGGCTGATTTATGCGGCCATTGCATCGCTCGACGGATACGTCGAGGACGCAGAGGGTGGGTTCGGCTGGGCCGCACCCGACGAAGAGGTGCACGCGTTCGTCAATGCGCTCGAACGTCCGATCGGCACGTACCTCTACGGTCGGGGCATGTACGAGACGATGGTGTACTGGGAGACCGTTGGAAGTGATGAGCTCTCACCGGTCGGACAGGAGTATGCGGAGATCTGGCGCCAAGCGGACAAGGTGGTCTACTCCCGCACGCTCTCGACGGTCTCAAGCGGGAGGACGAAGGTCGAGCCCGAGTTCGACTCTGCCGGCATCCAACGACTGAAGGAGAGCTCGGCTCGCGACCTCACCGTGGGTGGCGCAGAGCTTGCGGCCGTGGCGTTCACCGCCGGACTGGTCGACGTGTGCCACCTGTTCCTCCATCCGGTTCTCGTCGGCGGCGGCAAGAGAGCGCTCCCCGGCGGCGTCCACGCTCGACTCGAGCTCGTGGACGAGCGGCGTTTCCTGAGCGGGGTCGTCCACCTCGAGTACAGGGTGGCTCGGAACTGATCGGTCCTCTACGTCTTGCTCCTATCTCGCCGGGTCACGTCGCGCCTACCGATGGTTGCCTGGTGACACACGCACCCTGGTAACACCACTTTTTCTGGGCACGTTCCCGAGGCGACAGCTCCCATTCCGAGGGCTTGGGCCCGGGTCACCTGTCCGCGAGCAATTCGCTCGACCGCGCTGGTCCAGGTTGAAATAGGGCGTCCCGGAAGGAAGCCTCGGCACACCGGACGCGGACATCGGCGTGCCATTCCCGGCCTCGGAGAGTGCTCACCACCAGCAAGGGTGTGGGAATAGTTGTCCAGGAGGGTGTCGCCCAAGTCATACAGCACTGCACGAGGTGCGTCTACCGACGCCGCGCCATCCCTCTTTCGTAGCGATGCCGGTCGGAGTTTGTTCGCTCACGTATCGGAAGGGCGAACCATAGGTATAAGAACATTCCTGTCACGATCGACGCAAGCAATGAGAAAATCCAGCCGATTCCGACGAAGCTCAAGACCAGCCACACGGCGGAGAGCACGGCAAGTGCGACACCGACGAGTCCGAGAATCGCCATCACATTGGCGAAGCGAAGAAGTTTTCCCTTCTCGTGGCGCCGGAAGACCCAACGGTGGTAACCGACGGGGCTCACGAGCAATGCGGTTGCAGCCGCGGCGCACAACAGACTGACTCGATACAGGTCCCGTTGCACATCGTTGAGGTGCGTAAACCGCACTGTGAACGGCAGGGACAAGAGGAACCCGAAGAGCACCTGAATCCCGAGCGTTGCCACCCTCAACTCCTGGATCAGATCGGTCAGATTCCGGTTGTTGCGCTCCGCCTCGGTCTCGTAGAGATCGCGCTCCCTCGGCTGGTCGGGCCCTCTCTGCTCTGAGGCAAAAGTCATCGCACGAAGGTGCTTCGGTGCCACGCTCGGCGGGCATCACGCCCCAATGGCACGCCTGCTTCGGCGAGGGGGCGCCAAAGCCCCGGCAATCTGTCTCCGCGTACCGTCGACATGGCCATGACCGGAGCCCTTACGAACCGTTCCCCACCTTCGACGCCACCTTTTGCGTTCCGGTCGCGACTCTTCTCGTGGCCTCATCGATGGCGTCTGTGGCGGCCTTCGAGGCCTCGTCGATCACCCCAGTTGCGGCGTCGAGCGCGGCGTCACGAACACTTGCCCCGCCATCGGCGGCGGTGTGCAACGTCGTCTGGACCTTGGGCTGTTTCAAGACGTTTCGCACCGTGGTCTCCAGACGCTCGTAGGGGGAACGCCCGGCCCAAGAACCTGCGACAAACCCAGCGCCCAGACCGACCAACAACGCAAGCTTCTTCATCTCGTTTCTCCTTTCACATCACCGCTTCTCATGTACCTACCCGGTCGACATTGCGCCACTCGCCCTTCACGACATTCATTCAACTGGGAGCAAGGCGGCGCCGTAGTCACCCGCCTAAGTGTTCTGCTCTGCTCTGCCGCCGTTCGAACCGGCCGGTTGATGCGGGATATGCGGATGTCGGCCCGCGATGTACCGGTCGCGGCCGACGCGGCGGGCAATCGATCAAGCCGAGCCGGAACATCCGTCTCGACGGTGTCGACCCGCGTGTCGACTGTGCCGACCTGGGTCACGTCGGTCTGATCGGCGTCGGCCTGAATGCCGGCCATCATGCATACTCCATTGATCGCTACCTCATTTCCGCCTTCCCACTACCACCGATAAAAGTGATGACGACCCGCTCCTTCACCTCGCCCGAGCGCGAAGCCGACCAGCCAGATGACGGCGAAGATCACAGCGGCGATCCACAACACGTGCACTGCGAAGCCGGCGCCGAAAAGAACCAGGACAACTAGCAATGCGAGTATGAGAAACATGCCCTTTGGGGTTCCCCACGCTGGTCCATGTCAAACGTGGCAGCCATGTTTTCGTATTCCCAGGCCGCCGTTACGCGGGATGGAACGCGAGTACGACCTTCACGTTGCGGTTTGTCGTTTGTCCGCGAGGTAGATCACGTGTGGAACGAAACCTCGAACAGGAAATCCTAAATGAATCAACTCAATGACCACCTAACGACAACACACGCCGGCGTGTCAGAGCGGACAGATGGCACTGGCCGCTGCTTACCGAGTAAGGGATGGTTGCGTTGGCGAGGTTTCGGTTCACCGAGATGTTGGGCAGCCCCGCTCCCGCGATCCCGGCCACGATCTGCCCAACCGTTCGACCACCGCCCCGAGCCCGAGGAGAAGAGGAGTCTGAACCCGCACCTAGAATCGCACTACCGCACGTATCCGAGTGGTTTCCATGTCACACCTAGCACGAGCCTAGATCGTCAACGAGAACTCAGAGCGTCTCGCCAGTGCGCTTAATTAAGCACGTCGAACGCCAGGGGCCCGGACGACTGACCTTCCGAGCGGGCAGTGTGCTGATCACAGCGCCCTTGACTGTCAATGAAGATCACTTGAGTGCGTCTTTTACTTCTCCTCAGCTTGCTTCTCATTTCTCTCCATTCTCGATAACCGAGCGTCGTCGTCCCCTTCAATCGCTGCTGACGAACGCGCAGCAGCCACGCAACCTCGGCATCGAGAGCAGCACGCGGCGTTCTTCGCCTCCCCGTTTCAGAGCGCTACGGCTGGGTATTTCGCCTCCGTTGATCGTAATTCTGACGTCGGATGGCCAGAGCCGACGTCTTGCACAGGGAGAAATCGCAATGCCACAGCGGGCATGGTCCGCCAAACGGAAACGCCAATACGAGCACATCAAGACCGGACTCGAGCAACGTGGTGATTCCGAGGGGCTGGCGGAAGAGATCGCCGCGAGGACGGTAAACAAGGAACGGGCCAGGGCCAGCGAGGCCAAGCAGTCCAGCACGACTTCGACTCAGGACCTTTCGTCGGGTCGTCGCGGCGGTCTGCGTTCACATCGAGGTGCGGGTGGGCGGACAAAGCAACAGCTCTACGCCGAAGCCCGGCGCAGAGGAGTCGAAGGCCGTTCGAAGATGACCAAGGCACAGCTCGAAAGGGCGGTGAATCGCTAGGGCGGAGGACTGTCCCATATCCCCACCCTCGGGGATCAAGCAGCGATTTCCGTGTCGGGTGGCCGGCTGGAAGGGGACTCTGAATGATGGGAACTCAGAGGAAGACGCTCGAACGGGAGGTGAAGTTCGGCGCACCCATGAGCACGTCGCTCCCTGACCTGCGCGATCTGGTGGGCCGAACCGAACGCCTCCCCCAGCAGCGGCTCGAGACGGCGTACTTCGACACTGCGGATGGGCGACTCTGGCAGCAGGGTCTCACCCTTCGCTTTCGGGCGACCGATGGCGCAGAACCTGGCACTTGGACCCTGAAGCTGCCACGAGAGGTCCACCGGACTGGCCTCGAGCGCACTGAGATCTCTTGGTCTGGTTGGCGGAGTGAAGTGCCCCAGGAGGGTGTCGACACTGTGCGCGGATTGATTCGTCGAGAGCCGCTGCAGCAGTTGGTCGAGCTCGAAACTGTCCGCCAGCGGTTGGCTCTGCACGACGAGGACGACAGGCTCGTCGCCGAGCTCGACGATGATGCTGTCATTGTCGTGGGGGGTCCCAGAGACGGTCTTCGGTTTCGCCAGGTGGAGCTCGAGCTCCACGGCGCCATGAAATCGACAGCCCGGGCAGTCACCGCTCGGCTCGAAGAGACGGGACTGGTGCCGGAGGCCTCCCAAAAACTGGCTCTGGCGATGGGGCTCGAATCCGCGGTGGTGAGTCCCCGACTCGGTCAAAGGTCGCTGATCTCCGATGTGGTGCGCACAGCGCTGCGCCAAAGCCTCGACCGCCTTCTAGAGCACGATTGGCGTCTGCGTCTCGCTCTGCCTGACGCAGTTCCCGAAGACGTCCACCAGGCGGCGGCCACACGCCGGCTTCGCTCTGACTTGAAGACCTTTCGTGCCCTCCTGGACCCGATATGGGTGAGCCATGTCCGCAGTGACCTCAAGTGGTTCGGGTCGGCGTTGGGGGAGGTTCGTGACATCGATGTGTTCAAAAGTTGGACGATCTTCCCGATGAAGTTCGAGCCCGCCAGTTGGGCTCGCCGGCGTGTGGCTGCGGGGGTGCCGGTTGCAGATGACGCTGGACAGCGAGCGCTGTCTGCGTCTGCTCGATCACCTGAGCCACGTCTCGTGACCGCTCAGGTCACCACGATCGAGTCGAGCACCCTGAAGTTGGGCTTGCCGGCGTAGAGCAAGGCTCGGATGCGGAAGTTCTCGAAGTTGGTGAAGCCGAAGGCGACCCGTTTGACCCGTTTCAAGAGGTTGTTCATGCCTTCGGTCGGACCGTTGGAGACCTTGGCCTGGTGCCAGGCGACGATGGGCTCGAACCAGTTCGCAGGGTGCGCGCCAGGCGCGCACTTCGGGTGGCGCCGAACGCTTGGAGCCGAGGTCGATGATGTCGCGCAAGAGGTCGGCGGCTGCTCGGGGTCCTCGGTCTCGTAGAAGGCGCGACGGCCTCTTTGACGCTGTAGGCGAAGGCCACCTCGCCGTCGGGATCGCCCAAGGCCAAAGGCTCTCGAGACGTGACGTGAGCTCGGGATCGGTGGCGGTGGCCTCGATGACCAAGAGCTTGCGGGCCCGGTAGAGCGGGTCGCCGGCCGGCCGCGGTGACCCAGGCGTTGTTGTTGGACCCGGCGCCGGGTCTGGTCGACGGCCAAGATGGCGTGGCGCATGACGTGGAAGCGGTCGATGACCCGCGTGGCCTTGGGGGTCACCACCTTGAACACCGCGCTGTAGGTCTTGGACATGTCGAGGCACCCGTAGTCGAGGGGGCTCTCACGTGGTGGGGCTGGGGGCGCAGCCAGCCGGCCACGGCGGTGAATCCCTGGTGGCGAGCACGTCGATGAGGGCGTGGTTGGCCACGTCGCACACCGTGGTCGACCAGGTCTTGTGCTTGTAGGGGCCCTGGCGCACGAAGAGCGTCTCGTCGAGGCCAATGGCCGTGGTCTCCTTCAAGCGCTTGGTGTCGGCGGCCAAGAGGGCGGCGCCATAGATGCGCACCGCCGCGTTGACCGTGTCCCAGGAGCACCCGAGCTCAGGGGCCAGATGGGAGATGGTCTGCCCGCCGCCGATCTGTTTGACCACCCACTTGGCCGCCCGCGTCGTCAGCATGCACCCATGGCGGCGATCCGGTGATCGCCCAGGGTGAAGGAGCGCTTCGCCACAAAGCAGGTCGGGACAGAACAGCCGGTGCTTCTTCCAGCGGAGGGTCATCGGCACCCCGCCGAAGGGCAGGTCGACGTAGGACACCACCGGGCGGTCCTTGACCCAGGCCCGGCCCCGCACTCGGGACACGCGAGCTCGGGTCACGCCTGTTCGATGGTGATCTCGCCGGCCGGACCTCGACGGCGTAGGAGAGGACGCGCACGTCTTTGAGACCCACGAGATGGGGACGATCTCGTTAGGATCGACGTACACAGAGGCGTGGAGGATCTTCTTTCTCACACAAAAGAGAGACTGAAGCGCCTCTGTGCTTACACGGTGGATACCGGCTGATGCCTCGGGGCCTCCTGGTCACGGGGTCGGTCACACCCCGCTAGAAACCGGAAGGAAGGGACTCGAACCCTCGGCCTACGGCTTGCAAAGCCGCCGCTCTTCCAGCTGAGCTACACCCCCGGAACGACATTGACCCATTGGCGGGACCGCAATTGTAGGCGCCCCACCTGACGACCTGGATTCAGCCGCCAAGCGGGCCGTCGGCCGCATTGCCGGCGCGGCGGGCTCCCAGTAGGGTGCGCCTCCGTGGATGCACTGACCTTCCTCGGGATGGAGCCCGACGGCGACGAACTGCACTGGCGCATGGACGTCACTCCCCAGCTCACAACGCCGGGCAACTTCCTCTTCGGCGGGTGTGGACTGGGCGCGGCGCTCGTCGCACTGGAGGCTGCCTCAGGACGGCCGACCGTCTGGGCCACAGCGCAATACCTCTCCTATGCCCTCAGGGGAGCGGAGCTGCGTTGGGAGGTCACCCTGGCCGCCGTCGGTGGCCACGTCACCCAGGGCCGAGCCGTCGGCCGAGTCGACGGAGAGGAGATCCTGACCGTCAATGCCGCTCTGGGAACGGCCGAGCTCGAGATCTCCGGGATCTGGGTGGAACCGCCCTCGGTACCCCCGCCCGACGAATGCCCGGCCTCGATTCCTCCCTGACTTCTTCCGCAACACGATCATGGACAGCATCGAGGTGCGCTCCGCGGTCGGGAGGTCCTTCGAGGAGATGGACGGGACGACGGGCCGTCCCGATTCGGCGCTCTGGGCTCGGGTGCCGGGGCACCTCAGCCCCTCGGCCGCGACACTCGCCATCGTCGGCGACTACGTCTCGGGCGCGGTTTCCCAACCGATCGGCCGCCGTGCCATGGGCCGGAGCCTCGACAACACCCTCCGCATGGTGCAGCTGAAGCCGACCGAATGGATCCTGTGCGACATCCGCATCCACGCCCTCGTCGGCGGTTACGCGCAGGGGATCGCGTTTCTCTGGTCACAGGACGGTGAACTTCTGGCTACGGCGAGCCAATCAATCGGCGTTCGTCTGTGGCCCGAGGATGCGGTTCTGCCTGGTTGACACCTAAAAGTAGGGGGTGACCGGATTTCTCGACCCCGCACCAGCGACAATTGGTAGATGGCACGTGCCGGCGCCGCCACCCGAACGTCAGCTCGAAGCGTCCCTTTGGTTCTCTGCCTCCTTCTCGGGGCATTGGCCGTGGGCGCGGCTGTCGTGGCATCGCGCCTCGTCCTCTTCGACACCGACCTCAACCGTGAGCGCTGCCCCACACTCGCCGGGGACTGCGAACGTTGCGCGGCCAATCCGACGACCAGCACATCACCACGAAGCCGTGGACCACCCCCGCGCCCGCCGGCACGACATCGGCTCCCGCCGACGACGACGACCACCACCACGCACGCTCCCGACCTCACCGCCCCCGGCTGCCGGGTTCGTTGCCGGTCACGTCACTGCGGTCGGCGACTCGGTGATGCTCGACTACCAAGATCCCCTGCAGACGGACATCCCAGGCATCAGCGTTGACGCCTCGGTCAGCCGGCAGTGGTCAGACGGCGAGTCGATTCTCCAGCAACTGAAGGCCTCCGGACAGCTCGGATCCGAGGTGATCGTCGCCCTCAGCACCAACGGCCCGATCACCGACGCCGACTTCGACACCATGATGGGGATCCTCAGCGGTGCTAGCCGGGTGGTCTTCGTGAACGTCCACGTCGACCAGCCGTGGCAGGACCCGAACAATGCGATGATCGCCGCCGGCGCCGCCCGCTACCCCAACGTGTAGGTGGCCGACTGGGCACGCTAGCTGCCCAGAACCCAGCGTGGTTCGGCGCTGACGGTACCCACCTCGCCATCGACGGGTCGGGTGCTGACGCGCTCGCCAGTCTCATTACGAACACCCTGAACAACGGGTAAGCAGCGAGATCCCTTGGTGACCGCCATTGACCGACACTTTCCATCGGATGTCGCACGGATGTCGCTCGAAACCAGACCGACGCTAAGGGTCAGTAGCATCGGGGCGGAAACCGACACCGTGCGATCTTGGATCGTGGCACGGGGGAAACGGGTAGTCCGAAGCACCGCGTGCTCTATCGCAAAGGCTGAGTGAGCACACCTGAAGCAATTCTTCGAAACGGCTATTGGAGAGACTCAGCGTGACCGCCAGACGGCCGCTGGTCGGTCACCTCGAGGCCGCCGGCGTCCTGCACGCGACCCGGATCATCGTCCGGCGCCCCGCGTCGGCGGCCAAGCTCAAACGGCCCCGCCCCCGATCGCGCCGAGATGTTGGCCAAGGCGCACCCAGGCCAACATCTCGGGCTGATTACTGAAGGACGATCAACCCGTCCCTAGTTGCCACACTCCGACTTCACGAAGACATCGCCACCGAAGTCGTGCGCTGTCGCCGCAAAGCCGAGGTGCCCTTCGCCGTCGCTCCCCCCCAACGGATCCCGAGGAGGTCCTCGAAGGTACGGAGTGCCGAGTAATGGTTGTACGAAGCCGCCGTGTCCACCGTGTCTGCGGGCACGTAGCACGGGTTGAGGAGGAGCGCTCCCACCTGGCCTCCGCCCGGCATGGTGCCGGCGGGCGGGGGGACGTTCGGCGTCAGGCCGGTGACACCGAGGAGGTCGTAGTACGTCTCGCCTCCGTAGGCGGGGATTGGCACATTGAGCTCGGGCTGTACCCAGGGTTGGCGTTGTTCGGGCCGGCTTGTTCATTGTCACCGGCGGAGGTGTCGGGATACCCCTCATCGGCGGTGATCATCACGAGCATGTGACCACTCTGGTAAGCGGGAGACCCGAGGATCAGGGGCATCCAGTCCGCGAGCCAGAGGTTCGCCGCCGTGAGGCCACCGGTGGTGCCGCCCGTGGTGTTCGTACCTGCGCAGGTGGCGTCGTGCCCGTCGTTGCACAGGTTCGGTACCACGAACGAGAACCGCGGTGTGGTGAGGGGCCGCGAGGTCCTCGGCGAGGTGGCCTGAGAAGGTGTCTGGGCGCCGTTCGATCCCACTGTGACCGTGCCGAGCGGCACGACGTCGTGGTCGCACAGCCAGCGGGTCGCCGGTCACCGAGTGGAAGAAAACAAAGGGCTCGTGACGGTCTGCGTACTGGTCGGAGATGGAGGACTTGACCTGATCCCGGTGGCGTTGGGCCCTTCCGCGTTCTCGGTGGTGTCCACTCCCGTGGCATTCGTCTGCGCGGGGTGCGCGCAGTCGGTGCCGCCGAGCGGTCGGGCATGCCACCGTCCCGTGCCGGGTCGTTGCCCATGTCCTCGGCGTAAACCCGCCAGTTGGTCCGTGGCGTCGAACGGATAGGCGGCGTCGAGCTGGTTGCCGATCGTCTGGACGCTCGAGGGATAGACGCAGCCTTGGCCGTCGACCTGTCCGGGGAACGCGGCCTGGTTGGGGTCGGGCGTACCGGGGAACAACGTCGTTGTAGGCGCCTTGCCCGGTGGAGCCCAGGCAGTCGGTGTTCGTGACGTAGTTCGGGGCCTGGCCCGAGACCTGGGCGATGTAGTTGTCCAGGCTTACGTGGCCGACGGCGTAATAGTTCTGGAGCAGTTCACCCTGTGGAAGCAGCGACTGCGTGATATACGTGCCGGGTGTGCCGAAGGTGGCCGCGTAGTCCTCGTTCTCGACGTCGATCACCATGACGTGCTGGATCGCGCCCGGCGGGAGGGGGCCCGTGCCCGGCGGGCCGCTCGCCGCGCCGGCTCCGGCGCCCTGGAGGCCAAGAACGGAGGCTCCAGACAGGATGCATGCTGTGAGGACAAAGATCGTCGAACGGCGCAAGGTGCCTCCTCAGGGGCAGGGCCTGGCGCAAGGCGCCGGTGATTAGCTTCGGTCCTGCGAAGTATCCAGAAGGGATCGTGGGCGGTCAACAGCCCTAATGGGCATAACTCCTATACCGTAAGGACATGAATTTGCAGCAACTCCGATACCTCGTCGCCGCGGCCGACACCGGGTCGGTGAGTGCGGCCGCTCGCCAGCTCGGGGTATCGCAACCGGTCGTGTCTCGCGCACTGCACGGTCTCGAGCAGGAGTACGACCTCAGGCTGTTCCGCGCAATCGGGTCGTTGCCTCGTCCTGACGGACGCCGGACACTCGGTCGTGCGCCAGGCGCGGACGGCACTTGAGGCATGCGAGGAGGTGGAGCGCACGGCACGTCGGGTCGCGCTCGGGCCGGGAGTTGGATGTCGTCGCCACGCCGACCAACAGCTCGCTCTTGAGCCCCATCGTCACCTGTTCGTCAACCATCGCCCCCGTACGGACCTGCACCTCGAGCGCGCCGGGTCGATGGGGAGGTCCTCGGCATGGTCACTACAGGCGACGCGGGGCTCGGCTTCGGCGACCTGCCCCAACCGCTCGACGACGTATCCGTCGTCGGAGGCGATCTGGTTCGTCGAGATCGTCGTCGTCTCACCTCTAGGTCCGAGCCTCCCGCCGAGCCATGCGCCATGGAGGAACTGGCCGCATCCCGCCTGGTCTTGCCCTGGAAGGGCACGGAACGCCGCCGAATGATCGACAGCGTGATGGCCTCCGCCTCGGGGACCGCGCCGGTCTCGGCGCTGGCCACCGACGAGCGCTCGGCCTGGGTCACCTCGGCGCAGCAGGGAATCGGCTCGTTCCTCTCCTACGGGGCAGCGGAGTCCGGGCTAGACAGCGTCGAGTTCCGCCCGCTCGATACCCCGAAGTACCGCGTCGACCTCGGTCTTCTATCCGGCCCGAGTTCCTCTCGGAGGACGGCCAGGCCATGGTGCAGCTCGCCGAGCAGTGTCCGCTTCCGGTTGGTTGCCGCCGCCCGGCGGCGGCGTAACGCTTCAGGCCGTCTCCTGGGTCGGCCTGGCCTGTTGCGACGGCACCAGGTATGGGGCATGTCCTTGTCGATGTTGAAGGTCTGAGCCTGCGTGCATCCCATCGCCTTGATTGTCTCAAGCCGCCCATGGCGCCCGAAGACTTAACGTGACGCAACTCGCTGCCGGCCGAGTAGATTTGCGGAACCTGATGGACAGATGGGTCGGAAGCGGCAATGCTTGCCCTTGAGGTGTATGCCAAGGCCGATCCGGTGGCGGATCGAGCGGCGGCGGACACGATTGGGACGCACGTTCTCGCTGCAATGTCGCACGTGAAGCGCACGGAGTTTGCTGGCCCCGAGAGTGCTCTGGGAAATGCTATGTCAGAACTGGTTCGTTCCCGGGGGCTATAGCTCAGTCGGTTAGAGCGCAGCACTGATAATG
>CAVSEB010000030.1:0-14260 GCA_963726855.1 uncultured Acidimicrobiaceae bacterium
AGGAATCGATGCTGCTGCGCGTGGCATGAAAACGTCCCTCACTGTTAGCCTCATGGAGTGCCTGCAGGGTGGTCCGCCCTTTCCTACGAGCAGTGGCATGAGACCTGCGACACGTTGCACGCCCACACTCAGCTCCTCGGCAAGCTCGCAGTCGCAGTCGCGCCACCCGAGCCGCAGCTCCAGCACGCAGCACTTCGTCTGACAGCTCGAGGTTGGGAGACAGCACCTTTACCGGCTCCAGACGGCCGAGGCTCGTTTGTCGCTGCGATCAATCTTCAAAGCCATGAGGCGGTGGTGGAAGCCAGTAACGGGGGAGTCCGCCACGTGGCCCTCATGCCGAATCGTTCGGTGGGTACCGTGACACGCGATGTGCTCGCCGCGGTCCGTGACCTCGTGGGCCCTGTTGAGATCAATCCGAAGCCGCAAGAAGTTGCGTGGAGCGTGCCCCTCGACGAGGACGACGAACACGCACGGTATGACCCCGATCGAGTCACCCAGTATTTCGCTGCTGCGACACAGGCGGCGCTCGTCCTTTCCGAATTTCGAGCACCGTACCGCGGTCGTTCCACGCCGGTGAACGCGTGGTGGGGATCGTTTGATCTGGCTGTGAGCCTGTTCTCCGGTCTCCCAGCTGATCCGCCCACCAGCAATTTCATCATGCGCAACGCGATGGATGCTCAAGAGGTTGCCATTGGCTGGTGGCCGGGCGACAGGAACTACGACGGGGCTGCGTTCTATGCCTATGCGCATCCGGCGCCCGAAGGCTTTGAGAGGTTGACGCTCTCTCCTGAAGCAGCCCACTGGAATTCGGATCTGGGCGAGTACCTCCTCGACTGGGCCGACGTCTGCGAGAGCGCCGAACCTCATGCGGCTGGTGTCGAGTTTGCCCACTCCGCGTTCAGCCACGCTTGTCTCGTCTGCGGTTGGGATCCGGCACTGCCTGCCAGCATCGAGGGCAAACCGCCCCCTCTTGCCTGAGAAGAAGATTCATCGTGGGGAGAGGACACCATGAACGTCTGTCGCTTCCCCAGCGAAGCCCCAGGTCCCTTGTGACCGTCTTAGAGAGGCCTTTTTAGAGACTCGTTTCCTCGATTCCATTGGATCGGGGAGCCGATCCTCGACGTGCCAGCAGAGGGTCCGTCAGGGCCACCAGCCTGGATGTACGCACTGGGTCTGGGCCTGTTCAGCCCCCCGCCGGCGGGTATATACGCGTGGACGACGGTTAACGCCAAAAAACTCTTCTAGAACGATCTTTCTACCCGCCGCCTTCGTAGAACAGACTGACAAGTACGAAACCGATGAGGAGAAACGATGAAGCAGGGAACTCAGAAGCTGAGCTCTACACACAAGGTCTCACTTGGGCGAGTTGCCGGTGCCGCCGTGGTGCTTGGCGGGCTTTCCGGCTTGGTCCTGGTCGAGGGGGCCGCTAGTGCGGCGACAAATGTTGTCGTTTCGACGACGAAGAACGCGAAACTTGGCACGATCTTGGTAAGCGGCAAGACCGTGTACACCTTGAAGGCAAGCAAGACACCCTGCTCGACCGCATGTTTGAAGATCTGGCCCGCCCTCAAACTCCCGCAAGGCGCCAAGAAGGCCACGGCTGGGAAAGGCGTAAGCGCTTCAAAGCTCGGGACCGTCAAGAGGAGCAATGGCGCCCTCCAGGTGACCTACGGCGGCAAACGGCTCTACTACTTCGCCGGTGACTCCGGCTGCCGGTCAAGTGCACGGAAACGTGACCGACACGTGGGGCAAGTGGACTGACGTCGTGACTGTGAAGCCGGCGACGTCGAGTTCTGGCTCCAACTCTGGCTCGAACTCTGGCTCCGGTGGGTCAACTGCCGGTTCAGGGGGCGCATCGTTCTAGTGCCGAGATCGGCGATCGGGAGAAGATCGTGTCTTCTGTTCTCGTTGGGCCGTCTCGGTACTCCTGGGGCCGCAACCGCAAGGCGGGGCGAAGGTCACGGGAGGCGAGCCGGCGGTGGACCGCCCTGTCGTCGCGTGTCTACCTGCCCGCTGCTGGGATTGCGGCTCTGGCCGCAATCCTGGTTGGGATTGGTTGGTCCGACGACTGGGGTGGTGAGCGTTTCACCGGGTCTCTCACAAGTCTTCGTGTGGTCCTCGTGGGTCCGTTCGCTCTGGCGATCATCGGGGTCTTTCTCGTCGTGGAACGACTGTGGCCGGCGCAGCCGCGACCACCCTTCGCTCGCGGCTACCGTCACGACCTCCTACTCACCGTCATGAACGCGACCCTCGTCGCGCCACTGGTGACTGCATCTGACGCTGTCCTTCATGGCAGTGGTTCGCGCTGGCACTGCCGTGGATCGTCCTGCCGAAGATAGGGACAGTTCCACGCTGGGGTGTGATCGCCGTCATCGTGGTGGCAATGGACGGTTTGAATTGGTTTGTCCATCTTGCGAATCATCGCGTGCGGATGCTGTGGCGCTTCCATGAGCTGCACCATTCGCAAGAGGACATGAGTGTGTTGACGGTGTTTCGTACTCACCCGCTCATCCATGTCTCGTACCTCCTGGCTCTTGTTCCTGGTGTCGTACTTCTGGCCAATGGGGCAGCGTCGATCACCGTTCTCGTCATCTACGGCGGGATCGTGGCGTTCGCACACTCCAACACCCGACTTGGTTTCGGGCCGCTCGGACGGGTCTTCGTGAGTCCGAACTATCACCGCATCCACCACCAATTGGACGGACCACAGGACGTCAACCTGGGCTTCGCGCTTTCGATCTGGGATCAGATCTTCCATTGCGCGGTCTTCCCGAGCGAAGCGACCGTCCGGATAGACACGGGACTGCCCGGTCGACCGTTGGTGGTGGAGCAGTCCACGGAGCGCCCGCGACACCTCTCGTTCTCGCGGCCCAACTGGTGGCGCCGTTCCGCCCGATGCGTCGTCCGGTAGAGCCCCCGTCAATTCACTGGATCTCGCGTCCGAAGGGACCGTTCGGAAAGTGTCGATCGCCACCCAGCGGCGATTCTCTTCCAGATCGACCCAATGAGCCAGCTGGAGGAGCTGGCATCATGGTGACGGCGACGGTCGGGGCGCACCGGCTCTCGGGTCGGACAGCGCTCGCGACTGTGGTCAGTACTCGTGGCGCGCCTCCTGTCCTCGACTGGGCGATGCTCGCCGCCCGCATCGCACTGG
This sequence comes from uncultured Acidimicrobiaceae bacterium, assembly GCA_963726855.1. Lineage (GTDB taxonomy): Bacteria > Actinomycetota > Acidimicrobiia > Acidimicrobiales > RAAP-2 > Bog-473. The sequence continues at coordinate 3,155 of CAVSEB010000030.1, forward strand.
CTTGGATATTCATCTACTACGGGGCAGGGAAGCTCTTCGGCTCGTTCAACGGTCCGGGCATCCACGGGACCGCTCTGTACTTCTCGCAGACCGCCCACCTCCATCCCGGCGGGTTGTTCGCCGTCATCGGTGGGGTGATCGAGTTCGGCGGCGGAATCGCAATGGCCCTCGGTTTCTTCTCGCGCCTTGCCGGCGTGGCTCTGTTCGGGGACATGGTGATGGCGATGATCACTGTGACCTGGGCAACGGGGATCAACTCCAGCTCGAACCCGCCCGGCTACCAACTGAACCTTGCGCTCGCCGTCCTGGCGCTCGTCGTTGCCCTTCTTGGTTCCGGGCGATTCAGTCTTGACGCACTCGTTGAGCGACGCGTCGTCGCGGCCTAGTCGTGGTAGCGGGCACGCGGGCGCGGGCGTTTTCGGAGCAGCGTCAGAGTGAACTGACCACGCTCGACGGAGTATCGACACGGGCGCCGTCTTCGGGTTGGCACCGTCGAGGAACGGGATACCGTTCGCCGCTGACGAACCGGTTCGTGAGGATCTCGATAAACCTCGTCGGAGCCGTTGGCGCTGCGTTCTTCGCCGAGGCCACTCTCCGGGCCTATCTGGTCACACACCGGCCGCTGGGGGCGGTTTTCGTCGTCGAACAGATGTGGGTGGTTGTGGCCTATCTGATCCGGCGTCCGGCGCGCACCGTGAGCCGGCGGTGGGGTGATTGGATCCTTGCGTTTGGAGGAACGTTCGGAGGCGTCTTGTTCCGTCCCGTTGGGGCCCATCCCCAATGGGGCATCACGAGCGGGCTGATCCTTCAACTGGTCGGTCTCACGATCTGTGTGGCTTCATTCCTGGCTCTGGGCCGGTCATTCGGGTTCGTTGCCGCAGATCGAGGGCTCGTACGAAGGGGCCCTTACGCCGTCGTGCGCCATCCGATTTACGCTTCCTACCTCCTCCTTCAGCTTGGCTACGTGCTGCAGAGCATTTCGCTACGCAACGCACTCGTGATGTTGGTCGCATCTGGTTGCAATGTCGGCCGCGCGGTGGTCGAGGACCGCTTGCTCGCGACGAACAACGAGTACCGCGCCTATCGCAACCGGGTGCGGTGGAGACTCATCCCCGGGGTCTGGTAGCCCATGGCGTGGAGTTCGATCAGTGGGGAGAATGATGCTGAGCCAGGCTCGACTCGTCTGTGGCTCGCGATGCGGCTCATCGGAGCCGGGCTGCTCTTCGCAACCGGTGCAATCCATCTCGACTTGTACCTCACGGGTTACCGGACGATCCCGACGATCGGCTGGCTGTTCCTGCTCCAGGTGATTGCGGCGTTTGGCCTCGGCGCGACCATGCTCGTGACGACCAGCCGCCTGGTTGCGGCAGCGGGCGCTGGGTTCGCGATCGCAACCCTGGGCGGGTACTTGTTGTCGTTGCGCATCAGCCTCTTTGGATTTCGAGAGATCCGTACCACTGCAGGTATCGTCGCCGGAGTAATCGAGGTCGCGACGGTCGCCGTACTCGGCGCATACGCCCTCCGTCCATTCCCTGAGAGTCAACCCTCCGCGCAGGAGACTCACGACGGAATTGTGGACCGACTCCAACCACACATACGGGCCGGTCGGTGGGCGGTGACGGCGTTCATCCTGGTCATTCTGGCGGTGCTGGGTATTTCGCTCGCGGCAGGGGGACCCGCCTCCACGAGCACCGTGTCCTCGAACGCTGAGCTCGCGGTCAGGCAGATCCATGGCGTCTCGGTGCTGACGAATGCTCGTGGCTTCACGTTGTATCGATTCGCGCCCGACACGCCAAGCAAGTCCACCTGCTATGGCACGTGTGCGGCTTACTGGCCGCCGCTGACCGGTAGACCGGTCGCCGGTCCTGGCGTGGCGGGCAAGCTCGGAACGATCGAACGAACTGGTGGCACGATCCAGGTCACCTACGACGGCCATCCGCTCTACACCTACATCGGGGACTCTGCTCCCGGTCAGGCGACGGGCAACAATATCAATTTGAACGGTGGGTTCTGGTACGAGATACCTGTGCCCGGCTGATCGAGTGGAAGCTGCCGTAACGGATCGCTGAAGGCCGGATTGATGAATCGTGGCCGTCTGGAGTAGCTCGGCCCTCCCGGAGGGACACCGTGCGACGCCGAGCAAGCTCCTCATGTCTCATGTCTGGCCTTGACGATATTCCTGCCTGGCATCGGCTCCGCCAAGGTGGGTCGCCACTCAGGCGCGCCGAAGAGAGTCGGCGAAGTCACAGAACCCGGCGCGAACTCCATCGTGCGTACCGACGAGCTGAGAACATCGTCATACGTGTTGATCTACTCGCTCACCTAAATATCTCGGCTGCCAACGATCCGCAGGACCGTGAAGTGTCGATTGGCGGGGTCTGCGCCCCGTTGCGTCGAGAGGGAGTCACGTCTCCGGAAGCATCGCTTGACTGGGGATAGTGTGCATTGCGGGCTTCACCCGGCCCCGACTTGTTCAGGTCGCCGCGAGTCAATCTATGCACGTCGTTGTCGTCGATGCCTGTGGAGGATGGGCGAAGAGTTCTCATGGACTAGCTCGGTCGACTTCGCTATCAAGGCCCAGAAAGAGGCGCCGCAGACCGAGCTGTAGGACGCATTCGAGCGGACCTGGGCGACCGTGGGTGGAAGGTGCAGCCGGGGTTTAGGGGCCTCACAGGGTCCCTCCGTATGACCGAGAAATTGGAGCAGAGGATGCAGTTTCAAGCCGTCGTGGTGAACGTGGCTGACCTCAAGCGTTCGATCGACTTCTATCGTGAGGTATTCGGTTTTACCTTGTTGTCTCAAAAGGAGCAGCTCGCCGCGGTGAGGGCTCCGGGTAGCGACAGAACGCAGGTCATTGTGTTGCGGGCCCTTGGGAGCAGTCCTCTGAGAGGAGCTCGGCACAGGGGCCTGCGAGCCTTCGTATTGGAAGTCGAATCAGCCGAACAACTGGAGCGGATCGCGAGCGATTTGGACTCTCGGAGCCTCCTCGTCAGTCGGCGTGATCACGACGAGTGGACTGCCGTAGTAGGGCGAGACCCGGACGACGTCACCGTCGTCGTCGCCTACATTGCCGGCGGATTTGAAGAGGAGAGTTGGCGAACACTCGACGATCTCCTTTACGGCATCGGCGAGTAGTCGAACTCGGATCTCCTTTTGATGACGGAGAAAGGACCGGGCAGGAATGATATCGGCCGCGACGAGTCTTTCCCCTCGCTAACGTCCAAGACCTCGCAGAGAAGGGAGCAACTGTCATGGCGGGAGGAAGCCAAAATGGTCCCGTTCTGTTCTGTTTCGATGGTTCTGATGGATCGCGAGTGGCGATGAGAGCCGCCGCAGCGATGATCGATCGACCTGTCGATGCCGTTGTACTCACGGTGTGGGAAACCGTTGCAACGCGCTTGGCTCTTGCCGGCGCCTTCGCGGCCGGCAGCACGACCGGTGGCGCGGACCTCGACGCTGAGGAGGAGTCCTATGCAAGGTCAGTGGCAGAGGAGGGAGCGCTCCGGGCGAGCGAGCACGGTTACAAGGCCTCCCCAATGATCAAAGAGTCCTTCGACGGAATTGCCAGGGCTGTCTTGGAGACAGCGGACGACATCTCAGCTGGCCTGATCGTCTGCGGACAACGGGGTCGTGGTGCCCTTCGCAGCACCCTTCTTGGCAGTGTGTCGCATACCCTGGCGTCGCATACCCGACACCCACTGCTCATTGCTCCAGAACACCCCGAGGACGACGATTGAGGTTCGTCGCTGCTCGCCATCAGCAGTGTGAAGCACTTCGGGTGCTTTCAACGAAAGCGCGTCGACCCGACTCCCGTTGCGCTTCTTCGCTCAACTTAGGAGGTTGCCGGCGGCACCAGGATCAAGCAGCTGAGACTGCTCGTCAGGTGTAGGCACGGAGGCCTCGCACCGCTCACTTCAACAGAAAGGCATGGAGTCATGGCGAATACCGGAATCACTCCAAGATCGACGATCTTCGTGCTCTTCGGAGCCACGGGAGACCTGGCTCGCCGGTTGGTGTTGCCCGCCTTCTATCGATTGGTCATCGCCGGACTTCTTCCCAGGGACTGGCGGGTCATTGCCGAGGGTCGCGGTGAGGGCACCGATGAGGAATTCCAAGAAGAAGTGCGAAAAGCTCTCGAAGAGTTCGGACCACGTCCGTCGGAGGGTCCGTGGGAAGAGGTGCGTCATCGCTTTCTCTTTGCCGGAGGGGGTTTTCGAGTGGACGACCCCGGAAGTCTTCTCGACGTGCTCGCTCGGACGAAAAAAGAACTGGGCGAGAATCTCCAGCTGATTCATTACATGGCTGTGCCGCCATCTGCGTTCGGGCCATTAACCGAAGCGATCGGTGCACACGGTCTCGCGGAGGGCTCCCGAGTCGTGTACGAGAAGCCGTTCGGGACTTCTCTGGCTTCATTTCGACAACTGGACAAAATCGCTCATGCGACGTTCGAAGAACCGCAGATCTACCGGATCGATCATTTTCTCGGAAAGGAGGCGACGCAGAACATTCATGTAATCCGGTTCGCGAACGGCCTCTTTGCCGGTGCCTGGGACCGTTCTCATATCGAGAGCGTGCAGATCGACGTGCCCGAGACGCTCGACGTCGCGATGCGGGCAAACTTCTATGACGCGACCGGGGCCATTCTTGACATGTTGGTGACCCACCTGTTCCAGGTTGCCGGCGAGGTCGCCATGGAACCACCGCACTGTCTCGAACCTGACTGCCTCGCGGAGGCGCGCGAGGCGGTCATTGGCTGCTTTCGGCCTTTGCGTGCCTCAGACGTCGTGGTCGGGCAGTACGACGGGTACCGGGCCACGGGTGATGTTCCAGCGGATTCACGCACCGAGACGTACGTCGCTGCTCGATTGTGGGTCGACAACGAACGCTGGGCGGGAGTGCCATTCCTCCTCCGTACGGGCAAGTGCCTCGTGGAGAGTCGACAGAGGGTCAGTGTGGTGTTCAAGGACGCAGTTCCAGGGCTCCCGGGCCAACCGGGCGGTGGAAGCATTCTCGGCTTTGAGTTGTCCGGCGACGGAGAGATCGATCTGGGGCTCGTGGTCAAGACACCAGGACCGGGGGTCACCCTTGGGGTGGGGAGAACCGCGCTGCCCCTTGGATCGGCGAGCAGCGGGCCATCGCTCCCCGCATACTCACTGCTCCTCCACGATGTCCTGATCGGCGACCGCTCGCTTTTCACTCGACCGGATGGGCTCGAACACGTATGGACAGTGGCCGATGAAATCGTGCGCAACAAGCCGGAACCAATTCCCTATGAGCGGGGTTCGTGGGGTCCGCACGAGGCTGTGGCGTTGGCGAGTCCGAATGCCTGGGTCCTCGGCGAGTGAGCCGCAAGGAGAGGCGTCCGTTCGACGAGAGCCGTCCGTGACGGCTCGACCTGATTCAGAGATCGGTCCAGGGCGCAGAGTTCGTCAGTCGCATGAGGAACGTGTTGAGGGCCCAGGCTCTGTGCCGATGAGAGCATGCAGGACAGGAGCATCGAGGTGTGCCCTCACCCGTTGCGAGCAGAAGAATCCTTCCTGATTATGAGCGCGCGTTCTCTGCGAACCAATCGTCGAGGGTGATGTGGCCGACTCGGGCATCGCTTCCGGGTCGCAACACCTCGCCGGCCATCGCCCCTCGCCGGAGAGTGCAACGGTCATCGCGGCGAGCCAGGGTGAGCAGGCACGGAGAGACATGTGGAGCTGCCAAGGGCGTTGGCTCGGCGACGCTGGCGCGATTCCGTCAAGATGGAGATCATGAGAAGGGTGTCAGTTGAGTTCGCAATTGACAGAGATGGAACCGATGGGAGGGCGCCATGCCGGCCGTGACCGTAGATGACCCGACGAAGTTGCCGAAAGTGCCTGCTCTGGACCGGGAGACGGCGAACGAACGGACCGTACGGTCCGTGACCACAGCGCCGGCCGGTCTCGAGGGGGAGGGGTTCCCGGTGCGCCGGGCATTCGCCGGCCTGAGCCTCGCTGATCTCGACCCGTTCGTCCACATGGACCAGATGGGCGAGGTGAACTACGCGCCCGGCGAACCCAAGGGAACCCCGTGGCATCCCCATCGGGGATTCGAGACGGTGACGTACATGATCGACGGCACCTTTGCCCACCAGGACTCCCAAGGCGGCGGCGGACTCATTACCGACGGGGCCACCCAGTGGATGACTGCGGGCGGAGGGATCTTGCACATTGAAACGCCCCCCGAGGAACTTGTGGTCTCTGGCGGTCTCTTTCATGGGATCCAACTCTGGGTGAATCTGCCGGCAAGGGAGAAGATGATCCCTCCGGCGTACCAGGGTCTCGAAGCTGACCAGGTGACCCTCGTCTCGACCGCCGATGGGGGGAGCCTGGTGCGCGTCATTGCCGGCCAGCTTGGTGAGCACCAAGGTCCTGGTTCCACGCACACACCGATGACGCTGATGCATGCGAGTCTCTCCCCCGGGGCACTGCTCGAGTTGCCGTGGGACCCCAGCTTCAATGCGCTTGTCTACGTGCTTGCCGGATCAGGACGCGTGGGGAGCGAGGGCAGGCCGGTTCAGGCGGGCCAGTTGACGGCGTTCGGTCCGGGCGACTGGGTGGCGATCCGAGCGGACGATAACCTTGACTCTGGAACTGATCAGCTCGAAATCCTCCTTCTCGGAGGCCAACCGATCAGGGAGCCGGTTGAGCATTATGGGCCGTTCGTGATGAACACCCGCTCGGAAATCGGCCAGGCGGTTGAGGACTTCGAGGCTGGACGATTCGGGACCATTCCTCCGAACGCGCTGATGCCGCACACCCCTGACCCTGATCCGATCCGAGCTGAGCAGACAGGGATCTGACGCGACCGGAGACACTCGAGCCGGCTTCGCCAGTCCATCGGATAGCTCGTGGGTGCGAGGCAGACGCGAGGCGGGGTGCTGACTCCGGCGTGGGACCCCCGGTTTTCTGCGGTCGTCGCCGGCTCCGTGCCCACTTGGTTGCGCCCGGCGAGAGCCGCCTTCGGGCGCCGACGCAGACGAGCGACTGGCCCGCCAGGTCGTTCTGGTTGACGACGCGGGGCGTTGTCGACGAGCGCTACTCCGAAAGATTGGACATCTGTGCCGCCATCGGTCTCACCGGTGGCGGCATGTCCGCGATCGCCATGCTCAGCTCTTTGAGGGCCGAGTCGTAGATTCCCGAGAAACTGGGGAACGGTTGCATCGTGTCCATCAGAACCGCGAGGGGGACCCGTGCCCGGATGGCCACAGTCGCTTGCTGCAGCCACTCGCCTGCTTCGGGTCCCAGCGCGTAGGCACCAGTGAGACGGGTGCCGTCGCTGAGCAGGGTGAGGAATCCGTTGGACTCGGCGTAGGCGTGCGTGTAGGTCGCAGTCTTGGGCACCTCTGACAGTGGCACGGTGGCGCTGTATTCGGATTCCGTGGCCCCAACGGCTGCCGCCTGTGGATCGGTGTAGACCACGCGCGGAACAGCCTCGTAGTTCGCTGGACGGAGATCGCCGGATATGTTCGCGGCGACGACGTCACCCTCGTATTCGCCGACATGCGTCAATGGCCAGATGCCGTTGACGTCACCGATCGCCCACAGGCGTTCACCGACACGGAGATACTCGTCAACGGGGATTCCCTTGGGGTCCACGGCGATGCCGACCGATTCGAGGCCGATGTCGGTGACCCGGGGACGCCGGCCCGTCGCCACAAGAATCCGGTCGCCGCGCACCTCCGGTCCGTCGTCGAACGCCAGGACAAACTCATCTCCTTCTCGCCGCGCTGCCGCGGCCCGCCGGTTGAGTCCGAGCTCAATCCCGTCTCGGCTGAGTGCGTCTCCGAGCGCCTTCCCGAGCGGCTCTGGTTCCCGTGGGAGCAGGCGGTCAGCGCCCTCGATGATCAGCGCCGAGCCGCCGAGGCGCTGCACGACTTGCGCGAATTCGACGCCTGCCGCTCCGCCGCCCAGGACGAGCAGACGGCGCGGGATCTCCTTCATGCTCGTGGCCTCACGTGTGCCCCAGATCCCGTCGAGCTCGCGCAGGCCCGGGACGGGCGGCACGAACGGATCGGCACCGGTCGCGACGACGACGTCCTGCGCCGTGTAGCGGACGTCGTCGACCTCGACCACGCCGGTCCCGGCGAGGCGGCCGGAGCCCCGCAGCAGATCGATGCCGCGGCTGGCCAGCCAGTGCTCCTGACTGGTGTCGGAGTAGTTGGACACCATGAAGTCCCGCCAGGCCAACGCGGCCTCGACGTCGACTTCGGCATGCGCACCGACCGCGCGGGCGCCCGCGACCGCCTCGCCCGGACGCAGAAGGGTCTTCGACGGGATGCAGGCCCAGTACGAGCATTCACCGCCGACAAGTTCTCGCTCCACGACGGCCACGCGCTTCCCTCGCGCTGCGATGGCGGCTGCGCAGTGCTCACCCGGCGCGCCACCGCCGAGCACAATCACGTCGTAGTCACTCATGAGGGAAGCTCCGTTCCTGCTTGTTCCGCCACCATGAACGTGGCGTACCAGTCGGGCCAGTCGGGGTCGGCCTTGCCGATGCGCTTTTCGTGCTCGCCGTGGGCTGCTTCGGCGCGCCGCAACGCGCCCGCCAGGTCGCCGGCGGAACTGAATGCAGTGATGTCGGGATCAACGCGGCCGGGCAGGCGATCGGTGATTTCCTGCAGCAGCCAGTCGTTGCCGTCGGGATCCTCGAACGTGGCAAAGGTGTTGTAGCTCGCGTGGTCCGGATCGGGGCCGTTGACGCGGCCACTCGTATCATCGGGTTGGAGTTGCGCCCCCGGCTGCTCCTGCGTGGAACACCTCGCTCACCTTGGCTCCTCGCTCCATGAGCTCGGCGCGCCCGGCGTCGATGTCGGAGACGATCAGGTAGAGGCCGTGCGCCGACCCGGGTGTCTGCCGCGGTGATCTTGGTGCCGAATTGGATGGAGCAGGGCGAGCCGGGTGGCGTGAACTGGACGACGCGGAAGCCGTTGTCGAAGGAGAAGTCGGCGTCGAGCCTCCATCCGAGACCGGCGTAGAACGCCTTTGAGCGGTCGGCGTCGGCGACCGGGATGACCACCGCTTCGAGCTTCAGGTCGACATTTCCTGTGCCCGTGCCCTGCCTGTCTCACGATGCTGTCCATCAACCGTACTCATCAAGGCCTCCCTCGGCGGTCGTCCAGTTCGGATTGTCGCACCAGGCCCATTGGAGCACACTGCGGAGGAGCTGCAGCCAGAGAATCGCCCAGATCCGGAGGAGGGGATCGGCGTCAGGAAGTCGCCGCGGCACCGTCGATGCGAGTCGGATGGTACGGCGGGCGGCTCGATGTCGTCATAGACCCGAACCGCAGCCAGGAGCCCATCCGCCCCCCGTTCGAAGATGGCAATGCCCGCCTGGGGCGGAATGTCGTGTGACCCCCAGCGGACGCAGTTGTATTCCACGGCGCACCTCTGGCCGTCGTCGGTGATCTCGCACGAGCTCGAGCGTGAGGCCGCCCCCGCGAAAGTATTCGAGGAAGAACGCTCGGAGTTCGTCCGTCCCACGGTGCAGGCTTGGGGACCGATAGGTTCGCGAAAGTACCCGTCCCGACTGGAATGTCCGCACGATCCCGTCGGTGTCGCCGGCGTCCAAGGCCGTCTGGTAGCGGCCGACGACGTCATCAGGCTCGTGAGCTCCGGGATTCGAGGATGGGAGGCCGCAGGTGGCGATGTCCGTCGTGTGGCCACGTGCTGCAGTAGGTGCGGAACACGACCGAACGTTCGTCGGGGGACTCGGCGACCACGGCGATCGGCCACGAGACGATCTGTCCATCCTGTTCGAGGGTGGCCAGTAGCTCGACAACGGCTCTTTGGCCGACACGTATGTGGCGGCAACGGTCTCTGTTCGTGCATGGTGTTCCGCCAACCAGGATTGGTTGCGGCTGACAAAGTGTCGCAACTCCTTGTGGCCCCGAACTTCGCCCACGAGGGGGTCATTGACCACGACCTGTCCTGGCCACACCGTCTCGGAGAAGGTGACTGTCGCCCTGTTCGAGGCCCGGAGGTATTGCGCGACCGGGTCGTCACGTCCGGCGATCTGGGTGTCACGGCGTGCCAGCTCGACGGCACCGACGAAATCCGGAAACCAGGGCATCGTGACCTCCAAGGTGGTGGGTGCGAGCCGAACAGGTCGACCAAGCTACCGGGGAGGAGAAGAGCGATGCACCGGAGCTGCGAGCCCTGGGGTCCGGCGTCATGTGCACGAGGTACGTCTGGTCGATCACCCCTCCAGCTGTCGGCCGCCCAACCGATGTCGGGTCCCCGGTCCCATGCGCGGTCACTCGAAAGGTGTAGTCGCTGGCATCGACGTGCTCGCCCCAGCGAGGCGAACACGCACATCGGCGCTGCCATGGCCTACCCCTTGACCCACGGGGAGCAGCGATCCCCTGGTCGCTCTCATGTGTAACGAAGATCGGCCGGAGCGGTCCCGTCCGCGAGCACGGTCTGCCAGTCAGTACTGGCCCGGCTACCAACCCCCCGGAGATGTCAGGGCCTTCAAGGGTTCCACCGGTCAGGGCCCACGAGGCGACGACGACCCTGGGCGGTTTCGCCGAGATCGAGTGGTTTGCCCCGATGGTCTTCAAGGCGGCGGCACGGCGAGGTGCGGGGCCGGGAGTCACCCCCTTGATCGTTGTGCGTGGGGTTGAGGGTGCCGCCCCGGTCAGAGCGGCTCTTGGAAGCCTCGCTCTGTTGTGACACCATCTACAGCAGCGCAACTGCAGGCTGAGAATTCGAGCGAATCGAGTCAACGAAAGCTGCACACACCCTGAGTACGAGGTAGGAGGAACCGAGAGTGAGCACGATTACCGCCACCGACGGCACGGAGATCTTTTACAAGGACTGGGGATCGGGCCAACCGATCGTCTTCAGTCATGGATGGCCGCTCTCCGCTGATGACTGGGACACCCAGCTACTCTTCTTTCTGGGTCATGGGTACCGCGTGATCGCCCACGACCGGCGCGGGCATGGGCGCTCGTCACAGACGAGCGATGGTCACGACATGGACCACTACGCCGACGATCTGGCCGCGCTGACGGCACATCTCGATCTTCACGATGCCGTGCACATCGGTCACTCGACTGGGGGCGGCGAGGTCGTCCGCTAC
>CAVSEB010000031.1:0-67212 GCA_963726855.1 uncultured Acidimicrobiaceae bacterium
GGTGTTGATGATGGACCACTCGAATCCGGGCGACGTCGTCGGCACGCACAGGATGGAGATGCCTTTGTGCTTGGGCACATCGGGATCCGTCCGCACGGCCAACCAGATGTAGTCCGCCATGTCCGCTCCCGAGGTGAAGATCTTGGCGCCGTTCACGACGTACTCGTCGCCGTCGCGTATGGCCCGGGTACGCAGCGACGCCAGGTCGGTGCCCGCTTCCGGCTCGGTGTACCCGATGGCGAAGTGGAGCTCGCCGGCCAAGATCTTCGGGAGGAAGAACGACTTCTGCTCCTCGGTGCCGTAGCGCATGATGGTCGGCCCGACCGTGTTGATGGTGACGAAGGGGAACGGTGCGCCGGCGCGGCGCGTCTCGTCGAAGAAGATGAACTGGTCGGTGGCCGGACGACCCTGGCCGCCGAACTCCTTCGGCCACCCGATGCCGAGCCAGCCGTCCTTGCCGATCCGGCCGACGACCTCGCGCCAGGCGTCGCCGCCGTCGCCGTCCTCGACCAGTCCGGCGCGCACCTCGTCGGACAGCAGATCCTGGAAGTAGCGGCGCAGCTCGGTACGCAGTTGCCGCTGGTCAGCACTCTCTTCGAGAAACATCGTCGGGCAGCCTCGCGGACCTTTCGGCGGTCCCTGCGCGTCAAGGCCGCCTCCGGGAAAAACTGTAACACGTTCTCTTTTCGAGCTGCCCTGGTCAACCCGCCGCCCGCTGTCCGCGTCGTCGTCCCGGCGGCCGGACCTCAGCCCGCCGGGCTCACTCAGCCAGCGCCTGTCGCGACGGTGCCCAGCTCACCCAGGAACTGGCTCCACCCCGACTGGTGCGGGCGCCGGAAGTCTTCGGGCAGGTCCCGGTGGGTGAGGGTGACGACCGTCTCGTCCCCCTCGGCGACCAGCAGCACCTCGACCGTGCTGGTTCCCGGCGGCAGGTGCTCGTTGCCGTCGATGCCCCACGTGAAGACGACCCGCCGCGGCGGGTCCACCTCGACGAAGGTGCCACGGGCCGGATTGCCGTCGACGACGATGTGGAAGAGGCCACCGGGCCTGGCATCGAGCTCGGCCGACTGGGCGATCCACTTCGTGACCAGAACCGGATCGGTGAAGTACGGAAACACGACGTCGGGCGGCGCTGCGATGCGCACGCTGGCGACAACGGGCGTCGTCGGGGTCTGAGAGGCGGAAGGCGTGGTCATGTCGCTCCTTGTGGATGGTCATGTTCGACGGCCGACTTGAGACGGTCCAGCGCGTCGGGCCAGAACTCCTCGAGCAGCTCGCGCACCGGCTCGAGCGACTGCCCGCGGAAGCGGTAGAGGCGGCGGGTCCCGTCGCGCCGTTCGTCGAGCAGGCCGGCGCGCTTGAGCACGGTCAGGTGTTGGCTGACCGCTTGCTGGGTGAGGGAGAAATGGGTGGCGATCTGCCCGGCGGGAAGCTCGCCGTCGCGAACGAGCCGGATGATCTGGCGGCGGTGCGGATCGGCGAGCGCCCGCAGGACCGCGTCTGGTTCTGCGGGGCTCGTCGGATCCTCGGGCGCGGGCATCACGACCCCATTCTCGTGGAGCGCCGCGACGCCGTCCGCTCACTCGCCGCGGTACGGCTCGCCTTCGCCCCGGTCGACGTAGTCGACCAGGCTGGCCAGGTAGTGCGTCCAACCTTCGTGGCACATGTCGAAGCACTCGAGTTGCGGCGTGAGGCCCTTGTGGGCGAAGCGCAGCTCGGTCCCTTCGCCGGCGGCGGTCAGCTCGAACGCGATCGTCGTTCCGTGCCACTCGGGCGTGAACGGCGAGGCGTGGACGAACCACTCCACCAGGCTGGGACCGTCGGCCAGGGCCTCCATCTCGATCCCTTTCTCGCTGCCGAACCCGACCTCGAAGCGCTGACCCTGGCGGGGGGTCCCCACCGTGACTCCCCACCAGCCCGAGATGGCCTCATCGCTCGTGAGGGCGGCGAGCACGGTGCCGGGCGCGGCCTCGAAGGTCTTGACCGACTCGAAGTCCCTGGTCTCTGCCTTGGTTTGTGTCGTGGACATGATCTGCATCCCTTCCTTGGTTTCACAAGTTACTAGTTGTACAAGTATTTACTTGTGATTAGGCAGATGTCAACCCCCTCTGGGCGATGGGGGCGAGAAGCGCCCCCACGGCACGCGGGTGAGACGCGGCGAACGAGACGGATGGGGTGGGGTGAGGTGGAGCGGCGACGCCTACGAGGCGGGCGGGGCGGGGGGCCCGGCCAGAGGCTTCGAGGCGAAGAGATTGAGCCCGAGGTGCTCGGACAGGTAGGTGGTGATGTGCTGGCCTCGCACGCTGTTACCCGCCTCGTCGAGCGGTGGGGAGTAGGTCCCCACCCCGCCCTTGCCCGGCGACACGGTGACCAGGCCGCCGCTGACCCCGCTCTTGCCGGGGAGCCCGATGTCGTAGAGCCAGTCGCCCGACCGCTCGTAGAGGCCTGCAGTGGCCAGGACCGCCAGCACTCTCCGGCAGCAGCCCGGGGCGACGGCCCGCTCCCCCGTCAGCGGGTTGATGCCGCCGTCGGCCAGGGTGGCGCCCATGAACGCGAGGTCGCGCGCCGTGACGCGCAACGCGCACTGGCGCGTGTAGAGGTCGGTCACCAGGTCGGGGTCGCAGTACAGGCGTTGGTACCCGTGCAACAGGTGGGCGATGCCCCGGTTGCGGTCGTTGGTCGCGGCCTCGGACTCGTAGACCTCCTCGTCCAGGTCGAGCCGGCGACCGGCGAAACACGAAAGCGTGTCGACGATGCGCGCGAACTTGTCCTTCACGGTGGCGCCCGGCACCAGGCTGGCCGTGGCGAGCGCGCCCGCATTGACCATCGGATTCATGGTGCGGTCGTCGTTGAGCTCAATGCCCATCACCGAGTCGAACGGCAGGCCCGTGCTGTTGACCCCGAGCTTGCGCCTCGCCTCGTCGTGGCCCAGGGCGTCGCAGACGAGGGCGAAGACGAAGACCTTGGAGATGCTCTGGATCGTGAAGGGCACCTCGGCGTCACCGATGGCGAAGGAGCGACCGTGCACGCCCGCGATGCAGACACCGAACGCGTCGGGCGAGGCGCTCGCCAAGGCGGGGATGTAGTCGGCCACCTTCCCTGAATTGTCGGTGCGGAAGCGCTCGTAACCCTCCGACACGGCGGCCCGGACCGCGGCGTCGCCCGGCAGGTTCCCGGTCGAGATGCTCGGGAGCACGGGACCTCCGGCTCCGACCACTCCCCTGCTGTCGTTCTCCATCGTTGGCCTTTCCTGTCCGACGATCGGGCGCATCGCCCCCGGCACGTCACCATCGTGGCGCCTACGTCAGGTCGTCGAAGTCGGTCAGGTCGTCCTGGGTGATGGGCGGGAGGTCCGCGATGCCGCGCAGCAGGTGCTGCTCCCAGCCGTGGCGCAACTTCTCGAGGAGGGGCGAGTCGCTCTCGATGCGGAACTGGCTCAGCGTCCGGCTCTCGTTGAAGTAGAAGCCGATGTCGTAGGGCGGCCCGACCGACAGGTTGGCTCGCGCCGTGCTCAGCATCGAGCCGAGGGCGATCTTGGCCGCGGTGACCAGGTCGACGTGGGCCTCCACCGCCAGCTCCAGCATGAACTTGCCGTACTTGCTCTCGCCGATCTGGAGGAAGGGGCGCTCGTCGGACGCCCGGATGTAGTTGCCCTCGGGGTACACGAGCAGGATGTCGGGTGCGTCGGACCCGACGTGGCCGCCAAGGATGAAGGTGGCGGTGCCGTCGGCCCCGACCTGGCTGAGTGCCTGGTGGTGCGACGCCGCCACGTCGCGGCCCAGGCGCCCGAGGTAGAGGGCCGCCTCGAAGAGGTGACTCACGGTGGCCAGGCTCTCCGTGGCGTCGCCGGCCTCCAGGTCGTGGGCGATCCGGTCCAGGACCTGCTGGGTGGTGGCCAGGCTGCCCGCCGACTCGATGACGAACAGCCGGTCCGGCGCGGGCTCGAGCACGTGCATCTTGCGGTAGGTGCCCACGTCGTCCACGCCGGCATTGGTGCGGGTGTCGGCCAGGAAGAGCATGCCTTCGTGGAGGCGGAGGGCCAGGCAGTAGGTCACGTCGGATACGTCCCTCTCTCACGGCGTTCGGACGCCTGCGCTCGCGCGGTGGACGGGGCTTCAGCCCTGGGGACCCTACTGCGCACACGTGCGGGACCGACCCGGCGGGAGGCACGTGACGCCGCCCGGGTGACCGTGCCTAAGATCACTGACACACGTTCTAAAAAACGTCCAAAAGCGCAGGCACCGCCCTTGCGGCATCGGCGTGTGGAAAGGGGGGGCCTTGAGCCTCGAGGAGATCGACCTCGTCGACGGGCGCAACTTCGTCGCCGGTGTGCCGCACCAGTGGTTCGCCGAGCTCCGCCGCGAAGCACCCGTCTACTGGCACCCCGAGGCGATCGCTCCACGGGGCGGCTTCTGGGCGGTCACCCGCTACGACGACTGCGTGACCGTTAACCGCGACTGGGAGCACTTCTCCTCGGCCCGGCGGAGCTCGCTCTTCGGCGAGATGGATGACGACCAGCTGGCCCAGCAGCAGCTGATGATGCTCAACATGGACCCGACGATGCACACGCGCTACCGCCGCCTGGTCAACAAGGGCTTCACCCCCAAGATGGTGCGCGACCTCGAGCAGCAGATCGTCGGGTACGCCGACGGCATCGTCGACGCGGTGTGCGAGCGCGGCACGGCGGACTTCGTCGAGGAGATCTCGGCCGAGCTGCCCCTGCTCGTCATCGCGGAACTGCTGGGCGTCCCGCAAGAGGACCGCCGCATGGTCTTCGACTGGTCCAACCGCATGATCGGGTCCGAGGATCCCGAGTACCAGATCCCCGGCGCCGATCCCGGTGAGGCGGCCATGCAGGTGTTCAGCTACGCCGAGGAGCTGGCCAACAACCGCAAGCTCGCCCCCAAGCAGGACCTCGTCTCGGTGCTCATCGGGGCCGAGGTGGAGGGTGAGAAGCTGAACGAGCTCGAGCTCGACCTCTTCTTCATGTTGCTGATCGTGGCCGGCAACGAGACCACCCGGAACCTGATGTCGGGCGCCATGGCCGCCTTCTTCGACCACCCCGAGCAGTGGCAGAAGTTGCGCGACGACCGCTCCCTCCTGCCCGGCGCGGTCGAAGAGATGTTGCGCTACGTGACCCCGGTCATGCACTTCCGACGCACGGCCGCCACCGACACCGTGCTCCACGGCCAGGAGATCCAAGAGGGCGACAAGGTGGTGTTCTGGCACACCTCCGCCAACCGCGACGAGGGCACCTTCGACACGCCCGACGCGTTCGACATCACACGCTCGCCCAACAACCACATCGCGTTCGGCGGCGGCGGCCCGCACTTCTGCCTGGGGGCGAACCTGGCCCGCATGGAGATCATGGTGATGTTCGACCGGCTGCTCGAACGCATTCCCGACATACGCCAGGACGGCGACGTGCAGCGGCTCCAGTCCAACTTCATCAACGGCACCAAGCACCTGCCGGTCGCCTTCGCGCCCTCCGCCCCGCTCGGCGGCGCGCCCCTGCCCGCAAGGGCGGGCTGACGTGTCATTCGTGATGGGAGGCGGTGCGAAGAGCGCTGCCAAAAACACCGCCGGACAGACCATCGGAGGTCGCCTGGGCAGCGACGTGCGCTTCCACCAATCGGTGGCCTTCCTCCCCACGCGCCAGATCGTGCCCTTGGCCTTGCTGAGCGAGGAACTCGGCTACGGCGGCATCTACGTGTCGGACCACGTCTTCAATCCCCGCAGTCGCGAGTCGCGCTACACCTACTCGAAGCGCGAGGACGGCCATCCGGGCTGGGAGGACGAGACGGCCTGGCCCGATCCGATGTGCGTTATCTCGGCTCTGGCTTCCCTGACCGATCAGCTCGTCTTCACGACCGGCATCTACATCGCCCCGCTGCGCGATCTCATGACGGTGGCCAAGACGACGGCGACCGCGGCCGTGCTCTCCGACGACCGCCTGCGCCTTGGCGTGGGCGTCGGCTGGAGCAAGGAGGAGTTCGACCAGACCGGGCAGGACTTCGACACCCGGGGCAAGCGCCTCGACGAGATGATCACCGCCTTGCGCGCCCTGTGGCGCCCCGGTTACGTCGAGTTCCACGGCAACTACTACGACGTGCCCGAGTGCCAGATGGAGCCTTCACCGTCGGCCCCGGTGCCCATCATCGGGGGCGGGCACTCCCCCGTCGCCCTCCGACGCACGGCCGCGCTGTGCGACGGATGGATCGCGGCCGGCGCCTACAGCGAAGAGGAGGCCTGGGAGCATCTCGGAGATCTCCGGGAGGCACTCGAGAAGGCCGGGCGGAGGACCGACGAGGACTTCGCCATCTACCTCTCCATCAACGAACGCCCGAGTGTCGACCTGTACCAACGCTTCGTCGATGCGGGGGTGACCGACTTCGTCTGCGCGCCCTGGATGGGTGTGCCCGTGACTCCGGACATGCCCGAGGAGCAGGCGCTCAACGCCCGGCTCGCCGCCGTGCGCTGGTTCGCCGACGAAATCGTGTCGAAGTTCTGAGCAGAGGGAGCCCGTCGATGAAGACGATGAAGATCGGACTGCAACTCGGCTACTGGGGCTCGGGCCCGCCGGCCCATGCGGTGGAGCTCGTCGAGGAAGCCGACCGCCTCGGCTACGACTCCGTCTGGACGGCGGAGTCCTACGGTTCCGACGCTCTCACCCCGCTGGCCTGGTGGGGGTCGCGCACTGAGAAGGTCCGCCTCGGCACGTCCCTGTGCCAGCTCTCGGCCCGCACGCCCACCGCCATGGCCATGGCGGCGCAGACCATGGACCACCTCTCGAACGGGCGCTTCGTGCTCGGCCTCGGCGTGTCGGGGCCCCAGGTGGTCGAGGGCTGGTACGGCCAGCCGTTCCCGGCCCCGCTGGCCCGCACCCGCGAGTACGTCGACATCGTGCGCCAGGTGTGGCGGCGCGAGAAGCCAGTGACCAACGACGGCCCGCATTACCCGCTGCCCTATCCGGGCGGGACGGGCCTGGGCAAACCGCTCAAGTCGATCGTGCACGCGCTGCGGCCCGACATCCCGATCATCCTCGGGGCCGAGGGCCCGAAGAACATCGCGCTGGCGGCGGAGATTGCCGACGGGTGGTTCCCCATCTTCTTCTCGCCCCGCGCCATGTCGGCCTTCGAGGCGTCGCTCGACGAGGGCCACGCCCGCCCGGGCGCCCGCCACTCGGCCGAGGACTTCGAGGTGCTGGCCATGGCGCCGACCGTGATCTCCGACGACGTGGACGCGGCGGCCGACGGCTTCCGGCCGTATCTCGCCCTCTACATCGGCGGCATGGGGGCCAAGGAGATGAACTTCCACTTCGACGTGTTCGCCCGCATGGGGTACGAGGAGGCGGCCACCAAAATCCAGGACGCCTACCTCGACGGCCGCAAGGACGATGCCGCCGCCGCCGTCCCCACCTCGCTCGTCGAGGAGATCTCGCTCATCGGACCGGCCGAGAAGATTCGCGACGACCTGGAGGCCTGGCGGGCGTCGCGGGCCACCACGTTGCTGGTCAACGGTGACGTGGCGACGCTGCGCACCATGGCCGAGCTGGTCCTCGGCTAGACGGCTGCGCCCGGCGCGTCAGACGCCGAGGCGTTGGAGGGCCGCTGCGGCACGCCTCTCGACCGTGCCGTACCCGCGCCCGGCTGCGACCGTGCGAGCTCGAGTGAGGAGGTCGTGGGCCCTGTCCCGATCCCCCGGTGCGTCGCGCTGGGCCAGCATGCGCCCCCAGGAGTGGTCGGTCTGGGCCATGAAGAACGTGGCGTCCGCCTTCGCGCTCGACGCGAGTGCCGATGCGAACTGCCTCTCCGCCTCGTCGTAGCGGCCGAGGTTCGTCAGCAGATCGCCGACGGTCCGGCTCACCGGGCCCGAGGCCGACACGTCGGTGCAGAGCCACTGGTCGGCGAAGGGCGCCAGCTGCTCGAGCAAGGGCTGCGCGTAGCGAGGGTCGCCACAGGCGGCCGCCGCCTCGGCGCAGGCGATCATCGCCGTCAGCCACGCCACGTCGAGTGGGAGCCGAAAGCCCGAGCCGGCGAAACCGTCGAGCACGCGCCTCGCCTCATCGAACCGATCGGCGTCGGAGTGGGCCAACGCCAGGACGGCGGTGAAGACCGGAAAAGACGGGTTCTCGCTGACTACCTGCTCGATGAGCGGGACCAGGGTCCCCAGGGTGCCACGCAGAAGCTGCACCATGATCTGTTGCGTCCCGAAGGCGGTGACCACATCGGGCTGTCCTCCATCCGAGCCGAGCTGCATGGCCTGTTGGGCCAGCTGCTCGCCGGCATCGGAGTCGCCGTCCACGAGCATCCGGGTGGCGCGCTGCATCGTGTGCACCCAGCTGAGGAAGGGCAGATCGAGCTGCTCGACCAGCCTGGCCTTGACCTCGAAACAGCGATCCATTTCCTCGATGTCCCCGGCCGAGCCGGCGATGAGGCGCCGTCCGCTGGCCGCGGTGCACAGCAACATGGGGTCGCCCACCGACTCCGCCCGGGCCAAGCCCTCCTCGGCGCGCGCCGTCGACAGATCGAGCAAATGTGGGATCGACAGCGGCAGCAGGACCTGGTTGATCACCCTGGCCACCGACGCGTCGTCGCCCTGTCGCCGGACGATGGCCAATGCCTCGTCGGCCAGAGCCTCACGGCGCTCGAGCGAGCTGCCCACGGTCAGCTCGGTGCAGAGAGTGGCGAGGACCAGGGCTCGGCGGACGTCGTCGGACTGCAGGCGGTCGAGCGCTGTCTCGAGCATCTCGACCTTGTCCTCGTCGATGGTGCTCACCGTGCTGAAGGTGCCGCGATTGTTGGTCAGGACAGCGGCGACCAGACGATCCGTATCGCCGAGCGCGGCGGCCCGACGAGAGGCCCCGAGCAGCATGTCGCGAAAGCCGGAATCGCCCGATTGTCGCAGCGCCGTTCCCAGACCGGTGGTCAAGTCCAGCTCGAGGACGGGGTCCGCGTTCGGCCCCTGCGCGCTCAGCTCCAACGCCTGCGTGTAGTAGCGCACGGCGTCCGCCGGCGCGAGCGCCGCCAGCGCTGCATCGCCGGCGCGCTGGGAGTAGGTGATCGCCTTAGTCAAGTCACTCGGCTGAATCGCGGCGACCCAGTGCCGGGCAAGCTGGCCCACGTCCACACCGGACATGCCCGCCCAGCCGCCGGCTTCGAGCGCCTCGGCCACTTGGCGATGGGCTCGGGCCCGGCGCGTCGGCCTCAGATCCTCGTAGAGAGTGTGTTGAATCAGGCCGTGGGTGAACTGGAAACGGCCCGGTGCCTCTGCGAACTCGCTCACCAGGGCGGCTCCTACCGCGCCGTCGAGAATGTCGAGCACATCGTCTTCGGAAGCCCCCGTCGCCCGGGCCAACAGATCGAGATCGAACTCTCGGCCGATCACGGCGGCGATGGCCAGCACCCGTTCGGCTTCCTGTCCCAGACGGACGACGCGCCCGCCGACCACCTCGCGCACGCTGTCTGGCAGCACCGTGATGTCGAGCCCGGTCCCGGCCACCCAGCGCCCTTCGGCGTCACGGCGTATGGCGCCGCTCTCTGCGAGATGGCGCAACACCTCTCCCACGAAGAAGGGATTCCCATCGGTCTCGCGGTACACCGCGTGGGCCAGGTCCAGACCATCCTGGTCGAGTGTCTGGCCCGACGCTGCCTCGAAGTACGACACCACCTCGTGGTCGTTCAGGCCTCTGAGCTCAATTCGCTGCACCCCGCTCTGGCGCCGCAGTGCCCCGAGCGTGTCTCGCAGCGCTTCGGCGTGCCTGAGCTCGCTGTCGCGGTACGTGGCAAGGATCAACAGCCGTGAGATCTGTTCGGCCCCGGCCAAATGGCGCAACAACAACAGGCTCCCTTTGTCGGCCCACTGCAGGTCGTCGAGCACGAGAACGACGGGTTGGACCTGCGCCACGTCCGCGACGAGACCGGCAACGGCGGCAAAGAGCAGGTAGCGCTCCGTGTCCATGTCGGTGCCCTTCGTCGCGGGAAGGCCCGGCAACCGTCTCGAGACCGATGGCACCAGACGCGCCAGGTCCGGCGCAACCGGCAGGACGTGCCTCGCCAGCTGCTCGTCGGTGGCGTGGGCCACGAAGTGCTCCAAGGCCTCGGCGAAGTAGCGGTAGGGGCTTGCGAGTTCTTCCTCGCAGCGCCCGAAGATCACGAGTGACCCCTCGTCGAACGCGGCGCGGGCGGCCGCTGCGGTCACGGTCGTCTTGCCCAAGCCGGCCTCGCCAACGACGAGGACGACCGCCCTGCCGCCTTCGGCGACCACTCTCTTGTGCGCCTCGGCCATCGCCTGCAGTTCCTCAGTCCGACCGATCAATCCCATCGAAGGTTGGGCCGCCAGGCGCGCCGGGAGCGGCGTGCCGGCCGCGGTCGGCGCGAATGTCGCCGTGTCGGCGGCGACGACGGGCGGACCGGGAACGGTGAGGTCGAGCTCCGGTGACTGATCGAGGATGGCCAGCTCCAACGCTTGCAACGGCTGACCAGGGTCGATGCCAAGCTCCTCGGTCAAGAGCCGGCACGCGTCGCGGTAGGCGGCCAGCGCATCAGCCTGGCGACCCGAGCGGTACAACGCCACCATGAGCTGGCCGCGAAGGGACTCGCGCAAGGGATACGTCTTGACCAGCGCCTCCAGCTCGCCGGTGACCTCCCGATGGCGACCCAAGGCAAGGTCGGCGTCGATCCTCTGTTCCAGCGCCGAGATCCGCAGCTCCTCCAACTTGGTCACATCCGATTGGCCGAACGTACCGACCTCCATGCCGTCGAGGACCGGACCTCGCCAGAGGCGGAGGGCTTGGGTCAGTCGGGCGGCGACGGCAGCCGGGGTTTCGCGTGGGGCCGGGCGCGACGGCGAGCCGTTCGAACTCCATGGAGTCCAGCTCTCCGGGCGAGAGCTCCAGGACATAGCCCGGTGCCCTGGTGCGGAGCACGTTCTCCGGAGCCGCCGGCGTCGCCGAGCAGTTTGCGCAGCTTCGAGATGTGCACCTGGATCGCGTTGGGCGCCGTCTCGGGTGGGTCGTCACCCCACACGGCCTCGATCAGGCGGTCGCGGGAGACGACGCGGCCAGGCTCGAGCAGCAGCGCCGCCAGGATCACCCGGTCGACGCGCCCGCGGACCGCGATGGGCTGGCCCTCGGAGTCGAACACCTGAAGTGGGCCCAGGATCAGGAACCGCATGGTGTCGTGATCTCGCCCTCAGCGCTGCCCACGACCGTGAGACTATCGGCCGCTGACCTGGTGATTCCTCGAACCTGGTGTACGTGGGACCGGTTGCGCCCGAGGCCAAGACCGGGTGCCTTCAGCTCCGGTTGCTGATTTTCAGCGATCGGTCAGGAGTCCGCCGGGGCCGGGGCTGACGCTGACGGCCCGACCCGGTCGATCAAGGAGGAGAACGGCGCCAACGGGCCGTCGCATCATCGCCCACGGCGCCGTGAAGGTGGAGGCGACGACGTTTCTCCGCCAAGGTCCGCACCGAGTCGGGGCCAGCGCAGGCGATTCCGCCGCTGGTCTCGGTCTCGGTCTCGGAGCGACGTTCTGATTATGCAATCCGTCGTCGTCGCCTCGTCCGGGTCCGACGACGAAATCCTGGCTCGCACAGTCCCCTCAGTCGAGGCTGAAGGGCGGGTAGGTGTCCGTCATCAGGTAGATGTACATGCTGACCCGGTTGGCCCAGCGGATCACTCCGATGACGAACGTGCGCAGACTCTCAGGCCACCTGCCGGTGATCAAGACGGCGAAGAACCCGATGATCACGACCACATAGACCGCGATGAAGAGGAAGATGAGTACGAAGTAATGGGGAATGGCCAGCAACCACTTCACGAAGATGAGGCCTCGGTTCAGGTGGGGTGACGGCTCGAACGACAAGTGGGCGGGGTCGTCCCCCGGATCCGGCCCCACCGTCGGGAATTCGAACGGCGGGTAGGGCTCGCGCATGAAGAGGGTGTAGGTCGCCACCCGCCACTGGTACCGGTGCGTCATCGCCATGAAATTGAAGAAGCTGTCGGGCATCCGTCCGGTGAACAAGATGGCGAAGAAGGACAGGAACAAGATGACGTTCTGAACGATCCCCAGCCCATAGAGGACGATGAGCTGAGGTATCGCCAGCAACCAATGAACGAGGGGACGCCACCGGGCGATCGTGTCGGGCGCTTGGAGATCGAGCTGGAGCGGGAAGCCAACGGGTGGGTACGCGGGAGTCGTCGTCACCAAAAAAGGGTATCCCTATCCTCTTCCAGACAGAGGGATCGTCACTCCGTCCGGTCGAGATGCACGCGGCCGTGCCCGCACGTGCGGACCGATGGCCCCGGCTTGGTGCCTGACCAGGCATTCACGAGCGGGTCACACGGCTGCGCCACAATGCCGGGCGTGACTCTCTTCGACCCCGTGCCACTCTTCGGCGACGATCCCGAGGAACGACCGGCTGCTTGGGACATGGTCGATCCGGCAGAACCGATCGACCCGCCACAGCAGACAGTCGATCCGGTCATCTCCTCCCTGCCCGAGGTCGAGGTGCGGGTAAGCACCCGACGCCGCAAGACGTCCGAGGCGAAATGGGTGGGCGGGAAGATCGTGGTCTCCCTGCCGGCCCACCTCAACCTCGAGGCGCGCCGCAAGACGACCGATTGGCTCGTCGAGCGCCTCATGACTCGGCACCGGTTGCAGTCGGTGCACGGCGACGACCAGCTACTCGAACGCGCCGTCGTGCTGAGCGAGCGCTACCTGGTCGGGGCGCGTCCCGCCTCGGTGCGCTGGGTCACCAACCAGTCAGCTCGCTGGGGCTCGTGCTCCTGGTATTCCGGCGACATCCGCATCTCGCATCGGTTGCGCGTCGTGCCGGGCTGGGTGCTCGACTCGGTCTTGGTCCACGAAGTGGCCCACCTCACGCACCACAACCACTCGGCGGCGTTCCACCGTCTCGCCGACGGTTATCCGCGCCACGCCGAAGCCGGGCTTTTTCTGGCCGGCTACGGACTCGGGCTCTCGACACCCGGGTCCTGACGCTCGGTTCAGACGGTCGGCTCAGACTGGTTCGTCGGCCAGGATCTTGCCCAGCCGGCGCAGGCTGTCGCCCGCACCACCCAGCGTGAGCTCGATCTGCTCGGTCAGGAGGAAATAGCGGTGCAGCGGGTAGTCGCGGTCGACACCCACGCCGCCGTGGAGGTGCGAGGCGGCGTGCACGACGCGCTGACCACCTTCGGCCGCCCAGTACTTGGCCACCGCGACCTCGGCCGTCGCCGGCAGGCCCGCGGCCAGCCGTGACGCCGCTTGCCAGGCCGTGAGGCGGATGGCCTCCGTATCGACGTAGGCGTCGGCCGCGCGCTGACCGACGGCTTGGAAGGTGGCGATCGGCTTCTCGAACTGCACCCGCGTCTTGGTGTACTCGGCCGTGAGGTCCAGTGCCGTGGCACAGACCCCGGCCTCCATGATGCAAAGCGCAGCGGTGGCGAACTCGGTGATGGCGGTGACGATGGCCGCCCCGTCGGCGCCGTCGCCCAGACGGCGGTCGGCCGCCGACGGAGACGTCCGCGAGCTCGACGATGGCCTCGGGCCGCCCGGTCGTCGTGCTCTGGCGGGTCAGCGTGACGCCCGGGTGCGCCGGGGTCGACGATGAAGACGCCGACGCCCGCGCTCGATCCGTTCGCCGCGGTGCACGTGGCCGGGACCAGGATGGCGTCGGCCACCAGTGCCGCCGGCACGCACGCCTTGGTTCCCGAGAGCACCCACGACCCGTCGGCCTGCTCCGTGGCCGTGGTGGCCGGTGCCGTGCCGCCGGGCACGATGACCTCGCCCACCAGCTCGGCCATGGCCGCGGTGAGGATCGTCTCGCCACTGGCCACGCCGCTGAGCCAGCTCTTGCGCTGGGCCTCGGTGCCGAACCGATCGATCGGCAGGGCGCCGTAGACCATCGTCTCGACCACGGGCACGTAGGCCGCGGTGCGCCCGGCCGCCTCGATGACAAGGCAGGCGGCGACGAAGTCGAGGCCCGCGCCGCCGACGTCCTCGCCCAGGCTGATGCCGAGCAGGCCGGCGTTGGCCAACTCCCGCCAGAGGTCACGGTCGATCGGGCCCTCGGGGCCGGCCGCCGCCTCGATCTCCTTGAGCGATTCGTGGGTGGCGCGCTCACTGAAGATCTGTCCGGCCAGCTCGCGGACGGCGTCTTGCTCTTCGCTGTAGTTGAAGTCCATTGGAGTTCTCCTGGTTCCGTCCGGCTCAGCGCAGCGAGCGCGGCATGCCGAGCCCGAACATGGCGATGAGGTCCCGCTGGATCTCGTTGGTCCCGCCGCCGAAGGTGAGGATGATCATGGAGCGGGCGTACATCTCGAGGCGCCCGGCGACCACCGCAGCCGGTGAGCCCCGGGTCAGGTAGCCGGCCTGTCCGATGATCTCCATCAGCGAGCGGAAGGCCCGCAGGTAGAACTCGGTGCCGAACACCTTGATGCTCGACGCGTCCGCCACGTCGAGGTGACCCTGGGTGGCCTGCCACGCCACCTTCCAGTTGATGAGGCGGAGGAATTCGAGCTCGGCGTGCACCCGGGCCAGGTGCTCCTGGACCCACTCCTGGTCGACCACGCGTCGGCCGTCGGGCAACTTCGTGTCCTGGGCCCAGGCACGTACGTCGCCCAACACCCGCTCGATGATGCCGGGTGCGCACAGCGTGACCCGCTCGTGGTTGAGCTGGTTGGTGATGAGGTTCCAGCCCTGGTTCTCGCCGCCCACCAGTGCCGTGGCGGGCACCCGCACGTCCTCGTAGAAGGTGTAGTTGATGTTGTGATCGCCCAGCAGCTTCATGGGCACCACCCGGATGCCGGGCGTGTCCATGGGGATCAGGAACATCGAGATGCCCTTGTGCTTGGCCACGTTGGGATCGGTCCGGGTGGCCAGCCAGATGTAATCGGCGTCACCGGCGAGGCTGGTGAAGATCTTGGCGCCGTTGATCACGTACTCCTCGCCGTCGCGCACGGCGCGGGTGGTCAGCGAGGCCAGGTCGGTGCCGGCGTTGGGCTCGGTGTAGCCGATGCAGAAGTGGATCTCGCCGGCCAGGATCTTGGGGAGGAAGAACTCCTTCTGCTCCTGGGTCCCGAAGTTCATGATGGTCGGGCCCACCGTGTTGATGGTGAGCATCGGGACGGGTGCTCCGCTGCGCATCGACTCGTCGAAGAAGATGAACTGCTCGATGGCCGAGCGCCCCTGGCCGCCCCATTCGGTGGGCCAGCCGATACCGAGCCAGCCGTCGCTGCCCATCTGCTTGACCACCTTGCGCACCACGGGTCCCACGCCGTTGGCGTGGGAGAGGTCCTCTTCGAGCTCCGGCGTGAGCAGGTTCTGGTAGTAGGAACGCAGCTCGGCCTTTAGTGCCTGCTGCTCCTCGGTGTAGGCAATCTCCATGTGTCCCTCCCGACTCGCGCGGCTGCGTGGCCCCACGTCAACGGCGCATCGTCGCCTGTCCCCACCAGGGGCTCGGCGCGCGAGAACACGTTACAGTCCGACCTGTCCGAGCGGCCAATGCGCCCCCGATGGGGCCTTCTGTACCGACGAGTAACCTGCAGTCCGCCTCGGGGAGGATCTCCCGGGACGAACGACCGAAGTGAGGAGCAGTCACCATGCCTGAAGCCGTCATCGTCGCCACCGGCCGTACCCCGATCGGCCGGGCCAACAAGGGCTCTCTGGTCGACTGCCGGCCCGACGACCTGAGCGCCCTCGTCATCAAGACGGTGCTCGAGAAGGTGCCCCAGATCAACCCCTCCGACGTGGAGGACGTGATCCTCGGCTGCGCCCAGCCGGCGGGTGAGTCGGGCTACAACATGGCACGCGTCGCCGCCATCCTGGCCGGGCTCGAGGACGCACCGGGCGTGACGGTGAATCGCTACTGCTCCTCCTCGCTCCAGGGGATCCGCATGGCCGCCCACGCCATCAAGGCCGGCGAGGGTGACGTCTTCGTGGCCGCCGGCGTGGAAACGGTCAGCCGCTACATGTACGGCGCGTCCGACACCGGTCCGCACAACACGCTCTTCACCGATGCCGAGGCGCGCACGACGGCGCGTACGCCCAAAGAGACCGAGCCGTGGACCCCGCCCAAGGGCCTGCCGGATGTGTACATCGCCATGGGGCAGACGGCCGAGAACGTGGCCGAGTACGAGAAGGTGACCCGCGAGGAGATGGACGAGTTCGCGCTGCTCTCGCAGACCCGGGCCGTCGAGTCACAGCAAAACGGCTTCTTCGAGCGCGAGATCATCCCGGTGACGCTGGCCGACGGCACGGTGGTCACCAAGGACGACGGGCCCCGGGCCAACACCACCCTCGAGGGCTTGTCTCAACTCAAGCCCGTCTTCCGCGAGGGCGGCACGGTCACCGCGGGCAACGCCTGCCCGCTCAACGACGGCGCCGCCGCGGTGATCGTGATGAGCGACACCAAGGCCAAGCAGCTGGGCATCACCCCGCTGGCCCGGATCGTCGCCAGCGGCGTGACGGGCCTCAATCCCGAGATCATGGGACTGGGACCGATCGAGGCCTGCCGCCAGGTGCTCAAGCGGGCCAACCTGTCGATCGACGACATCGACCTGGTCGAGATCAACGAGGCCTTCGCGGCCCAGGTGGTGCCGTCGGCCAAGCACCTCGGGATCAGCTGGGACAAGCTCAACGTGAAGGGCGGCGCCATCGCACTGGGCCACCCCTTCGGTCAGACCGGCGCGCGCATCATGACCACATTGCTCAACGCGCTCGAGGACACGGGCAAGACCATCGGTCTCGAGTCCATGTGCGTCGGCGGTGGGCAGGGCATGGCCATGATCGTGGAGCGTCTCAGCTGAACTGACCGGCTCCTCGCAGAATCCCGTGCCGCCGGCCCGGGTTGGTCCCGTCTACGGCAGCGCGGTGCCGGCCTGCGCGTCGTCGATGGCCGGAGTGGGCCCCGGGTCCACGCCTTCCTGGGCCGCCAGGTGCAACGAGACCAGCTGGCCCACCAGGGCCAGGTCGAAGAAACGGGTGAGGTCGTCGGCTGCAGTCGACTCGACCTCGAGCACGTCGGCCATCACCTCGTCGGTGGCCGCCGTCACGGCGGCGAAGAGATCGGCGGTTCGTTGGCTCTCCCCGCCGTGGCGCAGTTGGACGAGTGTGAGCATCTGACGCGTCACGTCGCCGCTCTGACCCCAGCCGGCCAGCTCGCCGTAGGCCAGGTTCGGCAGCTCGGCCGCGAAGGCGGGGGACTTGGCGTTGCGGTTCACCTCGTCCTTCCACCACCGAGCGGCCACGGCGCCGACGCCCGACGACCCGTAGACGAGCGGGAAGGTGCGCCCGATGTGGCGAGCCAGCTCTTCGGGCAACCCGCCGGGCGCGACGAAGGCGTCGCGACGGGGTGCCAAGGCGGCTGACGCGGCGGCCAGATCCGGCTCCCACTCGCGGCTCAGGCCAAGGCGATCGAGCGCCACCAGCGCCGGGACGACGAGACTCGGCAGGCTCGACCGGCCCGACGTCGCACCCGAGGCGGCCGGCCACCAGACTCCGTGCCCGCCCGATTCCGAGACGACGCCGGAGGGCGCGGCGTCGTTCCGTTCGGGGCCGATGGTCAGCACGTGGGCGCCCAGGGCGAGAGCCGAGCGGACCGCGGCGTCGGTCTCGGCGCACTCTGGCGTCGAGGAGAGAGCGAGGACGAGCGTGTAGCCGTCCACAAAGTCCGGGAGCTGGGCGTCGTGCCGAATGGTGAGCGGAACCGAGAGAGAGGACGCGGTCAGGGCGGCGACGGCATCACAGGCCGAGGCGGCGACGCCAACCCCGACGGCGACGACGGATCGACTGGCATACGCCGCCAGGGGGGACTTGCCCGCCGAGACGCGGCTCAGGTCGAGCGCGTCGACGAGTTGCTCGGGGAGCGAGGCCGCCTCTTCCCAGACGCCGAGCGTGTCGAGGTCGGGCCGGGGGCTCACCCCTCGGCGGGACCGGTGGCGCGCACGCCGTCCCTCTCGGCCTTGGCGCTCAAGCGTTCGTGTTCGGCCTCGCCCACGTCGGCCGCCTCGTCCACCAACAGCACCGGTACTCCGTCGGTGACGGCGTAGCTCTTTTGCAGGCGCGGGTTGTAGAGGACGTCCTCGTCCTCGAACCACAGCAGCGGACCCTTGTCGATCGGGCAGGCCAGGATGTCGAGCAGCAGCGGATCGAGGCTCACGGGTTGGCTCCTTCCTTCAGCGTGGCGTTGTCGGCGATGAGCGCGCGCACCTCGGCGACGTGCGCCGCGCAGGCTTCCTCGGTCTTGGCCTCCACGTTGAGCCGCAACAAGGGCTCGGTGTTGGAGGGGCGGACGTTGTACCACCAGTCGGCATGCTCGACCGTGAGCCCGTCGAGCGTGTCGATGGAGGCGCCGGCGACGCGCTCGTGCTCGGCGATGGCCGCGACCGTGGCCAGGGGGCTCGTCACCTCGGTGTTGATCTCGCCCGAGTCGGTGTAGCGCTGATAGGGCTCGAGCATGACCGAGAGCGGCTGCGCGCTCTGGCTCAGCAGTTCGAGAACGAGCAGAGCGGTGATGATGCCCGAGTCGGCCCGAAAGTTGTCGCGGTAGTAGTAGTGGCCCGAGTGCTCCCCGCCGAACACGGCACCCGTCTCGGCCATCACCTGCTTGATGATGGAGTGACCCACCCGGGTGCGCACCGGCGTGCCGCCCATCTCGGTGACCACCTCGGGCACCACGTGCGAGCAGATCAAGTTGTAGAGGACGGTCTCGCCCGGGTGCTTGGTCAGCATGGAGGCGGCCACCAGCGCGGTGGTCAGCGATCCCGACACCCCCTCGCCTCGCTCGTCGATGAGGAAGACGCGGTCTGCGTCGCCGTCGAAGGCCAGACCGATGTCGGCGCCTTGGGCCAGAACGGCCGCCTTCAAGGCGACCAGGTTCTCGGGCTGGATGGGATCGGCCGGGTGATTGGGGAAGTTGCCGTCGAGCTCGGGGAACAGGATGTCGACCGAGAACGGGAGGCGTTCGAAGACGATGGGCACCACCAATCCGCCCATGCCGTTCGCCGTATCGGCCACCACCTTGAGCGGCCGCAACGTCGAGACGTCGACGAAGGAGACGACGTGGTCGGCCCACTCCTCGAGCAGGTTCAGCTCGCGGCTGCTCCCGGTGAGCGGACCGGAAGGTTCGCCCAAGAGCTTCTCCGCGTCGGCCTCGATCTCGGCCAGTCCGGTGTCGCGGCCGATGGGACGCGCGCCCGAGAGACAGAGCTTCAGCCCGTTGTACCGGGCCGGGTTGTGCGATGCGGTGAACATGGCGCCAGGGGCGTCGAGATGGCCCGAGGCGAAATAGAGGAAGTCGGTCGAGGCCATCCCGAGGTCGGTCACGTTCACGCCTTCGGAGCGCACCCCGTCGGAGAAGGCGGCCGTCAACTCCACCCCGGACTCACGCATGTCGCGGCACACCAGGATTTCGGGGGCGGCGGCGAAGCGGGCCATGGCGCGTCCGATGGCGTGGCACATCGCCGCGTCGAGCTGGTCGGGCACGGTGCCGCGCACGTCGTAGGCCTTGAACACCTGGCTCATCCGGTTCACCGCACCAACCATAGGGGCACCGCATGCCCCGTCTCGGCGGACGGGCCTAGTGGATCACGGCGTTGCCCTGGGCGACGAGCGCCAGGATGGCTACGGAGTTGAAGGTGGCGTGCGCCAGGAAATTCATACCGAGACGTCCGGTGCGATACGAGATGGTGGCCAGCACCACCCCGAAGACGGCCAGGCCCGCCAGCTGGACCCACTCGCCGTGGGCCAGGCCGAAGAGGAGCCCGTCGACGATGACCGCCAGGACGACTGTGGCGACGCGGACGCGGCCGGTTGCCCCCATCGGGGTGAAGGCGCGGAGCAGACCTTTGAGCAGCAAGCCCCGGAAGAAGAGCTCCTCCATGGCCGGGGCGAAGATGCAGACGGCGATCGCGATGACGACGAAGCCGCCGCCGTGGGCGCTGCCGGTGAGGCGGTTGGTCGGCCCGTTGAAGTCGTGGATCTCGTGCTGGAACGGCGCGTACATGAGGACGACCACGAACTGCCCGGCCAGACCGATCGGGATGCCGACGAGGTCGATCCACTTCATCCGGATGCCCAGATCGCGGAAGAAGTGGCGGGTGCCCTGGAAGAAGCTGGCCATCCAGGGCGCGCCGATGAAGCCGATCCACAGGCCGAGCAGGGTCACGACGACGTACCACTCCGGGGGGACCTGCGCGGAGGCGATGGCCTGGAGTTGGGCTCCGGTGTCGCCGGCGATGGCGCCTCCGACGGTGGCGAAGATGACCGCGCCGATCTGGCCCACAAGGAAGCCAATGAGCGCGAAGAGGAGCCAGAACCAGGCTTGGCGCTTGGTCTGCGGGGGGACCCATGGCGTATCGAGGAACGGCGTGTCCGCCGAGGATCGGAGCGGCGGCGGGGGCAGGGCCGCGAGGGCGGCGGCGTCCCACGGCGCGCCATCGGTCCGGGGCGGCGGCGGCATGGTGGTCATCCCAGGGAGCCCCGGAGCAGGCGGCGCAGGTCGGGCCGTCAGTGTGTTGGGCGGGGGCGCCGAGGCGGGCGGCGGGCCAGACGACGGGGGTTGCCCCTCGGGCCCCACCGACGATGCGTCGATGTGCCCGCGGACGTGCGCGTGGTGCGTCTCGATCCACTCCCGGGGCACGAAACCGTCGGGTGCCGGGGCCGGCGAGCGGGCAGGTGGCCCCTCGGGTGGGGGTTCCGGCGCGCCGGAGTCGGTCTCGGCCATCGTGAAGACGTTACCGGCGCCGAGGTGGGCCCCAGCTGGCAGGGCGCCCGGCCGAGGTCCCGGTCACGGGGCGGTCACCGTTCTCGAGGGTCGGCGCCTAGCATGGCAGGGTGACTCCGCAGCGCACGGATAAGCCCGGCCGGGGCCCGAACGCGCCGCCAGGAGGCGAGGGAGGCCAGCAGCCGGGCACGCCGGGTGCAGCGGGAGGTCAGAGCTGGCGCTGGCTGTGGGGTGTCCTGGCTATCGGAATCGTGGCGATCCTCCTGGCCGTGGGGACGATCAAGACGAACAACGCCCACACCATCACCTACACGAAGTTCATGTCCGAGGTCTCGGCCAAAGAGGTCTCGACGGCCCAGATCTCCAACGCCAGCGGCACCATCACCGGGAAGCTGAAGGACGGCACCACCTACACGGTCCAGGGCCCGAGCCCGTCCCTGCCCAACGACGTCACCAAGATGCGCACCGACGGCGTCGAGGTCTGGTTCCCGACTCCCTCGACCAACATCTTCACCGCCCTGCTGCCCTACCTCTTCATCATTGCCCTGGGCGTGGGCTTCATCTACCTGATCGGCCGCCAGACCCGGGGCCAGATGTCGGGGATCATGTCGATCGGCCGCTCCAAGGCCAAGACCTTCAGCAGCGACCGGCCCTCCACGACCTTCGACGACGTCGCCGGCTACACCGGGGTGAAGCAGGAGATCAGCGAGGTGGTCGACTTCCTCAAGACCCCCGCCCGCTTCAAGGAGATCGGCGCCAAAATCCCCAAGGGCGTCCTCCTGGTCGGCCCCCCGGGCACGGGTAAGACGCTGCTGGCCCGGGCCGTGGCCGGTGAGGCCGGCGTGCCCTTCATGTCGGTCAGCGGCTCCGACTTCATGGAGATGTTCGTCGGCGTCGGCGCCAGCCGGGTGCGTGACCTCTTCCAGACGGCGCGCAAGCAGGCTCCGGCCATCGTCTTCGTCGACGAGATCGACTCCATCGGTCGCAAGCGCGGGGCCGGCCTCGGTGGCGGCCACGACGAGCGCGAGCAGACCCTGAACCAGATGCTCTCGGAGATGGACGGCTTCGACACGTCCGAGGGCGTCGTGATGATCGCGGCGACCAACCGGCCCGACATCTTGGACCCGGCGCTGCTGCGGCCAGGCCGTTTCGACCGTCAGATCGTCGTCCCGCTGCCCGACCTCGAGGAGCGCCTGCCCATCCTCCAGGTGCACTGCAAGGGCAAGCGCATGGCCGCTGACGTCGACCTCGGGCGTGGTCTCGCGGGGCACGCCGGGCATGAGCGGCGCCGACCTGGCCAACCTGGTCAACGAGGCGGCGCTGCATGCGGTGCGCCGGGGCAGCCTCGACATCGCGATGGCCGACTTCGAGACGGCCCGGGACCGGGTCCTGCTCGGCCAACGCCGCGACTCCATGGTGCTCTCCGAAGAGGAAAAGGAGCGGGTGGCGTACCACGAGGGCGGCCACGCCGTGCTGGCCTACGTGCTCGAGCACGCCGACCCGGTGCACAAGGTGACCATCCTGCCCACCGGCATGGCGCTGGGCGTCACCCACCAGCTGCCGATGGAAGAGCGGCACATCCACCCGCGCGAGTACATCGAGGACTCGCTGTGCGTCCGCATGGGCGGGCGCTGCGCCGAGCTGCTCGTCTACGGCGACCTCTCGACCGGCGCGGCCAACGACCTGGTCGGCAACACCGAGCTGGCCCGCAAGATGGTGCGTGAGTGGGGCATGAGCGAGGCCATCGGACCCATGGCGTGGGGCTCGCAGGGCCAGGTGTTCCTGGGTGAGGACCTCATGCACACGCGTGACTACTCCGAGGACACCTCCAAGGTCATCGACGACGAGGTCGAGCGCATCCTGCGCGGCGCAGGAGGAGCGGGCCATGGAGGTGCTGAGCAAGCACCGGGGCGGTCTCAACGCCATCGCCCGGGCCCTGCTGGACAACGAGATCATCGACGGGGCCGAGGTGGCCCGACTGGTCGACGAGGCGCACGGCTCGCCCGTGCACGCCGAAGGATCCAAGTCGGTCCCGCACTTCAGCGGTGCTGCGGTGCGGCCCCGGCGCTCCACGAGCACCAACGGGGGCAACGGGACCGATGCGGCGGCCGGCCTCACCAACGGGCACGCCGTCCCGGCCACGCACGGCGACGTCGACCCGGTGGCCGTGCGGGCGGACGCCGATGGCTGGCCACCCCCACCGTGGCCGCCCGCCGGGTTCCGACCCCACCTCGAGCCGGGACGCCCGAGGGCCCGCCCCCCGCTAGGTCCGCCGCACCGGCACGCAGATCCTTCTTTTCCGAACCATCGGGCCCCGCTGCGTCATGAAGGGGGATGGTGGAGCAACAGCTCGAAGAGTGGCTCGAGGAGGGGTACGCCGGCTCGTTCCGCACGGCGTGCCTGATCCTGGGCAACCGGGCCGACGCCGAGGAAGCGGTGCAGGACGCCTACCTGCGGGCCTGGCGCTTTCGCGACTCGCTCACGTCGGTGCCGAGCATCCGGCCCTGGCTCTACCGGGTCGTCGTCAACTCTTGCTACTCGAAGCTGCGCCAGGAGATCCCCCACCGCGACCGGCGGGCCGGCTGACGAGCCGCTGACCCACGCTGCCCGCGGCGGCGAGGGACCCGAGGACGGCGCCGTGCAGGGCGAGGTGGCGGACACCGTCCTGGCCGCGCTGGCCCGCCTCCCCCTGTCGCTGCGGGTGCCCGTCGTGCTGCGCTACTACGCCGACCTGAGCGAGCGCGACATCGCGCTGGCCATCGGGCGCCGCCAGGGCACCGTCAAGTCCCGCCTGCACGAGGCCCGGCGCCGCTTGGCTGCCGATCCCGCCCTGAGCTGCCCTCGTCGACCCCGAGGCCTCCCGACCGTTCGAGGAGACCGCACCATGACCATGCTCGACGACGACCAGCTCGCCACGCTCCTGGCCCGCGCTGCGGCCGACTTCGAGCTGCCCGAGTCCGGCGCGGCCGACATCGTGGCGCGCGCCCGGCGCGGACGGGGCGAGGGCGAGGGCGAGGGCCGGGGCGACTCCGTGGCCGCCGAGGCGGGTGCGGACGCCGGTGCGCCGGCGCCGGTGGCGGGAGGGTCGCCTGCGCCGGGCCGGCGCGCGGCGGCACGCCACCGTGTGCTGCGGTGGCCGCCTGCCTCGTCGTCCTTCTGGCGGCGGCGGGCCTCGTGGGCGCCATCGGCCGGGGCACGTCGCGCCCGACGGCCACCTCGAGCCTGCGCCACTGTGGCGCACCGCGACCCCGCCCGGGCCGGGTCGTCCCCGGTGACGACGACCGTGCCCCCCTTCGGGGCGCACCACGGCGGGTCCTCGTCGGGCGTGGCGGCGGCGCCGTCCCAGCAGCGGCCTGGGCCAACCCAGCGCGCACCGCTGCCGAGCACCACCGTCCCGGGTCAGGGTGCGGTGGCACTCCCCGACGGTGCCGTGGGCCAGCCGGCCCGGATCGAGCAGACGGGCTCGCTCGGGTTGACGGTGAAGGCCGGGCGCCTGAACCGCACCATGACGCAGCTGTCGGCCATCGCCGCCGGGGTGGGCGGCTTCGTGGCCAGCTCGCAGACGCAGACCGGGGCCGGCTCGGCCGGACCTCCTTCGGGCACCATCACCCTGCAGGTCCCCGTGGCCGACTTCGCCAGCGTGCTGAAGCAGGCCCAGGCGCTGGGCAAGACGTCGAACCTCACCACGAAGGCGACCGACGTCACCGGGCAGTACGTCGACCTTCAGGCGCGCATCGACGCGCTCGAGGCGAGCCGCCAGCAGTACCTGACCATCATGGCCAAGGCGACCACCATCGGCGACGTCCTGTCCGTCCAGGAGCAGCTGGACTCGCTGCAGTCGCAAATCGAGCAACTCCAGGGGCAGCTGCAGCTGCTGACCAGCCAGACGGCGTACTCGACCGTGACCTTCACGGTGAACGAGCCGCCGCCGCCACCCCGAATCGGACCGGCGCCCGAGTCGGGGGTCGTGAAGTCCTGGCACGACAGCGTCGGCGGCTTCGCCGACGGAGTCGAGGGCATCATCCGCTACGCCGGGCCTGTGCTCTTCACGCTTCTCTGCCTGGCCCTGGTCTGGCTGGGCGGTCGCGCGCTGTGGCGGCGCTACCAGCGTCACAACCTCTAACGCCGGTCCGGCGGGCACCCGGGCCAGAGGGCGTCCGGTTCAGAGCCCGATGTCGGCGGATAGCGGGAGACCCGGCATCGTCACCACGCCCACCATGCCGGTCGGTCCCACGTCGTCGCTCACAGCCATGGTGCCGGTGGAACGGACCAACACGGGGTTCAGCCCGACCGGGGCCAGCGCGCTCCCACCGACTTGGGCCGTGGCACCCGGAGCGAGTGCGCCTGTCACGAGGACGGTGTGCTTGGTGGCCGTGACGACGGACGCGCTGAAGTGCTCCGTGGCGTTCGAGGTGTTCATGAAGGCCATGCTCTCGGGCGTCACGTTGCTCACCGGAACCTGAGCCGAGCTGCCGGGGCCGGGGATGATCCAGCCGCCGCTCGACGAGAAGGTCGAGAGCCCGTCAATGGCGCCGGCCACACCCGCTTGGGGTGACTGCGCGGTGTCCGGTGCCGCCACGGCGCGCCCGACCACCACGCCGGGACCGCCGGTCGCGCCGATCCGCGCCGAGTACGTGGCACCGACGGGGATGCGGGTCTGTCTGCTCGTCCGCAGGACCCAGGTGCTGCCCGGGGCCACCGTGTGCTGCAGCGGAGCCAGGGGGCCCGACGGCAGGCGAAGATGCACGCTCACCGATTCGGGTACCTGCCCCGGGTTGAACACGTCGATGGCCGACGTCGCTCCCGCGGTTTCCTCGCTCTGGGGGATGAACCAGGTGCCCTGGGGGGCGTTGGACCCCGCCACGAGGGACAGGCCGGAGGTGGGAGCGGCGTAGACCTGGACCTCGGAGGCCACGATGCGGCCGGTCCGGGCGGTCACCGTGGTGCTGACGATGCTCTGGTTCTGGACCTCGGAGCCGACGTCGTCGGCCACTACCTGGTCGGGCTGGAGGACTATCCCCTGGAAGTTGATCGGGTGGACGACGCCGGCCGGTGTCGCGAAGCTGAGATCGACGACGACGGGCGTCGACGTCGGGTTGAGCAACGACACGTACAACCCGTTCGACCCGGCGGTCGAGCCGCCGGCGAAGAACCAGGCGGCCGAGGTCGTGCTCTGGCACGGGGACACCGACCAGCCGGACGACGACGCCACCACCTGGCTCACGGCCACCCCGCCGCCCGCCACCGTCACGATGGCCGACAACCACGAACCCGACGTCGCCGCGGGCACGCTCGGCACCAGATCGCCGCGTCCCGGCACCGACACGGCCGCGTTCTCCACCGATCCGGTGTCCGTCTCCTCGCGCACCGTCGCGGCGACGGCACGCCCCGTCGTGTTGGTCAGGAGCAAGAAGCCCGGAGCCCCGCCCGCGGAGGTGGTTTGGCCGGTGCAGTACCAGGCCGAGGACTCGGCGTTGGCCGGGCTGACCATCGAGGCCGGGACGGCCAGCGGGCTGACTGGCGCCGGCGTTCCCCGCGCACCGGCCGCCACCCCCACGCCGGCGACGACCACGACGACCAACACCAACATTCTCCAGCGGTGCTCGCGGCTCTGGTGGGCGGGCGTCATGCGCGACCGTGCTGCGGACTGGGCCGCAGGGGACGCCCGAGGAGCGCGACCAGCAGAACCGCCCACGCCAGCGTCTCGAGCAGCACGGCGAGCGGGACGAGCGGAAACTGCGAGAGGTGCAGGGTCGCGGTTCCCGATGCGACCTCGTACTGGCCGGCCCATCCGAAGGCGGGCCGCCGTACCGCGCGTGGCCGGCCGCGGTGACGGAGAAGCTCCCGGCCGGGGCGTAGCCCGCGTACACGGTGCCCGTGGCCACCGCGCCCGTGGGGGTCGCGCCGCCGGTCAAGGGCGCCAGCACCGGCTGCCAGCCCAGACGTCCGCCGGTCCCGGGTACGACCAGGTCCTGGTCGGCGGCAGCGGCGTGCCCCGCCCCGCCGTGACGGGCACGTACTCGCCGTTGGCGAAGACCTGCACCCCGAGCACGCCCGGCACCACCTGAAGGTCGTCCTGCTCGAGGAGGTCACGCTGGAGGCCGGCGGGCGGCGGCGCGCTGACCGAGGGCGGGCCGGTGCTCTGGCCCGAAGCCGACAGCCCGTCGACCACGACGACGTAGCGCACCCCGGCCGAGGCCAGAAGGCGCCCGAGATGCACCGTGCCCCCGGACACGGCGAGTCGACCGCGTTGCCGACCAGGCTGGCCGGACCCGGCCCGGCGGGTGTGAAGACCTGCGCGGCGTCGGGGAGGTCCTCGGGGGTGAGCGCGTAGGCCAGACCCGGGCGCACGGTCCACCCACCGACGGGCAGGGCGCGCGGATCGCCCAGCCACAGCACCCGCGAGACGCCCGCGGTCGACGGCCGGGCCAGGAAGGCGAGTGGCTGCTCCGCCCCCTGTGAGGGCAGTCCCCAGCGGCCGTTGACCGCACCCGCCGCCACGGGGAGCAGGCCGACGGCCACGAAGACGAGCGCGCCCACGCTCAGCAACTGACGCCAGCCGAACTCACGACCGGCGAGGTCGTTCTCGAAGGCCGAGATGCCGAGACCGACGCAGGCGGCGACGGCCAGGGCGGCGGGGGCCAACACGACGGACTCCGACGGGGTGAAGCTGCCCAGGTCGCCCCGGGTGGCGGCGAAGGCCAGCCCCCACGCTGCCCAGGGCCAGGACCCAGAGCCGGGCGGCCCAGACGATGCGCAGGCCGCGGCCGAGCACGAGTGGCAGGGCGGCGCGCCAGCACGATCAGCAGGCAGAGACGGGGAGCGGGCCACCGGGCCGATGGCGAAGCGGAGCACCTCACCCCAGTCGGGTGCGGTGGTACCGGTGAGCGGCAACCCGAAGATCTGCACGGCGGTTTTGCCGGCCAGCGCGGTGCCCACGACCCAGGGCGCCAGCAGCACCAGTGAGACCACGACGCCCTCGCGCGGCGACCAGGAGGACGCGCCCGCCCCCTGCACGCACCCCGACGATGAGGGCGCCGAGGGCCCAGGCCACGGCGGCAGCCAAGACCATGGGCTCGATGGCGGGGGCGAACGCGGCGGCGAGGGCGATCACGGCGCCGAGGGTGGCGACCTGTCCGAACGGCCGTGACCGCCAGTGCGGACCCGGTTCCACCACGAACGGCGGGACGCCGGCCGTCTCGGCCAGGCGGAGGGCGATAAAGGGGAAGGCGGCGTAGGCCACCATCCCGTCCCAACGGCCTGTGCCCAACGCGCCGTACGGCAGCGGGAGTCCGAGGTAGCAGATGACCGCGACCACACGCGCCCGCGGCGAGATGAGGGGGCGCAAGAAACGGGAGACGCCCCAGGCACCGACCGGAATGCAGCCGAGCAGCAGGATGCGCTGGAGCGTGCCCATGGCACCGAACATCACGGTACCGGTGACACCGACGAACCCGAAGAGCGGCGACGCCGGAGCCGTCGTGCCGACGCCGGCCTGTTGCCAACCCGAGAAGAAGTGATGCCAGGCTCCGGTCCACGAAGGCAACGGCGCCAACTGGCCCACGAGGGGCAGCGTGCCGAAGAACAGCTCGCGCGTGCCGAGCACGATCACGAGTGCGGCCACGAGGATGGCGAGGGCGCGTTGGCGTCCGGTGCCGAGCGGCGCCGACCGCACCCGGCGGCCGAAGCGGTCCCGACCCGAGCGGCGACCAAGGTCGTCCAGCTCGTCGAAGTCGGTGTCCTCGCTGAAGGCCAGCCCCACGCTGCCGGTGAGCAGGGCCACCTCGTCACCTTCGGTCTCACGCGTCCCGGAGACGGTGGTGGCAGCGGCGTTGGCCGCCTCGAGCCCCTGATGCGAGAGGCGGCTGAAGTAGCGCGAGAGGCGCGCGCTGCCATGCAGCTGCAGGCGCCGGACCTCGGCGTCTGGAAACAACCGGTGCGCGGCCACCTCGCCGCGCAGCACCGAGATCTCGGTGAGGCGCTTGGCGTTCCATCGCCAGGCTCCGGCCACGGCGCGGGCCCGGTCGGGGTGGCGGGCCAGCAGTGCCACGAACAGCTCACCCAGCGCGAGCAATGCCGCCTGCGGGAGCACACGGACGAGGCTCGAGCCGCGTGTAGCACTTGAGCACGGCGCGCAGCTCGTGGCGCCGTTGCAGCATCTGCAGCGTGACCGGGTGTCGTCCGCGCCGCTCCCCGGTCAGGTCGAGTGGTTGCAGCCCGCTGGCCACCGCTTCGCGGTGGCGGACCCGGGCATCGGGCGCCACCACGACCCGCGAACCGGCCACCTGGCAGCGCCAGGAGAGGTCGAGATCCTCGCCCATGGCGACGATCCCGGGGTCAAAGCCCTTGAGCTCGCGAAACAGGTCCGCCCTGACCAAGATGCACCCGCTCGGAGCGACGAAGACGTCGCGCACCGCATCGTGCTGCCCGTGGTCCACCTCACCCTCGAGAATGCGGTCCACCACGGCTCCGGTCTTGTCGCAACTCATGCCCACGTGGAGCAGGATCCGCGGGTCATCCCAGTTGACGAACTTGGGGGTGACGACCCCGGCGTTGGATCGGAAGGCCTCCTCGACCAGCCGGCCGACGGCGTCATGGTCGGGCGCCACGTCGTCGTGGCAGAGGAGGAAGAAGGAAGCTCCTTCCACCATTTCGAGGACCTCGTTGGACGTCGCGCCATACCCGGCCTTTCCGGGCAGGTGGCGGACGAAGGCGTCGGGGAGGACCCGACCCACCCGCTCGGTGACCTCGTCCGCCCGGCTCCCATTGGAGAGCACCAGGATGGAAAGTTCCTGGTAGTCCTGGCCGGCGAGCGCCGAAAGCGCCTCTTCGAACCAAGGACCCGGCTCGGTGGTGACCATGACGGCGACCACGGCCGGCACTTGGGCGTCCATCAGGGAGCAGAGGCTATCCGGTCCGCCCAGAACCCCTCAGGCACGAATTCGAGGTCCTGACTGCTTGCTACTGTTTAACAAAAGCTATACTCTTGTACGTGAACGCGGGCTCCGACCACGGTCCCTGCGAGCAGATTTCACAACCGAAACCGAGCGACAGGAGGCCCCCAAATGCCTGACGTAACGAACAACCTGACCGCACTCTCCAAGGGTGCGACCGACCTGGCCCGCGACGCCGCCTACGTGGCGGTCGGCCTCGGCGTGCTGGCCTTCCAGCGAGCCCAGGTGCAGCGGGTCGAGCTGCAAAACCGGCTCTCCAACGACTTCGACATCGATCTGAACAAGCGGATCGAGGACGTGCGGGGCGGAGTGGCCAAGGGCATCCACCAGCTGGACGACCTGGCCGAGACCGCCGTGCAGTTCGTGGAGACGACCTTCGAGCCAATCGAGGAGAAGCTGCCCCCGACGGTGTCCCAGCTCACCATCAAGGCGCGGGAGCAGGCGCGCGAGGTGCGCTTGCAGATCCGCCACCTGGTCAGCGCCTAACGCGTACGTCCCTTCGGACGTCGCAGCTCGACGCTCGCCGTCAGTCCGCCTCCCACGAGGAGAGGACGTCGGCGAGCGTCGTCGCGAGCGGGATGGTGGGCTCCCACCCGGTGGTGGCGCGCAGCAGTCCGGCGTCGCCGCGCAGCACCGGGACGTCCACCGGGCGGAGCAGCGCCGGATCCGTCTCGAGCGTGAGGTCGGCTCCGGCGAGGTCGAGAAGCTGCGCGGCGACGTCCGACATGGCGACGTCGCGACCCGAGCACACGTTGTAGACGGTGCCGGGCTCGCCCTGCTCCACCAGGAGGCGATACGCGACCACCACGTCGCGGACATCGGTGAAGTCACGTCGGGTGGTGAGGGTCCCCACCGACAGGGAGCCGGCACCCGATCGCTTGGCTTCGACGATGCGCTTGGCCAGTGCGGGCACGAAGAAGTTGGGTGACTGACCCGGTCCGATGTGGTTGAAGGGTCGCACCACGAGCACCGGTTGGCCGAAGCCGCGCCAGGCCTGGAGGGCGACCGCCTCCGCGGCCAGCTTGCTGGCGGCATACGGGCTGGCCGGGGCCGCCGGCGTGTCCTCCGCCAGCGGGAGTTGCTGGG
This sequence comes from uncultured Acidimicrobiaceae bacterium, assembly GCA_963726855.1. Classification (GTDB taxonomy): domain Bacteria; phylum Actinomycetota; class Acidimicrobiia; order Acidimicrobiales; family RAAP-2; genus Bog-473. The sequence goes on from CAVSEB010000031.1 coordinate 30,765, forward strand.
GCGTGACCACGCCGTAGACCTCGGCGGAGCTGACGACGAGGATGCGGGGGGCGGCACTCAGGGTCCGGGCGGCAGCCAGGAGCTCGGCCGTCCCGAGCACATTGACGCGGAGCACGCGACTGGGATCGTCCCAGCTCTCACCGACGTGTGTCATGGCGGCCAGGTGATAGACGGCGTCGGGCCGCACGTCGGCCATGACACGCCGCACCGCCGAACCGTCTGCCACGTCGGTTTCGATGTCGATCACCGCGACCTCGTCGCCGCCGTCCTTGAGGTGGGCGGCCAGCCACTGGCCGACGAAGCCCTTCCCCCGGTGATCAGCGCCCGCACCCGCGGAACCCTACTTCGGGGCCGCCCGCGCCATGGCATAGGCATCGAGGTGGCGGGCGACGCTTGCCTCCCAGGTGTACGCCCGGGCGACCTCGATGCCCCGGCGCCGGCGCTCATCGCCCGAACCCTGCCTGAGGGTGTCCTCCAAGGCGTCGGCCAGGTCGGACACGCTTCCAGGCGGGACCAGGGTGGCCGCACCCCCGGCCACCTCGGCCATGGCGGTGCCCTCGGTCGTCACGAGCGGCGCGCCGCAAGCCAGGGCCTCGAGGGCAGGCAGGCCGAACCCCTCTTCGAGGGCCGGGTAGACGGCCACGGCGGCCTGGCGGAGGAGCGCCGGCACGGCCGCGTCGGGCAGGTAGCCGGTGCGGACGATGCGGTCGGCGTGGCGGGCCGAGGCCAGCGCACGCTCGGTCTCCTCGAGGCCCCAGCCCGGTTGGCCGCCCAGCACGAGCACGAGCTCGTGGTCGACGTCGGCCACCCGGTCGAACGCGGCGACCAGTGGGACTACTCCTTTGCGGGGCTCGAGCGTGCCGACGAACACGGCCAGGGGGCGATCGACCGGTACCCCGGCTGCCTCGAGCGCGCGCCGATCGGCCCCCGGGACGGCCTCCGACGGACCGAAGCGCGCGTGGTCGACCCCGTGGGGCGCAACCACCACGGGCGCCCGCACCGGACACGAGGCACGCAGTCGAGCGGCCGTGACCTCACTGACGCAGATCAGCGCGCCGGCCCGGAGCGCGGCGTACCGGATGGCGCGCCGGAAGAAGACGGCCTTCGTGCGCACGTGCCATTCGGGATGGTCGAAAAACGTGCAGTCGTGGATGGTCACGGCACAGGGCACCGGCGCCCTGTGCGGCATGGTGTAGTGCGGCCCGTGATGGACGGCGAGGTCCAACGAGCGCAACAACGACGGGAAGCCCACCTGTTCGAAGGTCAGCCGGGCCGGTCGCGTCACCGGGACCGCCCCGCGCACCCGGGCGGCGGGCGCCAGGCCCGTCCACCGGGCCTCATCGTCGCGCCGACTGAGCAAGGTCAGTGCGACGTCCTCCCGGGCGGCCAGGCCGGACGCGATCGCCATGGTGTAGTAGCCGGCGCCACCCGGGTCTTTCGGGCACCGCGGACACGTCGAGCGAGAGGGCGAGCGGCGAGGTCATCGGAGCCTGTCCCAGAGCGCGACATGCTCGCGAGCGGCGGAGGTCCAGGTGCGGGCAAGGGCATAGGCCGACCCGCGGGCCGCCAGGTCGACCCGAAGAGCATCGTCGGTCAAGACGGCATGGATGCCGCGGGCGATGTCGTCGATGTCGTGCGGATCGACGATGTACGCCGGCGGGTCCCCGGTGGCGCCCAGGTCGTGGACGCTCGGCACCTCGTTGGCGACGACGGACGGCGTGCCCATGCGCATCGCCTCGAGCGGGGGCAGGCCATAGCCCTCCGTCAGCGGCACGTAGGCGAAGGCGCGGGCGCGCTGGTAGAGCCCGGCCAGGACGGGGTCGGAGACGGCGCCGATGAAGACGACGCCGTCCGCGTCCGGAGGGTGAGTGGGCTCGCGCCCCCAACCCGACGGACCGACGATGACCAACGGCCAGCGGCCGGGCAACGAGGGCCGCACCCGCCCGAAGGCGCGCACGAGCCGGTCCACGTTCTTGCGCGGCTCGAGGGTGCCCACGGTCAGGAGGAACTCTCCGGACACGCCGGCCCGGCGCAACAGGTCGGCCGTGGCGCTCGGATCGGGGTCGGCCATGTGATCGGTGCCACCGGGGACGAGCGCCAGCCGGGTGGGGTCCACACCACTCGCCTCGAGGTCGGCCGCCACCAGGCGCGAGGGCACGACCAGGGCGGCGGCGGTGGAGGCCGCACGTTGCAGCGCCAGCTCGTGCCACCGTCGCCCCCGCGGCGTGGTGGCGTCGGGATGGCGGCGCCAGGCCACGTCGTGGACGGTCACGACAAGCTTGCTCCGGCTGCCCCTGCGCAGCATGGGCGCGGCAAGCGAAACCGAGTGCACGACGTCGAACCCCTCGGGCACGCGCAGCCAGCCGCGATCCCACGCCCGCGTCATGACGGGTCCGGGAAGCGGCGACGCGATGATCGGCTTGCCGAACTGCGCCAGCGGGTCGGGCTCTGGCTTTGGCCGACCACCGGGTGGCCGGCTGGCCAGGAGGGTCACCGCGAGGCCTTGTCCCGCTGGCGCCTGCACTTCGAGCCCGGCCAACAGGCCCCGGGCATACGCCCCGATGCCGCCGGGCACCCGGCGCCGCAGCTGCTCGACCGCCACCAGGACGGAGCGCGTGGGCTCAGACACCGCGCTGTGCGTCCCGGTAGAGCTGCTCGAGCTCGGCACCGCAGCGGGCCCAGGAGAAGCGGCAGACCCAGGACTCCCCCGCGGCAATCAGGCGGGCGCGCAACTCCTCGTCGTCGAGGCACCCGGCGAGGGCACCGGCCAGCCCGTCCTGATCCCCCGGCTCGACCAGCAGCGCGCCGTCACCAAGTACCTCGGGCAGCGAGCCCACACCGGTGGCGACGACCGGGATGCCGGCCCGCATGGCTTGGAGGGGTGGGAACCCGAACCCCTCGTAGCGCGACGGGTAGGCCAGCACCCCCGCGCCGCGCAAGAGTGCCGCCAGCTCGAGCGGTTCGACCCAGCCCGTGCGGGCGATCCGATCGCGCACGGGCGACGCGTCCAGCGCTGCCTGCAGCTCGGCCTCTCCCCATCCCTCGGGGCCGGCGAGCACCAGGGCGGCGTCGGCGTGCTGCGCTGCCACGGCGGTGAAGGCCCGCACGAGTCCGGGCAGATCCTTGCGCGGCTCGGCCGTCCCGATGGCCAGGCAGTACCGCGCCGCGCCTCGGGGCAGCAGGCGGGCCCGCACGGCGGCCGCCTCGGCCTCGTCGACTTCGGGCAAGTCGGGCACCCCGGCGCGACGGTCCGGACCCGGTCGGGGTCGGCTCCAAAAGCCTCCACCACCTCGGCGGCGACGAACGCGGAATCGGTGTGCACCCACGCACCACGACGCAGGGCCCGCCGGATCAGCTCCGGGTAGGCCAAGGTGGCCGGGTTGCACAACTCGGGATGGTGCACCGGAGTGAGGTCGTGCACCGACACCACCTCGGCCGCCCGGGCCGTCGGCGGGACGACGAAGTTGGTCCCGTGCACCACGTCGGCCGCGCCGACGAAGCGTTCGAGCGGCGGGAAATCGAAGCGGCGCCAGAGTGCGTGCAGCGGCCGGGCCGGCATCGGGCGCTGGCCGCCGCGCACCCCGGGGGGCAGCAGCGGATCGATCAGGCGCCGGCGGCGCCAGCTGACGGCGTACGCCCGCACCTCGAGCCGGGGCCGGTGGGCCAGCGCGCCCAGCGCGCCCTGACAGAAGGCACCGATCCCGGTGGGCTGCCCGAGCAGCGGTGTCGCATCGAGCGCGACCCGGAGCCGTGCGGGCTCGGCGCCCCTGCTCGCGTCAAGGCCGCTCAGGTCGTGATCGCCCCGTCGATGGAGAGAATGGCGCCGGTGATGTAGGCCGCCTCGCCCGAACCGAGGTAGGCGAACGCACCCGCGATCTCGTGGGGGTAGGCGAAGCCGATGGGCGTCATGAGGCGCTCGATGAGTTTGAAGTCGGCGTCCTCGGGTGGACCGAAGTTGTGGATGATCGGCGTGTCCACGCCACCGGGCGCCACCCCGTTCACGCGGACGCCGCGCGCCATGTACTCCACGGCCAGCGCCTTGGTCAGCATTTTGACGCCACCCTTGGAGGCGCAATAGGCGGCCGAGTAGGGCTGCCCGATGACCCCGGCGGTCGAGACGGTGTTGGTGATGGCGCCGCCGTGCTCGAGCATGCCGGGCAGCACGGCGCGGCACATGAGAAACGTCCCGGTCAGGTTGACGGCCAGGATCTTCTCCCAGCCGGCCAGCGACTGCTCGGGCGTGTGGGCAAACCCCCCGATCCCGGCGATGTTGCACAGGTAGGCGATGTGGCCCAGCTCCTCACGCACCTGGGAGATGGCGGCGGCCACCGCGTCCTCGCTGGTCACGTCGCAGGGCACGGCGACGGCACGACCGCCGGCCGCGGTCGCCTCGCGGTTGATCTCCTCGGCCACGGTCGCAATGGCGTCCTCCGCTAGGTCGAGGCAGGCCACCGCCGCTCCCTCCGCGGCCAGGCGGCGCGCCGTGGCCCGGCCTATGCCCGAGCCCGACCCGGTGACCACCGCGACCTTGCCGGCGTAGCGGCCCGGGGTGATCGCCTCGGGCGCAGTCCCGCGGGTGGGGTCGGACTGGCCGACTCTCTTGGTGGGGCTCATGCACGCTCCTTCTGGTCCGACGCCCGGGTGGGGTCACTGCCTACCACCTGGGAGCCAGGACCGCGATTCCGCGCCAGGCGCTCGCGGCGTTCCGCCGCCGCCCGTTCGGCCAGGCCGGCCAGGCGGACCGGGTCCACCTTCATCATCGGGGTCAGCGGGATTTCGTCGGCCACGACCAGGGCGTCCGGTGCCTTGTAGTCGGAGAGCGACCGGGCGCAGTGGGCCCGGAGCTCGCTCAGATCGGGCTGGGCGCCGGCCTGAGCGACGACCACCGCGACACCCACCTCGCCGAGCACGTCGTCGGCCACTCCGGTCACGGCCACCCGCGCCACCGACGGGTGCGTGGCCAGGACCTCCTCGACCTCGGCCGGGTACACGTTGTAGCCACCCCGGATGTAGCGCTCGTGCGCCCGCCCGGCCAGCTGCAGGTTGCCGGTCCCCGTGCGCAGACCGAAGTCGCCCGTCGTCAGCCACCCGTCCGCGGCCAGGACCGTCGCCGTGGCCTCGGTGTCGACCAGCTCGGACACGGAGCGACCCCGGCCAGGGCCCCGGCCCCAGTACCCGCATGACCGCGTCGGAGCGCAGCAGCACCCGCCCGACCTCACCGTCCGGCACGGCGCGCCCCTGGTCGTCGACGATGGCCACCTCCACCCCGGGGACCGGGCGGCCCACCGTCGTGGCCACCTCCTCGTCGCTCGATTGGAGGGTCGTCCCCGTCCCGAGCGAAGCCTCGGTCGAGGTGTAGCGGACCACGACGGGCACGCCCAGCCGGTGGCGCATCTCGGCCACCAGGGCCGCCGGCACGCGGGCGGCGCCGGTCCCGGCGATGCGCAAGGTACTCAGGTCGGCTCGGTCCAACTCGGGGCGGCCCAGCATCAGGGACCACTGGGTGGGCACGCCCTGACCCACGGTGACGGCCTCCTCGGCCATGATGCGGATGGCGTCGTCCGCCCTCCAGGGCGTGGGCGTGATCACCGTCGTCACGGCGTGTGCCACCTCGTCCCAGGTGCGCGTCATGTACCCGACGTGGGCGAAGGGCAGGGGCGAGAGCCGGCGGTCCCCGGGTTGGCTGAGCACGTCGGTGCCCCGGGCCACGGCGGCCAGGTTGGCGTGGTCGAAGAGCGCGCCCTTGGGTCGTCCGGTCGTCCCGCTGGTCCACACCACGGCCACGGGATCGTGCGGGGCCAGTTCGGCCAGCGCATGGGCGCGGCGCCCGCCCGCGCCGCGGCGGCCTCGGCGCGGCTGAGCGTCGCCACCGCGCCGGTGGACGGGAGCGAGCCCGCTTCGGGGTCGACGACGGCGAGGACGGGAGCGGCACGCTCGACGATGGAGGCCATCTCCGCCGCCCCCATCCGGGGATTGATGCCCGAGGTGATCGCACCGAGGCGTTGCAGGGCGGCGTAGAGGACGGCGTAGTCGATGGAAGAGGGCAGCAGGAGGCAGACGACGTCTCCCTTCGCGCACCCCCTGGAGAGCCAAGAGGCCGGCCACGCCGTCGGCGGCGCGGTCCCAGGCCCCGAACGTGAGGCTGCGCCGGGAGGCACCGGCGGCCGCCGGCTCCACGTAGGCCTCGACGTCACCGTTGACCGCCGCCGCCTCCCGCAAGACGGAGACGACGGTGTGATGCCGGTCCGGGGGGATCTGCTGCGGCATGCCGGGCGGCGATGGTACCAGGGCCTCGCGCGCCGACCCCCGGCGGCGGCTCTCTATGCTCAGCCCGTGTTGGTCGCCCTGTGCGGTGGTGTCGGTGCCGCCCGGATGCTCTCGGGCCTGGTGCGCGTCGTCCCTCCGGCCGAGATCACGGCCGTCGTCAACGTGGGTGACGACATGGTGCTCCACGGCCTGCACATCAGCCCCGACATCGACACGGTCACCTACACCCTGGCCGGGATGGACAACCTTGACACCGGGTGGGGCGTGGCCGGCGAGACCTGGAACGTCTTGGCCGAGTTGAGCAGCATCGGTGGGGAGGATTGGTTTGCGCTCGGCGACCGCGACCTGGCCACCCATCTGTTCCGCACGGGCCGCCTGCAGGCCGGTGAACCGCTCGGCGCAGCCACGGCCGCGCTGGCCGCCCGGCGCGGGGTGACGGTGCGGCTCCTGCCGGTGACCGATGATGCGCTGCGCACGCGGCTGACGTTGGCCGAAGCCAGCGTGCTCGGCCCGGCGGGGACCGAGGTCAGCTTCCAGGACTACTTCGTCCGCCTGCGCCACGAGGTGGCGGTGCGCGCCGTCCGCTTCGCCGGTGCCGACTCGGCCCGACCTGGGCCCGGGGTCCTCGAGGCGCTGGCGGGCGCGGACGTCGTCGTCGTCTGTCCGTCCAACCCGGTCGTCTCCATCGGGCCGCTCTTGGCCGTTCCCGGAGTCCGCGAGTCGGTGACCGCTCGTCGCGACCGCGTCGTGGCCGTCTCGCCCATTGTGGCGGGCGCCGCGCTGAAGGGCCCGGCCGACCGGTTGATGACCGAGTTGGGGATTGAGTCATCCGTCGTCGGGGTGGCCCGCCTCTACGCCCCCTGGGTGGGCACTTTGGTCATCGACGCGGCCGACGCGGCCCGGGCGGCCGAGGTCGAGGCGGAAGGCCTGCGCTGCATCGTGACCGACACCGTCATGAGCTCACCCGAGAAGGCCACCGCCCTGGCCCGGAGCGTCGTCGATGCCGGACGCTGAAGGTCTGGCCATCCTGCCCGTGTCGGGGCTGGGCGAGGTGGCGCCGGGGACGGATCTGGCCCGCCTCATCGCGGACGCACCCACAGGCGCCGCGGTCCTGCGGACAGGCGACGTCGTCGTGGTCACCCAGAAGATCGTGTCGAAGGCGGAGGGTCGCTTGGTCGCGATTGACCACGGTGACCCCGCAGCCAAGCTGGCCCTGGTGACCCGCGAGTCCGTACGCATCGTGCGCCGCCGCGGTGACCTGGTCATCAGCGAGACCCGGCACGGGTTCGTGTGCGCCAACGCCGGGGTCGACCTCTCGAACGTGGACGAGGGCACCGCGGCACTGCTGCCCGAGGACTCCGACCGGTCAGCCCGGCGCATCAGGGCCGGCCTGCAGGCCCTGCTCGGAGTGGAGGTCGGCGTGATCGTGAGCGACACTTTCGGGCGACCCTGGCGTCGCGGCGTGACCGACGTCGCCATCGGGTGCGCCGGCGTGGCCGCCGTGGTGGACCTGAAGGGAACGCTCGACGCGGGAGGTCGGGAGCTGGTGGCGACCGAGGTCTGTGTGGCCGACGAGATCGCGTCGGCCGCCGAATTGGTCATGGGAAAGGACCGGGGCGTGCCGGTGGCCATCGTGCGGGGGGTGCCGGCCGACTGGCTGCGCACGGCGTCCGTCCGGGCCGAAGTGATCCGTCCGCCGTCGGAGGACCTCTTTCGCTGAACGTCTCGGGAGCTGGGAACAGGCCCTCAGCGATCCCGCGGGCTCACTGCGGTCGGTCGCGCAGGAATTCGAAGAGGGCGCGGATGCCGTCAGGCAGGGTGGTCCAGGGTCGCCAGCCCAACTGGATCGCGGCCCGCTCCACGTCGAGGCTCGATCGCCTCACTTCGCCCGGACGTGGAGGTTCGTTGTGCGCCGCCACCTCCCGCCCGGCCACGGCGGCCAGGGTGGACAGCAACTCGTTGACGCTGGTTTCGTGCCCGGTGCCGACGTTGCAGACCAGACCTCCGCCACGGGTGGTGGCCCGCATGCAGGCGTCCACGACGTCGTCCACGAAGACGAAGTCGCGCGTCTGCTCTCCGTCCCCGTAGACCGTCACCGGATCGTTGCGCATGATCCGCTCGGCGAACGCGGCGACGACACCACCCTCCCCGTGGGCGTTCTGCCGGGGGCCGTACACCGTGCCGAGCGCCAGGGCGCAGAATTCGAGGGCGTGCAGCTCGCGATAGGCCACCAGGTAGTCGATCACCGCCTTCTTGGACACGCCGTAGGGCAGCAGCGGCTTGTGGGGGTGCGCCTCGCGCACGGGCAGGTCCTCGGGGTCGGGCTCCCCGTAGAGGGTGGTGCCGCTCGCCGCGAAGACGACCCGCTCCGACCCGGCCAGGCGTGCGCCTTCGAGGATGTTGAGCGAACCGACGACGTTCACGGTGGCGTCGAAGGCCGGGCTCTGCACCGAGGCCATGACGTCGGGCTGCGCGGCCAGGTGAAAGACCAGCGCGGGCTGGCGGCGCACCATGAGCTCCACCACGGCGGGGACCGAGATGTCCAGATGGTGGATGGTGAGCGTGCGGCCGGCGCTGCCCCGGGCGTCAGCCAGGTTCGACAGCGACCCGGTCGAGAAGTCATCGACGACGTCGACCTCGTATCCCTCGACGAGGAGCCGGTCCACCAGGTTCGACCCGATGAAGCCAGCTCCGCCTGTCACCAGCGCGCGCATGCGCGGGTCTTTCTATCCTGCGACGCGCTCGCCGTCGACCACCGTTCCTGACGACACCACGGCGTCGGCCCCGAGAACCGACACCGGGCGGACATCGGCGCGTTGCCCGACGATGGACCGCGGTCCCATGATGGAGCCGAGGACCTTGGCGTCGGCGGCCACATGGCAGCCCTCCATCACGACGCTGTCCTTGACGACGGCTCCGGGTGACACGGTGACGCCTCGCCCGAGTACGCAACGCTCGACGCGGGCCCCGGCCTCCACCACACAGTCGGCGAAGACCACCGAACGCCCGACCACATCGCCCGCCAGTTCGCTCTTCCCCTCGAGGAGGAGCTCACCTTGGGCCACGAGGCCCGGGGCGACCGGAGTGCCGCGCCGGCCCGAGACGTAGTCGAAGTTCGCCTCGAGATAGGCGGCCGGGGTCCCCGTGTCCAGCCAGTAGCCCTCGTCCGCCAGAGCAAAGAGCCGCCCGTCGCGCACCATGGCCGGAAAGGTCTCCCGCTCGATGGAGACACGGCCACCTTCGGGAATGCGCGCCAGCACGGAGGGCTCCAGGACGTAGGTGCCCGCGTTGATTTCGTTGGTGGGCGCCTCGTCGCGTGGCGGCTTCTCGACGAACGCGGTCACCCGGCCCTCGTCGTCGGTGGGCACCACGCCGAAGGCGGACGGATCGACGACCGGATGGAGAGCGATCGTCCCCTCTGCATCGCGGGCCCGGTGGAACTCGACCAGGGCGCTGAGATCGAGGTCGGTCAGGACGTCACCGTTGACGACGACAAAGGTCTCGTCCACCCCGCCGAACGCGGCAGCAAAGCGAACCGCACCTGCGGTGTCGAGGGGCTCGGGCTCGACGGCGTACGTGAGGCGGACGCCAGCGGCCGTCCCCTCGGGGTACGCCTTCATGAAGGCGTCGGGCAGGTAGCCGAGCGAGAGCACCGCCTCGTCGACGCCGTGGGTGGCCAGGTGTCCGAGGACGCGCTCGATCATGGGCACGCCGACGATGGGCAGCATCTGCTTGGGCGCAGTGAGGGTCAGGGGCCGCAACCTCGTCCCCTCGCCGCCAACGAGGACGACCGCCTTCATTACTTCGTCGTGGTGGTCGTTGACGGTGGCTTCGTCGTCGAGGTCGAGGTGGCCGGGGTGGAGGTCGTCGTGCTCGCCGCCGCCGTCGTGCTCGTCGACGACAACGGGGCGGTCGTCGGGGTGACCGGGACCGACGTCGTGGTCGACGCCACGGGCTGGTTTCCCGAGACGGCCTGGACCAGAGCCAGGATGGTCGAGCTCGGAGGCTTGGGCAGTTGCGTCCCGGGCGGCGCAAAGCCCAGGGTGATGAGTTGGCGGTTCTCGAACTTCAGGTCGGCCGGCTTCAACGTGGTGGCCCCGCCCGCTTCCGTTTGCTCCTGCTGGCCGTTCTTCGTGGTGGTGGTGAGCACCCAGGAGCGGGCCTTGACGTCGGCCACCTTCCCGGCATCGGGCGTGCCCGCCGGGCACTTCTCGCCGTTCTTGTAGAGGGTGGTCTTGCCGGGGTACTGGAGCGTCGTGTTGGTCAGCGTGAAGCCCGTGTACTCCGAGGCGAACTTGCCGAGGGTGGCGTTGTTGCCGGCCTCGCTGGCACTCTTCGGCGCGATCACGAGCAGACCCTGACCCGTGGTGGTCAGCCCGTGGGTGCTCGAGGTCGGCGAGGCCGGCAGGGCGTCCTCCATGGTCCCGCAGATGTCCACGGCCAGACCGGCATGCCAGGTCGTGGTGGTGGTGGGCTGGACCGCGGGACTGGTCTGGTTGTAGTGGAACTTGGCCAGCGCCACCGATCCGAGCCCGATCAGGACGATGGCCACCAGGGCGGCGTACCAGTTCACCGGCATTTGGCCGCGATAAGTGGCGCCGCCGCCCGTGGCGGCGGCGCGGGCGACCGATTTTCCCGAGGAGCTGCGCGCCATGGCGGGACGAAACCCTACAGCCTCGGGGGACGTGCTCCGGTCGCAGGCCCGAGGCCGGCCAGGTCGCGATAGAGCGCCGTGGTCTGAGGATGGAGCACGCCGACCAGGGAGAATTCGTTCCCGGCCCGGGTCGGGAACCCGAACGCGGCGTGGGCCTCGCCCGCCCGGGCGAGGAGCTCCGCCATGGTGGAACCGAGGGCGACCCGGTTGCCCTGGGCTGCGGTGGCCTCGAGCAGCGCCCGGTAGAGCCGCTCGTCGTAGGGGCTGACCACGAGGGCCCGGCGCAGCACCCACTCGGCACGGTCGGGCCGGTCGGCTGCCAGGAGGGCACGCCAGGCGCGCAGGGCGGTGTGGACCACGAGGCTCTCGAGCGCGGCCTGGGTGCCGTCCAGCACGGCCCAGTCCGATCGCCGCAGCCCGGCCAGCACGGGACCGTGCACGAGCTCGAGTGCCCGACAGAGGCTGTCCGCTTCCCCCGTCGAAGCCAGCCGCGAGAACCGCTCGACGTCGGTGGTGACGTCGTCGGACAACCGGAGCACCCGGCCGCGGGGAAGGCGCGGCTGCCCAGCGCGATCCACGCCAAGCGCACGCCGGGCATCGGAGGCGGTCGAGTGGATGGTCGCCGGTGAGACCGGACGATCAGGCCAGAGGGCCAGGGGCCACTGGGCGTGGGTCGACCCTTCGCGGTGCAGCGCCAGATACACCACCAGGTCGCGTGCCGCCGGTCGGCAGAACGGTGCGGGACACCCCCGCAGATCAATCGGCCCGAGGACGGCGATCTCGATGTGGGCGCGCTCCACGCAGAAGAACGGTCCGCCGCAGACAGCACCGTACAAACCGTTGATCCGGGCCGGGCCGCCGCCCCGGATCACCCACAACTGGAGCCTAAGGTCGGATTCGAACCGACGGGTGATATGGCAACCGGGAAGTCTTCCTGATCCCTACGAGGGGTCCGGGGCGCTGGGAGACCGCCCGGCGCGTTATGGCGTCACCTGGAAGGTCGTCGAGGCAGAGCTGAAGCTCTTCTGGCCTGTGGCCTCGATCGTGTCCTGGCGCGGGGGGCCAGACGGGACCGTGAACTTCGCGACGAAGGCTCCCTGGGCGTCGGTCTTGACGCGCGCGATCTTGGAGAAGTCCCAAGTGACGACGATCGGTTCGACGGCGTAAAACCCGTGGCCGCTCAGCGTGATCCGTCGACCCACCGGACCACTGGTCGGGTGAACGGACGCCTGCGTGCTCGTGAATAGATCCGTGCTGGCGTAGTAGTCGCAGCAGTAGTCGCTCCCGCCTGCCACGAGGACGTCGCCGTCGGCGAGCACCGTGGCCGACGGGTCGTAGCGGGCTTGGGTCATCGATCCAAGGGGGAACCAGTACCCAGAGGACGCGTCGAACTCCTCGGCGCTCGCCGTGATCTGGCCGCTATCGCACTCCGCGGTGCAACCGCCGGCCACGAGGACGTTGCCACCGAGAAGCTCGACCGCCACCTGACCCTCACGGGGCGAATGCATCTGGCCGTTTGTCAGCGACCACGTCCCCGTGGCCGGGTCGTACACCTCGGACGTCGTGAGTGGCGTGAATTGACTGGGGTCCTCACCGCCAGCCACCAGCACGTCGCCGTTGCCGAGCGGGGTCGCCGTGGGTTCCTCCTGGACCGCCGCCATGGAGCCGGTGGCGCTCCAGTCGTTGGTCGTGGGGTTGTAGAGGGCGGCCGCGGCGGTGTCACCGCCGGCAGCGAGCACGTCGCCGTTGCTGAGCAGAGTCGCGGTGGCGTCCTCGTGCGGCTCGGGGAGTGGGCCGGTGTCGGTCCAGGTGGCGTGGACGGGGTCGTACAACTCAGGCGGTGACGCCCCGAACCCGGTGACCAGCACGTCACCGTTCGTCAGCGCAGTGGCCGTGAGCCTGTACCCAGCGGCGTTCATAGGCGTCGTCAAGCTCCAGCTCTGAGTGGCCGGAACGTAGAGCTCGACGCTCGACAGCGCGGCTGGGCACGTTCGAAAGACCACCGGCCACCAGCACGTCCCCATCAGGGAGCAGCGCTCCCGCGGGGAAGGCGCGGGCCACGTTGAGCGCACCGGTCTCCGTGAAGGTCCCGGTCGAGGGGTCGTACAGCTCGGCGTCGGACAGGCTCCCCTGGTCATACCTCGTTCTGACCGCCCGCCACCAGCACGTCCCCATCGCCGAGGAGCATGGCGGACGCTCCTTCGCGCCCGATGCCGAGCGAGCCGGTCGGTGTCCACGAGCCGGGCCCACGTCCGTAGCCGCCCACGGCGAAGCCCTGCGGGCTCCCGGGCGCGTCGTCGGCCACGCCCACCGTGGCCTGGCGCAGGTCGATCGCGGTCGGGGCGAATTGCACCTCCACCGAGCAACTGGAGCCCGGCGCCACGACGCTGCAGGTGTCTTGCGCCACGAAGTCGCCCGGGATCGACGCCTGTGATGTCGACGCCGCTCACGTGAAGATCTGCCGTCCCGTCGTTCGTGACCGTGACGTTCTGCACGGGACCGGTGCGTGCCGACCTGTTGGCCCCCGAAGGACAGGCTGCCCGGACTGAACGGCCACGAGCGGGCCGGCGCTGTTCTCGTAGATCTCCGCCGGTGGCCTGGGCCGCGCCGTCGGTACCCGTTCCGCCGGTGGCGAGCACGTTCCCGTCGGAAAGCACGGTCGCGGTCAGGTCGGTCCGGGGCGTGCTCATCGACCCCGTCGGAACCCATTGTCCCGAGGCCGGTTGGAAGACCTCACTGGTGGCGTCGTTGCTCCCGCCGGTGGCGAGCACCCAACCCGTTCCCGGCAGTAGCGCCGCAGCCTGCCCGTACCTCGGCTCGGACATGGAGCCGGTCATGGTCCAGGTCCCGTGTCTTGGGGTTGTAGAGCTCGGCCTCGGCATAGCTGGTCTCGTTGCCGTTCGAGCCGCCTTCGTTTAGGCCGCCGGCAACGAGGACCTCGCCGTTCGTCAGAAGTGTGGCGGTGAACTGCTCCCGCGCTTCGTGCATGGAGCCGGTGACGCTCCAGGTCCCCTTCGCGGGGTCGTAGAGCTCGGCCTGGCGGTTGTCGTAGCAGAAGTCGTCGTCGCAGTTCGAGAATCCGCCGGCGACGAGGACGTCCCCGTTGTTGAGCAGGGTTGCGGAGAAGTACTGCCGCTCGAAGTGCATGGAGCCGGTGACGCTCCAGGTCCCCGTTTGCGGGGTTGTAGTGCTCGGCGCTGGTCAGGTTGTCGAGGAAGCTGCCGGCGTCGCAAAACCCGTGGCCCCTGTTACAGCCGCCGCCGGCGACGAGCACCTTGCCGTTGGCGAGCAGCGTCGCCGTGTGCCCGGATCGGGCCGTGTGCATGGAGCCGGTCGGAGTGAAGGTGCCGGTTGCGGGGTCGTAGAGCTCGGCGCTGGCCAGCTGCCTGCCGCGGTTGTCGGTCCCGCCAGCGACGAGCACGTCTCCGTTCGGCAGGAGGGTGGCCGTGGCGTTGGTGCGGGCCACCGACATGGAGCCGGTCGGTGTGAAGGTGTCGGTCAACGGGTCGTAGAGGTCAGCCGTCCTCGTGCCCCCTCCGGCAACCAGGACGTCGCCGTCGGGGAGGAGGGTCGCGGTGTGCCCCGTCCGGGCGACCGACATGGGGCCGGCGGTCGGGGACCAGGTGTTGGCCGGCTGGGTCGGCTGGGCCGCCGCAGGTGCGGGACCGGCGAAGGCGATAGTAATTGGAAAGGTCGCCGCGGCCAGGATCACCACGGGCCAGGTTGCCTGGCACCTCCGCACTCCATGGCGCCTGGGTCCGCTCCCCTCCGACCATCCTGCTCGGGGACGCGTCATCGGCCGCCTCCGTGAGCCGGCGATCCTCACCGGGTCAGCGCACCATCGGACGCAGCGGTTCCCGCTCTCGGGTTTGGGTTCGTAGTTACGGTTTAACCCAGCTCTTCCCGCGGTGTAAAGGGGAGGACAAGATGTTCACCCGGCGCTGTGAGTCCGTCCTCGTCAACGACGCCCTCTCCATGGCGGCGGGGACGCGGGTCACATCACCCGCGACGGTCATTCACTCGGACCACGGATCTCAACTCACGTCGTGAGCCTCTTCCGAGAACGTGCGCGGGCTCGGGCTTGCTCTACAACTTCGTACGGCGCCACAGCTCGCTGGGCTACCTAAACCACAACGAGTATGAGGCCTTGCACTTGGAACAAGCCCAGAACCGTGCCGCCACCCAACGGGGTCAGCCCATTTCGTGGGGGCGGAGGGATTCGAACCCTCACTTGGGACGGTTTAAGCGCCCTGCCTCTGCCTGTTGGGCTACGCCCCCGCCGCCCCATTCTTGACCGCAAAGGACGTCACCGTGAGGATTGGCCGATGAGCGAGTCGATGGACGGTGTGGACCTCACGGATCTCGACACGTTCTCGGAGGGATTCCCCCACGACATCTTCCGGCGCCACCGCGAGTCGGTTCCCGTCTGGTGGCACTCCCCGACCACCCACACCCCGGACGGAGAGGGTTTCTGGTCCGTGGCGACCTACGACGAGGTGCTGCGCGTGCTCAACGACCCCGTGACGTTCTCCTCGGAGACGGGCGGCGATCGGCCATACGGAGGCACGATCATTCAGGACCTGCCGGTGGCCGGCATCGTGCTCAACATGATGGACGACCCCAGGCACGCGCGCATCCGCAGGCTGGTGACCAAAGGGCTGACCCCGGCGGCCGTGCGCGGGCTGGAGGGCGAGCTGCGGCGCCGCATGCGGCGGCTCCTGTCCTCGGTCGACCCGGAGTGCGACTTCCTCACGGAGGTGGCGGCAGAGCTCCCGATGCAGGCGATCTGCGTCCTCCTCGGAGTGCCCGAGTCCGACCGCCACCAACTCTTTGCCGCGGTCGAGCACATCTTCGACATCCCCGACGAGTCCGATTTTCTGTCGATGAGTCCCCAGCGCCAGGACGCGGTGGAATTCCTGGCCCGCTACGGAACGGACCTGATTGCCGAGAAGCGGGCTCGCCCGGCCCGGACATGTTGTCGGTCGTGATCCACGCACACCTTCCCGACGCCGACCCTCCGGCGTTGAGCCAGGAGGAACTCTCGGCCTTCTTCTCGCTCCTGTTCTCGGCGGGCGCCGAGACCACCCGCAACGCGATTGCCGGAGCCATGCTGGCCTTCGACCAGTGGCCCGACCAGTTGGCACAGCTCCGCGCCGGCCGAGTGCCCCTGGAGCAGGCGATCGAAGAGATCCTGCGCTGGACCACCCCCTCACCGTCGAAGCGCCGGACGGCCACGGTGATCTGCGAGCTGGCCGGCCAGCGCATCGCGCCCGGCGACAAGGTGGTCGTCTGGGAGGGTTCGGCCAACCGGGACCGACGGCACTTCGAGGATGCAGATCGCTTCGTGGTCTCCCGTGATCCGAACCCACACCTGTCATTCGGTCACGGTGTGCACTTCTGTCTCGGCGCCCACCTTGCCCGCGTGGAGATCCGCGTCGCGCTCGAGGAGGTGTTCGACTGCGTCCGATCGTTCCGGCTCACCGGGTCACCGGTGTGGACGCGCAGCAATCGCCATACCGGCATCCGCCATCTCCCGCTCCGGCTCGAGAAGGCGATGCCTTAGGCGCTCGCCACGAGCGGCCGATACCGCTCCAAAACGGCGAGCTCGCTGTTGCGCGGGGCAGGCACCAGGCCGGTCTGCGGGCCGAACATCATGGTGGTGCGCGATTCGGGCTCCCAGGGCGACCACTCGCCGATCCCGTCGTGTGACGGGATGCCACCTCGGGCGAAGGCGAGCCAGGCGGTCTGCATGTTCCGGGACAGCGTCTCGACCTCGAGCCCGCTCCCGGAGAACATCTGCACCGCCGGTTCGTGCACCACACCGAATACGAACGGCAGCTCGAGCGCGTGGCACGAGCCAAGGATCCCCTCGAAGGCGGGCGATTCCCAGTCGAAGAGGTAGACGAACGATCGGCCGCCGTGGCCGCCGTGCGTCGCCGCCAACTGCAGACTCGGCCAACGGAACACGATGTCCGAGCCCGCGGCCACCCAGAGGTCGCGGGGTTCGACCCGCTCCTCCCGCGACCGGCGCACTGCCCGGTAACTGTCGAGCACCTCGTCGGCCGGGATGTCGGGTACGGCGTTGACCATCCACTGATGGACGCCCTCCGCATCGAGCGCCATCAGCGCCGGATTGCCCAGCCCGAAGAGCGTGAGCTCGTCGCGGTTCGTCCCGATGAGCAGGTCGATACCCGATGCCGCACCGTCGGCCACCGCGGCGAGCGGATGCTGGGGCATGAACACTCCGTCGACGACCGGGAGATGGGGCAGGGGCAGCAACCCCGGGTCGGGACGGCGTCGACCGAGCTCCTCGGTGGCCGCCACCAACTCGGTCGCCGGCACCCCCTGGAGCAGCTCTCGGGTGCAACGGGCGACACCCAGGACGGCGGCGAGCCGCTCCGCCGTTCGCTCCCCCTCGTCCACCGTGTGGACCCACGCGCCTCCGCTCTGCACGATGGCCCGACGGAACAGGCCCGACGCGGCTGGGATCCCGAGCAGGGCAGAGACACTGAACGCACCAGCTGATTCACCGAAGACCGTCACGTTGTGTGGATCGCCCCCGAACGCCGCGATGTGGTCGCGCACCCAACGGAGCGCAGCCACCTGGTCGTGGATGCCCCAGTTGCCCAGCAGGCCATCGGGATCGGCCAGATCACGATGAGCCAGGAACCCGAGCGCCCCCAGCCGGTAGTTGATGGTGACGACCACGGCGTCGCCGTTGCGCACGAGGCTGCCGCCTCGATAGAGAAAGACCGACCCACTGCCCGACGTGAAGCCACCGCCGTGGATCCACACCATGACCGGCCTGCCCTGCCCGGTCGACGTGAGCGTCTCGGGTAGCGCAGGCGTCCACACGTTCAGCGAGAGGCAGTCTTCGCTATGGGGCTCCGTCGCTCCGGGATCCGAGGGTGTGGTGATCCCCGGAATCGCCGCCGACTGCGGAGCGATCGCACCGAAGGTCGAGGCGTCCCTGATCTCGTCCCACGCTTCGGCGGTGACGGACGGGCGCCAGCGCAATTCCCCGACTGGGGCCCTGCCATAGGGGATGCCGGAAAACGACCAGTGGTCGCCCCTCCACGCCCCGCGCAGGCGACCTTGGGAGATCTCGACCACGCCTTCCACGCTCAGGCACCATACGGAGGGCGGTTCGCCGGGTCAATCGAACCGGTGATCCACGCTCGGATCCCGTGTGAAAAGCACGCGAACTGGGTCTGCAACCGAACGGCCACTTTCGGGGTGACGAATTCGCCACCAGCGAGCAGTTACGCTCTCCGGGGTGGGTGCAGTGGATTGTCGGAACACTGTCGCGCGGGCGGAGCGTGATCGCTCGGGCGGCACTGATCGCAGGAGCCTTTGGCGCGTGGCTCCTTCCCCTAAGCGCGGCCGGTGCGACGACCTCCACCACGCTGCCCGGACCGGCACCCAACCAGTCGCAGATCAACTCGACCGAGTCCCAGGTGTCCCAGATCGAGGCGACGCTCGCTCAAGAGGAGCAGCAGACCTCGAGCCTCGACGACAAGTACAACACCGCGGTCCAGAACCTGCAGAACGATCAGACCGAGGCACAGTCGCTTGCCGCTCAGCTCGTGAACGCGAAGGCAGCCGTCAAGGTGGACAAGAAGCTGGTGGCCAACGATGCCGTCCAGGCGTACATCTACGGCACGCCGCAAACCGGATTCGCGTCGTACTTCTCGCAATCGGCCAGCCAGAGCGACGCTCGGAACCAATACACCGACACGATCGTAGGCAACCTCCAGAACGACGAGGGCGCGTTGAAGCGTTCCGAATCGAAGCTGGTGTCCGAGCAGGCGCAAGAAGAAACGGCGGCTTCGCAAGCGCAGAGCGAAGCCGCACAGGCCAAGTCGCTC
Source organism: uncultured Acidimicrobiaceae bacterium (assembly GCA_963726855.1). Lineage (GTDB taxonomy): Bacteria > Actinomycetota > Acidimicrobiia > Acidimicrobiales > RAAP-2 > Bog-473. The sequence goes on from CAVSEB010000031.1 coordinate 49,554, forward strand.
GCCACTGCCAACGAGCAGGAGGCGGCGACAACCAAGGCGACACTCGACCACATCCAGGGGCAGCTGGCCCAAGAGGTCGCACAGGCTGCAATCCAAGAGGCTCAGCAGGAAGCTGCGGCGGCGGCCCGGGCGGCGAATCAAGCCGCGCAGCAGCGGGCGGCCGCGGCAGCAGCAGCGGCCGCCACCGTGGCCGGAGCCGTCGGAGGCTCGGCCAGCGGAGCGGCGGCAACCACCGCCGCCGACGGTGCAGCCGGGGCGTCGGGCTACCAGGGTGAGATCGCCGGTTCGTCGCAAGGAAATGCGACGCAGATGGCCGCCGTGCAGGCGGCCGTCTCGCAGCTCGGCGTCCCCTACGTCTTCGGCGGCGAGAGTCCCGGCTCCGGGTTCGACTGCTCGGGCCTGGTCCAATGGGCCTGGGCCCAGGCCGGCGTCTCCATCCCGCGGACGACCGAGACCCAGTGGCCGACACTCCAACACGTCTCGCTGGCCAACCTCGAACCTGGGGACCTGCTGTTCTATTACAACCTCGACAGCGACAACCAGGTGGACCATGTCGTCATGTACACGGGCTCTGGTCCCTACGGCGCGGCCACGGTGATTCAGGCTCCCTTCACCGGTTCGACCGTCTCGTACTCCCCGATCTTCACCGAAGGCCTCATCGGCGCTGCCCGCCCATAAGGGGCGCGCCGTTCTTGGCCGGCGAGGGCCGGCCCGGCGGCGAGCACGCCATCAGGTCTGCCCCCGACAGGGGCGCTCGGTACGATGGCACGATGGCCGACGGTCGTGCAGTGGCAGGCGAAAAGGACCAGTCCACCGCGGTCGTTCCCATCCGGATCCCCAGCCAGGACGGCGAGGATCTCGAGGATCCGCGTATGTCCGACGTCGACGAGTGGGGTCGCTCGGAACGGACCCGGGCCGTGGTCCGCGCTCTCTACGATCCCATCTACTCGAAGTGGTTCCGAGCCGAGTGGCGGGGGCTCGAGCACATTCCCCGCGAGGGCGGTGCCCTGCTCGTGGCCAACCACGCGGGGGCCATCCCCTCGGACGCGCCGGTCATCATGCACGGGTTGGAGAAGGAGCTCGAGCGGCCCGTGTACGGCCTGGCGGAGTACTTCTTCCGCACCCTGCCTGTGCTCGGGACGCTGTGGGCTCGGGCCGGAGGGGTGCCGGCGCAGCCGCTGAACGCCTACCGGCTGCTGAAGGAGCAGGGCCAACTGGCACTGGTCTTTCCCGAGGGGACCAAGGGGCCATCGAAGTCGTACACGGACCGCTACCAACTCCGTCGCTTCGGCCGTGGCGGTTTTGTCGAGATTGCCATGAGGGCCGGCGTTCCGATCGTGCCGATCGCCGTGGTGGGATCGGAGGAGGCGATGCCGATCGTCTTCCGTCTGCCCAACGTCGCCCGCGCCCTCGGTGTGCCCTACCTTCCGATTACGGCGAACATGCTCACCCTGGGCCCGATCGGCACCGTCCTGCCCTTCCCGTCCAAGTTCAAGCTGCACGTCCTCGACCCGGTGTTCTTCGACGTCCCTCCGGACCAGGAGCGCTACTCGAAGAGCCGCATCATGGATGAATCCGAGCACATTCGCTCGCAACTCCAGGATGCCGTCGACGACATGCTGCGCGACCGGCGCAGTATCTGGTTCGGTTGATGGGCCGGCGCGTCCTCGTCACCGGGGCTGACACCTTCTGGGGTGGACGGATGATTCAGGCCCTCGAATCGGACCCCAGCATGGATGTCATCCTCGGGACCGGGGCCCACGCACCCTCGGTCCCGATTCGAGCGGGCCGAGTTCGTACGAACCGACCAGAACTACTCCATTTTGAGCAGGATCGTGAACGCGACCAAGGTCGACACCATTTTGCACACGTTCATGATCACCAACTCCGTGACCGTGCCCCGGCGGGCCATGCACGAGATCAACGTGATCGGCACCATGAACCTGTTGGCTGCCGCCGGCGCGGCCGGCTCGTCGGTCCGCCACGTCATTGTGAAATCCTCCACCCTCGTCTACGGGTCGTCGGCCACCGATCCGAACACGTTCCACGAGGACACGGCGCGGACAAGTCCGGTGAAGAACTCGGTGGAGCGCGCCCTCGTCGAAGCCGAGGGGCTCGTGCGGGATTTCTCGGAGGACAATCCGGCGACCCGCATCACGGTCCTGCGCTTTGCCAACGTGCTCGGCACGCATCTTTCCACCCCGATCAGCCGGAACCTCGCCCGGCCCGTCTGCCCCTCCATCTTCGGCTTCGACCCGTTGTTGCAATTCGTCGAGGAGGACGACGTGGTCCGCGCCCTCATCCACGTCACCCGCGGTGGCATTCCCGGCCTCTACAACGTTGCGGGCGACGGGCGCCTGCCCTGGAGCGAGGTGGCCAGCATCTGTGGGACCCGGCTGGTCCCGCTCTCACCGTTCAGCCCTCTGAAGATCAGGCCCCTGGCCCGGCTCTTCGACCTCCCCTCCGAGCTCGAGGACCTCCTGCGCTACGGCAGAGGCGTGGACACCCGACGGTTCGCGGCCACCGGCTTCACGTACGACGCCACCAGCGCCGGCGCAGTCCGGACCTTCATCCGTTCGACGCGGCTGCGCCGGCAGTCAGGTCGGCCCCAGCAGTCCTACACCTACGAACACGATATTGAGCAGTTCTTCCGACACTCGCCCTCGGTGCTGGGCTCGACAGACACCTAGGTCAGGAGCCGATCCATTCGGCGACCAGCCCGCGCTCCCGGACGGCCCACTCCTCGGCGGTGATGCCGTAGCGCACGTGGTCCTCCCAGACGCCGTCGATCTCGAGGTAGCGCTGCGCGATCCCCTCCTCGCGGATGCCCAGCTTCTCGACGACCCGCCGGCTTGCCGTATTGCGCGGGATGATGGAGATCTCGACTCGGTGCAGCGAGATCGCCTCGAATGCGAAACGCAGTGTCACCACGACTGCCTCGGGTACGAGCCCTCGCCCGGCCAACGCCTCGTCGATCCAGTACCCGATGAACCCGCTCTGGAACGGTCCACGCTGGATGGACGACAGCGTGACCTCGCCCGCGAAACGCTCGCCGACGAAGATCCCGAAGCCATACCCGGTGCCCAGGTGGCGTTCGCGCTCGCGGATGCCGCAGCGGGCCGCAAAGCTCGGGCGGTCCTCGGAGGGAACGGGCGCACCCTTGGGCCGGGGCTCCCAGCGCAGCAACCAGTCGGCGCCGCGGCTGCGCACCTCGTGCCAGGCCACGAAGTCGTCCTCGGTCAGCGATCGCAGCAACACCCGCCGGCCCCGCAGCTGCAACGGCGCGTGGCGCACGGCTCGAGCCGCACTCACCGGTCCAGCACCTCCCTCAGCGCACCGAGGAGGGCCAGCACGTTGCGCCGGCGAGCCGTGTGGCCCATGCACCCGATGCGCCAGATCTTCCCGGCCAGCTGACCCGCGCCGGCGCCGATCTCGATCCCGTACTCGTCGAGCAATCTGATCCGCACCCCAGCGTCGTCGACCCCCTGTGGGATACGGACGGTCGTGAGCTGAGGCAGGCGATGCTCCCTCTTGACCAGCAACTCCAGACCCAGGTCCTCGAGGCCATCCCAGAGGAGTTCGCCGCACTCGGCGTGCCGCAGCCAGGCCTGCTCCAGGCCTTCGTCGAGCAACGCTCCCAACCCGGCGTGGAGCGCCGCCACCATGGCCACCGGAGCCGTGTGGTGATAGGTCCGGCCGCCACCGGCCGGTCCGCTGGCGTACTTGGCGATCAAGTTCAGGTCCAGGTACCAGCTGGTCGGTCGCTCGACGAGGCGCTCGACGGCCCGGTCCGAGAAGGTCAGCGGCGACAGACCCGGTGGCACGCCCAGACACTTCTGGGTTCCGCTGTAGGAAATGTCGATGCCCCACTCGTCGACAGCGACGTCGATGCCGCCCAGGGAGGTCACGGTGTCGGCGAGGAGGAGTGCCTCACCCTTTTCCCGGCCGACTGCGTCGACGTCGTTGCGCACGCCCGTGGAGGTCTCGGCGTGGACCAGTGCGATGACCGCCGGGGCAGGGTGTGCGGCCACGAGCAGATCCGGATCAAGGGGCTCACCCCATGGCGCTTCGACCCGAATCACCTCGGCGCCGAGCCGGTCAGCCACCTCGCACATGCGCTCCCCGAAGACGCCGTTGACCCCGACCACGATGACGTCGCCCGGCCGGACCACGTTGACGAAGGAGGCCTCCATGCCGGCCGAGCCGGTGCCGCTGATCGGCAGGGTCATGGCGTTTCCCGTCCCGAACACTTCACGCAGGCGTTGACCCGTCTGATCGAGGATGGCCAAGAAGTCCGGGTCCAAGTGGCCCAGCAGGGGTCCGGCCAGCGCCATCGTGACGGCGGGGTACGGGTTTGACGGCCCGGGGCCCATGAGTAAGCGGTCGGGATTCCGCATCGGCGAATCGTGACAGGTCTGCCTTCAATTGCGCCAACGCGACGGGCCGCGAAGTGACCGTCCCATAGACTGCCTGCGTGGCACGGGTGCTTTTTGCTCCTCGCGAGCTTCCCCCGCTCGCCCCCGACGTGACCGAAGATCCCGGTCGTTATCCATTTTGGGTCGTCCAAAGGGAAGTCGAGCGGTGCCGGTCCCGGCGTGGGGGGAGCCACGACGAACTGGCCCTCCTGATGGTCGCCGCCACCGGGGTGACCCCCAGGGCCATCGGTCAGACGCTCCAAGCACTTCGCGCCCAGACGAGCACTCGGTGGACCTTGACGATCGCCGCAATCCCGGGTCTGCATCACGACATCGAATCGCTCGTTCACTCCCGGCTATCGCGGCGACTTCGGCGGCACGTGCGCCTGTTGACGGCGACGCCAGGCGCACCGCCGTCAGCCCTTCTGCAGGACTGCCTCGACGCGAACATTCTCCACGGAGCGGCGCTCGTGTTCCCCGGAGACGTCTGGGCGCCGGATGCGGTCGCCCTGCTGGGAGGCGCACTTTCTCCGTTGAGCGTCGTCTACGCAGATGAGGATCAGCAACTCGAGGACGGCACCCACCGGGCGCCGCGCTTCAAGCCCCAGTATTCACCGGACTTCCTACTCTCTTCGTCCTATATCGGCCGACCCTTGGCGATCGGCTCTGAGCTGGCGGCCAACCTCCCTCCTTTTGTCGCGGGAGATCTTGTCGCCCTCGAGCACGAATGGGCGCTCGCCGGCTGCGAGATCGCCGCGTCCGTCGAGCACCTCCCCGAAGTTCTGTGTCATCGATCATCCGCGGGCGGCACAGAGCCGGTCTCGATCGACCACGTCGCGGCTGCCCTGTTGCGCAGGGAGGACCCGGCAGAGGTAGTCCCAGGTTCGGTGCCGAACACGTTCCAGATCCTGCGACCACGACAGGCGATTCCGGTCAGCATCGTGGTGCCGTTCCGCGACGAAGCGAGACTTCTTCGCAACTGCGTCGATTCAGTGACGGCCACCAAGGAGGGATATGAGGTGGAGTTCGTCCTCATCGACAACGGATCCTCAGACCCTGAAGTCTTGACGCTGCTCGAGGATCTCGATGTCCGGACTGACGTGCGGGTCGTCTCAGATGCACGACCGTTCAACTGGGCACAGCTCAACAACGCTGCCGCGCAAGTTGCCCAAGGAGAGGTCCTGCTCTTTCTCAACAACGACATCGAGGCTCATCGTCAGGGTTGGCTGTCTGCGCTTGTTGGACATGCCCTCCGAGCTGATGTCGGCGCGGTCGGTGCAAGATTGGTCTACCCCGATCGACGCTTGCAGCATTGCGGCGTCGTCGTCGGCCTGATCGGTGCCGCCGGCCACCCACTGGTGGGCTTGCCGGATGGGCAGGGTGGCTACATGCACATGGCGCTCGCGACTCGCGAGTGTTCGGCCGTGACCGGCGCCTGCCTCGCAAGCCGACGGGAGATTTTTGATGTTCTCGGTGGATTCGACGAAACACTCGGTGTCGACCTCAACGATGTCGACTATTGCCTGCGTGGCCTTCAGGCGGGCTACCGGACCATTTATGAGCCTGCGGCCGAGCTCGTCCACTTCGAGTCGCCGAGCCGAGGCACCGCAGGTGGCGCCGACGACATCGTAAGGTTCCTCGAACGCTGGTCCAGCTACATCTCATCTGGAGATCCGTACTTCAGTCAGCACCTCACCCGCTCCAACGTGTCGTGTGGCTTGGCCACCGCTGAGGAAAAAGAGAGGTGGAACCAATGGCATTCGGCCCTTCTGGCCGGGTAGGGCCCGACCAAGAACCCGACGCCGAAGAGGAGCGCGCGCCACGGATGCTCCAGCGACCTGCTGATATGCCACCCCCCCTGGAGCGCGCTGGGAGCCTTGTGCCCATCCAAGACTTCAGGCGCGAACTCTCAGCTCAGATGCAGATGCGCTCGACGCGGTGGCTCGGCAGTACACGGGCCACCGCCAGGGCGTGGGCGGGGCGGGTGACAGGCCGCGCCGATCGTCGGCTGATGTTCGCCCTCGCCAAAGCCACCGATGCGCTGGCGCATCAGCAGGATGTGCTGGTCGACCGACTGACGGCTCAAGAGGCGATAACCGCAGACACGGTCTTTGCATATGGAGAGGACATTACTCGCCTCCGAGCCGAGGTGACCCGCCTGCGAAACCTGACCGCCCGCGAGGAGCCAATGTCCGAGTGAACGGTCGCAATATCTGCGTTCTCTCGTCTCACTGGCACGACCAAAACGAGGAATCGGCCTTCGTCATTCGGGCGATCGCAGGTGCCGCGTCTCGATGGGCGCGGGTCAAGGTATTGACTGCTGGAAGTGGTGCGAGCGCGGCGGACGGGGCATTCGACCTGATCCCGATAGCCACCTTTTCCGAAGCCGCGTGGCGAGAGCAAGCAGCTGAGTGCACGGTCGTCGTCGACGAGCTCACGCCGCAAGTCACTGCACTCCTGGCCAGTGTCCGTCCTCGATCAGTCTTCTACGCGAAAGCCGGGATTGAGCGAACCGATCCAGCCTGGAGACAGCTTCCACTCACGGAGGATGTCGCGTCTCTCCGGCCCTTCGTGAAGCTCGCCATCTCCCTGAACCCCCTGGCCCGGAAACATCGGCACAACGGGTTTGGATTCGTCGGTTACCAGCTTGTACTTTCCGGCCGGCGAGGACCCCACGAGACGCCCCCGGCCGCCGCGTCGTGGCTGACGGCAGCGTTTCACGACCAGCACGTCATCGTTGTGGAAGACGGGATCGCTTCAGCCTGGCGGGGGCGGGCCCTCCGTGGGCGAGCACACGTCGAGAGCCGTATGGATTTGTGGCGATTGATCGTCCATGCTGGCGTGTGTATCGACCTCGATCCCGGGCCCCTCATTGCTCGGGAGTGCATCGAAGCGATGCGTTTTGGAACGCCCCTCATGGTCCCGGCCGGCTCTGGCCCGGCGACGTTGCACGCGGCGGCCGGCCGTGGCTTCGTCTTCGGCGACCCCGAGGAGTTGATCGAGGCCGTCGCGGCCCTCGGGAACGAGTCTTTTCGCTCCGAGATCTCGATGCGGGGTCGGAGCTATGCCGAGGCCCACTACGGGAGCCCGATGGCATTCTCAGAGAGCCTGAAGGCTGTCCTGGGTGACCGGTAGCCCGGCGGCCAACATCGGCTCCACGTGACGGCCTCCTGCGTCGCGGACCGGGCCGTCGCCCGTCCGAATGATGCTGGCTCTGACGCGGCGGTGATAAGGTCAAGCGCGTCCCGAGAACACCGAATGTGCTCGGCATTACCCTGGTCACGCCCTCCTTTATGCCGGATTCTGAGAAACCCTCCAGCCGATCCCGTCTCCGCGCCCGACTAGGGGTTGTCCGCAAGGGACGGTCCCCCCAGGGGCTGGTGACTGACCTGTCCAAGCTCAGTCGGGAGCACGGACTGCGCGGCCTCACCTATCGGGCGAGCTACGAGGTGGCGCGGATGCTGGCGCCGCCAGAACCCCGACCAGAACCAGAACTCCCGCCTCCGCCACCCGATCGGACCGCGACAGTGGCCTTCGGCACGGCAATGGCTCCCTATTTCAATCTCGACGCAGCGACCTTGGCCGCAAACGGTACGGTCGTCGATTCGTTCGCAGCCCGAGGCCCTGAAGTCCGCACCGCGACATGGTTCGTTCCGCACTTCAACCACGTGCTCTTCGGTGGCATCTCAACGATTCTGCGGTTCATGAACTTCTTGACGGTGCACCACGGAGTGGAACACCGCATCGTGTTCTTCGACACCCTCACGATGACGGACGAGGCGGTCCGCACTGAGATAAGTAATGAAATTCCGGCCCTAGCCGGTGTCGACATTGTCTTGCCGGTCGAAGGACGGGCGCCGTTTGACGACTACGACGGGCTGCCGTTCACTGACATCGCCGTCTGCACCATTTGGCACAGTGCGTATGCGCTCGCTCGCTTCAATGCCACCCGGGCGAAGTACTACTTCGTGCAGGACTATGAGCCCCTCTTCTATCCAGCGGGCACGCTCTACGCCTTGGCCGAGGCTACCTACAGGTTGGGCTTCGCCGGCTTGGTCAACACCCCGGGACTCGAGAAGATCTATGCCGGCTACGACAATCCCTCCGCTTCATTCATCCCCGCCGTCGAAGTCATCTCGGCCGACGAGACCAAGCCCTCCCTCCGGCCGGGAGCCCCGGTACAGGTGGTGCTCTACGGTCGCCCTGAGACTGATCGGAACGGTTTCGAGCTCCTGGCGGAAGCGAGCCGTCGTGTCAAGGATGAATTTGGTGGGCGGGTGCGCATCGTCTCCGCGGGAGAGGACTTCAACCCTGAGGAATACCGACTCGACGGCATCGTTGAGAATGCCGGCCTCTTGCACTCGCGCGAGGAGATTCACGATCTCTACAGCAGGTCGGATATCGGCGTGTGCTGCATGTTCTCGAAGCATCCGTCCTATCAACCGTTCGAGTACCTGGCTGCGCGCGCGGCGGTCGTCACCAACGCGAACTCGGCCACGTCGTGGCTGCTGCGAGACGGCGAGAATTGCCTCGTCGCGGAGCCCTATCCCGTTGCCATCGCCGAAGCAGTCGGCCGCCTGGTGGGCGACGCCGAACTTCGACTGAAGCTCGTCGAGCGAGGATTCCGCGAAGTCACGGCCGTGAAATGGGACACCGAGTTCGATGAGCTCTGGCGATTCATGACGGGAGCACGGCGGCGGCCAGAGGCTCCGTCGACGTGACCCCCGCTGACTGGACGCCTTCGGGGATCTTGGTCAGTGGGATCATTGAAAGCGACACGGAGGCGATCGCAGAGGCTCTCGAGGTACTCGGCTGCTCGAGACTCACCCATACCAAAGCGCTCGACGATCTTGGTCGGCGCGTACTCGAAACCGCGAGGGGCAGCTGGGAGTCCCCCCCGCCCGTCTCACCATCGGAGCTGCGACACCTGGGCGCCACTGCGGCAGAGGAAGCTCGTCGGCTGCTGCGCGACGCAAGAGGACTGGAACAAGAGGAGTTTGCTAGGCCCTGGGTCTGGGCCGATCCCCGTCACAGCCTCTTGACGCCATTCTGGGCCAGCGCGCTCGCATTCGAGCCAGCGATCGTGCACGTGCACCGGGACGCACACTCCTCGGTCAGCGCTCTCGTGCACACGTTGGAGATCGACACCGATTCGGCGTTGCGCCTGTGGGAACGAACCAACCGAGCCGCCCTCGCTTCTTGCGCACAGTTTCCGTCGATCGTCGTCGGCCAGCGTGCTTTTGCTGACGACCACCCGGTGCAGGCTCGGGTCCTCGTCAGCTTTCTGGATTCCCTCGTCGCTCCTTCTGACACGCGGGATGTTGCAGCGGCCTCGGCCGTCATCAAAGCGTGGACGAGCAGGCCCGTCGCACCCGCCGAGGCACATGTGCTCCTCACGCCGGCCCACGAGGTCCTCGACGAAGTCCTCTCATCGCTCGAAGCAGAGGACCAGACGAGTCTCGATGGCGAGAGAACCAACCAGACGGCCTATGACCACCTCTCCGAGTTTTACGATGCCGACTACTACCACGAGTATGACGGTGGCGTCGCCTACACCCGCTCCGAGCCCCAATGGATTCGCTTCTTCGGCGAAATGGCCGACAACATCGTGGCCCAAATCGCTCCGACAACTGCGTTCGACGCCGGCTGCGCGATTGGCATGCTCGTTGAGGCCCTACGGGATCGCGGTGTCGAGGCGAGCGGAATGGACCTCTCGCCTTGGGCGATCGGTCAGGTGCCGGAACGGATCCGTCCCTACTGCCGCGTCGGTTCGATTACTGAGCCAATCGACGGACACTACGACCTGATCACGTGCATCGAGGTGCTCGAGCATCTTCCCGCCTCTGACGCCAACCCAGTTATCGGGAATCTGTGCTCTCATGCGGATGCCGTCCTGTTCTCCTCGACGTCAGACGAGTTCGACGATCCGACCCACCTGAACGTGGAAACCACCGGATACTGGGCTGAGCTCTTCGCTTCTCACGGTTTCTATCGCGACTTCGATCACGATGCGACGGCCTACCTCTCGCCACACGCAATCCTCTTCAGGAAGTCGGCGGCGCCGACCCCTGACTTGGTCTCCGAGTACGAGCGGGCCCTCTGGGACATGCGCCAGGCCTATTCAGCGGCTCACCGAGCGCTCGAAGCGGGTTGGCGGGGAACGGCAGAGCGCGCCGAGGATCTCGAGCACCTGCTGGAGTCCCAGTACACGCTGGTCGCCGATGAACGCACCGTTCAAGCACTGGAAGGCCTAGTCGCTCCGACAGACCTCCTCCATTCCTTGGTGCGCGGTCCCGCAGTTGTCGGCGAGTCAAACGTTTCGGATGAGTGGGCAGCCGATGATTATTCTCGGTGGCGGGCTTCACGAATCTCGCCGACCGCCCCGCTGAGCGGGCCGTGCTTCAGCATCGTGGTGCCCGTCTTCAATCCAGTTGCCGAACAACTGACTGCCTGCATCAGTTCGGTGCGAGCGCAGACGTACGACAACTGGGAGCTCGTCCTCGTCGATGTTTCCACCGCGCCGCATGTGCGACCCATCTGCGAGCGGTTCGCCGCGCTGGATTCACGAGTTCGCACGGTCCGGCGAGAACCTCGGCATCGCCGAAAACACCGACGCTGGGGTGCAGGAGAGCGCTGGCGACTGGGTCGTCTTCCTCGACCACGACGATGCGTTGGAACCCCATGCCCTCGCATCGGTCGCGCTCCACATCGAGCGAAATCCTGAAGCCGATTTCGTGTATTCGGACGAAGACAAGCTCGATCCTGAGGGTCGCTTTGTCGCTCCTTTCTTCAAGCCGGACTGGTCGCCAGATCTGCTCCGCAACGTCAATTACATCTGCCACCTCGTCAGCGTTCGCCGTCCGCTCTACGACGAGGTCGGCGGACTCCGTCCCGGGTATGAAGGTGCTCAGGACTACGACTTCGTGTTCACGCGCGACGGCTTCGGCGCGTGAAATTGGCCACGTCGCTGACGTCCTATATCACTGGCGGCAGCATCCCGGTTCAACGGCGTCGGACGTTCGCGCCAAGCCCGAGGCACATTCCTCCGGTCGTCGGGCGCTCCAACATTTCGTTCGTCGTCACACGCCGGGAGCCTGGATCGAACCAGGCGCGGACCTTTCAACCCATCGGGTCCGATACCCTCTCCGCTACGAGAAGGTATCGATCATCATTCCCTTCCGTGATGAGCCCGAGTTGACTGACGCGTGCCTTCGCTCGCTTGATCGCAGCGAACCCGTCATGCCGATCGAAGTACTCCTCGTCTCCAACCGAAGCCGCAGCGAGAAGACGTATCGGTACATGGAGGAATGGGATCGGCAATTCTCATGGACGCGCCTGCTCGAGTTCGACGAGCCGTTCAACTTCCAACGACTCAACAACTGGGCTGCGCGCCACGCCGAAGGGGAGCTGCTCCTCTTCTTGAACAACGACATCGAAGCTCTCCACACGGGCTGGCTCGAAACCCTCGCCGAACAGGCACAACGACCAGAGATCGGGGCCGTTGGCGCCCGCTTGTTTTATCCGAATGGACTGGTTCAGCACGCAGGTGTCTCCGTGGGCATCGGTGGCCTCGCCGACCATCCCTGGGCCGGACTCCATCCCGACGTGTGGACGCCGACGGGACCCTCTTATTGGACCCGCAACTTCCTGGCCGTGACCGCCGCCTGCCTCATGGTCAGTCACGAGAAATTCGACCAAATCGACGGCTTCGACGAGCGGTTCATCGTCTGCGGCGGCGATGTCGACCTGTGCTTGCGCCTCCGCGAACGTGGCCTTTGGAATATGATGACACCCTTCGCCCGGCTCCTTCACCGTGAGTCTGCGACCCGGAAGAAGGACCCACCCGAAAACGACGTCAACCAATCCCTGCGGGTCCTACCGTCCCTACCTCACCGCTGGAGACCCGTTCTTCAATCCCAACCTGACCCGATCCGATCGGAGCTGCCGCATCGATGCGGCAAAACAAGGAACGCGACCATGACTACGACATTTGCTTACAACGGGTTCGACATCCCGGTGGACCTCGCGCGCATGACGGGAGGCGGGCCCGAGACGTGGCACGACATCACCGTCGGACACCTGCTCGAATATGAGAACTACTGTCCGATCAGGCCGGACCATCACGTCCTGGAGATCGGTTGCGGCGTCGGCCGCGACGCCATTGGCCTGACCCGGGTCGTCGGCTCCGGAGGCCACTACATCGGCATCGACATCATCCGGCCGAGCATCGAATGGGCCCAATCGCATATCTCCACTCGATTCTCCAACTTCGAATTCCACTATCTCGACATCGAAAGCCAGATCCACAATCCTGGCGGCACGTTGCACGTTCAGCAAATCGATCTGCCGGTCGAGACCGGCACGATCGACCGGATCATTTTGCAATCTGTCTTCACCCACATGTTCGAGGATGACATCGTCCATTACCTCCACGAGTTTCGGCGAGTGCTCCGCCAGGATGGAATGGTGTTCGCATCATGGTTCTTGCTGGACGATGAGAGCTTGAACATGGCACAGGCCGTGCCCGACGGGCCTCTGACGTTTACGTTTCCTTATGGCGACGGGTGCTTGATCAACGATCAGACATACCCCGAAGGTGCAGTGGGTTTCAGACCGGAAGCATTCGATCGGATCCTGCAACGAGGAGGGTTCACACTGGACCAGCCGATCCACCGGGGATTCTGGTGTGGCCGAGAGGGCGTGACCGACGGCCAGGACATCGCCATCCTGCGTCCGGCCTGACCGTAATCCCTTCGACGCCTCAGGCTCGCCCCGACGCGGACCTGCGCCATCTATGAGCGCTTCGCCGTGGCAATCCTCTGGACGACGAAGGTCCTGACTGCCTTGACCCCGTCGAGCGGGCCGATCTTCTTGCCCTCTTCGCGGCCTCGAGGGATGTACCGGATAGGCAGCTCGACGATCCGAATACGTGCCTTGATCAGCTTTGCGGTGATCTCATGATCACCCTCGAAGCCCACCGAAGACAGTTCTTGCTGGCGCAGGAACTCGCCGGGGTAGAGCTTGAGCCCGGTCAGGGTGTCGGTGATCCACTTGCCGAAGAGGACGAGCACGAGGAACGTCAACACCCAATTTGCGACCCACGAGGAGAGTTGTTGTCCTTGAAGCACTCGCAGGTAGGCGGACGGCCCGGGGCGGAGATTCTGATGTGCCAGGTACCGGCTGCCGTAGACAGCGATCTCAGCTGGTTCGTCGCTTTCCGCTCGCTCGAGCATCGGAATCAGATCGTCCGGAAAGTACTCCAAATCTGCGTCCAGGACTGCGACGTACGATCCTTTGGAGGCGGCTAAGCCAGTCTGGACGGCTGCCGCCTTCCCAACGTTTCTCGCGTGCTGAATCAGGGTGGCGCCAGTTTCATTGACCCGGCTGGCCGTTGCATCCCGAGAACCATCGTCGACCACGATGATCTCGTGTCCGTCGGACAAGGGTTCGAGACTGGTCTGGAGCAACCGCACGAGATCGCCGACCCGATCTTCCTCGTTGTAGGCCGGAACAATCACCGAAAGACGAACGGTCACCCCGCAGCCCTTGAACTCTGAAAGACCGCTCGAAGCGCCTGAAGGCCGTCCCACACGTTCGCCTTCTTTCCATCGCGCCAGCTTCGAGGTCGGTAGTCGACGGGAATCTCGACTACACGCTGGCCCGCTTCCACCGCTCGCTTGACCCACTGCACGTCGTAGTCCAGTCCGCTGAGCCGCGTTATCTAGCTGTCCGAAGACATCGTGGCGGGCGCCTCGAACACTCGACAGTGGATCGCTCACGATGCGGTCGAGTTTCACCATCAACATCAGCGTGACAATGGTGCCGCCCCAGTGGCTCAGCATGTAGAGCAGACGGTTCTCTCCATACACCGCCCGCAAACGCTGACTCGCACTCGAACCACCAAGTGTGCGGGACGCCAACACGACGTTCTTCGGGTCTTTGGTCAATTTGCGCGTGACCTCGGCCACGGACAGAACGTCATATTCGCCATCGCCCGGGAACACGACCACATATTCGCCCCGAGCAGCCTTGAGTCCGTGATGAATCGCTTCACCTCGCCCGGAGCACGAGGCCTCGACCATTCGAATATCTGGCTCCGAACGGAGGACATCGAGGGTGCCATCAGTAGATCCGCCGTCAACGACGATGATTTCGTGGACGAGGTCTTGCGCACCAAGGTCGAGGTAGCGAAACTGCTGGAGGACTGCGCCGATCCTCGGCTGCTCGTCGAGTACCGGAACGATCACAGAGACCATGCCGGTATCGCCCGAGAGGTGTTCACCGCTTCGCTGTCGAATGACGCTCGAGATCTCCTCCTTCAAAGCAGGACCCGAATGGCGGCCATTTGAGTCCGCCCATGCTGCCGGCCGACGTTTGATTGCCTCCGAGAGGAACTGCAGGTGTTCCATGTCGTCATCGTTCGCGAGGACGGTGGAGATCAAGTCCGTGTAGTCGAGCTCCACGGAGCCCCGTCGTGACATGAAGTATCGAAACTTCTGGAGCGTGTCCCGAAGTCCCTCTTCGTGGTGTTGGTCGCTATCCCGGTTGATGTTAACGACGAACATCTTTTCTGCCGTCCGGTTCTCCCGGATCGTCTCACACAGTCCCACGGTGAGATAGCTCGGGAAGAGGGACGAATGCTGGGTGCCCGGGCCGTAGACGATTACGTCCGCCTGGGCGATCGCTTCGGCAACCTCGTCGTTCAGCGCGGGGAGCGTTTCCCATTCGTGGAGACTCGTGGCGAGGGCGCGGTCCGGCCACCAACGGTCATGACCCGCAAAAAGCCGATCGTGGTCTGCCCGCGAGAGCAGGTAGAGGTCACTGATCGGTTCTGGCGGCTCCTCGGCGACGAGCACGCCTTCGTCGGGACAGACATACTCACCAGCGGTGGCACTGAGCCACAGGTTTTCGCCATTCGAGACATTCAAGACACGCTGATCCTCCAGGCCCAGCAAATCTCTGATAGGCGGACATCGCGCCATTGAAACCCGCCTCGACGTACAATCCAGCCAGGACCGCGTTCCCCAGAGCAAGGTCGTCATAGTCGAAGGCACGATCGCCCGACACCAGATGCTTCTGGAAGCAGGTGAGGCTCTCGCGGAGTTGGGACCAGGTGGCAAGGGTCAAGTTGCAGAGGAGCGGAACCAGACTTTCGTCGACGAGATCGAAGCGCTCGTCGAGAATCGCGGCGAACTCGGCCTCGGAATTGGCGTGACTCCTCGCGTCGCCAGCGGACATGCTCAACCGCGTTTCGAGCAACGCGGCGAGGCGGCGAGAAGATGGATCCCCGACTGCGCCCACCAAGGCGTCCGCTGTTCTTGCGGACGTCACTCGGTCCCAACATGCCGTTGACCGCACGACGAACCCGACCGGTCGAGAGCCCCAGTCATAGGCATTGATCACCACGCTCAGACGGACGTTCCGGGTCCGTGCCAGGGACCGGAGAATGGTTGCGGCACCGCGTCCGCCGGAGAAGACAACCACGTTCGTCATCGTGGACTTCCTGAAAGGTGCATCGGGCGCGTTCAGATCGTTCGGGTCGTTCACACCAAGCGTCTCCGTTGCGTCCCCGACGTCAATGACTCGTAGTCCCTGGCTGGCTGCCAATTGCGGCACCACATAGACGAAGTCCGGTTCTCGTTGTGCGTCGTGATCTCCGAATCCGTCGACGGCAAGCCACGGACGCACCTGACCGGCCAAGAATCCGAAAGTCCCGACATCGCTCATACCGCGCAACGGCGAGATATCCCGTCGCGGCGCCGTCCGACTTTGACGACATCTCCATCGAGTGAGTACCAGACGTAGGGACTCTCGACCTCGGTCAATGGCAGCACGATGCCAAGGAAGCCGTCGTCGAGTGCCGTGGCCACGCCGGTCACAGTTGCGACTCAGCCCGACTTGGTCGCCCCAGACGAGGACGCACGGTTCCTCGTCGGAGATGACGTCTATCGCAACACGGACAGCGTCTGCGCTTCCGGAGGGCGTGGCTTGGACCGAGATCCGCACGGACCCAATCCAACCGAGAGCACGGACCTCGTCCTCGAACGCCGTCTCGGCGCCCGGCATCACCACGAGCACGAGTGAGTCGACCACGGGCGAGAGGGCATCGAGGACGTAGGAGAGGAGGGTTCGCCCGCCAATTTCGACCAAGGCCTTCGGTCGATCAACCCCGAGACGAGATCCTTGCCCGGCCACGGGAATGATCCCGGTTGTCGTCCGCGCACCGGAACGCCGACAGCGGTGGCGAGTCCGCGATGGTCGTGACGCACGTGACGACCTTTGGATGAATTTCCTCACACCGTTCGGCCGTTCGCGGCGAGGTGCACAGATCGCGTGCCGGCAAGAGTGGCGCTCTCGATCCCCGAGCGGAGTCCTCGAGGACCCAGCAGGAGTCGGATCGAATTGAGCGACGACGCGGCAGCCAGATACGGCGCAGGAGAGGGCTTTCCCTCCTGAACCGATTCTCCGGTAATGACCACCTCGAAATGCAACCCTGAAGCAGCGAGAAATACCGATGCAGTGGCTTCTGATGCACCGGTCACGAGACCGAGGGCGAGTTCCGAGCGGGCAGCGAGGCAATGAGGTCGAGCTGGCCACACAGCGGAGGATTCGAGGCAGCGTCGTCTCGCCAGTTCCTGCTTCTCGCTCGTGATGGCGGCGACGAAGTCGGGCTCTGTGGGACGCCCATTTGCCTGAAGAACGAGACGCCATGCTTCAGGCGTTGGCCTGCCCACGAGCCGCTCGTAGGGGACAGGATCGAGCCGATGCCAGCGGCCCACTTCAGCGACGCCTGTTCGTGGACACGAGAGGTGTCCCACAGGACGCCATCAAGGTCGAACAAGGGGCCCATGGGCCGGATGAGCGCAAAGACCCTGGTGGAGGCAGTGGAATGAACGAAGAACGATCCGGATGGGGCGCGACGGAGGAGGACTGCCCATCGCTTCAGAAGTATGGCACACCGGCCCCCCGGCTCGTGATGCGCACCTCGAGGAGTGCCGCGCCTTTGTCCTGGTGTGAACGGTCCGAGGGAGCCCTGCCTCAGTACTTACCGATGGCGAGTTCCAGGATGCCGCAGGCAACCGGGAGCAAGATCCGACCGTCACGATCCCCA
The DNA here is from genome assembly GCA_963726855.1 of uncultured Acidimicrobiaceae bacterium. GTDB lineage: Bacteria > Actinomycetota > Acidimicrobiia > Acidimicrobiales > RAAP-2 > Bog-473. Next base: position 67,080 of record CAVSEB010000031.1, read on the forward strand.
GGCGCCGACACCCGACGACGATCACATAGCCGATCAAAGGGAGGAGGGGAACGGCATACCTCGCAGCCCCGCAAAGTTGTAATGGCCTTGGACAAAGACCAGAGCAATACGTAATCTGTCCAGCGGCAAGGAA
>CAVSEB010000032.1:0-12479 GCA_963726855.1 uncultured Acidimicrobiaceae bacterium
CGCGGTCCTCGGCCAGGAGGAACCCGGCCATGATGGCCGAGTCGAGCGACGCAGTGAACCGATCGAGGTATTCGTCCATGCCGCCCGGGTAGAGGGCAGCCAGGGTCGCCGCGTCGAAGGGCTCGGTGCGACCGAAGAGGACGGCGAAGTCCGCCCCGGTCTGGCCCAGCCCGGAAAGCATCGCGGTGGGGGCGTCGACCCACGGCGTCCGGATGCCGCCAGTGGCATTGCCGTGGGCGTCGAGGTGATAGCTCTGGCCGGATTCCTCGATGTCGAGCCGGGGCGCTGCCGGGGCACCATGACCTTCGGCGGCCCAGCGCGACGAGGTGGGCCAGCGCGGCCTGCGCGACGTAGTGCTGCTGGGGACCCGAGTTCACCGGCGTCGGCGTCTCTCCCATGATGAGGTTGCGGGTGGGGCGCATCAGCTCGGCCAGACGAGCCGGCGAAAGCGTGCCGTCGTCGTGGCGCCCGGCGCTCACCGTGTAGGTGTCGGCATGGGCGGCCCCCGCCATCTCCCAGACCCGGATGTGCGCGGAGTCGGGTTGCGCCGCCCGGTGACCGCCGAGGACGACGAGATCCGTCTCGCTCTGCAGGATGAGCACGGGAACCCGTGCGTCCTCGCGGATCAGCTCGCCACCCGAAGAGATCATGCGCGTCGTCTCTTCGAAATCGAGCCCGTCCCGAGTCCGGATGAACACGCCGTCGATGGTGACGCCGATACCGGGCCGGCCGTGCACGAAGTAGCCATCGAAGACGCGTGTATGCGGATCGATGGCGTTGATATACGTGACGAGGCAGGCAGCCGACTGTGACTCGCCCGCCGCGATCACATGCTGGGCCGTCAGCCCGCCGAGCGGGTTCTGGTCGGCCGGGAGGCGCACGAGCCGTGCCACCTGGGTGAACATGTCGAAGGACCAGGCGTCGCCCGGGTGTTCGAGCGCGGCGTAGCGCTCGGGAGCCAACAGCTTGAGGTGAATGCTCTCGACGAACCCACCACCGTCGATGCCCACCTTCTGGGCCGAGACCCCGACCCAGGCATGGCCCTGTGCGGTCAGGTGGCGGTGGAAGAAGCCCCAATCGGGTGCCGCGTCGATCCCGGCCGAGACGTTGTGCCACTCGACGACGACCGTGCCGCTGAAGCGCTCGGGGTCGCTCGGGCCGGCGCACGACGATCCGGGTGCGGAACGGAGCCTCGGCGCCGGGCTTCACGTCCCATCGGCCGTCGGCGCCGCGCTCACCCTTGAGCTCGTACGACTCGGCCGTGCCCGAGACGGCGTACTCCGTCTCCTCGTAACCCAGTATGGCCAGGTCGTAGTCCCGCATCACGTCCGGGGCCGCCCCGGGCATCACTTCGAACGACGCTGTGCTCATGGCAGCCTCCCCTCTCGACGGATCCGTTGCACCGTAGCCGTGTGGCCACGACGCAGGCCGGGGTGTCCGCCGCCGGATCGTTCAGTCGGCACAGGCCGTCGTCGGGTCGCACTTCGCCGAACGGATGATCTCAGCCCTCGGCGGCCTGACCGTCAAAGGCCACGCCCTCGGCGACCAGGGCGTCGACCTTGTGGGCATCGAAGTCGAGCTCGGCCAGGATCTCGCGGGTGTGCTCTCCCACGTGGGGGGCGCGGAAGCGCGGGATGGGCGGTTGCCCGTCGAAGTCCACCGGCGTCGCCAGCATGGGCATGCTGCTCTGGTCGTCGGGCACCTGGACGACGGCCTTCGCCGCGTGGAACTGCTCGTCGGCCACCACGTCGTCGATGGAGTTCACCGGGCTCCAGAACAGCTCGGGCTCGGTGGCGAAGATCTCCGCCCACTCGTCGAGCGGCTTCGTGGCGAAGATCTCGTCGAGCAGGCCGATGAGCTCGCGGGCATTGACGGCACGGCCGGTGGCCTTGGCGAAACGCTCGTCGGTCAGCCATTCGGGCTTGCCGACGGCCCGGGCCAGGGCGGGCCAGTGGCGGTCCCCCTCGAGGCCGACGATCCAGAACTGGCGCCCGTCTCCCGCCGTGTAGTTGTTCAGCACCGGGCTGTACATCGTCTCGCGCACCCCGATCCCCAGCGTCTGGCCCCACATCAGGGTGACGTTGAGGTCGAAACCGATGGTGTAGCAACCCTGGCGCAGCAGCGAGGTGGAGACGACCTGGCCCTTGCCCGTCCGGGCCCGCTCGACCAGGGCCGCGCTCACCATGGCGGCCGCGGTCATGGCGGCCGAGTGGTCACCCATGCCGCCGCGCTGGAACGGGAGGGGTCCGCCCGGGGTCCGCAAGGAGTCGGCGATGCCGGCCCGGGCCCAGAAGGCGGCGATGTCGTAGGCGCCCTGATCGGCGTCGGGACCCTCCATGCCGTAGCCGGTGATGATGGCGTAGACCAGGCCCGGATGGCGCTGGCGCACCTCGTCGGGGCCCAGCCCGATGCGCTCGAGACCCGACGGTCGCAGATTGGTGAGGAACACGTCGGCCGTGGCCACCAGCTCGTGGGCCAGTGCGATGCCGCGCTCGCTCGAGAGGTCGAGGGCGATGGCTCGCTTGCCCCGGTTGTCCAGCTCGAAGACGGGGTTCGACGGCAGATCCCCGCCGAGCACGTTGAGAAAGGTGCGGCACGGGTCGCCCTCGGGAGGCTCGATCTTGACGACGTCGGCGCCCCAGTCGGCCAGGATGCCGCCGGCCCCGGGGCCGGCGACCCAGACGCCGAGTTCGACGACGCGGATGCCCTCCATCGGTCCGCTCATGCGCCGGCCGGGGTGGTGGTGAAGCGAACGGACATCGACTCGATCCCCCTCATGAAGTTGGACGGACGGTATTCCAAGGACGAGCCGTGCGGCCAGTGCGAGGCCCAAGCAGAGTCGGCGACGGCACGACGCCGGCCTCATGAGAAGGCCGGAAGGACCTCCGTCTCGAAGAGACGCAGGCTGGACCAGGCCAGCTCCGGGGGCATCCCTCCGCACAATGGGTGCAAGAGGGTGAACGGGAACGGCCCGTCCTTCAGCTCCTGGATCAGCTCGTCGGGGGTGAGCACGGCGTACTGGCCGCTGGCTCGAAGCTCTTCGTCGTCGCTGACCATCCGATAGGGCGAGGCCACCTGCTCCTGGGCCTGCCACAGGCCGTAGGCGTTGCTCTCGTGCCGGAAGAAGGGCGCCATGTCGCTCCAGCCCTGCTCGGCGTCGGTGGCCAGTGCGACCACACGGTTCGCGCCGATGATGGACGGGCCGGGATCGGGTCGCCCCAGCTTCTGCACCTCGTCGCGGTAGAAGTCCCACACCTCGGGCACCGAGGGCATGAAGCCGTCGCCGATGCGCGCCGCCCGGCGTGCCGCGGCCTCGCTGCTGCCGCCCATGGTGATGCTGATGCCGTCGGAGTAGGGGGCGGGCGTCAGGCGCACGGTCCGATCCCGGTAGTCGAACGGCTTCGCCGGTGAACGCCCCGCGGCAGCGTGGCAACGACCTCGTTGATCCGGCGCACCCGCTCCTTGGTGGGCACCCCGTACAGGGCGAACTCGTCACTGACGTAGCCACCGCCGATCACGAGATCGACCCGGCCCTTGGTCAGGTTGTCCAAGACGAGCAGGTCCTCGGCCAGCCGGATCGGCTCGTAGAACGGCGCTACCAGCGCGGCGATGCTGAAGCGCACGGTGCTCGTCCGCGCCCCCATGGCCGCGATCATCGGGATGGGGCTGGGCAGGTACCCGTCATCGGACCCGTGATGCTCGGAGATGGCGATGCTCACGCACCCCAGGCGGTCGGCCCACTCGGCCATCTCGAGCGCCGTGTCGTAGCGCTCCGCCATAGAGGTCCCGGCGAGCGCCGGATTGCGGAGGTCGAACCGCATTGCGAACAGCATCGTGGTCGTCCCCCAAACCGCTGGGGTCTAGCGTGCCCCGGCGGGAGTCTTGGCGACGTTGGCTCCTAGATCCATCGAACGGACCGGGCCGGTGGCCGCCGCCTTCGGCTTGGTCGACCGGATGGAGACGTCGTGGCCGGTCGCCTTGGCCCGCAGCGCACCGACCGTGCAGTTCTCCCGCCCACCGAGAATCGGGAAGGGGTCGTAGGAGAAGTGCCGCATGGCGTTGGCGTGGGTGATCCGGTCGACGTCGTGGTCGCTGACGCCGTCGAGGTAGCCGGCCAGTTCCTCGGGAGAGAAGGGCCACGTCGAGTCCGAATGCGGGTAGTCGCACTCCCACATGACGTTGTCCATGTTCAAGAAGTTGCGGCTGGCCACGCCGAAGCGGTCGTCGATGAAGCACGTCAGCACGTGCTCGTCGAAGACCTCACTCGGCAACCGGTCGCCGAAGTCCTGGCCTGTCCAGGTGTGGTGCTGGCGGTACTGGTAGTCGATGCGCTCCAGGAAATAGGGAATCCAGCCGATGCCGCCCTCCGACAGCGCCACGCGCACGTCGGGGAACTTGCGGAAGATGGGCGACCAGATCAGATCCGTGGCCGCCTGGACGATGTTGATCGGGGTCAGGGTGATCAGGCAGTCGATGGGCGCGTCGTCTGACGTGATCACCATCTGCGAGGAGGACCCGATGTGCATGCAGGCCACCACGCCCTCGTCGCTGCAGGCCTTCCAGAAGGGATCCCAGTGGTCCGAGTGCAGGCTGGGCCAACCGAGCTTGGAGGGATTCTCGGAAAAGGTGACGGCGTGGGCACCCTTGGCCGCAGTGCGGCGCACCTCGGCCGCCAGGACCTCGGGGTCCCAGATGGCCGGGAGGACCAGCGGCATGAAACGACCAGGCTGCGACCCGCACCACTCGTCGATGTGCCAGTCGTTGTACGCCTGGATCATGGCCAGGGCGACGTCCTTGTCCTTGGTCCGGGCAAACAGCTGGCCGCAGAACTGAGGGAAGGAGGGGAAGCACAACGACCCCAGCACCCCGTTGGCGTCCATGTCCTTGACCCGCTCGTTGATGTCGTAGGTGCCGGCGCGGAGTTCGGCGAAGGACGTCGGCTCAATCCCGTACTCGTCCTTGGGACGTCCGGCGACTGCATTGAGCGCCACGTTGCCGACCTCGGTGCCCTCGTAGCGCCACGCGTTTGTGCCGTCTTCCCTGGTCACGAACTGGGGTGCGAGATCCGCATACTTGGCCGGCAGGCGGTCCTCGAAGAGGTCGGGAGGCTCGACCACGTGGTCGTCCACACTCACGAGAACCATGTCTTCGGTGCGCATCGGTGTTCCTCCTTAGGATCCGTTGCTCGAATTTGCAGGTTTGGCGATCTCGGTCTTCATGTCGTCCACAGCATCAAGATTGGCATTCCGGACTCAGGATAGGAAATGTGATTTTCACTCTACGTACTTCCGGGCTTCCTCCTCAACGCGCCCGCTGCCGGAGCCCTCGGAGGTCGTCGCGAGACTCACGACAGATGCTGAACCGGCTCGACACGGTGATCGCGCCACCAAAATCCCGGCTCTCGAAGGCAGATCGTCGCCGACGGGCGCAGGACACAGTTTTGACAACAACGAGTTGGACATCGCTGGTCGTGTTCGCCGGCGTCGTAGGCTCGGCCGGGACGGAGAGATCCAGGTGCGATGGCAAAGATACCGCCGCGACCTGGAGAAATAGCTCGGTGAAGAAGGGCCTTGACGGATCAGCAAGACTCACGGCAGAACGTTCCAAGTCGACCGAATGAAGTGATTTCCACCATGGTGAAGCGATGACGACGACCACAACGGCCCCATCGAAGCGTCGGCTGACGCACCTGCAACGCCTCGAGGCCGAGAGCATCCACATCATGCGCGAGGCGGTCGCGGAGTCGGAGCACCCGGTGATGCTCTATTCGGTCGGCAAGGACAGCTCCGTCATGCTGCACCTGGCCATGAAGGCCTTCTACCCGTCGTTGCCGCCCGTTCCCGCTGCTCCACGTGGACACCACGTGGAAGTTCCAGGAGATGTACGACTTCCGCGACCGCACGGTGGCCGAGCTGGGGCTGGACCTGATCGTGTACCAGAACCCCGAATGCGTGCGGCTGGGCATCAACCCCTTCGACCACGGCTCGGCCATGCACACCGACATGTGGAAGACCGAGGGGCTCAAGCAGGCGCTCGATCTGAACCAGTTCGACCTCGCCTTCGGCGGGGCGCGGCGCGACGAGGAGAAGTCACGGGCCAAGGAGCGGGTGTTCTCCATCCGCTCGGCGCAGCACCGATGGGATCCGAAGCGGCAGCGGCCCGAGCTGTGGCGGCTCTACAACGCCCGCACCAACCCGGGCGAGAGCGTGCGGGTGTTCCCCCTGTCGAACTGGACCGAGCTGGACATCTGGCAGTACATCCACCTCGAGGAGATCCCGATCGTGCCCCTCTACTACGCCGCACCCCGGCCGGTGGTCGAGCGCGACGGCACGCTCATCATGGTGGACGACGACCGCATGCCGCATGGCCGACGGGGAGGTGCCCGAGCAGCGCAGCGTCCGCTTCCGCACCCTGGGCTGCTACCCGCTGACCGGCGCCATCGAGAGCACGGCGGACACCCTCACCGGGATCATCCAGGAGATGCTGCTCACGACCTCGTCGGAACGTCAGGGGCGGGTCATCGACCACGACTCGTCCGGCTCGATGGAGAAGAAGAAGCAGGAGGGCTACTTCTGATGGCGCACATCGATCCACCTGCATCGCGGACGACATCGACGCGTATCTCCACCGCCAGCAGCACAAGTCGCTGCTGCGCTTCATCACCTGCGGCAGCGTCGACGACGGCAAGAGCACGCTCATCGGCCGGTTGCTCTACGAGTCCAAGCTGGTCTTCGAGGACCACCTGGCCGCGCTCGAAGCCGACTCGAAGAAGGTCGGCACCCAGGGCGGCGAGCTCGACTTCGCCCTCCTGGTGGACGGCCTGGCCGCCGAGCGCGAGCAGGGCATCACCATCGACGTGGCCTACCGCTTCTTCTCGACCGAGACGCGCAAGTTCATCGTGGCCGACACGCCGGGTCACGAGCAGTACACCCGCAACATGGTCACCGGCGCCTCGACCGCCGAGCTGGCCGTGATCCTGGTCGACGCCCGCAAGGGAGTCCTGACCCAGACCAGCCGCCACAGCTACCTCGTCTCGCTCCTGGGCATCCGCCACGTGGTCCTGGCGGTCAACAAGCTCGACCTGGTCGACTACTCGCGAGGAGGTCTTCGATTCGATCGATGCCGACTACCGCGCCTTCGCCGCCGAGCTCGGGGTCCAGGACATCGTGTCCATCCCGCTCTCCGCGCTGCGGGGCGACAACGTCACCGAGGCCAGCCCCAACACCCCGTGGTACTCCGGACCGACGCTCATGGAGTACCTCGAGGCGGTCGAGGTCGACGACGACACCGACACGCAGCCCTTCCGCTTCGTGGTTCAGTGGGTCAACCGACCCAACCTCGACTTCCGCGGCTTCTCCGGCGTGATCGTCGGCGGGACCGTGCGCACGGGCGACCGCGTCCGGGTCGTGCCCTCGGGCGTCGAGAGCACCGTCAGCCGAATCGTCACCTACGACGGCGACCTCGAAGAGGCCGTGGCCGGAGAGTCGGTGACCCTCTGCCTGGCCGACGAGGTCGACGTCAGCCGGGGCGACGTGATCGCGGCGGCGACAGCACCCCCGTCGGTGGCCGACCAGTTCGAGACCCACGTCGTCTGGATGAGCGAGGACGAGATGCTGCCGGGGCGCCGCTACCTGGTGAAGATCGGCGGCCCCACCGTCGGCGCCACCGTCGACCAGCCCAAGTACCAGGTGAACGTCAACACGTTGGAGCACATGGCGGCCAAGACGCTCGAGCTGAACGAGATCGGCGTGTGCAACCTCAACCTCGAGCAGGCCGTGCCGTTCGACCCGTACACGGACAACCGTGACATGGGCGGCTTCATCCTCATCGACCGGCATGACCAACAACACCGTCGGCGTCGGGCTCATCCACTTCGCGCTCCGCCGGGCCGACAACGTGCACTGGCAGGCCATCGAGGTGGACGCGACCGCGCACGCCACGCTCAAGGGCCAACGCCCTGCCGTGGTGTGGTTCACCGGACTCTCCGGCGCCGGCAAGTCGACCATCGCCAACATCGTCGAGCGCAAGCTGCACGCGGAAGGCCGGCACACCTACCTGCTCGACGGTGACAACCTCCGCCACGGGCTCAACAAGGACCTCGGATTCACCACGGCCGACCGGGTCGAGAACGTCCGCCGGACGGCCGAGGTGGCGTCGCTCATGGCCGAAGCCGGCCTCATCGTGCTGGTCTCGCTCATCTCGCCCTACCGGGCCGAGCGGCGCATGGCCCGTGAGCTCGTCGGGCGACAACAAGTTCCTCGAGGTCTACGTCGACACCCCGCTCGAGGTGGCCGAGGCGCGAGACCGCAAGGGCCTCTACGCCAAGGCCCGACGCGGCGAGATCCCCAACTTCACCGGGATCGGTGCGCCCTACGAGGAGCCCGACAACCCTGATCTGCACATCTCGACGGCCGAGTACTCACCCGAGCACGCCGCCGACGCGGTGATCCGGCTCCTCTAACCGCCCGGTCGTCGCCCCAGGTCTCTTACCGGTACTGCGTTTCCGACTTGTCGCGGGGCGGCGGCGGATTCGACGGGTAGTTGCCGATGAGCGTGTAGGCGATGCCGTTGTTGAGGGCCGGCGTCCGGGTCAGGTCGAGGGACTCCCAAATGGCCCGCACCGTTCCCTGAATGGCCTTCGGGTTGCGGCCGGCAATGGACAGCGCGATCTCGCGGGCACGCTCGCGGAGGGCGTCCCGGGTCACCACCTCCGTGACGAGGCCGAGCCGCAGGGCGGTCGCCGCGGTGATGCGCTCCTCGTTCCCCATGAGGGCCCAGCGCAGCACGTCGCCCAGCGGCACCCCACGGTGCAGCATGCCCATCGGTTCGAGCGCGCTCACGATCCCGACGTTGGCGTGCGGGTCGAAGAACACGGCGTCGTCGGAGCAGATGACGATGTCGGACTCGTTGACGAAGTACTGGGCGCCGCCGGCGCAGAGCCCGTGCACCGCGCAGACCACCGGCTTCCAGACCTTGTGATGCAACTTCGGGCTGAGCGAGACCCCGGGATCGAAGTTGTTCCAGGTGTTCTCCGTCATGAACCACGGGTCCGGGTTCTTGATGTCGATGCCGGTGCAGAAGGCGCGGTCGCCATTGGCCTGCAGAACGACGCAGTAGATGTCGTCGGTGTCGCGGACCGTCTCCCAGGCCCACACCATGTCGGCGGCCATGGCGTCGTTGAAGGAGTTGAAGCTGTCGGGCCGGTTGAGGGTGATGGTGGCAACGTGCTCGGCCACGTCGAACAAGATGGTCTCGCGTTCCAAGGGTTCCTCCTGGCCGGCGGGGCGGTCGACAAACAGTACACTCTTTTGTCCCGGTTTGCGGCCGGGCGCGGTGGGCCGACAGCATCACACACGACCAAGGACTGAAGGTTCGAAGGACAGAGGAGAGGAACGAAGCGTGGAGATCCAGGGAAAGAAGGCCGTCATCGTCGGGGGCGCATCGGGCATGGCGAAGGCGTCAGCCGAGTTGCTGCGCGAGAAGGGCGCGGACATCGCCATCCTGGACCTGCCGACGTCGGCCGGGGCCGAGGTGGCGAAGGAGCTGGGCGGCACCTTCCACGAGGTCGACATCCTCGACACGGCCCAGACCGAGTCGGCACTCGCCGACGCCGTCACGGCCCTCGGTGGCCTGCACATCGCGGTGAACACCGCCGGCGGCGGGACGGCCAAGCGCACCCTGAGCAAGGAGGGTCCGCACCCGCTCGAGGACTTCGTCCGGACCATCAACCTCAACCTGGTCGGCACGTTCAACCTCAACCGGCTCCAGGCTGAGGCCATGTCGAAGAACGAGCCGGAGGACGAGGAGCGCGGCGTCATCATCGACACCGCGTCGATCGCCGCCTACGAGGGGCAGATCGGGCAGGTGGCCTACTCGGCGGCCAAGGCGGGCATCGTCGGCATGGTCTTCACCATGGCCCGCGACCTGGGCAGCCTCGGCATCCGGGCCATGGCCATCGCGCCGAGCCTCTTCAGCACCGGCCTCACCGAGGGCATCCCCGACGAGTTCGCCAAGGTGCTGACGAAGGACGCCGCCTTCCCCAAGCGCATGGGCCGACCCGAGGAGTACGGCAAGCTCGCCGTGGCCATTGTGGAGAACCCGATGCTCAACGGCCTCTGCATCCGCCTCGACGCCGGCACGCGCTTCGCCCCCAAGTAGTCACGAGGGCCAGCGTGCGATCGATCGATCTGCGCGTCGACGTCACCGAGGCGGCGGGCCTCGGGGAGCCGGCGCACGTGGCCCTCACCGTGACGGCGCCGGACGAGGTGCCGGCCGGCGGCCCTCCCGTCGTCTGCTTCGCCAAGCCCGGCGCCGGGTACTCCCGGGGCTACTTCACCGAGGCGCTGCCCGGGCCCGCACCGGGCGCGGCGGCGGGTGCTCAGGCCGACTGGCACGCGGCGCGCGGCTGGATCATGGTGGCGGTCGACCACCTCGGCGTGGGCGAGAGCTCGCAGCACGACGCCGAGCGGCTGGGGTACACGCCGGTGGTGGCGGCAGCGCAGGCCGCCGAGACCGAGGTGCGGCAGAAGCTGGCGGCCGGCACCCTGATCGACGGGCTCGCGCCGGTGGTGGATCCGGTCACCGTCGGCATCGGCCAGTCGATGGGCGGCGCGCTCACCATCGTGCAGCAGGGCCGGTTCCACTGCTACGACGGCATCGGGGTGTTGGGCTACAGCCCGCTTGCGCACCCACCCGCAGACGGAGCCCGGCACGCCGCCGCTCGGGTTGCCCTGGGTGCCGCGCGACACGGCGCCGTCCGAGGGCGTGTTCACCAACGGGTTCGCCCTCGCCCTCAGCCTCGAGAACGCGGGCGAGCACACGGCGAATATGGCCTGGGGCTTCCACTACGACGACGTCGCGCCCGACGTGGTGCGGCGCGACATGGAGGACTACCCGTTGCGGGGCGGCAACCTGCCGGCCTGGGGCTCGGCCAGCGTCCCGTTCACCGTGGCGCTGTGGTCGGTGACACCGGGCGGCGCGCTGGCCGAGGCGGCGGCGGTGCGGACGCCGGTCCTGGTCGCCCTGGGCGAGCGCGACGTCCTGGTCGATCCGCGGGGCGAGACCAGGGCCTACGAGTCATCACCGAGCGTCGACTTCTTCGTGTGCCCGCGCATGGCCCACATGCACAACTTCGCCGGGACGCGCGAGCTGTTCTGGCAGCGGATTGAGACGTGGGCGGACTGGGTGCGGGACTGGAAGGCTGGCGGTCCGGCGAGCGGATGAGATAGGGGCCCGAGCACATGGCCACAAGGGGAAGAGGAACGGTGTGATGGAGCTCGAGCTGGCCGACGACTTGCCCGCCCTGCTGACGCTCGAGCGAGTCGATCGCGACCTGTTCCGAGCACGCAACGCCAACCTCGGTCCGCGCCAGACGCTCTACGGCGGGCAGGTGGCGGCCCAGTGCCTCATGGCGGCCGCCGCCACGATCGAGGACGAGGATCGGCTCCCCCACTCGTTCCACGGCTACTTCCTGCGCCCGGGGCGCACCGACCTGCCCGTCGTCTTGCGGGTCGATCGCGACCGCGACGGGCGCTCCTTCTCGGCCCGGCACGTCGTGGCGGTGCAAGAGGGCGAGGTGATCTTCTCCATGCTCACCTCGTTCCACACCGAACGCGAGAGCGGGACGTTTCGACGGCGCACCCCAGCGGGACCGACCCGATCCCGAGGATATTGAGCGAAGTGGGCACCACACGTTGCTCGAGGTCCGCGAGGTCACCCGGACGGACTTCCTCAAGGGTGTCTTCAGCGACTGCATGTGGGCCCGATCGTCGGCGTCCCTGGGCGACAGCCCCCTGGTGCATCGAGCTGCGCTGGCCTACCTCTCGGATCTCGGGTCCGGCTTCGGGCAGCGCATGAACCAGATCAAGACGCGGGGCGGACCGAGCATCGACCACGCCATGTGGTTCCAGCAGGACATCCGAGCCGACGACTGGGTGCTGATCGACCTCGAGCCGATCAAGGCCTGGGGCTCGCGCGGGGTGTACCACGGCTCGCTGCGCGGCCGGCAGGGCGAGCTCGGCGCGACGCTCTATCAGGAGCACCTGCTGCTGCCGGGCACGATGGAGGAGGCACCCGAAGGGGTGCGCCAAGCGCTGTCCGAGCTGCAGGCGTTCGAGGAATCGGGCTGAAGCAAATGAGCGAAGCGTCGCAGGGTCCCGACTGGTGGCGAGCCAGCGACGGTATGTGGTACCCGCCCGAGTCGCATCCTGATTACGTGGCTCGTCGAGCGGCCGGACCGGCCGGCAGCGCGCCGGGCGGTCCCGGAGTCCAGACGACGCACGCGCCCACCCAGTTGGGCGCGCCGGTGCTCACCGACGCGCGGCCGGCCGGGGGCGCTCCGAGCGGCCCTTCATCGGCGCACGGGCCCTTCACGCCCCTGCGCGTCGTCAGCCTGGCCGCGCTGGTGGTGTCGCTCGTCGGTGTCAACTTGCCGTGGGCGACGGCGGCACGCGGCAGACGCTGGGGTGCACCTGCGCGCC
>CAVSEB010000033.1:0-40814 GCA_963726855.1 uncultured Acidimicrobiaceae bacterium
GTCGTGATCAACTTCGGCATCAGTTCAACAGTAACACCATTACTTTATTTGGGCACGGAATTGTCGGGTGAGCTGGACCGTGAGGTCGACGCTCATGAACGGCCATTCTTCGAACGGCAGTGAGGGGAACCCGCCGTTGGCGTAATCAGCGGCGGCGCTGACGCATTGATTGGCGTGATCGGTTCGCCGGCAATCACGGGAAGGAGCAGATTCAGCCAGTAGACGCGACCCTCGTCGGCTCCATTTCGTCGCGTGTTGCGGATGGCAGCGGCATGATTGACAAAGCTCATATATCCGATCCTTCGTACCATGGTGGCACGCACTTCACCTGGGTCCTGTGCCTCCGTCTCTCCAGGGAGCTCAAGTATTCGATTGAGTTGGTGCGAGAGTTCCACCTCGGCCTCAGGGAGCAGGAGGGCTGCGGCTTTGGCCACGAGAAGGTCGCCAGCCCAAAGCGTGGCTTCCTTTCGCATGACTCCGCGACTCCTGGCGGTGGCCTCCGCGGTGAGGCGAAGCGGTTCCAGTGGCACACGCCGCACAAGGTCCATTGTCACCCGTGCGAGCTGCCATCCGCGCTCCTCGAGGCTGTGTCCGAGCAGCGCGCTCACTGCTCCGCCGTGCAGGGCGTCGGGCCGCCAGGGGCCGAGTGCGGCCGCGGTCGGCACGAGGAGCGACCCGTCGCGCGTGAAGAGAGAGCGGAGATCTTCCGTCATACCGAAGGGTCTGGTCAGCGGGAGCGGCGTCGGCGAGGGGATCCACCCAAGGCGGCGAGACAGAAGAACCACACATCGTCCCCGAGCGTCGCCATAGCAGGGTCGTCTGGTTGGAACGCGTAGTGATGGTAGGCGCCGATGATGGTCTTGATCATCAGCCACGCGTCCCGTTCCGGATTGCGTGGTGAAAGCGTTCCATCCGACGATCCTGCCTGAATCTCGACTCGGATGAGATCGCTCATTGGTTGGGTGGCGGCCCAGACCTTGGCTGGGCTCGTCTGATGGAGACGCCAGTGTTCTGCGGTGATGAACTGGGCCGCCGTGACCCCGCCGGGTCGTGAAGTGGAGCCAGGGTCGTCCGCACGTACATTTCGAGCCGGTCGGTGGGGTGGGTCAAGGACCGCGCGCTCCCGGTCAGGACGGCACAGTGCTCGTTGATGAGGTCGCCGATCAACGCGAGGAGCAGTTGGTCCTTACTGGCAAAGTACCGATAGAAGGTCTGGAGGGCGACGCCGGCCTCCTTAATCACGTCCTGGGTCGTGAAGCCGGTGGCTTTTGATTCAATGAGGCGCCGGCCAGCGGCCAGAATCCTGGTGCGAGGATCGCTTCCGGTTTCGTTTCCGTCGCCCGCGGCGATCCCTGGTTCGTCAAGAAGGTCTGACGTCGGTCCCACTGCGCTGAGCCTAACCATCGGTCAGAACGGAGTGGCGCTGTAGACGACGGCGCCACCGAGATGTGGCGAGGCGTGGCAGGCGAGACCGATCGACACCACTGTGCGTTGCCGCGGGCCGGCGCGGTCCCGAACAGTTGGAGGTAGCACTCCAACATTTGAGGGACACCGTGCATGCGGCCGTTGCCGAGGGCGCCGCCTCCCGAGAGTACGGGGAGGCCAGAGGGAGAGTCGCTGTCGATACGACCGTCTTGGACGAAGCGATGGGCTTCGCCAACGGGGCAGAATCCGAGGACCTCGAGCCAGAAGTAGACGAACGGCGAAAAGCCGTCGTAGAGCTGGGGCAGGTCGACCTCGCCGGAACTGACACCTGAGGCAACCCACAAACGCCGAGCCGTCTCGCTGCCGATCTCGTAGACATCGTCAAGGGGCCAATGCAGAGGCAGCCGGTTCCGGGTGGGACTTCCGCCGGCAATGCCGGAGACGTAGACGGGCGGGTGCGGGAGGTCCCTTGCTCGCTCAGCCGAGGTGAGCACGAATGCGGTACACCCGTCGACGGGGATGTCGCAGTCCAGCCGGCGGATCGGGTCGACCAGGGTGGGGGAGTCGAGGTACGCCTGCGATGCGAGTGGGCGGTCGTGCCAGTAGGACCACGGTATCCGGGCACCGTTCTTACGTGCTTCGACCAGCACGTTCGCCATGGAGTCCGGCGACGCGCCGAAGCGTTGGAGGTACTCGTTGTAGGTGAAGCCGATCATGGACAGAGGGCCGAAGAATCCCTGCGGCACCGTCCACTGCAAGGGGCCGGACGCATGCTGCATCGGATTGCCGTGGTAGCTCCCGACCGGGTTGTGGAGCGCCCGATGCACCAGGACATAGTCTGCGGCGCCGCTGACGATGGCGTTGACCGCCAAGGCAACCGAACCCGGCATCTGGCCGTAGCCCTGGAACCCCGACGCGTAGCGGGGGTTCAGGCCGAGGCGTTGAGCCAGCCAGGCCGACGAGACGGTGCTGATGCCATCCACCACGGCATGGTTCCCCGCCGAAGGGAACAAGGCGCTCGAGGTGAATCCGTCGATCTGGTTGGTCGTCAGACCGGCGTCGGCGATCGCTTGGGTCGCGGTACCCAGGGCGATGGCACCCAGCGACACCTCCGCGTGCTTGACGATGTCGCTCTGCGCGTACCCGACGATGGCCACTTGATTGCGAGCTGTGGACGGCGAGCTCATGTGCGCTCGAGCTCAAAGCCCGGTACGGGGGCACCTGGCGCGAGGTCTTCGAACGCGACCTGCACGCGCCCGCCGATCGATGAGCGGTGCGTCGGGTCCGTCCAGCAGACGACCGATGAGGCGAATGTCGGCCTGTGCATCGAGCGCGACGTCGACCAGCACGAACGGCAGCAGGTCCTCGAACCCGGGGAGGAACGACTGACGGACCACGATCCAGGAGCGAATGGTGCCGCCGCCGCTCACCGGTTCGAAGGAGAATGCCGGGTCGGGGTGTTGGCACAGGGGGCAGACGCACATCGGGAGGATGGGTCAGTTGCCCGCAGCGGGAACAGCGGGCAAGGACGAGCCTGTGGTCGGCCGCTGCCGACCAATAAGGCGCCGAGAGCTCGTCCGGAACGGGGACCGGGCGTTGGCTGGTCACGGGATGACGGCGGTGTCCTTGAGTCGAGAGATGTCTTCCCAGTCATAACCGAGTTCCAGCAGGACGGCCTCGGTGTGCTCACCGTGCTCGGGAGCCGGCCGCATTGCGGGCGGCTGCTCGTCGAACTGGACCGGCACCGTCGGCAACCGGTACGCCGGCCCTCCCTCGATCACCACTTCGCCGAGATAGTCGTTGGCGAGCACCTGCGGGTCGGTGAGCAGCTCCTCCACCGCCTGCACCGGCGCCCAGGGCGCGTCGAGCTCACGCAGGAGCTCCTTCCATTCGTTGTAGGTGCGGCTGGCAAACACCTCGTCGAGTGCGGCGGCACACTCGTCCCGGTTGACGTCTCGGGCGTGGTGATCGACGAAGCGTGGGTCGTCACGGAGGTCGGGGCGATCGACGAGGTCGCACAATGGGCCCCAGTAGCGGTCGGACTGGAGAAAGACCAGCTGGATGTGGCGGCCGTCGGCCGTGCGGTAGGTGGCGACGAGCGGATTGAAGACGGGCCCGCGGCCGCCCGGTGCTCGGGGCTCGGCACCCTGCAGGGCCGACAGCACGTCGGACGAGAGCGTCCACATCGCCGTGGCGAGCAGGGACACGTCGACGACCGAGCCCTCCCGGTGCGGACTCGCTTCAAGAGTGCGCTGGCGATTCCGAAGGCCAGTGCCATGCCGCCGTTGCGGTCGCCCATGGCGCCCCGTTGGCGTGATCGGGTACTCGCGGTCAGCCGGCGTGAGGACGTGTGCGATCCCGCCCCGCGCCCAGAATGCTGAGGCGTCGTAGCCGGCCATGCCGGCGTCAGGGCCGCGGACGCCGTAGCCGTTGCCCCGCGCATAGACGAGGGACGGGTAACGCTCGCGCGAATGTTTCGGCGTCGAGGCCGAGGCGAGTCAAGGCATCGGGTCGGAAGCTCGTCAGGAACACGTCGGCGTGCTCGAGGAGCTGGTGGAGCACCCGCTGTCCGTCCTCGGTCTGCAGGTCGAGAGCGACCGAGCGCTTCCCTCGGTTGGCGAGGGCCACCGAGAGGTTCACCCCCCCGCTGTCGGTGCCGATGCCCTGGGTGGCGAGACCCCGGTAGGGGTCGCCCTCGAGACGGTCGATGCGGACGACGTCGGCGCCCCAGTCCGCCAGGAGGGCACCCGCCACCGGGACGAAGACCCATTGGGCGAGTTCGACGACCCGGATGCCGTCGAACGCGCCGTCAGTCATCCGTGCTCGGGCGTCAACACGACGACGGGTATCACGCGTTCGGTTCGGGACTGGTAGACGTCGTAGTTCGGCCACGCGTCACGGACGATCGACCAGAGACGAGGCTTTTCGTCTTCGGTGATGCCGTCCGGGCGATGGCGGGCATGATGCTCGGCTTTGACCTGGATCTCAGCCTTCGGGTTCGCCAGTCAGGTTCCGGTACCACTGAGGGTGATCGGGGGCACCGCCCATAGAGGCCACGACGAGGTAGTCGTCCGCGTCCGGGGCGAAGATGAGGGGCGTGGTCCGGTGGTTGGCCGGTGCGACGGCCCGTCGTCGTCAAGAGGAGCGTCGGCACGCCGTTCCAGAGGTAGCCGACCTCGCCACCCGACTCCTGGTAGGCCCGAACATGATCCTCTCCGAGGAGAGTGACGTCCGGCGGGGTGTAGTTGTCGCTCGCTCATGAGTCGAACACCACCGGGATTTCCATGACGCCCCTTTCGTAGAAGCCAACGGGAGAGGGTGGCTCGGCCTCGGCGTCGAGCCGCAGGTTGGGCAGGCGATCGAGGAGAGCGGCGATGCCGACGGACATTTCGGCTCTGGCCACATGCATGCCGAGGCAGACGTGCGGGCCACTGCCGAAGCCCAGTGCAGGCTTCAAAGGGCGGGCAGGGTCGTATTCGTCCGGGTCGCTCCCAGCGGGCAGGGTCGCGGTTTGCGGCGCCGATGCAAAGATGCAGCACCGACCCCTTCGGCAGCTGCACGCCGTAGAAGTCGATGTCCTCGGCGACCCAGCGGGAGAACATCGGGTCGGTGGGCATCCAGCGGACGGACTCTTCGATCGCTGCCTTGAGCAGGGTCCGATCTTCACGGATGGCATTGAGCAGAGCGGGACGATCGAGGAGCGCGGCGAGAGTGATTCCCATCTGCTTCCACGTCGTGCCAGAACCGGCCATGAGCAGCAGCATTGCGAAGGAGTAGATCTCGGGGTCCGACAGGCGGTGCGCGCTGCCATCCTCTTCGGTGATCTCCGCCTCGACGAGCACGCTTATGAGGTCGTCGCCGGTCTTCTCTCGCCGAGCGGCCACAATCGGAGCCAGGCGCTCGACCACGGACATGGGTTCCGCGAGGGAGGCCCGGATGTCGAGTGCCTCCTCGACCGGGACGCCGAAACTCCCGGTGATGGTCAGCACGGGAATGGCGGCGCAGAAGTCGACGTTCAGCTCCGCTCGACCCTCGCCAGCGAGGCCGTCGATGAGCGCGTCGACCGTCTCTTCGATCCAATTGTGGATCCACCATTGGGCCTTGGCCGGCACAAAGGAAGGCTGCACCAGGGCGCGGTATCGGCGGTGCTTCGTCCCGCCCATCATGAGCATGCTCTGCGCGAAGCCGACGTCGTCGGGTGAACCATCGGCTGCATCCGGCGAAGACGCAAACACCGCAGGGTTGCGGTATGCGGCGTCGCAGACTTCATAGCTGAAGGTCGAGAAGTGCGGCCGCTCGGGGAACGGCAGCCCGTGGAACATGGGATCGCCCTGGCAGTCGGTCAATTCGTGGACGGTTCCCGCGTGGACGGCGGCCTTCGCACGCAGCTCATGCCATACCGGGTAGGGGTCGTCGGTGTAGAAACCACCGGCGTTGAGATTGACGATTGTTCCGAAGATCGAAGAGCTCCCGGATGCGCTCACGATCAAGGGACGAGATGCCTGGTATCGGTCATCGGGCGACGTACCCACCATCGACGGGGAGCAGCACGCCCGTGATGTTGGTGGCCTCATCGCTGCACAGGAAGACCGCTGCCTCGGCGCAGTCTTCGGCGGTGATGGGTCGTCCCAGCGGATGACTGGAACCCACTTGTTCGCCGACCTGCTGCATCGCCTCTTGCGTGACATTCAGGCCACCGGCAGCCATGAAACCCGTATAGGGCATTCCGGCCGGGCAGATGGCGTTCACACGAATGCCGAATGGCGCAGCCTCGACGGCAAGGGCTTTGGTCAGTTGGTGGACACCGCCTTTGGTGGAGCCGTAGACGGATCCTCCCCAACCGACCAGGCCGGCGACCGAGCCAGTGTTCAGGATCACCCCGCCGCCCCCTTGCTCCTTGAAGCGGATGACGGCGTGCTTCGAACCCAGAAAGACACCGCCGAGATTGACGCCGATGAGGCGTTGGAAGTCCTCGAGCGAGTGGTCCTCGAACAGCATGCCCAGACGCGGGGTGGGAATGCCGACGTTGTTGTAGAGGATGTCGAGCCGCACCGAACTGCTCGACAGCCGCGCCGAGCATGGCGATGACGTCGTCCTCTTTCGACACATCCGCAGCGACGGAGACCGCCGTGCCTCCGGTGTCCTCAATGAGGCTGACTGTTTCCTTGGCCCGCCCGGCGTCGAGGTCGGCGCAGACGACCCGAGCACCCTCTTCAGCGAAACGAAGTGCGGAGGCTCGCCCGACGCCGGACCCCGCTCCCGTGATAACGGCATTCTTTCTTTCAAGCCTCATTGGATCGATTCCCCTTCTTGGGTGATGAGCTGGATGGCTCCTGTCGGACACGCCTCGACGGCGGAGCGGACTTCGTCAAGAGTGTCGGTGGTCGGGGTCCGGAGAACTGCCCGGGCCTCGTCGTCGTGCTCGAATGTGCCCGGCGCATACGTGATGCAGAGACCTGAACCCATGCACCGATCTCGATCGATGACGACGGACCAGGTCTTGTCCGATTCGGTCGCTGTCACGCCCCGATGGGCGCTGCCGCAGGCGCCTCGGCCGGCGTAAATCGGTAGAGGTTCTCAGCGTTACCCCGGAGGATCTTGTATTGGAGTTCCGGAGTCAGATCCTTGATGACTCGCTTTGCCGTGCCGATGCAATCAGGCCAGGTCGAGTCCGAGTGTGGGTAGTCCGTCTCGCACATCACGTTGTTCTCACCGATCTCGCTGAGGCTGGCGACTCCGTGGTGATCTTCAATGAAGCACCCGTAGACGTGATCTCGGAATGACGCTCGGATGTCGAGTTCGTCGAAGTTCACGCTGCTACCGGCATGCTCCATGAACGTCACGCCTCGCATGACCCAGTAACGCTGCTTGTCGAGCACCTGCTCCGCCCGCTCCAAAAAGTAGGGGATCCAGCCGACCTCGCCCTCCGAGAGCGCGATCTTCAGATTGGGATACCTCTGGAAGAGGCCGCTGAAAAGCCAGGCCAACATCGTTCCCGAAGTTCGCGATGCACCCCACGTGAGGTTGGCCATGAAGGGTGCGTCCTTCGAAATCTGGGGAAGCGTGGAAGAGGAGCCAACGTGCATGCAGACCACCATCTCCAGCTCGTTTGCAGCCGCCATCACGGGCTCCCAATATCCATTGGTGTCATGGATCGTCGGGAGCCCGAGGGGCTCGGGGTTCTCGGAGAAGGCGAAGGCCGTGACACCCTTGGCGGCCATCCGCTCCATCTCTTTGACCGCCAGGTTGGGATCCCACATGGGGATCAGCATCAGCGGGATGTACCGACCAGGTGCCACTCCACACCATTCCTCGACCAGCCAGTCGTTGTAGTGCTGCAGGCACTCCAAGCCGAACTCGCGATCGCTCGCTTCCATGAACAGTTGGCCACAGAAGCGCGGGAGTGTCGGGAAGCAGAGGGACGCGAGGACTCCCGATCGGTCCATGTCCTCAAGGCGTGCCTTCGCGTCGTAACAGCCAGGACGCATTTCGGCATAGGACAGAGGCTCCGGACTGAACTCCTCCTTCGACTTCCCGACGACGGCGCTGAGACCTGATGTGGGAAAGCTCTTGCCGTCATAGACCCAGACCTCCAGGCCGTTCACCGTTTCCATGTGTGGTGCACGTTCACGGTCCTTCGTTGCGACGCGGTCCACCCAGAGGTTCGGCGGCTCCAGAATGTGGTCGTCGACCGAGATCAGCCAGTCAAGATTCAGTGAATCGTTCATTTCAGCTCTCCGATCGCTATGTGCTTCACTTCTTGGAATTCGCGGATTCCATCGGTTCCTCGCTCGCGCCCGAGGCCACTTTGCTTGTAGCCCCCGCCTGGGGCGTACGCACTGAACACGCCTGAGTTGACGGTGACCGCACCGGCTCGAATGCGCCGAGCCACCGCTGTGGCAGCGGCGACATCCGCGCCGTAGACCTGACCGGCCAAGCCGTACGGGCTGTCATTGGCGATGCGCACTGCGTCGTCCAGATCCTCGTAGCCCAGAATGCCGATCACCGGGCCGAAGATCTCGTCTCGCGCCGCGGGGTTGGAGTTGTCGGGCAGGTCAAGGACGGTGGGCTCGACGTAATAGCCCTTCTCGAGACCTGCGGGTCGCCCACCGCCAAAGGCGACTTTGGCCCCGTGCTCCTCGGCGAGGGAGATGTAGCGCTCGCAACGCTCCCGTTGGCCGGCACTGATCAGAGGTCCCATGAGATTCGTTGGATCTGTAGGGTCGCCAACCGAAATCATGCCGTAGGTGGCACATACGGCTTCGATGACTTCCGCTTTGCGCTCGTTCGGCACCAACATCCGAGTGGCTGCAACACAAGCCTGCCCGGAGGTCATGGCGACCACCGCCATCGCCCCCATGCCCGCTCGCTCGATGGCGTCGTCAAGATAGATCTGCGCCGATTTCCCGCCGAGTTCCAGCGATACCCGTTTCACGGTTGGCGCGGCTTGAGCCAGGATCTGCCTCCCGACCGCGGTCGAGCCAGTGAACGACACCATGTCGATGGCGGAATCGGTGGTGAGCAGCTCTGCCCCCTCGGCGCCGTCTTCGATCACGACGCTCAAGACGCCAGCGGGGAGACCGGCCGCCTCGGCCGCCGCCCCAAAGACGAGCGACGAAAGCGGCGTCAGCGGACTCGGTCGAAGGATCACAGAGTTCCCCGCCATCAGCGCTGGGATGAGCTTTTGAAACGCCATGATGATGGCGCCGTTGTAGGGGGTAATGGCGCTCACCACGCCGATCGGTTCGTGGCGACGGATGCTCAGGACGACCTTGCCGCGTACAAGGTCGTCGACCGGGACCGGATTCGCTTCCTCGTGAGAGAGGGCCTGGTAGAGGTCGATCGTCTGTCGACCGAGCGTCAGTCCCATCGTGACCTGTGCGCCCTGAGCCATCATGCGGGGCTGCCCGGCCTCACCCATGATCGTGTCGATCAGGATCTCCTGTGACGCCTCGACGTGGTCCAGAAAGCTACGCAGGATCTTGGCCCGCTCGGCAATGGGGAGGTTCGCCCAGACACCCTGGTCGAATGAACGGCGTGCCTCTGAGATCGCCCGCTGTACCTCGGGGAGAGGCGTCACGCCGGCTTCGGCGAAGCACGATTCGTCCGCTGGGTTCTCGACCTCGAACGACCGCTCACCCTCGACCCAGCGGCCCGCGATGTACGAGCGCCGACCGTCGATTGTCTGCATACAGCCCCCTATCAGAACGTCGTTCTACTTAGACACTAAAGCGTAAACCTGTGTCAATGTCAAGTTGTAGGGCGGGCTCATTTTGGCTGGTCGCTCCGGCATTCAGGCCTCACTCAAATCAATCTCGCAAGCTGCACCCCTCGCAGTTGCTGTCGCAGCCGAAACTTCTGGACCTTGCCGGACGGGGTACGCGGGAAGTCCGTCACAGCGCGAATCGACTCGGGCCATTTCTGCTTGGTGAGATGACTCGCGGCAAGGTGTTCACGCACTTGCTCCAAGGACGGCGGGGTCACGCCCTCGCGCATGCGCACAATGGCGACCGCCCGCTCGCCGAGGCGAGCGTCGGGTTCGGCGACCACGGCGACTTCCAAGACAGCGTCGATCCCTAAGAGGATCTCCTCAACCTCCTGGGCGGAGATGTTCTCACCGCCCCGGATGATGACGTCGGAGATGCGGTCGGTGATCGTCAGGTAGCCGTCGGCGTCGATCACCCCCACGTCACCGGTGTGGTACCACCCGTCCGTGTCGAACACCGAGGCGCTCAGTACCGGATCCGTGTAGCCCAGGAAGAGTTCGGGACCCCTGCTGAGAATCTGACCCTCATCGTCGAGCCTGATCTCGACACCGGGGAGGGGGCGGCCATCGGTGGCCAGTCGCTTCTGCTCGGGCTCGTCGACGTGGGACCCGGTGATCGAGGGCTGCTCCGTGCTCCCGTAGGAACGGTAGACCTTGATGCCCAGCTTCGACGCTCGCTCCGTGAAGGCGACCGGCACCGGGGAGCCCCCGAGGCCTGCGTACGGCATGAATCTGAGGTAGTCCTCCGTGAAGTCCGGATGATCGAGAATGCTCGTCACGAAGTACGTCGCACCGCCTGCGACGCCGAGTCCCTCCTCGCGCATGAGTCGCAAAACCTCTGCGGGGTTCCACACGTCGAGGAGGTTGATCTCGTCCTGCCGGATCAGCGAGCACACAAACGCGCTCAGCATCCCCATGAAGTGGCCAACGGGTGCTCCGGTGATCGATGGAGGCCCACCATCCGGTGAGAGTGCGCTGAGTTGGCGGGCCTCGAACCCAATCGTGCGGTGGGAGTGGATGACCCCCTTCGGGTCCCGGGTCGTACCTGAAGTGAAGGCGACCAATGCCGGTGCGTTGGGGTCGACTGCTACCGGATCGTCGATCGGTTCGGCATCCAAGAGCCGCTGAAAGGGTGTGGCATGCGCCGGGAGGTCATCTGGGTCGGACGCCCCGACAACCGCCCAGGAAGCCCCGAGGTCACCCAGCAATTCAGCGTAGGAGGACGTGTAGTCGACATGACCAAACCGGTCTGCCGTGACGACGAGCGCAGGCTCCGTGACGCGGAGGATGTACTCGAGTTCTTTTTCCCCGTAGAAATGCACGACCGGCACGACGACCGCGCCGGCATAGGCGGCACCCCAGAATGTGATCGCGGCCTCGACCCAGTTCGGGAGCTGGAACACCACGATGTCGCCCGGCCCGATGTCGTGGTCGCGGAGCCATCCGGCGAATCGTCTGGCGTCCCGGTCGACGTCGGAGACGGTGCCGCGCCAGGGCCTAACCGCTGAATGTACAGCGAACGTCGCGTCAGACATTGCGCTCAGACCCTCTGCCACCAGGTCGCCCAGGGTGTCGTCGGTCCACCAACCTTCTGAGACGTACCGGCCAACGAGCGCCTCGGGGACGTCTCGCAGTTGCCAACGGTCCACTGACCTGCTGCGCGGAGCCATAGTGGGGCACTGTAACGCCGACCGGTCCAAGATTCGACTCCGATATCAAACTCGGTAGTTTTCTGGTAGAAGCTCCTGTTGACCGCTGGATCGATGGATCGCTGGCCGATCAGCACCGACTTCTCGGGGAGAAGGTTCCGTTGGGACAAAGCGAGAGCGACATCCGCATTGGGGTCGTCACGACCGGGGATGCCCGGCAGGCGCGTGACCTGGAGGTCCGGCCAGTCGATTCCCTCTGGGTCGGCGGGCACATCTCGTCGCGCAACCCGAGTCCGGAAGCGATGATTGGTCTGGCGCGGCTGGCCGCGGCCACGGAGCGTGTGTCGGTGGGGAGCTCGATTCTCTTGCTTTCGCTCTATCCACCGGCGCTCGTGGCGAAGCAGGTTGCCGACCTCGATCGCGCCACTGGGGGCCGGCTCATCCTGGGCGTTGGCGTCGGCGGCGAGTACCCGCAGGAGTTCCGAGCGGTCCAGGTCCCGATGGAGCAACGGGGCGGCCGGACCAACGAGATCATCCCGCTGCTCCGGCGGTTCTGGACCGCCACCGACGTCACGCACCACGGTCGCTACTACGAGATGCAGGACGTGAGGATTCACCCGGCTCCGGCACAGCCCGGTGGCCCTCCAATCGTGGTCGCCGGGCGCAAGGAGCCCTCGATGCGACGGGCCGCCATCATGGGTGACGGGTGGTTTCCGTACATGTACTCGCCCCGTCGGTATGCCGAGTCGGTGAGGAAGATCCGGAATGCTGCTGAGCAGGCAGGTCGGGACCTGGCCGGTTTCCATTGGTGCGTCTGGGTGTTCCTCAATATCGGGCCCGACGGTGACGTCGCACGAGAGGAGGCGGCCCGAACGATGGGTGGCACCTACAAGCAGGACGTCAGAGCCATGGTGGACAGCGTCGCCGCCGCGGGAACGGCGGCGGAGGTGACGGCAAAGCTCCAGGCCTTCTACGACGCCGGCGCCCGTCATTTCGTGTTCCTCCCCGTCACGGCCGGCGCCACCGAGCGACCGGTGCTGGACCTTCTCTTCGCCGAGGTCGTGCCAGCACTGCGCGAACACGCTGCCCGCACGTCCTGAGCGGGTGACGGGGAAATCCCGAGGCACCTCAGCTAACTTTTCTTCCGGGCCGGAGGGGAGCTGGGCTGGTTCGATGAACTTCCTTGGAAACCCAGGGAGTTTCCGTATACTGAAGTTGACATTGATATCGAGATCTATGTAAAAAGGTGTGGCGCCTGAGATCTCGGGTGTCTGCACTGGAAAGGCTTCCGGGGGACGGGCTGTGATCACAAATGCGCTGGCCGAGGTCCATCCATCCACACCGACAAGCGCTGAATCTCGCCTCGTCACCAAGACGTCGGCCACGCATGAGCCGCCATGGTGACGTCGGGGACGTTCGTTCTGGGGATCCTGAACGGACTGATCATTGCCCTGCTCGCCGTCGGCTTCGTCCTGGTCTACCGGGCGAACCGTTTCCTGAACCTGGCGCACGCCCAACTGGGGGTGCTGTCTGCGGTGCTGCTTCTCAAGGTGGTCAACGATTGGGGCTGGAACTGGTGGCTCTCCTTCGTCCCGTGCGTCATCGTGGGGGTCGCCACGGGCCTGTTGGTCGAACGACTCATCATCGCCCCGGTCCGGCGCAGGACCAAGTCCCCGGTTCGCCTTCTGATCCTCACAATCGGTGTGAGCCAGGTTTTGCTGGCGCTGACCTACATCCCAGGCCTCATTCCCACCTCGACCGCCCCGTTTCCGCAGCCGTTCAATTCGAATGTGCAGCTCGGGGGAGTCGTGTTGAGCGGCATGGATGTGCTCACGCTGATTGCCGTGCCCGTGATCCTCGTGCTGCTGACGATCTACCTGGAGTTCACCTCCATCGGGAAGCAGATCCGTGCCGCGGCCGGCAATCCTGACGCTGCACGCCTCTGCGGAATCTCGGTGTCCCGCGTCAGTCTGATCACTTGGGGCATCGCAGGCGGCTTGTCCGCTCTTGCCGCGGTCCTCAACGGACCAGCTACGACCTCGTTCAATGCACAAGCCCTCGGTCCCTACCTGCTGGCGTTGACCATGGGGGCGGCGGCGTTTGGGGCGTTCCTCTCGTTCCCTGTTGCTGTCGCCGGCGGACTGGGCTTGGGCATCGTCTACCAGGTAGTAGCTGCAAAAACGAGTAACGCAGGCACCGCCGAGCTGGCCGTCTTCGTCGTGATCCTGGTAGTGATTCTCGTGCGCGGCAAGGCGATCGGACGGGCCTTCGCCGCTGAAGGAGCTGCCGTACCGGAACGTCCCGGCCTCCGAGTACCCGAGGCACTGCGAGGGTCACCGTTCCTGCGCAGCGGGATGAGGTGGCTGATCGGTCTGTCGCTGGTCGTTGCCGTCGTATTCCCGCTCTTGCCGTACTTCAAGGCAAACCAGTTCCTTCTGGTCCTAGTGTTGATCTACGCCCTGATCGGGGTGTCCCTGACGATGCTGGTCGGCTGGGCCGGTCAGGTCAGCCTGGGCCAGTTCGCCGTGGTCGGCATTGGCGCCTACGTGACAGCGAAGTGGGCCGGAGAGTCCGGGTGGAGCATCGTCGAGCTCTTGGTGGTCGCCGGGCTGGTCGGTGCCTTTGTCATGGTCGCCATCGGCCTACCGGCACTGCGGGTGCGGGGGCTGACGCTTGCAGTCACCACGCTCGGGCTGGCGGTGATCGGGCCGGACTGGCTCTATCAGCAGGGCTGGCTTGGAGGCAGTACGCCGTTCAACGAACCGGTCCAAGCGATGTCGGTACTACCGGGCTTCGGTTTCATCGGCTCGCAACTCTCCCTCTACTACGTCGTGCTTGTCGTCCTCGTCCTGGTGATGGCGGCCGCGGCAACCCTGAAACGATCGGCAGTGGGTCGGATGATTATCGCGGTCCGGGACAACGAAAGGGCCGTCTCGTCGTTCGGGATCAAGCCGGTGACGGTCAAGTTGCGGATTCTTGCGCTGTCGGGATTTGTCGCGTCGGCGTCCGGCGTCTTGTTTGCGGCCGCCTGGCAGAGCGTTACACCGACATACTTCGACGCGGATGTGTCCGTCGCTCTCCTGGCCATCCCGGTGCTCGGCGGTCTCGGATCGCTGGGTGGTGCGGTCGCGGCGGCGGTAATCCTGTACATGGGTACATTCTTCATCGCGCCGCACTTGAGCGGTTTGTTGGGCTCCGTTGGCCAGAACGTCGGTTTCTTCCTCTTCGTGGGCGGCATCAGCGTCATCGGCACCATGATGCAGTTCCCCAACGGCATTGCAGGCGAGGTCCAAGAGAGGTGGCAGGAGCACCTCAACAAGAAGGCGGCACGCCTCATGGCCGCGAGCAGCGAGGACACGGTTGCCGATCCTTCATCGTCCGGCCGTGTCGCCGTCTCGTCTCCGGGAACGGCAATCGAGCGAGCTGCTGCCGGAGTCAGCTTCGCCACGATCGGGCTGCATGAGGATGGCGTCCGGAAGGGCAGCCGTGCGGCGCCCACACCCGTCGTCGGGGCATTGCCGCTCGTAGTCGATGATGTGGCCGTCCATTTCGGCGGCGTCGCCGCACTCAGAGGCGCGGCGATTGAAGTGCGCCCGGGGGAGATCGTCGGCCTCATCGGGCCCAACGGCGCCGGCAAGACGACCCTGATGAACACGATCAGCGGTGTCCTCCGTCCGGATCAAGGGTCAATACGTCTGTTTGGTCACGAGGTGGCCCGCCGACCACCTGATATCCGTGCCCGCTATGGATTGGCGCGGAGCTTCCAGGATGCTTCCCTCTTCGCAGGACTCACGGTGACCGAGACCGTCCAGGTCGCAACGTCAAGGCGTGTCAAGACCTATGTCCTGCCCGCGATGGTCGGGGCTCCCTGGGTCCGTTCGGCTGAGCGGGCCAGTCGCAAACGGGCGATCGAGATCGTCGAGGCGTTCGGCCTCGGACCGTGGGCGGACGCCCTCACCTCCGAGCTCTCGACCGGGATGCGACGCATCTGCGATTTGGCGGCACAGGTGGCCACGGAGCCCCAACTACTGCTGCTCGATGAGCCGACGGCCGGCGTGGCCCAGCGAGAAGCAGAGGCCTTCGCTCCTCTCGTGCGTCGCATCCGCGACGACCTGGACTGCGCGATCTTGGTCATTGAGCACGATATGCCGATGCTCATGGGCCTATGCGACCGGGTGTACGCCATGGACGCAGGCTCCGTCATTGCCACGGGGACCCCGGCCGACATCCGAGAGGACCCCCTCGTCATTGCGAGTTACCTCGGTACAAACGCCTCCGCTATCAGCCGTTCCGGCCAAAGAGTTACTACCTGAGTGAGCCCAACCGGGCAGCACCATCCTACAAAGGGGAGAAGCAGATGAGATTGTCGAATGTGCTGAGGTCTTCACGGGTCAGGCAGGTGATGGCCCTGCCGCTCGCGGCCTGTCTGCTCGGCGGGCTGGCGTTGGTCACCAGCGCACCGTCGGGCGCATCGATTGCTGCCACGGCCGCCACCAAGACTCTCAGCGCCAGCGGCTCGGGATGCGTCAAGGGCACCGCCCAAGGCGTCACCTCGAGCACGGTGACGCTGGCGATCACGGAAGTCGCCATTTCAGGTGGAGCGCTCACCAACGCGACGATCGGGGTGCCCTCTACCCAGGTCCAGGAGAATGACTGGAACACCGTTGCTCAGAGCATCAACAAGTCGGGCGGGGCCGGATGCCGCAAGCTCCAGTTGAAATTCTTTCCCGTCAACCCGATCGACGCCGCTGGCGCGCAGCAATCATGCCTGGCGATCGCCTCGAGCAAGCCATACATGGTCCTCGACGTTGGGGCGCTGAGTGCCGTCAACGCCAGCAACTGCATCCCGACCGCCAAGGTGTCGTATGCCTCCCAATACCTGACGCCGGATCAGCTCACAAAGTATTACCCTTACTATCTCCAACTTCTTGGCGTTCCGGTAGCGGACCTTCGCAACAGCGTCCTTGGTTTCAACCAACTGGGGTACTTCAAGCCTTCCAAAGGCTTCAAGAAGCTCGGCGTGCTCTATTACACCTGCAATCCCGCGCTGATCGTCGCGGAGCGAGCAGCCTTGAAGCAGGCAGGTGTCCCGAAGAGCAAGATCGTGGAGTTCAACCTGGGCTGCCCGGCGGGTCAGACCTTTACGCAGTCCATCCTGCAGCCGGCGGTCCTCGCGTTCAAGAACGCTGGCGTGACTGCCGTCACCAGTGCCGGGGCAGGCACTGCCGCAGCTATCTTCACGCAAGTAGCGGGGCAGCAGAACTACAAGCCGCAGTACCTCCTCGCCAGTGACACCATTGCTCTCCCGAACACCTCGGGGATGGACGTGCCGGATTCCGCCAACCTCAATGGGGCCGTCAACGTGACCGGTCAGGCCTATGGTGAAGAGACATCACCGGGCTTCACACCGGGTCCTGGAACGCAGAAGTGCAACGCGCTCTTCCGTGGCCCCGGCAACACGACCGTCTACAAATCGCTGGACGGTTACGAGGGCGTCGCCTGCAACTACCTGTGGTATGTGCAAGGCATCCTCAACCATGCGACTTCGTTACAAGCAGCGCAGATACCTGTTGCGCTGCACTCGGTAGGGACCATCACCTACTCCTATCCATTCGGTCCGGTCAACTACACTGCGGCGCCGAAGAAGGCGCCCTACGGCGTCGGCTACTGGCGGGCCGAGAACTACGTGTCCTCGTGCAAGTGCTGGCACATTCCGAATCCGACGTGGAATCCGCCCTTCAAATGAGTGATCACAGGGCGCGCTCCGTTGCGCTCACCGTCTCGGATATCGATTTCTCCTACGGGCAGCTCCAGGTGCTCTTTGGGATATCGCTCGAGGTTCGCCAAGGGGAGGCGTTGGCCTTGCTCGGCACCAACGGTGCCGGCAAGTCCACCCTCCTCAAGGTGATTGCGGGCTTGGAGAAACCGACGCGGGGCACCGTGACCTACCTCGGAGACGAAATCACCGGCGTTCCCGCCGAGCGGCTGCCTAGCCAGGGCCTGCTGATGGTCGTCGGCGGACGGTCAGTGTTTGCCGACATGACCGTGGACGAAAACCTGGAGATGCAAGCCCTTACCGCCGGTTTGGGCAGGTCGCACAAGAAGGAGCGGCGCGAGTTGGTCTACGAGACCTTCCCGTCACTGGCGGGTCGGCGCCGACAGAGAGCGGGCACCCTCTCGGGTGGTGAGCAGCAGCAGGTCGCCGTCGCAAAGGCGCTCTTGCTCGATCCGAAAGTGCTGTGCATCGACGAGATGTCCCTCGGCTTGGCGCCCATTGTCGTGGGCGAGCTGATCGAGGTGGTACGGCGCATCCATGCCACCGGCGTCACCCTGGTCGTGGTCGAGCAAAGCCTGAACATCGCCGCCGAGATCTGCGAACGCTCTGTGTTCCTCGAGAAGGGTGAGATCCGCTTCGAGGGGCTCACCCGCGATCTCATCGCTCGCGACGACATCGCTCGTGCCGTCTTCTTGGGCTCTACACCACAAGCACCGTGCTCGGACTCGGCGGGAGAGTTGGACCGAAGCAGTCAGTGACTCAGGTCACACCGAGTCGGCGGAACGTGTCATGGTCGGTGAGCGCGGCAGCGAGTCGTGGAATGTGGATCAGCACAACCGCCCGCGAACTGATTCGGGTGATGACCCAGAGGAAGTAGCCGTACGAGAAACTCAGCGTGTACTGCTCCCACGCCTCATCCCACCCGGGGGCCATGGTCCCGTGGGATTCCAACTCCTGGAGGTAATGGCGCAGCAAGTCAGCTTCGTAGGCCCGTCGCGACTCGACATCCAGCACGGTCGCCAAGTGATAGCTGACATCTGTCGCCCAGTTACCGCGTTGCACGACCTGCCAATCGAGCCAGCTCGCGCGGCCTTCGCGGTCAAGGTAGACGTTCCCGGAGTGCGTGTCGCCGTGGATCACGCACGTGATCTCGTGATCAGCAGTGCGTCGCACCGCTTCGACCAGGTTGTCGGCGTCTCGAAGCTCGGGAGCGATGTCGGAACCGCGGCCGTCGTCGAGCAGCGACTGGAGAAGCTCCCCTTGGAAGTACTCCGTCATGCCGTGGATTCGGGGTGACAGCCACTCGAGGTGAGCGGTTCGAGCCCCACTCCATGTCGATGCATGAAGCAGAGCCAACTGGGCCAGCGAGTCTCGTGTTGTGTGGAGTGAGTAGGGCTGGTGCGCGCTCAAGAACTGGCCACCCATGTCGACGACGTCGTCCATGATGATCATTGCTTGTGCCGTCGGCTCGTCAATTGCCGTGTAATAGCCGCGTGGCGTGCGCACGTCGAGGAGCGGCGCCAGCTCGCCGTAGAAGCGCGCCTCCGAGAACAAGTCCACCCCAGGTGATCCATCAAGGTGCGCCTTGACGCAATAGGCTCTGGTGCGGCGACGCCCGTCGGCGTCCTCGATGATGGCGCGGAACCGCACTTTCTGCGCAAGGGTCTTCGATGAATCGACTTCTTCGATGGCGACGATGCGTTCGCCGTCGTCGACGTCATCGAGGACTCCTCCGAGCCATTCGCAATCGAGGAATGCATCGAGCGTGGAGGGAATAGGAGCGTGCTGCACATATGCAACTTAGGTCACCACGAGACGCTTTGGAGGACCAAAAGTGGCGAGTACAGCACTGAGGACTTGTCGGCACCGCTGCCGATCGAGACGGTGAATGTAGCGACAACTGTGATGACTTGCCTTCTCCGATCGTTCTCGGAGTGTGATGGCTTAACTCTGGCCCGGCAATACAGCGCCGCTGCGATGAGTCACGAAGCGCCCGATCTCGTGCAGGGCGGCGAGAGAAGCCGGGTGATCGGGCTGCAGAGTGGGCCAGACGTGGCGGACTCCTGGTACGTAATCCGCGGCGACCTCGGTCCCCGCACCGGCGAGCACATAGGTCAGCCGGCGGGCGTCGTCGAGCAGGACTTCGTCGGTCGAGGCGAAGATCAGTGTCGGGGGGAACCCGCTAATCCGGGCGAACAAGGGTGAGGCGAGTGGGTCGTGAGCGTCCCAGCCTTGGAGATACAGAGCAGACGCGTCGGTGGCCGACGCGGCGGAGAAGAGTGGATCGGTCGTGGCGTTTGCCTCATAGCTGGGCGCAGACACCGTGAGGTCGCACCAGGGCGATAGGAGCACCAACCCGGCCGGTGAGGCGGCGCCCGCCCTCTCCGCTGCCACGGTTAATGCCGTGGCGAGACCGCCGCCAGCTGAGTCTCCTCCCACGACGAGTGCACCGGGCCAACGGGCTCGAGCCTCCTCGAATACCTCGACCGCGTCGTGCAGCGCCGCTGGGAAGGGGTGCTCAGGTGCCAGCGCGTAGTCGACCAGGACCACGCGTGCGGCGGTCGCCGCCGCCAGTCGCTCGCCGAACGCCGCTGACTGGTGGGCCGAGCCCAGGCGAAATCCGCCCCCATGGAACCACAGCAGCGTTGCCTGCGGATTCTCCACCCCGCAGACCACGCATGGCACATCGCCCAGGGTGAGCTCGTCTTGGACGGTTCCGGTGGGCGAAGGGCCGAGTGCGTCCGAGATCATGGAGCGAAGCGCCCGAAGATCACTCGGGGCTTGGGTGCCCGGGCGTCGTGGTGGTAGGTGCCATATGAAGAGGGAACGGCGCTGATCTCCCACTGCGCCCCTCAGCCGTCGAGCTGCGGCTGCGCCACCCGCTGCGCGCGCAAGACCGATGGCGAATTGTCGGGAGGTTCCCCTCGCGTCGCGCGGGTGACGCCCAATCCCACGTCGCGCAGGCGATGACCCCACTCAACGACCTCCGTTGCGCTGAGCGGGGCGGGGAGATCAAACAACGAAATGGCGAGGAGCGTCCGACCTTCTGGGTCGAAGACCGGCGCGGCAATCATGAGCACCCGATATGGCTCATCGCCGTCGAGGTCCTCGAGGTGGTAGTTCACTCGGGCGAGGCCAGAGGCGGCACGCTGGAATTCACCTCGATCTCCGGGATGGTCGGCGACGGCAGCGATCGCGTCACTCACGATGTCGTCGGCCTGCGAGACCCGTAACGCGACCGAATACCCACGGTTGGCGGTCGATTCGAGAATACGCCTGTAGCGCACCGTCTCTGCGAGGTCACCATCGCCGGCGCGCTCCGCCCACTTCTCGATCTCCTCTTCGGATTTCCAAGCCGTGAAGACCGCCCCGAGCGGCGGGACCAGGGGAACGCGGCGCCCGACATCAAAGCCGCGTGGGTGCGGCCGCCCCGACCTGGCCACAGCCACGATGTCGTCGCCTGCCGCCACCGTGAGGAGGAGCTCCACACCGAACTCATGGCTCAGCCGCTTGATCTCCTCGCGGGCAACCTCGACGGCGGGGTAGCGCTCGAGAGCCGCGGCCCCGGCCGCCACGAGCAAGGGTCCGAGCGCGAATGTCCGGCTCGAACCTTGACGCACCAGGTAGCCGGCGTCGGTCAAGACCGCCAAGACGGTGCGCGCCGTCGCGACGTTCATGTCGTTGGCCCGAGCGATTTGGGAGAGCGTGAACCCCTGCGTGGGGTGGGCAACGAGAAAGTCCAGGATCTGGGTTGCTCGTAACGCCGCAGGGGCCGGTCTCACCATGTGGTCACCTCCGGGCCGACCACCCTGAGGGAGCGCCGTGGTCGCCCGGTGGGCGCGCCTCCATCGACCGAGCGTACCTCCCAGATGGGGAGTAGTCTTGTGCTATCGCATCATAAATTATGCAATAGCATAGCACGGAGGAACAGTTGTGAAGCTCGACCTGCTCTACGAAATCCAACCCAAGGTCCGCCCGTGGGATCTGCCCTTTCCATACGGCCAGCGAAAGGCCGAGCAGGAGGCCTTCGATGAAGCCATCGAGCAGATCCAACTGGCAGACCGGCTCGGCTTCAATACCGCCTGGGTGGTGGAGCACCACTTCCGCGACGGTCGTTCCGCGTGTCCGGCCTCTGAGGTGGTCTTGGGGGGTTTGGCCCTGTCCACTTCACAGATTCGGCTCGGCTTCGGGGTGACGCTGCTGCCCTTCGGGTTCATCCACCCAGCTCGAGTGGCGGAGAAGGTGGCCACTGTCGACGTACTGAGCCACGGGCGGGTGGAATGGGGCACGGGCCGGTCCACCCCCATGGAACAGGCGGCCTTTGGAGTTCCGATCGATGACCGGTCGCGGGATCAATGGAAAGAAGCCATTGAGATCGTCGTCGCCATGTGGCGCGAAGAGCGGTTCTCCTACGAGAGCGAGAATCTCAGCTTTCCGGAGCGCCTCGTGACACCCAAGCCCTATCAGGATCCCCACCCGCCTGTGTGGCAAGCGGCGACCAGCGACTCCAGCGCGGTGAGCGCCGGGCGCTACGGCCTCGGACTCTTGTCACTGTCGTTGAGCCGGACGGTCGAGCAGATGGCCGATGTGATCGGCATGTACCACGACGCGCAGGCAGAGTGCGAGCCCCTCACTGACGTCCGCAACGACCGGGTTGGCGCCTACACGCTCGTCCACTGCTGCGATGATCTGGACGAGGCGGTGAAGGACGGACTGTGGGAGTCGGTCCAGTGGTGGTACCGCAACCTCGCTGAGTTCACCATCGAGTGGGAGCTCCCACACCTCTCGAAAGAGGACCAAGAGCGGGTCTTCCCTCTGCTCAACGTTGGGGCCACCAGCTCGGCCGACATCCAGCGCTACCAGGATCAGGACATGATCATCATCGGGACACCCGAGATGTGCCTGGAGAAGATCCTCCGGTACGAGGAGGCGGGTGTCGACCAGCTCCTCTGCTACATGCAGTTTGGGATGTTGTCCCATGAGAAGGTCATGCGCTCGGTCGAGCTGCTCGGCACGCGGGTGCTCCCCGAGCTCGAGCGCCGTGGTCACCGGGTCAACGTGACCGGTACGGTTCCCGCCCCCTTGGCGGCGGCACAGGCCGGACGCTGAACGACTGACGGAGAGGATGACCATGATCGATCTGGGTCTCGAGAACAAGCGCGCCGTCGTCTCGGGTGCAGGCACTATCCCTGAGCGAGCGGGTCACGGCCGGCACACGACGCTCCAATTGGCCCGGGCGGGTCCGCGCTTGGCCTGCATTGACGTCGACGCGGGGCGAGCTGAGTCCATTGCCGCCGAGGCCAGGGCTCTGGGGGCCGAAGCGCATCCGATCGTCGCCGACATGACCGACCGCAAGCAGGTCGACCGAGCGATCGGCGAGGCAGTGCAGGCGCTTGGCGGCATCGACGTCTGCGTCGACATCATCGGTGGAGCCCGCTGGAGCAAGGTCGAGGATGTCACGCCCGAGGATTGGTCCTGGTCCATCGAAAACAACCTCACCCAGGTCTTCCTACTCTTCCAGGCCGTGAGCCGTCAGATGATCGATCAAGGCACGGGAGGGTCGCTGGTGGCGCTGGCGTCGGTGGACGGGACGGTCGCGGCGGCGTACCACGCACCCTATGGCGCCGCCAAGGCGGGCATGATCTCACTGGCCAAGACCTTCGCCTACGAGCTGGGTCGCTACGGCATCAGGGTCAACATCGTGGCGCCGGGCAATGTCGGAACCGGTAACGACGACCAGCCCGAGGGTGTCTGGGGCACCGACGAACACAATCCGCTCGCCGCCCCTCGGGCGGTTGATATCGCCAATGCGGCCATCTTCCTGTCATCTGATTTGGCCGCCCGCATTACCGGCCAGACGCTGATCGTCGATGGCGGTGCGACCATTCGCCAAGCCTGGTCGATCACCCCGGAGACGCTCCATCTGTACGGCGATGGCCAGGACCGCTGACGCACCCCCGGCCGGGACGATCGTCCTCCTGACCCGGCTGGCCCGCGCCGTGTTTGTCCGCAGTTCGGTCGACCTGGTGGGAATGAACCTGAGGAACCTGGTGACGCTTGCCTACCTGCGCGACCACCCGAGCGTGACACAACGGACGATGACCGAGGATCTGTCAATGGACTCAAACACGGGTGTCCTAGTGCTCAACGACCTGGAGGACCTTGACTACGTGGAGCGTCGGCGAGACCCGGCCGATCGGCGGCGCCACGTCGTCGACATCACCGACGGCGGTCTCGAGGCTCTGGAACAAGCAGAGCTTGCGCAAGGGAGCATCGAGGATGAGATCCTCGGTGGTCTTAGCGAGGCGGAGCGGATGACACTCCGACAGCTATTGGTGAAGGCGCTCGAGCAACATCTCCCCACACCGAGGCCAAGTTGAAACTGAGTCTTGCGTACGTTTCGTCCCGGAGTGTTCAGGCAGCGACCTTGAGCGCCTCGGCCAGATTGCCACCCATGATCTTCTCGATGTCTTGCTGCGGCAGGCCCTTGAGCACCTTTGCGTAGGAGACCGGATCCGCCAGACCCTCTGGGTGAGGAAAGTCGGAGCCGAAGACAACGCGGTCGGTGCCGATGGCCTTGATAAGGCCAACTGGGTCCTCTTCGAAGAAGGGGTGGATCCAGATGTTGCGTCGAAGGACGGCGACGGGATCCTCCTCGAACAGGCGCGGCTGCTGCGCATAAGCCTGCCCCAATGCATTGATCAGTGGCAGCACCCAGCTGGAGCCGTTCTCGACCGGGAGAACGCGCAGGCCGGGGAACCGCGACAGCATGCCGTGACTGATTGCTGAAAGCATGGCGTCGAAGATGCCGCGGCTCATGAGGTGTTGCACGGTGGAGAAGGCCGTCGTGTCCGCAAAAGGCAGATAATCGTCCTGGTGGCCTTGCCACTGGTTGAAGTAGCGGGTCAATCCATCATCAGATGCGTGCATGCCGACGGTCACATCGTATTCCTGCACCTTCGCCCAGAACGGGTCGAACTCGGGAAGGGCGAAGGACCGGAAGCCTTTGAGGCTCGGCACTGGCGCGGGGCGAATGAGAATGATCTTGGCGCCACGCTCGACGACCCAGTCGAGCTCGCGGATGGCCTCATCCACGATCGGCAACGTGATGACCGGGGCGGGGAAGATCCGGTCCCTGTAGTTGAAGGTCCACTCCTCGTGCATCCACTGGTTGAGGGAGTGGATGATGACGTGGCTGGCCTCCGGGTCGTTGTGCAGCCGCTCCTCGAGCACGCTGGCCAGGGTCGGCCACATGATCGCCCGGTCAACGCCCTGCTCGTCCATCAGTTCGAGGCGAGGTTGCGGCTTGAAGAACGCCTCAGGAGCGCGGATCGGGTCGCCGAGGATCTCGCGCCGCGACTTTCCTTCGGGGTTGCCGCTCTTGAAGAACTCCTCTTGCGCCCCGGGACGAGCCACGACGGTGAACGTCGGGTTCGGGATGTACTCCGAGATGACGTTTTTGATGGCGAGCTTGTCGCGGCCGTTGACCTGCACGTACTTGATGACGTTCTTGTAGGCGTCAGGAAGGAAGCGCGTGAAGGCGTCAGGCTGCTCGTACATGTGGTTGTCGGCGTCGAAGACCGGATACTCGAGTCGTCGTTCCATGAACTCTCCTCCTCCTCGGTTGCCTCCCAGGAAAGGGGCACCTTCCGCCGCAAATGGACACCCCCGGGATGGGCTACCGATCCCCAAATTATCCTAAATTGACATCAATCTCAAGTTCGGGCAGCCGTCCGTTCGGGTCGGTGTCGTCCGAAGGCAGTGGTCTGTGGCCTGTTTGCTCAGTTCGATCCGGCAGCCGGACGCCAGGAGTTTGCCGAGCGCCTTCAAATCGGCAGAGGGCGGGATTCGGCACGGGCGAGCATCATCGCTGCATCGTCGGGGACGATCACGCCGGTCTCGACGAGACGATCGACCGCTGACGCGTACGCTGCGATCCAGGCGGAGTGATCCGGGTAGAGGGCATGGATCTTCTCCGGAGGAAATGGCGTGCTGCTGCCGCGTAGCAGGCTGGTTCCGTCATCGCCGAGTCGCTCGGCAGCGTGGGTTCCGAGCGGTGCCTCCAGGTCGGGCCAGCGGATCCCTCCGATGACGTTGCCGTGCTCGTCACGCGGAAAACGAGGTGGGTCGCCCTCCTTGAAGAGCCGTGGTTGATGTGCCGGTCCGACACCTCCGTCGAGCCAGCTTCGCAGAGCGTGCGTGGCCCCACGCACCGCCGGGGCGAAGGACACGGTCGTACCTCCGATCAGTGATGCGGCCTCTTCAAGTTCCTCTGGACCGGCATAAGCGCTGGTATGCCCGGTGCCGGGGATCTCCCACCAGCGCAGCAAGCCCGTGTCCTGCTGATGGTTCGGATCACACTCCGAGGCCTCCGATTCCGAGTTCAGAACGATGATCGGCACACTGAGGTCATCGCGCAGTAAGTACGTAAACCACTCGAGCACGTGAAAGATGTTCGGCCCAAACGTTTGTGGCAACTCTGCCGGCGCTGATGCTTGCGTCAAGGCGCATGGAGTATTCGGGTACACCACGAGCAGAAAGGCATCGAATACCGGCTGCGTCAGGTGGATCCCGTTGATGTAAGCGCCCAGCCGAGCGCCGGATTGAGAACCGCCGGATGCGATCAAGTGGCGGACCTCGAAGCCACCCAACGGGTCAATGTCGCTCGGTCGGTTGGGGCCGAGAAGCTGCCCCGCCTGGGTGAAGATGTCGTAGGAATAGTCGTCGCCGGGGTGGTGGAGAGTCTCGTAGCGTGGGGGGTCGTCGGTCTTGAGTGCCGCCAGCTGGCCGAGCGCGGCGAGAGGATGGTCCGGGCTGCCCTCCACGCCGACGAACTGGGCGGACACGCCGACGACGGCAAAGCCGTCCTGGACGAGTTTCGAAGCCCCGAGTCCGTTGAGAAAGCGCTCGCCGCCGGACACGTTGTTCCACTCGACGATCACGGTGCCGTTGAAGGCAGCAGGATCGCTGGGACGGACCACGAGCATCCGGGTACGGAAAGGTTGCTGGTCTGCGGGCCCCACCGCCCAACGGCCGTCCGTGGGGTATTCGTCGACGCCTGAAGCGAGGACGAACTGGGTCGCTGTGCCTTCGAAGAAATACTCTTCCTCGATTCCACCGACCTGTTCGATCTCGTCGGCCACCGAGCACATAGGCGTTCCGGGTAAGCAACCGACGATCGTTCCCACGGTTTCTCCTCTTGTTGCTGGTCGACGACGCAGACTTCGGTTGGGCTCGTCAGCCAGCTACGCGACGGACTGCGGCCAGTGAGCGTCGATGAATGTGCGGATCTCTCGGTCGAGCTCCTCATCCTCAGGGGCTTGAGAAAAGAATCCTGCGTGACCCGCACCATCGATCACGTGTAAGTCCGCTGGCACTCCCGCCGAGCGCAGAGCTCTGTGCAGGCGGACCGTGTTCGACAGAAACAGGTCACGCGTCCCGGTCGTGAGCATCGAAGGCGGAAACCCTTTGCTGAAGTCTGCGAATAGCGGCGAGAGGTAGGGATCGGTGAGATCGTGTTTCCCTGCGTAGAGAAGGTTGGCTGGCATCAGGCTCTCCGTGAGCACGTTGTCGAGTCCGAGGTTGGTGTGGAACGAGTCACCCGACTCGGTCAAGTCGACCTCGGGGGTCATCAGAACTGAAGCAGCGGGCAGCGCCAGACCTTCGTCACGCGCTCTGAGGATGAGAGCTGCAGCGAGGTTCCCTCCCGCTGATCCGCCTCTGACGATGATCTCGTCGGGCCGATGATCACGCAAGAGCGCCCGGTAGGCGGTCACGCAGTCATCGAGGGGTTCTGGGTACGGGTGATCTGGCGGCATTCGGTAGTCCACGGCCCAGGTGCGGACTCGACTCAGTCCGACCGCGCGGAGCCCCATGATCCGGCAACTCTCGCCTCCTCCCGTGATGAACGCGCCGCCGTGGATCTCCAGCACTGCTCGACGGTCGTCTCTCGGCAGATCGTGAGGCGTGATCAGGTAAATCCGTACGCCGTCGAGGTCGATCTCCTCGACGTCCGCGCGCACCTGGGAGGCTCGGTCTCCCACCATCTGGACTATCGACGCATCGCTCTCGGCCGCCCTCCTTCGCCAACCCTCGATGTCATCGAGCGGTGGATAAGGGGAGCCGCCGAACGGCTCCATTGCGATGACCGCCTGGGCTTGGGGGCTCAGGGATGCTGGTACCGGGATGTCACGGGCGGGGAGGTGCACGATCTCAGCTTGCGCTCGCAGTCGACGTTCCCGGGATGTCTGCCCCGCAGAACGGCTTGGACGACACAGGAGTGAAGCCGGTCTTCGTGGCCTGCACCATCCACGAGCAGCTCTGCGCCGGGTCGTGCCCGAAGTCGTGGCGAAATCCAAGGGCTGGGGCAAGAGCCCATTCGCGTTGTAGGACTTAACCCCGCGCAACGCCTTGATGACGCTCGCATGGGTGGGGTTTGGCCCGGCCATCTGCAGGCCCTTGACCATGAGATCAGCACCCAGCCACGCCTCGTACTGGCTGAACGAGGGGAAGTCGCTCTTGCTGAAGTGGGCGTACTTCTCCATGGCGGCCTGCATCTGCTGCGTTGCCGCGTTGGGAAGCGACCACGGACGGAACAGAGCGTAGAAGTAGTCCCCCTGCAGAGAGGACCAGGCCGGCGAGTTGATCACACTTGGTTCGTAGCCGGTCGCGAACAGTCCGGCCTTGAGCTTGACCCCCGCCTGGTGGAGAGCGACGGCCAGTGCGAAGTTCGAATTGTCGTCCATATTGGGCACCGAGCGCGTTGACGCCGTTCTGTTTGGCAACGAGGGCGTCAGGGGTGAAGGCTGTGCCCCCGAAGGGCACCGTGGTGTTGAGGACCCCGACCTTGCCGCCGGCGTGCTTGAACGAGTCCGCCGTCTGGATCGCGGCACGGCTCGAAGAGGGGGAGATCCCGTAGCCGTAGGTGGCGAGCACCGTCGCGCCGTGCTGCTTGAGGAAGTTCCCGGCCAGCGTGGTCACCGGGTACTTGGGGTTGAGGCTGCCGACGTCGGCCGCGAACATGTTCGTGTAGGGCTGCTGGCCCCATTCCGGACCGTCACTGTACGAACCCGTCACGGGGACGCCCTGCTGCTGGGCGTACTTCGCCGCCAGGAAGAACAGCGGGCTCTGAGACACGATGCCGAAGGCCTTCGAATCGGCCTCCTGCACGGCGGTGGCGATCTCCGTGGGGCTCGTCTGGTCGTCGATGATGAGCGGGACGAGTTTGTGTCCGTTCACACCTCCCTCCGCGTTCTGGAGATCAAGCCGTGCTTCAAAAGCTGCTGGCGAGGTGCCGTCCTCGGATGCACCAGGGCCGGTGACGGACGTGACGTAGGCGATCGTGATCGGAGCCCCGGAGGCAGCAGCTGGGACCGTCGAGGTGATCAGGCCAACCGTGCCGGTTGCTCCGACGAGGATCCCGGCGGAAAGCATGAGCGTCGCCATCCGTTTGGTCCTGGCTCGGGGGCCTCTTCGGCCGGTCGCTCTCGCCGTCATCCTGGTACCTCCTGCTGATTGGTCTTGACTCGACGGATGGGAATGGTTTAAAGCTACATTGATATCAATGTCAAACGGTGTTCGCTCCACCGGTTGGGTGGGTTCATGCCCACATGTTCCATAAGACGAGGAGGGAATCGTGCCACACAGCAATCTGGATGATTTGCCGAGTGCATCGTCCCGCGGTTGGCCATCTGCCGAAGGCGCCTTCCGGTCTGCCCACTGGGGCGACATGGAAGTCAGCTTCACGACAGTCGACGGTCCACTCGACTGTACAGAGCTCTACAAGCTGGGCGGGTACCCAGGTGGCGTGTGCCAGTGTCCGCACTACTTCTTTCTCTTCGAAGGTCGAATCCGCTGTCGTTGGCCCGGGACGGACATCCCCGAAGAAACGGTCTCTGCCGGCGAGGTCTGCTTCTTCCCCGCGGGACACGTGCTGATCTACGACGAAGCCAGCCGCGTGCTGGAACTCAATCCCGCCGCGGCGCTGCACGACTGTATGGATGCGGTGGAACGGGTCGCTCAACGGTGACGCATACCGGCGTGTCTGACCCCGCTGACCTCGATGTCCGCCTACGTCGCTTAGAGGACGAGTCGGCCATCCAGCGCCTGGTCATGTCGTACGGCCCGGCAGCCGACGCCGGGGAGTCCAGCTTCGCCGCCGGCCTGTGGCTCGAGGACGGCGAGTACGACTGGGACGCCAATGGCGAGCCTCACCGTGGTTCCGGGGCTGTGGACACCATGCTGCAGACCGGTGGCCACCGCCAACTCATGTCAGAGGGCGTGGCTCACTTTGGCGGTCCGCTGCTTGTCGAGGTCGACGGTGACCGGGCGACCGCCGTCAATTACTCCTTGATCATGCGTCGTGATGAGCAGCGGTTCTACCTCTGGCGTGTGAGCGCGGTGCGGTGGGATCTCGAGCGATTCGGTTCTACTTGGCGGATACGGCGTCGGACCAACCGACTGCTCGACGAGACCGGCGCCGGCCGGGAACTCTTTGGTACAGCGTTGCACGAGCTCTATCCCGGAGGCCCACGGTGACGGGCCGGCTCAAGGGGAAGGTTGCCATCATCACCGGCGCGAGTACGGGCCTCGGCCCCGTAATGGCAGCCCGCTTCGTGAACGAGGGGGCAAAGGTACTGCTGGCCGCCCGCCGTGAAGATCTCGTAAAGGAGGCGGCGGCGGCAGCCGGCGAGGGAGCTATCGCCGTGCGTGCCGACGTGACCAACGAGGACGATGTCATCGCCATGATTGCTCGGGCCGTCGAGGAGTTCGGCCACATCGACGTGCTGTGCAACAACGCTGCCGCACCCGGTACCGACCGGTATATCTGGGAGCAGACTCTCGAAAATTGGAACGCCACCATTGCGATTGATGTGACGGCGGCCATGCTGTGTACGCGTGAGGTTTTGAAGCAATCGATGCTGGAGCGACGGACAGGAGTGATCCTCAACTTCTCGTCCACCGCTGGCTACGCCGGGGTAACCCGCAAAAGTCACTACGTCACCGCCAAGGCGGCGCTTCGGGCTCTCACAAAGGTCGTGGCCCTTGACGTCGGCGAGTACGGCATTCGTTGCAACTGCATCGTACCCGGCGCCATTGACACTGACCTGTGGCAGAATTGGGTTCGCCGAATGGCCGACGAGCAAGGGGTGGAATACGAAGCGCACCGAGCGCGGCTTTTGCGTGGCGTGGCGCTGCGCGACATCTCTTCCACCCATGATGTTGCCAACCTGGCACTCTTCCTCGCCAGCGACGAGAGCCGGACGATCACCGGGCAATCCATCCCAGTGGATGCCGGCGGATTCATGCAGGGGTAGAACGACCACTGGTTGTGGATGAGCAGTGCCGGCAGTCCGCGCCCCTGGGAAGCCTTCCGAGGCCGAGGTTGTGCGCACTGTCTCGGCAAAGTCTCGACGAGGAGCAGAGGACCGATGATCTGGTTGGATGCGGTGAAGCAGGCGCAAGCCATCCGACGAAGGGAGACGTCGTCGCTCGATCTGGTTCGGGAGTACCTCGAGCGGATCGATCGCCTCGATCCTGTGCTGCGCTCGTACGTCACGATCGACGCCACGGGCGCCCTCCAAGCTGCCGAGGAGGCAGATAGACAGATGGCGGAGGATCCCTCCGAGGTCGGCGTGCTGCACGGGATACCCGTCTCCGTGAAGGACGTCATCGATGTGGCGGGCCTGCCTACGACGCATTCCTCGAAGGCGCTCGTCGACAACGTGCCCAGTACGGATGATCCGTTGGTCCGACGATTCCGACTGGCGGGACTCGTGGTCATCGGGAAGACGAACATCCCCGAGTTCTGCACAACCATGACCACATCGGAGCTGAATGGCATCTGCCGCAATCCGTGGGATCTCGAACGCACTCCGGGCGGCTCCAGCGGAGGTGCGGCTGCTGCGGTGGCCGCCGGCCTCTGCTCCATTGCACACGGGACGGATGGTGCGGGATCAACCCGGGTGCCTGCCGCATTCTGCGGCCTGGTGGGCCTCAAGCCGACCAGAGGTCTCGTGTCGTTTGGCCCCGAGGTCGGGAAGCCGTACTTCGGAACAAGCGAACCAGGGGTGATCGCTCGCTCGGTGCAAGATGCTGCGGCCATGCTCGACGTCATGGTTGGGACGGGCGATCCGCTCTCGATATGGTCCCCGCGCCCGACGAGCTCGTACATGGACGAAGCGATGGGAGAGTGCGGACCACTGCGAATCGCGGTGACCACCTCCGCTCCGTTCGGATCAGTCGAGAGCGAGTGCGCTGATGCTGCAGTGCGCATCGGTGCGGTGCTGGGGGAGTTGGGACATCACGTGGTGTCCGCGACGCCCGACTGGAGTGTCATCCTGCAGGCGGCGCGTATGCCCGCGGAGGTGCCGGGTGCAGCCGGATTGGTGAGACCGGAGCACTACGACCTCCTGGAGCCGCGTAATCGGCCGGTTGTGGAGAGGCTGGCCGCGCTGACGGTGGCGGAACATGCGCAATTGGTGGATCTGACGTGCCGATGCTCGACTGAATTCCTGACCTTCTGGGAGGACGTTGACGTCCTGGTGTCCCCAACTGCCGGCATGCTCGCGCCCTCCGTGGCGTGGGCGCCGTGGGGGCAGACGACGGCCGAGCACATGGCGACTTTCGGCACGTTTCCCAACTTCGCCCAGCCGTTCAACCTGTCGGGGCAGCCCGCCCTGAGCCTGCCGCTCGCCTGGAGCAGCTCAGGTCTTCCCATAGGCGTGCAGCTCGCTGGCCGCCGTCTCAGTGAGGCCGCTCTCCTTCGACTCGCCGCTCAGTTGGAGGCCGCAATGCCCTGGTCCCTCCACCGCCCGGCCCAGATGTTCGCCTGAACGTGACTCTCCGTCTCTCGAGGAAGAACGAGGTCCGTTGCCGTGCTCTCGATCGCGCCGTGCGAGCCCCGACACATGAGGAGGATCAATGAAG
The DNA here is from genome assembly GCA_963726855.1 of uncultured Acidimicrobiaceae bacterium. Lineage (GTDB taxonomy): Bacteria > Actinomycetota > Acidimicrobiia > Acidimicrobiales > RAAP-2 > Bog-473. The sequence continues at coordinate 32,045 of CAVSEB010000033.1, forward strand.
TGTCACGTTGCCCTGAAAGTTGTCACGCTTGCACTCTGCGTCACCGGTCTCTTGGCCGTCACTGACGTGTCGACGGCGGGGGCGTCCGTCCGCGCCGAAGACACGCCTTGGCCCGGCGGTACATGGCAACCGGATCAGGTGCGCTACGGGATGACGACCGTGCATGACGTGCCTCTGAAGATGAGTGACGGGGTGACGCTCATCGCCAACGTGGGCTACCCGTCCGACCTGTCCACCGGTGGGAGGGCAAGCCGGGTCCTTTCCGGTGCTGCTGACCCAGGATCCGTATCCGGCCGAGGATCAGCCGAATGGGTTCTACGTCACCCGGGGATACATCAATGCCGTCGTCGAAGTTCGGGGCACCATCGACACGTATGGCCCGGGTGGAAAGGATGACGCATCGGTCAATTTCGGCCCTCGGCAGACGAAGGACGGTGTCGCGTTGGTGCACTGGGCCGCCCACGAGCTGCCTGGTTCCAATGGGATCGTGGGTCTGGACGGTTGCTCATTTCTGGGAATCGACCAGATCTTCACTGCGGCCGCCCTTGGGCCCAATTCGGCGGTCAAGGAGATCCTTCCAGCGTGCGCCTCGAACGACTACAACAACTACTTCGCCGGTGGAATACCCAGCCAGGTTGCGGGGCTCTTTGCGAGTCCATTAGCGAAAACACTCACTGGCACGAGGAACGAAGCTGTCAACTACGCCTCGAGCCTGGCACTGGAGCATCAGATCCTGGCTGGCGGTCCAGAGGCGTACAACGGTACGTATTGGCAGGACCGTACGACCTTCAACGTTGCGCCGAAAATTGTGAAGAACAACATCCCAGCTCTCCTTTGGAGCGGCTGGTATCCCACCGACGGTCCCGGATCCCTTCTCGAGTATTCGATCTTCCAGAACAGCTACGCGCACCGGCCCGCTTATGGCCCAATGAGTCCTGGTCAGAAGACGACCGGCCGCTACCAAATCGTGGTCGGCCCCTGGATGCACGGTCAAGGTCTTGACCAGACCATCCAACTTGAGTGGTACGACACGTGGTTGAAAGGAGAGCACACTGGCATCACGGACACGCTGACCCCGATGCATCTGTACGAACTACAAGCGGGAAAGTGGGTCAATGCAACTACGTACCCGATGACCGATGACTACACCGCCTTTCATTTGGCATCGCATGGCCAGTTGTCCACCAGCTCATCGAACTCTGGATCGGCCATGCTTCGCTGGGGCCAGCCGACGCTGAACGGCACAACACTCACGTTCAATGCGCAGCCGTTGACGTCGGAAGAAACGATCGGCGGCCCGATAGCCGCCACAATCTACGCCCGGTCGAGCAATCGAAATCTTGAATTGAACGGCACCCTGTTCAACGTCTCGCCGTCGGGCCAAAGAACGCAGCTCGCCACCGGAACGGTTCTGGGAAGCCTGAGGGCAACAGATACCAGCCGCTCTTGGTACGACAAGAACCACTTGCTTGTTCGACCGGAGTATCCGTACGCCATGAACAGCTACGCACCTGCAAATTCGCTGCAGCGCTATGACATCGGATTGACGCCCACGCTCTACGCAGTTCCGGCGGGTGACCACCTTCAGTTCGTGTTGACGACGCAACCGCCGGCTGACAATTGTGCAAGTGTGCTCTCAGCATTGACGACTCCGTTACCGTGTCTCCCCAGCGCTCCGCAGAAGCAGACCCTTCCTGGCGGCGTGTACCAAGTCGTGTGGAGCGCTTCCAATTCGTCGTCAGTGAATATCCCGCTTCTTCCCGAAGGGGCAGTGGCAATGACTTCCAGCGGGGTTACGCCAACCAGCCTGGGATTGGTTGAGCCGCTCAATTGGGGCAAGAGATAGCGCCACGAAGGCGCGAGCATCGTCTTGAATCGGGGCTCTCAACGGATCGTGAAGTCCGCCTGATGATCCGACCGAGACGATCGGAAGCCGCCTTCCAGGGCGACCTACGGACGAGTGAGCTCGCAGGCGTTCATGTACATAATTCGCCGCTGGTCCTCAATAGAGAAATTGACGACATTTTCGAAGAAATGCTTTGGTTCCGCATAGCCTTCACCGTGAGGCCAATCCGAGCCGAACAAAATTCGCTCCACCGGCAAGTGCCGGGCTAGCTCGTCGACGCTCTCCTCGACGAAGGGCGCCACCCAGCAGTGTTCAAGGAACATGTCTTTCGGATTGGAAAGGTAGTCCCCCCCGTGCCCCAAATATCCAGGGCGTTGAGAAGCGGCGGCACCCAGGCAGAGCCGTTCTCATGAAGGCGATCTTCAGCCCAGGGAATCGCTCAAGAGCCGGTGGGCCACCAGGAAATAGGCGAAATCATGGACGACCCTGTTCTTCATGAGCGCTCCGACGACGACCCCCCTCCCATCATCTTCATATTGTCGCCGAGCGAGTCCGCCGCCGCATTCGTGGCGTCGCCCCACACTTGATTGAGAAGTGTGTACATGTCGGCATACGTGTTGTCCGATCCGTCATGCGAAGAAACGACGACCCGGCGTCCTGTGCGAGTCCCCAAAGACGGTCGAACATCGGATCCGCCGGAGAGCGGAGGCCTTCAGCGGTGACGGCGGAGCCGTGGCGGATGGCCACGACCCGGGCACCGTGGTCAAGGCACCACTTGAGCTCGTCAGCGGCCCTGTTCGGGTCTGAAAGGTTCAGGAATGGCACACCGAAGATACGGTTTTCATAGGCGAAACCCCAATCTTCCTCGACCAGCGATTGAAGGCGCGCATGACCTCGATCGTTGCCTCAATGTCGCTTTTCAGCATCGGGCCTCAAGCACGACGCCGTGCGATGGGAACAGCCAAGCGGCCTCGACGCCCTGCTTGTCCATGACCTTCAGGCGTTCCTGCCGGTCGTACCATTCCGGATGTTCTGATGGGGGAATGTCGAAGGAGGCTTGGAAGTCGTCGCGTGACAGCCTGCCTGCGAAGTAAGCATGAATGAGCCAGGAGCCGGCCGTGGGTGCTTGTCGCCGGGACCGGGCAGTCCTTGAAACACTTCGCCGTCGATCACGTACCGTTGAAGACCGTCGAGTTTTGACCTGCACCCCATGATCGGCGAACTTTGGGTTGCGGTTCGCGTGAACGCCTCACTCGTCTCCCAGTAGTGATTGTCGGCGTCAAAGATTGTCGTGATTGTTCCGCTGCCCATGGTCAGGTGGGCCTCTCTCTTCACGACTTTGAACCCATGGAGATCCGAAGACACTCCACTGCGAAGGCTACTACTTGCTGAGCAGTCAGCAACCGGCAATCAAAGGTCAGCGAACAGGGAACAATGATCCCGGAGTGCACGAGCACGGCAATGAAGGCATCGCACGGATCCGTGAGTCCAGTCAGGGGCGCCGAGCTCCCGTGAGTGCAGAGGGGGCTCCCAGCTCTGACCCTGTTTCAGCAGGGGTTTCCTTCGCGATCTAAGTAGTCGTTGGTGGCGACATTCTCCGCCACGAGCCGGTCGTACTCGTCGGCATCGAGACCCAAGATTTCCTTGAATACATACTCGTTGTCCTGGCCGAGCGTCGGCGCTCCTCGCTCCCACGCCATCGGGATCCCGCGGAAGGGGTGTCCGAGATGGTTGAAGGTACCGACATCGAGGCTGGTCAACGGTCTGATCCATTGACAATCGCTGATCTGCGGATCCGCGGCGAGCATGGCGTCGTTTGTGAGCGGTGCTGCAGCGACGCCCGGTTCTGGAGCAAGTGAAAGGCGGCTTCCCATGTTTTGCACGCAGCCCAAGCGGCGATCGCGTCGTCGAGCTCGTCGTGTGCAGCCTGTCTTCCTGCGGCGATGGCGAGCCGATCGTCTTGGGCAAGATCAGCACGGCCGAGCACCTCGGTCAGGCTATTCCAGGCTGCATCACCGTGGACCGTGTGGGCGAGCCAGCCTCCGTCGGAAGAGAAGAGCCGCGGCGCGGAGTGGGCGTCCCGATTTCCGAACTTCTGTGGCGACACTCCAAGCTGCAGGTTCACAAAGACATCACCAAGGTGCGTCAAGAGGTTCTCGCACTGTGCGAGTTCTATAACCTTACCCGCCCGGTGGCGGCGCGGTGACGAAGTGCAGCGACGATTGCGAACCCCCCCGGTCCGGTAATGCTGTCCATGTGTTGGGTGGCGGGTAGTCCATGAGTGACGGATCCCGATGACCAATGAGGGACGTCACACCGGTGAGCCCGTCGAACTGCCCACCAAAACCCGTGTAGTGAGCCCGTCACCCGAGAGGCCGGCTCGTGGCAGCCGGACCACGATCATGCGTGGATTGACGTTCAGCAACTCCGTCTCATGGATACCCATCTGGTGCAATGTCGCCGACTTGAGGTTCTCAACCAGTACGTCGCTCACGGCGACAAGTTCCATGAACCGAGCGCGCTGTTCCGGAACGCGAACGTCAAGCGTGCAGGACCGCTTGCCTCGCGCCAGCGAGTTGTTCATTGCGTGGCGGTTGTAGGGCCGGTCCTCTCGGCCTGGAGCAAGCGGCCATTCAATCGTGAAGTGCTCCGAGGACCATATTTGGCTCGGGGCGCGGGACGTAGCCCTTCGTTGTCGGCGGGAATACGTGCGGGGACTCGATGCGGATGACTTCGGCACGAGGTCACCAAGCAGTGAGGTGAGGTAGGGTCCTGACCACACCGTTGTGAGGTCCAACACACGAACATCTCGAAGGGGTGAGTCGGGGCTTCTCGTGCCGACCGGCGGCGGCGGTGGCTGAACGCCGCCCACCACGGCGATGCATCGCTTTGGCCAAGACGCGGCGCCGTTCGTCTGAGCTTCCAACCGCCTTCGGTGAACCGATAGGGGGCTCCCGGAAGCAGCAACGATCCTTGTTCCTCGTCCATCGCATGCACCCAGAAGCCACGTTGGTGGAGATGATCTACCGTCAGGAGCTCAGCGGGTTATTCACGGGGGCAACGGGCCACCCTCCGCCGGCGAGACTTCGGTGATCTCTGACGTGTCCGCTCGAGCAACCAGGGATACAGGGCGCCATCGAGGATCTCTTTCGTCTCCGGCCGCATGAAGGCGTCGGGCCGGGCGACAGCCTGGAGTTCATCGCTTCCGAGTACGGCCAGCATCTCGGGAGCTCTGGGTTGTCATCATCATCGCCACGTAGCCATCGGCGCACGGGAACACGCCGAGGCAGCAAGGTATCGCTGCTGGAGGGTGCCGGAGATGGGTTCGGCCCTCTCGCTGTACTCCACCCCAGGTATCGTGAAACGCGGGATGGGCTCGACCCGAGTGCTTCGACCGCAGCGCAGTCAATGAACGAGCGGACCCCTGTTGCACGTGCACGTTCCACGGCTGCCAGAGCACCAAGCGCGGCCATCTGACCTACGGCGGCTTCGCCAAGGGACATCGGCAATTTCACGGGTCCCGTTGTCCATGACGATCGTCCCGCTGAATGCCTGGGAAACGAAATCACTCATCCGTATTCGGCATACGGCCCGGTGGTGCCGAATCCGGTGATGGCGACGACCGTGAGCGCCCGGGACATCGCGATCAATTCGTCGCGGCGAATATTCCAGTCGGCCAGGCTGCGGAACCCCGGTGTCTCGATGACGAGATCGACGCCATCCAGGAGCTCCATGAGCGAGGCGACGTGCGCTGGAGCAACGTCGATGACGATACTCCGCTTGTTGGTGTTCAGATGAGCGGACACTCCGGCATCGGCGCGGAAGGCGTCGCCATCGAGTGTTCTACCTTTGTGACGTCGGCACCAAGTCGAAGGCCTTCCCCGCACCAGGCCACCGCAAATCAGCCCCCAGCTCGACAACCCTAGATCGCTCGATGCCTAACCATGACGCCTCCGGCCACAGTCTGGAACGGTCCTGCTGTGCGTCCCCATGCGAAAATCGTTCCACCTCCACAATCAGAAGGCCTAGACAGACGATGACGGCATCGAGAACCTGTCGAATTGAGTACATCGTCGAGCGAGGAAAACTCGGGTCATTCCAGCTCGCCAGCGCCGGTGGCTGAGTCACCTTCGGGAGGGATCAGCGCTGCCGCCAGCCACGTGTCAACAGTCTGGCGAGAATCGGGAGCGTATCTCTGATCACGATCGGTCAACAGCGTCGCGGCAACACCGCGAATCAATCCTTGGATGACGACGGCGGCAACGGAAGGGTGGAGGTCTGAACGGATTGACCATCCGCTTGACCTCGCGCACGAGTTCAGCCCAGCCGTGTAGGCGGGTCGGTCGGCCTCGACCATTCCATCGAACGAGCACGAGGGGAAGGTCGCGCCTACATTACGAAGACTCGTTCATTGGCCGTGGGCTTTCGAACATGCGCAGATAGGTGCTCACCGTGGCCCGCAACAAGTCGAGTGCGGGCAAGTCTCCGATTTGGCGGTGGGCTTGCTCGATTCCGGCGAAAGTCTCTTGAAGGACACGGTCTCGGGGGGTGTGGCGACCTGTGAGACAGGGCATCTTTCGGCCGAAATGGACGGTCGGCAGTCCCCGGCTCGTACGAGCGCGCGCACCAATGCTGGCCAGCGAGGCACCCGTAATGCCGCTCTCTGAGATGACCTCTGCGGCTGCGGCCAGCAGTGCTCGCTCGGATTCTAACGTCGTTCCACCTGTGTCCTCGTTCAACCGGGGCTGCCACCTAACCGAGCCTACTTACTTGAGGGATGGACAGCAAACAAATGACTGTGTTGCATCAACCTCGCACACGCTCTTGCTGAGTCATCGGGTGCCGTGTTGACTCGAAAGAGGAGCGCGGGGATCTGCGTCGAGGATGCCTTCGTCCCTCCGCCAATTACACCTACGCAGACTTCCTCGGCGTCCGGACCAGGCGTCGCATGCCCGGGACGTCGAGTAGTGTCACAGGGAGCGACGAATTGACTTTGATCAGCTGCCGGCGACGGCTGAATTCGCTTCGCCGAGTAGCGATCCAGGATCTCATCGCCAGCATCGGAAGCGGACCCGACCATCGAACCCGTCCCCCGACAGGATCACGCCGTCGGCATCGCCAGGGCCCGGTGGACGAATTGCTCGATCGGCAGCACTGAGATACGGCATCTCGAACTCGCTCCAGACTCTCGAAAACGGCGTCACAACGATCGGCGCAAGGCCGAGAGACATTTCGTCTGCGATGAGCAGTTTTGGCTCGACCGCAAGCGCTCGGCCCAAGGACAAAATCTGCTGCTCTCCTCCAGAAAGGCTGCTCGCTTGTTGGTGGGTTCTGTTCCGAGGATTGGGAACAATTCCATCGCTCGTGCATCAGCTGCTTCCATTTCGGAGCGACCGCGGACCCGGCGGACGGCCATCTTCAAGTGTCTATCACGACAGGCCGGGAAAGATGCCTCGTCCCTCTCGAATGTAGGTGAGCCGGAGTTTGCGTCGATGGGCAGGCATTTTGGAGATGTCCCGGCCTTCAATTCGATCACCCCGAGGTAAGAGGAACGAGGCCGGAAAGTCCGCGGGCGAAAGTGCTCTGCCGGCGCCATTCGGGCCGAGCATGGCGGAACTGGCCCGCCGGCTTCCACTGACACATCGAACAAAGCTTGGACCTCCCGTACCGAACGTTGAGGTGGTCGGGGCATCATGACCTCAGGCATAGGCAGCCAAATACCTTGCCACATGCAGGTTTAAGCGCTTGCCGTCGAGCGCGTAGCCCGCGGTGCCTTCTCGCTCCAGCTGGCAAACCTCGCTGCTCGAAGCGTCGAAATCTCGCACCGACGCGCCGACGAAATGGCAACCTAATGATGGACTCTGCGAAGAACGACAATTCGAAGGATGCGGCCACGATGTGTGTCGCTTAGGCAGCGACCTTTAATAGGCGCGCCAGATTCCCGCCCTCTTCGCCTTCCAACTTCGGAGAGTTGTCGATCTCGTCGACGAAGGTGATGGGGTCGAACATCCCTCCGGGTGTGGGTAATCCGAACCAAACAGGACGTTGTCGGCGCCGAGCAGCCTCACAAGGCCCACGTGTCTCGTGGAACGGGTGAATGAAAATGCAACAAAACGCCACCATTGGGTCCTCGTCGAACAGCTGTGGTGCTCGCCGATAAGATTCTCCAGCTTCGACACCAGCGGGCGAACCCACGCACTGCCGTTTTCGACCGGGAGAAACGCAACTGTGGAAATCGGGTAGCCAGCCCTTGTCCGAAGATTGAGGAGATGACGTCAGCGATCGTCCGGTAGTCCGATCCGACGATTGCTCGAAGGCCGTCGTTTCTGGTTAAAGTGAAGGGATTCGTCCTCGTGGCCTTCCCATTCGTTTAGGTATCCGTTGGAAGCCGCTGTCGAGTGTGCACACCGACGACGACCCCTGCCTCCTGCACCCGCTCCCAATCGGTCGTACTCCGGCAGTGCAAACGAACGACGACGCCCGTTGAAATCAGGGACCGGGGCGGGTCGGATATACAGCCCGGGCGCCACGTTCGACGACGTAATCGAGTTCACGCAGTGCCTCGTCGACGATGGGCAGACTGAGATCGGAGTGGGGTACATCCGCTCGTCGAAGTCGTAGGTCCAGTGCTCGTGCATCCATTGGTTGAATGCGTGCACGACGAGGAGTGGCCTTGGGATCGGGTAAAGGGTTCTTCGAGCAGGCCGGCAACGTCGGCACATCAGTGCCCGATCGATGCCGAGCTCGTCGAGGAGTCCAGCCGCGGTCCCGGGTCGAAGTAGGCTGGAATCGACGGGATGGAACGTGGAGGCGCCTCAACCTTCTTGTCCCCGGGCTTGGTCTTCGAGGAGGGGTTCTTGCGTTCGTAATCAACTTGTGTGCCCCCGGCGTCGCCACTACGTTGAAGGTGGGATTCGGGATGTA